>NZ_KB899042.1 GCF_000377985.1 Sporolactobacillus vineae DSM 21990 = SL153
TTTAATGACTGGCGACGGTTCAAAGGCACCGCTCTGGAACCAGGAATCAGCCTGCAGGAACAGGTTAACCGTCTTTTGACAGAATGGGTTCAAATGAAACAAGAAATAGAAGAGCTAAACTATAAGATCACTCAATTAGAGCAGAAACAAACTGGAGAACCTCCATTCTGATCTGGCAATTAACATATCCCTCCTATTTACCAAATATTAGTGGGGGATTTTTAAATGACTAAATGGGGGATTTTTAAATTGACAAATACACAGAAATCAATGTTATCATAACAGGAGGTTTTTATCATGGCCAGCTTTCGTAAGCGCGGAAACAGATGGGAATACCGAATTATGTACCGGGATCCTGTGACGGAAAAATATAGAGAGAAAACAAAAGGAGGATTCCGTACAAAGAAGGAAGCACAAGTTGAAGCATCAGACATTGAAGAGAAAATTTACCTTGGTCAGACTACGATTGTTAAAAGTCGAGACATGCTTATCAAGAATTGGCTTAATGAATGGTTTGAAGTCTATAACGAGGGCATTACAGAAAAAACACGTTCTTACCGCCAGCATTATCTTCAAGACATCATTATCCCCATATTGGGTGGTTACCGCCTGGCGACACTCACTAAAACGAAATATCAGAGATTCATTAACCAACTGATGAAAAAATATAAAAGAAGGACCGTTCAGTCAATCCATTCCATCTTCTGTACAGCCATAAATAAAGCTGTTGAATTGGAAATGCTACCTTTTAACAAATTTCAAAATGTGTCCATTACAACGAAAGACGACGTTATAAAAACTAATTATTTGACCAAAGACGAGGTCAAGACTTTTATGGATGCAGCAGGGACATCACCTTTTCACCATTTTATCATGGTATCATTACTTTTACGAACAGGAATGAGAAAAGGTGAGATGCTTGCTCTCACATGGGGCGATGTCGATTTGATACATAAAAGAATTAAAATCACGAAGTCAAGAGATAATACCGGATGCCATCCTCCTAAGACCGCATCAAGTATTCGGACGATCGCCATTGATGATACACTCATTGCTCAATTGAAGAAATATCAGACATGGCAGAAGAAAGAGCGTCTCAAGCATAAATTTTGCTTTGACTCTGATTATATGTTCACCATTCCAAACGGACGTGAGATGGGCGAGTATGGCGTGAATAAGATTGTTAACTTAATTCTTGCAAAGACAAGCCTTCACCACATCACACCGCACGGCTTGCGCCACACACACGCGATCATGCTTCTGGAGAGCGGTGCGGATATTAAATCTGTAAGCGTACGATTGGGGCATAGTAGCGTTGAATTTACTGCTAACGTTTATGTTCACTTCACACGTAATCTAGAGAAAACAATGCTTTCAAATCTCGATTCGTATCTAGAAAAATAAAAATTACATGGGCAAATTATGGGCTAAGGGCTTATCGGTGGTTCATAAATCCCTTTACTGTACCCGTTTAAACATCTTTTCCATTTCGTAGGGGGTGAAGTGCACCAGGACCGGCCGGCCATGCGGGCAGGTGAACGGATCCCGGGCCCGGCTTAAATGGTCGAGCAGGGCCTGAATTTCATCGGGGCGCAGGTAGTGATTGGCCTTGATCGCCCGTTTGCAGGACATCATTTTCGCCAGTGCTTCCCGGAGTTTCTTGATTGATACTTTGCCGCTCTCAATCAGCTGCTGGACGATGTCCTCGATCATCTGCGGCTCTTTTCCCTTCGGCATCCAGGTCGGATGGGCCCGGACGATCAGTGAACGCGCGCCGAACGGTTCAAAATTCAGGCCGATCTCTTTAAGATAGTCGTGAAACTGCATGACGGTTTCATATTCCGCATCGGTGAACTCGAACGTCATCGGGACGAGCAGTTCCTGGACTTCCCGGGCGTTTTCGCCGACTCTTTCCCGGTAATATTCGTAGTTGATTCGCTCCTGAGCGGCGTGCTGGTCGATAATATAGAGCCCATCCTCGTTCTGGGCAAAGATGTAGGTGCCATGCATCTGTCCGATCGGATATAATTTCGGCATCCGCCGCGGCTTTTCCTGCTCAGCTTCAGGAAGATCAGGAACGTCATTTCCCCTTTCATCCTGAGGCGCACCCGCTTCCGCCGCAGCGGCCATCTGTGAGGCTCCGGGTTCTGCCGTTTCCGCATCATTGGTTCCGTTCTCATGAACCTGTTCGGCAAAAATATTAGGCACAGCAGAAAAGTGCTTCTGCGGTTCCGCTGAGCCTCCTTCACTGGACAGATCCGGGCCGATTGCCACGTCCGGTGAGAAGTCCAGTGACTGCTGCATGTTCTGAGGCCGGGCCTGACGCTCCCTGGTATCAACCGACGGAATCAGCCGTTCGCGATGGAACGCTTCACGAATCGTCCGGGTGATCAGGTCGCACAGATCTTTCTCCTTGCTGATCCGCGCTTCGAGTTTCGCCGGGTGCACGTTGACATCGATCAAAGTCGGATCCATTTTTATATGAATGACGCAGATCGGGTATCTGCCGATCATCAGCAGCGTATGGTAGCCCTCCATGATGCTGTTGAAGATCGGATAGTTGCGAATAAACCGGTCGTTGACAAAAATATAGACGTACTGCCGGCCGGCCCGGTTGATCTGCGGATTGACGGCCAGACCGCTCACGGAAAAATCAAGCGATTTTCCCGAAAAAGGGACAGCCGACTTTGCCGTTCTCAGGCCATAGACGGCGGCCAGCACGTGGGCCGGATCGCCGCTGCCGTTCGTCTGAAACACCGGTTTGCCGTCGTGCGTCAGGAGAAAGCGGACGTCCGGATGGGAAAGTGCCATCCGGTTAACGACATCGGTGATTTTCCCCAGTTCTGTATGAATACTCTTTAAATATTTTAACCGTGCCGGCGTGTTGTAAAAAAGCCGGCTGACGGTAATTTCTGTTCCCTGACGGCTCTCGGTGTGTCCGGACTGAATCACATGGCCGCCCTGCAGCACCAGATGCGAACCGGGATGCGCCCCGTCGGAAGTTTTCAGTTCCGTATAGGAGACGGCAGCAATACTCGGCAGCGCTTCGCCGCGGAAACCGAGTGTATGGATATGGAACAGATCTCTGTCCTGACTGATTTTACTGGTCGCATGCCGTTCAAAGGCGAGTGTGCAGTCTTCGGGGGCGATACCGCGGCCATTGTCCGTGACCCGGATCAGCTTCATGCCGCCTTCTTCGATGTCCACACGTATTGACGTTGCGCCCGCGTCGAGTGAATTCTCCGTCAGTTCCTTTACTACGGAAGCCGGCCGTTCGACCACTTCCCCGGCAGCAATTTTATTGGACAGTGTCACACTGAGCTTCTGAATCACGCCCATATCCGTACCCTCTTTCTGTCTCGCTTATTTCTTCAATTCCTTTTGCAAAGCATACAGCTGATTCATCGCATCCATCGGCGTCATCGTCAAGAGATCAATTCTTTCCAGTTCATGCAGCACTTTCTGTTCATGGCGGCTCAGCTTCTTCTGCTTCTGATTCGGCTGCGGGTCGGCAAAAAGCGCCAGCTGTTCCGGTCCTTCTTCATCCGATTCATCCGGTTCTTCTCGAGTCGCCGCCGCCTGCTCACGAACCAGCGGCGCTGCATCACTGGAATCCGCCGCCGGTTCATGCGTACTGTCTTTCTCATCTTCCAGACGCTTAAGTATGTCGTCTGCCCGATCGATCAGTGCATCCGGCAGACCGGCGAGTTTCGCTACATGGATGCCATAGCTCTTATCCGCCTGACCGGGCAGTACCTTATGAAGAAAAACGACCGTGCCGTTTTCTTCCATCGCCCCGACATGGATATTTTTCAGCCGTTCCAGTTTCTGATCCAGGAAGGTCAGCTCGTGATAATGCGTTGAGAAGAATGTCTTTGCCGAAATGTGCTGATGAATGTACTCAACGATTGCCTGAGCGATGGCGATGCCGTCATAGGTCGAAGTGCCGCGCCCGATCTCATCGAGCAGGATCAGGCTGTTCTGGGTCGCGTGGGTCAGCGCGTACCGCGCCTCATCCATCTCGACCATAAACGTGCTCTGTCCCGATACCAGATCGTCCGCCGCCCCGATCCGGGTAAAGATCTGGTCGAAGATCGGCAGAACGGCCTTGTCGGCCGGAACGAAACAGCCGATCTGCGCCATGATTGCCGTCAGCGCCGCCTGACGCATGTAGGTGCTCTTGCCGCCCATGTTCGGTCCGGTGATCAGCAGCATATCGCAGGACTTGTCCATATGAATGTCATTGGCAACAAATGCGCCGTCCGCCATGACTTTCTCGATCACCGGATGGCGGCTGTTCTTGATTTCGAGTGTCCGGTCTTCTGAAAATTCCGGACGGATATAATTGTTGCGATCACTGACCGAGGCAAAGCTTTGCAGCACGTCGAGTGCACTGACCAGCCGGGCCAGCTTCTGGAGCGGCGCCGCATAGCCTTTGATCTTCATCCGGACATCATTGAACAGCTGCATTTCGAGACTGACCCGCTTTTCCTCAGCCTCAAGAATGATCTGTTCTTTTTCCTTCAGCTCCGGAGTGATAAAGCGCTCCGCATTGGACAGCGTCTGCCGCCGTTCATAGCGCCCCTCGGGGATCAGTTTCAGATTCGGCCGGGAGACTTCAATATAATAGCCGAACACGCGGTTATAACCGATTTTCAGCGATTTGATTCCGGTTGCCTGGCGTTCCCTTGCCTCCAGTTCAGCGATCCAGCGTTTCCCGTTTTTCGAGGCATCACGATAGCTGTCCAGTTTTTCATTGTATCCTGAACGGATCATCCCGCCGTCTCCCGTGGAAAACGGCGGATCGTCAACGATCGCCCCGGCGATCAGCGACCGGACCGGTTCACACGGATCCATCTGCGCGCCGTAAGCATGCAGCGCTTCATCGGGAATTTCGTCAAGCGTTTTTTTGATGCCCGGCACCTGGTCAAGTGACCGCTTCAGCTGCAGGACTTCACGCGGATTGACATTGCCGAAGGAGACACGGCCGACGAGACGTTCCAGATCATAGACATCGTTCAGCAGTTTACGAAGCGTCTCGCGTTCCAGCATATGTTTTTTCAGCGCAGATACAGCATTCAGCCGGTCTTCGATCTTTTCCCGGTTCAGCAGCGGTTTCTCGATCCACTGCTTCAGCCGCCGCCCGCCCATCGCCGTCCTGACGTCATCGAGGAGCCAGAGCAGCGAGCCGTAATTCTTTTTCTCCCGGTTCGTCCGGGTCAGCTCCAGATTGCGCCGCGAATGCGGGTCGATCATCATTGAAGCGCTGATCTGATAGACATCGGCCTGCTGGAGATGATCGAGCGACCGCTTCTGTGTCCGAAGCAGATAGTTCAGCAGCCGGCCGAGCGGAGACAGCAGCTTCTCCTGGTCAATGCCGGAAACGATTGCCTGCAGCTGTTCCGGAACCTGCTCGCTGGCATCTTCTGAAATGGTGACATTCAGCCTTTCGGTCAGCCAGCTCTGTTTCTTCTTATCAAAAGACGGATCGAGCACAATCTCGCGCACATCATTGGCGTCCAGTTCTTCGACGACGCCGTCCCAGCCGGCGATCATCGTCACTTTCGTCTCGCCGGTCGTCAGGTCGCTCATCGCATATCCGTAAGAGCCATCGGAAAAAGCGCTGAGCGCCGCCAGATAGTTGTTCTTTTTCGGCTCAAGAGAATCGTCCTCCATAACCGTTCCCGGTGTAATCATCTGGATGACGCCGCGTTTGACCATGCCCTTGGCCAGTTTCGGATCTTCCATCTGTTCACAGATTGCAATCCGGTAACCTTTGTCAATCAGAACTTTTATGTATTGATTCACCGCGTGATGCGGCACCCCGCACATCGGAATATACTCATCCTTGCCGCCGGTGCGCGACGTCAGCGTAATTTCCAGTTCTTTCGATGCCTTCAGCGCATCGTCGAAAAACAGCTCATAGAAATCGCCGATCCGGTAAAATAAAAAAGCGTCCGGATACTGCGCTTTTACCGACAAATAGTGTTTGATCATTGGTGTATAACTCATCGACACGTCCACCCCGGAATCCTTTTATCCATCATTTAATTATACCACATGGAGCCGGCGCAACGAGCTTTCATCGCGATTCGCACCGCCGGCGCCGAGTCGTGCTATAATTAAAAAAATTATGTAAAAGGTCGGATTCGAATGATCAGAGCGCTTGAGCAGCTTCAGAAAACTATTGGCGGGGTTCTGGTTGGAAAAGAGGCGCTCGTTGAGAACATCATGATCGCCCTGATCTGCCGCGGCCATATCCTGATGGAGGACGTCCCCGGTACCGGAAAAACGATGCTGGCCAAAGCCCTCGCCAAATCCATCAAAGGGACATTTCGACGGATTCAGTTCACCCCCGATATCCTCCCCTCCGATATTACCGGAATCAATTTCTTCAACCCGAAAACCCAGCAGTTTGAAACGCGGCCCGGACCGGTGATGACCCATATCCTGCTTGCGGACGAGATCAACCGGGCCACGCCGCGTGCCCAGTCCAGTCTGCTCGAAGTGATGGAAGAGCGCCAGGTGACGATCGAAGGACGGACGCTGCCGGTGCCGAAACCGTTTATTGTCATTGCCACACAGAATCCGATTGAATCTTCAGGGACCTTTGCCCTTCCGGAAGCACAGATGGACCGGTTTTTCATGCGCCTGCACACCGGTTATCCGTCGCTTGCTGAAGAGAAGCGGATGATCCGGCTCTACCGGGAACAGGACCCGCTCGAACATCTGGAACCGGTCTTTACGCTGGAAACCATTCTGGAGCTTCAGGCAAAAGTACGTGAGATTCGGCTCGACGAATCTGTCGAAGATTATCTGCTTAGGATTATTCAGGCGACCCGAACCCATGAGTGGACCGCGAGCGGAGTCAGTCCGCGGGGGACACTCGCACTGATGCGCGGTGCACAGGCACGGGCATTTCTGAACAGCCGCGACTACGTTGTTCCTGAAGACATCAAAGCAGTCGCGCCGTACATACTCCCGCACCGGCTCGTCCTGTCGATGGATGGGGAACTTCATACGACCAAAGAGAAATTGATCGCGGATCTGCTGGACAAAGTCGACGTACCGGTGGAATCGGGAGCGCGGCGCCAATGAACTGGTCGGTCAGTGGTCAGAAGACGCAAGTCCGCACACTTTTCCTCTATTCCGGTCTGACGCTGTCCGTGCTTGGATTTCTGACCGGCACTTCGGTCATTCTTGCCGCCGGTATCTTTTTCCTGCTGGCGTCTTGCGCTGCAAAATATTATCTTTTCTATCTGATTCGCCATCTGGCCCTTGTGAATAAATAACTCAGTGTCAGCCTCTCCGCCGGGGAAACGGGGACGCTTGTCCTTCAGTTTGTCAGCAGTGCCCGTTTGCCGTTCTATTCTGTCCGCGGCCGGATCACCGGTGAACCCTTGTTTTCTTTCTCGGAGCATCGTGAGCAGGATACTCAGGAATTCCGCTTTCGCATGACCGTCCCGGCGATGAAGCACATCGCCGTCTCCTGTCCTGTTTATGCCCTTCGGCGCGGGACGGGAAGAATCCGCGTGCTCGAACTGAAATGCGAGGATCCGTTCCGCATATTCGGCTGCACGCTGACGCTGAATGACATGGTCAAAAGTAAGATCATTGTCTATCCGAAGCCGAAATCCGTTCAAAACAGCCGAAGGCGCATTCATGATTGGGTGGGGCCCTCATTTGTTCCGCGGTCCCTGTTTCATGATGAAACTGCGCCGGCGGGGACGCGGGATTACCAGTCATCGGATTCGTTTCGCCAGATTCACTGGAAAGCCAGTGCGCGGCTCGGCAAAGAGTGTGACTGCTGGCGGTGAAATCTATGGACTGAATCTGCAGGACGCAGAGCTTTTCCAACTTAGCTGCTGAAAAAAGAGCGAAGGCATGCCTTCGCTCATTCGTCTTCATCAGTCAGCAGTTCGGAATCCAGACCGCTCAGCTCTTTATCCAGATCATCTTCTTCTTCGATTTCTGTTTCTTCCAGTCCTTCGCCTTCGACCTGGACCTTCACTTTGGTATCGCCGATGACCTCGACAAGAAATTCACGTTCCACTTCGGCTTCGACCTTCGTTCCGTTCGACGAGATCTTCGCTTCCAGGCAGTTCGGTTCCTGGAGCGGCCGGCAGGTGACCTCCACCTTGTCGGACACCAGATTCTTGTCACGCAGCGTCAGCCGGACTTTATCCCGGTAACTCACCGTATCCACAGCGACCTCTGTCCGTGTATTGTTGTTATAGGAGTACCACGTGTTAATGTCGTAGGTTCCTTCGACAACCACCGCATCCTTCTGATAGTGCGTCTTGTATCTATGGTTGATGACCCAGCATCCGAGGATGTTTGAGGGCTTATGTGCCGGTGTTACGGAATGTGTGGACCGGCCCGATTTCTTACCTTTCCCGCAAATAGCCCTGGTAATAATTTCTCTGTATGCGTCTGCCAAAAGATTAAACCTCCTTTGCCTTCTTCACTGACATGTTATGCAAGGCAAATGACACGTGTGAAAAAAACTCTCCGCAAGAGCGGAGAGCTGAAGGCAGAGGCAAGTGTCCCGTTAAAGTTCATCGTGACGCTGTCCGTCATCATTTTCTTCGGAAGCTTTTTCAATCTTATGGGAAACCAGATTGACGATTAACTGCAAAAAGTCGTTGATTTCTCCCTGTGACTGTTTGAATTCCTGAACAACCGGGATCGCATCGAGCTCTTCCTGCAGCCGGCTGATGACGGCTTCGTTTTGTTTGTAGGCTTCATGTTTCTGATAGTGCTGAAGGTTCACCGATTCCTTTTGATGCTGCTTAATCGCGTCAACAAGCTGCTGCACTTTCTGGTTGCCGCTGATCTTGGCTTCAGCCTGTCTGTAGAAACGCACCTGATCGGTTGATCCGAGATGGTTTGCGACTTCTCTGGCTCTGGCAATGATTTCGTCGCTTGAGTAGTGCCTGCTCATTTTCCGGCGACCTCGGGTTCACGCTGCCATTCGCCGTCCAGCGACCACATCTTTGTTTCAGTGATCTTCACGTTTACCAGCTGCCCGATCAGCGACTTCGGTCCGACAAAATTGACCACTTTATTGGTCCTCGTATGCCCCGAAAGGACCTGATCATTTTTCCGGCTCGTACCTTCGACAAGCACCTCAACCACCTGATCCTGATATTTGGCATTGCTTTCTGAAGCATACTGATCGATCAGCCGGTTCAGACGCTGCAGCCGCTCTTTCTTCACTTCCATCGGTATGTTGTCTTTCATCCGTGCCGCCGGAGTGCCTGCGCGGGGTGAATAGATAAAAGTATAGGCACCGTCAAACCGGCACTCTTTCACGAGCGACAGTGTGTCCTCAAACTGCGCTTCCGTTTCGTTCGGAAAACCGACGATAATATCGGTGGTAAACGCCGCGTTCGGTACCGTATTTTTAATTTTATGGAAAAGATCAAGGTAGCGTTCACGCGTATAGCCGCGGCCCATGATCTTCAGAATATCCGAATTTCCCGACTGAACCGGGAGATGGATGTGTTCGCACAGATTGCCGCCCTTGCCGAGCACTTCGATCAGATGATCGTCAAAATCTTTGGGATGGCTCGTCATGAACCGGACCCGTGGAATGCCGATTTTTCTGATTTCGTCCATCAGATTGCCGAGTCCGTAGTGGTCAAGATCTTTCAGGTCTTTCCCATAGGCATTGACATTCTGCCCGAGCAGCGTCACTTCTTTATAGCCGCGGCGCGCCAGATCACGGACTTCACTGATGATTTCCTCCGGTCGGCGGCTGCGCTCCTTGCCGCGAGTATACGGTACGATGCAGTACGTACAAAATTTGTCACAGCCGAACATGATATTGACCCACGCCTGGAAATGGCCGTGACGGGCAACAGGCAGGTTCTCGACAATGTCCCCTTCCTTGGACCACACCTCAACGACCATTTCCTTGCTGAACAGGGCTTCCTGAAGCAGCTGCGGCAGTCGGTGTATATTATGCGTACCGAAGATCAGATCGACCTGAGGATAAGTACGAAGCACCTTGTTGACCACCGTTTCTTCCTGGGCCATGCACCCGCACAGGCCGATAATCAGACCTGGTTTTTCCAGTTTCAGCGGTTTCATACGTCCGATGTGCCCGAAAACGCGGTTTTCTGCATTCTCGCGGATCGCGCATGTGTTGACCAGAATAACATCCGCAAGGGCCGCATCCTCAGTCGGCCGGTAACCCATGGCCTCAAGAATGCCGGCCATCACTTCCGAATCTGCCTCATTCATCTGACAGCCGTATGTTTCGATCAGATAGTTCTTGCCTTTGCCGATGGTTTTCATTTCTTCCGGAATACTGAAATTATTTATTATATGAACCGGTTCTCTGCGGCGCCGTCTGGCGTCTTTCAGAGAAGGCGGCTGAAAGTATTTCGAAAAATCAACCTTGCTGAATGTTGATTTGCCCACTGCTGTTCCTCCCTAACCTGGCTGTTCGTCAGTCTGAAAATTCCCGACAGTTTCTCCTGCCCCCGGACGAACAAACTTGTAAAATATTCATTTATCAATTATAGCAAAGTGCTGAAAGCAATAAAAGCAAGCCGGCTGTGAATCGCACGGCTCGCCGTGCGTTTACGCCGTGTATGCCGTAAGGATTATAATAAAATTTGGAATCATGATGAAAATGAGGTTAAATCAATGAAAATTTTAATCGCCGAGGATGACCGGCGGCTCGGAAAACTGATGGTCAAAATGATGAAGCGGGAACAGTTCACCGTCGACTGGGTCGAAGATGGGGTCAGTGCCAGAGATCAGGCACTGTCGGGTGACTATGATGTGGTCATCCTTGACTGGATGCTGCCCGGGATGGACGGTGTGACGATCAGCCGATCGCTCCGTGAAGAAGACTACAGCGGTGCGATTCTGATGCTGACTGCCCGTGGTGAGCTGGATGACCGCGTCAGCGGACTGGACGCCGGTGCTGATGATTATATGGTTAAACCGTTTGCCTTTGAAGAATTGTTTGCCCGGATCCGGTCGCTTTCCCGGCGGAATTTCTTTCCGGTGGACCATAATGTCTTGAAATCCCATGACCTGACGATTGACCTGCAAAACCACATTACAAGACGCGGGGAGGAAACGATTCCGCTGACGCCGAGGGAATTTCAGCTGCTCGTCTATTTTGTGAAAAATCCCGGCCGCACCCTGTCAAAAGACCAGATTATCGCCAGGGTATGGGAGGAAGAAAGCGACGTGACATTTAATACGATGGAAGCTTTCGTCAAACTGCTTCGAAAAAAACTGGGGCAGACCAAGCGCAACAGTTATATCAAAACTGTCCGCGGATTCGGGTATATGTGGGTGGACGATCATGTTTAAACAGCTTCAGAGGAAACTGAGCCTGACCTACAGTCTGACTTTCTTTCTGACAATGGCCGCCATCTTATTTCTGCTGTTCTTTCTTTTTAAGAGCATGATCTATCAGTCTGTCCGCTGGCAGGTCGACGATCTGGCCCGTGACCAGGCGAGTGAGTTTTCAGAAACGCAGCGTCTTGAAGGAGGCCCTTTACGGCGTTCCGTATTTCTGTCTGCCTATCTCTCCAGCCAGGGAAAAGATATCCTTTATAAAGGATCACTGCGGAACCGGATGAGAAGCGAACTGATCGGGCGGCTGAAACACGGAGAGAAGACCGGGCTGCTTTCAGCCCAAGAGCCATCGGGAAAGACGACCCTGATCGTCTACGCGATGGAGCCGGTGCGCCATGATGGAAAAACATCCGGTTACATCGTCATTGCCAAAGAAATCCTGAAGACGCATGAACAGATTGAATTCTGGTTTAAAGTATTGTTTCTGCTTGGCGTTGCTACGGCGATTCTGTCCGTGATCATCGCCCACTTTCTGGCTCGGCGTGCCGTTGCTCCGGTGAAAAAGAATTATGAGCGGCAGCGTGCGTTTGTCGCCGACGCCAGCCATGAGATGAGAACGCCGCTCAGTGTGTTCTCCGCGTCACTCGAGTTTTTCGAAGCCGAAGAAAAGGATCGCATGTCGGTCTCTTCGAAGGAAACGCTTCAGGATCTTAAAGACGAAGTCGCTGATATGAATCATCTGATCAATCAGCTGCTGACGATGGCTAAAGCGGGTAACCGACCGGCAACGGAGAACCTGAAACATTTTCCGCTGTCCGAAGCGGTCCGCACAATGAACATCTATTACAACCAGAAAGCCTCCGGTGAGGGAAAAAAATTCAGTGCACACCTTCCGGAACAGGAACTGATGCTGCATGCCAATCCGGGGGAGATCAAACAGCTGCTGACCATCTTTCTTGATAACGCGTTCCGGTACACGAAAACAGGGGATCACATCCGTCTGAAGATCTGGGCGGACCAGGAGACGCGTCAATTCTGTTTTACGGTCGCCGATACCGGCATCGGGATACCGGAAGATGCCCGCAGACATATTTTCGAACGGTTTTACCGCGTTGATAAAGGACGGTCGCGGCAAAACGGCGGCTCCGGTCTTGGGCTGTCCATTGCCCGTGAAATTGTCGACGCCTATAAAGGATCCATTAAAGTCGATGGAAATCACGGCAGCGGCACTGTTTTCACCATCAGACTACCCGTATTAAGCTGATCCGGGATATTCAGTTTCTTTTCAGTTTTCTTTAGTAATCTGGCTAAGGAAAATTAAAGGAGACGATTCAGTTGTTAAACACGCCTTTACACCCCTTGCTGGTACACTTTCCGATCGCTCTGCTGCTTGTCGGGACTGCTTTCCAGATCATTGCGCTGCGCCGTAGAGCATTTTTCGACCGGGCTGCTTTTGTTCTGCTTTTGCTCGGTTTTCTGTCCGGTGTTGCTGCGTTCCTGTCCGGATCCGGCGCGGAAAGATTCGCATCCGCCCACTGGGGAAATGCCTATCTCTCGATTGTCCATATTCATAAAGTGTACTCTGCCGTCACCATGCTGCTCTTCGGCGGTGCACTGGCCTTCAGAATGCTTCAGTATTTGACGAAGATCAGGTGGGTAATGCCCCTGGTTCTGATCTTGTGCCTGGCCGGATCATTTACTCTGGCCATGACCGGGCATTATGGCGGACAGATGGTTTATGTTCAAAAGCACGCGGAGATGCTGATCAGCAGTCAGATCCGGTAAAATGTTCCCTCTCATGCCAATATATGTACGATCCGGGAACAGGAAAAACCGGCGACATGGGATATATAGATTCCCGTCGCCGGCTTTTATTTTTATTTTCATTGGAAAGCAGCAGTCATGTTTGAATCATTTGACGTACAGGGCCTGTCCGACGATATGGCGGATGATATCGCTGCGGCTGATGATGCCGATCACTTCATTATGATCGTTAACCACAGGCAGCTTCTTGATATGTGCGCGACCCATTTGTTTTAAAGCCGCGTCGAGATCTTCATCCGGGCGGACAGAATAAAGATGTTTCCGGGTCATCACATCGCGAACTTTACCCTCGAGGAGATCCGAGAGCCCCTCATGAGTGACCTCAAGGCGGACTGCGGAAATCATGCTGTACGCATCATAGATCGCCTGATGTTTCGGTATCAGGGCACGAAGAATATCCCCGTCACTGACGAATCCGGTCAGTTTGTTCTCAGCATCAACGACCGGAACCCCGCCGACACGCTTCGCCGCCATCATTTTAATCAGAGATTCAACCGTATCGTCGTGATGGGCGAGAACAACTCCTTTGATCATCAGATCGCCAATTCTCATCATCTTCCGCCTCCCCTGCGCAGCTTACACTTTAAGTATACACTAAATCGACGTGGAAACGCTTTACCGATAAAAAATCAAGCAAGCAAAAAGTACCTGGCTGCCGCTCAGGGTGTCAGGTACCTTTTCATACATTATCTTGGTTCAATAATCAGTTTGATTGCCGTCCGTTCCGCTCCGTCGATCAGTATATCCGTAAAAGCCGGAATGCAGATCAGATCCAGACCGCTCGGAGCAACAAATCCGCGGGCGATGGCTACGGCTTTGACTGCCTGATTGAGTGCGCCCGCTCCAATCGCCTGAATTTCGGCCGTTTTTTGTTCCCGCATGGCATGCGCCAGGGCTCCGGCAACAGAGTTAGGTATCGATTTTGCTGAAACTTTCAACACGTCCATTTTCCCATTGTCATCTCCTTATGAGGATTGCCCATAATAAACTATATTCCACATAAAAAATGACTATGCCTTTCATTATCAGGGAAATGGACAGATCCGTATGCCTGAAGACGGTCAGTCAAAAAAAGGGTGATCGTCGTTGATCAGGATCCGGTTGATTGCTGTAGCCTTAGCTGTCTTAGGGTCGACTGTAATCAGCACGGCGCCCAGCTGGCCCGAGCCCTGTTCGCTTTCAAAACGCACCGGCATGGAAGTCAGGAAACGCCGGGTTACCGCGGCCCGGTCGACGCCGATAATGCCATTATACGGTCCGGTCATGCCGACATCGGAAAGATAGCCGGTGCCACGCGGAAAGATCCGCTCATCAGCCGTCTGAACATGCGTATGTGTTCCGACAACTGCCGAAACACGGCCGTCAAGATACCAGCCGAGCGCCAGCTTCTCACTGGTTGTTTCTGCGTGGATGTCCACAAAAATAACCGGTGTTTCCTTTCTTGCTTTGGCGACCAGCCGGTCCGCTGTACGGAACGGATCATCCAGCGGCGGAAGAAAGACGCGCCCCTGAAGATTAATCACCGCAATCTTCGTCTGATTCACCTGAATCACACGTAATCCGGTTCCCGGCGTCCCTTCTGGAAAATTTGCCGGCCGGACAAGCCTGTCAGCGTGGTCAATAAATTCAAAAAGATCCCGGTTATCCCAGGTATGATTCCCCATCGTCAGAATATCCGCACCCATGGCGAGCAGCTGATGATAAATCTTCTCCGTGATGCCTTTGCCATGTGCGGAATTTTCAGCATTAACAATGGTAATATTCGGATGGAACCAGCTTTTCATCCTGGGGAGATATTCCTGAAGCATCTCTCTTCCCGTTTTTCCGTAAATATCGCCGATAAATAGCAGTTTCATCAAATCCGCTCTTTTCTCTTCCGATTTACTCAGCTTAATAGTAAAAGAAAGCAGCGTATTGGCTGCTTTCTTTTACTTTGCATAATCTACTGCACGTGTTTCCCGGATCACAGTAACTTTGATGTTCCCCGGATAATCCAGCTCATTCTCAATCTTTTTGGTAATATCATGAGCTAACTGGAATGATTTCGTATCATCAATCACATCAGGCTGAACGATAATCCGTACTTCACGTCCGGCCTGAATCGCATACGACTTTTCAACGCCATCAAACGACTCGGAAATTTCCTCAAGTTTTTCCAGTCGATGAATGTACGTCTCAAGCGTCTCGCGACGGGCACCGGGACGAGCTGCCGACAGCGCATCAGCTGCCGCAACGAGTACCGAAATAACCGAAGTCGCTTCCGTATCGCCATGATGCGATGCGATACTGTTAACCACAACCGGATGTTCTTTGTACTTCGTTGCCAGCTCGACGCCGATCTCGACGTGGCTGCCCTCCACTTCATGGTCAATCGCTTTTCCAATGTCATGGAGCAGTCCGGCACGTCTGGCCAGCATTTCGTCTTCACCCAGTTCAGCTGCCATCATCCCCGCCAGGAACGCAACCTCCACGGAATGTTTCAGTACGTTCTGACCATAGCTGGTGCGGAAATGCAGACGACCGAGGATCTTGATAAGATCCGGATGGAGTCCGTGGATACCCACTTCGAAAGTGGTTTGTTCGCCATAGTCGCGAATCTTTTCGTCGACCTCATGGCGTGCTTTTTCAACCATTTCCTCAATCCGTGCCGGATGAATCCGCCCGTCCTGAACAAGTTTTTCCAGAGCAATTCTGGCAATTTCACGACGGATTGGATCGAAACCGGAGAGGATGACGGCCTCAGGCGTATCATCGATGATCAGATCAATACCCGTCAGTGTTTCAATCGTCCGGATATTTCTGCCTTCACGACCGATGATTCTGCCCTTCATCTCATCATTGGGCAGATTGACTACAGATACCGTTGTCTCGGCAACATGGTCTGCTGCGCAACGCTGGATTGCGAGAGAAATGATACTCTTCGCTTTCTTTTCCGCGTTGTCTTTCGCCTCAGTTTCGATGTTTTTGGCAATCTGGGCTGCCTCCCGGGATGTTTCCTGACGGACATCCTGAAGTATCAGCGATTTCGCCTCCTCAGTGGTCAGACCGGAAATCCGCTCCAGCTCACTCTGCTGTTTTTGTACCAGTTCCTCCACTTTGCTTTGTGTCTCTTCAATTTGTCGATGTTTTTTGCTAAGTGCGTCCTCCCTTTTATCCAATGAACTTTCTTTATTGTCAAGAGACTCGCTTTTGCGATCCAGCAGGTCCTCTTTCTGGACCAGACGATTTTCCTGCTTCTGAAGTTCATTTCTGCGTTCCCGGGCTTCATTTTCTGCCTGAGATCTGATCGAATGAATCTCATCTTTCGCTTCAAGCAGTTTTTCCTTTTTCAATGCTTCTGCATCGCGGTGTGCATCTTCGACGATCTGCTGTGCGGCAGCTTCAGCGGAAGCAATCTTAGCCTCGGCAATTTTTTTTCGAAAAAAATAACCAGCAATCAGACAAACTACAGAGATCAGCGCAATGGAGATGATTAGAAGAATCATGATTTCACCCCCTTGCTTTTCCAGATGACGAACAGTACGTTCATTGCTCTCAACCATAATCGGCACATTAACCGGCGCATCCGGGATACTTGAGGCTGCCGGGGAATGTATAGAGATGCCCCGGTCATTATCTTTTTCCCAACCCGGTCATCGATCGGATCAGGACGGTGTTCACTGGGTCAAGTGCCTTCCGGTAAAAAAGTTTACATATTCATCACATCAGTAACCTGACAGTTACAAGTTTATTTTATATTTGCCATTTTGGGTTGTCAACTTTGCATCACCTCCCCGGCAATAAAGTCGGCTGACAGACAACAGTAACCTTTTTTGATCTGTAAACGAAAAACCGCCTTCTCACAGGAAGACGGCTCCGAAACAATTATTCTCTTTTCATATTGGGACGCTCACTCGGTATCCTTGCCTGCCGGTTGCGTCTCTTTCGCTTTTTCCGGTTCCTCGGTATCTGTTTCATCATCGTCGAGGTGATAATGCGTCCGGATCGCTTTCTTAATTTTCTCTTTGACCGGTTCATTTTCCTGGAGGAAGAGCTTCGCATTCTCGCGTCCCTGGCCGAGCCTTTCTTTGTTATATGAGTACCATGAACCGCTCTTCTCCACAATGTCCAGGTCCGAACCGATATCCAGAATCTCCCCTTCGGACGAGATGCCCTTTCCATACATAATATCGACTTCAGCCTGTTTAAACGGCGGCGCCACTTTATTTTTGACAACTTTAATTCTTGCCCGGTTGCCGACGATGTCGTTGCCCATCTTCAATGTTTCGGCACGTCTGACTTCAAGGCGAACGGAAGAATAAAATTTCAGTGCACGTCCCCCGGGTGTCACTTCCGGATTGCCGAACATGACGCCGACTTTTTCACGAATCTGGTTGATAAAAATCGCAACGGTTTTTGATTTGCTGATTACTCCGGAAAGTTTCCTCAGCGCCTGAGACATCAGACGTGCCTGAAGCCCTACGTGAGAATCCCCCATCTCGCCCTCAATTTCCGCTTTCGGAACAAGCGCGGCCACAGAGTCAATCACAATGATATCAATCGCACCGCTTCTGACCAGTGCCTCCACAATTTCCAGTGCCTGTTCGCCGGTATCCGGCTGGGACAGCAGCAGCTCATCGATATTCACACCGAGATTTTGTGCATACACGGGATCCAGGGCATGTTCGGCATCAATAAAGGCGGCCTGACCGCCGGCATTCTGCACTTCAGCAATGGCGTGGAGGGCAACCGTCGTTTTACCCGAAGATTCAGGACCGTAAATCTCAATGATTCTGCCGCGGGGATAGCCGCCGACCCCTAACGCAATATCCAAAGCCAGTGAACCGCTGGACACCGTAGACACACGCTGATCCGGCTGTTCGCCCAGTCTCATAATCGAACCTTTTCCAAATTGCTTTTCAATCTGGCGCAACGCACTGTCCAGCGCTGCCTTTCTTTCCTTGTTTTCAGCCATTGTCCCAGTCATCTCCTCATGCTTCGTATTATTATCATACCTTTTTTTATAAATAAGCACAACTGTTCCCACGAATATATATTCGCTTTTTGCACATTCTGTCTGTCAGTGCAGATCCGGAAGGTGGGAAAGGTATCTTCTGACCATATCCAGACCGGTTTTGACCGAGCGGATCCGGATCATCCGGCGTGTTCCGCTGAGGTGGCAGAGAATGCTCCGTGCACCCCTCTGATCCGCAAACCCGATATAGACCGTACCGACATCCTTCCCCTCACTCTTGTCCGGACCGGCGACGCCTGTGAAACCGACGCCGATATCTGCATGGCACAGTGAGCGGACGGATGAAGCCATAAGTTCTGCACAGCGGGCACTGACCGCCCCGTCGTGATCGAGAACTTCAGCAGGAACATGGAGTACATCCTGCTTCACCGCATTCGTATAGCAGACCACGCCGCCCATCAAAACGGATGACGCACCGGGGAATGCTGTGATCCATTCGGAAGCCATGCCGCCCGTCAGACTCTCGGCAAACGCGATGGTCTTTTTCTCAGCCTTTAGTTTCCGGAATACCACGTCAGCCAGTGAATCCTCGCCATAGCCGTATAAATAGGCACCGACGCGCTGATCGATCGCCTGTTCTGTGCGGTCGAGCAGTTTCTTCGCTTCCTGCGGCCGGTCATGACGGGCCGTCAGCCGGAGGGTCACTTCGCCCTCCTTGGCCAGCGGTGCGATCGTCGGATTGGACTGGGCATCGATCAGATCAATGAGCCTGGTCTCAAGCTGAGATTCACCGATGCCGAAGAAACGCAGCACACGTGAATGAATCTCAGGGGCATGATTTTTGGCCAGATAGCTTCCGGCAAAATCGAGAAACATCGGTTTCATTTCTGAAGGAACACCCGGCATCAGCAGGAATGTCTTGCCGCTGTTTTCAATAATCATGCCCGGCGCCATCCCGTGTCTGTTGGGAAGTATCGTGCTCCCGTCGACGACGAGCGCCTGTTTCCGGTTATTTTCCGTCATCTCACGGCCTGTTGTCTTGAAATAATTCCGGATCTCGTCCATGGCCTGAGTGTCCAGAACCATTTTCCGTCCAAGCACTTCTGCTACCGTTTCTTTTGTCAGATCATCCTCCGTCGGTCCCAACCCGCCTGTAAAGATCAGCAGATCGGCACGCGATTCGGCAATCCGGATCGACTGAATCAGCCTGGTCCTGTTATCACCGACAACCGTCTGAAAATACACATTGATTCCCAGACCGGCCAGCTGTTCCGAAATAAACTGAGCATTCGTATTGGCGATCTGACCGAGGAGCAGTTCCGATCCGACCGCGATAAGTTCTGCATTCATTAAGCCTTACTCCTGTCTTTTTAACCATTCAATCAGTCTCTCAATTCATTATCAGCCACTCAGCTGTCAGCTGCAACTCCCGATACTTATTTAGACCGAAGCAGCACCTGACGATTTTTGATGAAATAATCGGCTCCGGACAAGATGGTCAGTACAACGGCGATCCAGAGCAGGATCTGTTCCAGGGGAAAGCCGCTGAGACCAAAGGGAATATTATTGAAAAGGAAAAAAATGATGGCGAGCATCTGAAAAAGCGTCTTCCATTTTCCCATTTTGCCTGCCGCAATCACGTCGCCCTCGCCTGCCGCAACAAGCCGCAAACCGGTTACCGCAAATTCTCTGGCCAGTATCACAATCACCATCCATGATGCCATCCGGCCCATACCGGCGAGCGACACGAAGGCACTCATGACCAGCAGTTTGTCAGCCAGCGGATCGGAAAACTTTCCGAAATTAGTAATCAAGTGCCGTTTTCGGGCAATTCGGCCGTCAAACCAGTCGGTTACTGAGGCAAGAACAAAGATGATGCCGGCTATGGCCTGCGAGACAGGAAGGGTATAGGTTCCGGAACCCAGAGTACCCAGGTGCATCGGCACAAGCAGGAAGATCAGAAACACGGGGATCATAAACATACGGGTCACTGTTAATTTATTAGCGATGTTCACGGCAAAATCCTCCTATTCAGACCAACAAAGATTCTTTCTTTTTCCACAGTGACACAGAAATGTCACATGGCCATGCCATAAAGAAACGGAGCCGCCTGTTCCTGCTGACTCCGTTAGTTATACAAAGTTATTTACTGTAATTAATCACAATGTTCTGCACGGTATTGCCACTGGGGAATGTAAAATTCTGACCATTGATTTTGAGCTGCGTATAAGGCACCGCCCCAAAGCTCAGCTTCAGTGACTGCACATTAGCGGCATTAATGTGAACCGACTTCGGCCCGGCCGTCGAGACAACCCCCTGCTTGATTACCTTGCCTGATTTAGCGTCACTTGCCTCGAACCAGGCTTTCGGCCCGTTTTTCAGAGCGACGACAACATCGAATTTCTGTGTGCCGGTCAGTGTGTAAGTTGAGGTTGTCCCCTGCGTGCTGTCCTTCTTAAGCGTCTGCTGTACTGAAGAAGATGAAGATGACGAACCGGCCGTACTCCCTGAATCCGACGAAGCTGCACTGCTGTCTGAACTGGAGCTGCTGCCGCTGAACGAGACCGACGAACCGCTGTTCGGGCTGCCTGCTGTTCCGTTATTTCCTTTATTGCTCATGACCCCGGTAATCAGCAGATAGGCCACCATCAGGATAATGAGCACGATGACGACCACGAGTGCCCGGTTGATAAAGGAGGACAGCCGGACAGACCCTCCTCTGCCTTCGCCACTGCCGGACCTGCTTGTCCGCGCAGTCTGAGCAGGTTTTGCCCCGCTCGGCGGAAGTGTCCGAATCTCCGGCTGATCATGATGCAGCGTCGGTATTTCCGAACCATATTGTTGAATCAGAGCACTGAAATCAAGACCGACTGTCTCGGCGTAGCTCTTGATAAACGCACGGATATAAAAAGTGCCCGGCAATTGTTTATAATCCCCATCTTCAATTGCTTTCAGATAACGCTTCTGAATCTTTGTCCTTTCCTGCAGATCATCCAGAGAAAGCTCTTTCTGCTCACGGGCTTCCTTCAACGCCTGACCTAATTCACTCACGAATAACACCTGCCATAATTAATTAACAAAATCAGATCCGGATCGGTCTGTTTCACTGCCTTCTGTCATTAGCCCGTGTTCCTCCGGCACAGAGCCTTCACAGCACCTGTCTCCTGCGGATAAAAAAGCGACGAGCAGACGACGTACACTTTCAGCCAATCCATGAAAACGCAGCCTTCAGACCGAATCTTTCCACTCCCTGTTAATATTATCATATTCCTTACTTTTTAACGATAGGATCCGCCAAACTTGTCTGCTGTTTTTCGGGTCAGGCACTCGCTTTCCCGCGGGGAATGTGTGCGCCGCCATAATGGTTCGTTCACTCGCGGCAAACGGAATATGCCCTCCTTCAGCAGTACCAGGCCCCGTTCTCCGAGATCACCTGACCATTCAGATAGCCGGCATCCGGTCCGAGCAGGAACTGAACCAGTGCGGCAATCTCTTCCGGACGGGCAAAACGGCCGGCCGGGATTTCCGATCTTACCTCCTCCTGATCCGATTCACTGAAAAGCTTCATCATCGGCGTATTCACTGCGCCGGGTGCCACCGCATTTACGGTGATATGGCTCGGCGCCACTTCCTTGGCCAGTGCCTTGACAAACGTGTTCTGGCCGCCTTTGACCATCGAATAGAGGACTTCTGTCGATGCACCGGTCAGGCCCCATATTGAGGTGATGAAGACGATCCGGCCGTCCTGTTCTCTGATCATCGGCTGAATCAGCGACTGGATCAGACGAAACGGACTGGTCAGCTGCAGCTGAACCAGTTCGCGGACCACCGGTTCCGGAGTATCCTGAAACAGCCCGACTTCACTTTTCCCGCAGTTGTAAACTACACCGGTCACCGGAAGCCGGATCTGACGGAGCAGCTTGTCCGGACCGTCCGGCTCAGAAAGATCGGCCTGAACACAGCTGAAGACCTGATCCGGATAAGCCTTCTCAAGACCACGGGCAAGTTCAGCGGCACTTTTCCTGTCCTGATGGAAATGGAGATATAATGAATTGCCTGACCCGGCCAGTTTCCGGGCAATCGCCCGGCCGATCGTTCCACTGGCACCGGTAATCAGTATATTTTTCAGCTCAATCATCCCCGGGAAAAAAATCATCCGGCCGCTAAGAAACGGCCGATAGAAAATATTCACTTAATAAATATTCGGTCAGAAAACCACGACTCAGCGGGTAGTTGCTTCATCAGTCGGTTTCGGGATCAGAACAGCACGCGGTTTGCTGCCTTCATAGGGACCGACGATATGCCGCTCTTCCATCGCATCGATCAGTCGCGCCGCGCGTGTATACCCGATCCGGAACCGGCGCTGGAGCATGGAAACACTCGCCGTCTGGACACTGGCGACCAGCTGCACGGCATCATCATAAAGTTCGTCATCCACTTGCTCTTCTTTGCGGCTCTCCGGATGCTCATCGGGGATCATATCCTGCCGATAATGAGCCTTCTGCTGACCGATGACATACTGAACCACTTTTTCCACTTCATGGTCCGAAAGAAAAGCACCCTGAATGCGAATCGGCTTCGACGCACCGATCGGTAAGAACAGCATATCCCCCTTGCCCAGCAGCTTCTCCGCCCCTCCGGAGTCCAGAATCGTCCGTGAATCCATCATCGATGAAACGCTGAACGCGATTCGTGACGGGATATTTGCCTTGATCACACCGGTGATGATATCCACTGAAGGTCGCTGTGTGGCGATAATCAGGTGGATACCTGCTGCTCTGGCCATCTGTGCCAGCCGGGTCACAGTTTCTTCGACTTCCTTTGATGCGACCATCATCAGATCGGCCAGTTCATCGATAATCACAACGATATAGGGCATCAGCGGCTGCTTCTCGTCATGCTCCGCATTGTATTTTCTGACCGCTTCATTATAGCTTTCCAGATTGCGCGTCCCGCTCTCGGAAAAAAGCTCATACCGTCGTTCCATTTCCCCAAGCACATTATTCAGGCCCTGGGCCGCTTTCGCCGGATCGGTGACGACAGGCGTCAGCAGATGCGGAATCCCGTTATAGACATTGAGTTCAACCATTTTCGGGTCGATCATGAACAGTTTGACCTCACTTGGTTTGGTTCGCATCAGCAAGGTCACGATAATGCTGTTGATACAGACACTCTTGCCGCTGCCGGTCGCTCCGGCAACAAGCAGGTGCGGCATCTTATTCAAATCGGATAAGATCGGTTCACCGGATATGTCGCGTCCGAGCCCGATGGTCAGTTTGGATTTTGCCCGCTGTGCATTTTTCGACTCGAGTACTTCACGAAGCCCGACCATCGCCACTTCCTGATTCGGGACCTCCACGCCGACCGCCGACTTGCCGGGAATCGGCGCTTCAATCCGGATCTCCTTGGCCGCCAGCGCCAGTGCCAGGTCGTCGCTCAGACTGAGAATCCGGCTGACTTTAACGCCGGCTTCAGGATAAACCTCATAGCGGGTGACTGCAGGTCCGAGGTGAATTTCCCGGACAGCCGCATGCACACCGAAACTCTCAAAGGTCCGTTCCAGAATTTTAGCATTCTCGGCAATGCGTTTACGCTCATTATTCTGCGCATTCTTCTTCGGAATATTGAGCAGGTCCAGCGGCGGAAGTGTGTAATCCTCATTTTCTGCCGTCTCTGTCACAAATTCATCAGCCGTCTCATGCTCCGGAGCGGAGGAATGATCTTCAGCAACCGGCTGCTTCGGCGGCTGCACGTCCGCCGCCATCGTCTGCCGCTCATTGAAATCATGAATTTCCGGTTCCGGATAAGGAGGCTCCTCCTGGAGAGGGTTAATGGGTGCCTCCGGTTCAGACGGCTTGCGCCTTCTTTTCCGTGTCTCCTTCTTTCTCTGCAGCATTTCCCCGATGGATTTCCGGATCCCGGTCAGGCTCTGAACGATACTGCGGAACAGGCCGCCGAACAGCTTCTTCAAGGTATCGCGCAGCGACCGGCCGGTGATCAGTATTCCGGAGATCAGGATCAGCAGAGCAGAAATAAATAACGTACCTGTTGTCGAAAACAGGTAATGAGAAAAGGCGAAGAAAACGGCGCCGATCATACCGCCTCCCAGACCATGCGGCGGCATGGAGCCGGTCAGCTCACCGCGAAAAAGCAAAAATGTATTAAAGATGACGGAACGGTTCTGCCACTGATTCACTGCAGACAGTGTTTCAAACAGCCGGACATGCCCGATCAGCATCAGTGATAAAGAGAGTATGTAGAAACCGGTCAGCCGGCGCGTAAAAAAGACCGGCTGGCGGCGAAACAGTACGTAATAAACTGAAAGCGCAAGCGAATACAAAAGCAGGATGATCCACCAGTCTCCGGCAAAAAAGCGGCAGACTTCCTTGATGACCTGACCGGCAGCGCCAAGCGCGCTGATCCCGATACAGGTCAGAGCAAACATGCAGAGTCCGCCGACTTCATAAATCAGCGTCTCTTTCCATCCTTTTCGTGCACGTGCGCGTTTCTGCTTTTTGCCCGACATAGTTACACCTCTGGAAATAGTAAGAGTCACCGTTTCCCGCCCGATTTGCAATGCGCTGATCAAATCGAGGCGAGCCACCTGATACAAACACCTCATTCTAATTTACTCTATTATTATCAGTCTCGCAAAGTCCGGCTGAACCCTTTATTCGTTATCCGCTGCAAATATTCCTTCCGTGCGCATAAAAGAGTATGAATGAACGAAGATCGAAAAAAATCAGGCCCTCAGGACCTGATTTTTAAAATTCCATGATAATTGGCAGTATCATTGGACGGCGTTTGGTTTGATCAAAAAAGAAACGACTCAGTGCATCACGGATTCCATTTTTCAGCGATGACCATTCGGAAACGTGCTGCGTCAATGCTTTTGACAACACTTCGGAAACAATCTGATTTGCCTTATCCAGCAGGTCTTCCGACTCCCTGACATAGACAAATCCCCGAGTAATGATTTCCGGTCCGGCAAGAATCCGTTTTGTTTTTCGGCCCAGAGTGACGACAATGACTACTGTACCGTCCTGCGAGAGCAGGCGACGATCCCTGAGCACAATATTACCGACATCACCGACACCCAGACCGTCAACGAGCAGCTGCCCGGCAGGTACCGAATCGGTCTGCCTTGCTTCGCCCTCAGTAAATTCGACAACATCGCCGCGGTCGAGCAAGAATACCCGATCAGCCGAAATTCCCATCGATTCGGCGATCTCCTGATGAACACGCTGCATTTTGAATTCACCGTCAATGGGAACCAAATATTTCGGACGAGTGAGCTGAAGCATTAATTTAATGTCTTCTGCAGATCCATGACCGGAAACATGTACCGGTTTGCCGAAAATTACATCTGCCCCGTCGCTCATCAGTTGATCGATTGCGTTCGTGACCGTCTTTTCATTGCTTGGTGTCAATGAAGCGGCATAGATAATCAAATCGTTTTCTCTGAGTTTTAATTTTTTATGCACATGATTAGCCATACCTGTTAAAGGCGTCAGTGGATCCCCGTCCGGTCCGCTGGTCAGAACGGCCAGCTTCTCAGCAGGATAACCCGACGCTTTTTCCCAGCTCAGAAAAGCATTGTCAGGTGCCTTCAAAAAGCCATCTTTAATCGCGAACGAAATGGTATTCTCCAGAAATTTACCATCGACGGCAACTTTACGTCCGTGCCGCACACACGCATTGACAAACTGCTGGATGCGATAAAGATTGGTTGCATGAATGGCCACAATGACCCGGCCGGCCGCCGTATAGAGAATATTGTTAAACGCATCTCCAATTGCTGAATCCGACGGTGCCTTTCCGGGAATTTCCGAGTGCTTGCTGTCGGCCAGAAGGCAAAGCACACCTTCGTCCCCCAGCGACGCCAGTTTGCTGACTTCCGTCCGCACGCCGCCGACAGGTGTAAAATCGAACTTGTAGTCGCCTGTGTGGACGATATTGCCCTGCGGTGTATGAATGGCAATACCGATGGCATCCGGAACACTGTGATAGGTCCTGAAAAAGGAAAAACGATACTGGCCGATCTTTACTTCCTGATCCGGATCTATCGTGATCAGGGAAACATTCTTATCGCTTTCTCCGGCACTTTTCAAGCTTTCCTGAACCAGTTGCAGTGTCAGCCTGGTTCCATAAACGGGAACATTTAATTCTTTCAACAGATACGGCAGCCCGCCGATATTCGCCAGGTGGCCATGTGTCAGCAGCACAGCCCGGACCTTACTCTTCTTCTCCACCAAGTAAGATACATCCGGAATGACTGTATCCACACCCAGCATATCTTCGTGCGGGTGCATCAAACCTGCATCAATAATATAAATGTCATGACTTGATTCAATGACCGTCATATTATTTCCAATTTCGCCAACGCCGCCCATTGCGTAGATTCTGATGCCATTACGCTTCGAATGTGACAATGGGCATTCCTCCTATTTAATTAAACAAACAGTCATCGCTTTGACCCGAACTAATCATTGCCCTTATTATAACCAAACGGCTGATTAAAGTACAATGATTCCGCCGATCTCCCTGAAACTAGCCGGATGCTTCATCAGTGAGACGGCAGAAAGTCATTTGCAGCATCCGGTACTTGAAAACGCGCATGAAAAAGAGGCAAATAAGAATCGGTCCTTACTTGCCCCTGAATCATCGATCAAATCATTTTGATGTCTGACCGGCTGCGTTTCCTTCAGTTTCTTCGTATTTCCGGTATATGGCCGACAACTTGTTGAATTCAGCCGCTGTAAGTGGAACCATCGGCAGCCGCACACCACCGACAGAGATGCCGAGACTGTCGAGCATCGCCTTGACCGGAGCCGGACTGGGCTGAGCAAACAGTGCCCGCATAAACGGCAGCATCGCCCGGTGCTCTGACGCTGCAGCATCATGATCCCCATTCAGGAAATGACCGATCATCTGTTTCATTTCCGGACCGATGATGTGTGAAGCGACAGAGATCACGCCCTGACCGCCGATCGACATAATCGGCAGCGTCAGCCCGTCATCCCCGCTGTAAAGATGGAACCGGTCATCCGTACCGCTGATGATTGCAGCCATCTGATCCAGATTACCGCTTGCTTCCTTGACCGCAACAATGTTCTTGATCTTTGACAACCGGATAATCGTTTCAGCCTCAATATTCACTTTGGAACGTCCCGGAATGTTATAGATGACCACAGGGACATCGACACTGCCGGCAATGGCCTTGTAATGTTCAAAGATGCCTTCCTGGTTCGGCTTATTGTAAAATGGCGCCACGGCCATGATCGCGTCGACGCCAAGCTTTGCCGCTTCTTTCGAAAATTCGACGGAGTGATGCGTATTATTCGTGCCGGTGCCGACGATGACTTTAAGCCGCCCGTTCGATACATTGACGACGTGCTTGAAAAGTGCCAGTTTCTCATCATCGGAAAGGGTCGGTGATTCGCCGGTCGTCCCGGCGACGACAACTCCGTCTGATCCGGTTTCGATAAGATGTTCCAGTAATGCCGTCGTTCTTTCCAGACTTAATGCTCCATGTTCATCAAATGGGGTAACAATTGCTGTCAGCAATCTCCCAAAATCCATTTTTCTCACTCCTGTTTTGGATGTTCCAGATTCACTGTTTTGCGGTCGGTTTCAAGATGAAAGGCATGATGCAGCGCATTGACCGCAAGTTCCATTTTATCCTGACGGACAAGAACCCAGATGGTGTTGTGTGAATCTGATGACTGGAGAATCCGAATGCCTTGATCGGTCAATGCATTGACGATCCGCGAGGCAACGCCCGGCATGCCGGCCATGCCGGCACCGACCGCCGATACTTTGGCACAGCCCTTCAAAACCTCAGGTTCATAACCCATCGAACGCAGTATCCGGACGGCACGGTCCGTCATCTTTTCCATGACTGTATAAACGACACCGTTCGGGCTGATGTTAATCAGGTCCACACTGATTTCCTGCTCCGCCATGGCTTTGAAGACCTTGGCCTGCAGATCGTAATCGTTCTTTCCTGCCCGGACGCGGATCTGAGTCACGCCCTTCACGTACGTAATCCCGGCCACCGGCAGTTCGGTCATGTCCCTGCCCCGCTCCGGGCGGTTGATCATTGTCACCAGCGTTCCCGGACTGTCCGAACCGGTTGAACGGATATGAAGCGGAATCTTGGCCTGCATCGCAATTTCCACGGCACGCGGGTGAATGACCTTTGCGCCCTGATAGGCCAGATTGCAGACCTCACTGTATGTCAGAACAGATAATTGCCGTGCATCCCTGACAATCCGGGGATCGGCAGTCATCACGCCGTCGACATCCGTGAAGATATCAATCCATTCCGCATCAACGGCTGCCCCCAGAGCTGCAGCCGAGGTGTCGCTGCCGCCACGGCCAAGCGTCGTGATTTCACCGTCACGTGTCTGTCCCTGGAAGCCGGCAACAACTACCGCATCAAGCTCTTCCAGACGTTTCAGAAGAGGATTGACCTTCATTTCAATAATCTTGGCATCGTTAAATGAATCATTTGTCCGGAATCCGGCCTGAGCACCCGTCATCGCCTCTGACTGGATACCGGCCGCCTTTAACAGCCCTGAGAAGACGATCATCGAAATCGTTTCCCCGCAGGACATGAGAATATCCCGTTCACGAGGTGAACTAAGGGATTCATTTACCAGACTGAGCAGCGTATCTGTGGCATAAGGATCACCTGTCCGGCCCATCGCCGAGACAACCACGATGACCTTATAACCTCTCTTTACGGCACGCAGCACATGATTTACTGCATGTTTCCTCATTTCTTCGTTCTGGACCGAAGTCCCGCCGAATTTTTGTACAATGATTTTCAATCTCTAACCGCCCCTTCAGTTCCACAGGATGATCGGTGTCTGTGCCATCTTCCGGCGTCCGTCCCGACTTTACTCCTGTCTGAACCCTTTTCTGTCCGGATTTCAGGAAGCACACCATCATTTGAAGCAGCATTTTCAGGTAAATGCCATTCCTTCTGAACCGGCCTCTGCGGGTTTGTCATTTTTTTATTATATAATCATTGCAAGTTGAAGAAAAGGGAGAATCCGGTCTAACCTTTTCATCTCCCTGATAACCTTCATTATTTTAGCATATTCCAATCGAATTGGCTGAACTGAAATTTGGATATTACTGATTTTTGGGCACAAGGACCGGCTGCAGCTGTCTGCCCTGGATGGCCGACTCAACAGTGTCCTGAAGCAGATCCATTTTCCCGACCAGCGAGTTGGGTTTTTTTACCGGATCATCCTGACCGAAAGGGATAAAATAAATATTCTTTGCCACAATCAGCTTCGCAATATTCTGCAGGCTGAGACTCAGGCCATCGTTGGTTGAAATGCCGAGCACCACCGGCTTACCGTTTCTAAGCGTCGCTTTTGCAGCCATCAGAACTGCCGAATCGGTCTGAGCGTTCGCCATTTTGCTGAGTGAATTACCCGTGAGCGGCGCGATCACCATACAGTCCAGCGGTGTGCTCGGGCCATACGGTTCGGCATCGACAATGCTGCTGACTACCGGCCGGCCGGTCAGAGATTCCACCTTCGCCACCCAATCCTTCCCGTCACCGAAGCGGGTGACGGTATTCGCCACGGTATAAGTCACAAACGCCGTCACCTGAGCTCCGGCATCGATGAGCTTCTGCACCTGGGGCACGACCTGGCTGTAAGTGCAATGTGAACCTGTGATACCGAAACCGATATGTGTCTTTGAAAGTGTCACTCTGACTCTTCCCCCTTTAATTTATCCTGAAGCAGTTCGGCGATCACATTGGCGATGATTCTGCCGGCTGTTTTCGGTGCGACCAGTCCCGGCAGTCCCGGAACAAGCAGCGCTTTGATCCCGCGTTTTTTCGCATAACGAAAATCGGTGCCGCCGGGCTTCGAAGCGACGTCAACAATAAGACTGTCCGAGGGCATTCTGGATAGGACGCGGCTCGTCAGGACGAGCGCAGGTATCGTGTTGATACAAATCTCGTTATCCTGAACTTCCTTTTCCAGTTCTTTCAGGTGAAATGCGGCCACACCCATCTCTGTTGCCCGGGCAATGTGTTCCGGTTCCCGGTCGCCGACCTTCACCTGTGCGCCAAGGGCATGAAACGCCCTGGCCAGACTCATGCCGGTTCTGCCGAGTCCGAGCACGATGATGCGTGCACGATGGATGGTGATGTCCGTATTCTGAATCACGACCATAAGGGTCCCTTCCACTGTCGGGATCGAATTATAGATGGATACGTCGTCACGCTCAAAGAGACGGATCACTTGTCTTTTCGTTTCCTTGGTAAGTTGATTCAGGAATGCAGTTGCAATCCCCGAATAAATCACACAGTGTTCAGGAGTTTTTTCGACCCAGTCCCTGGTCAACCGGATCGTTCCATTAGAAAATGTGGTTTCGATCTGACCTTGATCGTCTGTACCGCTTACAGGCAGAATGAGACTGTCAATTTCTTCCGGATGCAGCTCATCCATTGCTACCTTGGCAGCACCATTGAAGTTCCTGTCAAGCTGATCAAAGCCGACAAGCGAGATACGGGCATCCAGGCTAATCAATTTCTCAATCACCTGAATCTGCCGTGCATCGCCTCCCAGGACCACAATATGCCTGTTTGTCAGCATCTGGCCTTAACCTCCGCATCAGCCGATCTCGGAACCTTTTCCGCATCAGCCGATAATTCATTCAATACTTTATCGTATGACAAAAGCCTGCCGACGTGAGAACGGCAGGCACACAAAAAGGGACCAGACAAAACCGGACCCCGTTTACACAAAAACATTAAGTTGACTATCGCACAAAGCGAAACAGATCGTGAAGGAAATCAGATGGCTTCAGGCAGCCGGCCGGTCGGACTGACCACGGAACACGAATAAGGAGTATTGAATATCCGTTCGGCCGCTTTCTGCACCTCTTCAGGCGTCACCGCATCGATTCTGCGGATCATCTCGTCAACCGAGCGGTCGTGCCCCAGAATCAGTTCGTTCTTTGCATTCCGGCTCATCCGGCTGTTCGTACTCTCCAGGCCGAAAATCATACTTCCCTTGATCTGCGCCTTGCTGCTTTGCAGTTCCTCATCCGTAAGGCCTTCGTCAACCATCGTATGAATCGTTTCGATCATTGTTTTTCCGAGTTCGCCAACCTTGTCTGCCGCCGTACCGCCGTAGACGGTCAGCAGACCGCTGTCTTTGAATGCCGTATGGAAGGAGAAAATCGAATAGGCCAGGCCGCGTTCCTCACGCACTTGCTGAAACAGCCGGCTGCTCATCCCGCCGCCCAGTGCATTGTTCATAACGATCAGCGGAATGATTTCTTCATTATTACTGGATACACCTTCAAAGCCGAAACAGATATGTGCCTGCTCCGTTTCTTTCTTCCTGGCAATTTTTCCAGGACTGAATGAAGGGGCGGGCTGGCGCTCTGCTCCTTCCGGCACCGTATATTGAGCGAATAGCGCATCGATCTCCGCAATAAAATCCTCACTGATATTTCCGGCGACCGAGACAACAATATTGTCCGGAGTATAGTGGGTGTGCATATGCTTTCTCAGATCATCCGGCTTAAAATCAGCCAGTGTCCGCTTTGTGCCCAGAATCGGATACCCGAGCGGATGATGCGCGAAACTCGCCGAACTCAGTAAATCGTGCACCAGGTCATCCGGCGTGTCTTCGTACATTTTTATTTCTTCTCCGATCACTTTTTTCTCTTTATCCATATCGGCGACATCAAAGCGAGAATGAAAGAACATATCGGCCAGAATGTTCAGTGCATAGGATGCATCCCGGTCCATAACCTTAGCATAATAGCACGTGCATTCTTTGGACGTAAACGCATTCACCTGTCCGCCGATGCGATCAAACGCTTCAGCGATCTGCTTGGCCGTCCGTGTCTTTGTGCCCTTGAACAGCATATGCTCAATAAAATGTGAGATCCCGTTATTGGCCGTATTTTCATAACGCGACCCTGTACCGACCCAGATTCCAAGACTGACGGACCGGACGTAAGGTATTCTTTCAAGGAGAATACGGACGCCGTTGCCTGCGACATGTTTGATAACCAAAAATAAATCCCCCTGTGTCTCTATGAAACAATCATTTAAATTACATTATAATATAGCACGTAAAAAAATATGAGACAATGCAAGATTATTTTTGTGCGGGTGCCGGCATGGAAAAAGCCGTCTTAGGGATCGGTCAAGTCTGACGCATTGATCCAGGTCATATCCCTTCGGCTGCTTTTGTTTTACGATACAGTCAGATACGATTTACTCCCCGCGTTACGCCTGCATCCTATCGGCGCCGACACGGCATACTCTCATAAAAGAAGGAATGCACTTTGCCTAGGAAAATAAACGATGGCCCGGTGATCCGAGAAGAACAAGAAACCGTTGTGAAAATGATCGGCATCTACTGCCGCAAGAAACACCGTCGTAAAGACTTGTGCGAAAGCTGCCGTGATCTGGAGCGTTACGCGCTGATGCGGCTTTCGTACTGCCCTTTCGGGGAGAACAAGGGCGCCTGTTCCAACTGCAAAGTCCATTGTTACCGGCCGGAATACCGGAGAAAAATAAAAACTGTGATGCGCTATTCCGGTAAGTGGATGCTGCTCTGCCATCCCATTTTTTCAATTACGCATTTAATGAAGAAAAAAAAGGCGATCACGACCCATCGGTCATAACCGCGTCATTTCTTCGAGTTTCTGAGGCTCACAGATCGTTATGCGACGCCATTTCCGTTGAATCAGCCCTTGTTCCTCAAGCTGGCGGAAGGTCCGGGACAGTGTTTCTGCGGTTGTCCCCAGAAATCCAGCAAGTTCTTTCATCTTGAGCGGCAACTGGAATGTGGCTCCGCTCTCCGTTTTATTTAAGTTGGTCAGATAAGTGGCCAGCCGTGACGCCACCGTTCCGAGCATCAATAAACGTGCCTGTTCTTCAATAGAAACGATTTTCGCAGCATTGCTTTCCAGCAGCTTGAGGCTCAATTGAGGATCGTCCTGCAGCAGCCGGACAAAATCCTGTCGCCGCAGAATGCAGGCTTTTGTTTCCTGTAAAGATTCGGCAAACAGATTGTTGTTTTCGGCGCCCAGCAGTGCCGCTTCACCTTCGTAGCTTCCGGGCCCGATGATACGCAGCAGCTGTTCTCTTCCTGAAGGTGACAGCTGATACACCTTCATTGATCCGCCTGCCACAATCACCAGTTGCGGCTCCCCGTCCGGACGGATGATCTGCTCGCCTTTATGGTAGGTGCGATCATAGATCCGGTTGTTAATCTTGTCCAGATCCCGATCTTCAAGATGGCTGAATAATGGTACCAGAGTGGCACAATGCTGCATCGCGATCACCTCCACTTCACGGAACTAATCCTCTTCATCCGCCGCCGTTTCGAATTTTGTGCCGGTATACGCGTGAATCAGCCGGTTCTGGTGATTCATCCAGCCCTGAAGCCCGATCAGAAAATGCTGCAGCGGGAACGCTCCTTCTTGTTCCGCCAGTTTGATCCCGCGAGTCAGAAAAAGAAGCTGTGTGTCAAAATCCTTCCCTGCAGCTTCCAGCATTGCCGGGGCAGATTCATACTTGAATTTTCCACTCTCTTCAATCATAGAATAGCGGGTGAATTCAGCCGATGTTGTCGGAATCACTTCATGTTCATCTAACATCAATTCGGCCAGCCGGTCAAATTGCCGGTCTTCTTCCAGAGCCAGACCCTGAAAAAAGCGGCGGACCAACGGGCCCCTGTCTCCTGAAACAAAATATGCCCCCTGACTGAGCTTATTGCGATGTATCTTCAGGTTCGCTAATATATGACCGACCATTGCTCCGGCCGTCGGGGTGTGATGATCTCTCTCACTCTGTGCCAGCTCTGTCTGATACTGTTCATCGATCGTCATCGTCCATTCACACTCCTTGTTTCATTTTGACAGACTGAACCGCAAAACCCAGCTTTTCAATAACAGCGGACAGTTCAGATGCTGTGACCTGGTCAGGATCAATGGTGGCCTTGACCTTGCTCGCATTAAACAGGACGCGCACGTCTTCGACCCCTTTTTGTTTCTTAAGCGCCGTGTCAATCTTCTGCATACATGAGGGACAGGTTAATTCATCCAGTTGCATGATTATTTTCATTCTTTTCTCCTCCTTTTTAAATTAAGCATAAGTCCGTTCACATCCGGATAAATTGATCGTCATCAAGTTCTTGCCGATTTCCGGAATCTTCCCGGCCGGTAGCCGAGCAGGCGCATCGCATTAGCTACAACGATCAGAATACTGAGCTCATGAATCAGCATTCCGCCGGCCATGTCAATCATTCCGGCAATGAGTCCGGCCAGCAGCAGCAGAACCGTAGCAAGTGCAATGCCAATGTTCTCTTTCATGTTTCCCACCGTCTTCCTCGTCAGCCCATAAGCATGCACCAATTCGGAAAAACGGGAACGCATCAGAACGAGGTCGGAGGTCTCCACAGCCACGTCTGTCCCATGACCCATAGCAATCCCAATCTCCGCCGCTGCGATCGACGGGCTGTCATTGATTCCGTCGCCGATAAACGCAACGTAATGACCGTCCTTTTTTAACTTTTCAACATAAGCAGCCTTATCTTCCGGGAGTAACCCGGCACGAATCTTATCAATCCCCGCCTGTTGTCCGATCGCTTCAGCCGTCTGCCGGTTGTCTCCGGTCAGCATGATCACCTGGCGAATCCCATGCTTGCGCAGCCAGGCCAGTGCTGAGGGAACATCGTCCCGAAGCCGGTCAGCCACGGCAAAAATACCAATTAGGCTGTCAGTTCCGGCAAAGAGAACCGTCGAAACGCCTGCACGGCGCATCTGGTCCAGTTTGCGAAGCTGTGCCGCTTGCAGACGGATGCCTGCTCCCGTCACCAACTGCTCGCTTCCGATCAGATAGATCCGGCCGTCCGCTTCCGCACGAATTCCTTTTCCCTTGATCACCATGGTTTTCCGGACTGCGACTGGGCGGAGCAAGGCTTTTTTCTCTGCATAAGCAACAATCGCCCGGCCCAGCGGATGATCAGACTCTTTTTCTATGGCTGCCGCAACAGCAAGAAGATCGTCAAAATCGTCACGATATGCAGCAACATCGGTCACTTCGGTCTTGCCGCGAGTGAGTGTTCCTGTCTTATCGAACACCAGCGTATCGACCCGGCTGAATTTGCTCATGATCTCGCCGCCTTTGATCAGTACACCATGTTTTGCACCGTTTCCGATGCCGGCGACATTTGATACCGGAACGCCGATCACCAGTGCCCCCGGACATCCCAGCACCAAAAGCGTGACGGCCAGGCGCAGATCCCGCGTCCACAGCCAGACCGCCAGTGTGAGCAGCAGCACGATCGGCGTATACCCCCTGGAAAACCGGTCAATGAATCGTTCTGTATGCGACTTGCTGTCCTGGGCTTCTTCAACGAGTTCGATCATCTTACCGAACGTCGTATCCTCTCCGATCCGCTCGGCTTCAATGTGTAAGGTCCCGTTATCAAGAAAAGTACCCGCAAACACCATCTGCCCCGTTTCCTTCCTGACCGGCCGCGACTCGCCGGTGACACTGGCTTCATCAAGATAGCCGGAGCCGCTGATAATCCGGGCGTCCACCGGTACCTGAGCCCCCGTTTTCACGAGCAGATGATCTCTCTTCTGCACCTCATCGACGTCAACCTGAACCCATTGGTTGCCCTCCTTCCGCCACGCTGTCGACGGGACCATTTCTGTCAGTTCTCTTACCGATTGTCTCGTCTTTGCCAATGCTTTACGTTCGAGGATGTTGCCGAACAGGAAGAGAAAAGTCACGATCGCCGACTCGGCAGCCTCACCGATCAGAAATGCGGCGGTAACGGCAATGCTGATGAGCAGTTCGATACTGATCGTGTGTACTCTCAGCGCCTGAACCGCGCTCAGAAAAACAGGCAGAAAACCAATCAGGGAAGCGATGCCGAGGCTCAAGAGATAGCCTGGCTGCCAGTGAAGCAAAAGAAGGCTCAGATAACCTGCGGCAATCCATCCCCCGCAGCTCCAGGTAATCGCCGCCAAATTGCGCTGCGTCCATTGAAGTAATTTCATCATTTTCTCACGCCCTTTCATTTTGCTGCCCCTAGTGTAAGCCGGCACCGCAGCAAAAAAATTGACGGGCATCAAGATGATCGAAAGTTTAACCGGGCGAAAAAAAAAGAACCGGCACAAAGCCGATTCCCGATGAACCGCAAACAGGATTATTGCTGACGATCTGCCGATGCATTGTCCGGCAGCAGTGCTTTCCGGGATAATTTGATCCGGCCCTGCCGGTCGACATTCAGCACTTTGACGCGCATTTTCTCTCCAGGTTTCACGATATCCTCAATACGATCTATTTTTTTATGATCCAGTTCCGAAATATGTACAAGTCCCTCTTTGTGGCCGAATAAGCGAACAAAGCAGCCGAAATTTTCAATTCTCGTGACCGTTCCGTTATAAATTTCACCGGTTTTGACTTCCCGAACCAGATCTTCGATGATCCTTTTCGCCTGTTCGCCTTTATCTTCACTCACAGAAAAAATCATAATTGATCCGGTTTGCTGAATATCAATTTTCACACCGGTTTGTTCGATGATCTTGTTGATTACCCGTCCGTTTGAACCAATCACATCACGGATTCTGGACGGATCGATGGTCATTCGCAGAATTTTCGGGGCAAAAGCCGACAGGTGAGGACGCGGCTCAGAAATGGCCGCCGACAGTGTCGCGAGAATCTTCAGTCTCCCTGCTCTTGCCTGTTCCAGCGCCTGCGATAAAATCTCACGAGTAACACCGCTTATTTTGATGTCCATCTGCAATGCGGTTACGCCCTTTTCTGTGCCCGCGCATTTAAAGTCCATATCGCCCAGCGCGTCTTCCATGCCCTGAATATCAGTCAGGATGACGATATCCTCGCCATGTTTCACGAGCCCCATGGCAATGCCGGCGACCGGTGCCTTGATCGGTACCCCGGCATCCATTAAAGCCAGTGTGCTGCCGCAGATGCTGGCCTGTGACGATGAACCGTTGGATTCGAGCACTTCGGAGACGCAGCGTATCGTGTAAGGAAAAGCTTCAGCAGACGGAATGACCGGCGCAAGAGCACGTTCGCCGAGCGCGCCGTGTCCGATTTCCCGGCGACCCGGTGATCGCGACGACCTGGTGTCCCCGGTACTGAAACCCGGAAAATTGTAATGATGAATAAACCGTTTTGTATGCTCCGCGGAAAATCCGTCCATGATCTGTTCCTCACTGAGCGGCGCCAGTGTACAGGTACTGAGTGCCTGAGTCTGGCCGCGCGTAAACAGCCCTGACCCATGGACCCGCGGAAGCAGCCCGACGCGCGCAAAGAGCGGTCTGATTTCATCGATCCTGCGGCCATCCGGACGGCGATGCTCCCGAACAATCATTCGGCGTACTTCTTCCTTAAGCAGGTCATGCAATAATTCTTCGACGATTTCCGGATGCACAGCTGGCTCGCGATCCTGATACTCGGCGGCGATCTGAGTCATAACAGCATGATTGACTTCGCTGATCGCCGCATCCCGCGCCTTTTTCTCCTCAACCCGCATCGCCTGATTGAGCTTTTCTCCAGCCAGTTCACGTACCCGGGCCGCCAGTTCATCATCTGCTTTATAGATCGTTGGCGTCATTTTCTTCCTGCCAATTTCGGAGACGATCCTTTCTTCAAAAACGATCAGTTTCCGGATTTGCTCCTGGGCGAACATTAATGCGTCCAGAATCACTTCCTCCTGGACCTGATCGGCGCCGGCTTCAACCATATTAATCGCATCTTTTGTTCCGGCAACGGTAAGATGCAGATCACTGACCCGTTCCTGAGCAAGCGTCGGATTCACAACGAATTGACCGTCAATTCGTCCGATGATGACGCCGGCAACCGGGCCGCCGAACGGAATAGCCGATAGCGACAGGGCGAGTGATGAACCGATCATGGCAGCCATCTGTGCACTGCAGTCAAAATCAAGGCTCAGCACCATATTGTCGACCAGCACTTCATTTCTGAACCCTTCAGGAAACAGCGGGCGGAGCGGGCGATCAATCAGCCGGGCCGAGAGCGTTGCCTGATCAGCGGGACGGCCCTCCCGTTTCAGATATCCGCCCGGCAGCTTGCCGACAGCGTAGGAACGTTCCTCAAAGTTTACCGTCAACGGAAAAAACGAACTGTCCTTAGGTTGTTTCGATGCTGTTGCTGTCGACAGCACTACCGTATCGCCATAATAAACCAGAGCGGCTCCGTCAGCCTGTTTGGCCACTTCGCCGCATTCGATACGGAGCGGACGTCCGGCCCAGTCCAGTGTATATACCGATTTCTTCTGCTGCTCCGATTCCATTCCTCTGAGGCACCTCCTTTCTCTCGATCCATACAATGGCAAAATAGATCATCCGATACCGAATCATCTAAAATCCGGCTAACAAAAAAGCGGGAATGCTCCCGCTCTTTTTCAATCCCTTGTTATCGGCGCAGACCCAATTTATCGATCAGCACGCGATATCTTTTGACATCTTTACCGCGCAGATAAGTCAGCAAATTACGGCGCTTACCAACCATCTTCAACAGACCGCGGCGAGAATGAAAATCCTTCTTATGCACCTTCAGATGTTCGTTAAGCGTGTTGATCTGTTCGCTAAGTACGGCAATCTGTACTTCCGGTGAACCGGTATCGTTCTCATGTGTCTGAAAATCGTGAATCAGCTGAGTCTTCTTGTCTTTCGTTAAAGCCATCAGCTTTCACCTCCCTTTTTAAAATCCCCGCAAGCTCCGCTGCCGCCGGTGATACGGCCAGCCGGGCAAGGGTTCCTAATAACCGGCATAAAGCCAATTATGATTTAATTTTATATGTTTCTTCCGAATTAATCAAGTGATTTTTTCTCATCCGAATCGTGCAGTGAACGGAAATAAGCCTCAGTATTCACTTTATCCTTATCCATTTGCTGAATTAAAGCTTCCGATCCGGAGAATTTTATTTCCTCACGAAGCCGTTTATACCAGTCAACGGATACCTGCTTGTCGTACAGATCCCCTGAGAAATTCAATACATAGACTTCAACGGTGGTTTTTGCATCAGGCTGCCGGTAAAATGTCGGACGTGTCCCGATACTGCAGATACCGTCCAGCGACCGGCCGTCGACATTCAGGCGGACCGCATAGACACCGTTTGCCGGCATGACAAAAACCTGCTCCGATGCGACATTGGCTGTCGGAAAGCCGAGTGTTCTGCCCCGTTCGTCGCCATGAACCACTTTTCCGGTGATCCGGTAAGGACGTCCCAGCAGTTCGGCTGCCTCGTCGACGGCTCCTTCATGGATGCGTTCACGGATATGCGTCGTGCTGACTTTCTCCCCGAAACGTTCGACTTTAGGGACGACCGTGTAGCTGAACATGCTGCGCGAAAACTGATCGATGTTCTTCATGTTCCCTTCAGCTTTCCTGCCGAAGGTGAAGTCATAGCCGGCAACAATATGTTTTGCATGAAATTTGATCAGGTATTGATCGATAAATTCCTGCGGAGACAGCTGACTGAGCGCCAGATCAAAGTGGATAAAAATCAGCAGATCCACACCCATTTTCTCAATGATCTCAGTTTTAAGTTCCGGCGGCGTCAGACTGTCTTCCCGCTTTTTAGACGGACTGAGCACGACAGACGGATGCGGATAAAAAGTCATTACGGCAGATTCGAGATTTTTTTCAGCGGCAATTTTCACGGCTTGTTCAATGACATCGCGATGGCCGAGATGAAGTCCGTCAAAATAGCCGAGTGCAATCACTTTCTCATTGCTGTCCTTATCTTCGATGTACGGCTTGTGGTCTAAATAAATCGTTTCCAATTCGGCACCTTCTCACTCTCTGACACTGACAAAATGGCAACAACACATCTGGTTACGCTCTGACTGCGAGGACCTTTCTCGGCTTAATAAAGCCCTTTTTCACCGGATGGCGTTCATAAATAGCCAGGCAGCAATGGTTCCGGTCAAAGACAGCAAACAAAGGACTATCCGGCGCGTCTGCCTGCGGAAGAACTGCTCCGTGGACAACTTCCTCGGCCGTCCGGTCATCCACCGTCCATTTATCCATATGTGACAAACCGCATTCGATCGGTTTGAGGCAGTCACAAAAATGCCCTGAGTCCAAAAGCGATTCAATCCGGTCGAACGACCAGCAATCGGCAAGCGTAAAAGACCCGGCCTGAACACGGGTCAGGGACTTCAAATGCGCCGGATACCCCAATTTCCTGCCGATATCAACGGCCAGAGTCCGGACATAGGTTCCTTTACTGCATGAGACAAAAAAAGGAATGTCAGAGCGATAAACTTCCGCGTTTCCGGTCAGTTTCAGTTCATAAATATGGATTTCACGCACGGGACGCGCCACGGATAAGCCTTCTCTGGCATACTCGTAGAGTTTCTTCCCGTTGACTTTTACAGCCGAATAGATCGGCACGGTCTGCCGAACGTTGCCGGTAAATGACTGGAATACCTGTTCCAGATCCCGGCGAGAAAAATCTTCTCCCAGTTCGCGGCTTTCGGTTACTGCCCCTGCTTCATCTTCTGTTGTGGTTGCTGTCCCGAGACGAATTGTCCCCTCATAGGCCTTATTGAATTCAAGAAGATACTGAGCAATTTTCGTCGCCCTTCCCAGACAGAGAACCAGCACACCGTCAACTTCAGGATCCAGCGTTCCGGTGTGCCCGATTTTCTTGAATTTCAGCAACTTGCGAAGTCGGGCCACACAGTCGTGGGACGTCATCCCCCGGGGTTTATAGAGCGGCAGCAACCCGTTATAGTCGATCATGTACGGCCATCCCTTTACTGATGATTAGGATCATTCATCACCGGCTCAGTCTTCGCTTCGGTGAAGATCATTGATCAGCCGGTCGATATGGCTGCCATAGTCCATCGATTGATCGAATTTGAACTGGATCTCCGGTGTCTTACGCAGACGGATCCGCTTCCCGATCTCTGTGCGGACAAAGCCCTTCGCTTTATTCAGCCCTTCCAGCGTTGCTGCCTTCTTCTCATCATCGCCCAGAACACTGATATAAACTGTCGCATCCTGCAGATCACCGGTGACATCAACTCCGGTGACGGTCACAAAACCAACACGGGGATCTTTCAACCGGTGTTCGATAATGTCGCTCATTTCTTTTTTCATCTGCTCGGCGACGCGATTCACCCTTAATCTGGCCATGGGGTCACCCTCCTTTTAGAACCATTCATAATGCGTATTTGTCCGTTCAATATCTGTGCGGCTGTCAATGAACGACAGCGCACGGTTTAATTCCCTTTCAACACTTACTTTTGCCGTTCCAACGCTGACAAAAGCCAGCTCGGTCCGCTGCCATTTGTCCTGATATCCGGTCTCGCTGGCGGACAGGTTATGGTTATTTGTCGCTCTCCTCAGAATACTCAGGATCACGGAGCGTTTTTCTTTTAGAGAATGGGCATCCTGCAGCAGGCAGTCACACTGCACCAGCCCGATGATCATTTTGGCTGAACTTCTTCCATAACATAGGCTTCCATAGTGTCGCCCTCTTTAATATCGTTAAAGTTCTCCAGTGTGATCCCGCACTCAAGTCCGGCTTTGACCTCTTTCGCATCATCTTTGAAACGTTTGAGTGTATCGACGTGCCCTTCATAAATGACGACGCCGTCGCGGACAAGACGAATCCCTGCATTTCTTGAAACAATACCGTCGGTGACGTAACATCCGGCAATGGTCCCAATCCTGGAAACTTTGAAGGTGGTACGGACATCCAGCTGTCCGATAACTTTCTCCTTGTACTCCGGATCGAGCATGCCCTTCATCGCTGCTTTCATCTCATCAATGGCGTCGTAGATCACACGATACAAACGGATGTCGACTTTTTCCTGTTCGGCAACTTCTTTTGCATGATTATCCGGACGCACATTAAAGCCGATGATAATCGCGTTTGAAGCAGAGGCAAGGATGATATCCGATTCACTGATCCCGCCGACACCTTCATGAATAATGTTGATCTTCACGCCGTCAACATCGATTTTTTTCAGGGATCCGGAAAGTGCTTCAACCGAACCCTGAACGTCTGCTTTAATGACGATATTAATCTCTTTCATGTCGCCTTCTTTGATCTTTTCAAACAGATCATCCAGGCTGACTTTATTTTGTGTTTCTTTGCGTTCGGTGATCAATGCCCGTTCTGCACGGGTTTCACCAATCTGACGGGCTTTCTTTTCGTCCTCGAAGACCATAAACTGGTCCCCGGCCTGCGGCACATCGTTCAGACCGGTGATTTCAATCGGTGTGGACGGAGCGGCTTTCTTGACGCGCCGTCCGGCATCATTCAGCATTGCGCGCACGCGGCCGTACGTATTCCCGACAACAACCGAATCACCAATGCGCAACGTGCCGTTCTGGACAAGAAGCGTTGCGACAGGTCCCTTTCCTTTATCGAGTTTAGCTTCAATGACCGCTCCTCTGGCCGGTTTTTCCGGATTGGCCTTATACTCATTGACTTCTGCTTCGAGCAGGATCATCTCGAGAAGATCATCGATCCCGATACCTTTCTTTGCGGAAATCTTAACAAAGATGGTATCGCCGCCCCAGTCTTCCGGAACGAGCCCCTGTTCAGACAGTTCCTGCATCACATGATCCGGATTGGCGTTAGGCTTGTCGATCTTATTGACGGCAACGATAATCGGCACTTTCGCTGCACGTGCGTGATGAATGGCTTCAATCGTCTGCGGCATGACACCGTCATCCGCTGCAACAACCAGAACGGTAATATCGGTGATCTGGGCACCGCGCGCACGCATCGTTGTAAATGCGGCGTGTCCCGGTGTATCCAGGAAGGTGATTTTCTTTCCTTCATGAATGACCTGATAGGCACCGATGTGCTGCGTGATCCCGCCGGCTTCTCCGGCAGTCACTTTCGTATGGCGGATGGAATCAAGCAGGGTCGTCTTTCCGTGGTCGACATGGCCCATAATCGTGACGACCGGCGGCCGGATAACCGCTGTGGCTTCATCAATTTCCAGGCCTTTATCTTCGAAACTGGCTTCATCCACGACCACTTTGTGTTCGACTTTAACACCGTAGTCGTCGGCCAGCAGCTCAATGGTGTCTTCATCGAGATTCTGGTTCTTTGTCGCCATTACCCCGAGCGACATCAGTTTTTTGATAATGTCCGTGGACGGGCGGCCCAGTTTCTCAGCAAACTGGCCAACCGTCATCGAACCCGAAATCATGATCTTTTCAGGCAGCCTGATTTCCATTCTCTGACGTGCGGCAGCACTGCTTGCGCCGCGGCGGCGCTGATTATTGCGCCCGCGGCGTCCCTTACCGCGGCGGTTGGAGGAACCACGTTCCACAAAGTTGCTGTGGCCGGTATTGTGTCCGGCATTATGGCTAGCATTATGGCTGGCATTATGGCTGGCATTATGGCTGGCATTGTGTCCGGCATTCTGACTGTTACTGTTTGAATGTGAATTTCCGGTTCTGCTGCTGCTGTGCTCGCCTGACCGGAAATTCGTTGCCTTTCCGTTGTGGCTGTTTCGATCATTTGTCCTTTGATTCGGTCGTTTGTCTTTCGATTTAGTCTGATTCACATTAACCTCTGTTTTCTTTTTTTTAGGTTCCGTTTTTGTCGCGACAGCGACCGGTTCCTTTTTCGGATTGAATTTACGGTTCAATTGTTTAATGGCATTGTCCTCAATGACGGACATATGGCTCTTCACCTGAAACCCGAGCCCTTCAAGTATTTCAATGACCCTTTTACTGGTCACGTGATTTTCCCTGGCATATTCATAAATTCGCATTTTGCTCATATAGCCACCCCCGTATTGTTCATCCGAGCCGCTTGATCAGCCCCTTTGCAAACCCGGCATCCGTTACAGCAGCCAGCACCCTTGCCGGCTGGCCGATCGCCCGTCCAAGCTGCTCCCTGTCCGGTACAGATAACAGCGGGACGTGATAAAACGTGCATTTATTTGAAACGGTTTTTCTGGTCCGGTCAGAGGCATCCTTCGACAGGATTACGGCACCTGCCCTGCCTTCCCGGATCACCCGGATCACCGTGTCTTCTCCAGAAACAATCTTACCGGCACGCTGTGCAAGGCCCAGGAATGAAACCCAGTCTTTATTATTCTGCAGCATGTGCCTGTTCCCCTAATTCCGTGATCATCTGATCAAATACCTCTTCAGGTACGGCCACACCCAGATGTCTGGAAAGCAGATTTTTATCCTTGGCTTTTTTCACGCAGCTTTCTTTTTTGGACAGGTAGGCGCCGCGACCGTTCTTTTTTCCAGTGGGATCCAGACTTACCTCGCCCTCCGGTGAGCGGACGACACGGAAAAGATCTTTTTTCTCAGCCGCTTCCTGACAGACAACACACTTGCGCATCGGTACTTTCCGCTTTTTCACCACGATCTCCGGCCTCCTTAGCTTTCCTGATGATCCGACGATTCCGGCTGTTGACCGTCAGTCTGATCGTCAGACGTGTTCGCATCGGTCGCATCGGCACTTGCAGCAGCATCCGGTGACGTCGGAGCAGCAGTATCCTGATCGTCATCGAACAGGCCGTTTTCTTCTGCTTCCGTCTCGCTTTTGATATCGATCTTCCACCCCGTCAGTTTGGCGGCGAGCCGCGCATTCTGGCCTTTCTTACCGATAGCCAGAGAAAGCTGATAATCGGGAACGATAACCGTCGTCGCCTTTTCCGCTTCATGGACGATCACCTTGACGACTTTTGACGGGCTGAGTGCGTTCGCAACATAAATGACAGGATCCTCGGACCAGTTGACAATATCGATTTTCTCGCCCTTCAGTTCATTGACAATGGTCTGGACACGGGCACCTCTCTGGCCGACACAGGCACCGACAGCATCGACTTCCGGATCTTCGGCATAAACAGCGATTTTAGAGCGGTCGCCGGCTTCACGTGAAATCGATTTGATTTCAACTGTTCCATCGTAGATTTCCGGAACCTCAAGTTCAAAAAGTCTTTTCAGCAGTCCCGGGTGGGTTCTGGACACCGTAATCATCGGGCCTTTTTTGTTGTCTTCCACTTTCGTCAGATAGACCTTGATCCGGTCGTGCGGCCGATAGGTTTCATTGGGCATCTGTTCCGACTGAGGTAGAAGCGCTTCGACACGGCCGAGATCCACATAAATGAACCGGTGATCAATCCGCTGAACGATACCGGTCATGATGTCGTCCTGCCGGTCGATGAATTCAGAATAAATGACGCCGCGTTCGGCTTCGCGGACACGCTGCGTCACGACCTGCTTCGCTGTCTGGGCGGCGATCCGTCCGAAATTGCGCGGAGTGACTTCGATTTCCACCGTATCGCCGATCTGATAATTGGAATTGAGCTTTTTCGCATCATCCAGTGAGATCTGCAGGTTCGGGTTTTCCACGGCTTCGGCGACTTCTTTACGCGCGTAGACTTTGATCTGCCCGAGAGTTTCATCAATCGCGACACGGACATTCTGTGCCTGTTCAAAGTTACGCTTATATGCAGAAATCAGGGCTGCCTCCAAGGCATCGAGCAGTACTTCCTTGCTGATTCCCTTGTCTTTTTCCAGCGCCGTAATCGCTTCAACTAAATCACTGCTCATTTCTTTCTCTCCTTTTCCATACATCCGATTCATCAAAAAATAATGGCCAGTCTGCCGCTTGCAATCTTGCTGAAGGGCAGAGTTACTGGAATCTCTCTTGTCTTCTGACGAACGGCAAGAATCACCTCTGTATCGCTGACTTTCTCAAGCCGGCCCTCAAACACCTTGGAACCGTCGACGGGTTCATAGGTGGTCAGATGAACATCCTTCCCCACAAAGCGCAAATAGTCCTGTTGATTTTTCAACGGACGCTCCGCACCGGCTGAAGATACTTCGAGGAAATAAGCTTCCTTAATCGGATCTTCCCTGTCGAGAATTTCACTCAGCTTCTCGCTGACTTTCTCGCAGGTATCCAGATCCACACCGGCCGGTGAATCAATAAAAACCCGCAAAAAGCGGTTTTTTCCTTCCTTAACGAATTGGATATCCACGAGTTCCAGATCCAGGCTGCTCAGAATCGGCGACACCAGTTCGCCTGTCCTCTTCGCGATTGTGCTTGCCATGTCAAGCCTCCTTTTGAAAACGAAAGAGTGGGAAAATCCCACTCTTTGCGCACGAACTATTTCCAGTATTTCCTTCACCACTATATCATACCCGGGAAATCTAGGCAAGAATACCCTGATTCCGGCGTATTCAGGAAGAAGCGGACCATTTCTGATCAGAAAAGAGACAGCTGGTTGGAGTCCGGCATCCCTTCCAGACAACCCTGATCATCGAGATACTCCAGGATGGTTTTGGATATTTTGGAACGTTTCTGCAGATCTTCCTTGGAAAGGAATTCACCCTGATCTCTTGCCGCCGCAATCGATTTGGCTGCGTTTGTTCCGATACCGGGAATCGCATTGAACGGCGGGATCAGCGACTTGCCGTCGACCAGAAAGCGTGTCGCATCCGAGCGGTACAGGTCGACCGTCTGAAAACTGAAGCCGCGTTCGCACATCTCCAGGGCAACTTCAAGCACCGTCAGCAGACTTTTCTCCTTCGGCAGCGCGTCATTGCCCTTCTGATCGATCTCATCCAGTTTCTCGCGGATCCGGTCCGGTCCCTGATGCATGACGTCGACATCGAAGTCGTCGGCACGGACAGAGAAATAAGTCGCATAGAACAAAATCGGATAGTGAACTTTGAAATAAGCGATCCGAAAGGCCATCAGGACGTACGCCGTTGCATGGGCCTTCGGAAACATGTACTTGATTTTCAGACAGGACTGTAAATACCAGTCCGGTACGTTGTTTTCCTTCATCTCATTGATCCAGTCGTCATTGAGCCCTTTTCCCTTCCGGACGGACTCCATGATTTTGAAGGCATGGGAAGGCTCAAGTCCCTGATGCATCAGATCGATCATAATGTCGTCACGGCAGGAAATGACGTCTTTGAGCACGCACGTGCCGTCGTTGATCAGGATCTGCGCATTGCCCAGCCAGACATCTGTACCGTGTGACAGCCCGGATATTTGCACCAGTTCGGCAAAGGTCGTCGGTTTGGTGTCGTCAACCATCTGACGGACAAAACGCGTACCAAATTCCGGAATGCCGAGCACGCCCGTTTTGCAACGGATCTGTTCTGGCGTGACGCCCAGTGTCTCCGTTGAACTGAAAATCTTCATCGTGTCCTTATCGTCGACCGGAATCTTTTTCGGATCGATCCCGCTGAGATCCTGAAGCATACGGATGACCGTCGGATCATCATGGCCGAGAATATCGAGTTTCAGAATATTATCATGGATGGAATGGAAGTCGAAGTGCGTTGTCTGCCATTCCGCCGTCTTGTCGTCAGCAGGATACTGAACCGGCGTGAAATCATAAATTTCCATGTCGCGAGGAACAACGACGATACCGCCCGGATGCTGTCCGGTTGTGCGTTTGGCACCGGTACACCCGGCCGCCAGCCGGTCCCGCTCAGCGCCGCGCAGTTGTTTCCCCGTGTCCTCTTCATAGCCCTTGACATAGCCGTAAGCCGTCTTATCGGCAATCGTGCCAATCGTTCCGGCCCGGTAGACTTTATCCGCACCGAAAATTTCTTTTGTGTAGTTGTGGGCAACAGGCTGATAGTCGCCGGAAAAATTCAGGTCGATATCCGGCACTTTGTCGCCTTTGAACCCCAGGAATGTTTCGAACGGAATATCATGTCCGTCCTTCTTCATCGGTGTACCGCATTCCGGACAGTTTTTATCCGGCAGATCAAACCCGCAGGCAACAGAACCGTCGGTGAAAAACTCGACATGATGGCATTTAGGACACAGGTAATGCGGCGGCAGCGGATTAACTTCCGTGATTTCCAGCATCGTCGCCACCAGCGACGAGCCGACCGACCCACGGGAACCAACCAGGTAACCGTCTGAAAGTGATTTTTTCACCAGCTTATGGGCAATCAGATAAATTACGGAAAAACCATTTCCAATAATACTCTTCAGTTCCCTAGCCAGCCGTTTTTCCACGAGATCCGGAAGCTTTTCACCGTAAAGATAATGGGCGCGTGCATACGATTTTTCCCTGACCTCATCTTCTGCCCCGTCGATCGTCGGTGTATAGAGGCGGTCTTTGACCGGATGCACTTCATCGATACTGTCGGCAATCGCATTCGGATTGGTGACGACGACTTCCTTCGCCTTTTGCGCACCGAGAAAACTCATGCAGTCCAGCATCTCGTCTGTGGTGCGGAAATGGACATCAGGTAACGTCTGTCGGTTGAGCGGATTGCCGGCTTGCGACCGAATCAGGATTTCCCGGTAAATCGCATCGTGCGGATCAAGGAAATGAACATCTCCGGTGGCGACCACCGGCTTATCCAGCTTTTCCCCGAGCTTAACCAGTTTGGTCATGATATCCTTTAAAGCCAGTTCATCCCGGACAATACCCTTCTCGACCAGATGCCTGTAATTGGACGGAGGCTGAATTTCAATATAATCGTAGAAACCGGCTACTTTCTCAGCCTGTTCCGCAGACTTTTCCATCATCGTCTCAAACAGTTCGCCTTTGTCGCAGCCGGATCCGATAATCAGTCCGTCACGATATTTTGTCAGCAGCGATCTGGGAATTCTCGGAACCCTGTAAAAATACTTGACATGTGCATAGGAAACGAGTTTGTACAGATTTTTCAGCCCGGTCTGGTTTTTGACAAGCAGGATCACATGCGTTGGACGAACCCGGTCAAGATTTCCTTTGCCAAGGTTATCGTTCAGCTGATCGTGGTAGAGCATCCCCTTTGCGGCAGCATCCTGAAGCATTTTCCAGGCCAGATAGCCGGTCGCTTCCGTATCGTAAATTGCCCGGTGGTGGTGGGTAAGTTCAATATGAAACGCTTTGCAGAGTGTATCAAGCTTATGGTTCTTAAATTCCGGATAGAGAAAACGCCCGAGCTCCAGCGTATCAATCACCGGATTGGCAGCTTCATCAAATCCGAGCTTTTTATAACCGGCATTGAGAAACCCCATATCAAAAGTTGCGTTATGGGCGACAAGTATGGCGTCGCCGGTAAATTCACGGAAATCGGTGATGACTTTCCCGGCATCGGGTGCATCGGCCAGCATTTCATCGGTGATACTGGTCAGCTCTGTGATCTTTCGCGGCAGTGGATGATGTGGATTGGCAAATTGGTCAAACTTGTCGATCACTTTGCCGTCCTTGATCTTCACGGCCGCGAGCTCAATGATCGTGTCATATACCGCAGACAGTCCGGTCGTTTCCGTATCATAAACGACATAGACAGCTTCCGACAGTTCACGGTGCTCAAGGTTATAGGCGATCGGCACGCCGTCGTCGATCATGTTCGCTTCCATGCCGTACAGGACTTTCATAGCGTATTTCTTTCCGGCATTGTACGCCTCGGGGAAAGACTGAACCACGCCGTGATCGGTGATCGCAACGGCGCGGTGGCCCCATTCTTTCGCCTGTTTGATCAGCGCTGTCGCTGTCACAACGGCATCCATTTGGCTCATCACCGTATGGGCGTGGAGCTCGACACGCTTTTCGCCGTCCGGTGCCTGATCCTCCCGTTTTATCGGTCGGATCTCTTCAATGTCGTTGGCAATCATCACGAGGTCACGGGCAAAGCTGTCATTTTGCACCCCGCCGCGTACCCTGACCCAGATTCCTTTATGCAGCTTCTGGAATTGGGCGGCATCTTCCTTGTCGCGGGAAAATGCTTTGACCAGCAGTGAGTCCGTATAATCGGTCACTTTGAAAAGGAGCAGCGTCCGGCCGCTGCGCAGTTCGCGCGTCTCGCAGTCAAAAATATAGCCCTGGATCGTCATCCGGCGTTCTTCATCCTGGATGGTTTCGATCGATACAGGTTCATCATGAATATCGTAACCGAATTTGAACGGGCCTTCCGGTGCCGCATCCGCTTCTTCTTTACTTTTCTGCTGCTCGAGCATCGCCTGGAGTACTTTCTGATGGTCTTCTTCCTGACGCTGCCGGACAAAATCATCATAGGCTTTCGACTTGTCCTCGGGATTGATTTTTATCTCAAGCGTAAATGGCGGGAAGCCGAATTGTCTGAACTGTTCATTGAGTTCGTGCGGCAGCTTCCGTTTCATCAGCCCGGCTTCAGATTCATTTGTCGCCGCCAGTATCAGCTGTCTGCCGTCCGCATGCGGTTCCTGGCCGGAAAGGCAATTTTTCATCAGCGGGAACTGAGCCGACAGAGCTTTGGAAACCATCGGCCAGTATTCGCTCACTTCATCCCCGGCGTTCATTGCGGCACGTGTTTCGATAGAAAAGGTAATCTCAGGAACAATATGGTGAAAAGCCTGATCAAGACTGCTTTGCAGCCACTTATAGACCGTCAGCGGTAAAATCCGGTCAATCCGGAAAGCGAAGTGCCAGCATTTTTCTTTACGAAAAACGGTTAGTTTTTCAATTTCACCATTCTGAAAATAATCCGTCATCCATTTTTCCGGAGCATTGATCTGTTCCATCAGGACAGACCATCTTGAGGATCCGGCTTCATCTTTGGCCACCCTCAGGCATCTCCTTTCACAATCTTATTCTCTCATTCTACTAAACTTCGCCCCTCTGAAGCGATACCCCAAAGAATTTTTTTAATGCAGCTTCAGATTCTTCAGCTTATGTCAAACAAAAAGAGGGATCTCATTGATCCCTCAGCCTTGACTGACATTCCGACTCATTTTGCTGTTTCCAGCAGCTGATCGACTGTCCGAAGCAATTCAGAAGCCGGAAATTCTGTTCTTCCCTCAGATGCATTCTGCCTTGATCCGGCCTCAACCAGATCCTGGCCGGCACCCTTTCCGACAACAAGCTGTACCGGACAGCCGATCAGATCACTGTCGGCGAATTTTACACCGGGACGTTCTTTACGGTCGTCCCAGAGTACATCGAATCCGTGGCTGAGCAGCTCCTGATACAGTTTCTCAGACAATTGTGCCTGTTCCTGTTTTTTCGGATTGACGGTAATCAGATGAACCTGGAACGGCGCCAGTGCTTTCGGCCACATCAGGCCATTCTCATCATGATACTGTTCACAGATGGCCGAGAGTGTCCGGGAAACACCGATTCCATAGCAGCCCATGATCAGCGGGTGCGACTTCCCCTGATCATCAAGAAAAAGCGCGCCCATCGCTTCGGAATATTTGGTGCCGAGTTTGAAAACCTGCCCGACTTCAATTCCTTTGGCAAACCGGATCGTTCCCTTGCCGTCCGGAGAAGGATCGCCTTCTTTAACGAACCGCAAATCGTGATAATGAGTAATCTGAAGGTCGCGTTCCGGATCGACATTTATGTACGTCGTATCATCCGCCTGATTGTAAAACCCTGCTCCGGTCAAAGTCCGGATGCCCTGATCCGCAAGAATCCTGACTTTGTCGTCATGATAAAATGGATCCGGAAGCTGATCATTTTCAATAGGTTCAAGGAGATCCGTGCCAAGTACATTTTTCACCTTGACATCGTTTACTTCATCTTCCGCCCGGACCAGGACAAGAATGGTTTCTGTACGTGTCTTGAATCCATATAAAGCCAGCTCCTGACCGGCTGGAACCGGCTGTCTGCCCCGCTGGCCGATCCGTTCCTGCGCGGTATGCCGCGAACCTTCCACTGACTGGCCGACTACCGGTGCCATTTCCAGGTTGGCGGCATAATCGGACTGATCCGAATAGGCGATTGTATCCTCCCCGATTTCAGCCAGCGCCTGGAACTCATGCGTATCCTTGCCGCCCATCGCGCCGGAGTCGGCAAGTACAGCACGATATTTCAGTCCGCAGCGGTCAAACACATGCTTATAAGCATTAAATATTTTCCAATATGCCTCATCGAGACTCTCTTCATCGGCATGAAAAGAATAAGCATCCTTCATAATAAATTCTCTGCCGCGGAGCAGGCCGAATCTTGGCCGCTTCTCATCACGGTATTTCGTTTGAATCTGATAAACAGCCATCGGCAATTTCTTATAGGTATTCAGTGTATCTCGTACCAGGCTGGTGACCAGTTCTTCACCGGTTGCTCCTAAAGCAAAAAAACGGCCGTGCCGGTCTTTAAGGCGCATCAGTTCGGGACCGTAGACATCCCATCTGCCCGATTCATGCCATAACTCCGCCGGCTGCATGGCCGGCATGAGCAGTTCCTGAGCACCCGTCCGGTCCATCTCTTCACGAATGATCTGCTCGATTTTCTTAATGATTTTATAGCCCAGCGGAAGATAGGAATAAATTCCCGCCGCATTCTGACGGATGAATCCGCCGCGCAAAAGCAGACGGTGGCTGGCTGATTCCGCGTCGGCAGGAACCTCCTTCAATGTCGGAATAAACATTTTGCTTTGTCTCATTAACCCGCACCCCAATATATAATCGTTTCATTGTTTCCGCTATGAACATTGTCTCTGCCTGCACTAACGCATGAAAATATTCTGTAAATCGTTCCAGGTTACCAGAATCATCAGCAGCATCAGCAGAGCAAAACCGATAAAGTGAACCATTGCTTCCTTCTGCGGTTCCACCGGTTTCCCGCGAAGTCCCTCAATCACCAGAAACAGCAGACGCCCGCCGTCCAGTGCCGGAAGCGGAAGCAGATTGATAACAGCCAGGTTGACACTCAGGAAAGCCGTCCAGTTGAGCACAAGTACCAGCCCCTGAGAAACAACCTGGCCGGTCATGCTGTAGATACGCGCCGGACCGGCAAGATCATTCAGATTAAATCCACCGGTGACCATCATCTTTAACCCCTGTAGTTCCATACCGATCCAGTATCCGGTCTGTTTCACACCGGCAAGAAACGCCTCAGGGATTGAGTGCACGGTCGGTCCGTAAGCACCGATCACGCCTTCATTGCCGTCAGTTCCCTTGCGTTGCCCGGTCACAAGGACAATGGTTTTCGTCGCGGAATCACGGTTAACGACCAGTGTCAGCTTCTCTTTTGGATGTTTCTGGACAAATCCGACGATCTGATTCCAGCTGGACATACCCTGACCATTGATGCTGACAATCCGGTCATCAGCCTGTAAACCGGCTTTCTGTGCCGGATAATCCGGAAGCAGCTGCCCGAGCTTCGGCGCATCGGAGGGGATCCCCTGAATGCTGTAGAAAACAATAAAAACAACTACAGCAAGAACAAGATTCATGAACGGTCCGGCAAAAATAGTCAGAAACCTTTTCCAAAGCGCCTGCGAGGCAAACTGCCGGTCAAGCGGTGCAATCTGAAATTCCTGATTATCCGAAACATAAGTTGCACGGCGATCCAGATCATACCGGACTAAAGGGCTGTTCTCCTGCTCATACCCGGCAAGATACAGGTCCTTTTCAAGATCGCAGTGTTCCACGGTCATCAGTCTGGCATCCGGATATTTATCCAGATGATCGGTGATCAGTCGGCTAACCTTGCCCTCGTTATTGAAAAACAAGCCGACACGCTGGCCCGGCTTCACTTCGACAATTTCCGGATCCTCTCCGGCCATCCGGACATAGCCGCCGATGGGCAGCAGACGGAGGGTATACACCGTCTCTCCTTTTTTCACAGCGAACAGTTTCGGACCAAATCCGATCGCATATTCACGACAGAGAATGCCGCTCTTCTTTGCGACAATCAGATGCCCGAGTTCATGAATCGACACCAGCAGCCCGAAAATAATCACAACGACGATCAGCGTCTCCACGAGCGTTCACCTCTGTAACCTGAATTTTATTTAATCCGTGAATGAACAAATGCACGTGTACGCCTGTCCGCTTCCTCAATGGCGTCCAGATCCGGCGAAGCAATGATCTGATGGTGGTCCAGTGCATCGCCGACCAGCGGTTCAATATCAAGGAAACGAATTTTCCCGTCAAGAAACAGATCAACTGCCGTCTCATTGGCTGCATTAAGTACGGTCGGCATCGATCCCCCGGCCTTTCCTGCCGCATAAGCCAGTGCCACGGCAGGATACCGTTTCAGATCCACTTTCTGAAAATGCAGCGTTCCCATTTCCCATAAGTTTAACCTTTTTGTCTGCTTCAGTTCAAGTCTTGAGGGGTAGGTCATGGCATATTGAATCGGAACGAGCATACTGGGCACGCCAAGTTGGGCAATCATGCTGTGATCAGCATATTCCACAAGTGAATGAACAATGCTTTCTCTGTGAATCAGGGTCTCGATCCGGTCATAAGGCACACCAAATAACCAGTGTGCCTCGATGACTTCCAGCCCTTTATTCATCATGGTCGAACTATCGACGGTGATTTTTGCCCCCATCGACCAGTTGGGATGCTGCACCGCATCAGCAACTGTGACATCTTGCAATTCATCCCGCCGCCGGTCCCGGAACGTCCCGCCGGAAGCCGTCAGAATCAGCCGGGTGACGGCTGATTTGTCCTGCCCCTGCAGAGACTGGAAAATAGCCGAATGTTCACTGTCAATCGGAAGCACCGGAACGTTGCGCCTCTTTGCCTGTTCCATGACAAGATGTCCGCCTGTAACCAGCGTTTCTTTGTTTGCCAGACCGATCGTCTTCCCTGCTTCGATGGCTGCCAGTGTGGGTTCCAGGCCGATACTGCCAAGCACAGCATTCACGAGCATATCACTCGGTCCGTAGGCAGCAGCTTCAATCATGCCTTCAGGGCCGTAGACGACTTTACTGTTTCCACTGAGTTCGATGTGCAGCCGATCGGCAACTGCTTTATTTTTAACGGCAATTAATTCCGGCTTGAATTCACGAATCAACGGGAGTGCCTTACGGATATTGGCACCGAAAGCAAAGGCCGAAACCGAAAATACATCCGGATGTTCCCGGATGACTGCCAATGTCTGTGTACCGACGGATCCGGTGGCACCAAGCAAACTAATCTTTTTCATTATTCTCCTCCTGCTTCAGCTGATCATTCCGGCCAGGTATAAGACAGGGAGGACAAAGATCAGACTATCGAAGCGGTCAAAAAACCCTCCGTGTCCCGGCAATATGTCGCCGGAGTCTTTAACCCCGAAATGGCGTTTCACTGCAGATTCTGCAAGATCGCCGACCTGGCCGAGTACAGAAATAATCAGCGTCACGGTCACAAATAGCCCGGCTGATGCAAACAGCGGCCTCCGGATGATGAATTGAAAAACAGCAGCGACAAGAAAAGCAGCAGCAACGGCTCCGATTGAACCTTCCACCGTCTTATTCGGACTGATGTGGGGCGCTAGTTTATGCCGTCCTAATTTTCTCCCGACAAAATAGGCACCTGAGTCGGTCGCCCACATGGTAATCTGAACAAAAAGCACCAGAAGCAGGCTCTCGAGGCGGAGCTGGGCCAGAAGGTAAAAGGAAAAGCCTATGTAACTCACGAAAAAGAAGAGAAAGGAAGCCTCTTCAATCTGAAAACGGTTCTTTGAAAATACGACGGCAGCCAGTAAAACCAGTACCAGAAGAACCAGAAGCCGAATGAAATACGTCTGGAACTCCGAACCTTTCAGAAAGGGCGCAGCGAAGACAAGTGCGGCAGTGAATGCTGCACTAAGCAGAACCCCCGGAGATCGCAGTGAAATATGTTTCATGGCTGCCAGTTCCAGCAGTGTAATAACGGCGATAATGGTTGCAAGAAGGACGAACGGAACAGATCCGACGAAAAGGATTGCAAGATACATTGCCCCGGCGATGAAACCCGTCGTCATCCTCAGCCTCATTTGTTCTCGCTTCCTTTATCCTTAATCCCGCCGTATCTTCTCTGCCGCCTTGAAAATTCATAGACCGCGCTTTTCAAATCTTCCTCTTTAAAATCCGGCCAGAACACTTCAGTGAAATACAATTCCGTATAAGCCAGCTGCCATAACATGAAATTGCTGAGACGTATCTCCCCGCCCGTACGTATCAGAAGATCCGGATCAGGCAGTGAAGGACTCAGCAGATTGTTTGCCAGAAGCTGTTCATCAATCGATTCCGGTGCAATCCTTTTCTCCTGCACTTTCCTGGCAATTGTGCGAACGGCATGAATGATTTCCGCATGCCCCCCGTAATTGAGTGCGAAATTCAGAATCAGTCCGCTATTGCTCTTCGTCCGGTCGATAGCCTGGCGGACCGCCCGCATCGTATTTTCCGGGATACGGCTCATATCCCCCATCACCCGGACCTGAACATTTCTTTCAATCAATTCAGCCAGATAGGAATGAAGAAACTGTTCCGGCAGTCTCATCAGAAAATCTACTTCTGATTTTGGCCGTTTCCAGTTCTCAGTAGAGAAAGCATAAAGTGTCAGTACCTTTACGCCGAGGTGCTGTGCTTCATAAGTGATCCGCTTAATCGTCTTCATCGCTTCGCGATGTCCGGCAATTCTGGGCAGCCCGCGTTTCTGCGCCCATCGACCGTTGCCGTCCATGATGATTGCGACATGCTGCGGTATTTTTCCAGTTTCGGCAGTCGGTTCATTCTGAATTGCTTTTCCTTTATTAAAAAAGGGAAATTTATCGTACATCCTGAGTCCCCCATTTACTGCGCAGATGTGGATTCTTTGCAGCTGGATGAAAATCTGACTGTTTTACCGGGACCTGCTGCCTCGATCATTATATATCCATCATTTCTTTTTCTTTGTCCTTCGTCAGCTGATCCACACGTTTGATCGTCGTATCGGTCAGTTTCTGTGTCTCTTCCTCAGATTCACGAACGTCGTCTTTCGTCAGCTCGTTGTTCTTTTCCATTTTCTTGATCTGTTCATTCGCTTCACGACGAATATTCCGTACGGCGACTTTTGCCTCTTCGGCGAATTTATGAACAACCTTTACCAGCTCCGCCCGTCGTTCCTCAGTCAGCGGCGGAATGGCAATCCGGATCACCGTGCCGTCGTTCGTCGGCGTTATCCCAAGATCGGATTTCAATATACCACGCTCGATATTTGCCAGAGCGTTCCGGTCATAGGGCTGGATCAGCAGCAGCCGTGCTTCCGGAGCAGTCACTGAAGCAATTTGTTTCAGCGGTGTTTCCGCACCATAGTATTCGACGGTTACTTTATTTAACAGTGACGGATTGGCACGCCCGGCCCTGATTGTTACAAGTTCACGCTGGAAAGACTTTACCGATTTGTCCATCCGTTCTCTGGCTTCTTTTAATACGCTGTCCTGTGCCATCATTATCTCCCCTTAACGACCGTGCCGATGTTTTCGCCAAGCACCGCACGTTTGATATTTCCTTCAACTGACAATGAGAAAACAACCAGCGGGATATTATTGTCCATGCTGAGTGAAGATGCAGTAGAATCCATCACTTGCAAGCCTTCATTCAAAACACGGAGATAAGAGATTTCCTTATATTTCTTCGCGTCTTTATCCACTTTCGGATCGGCCGAATAAACGCCGTCGACATTATTTTTGGCCATCAGGATGACATCAGCTTCAATTTCAGCTGCTCTGAGTGCTGCTGTCGTATCCGTTGAGAAATAAGGGTTACCCGTACCGGCAGCAAAAATCACCACGCGACCCTTCTGAAGATGGCGAATCGCACGACGTCTGATATAGGGTTCAGCCACCTGCCGCATATCAATGGAAGTCTGAACGCGGGTTTCCACACCCAGTCCCTCCAGGCTGTCCTGAAGAGCGAGCGCATTTAGCACTGTCGCCAGCATGCCCATATAATCCGCCTGAGCCCGGTCCATGCCCATCTCGCTGCCGGTTTTGCCCCGCCAGATATTTCCGGCGCCGACCACGATAGCCACCTCCACTTTCAAATCAACAACATCTTTGATCTGTTTGCTGATCGACCGGATCACTTTCGGGTCGATGCCAAAGCCGCCGTCTCCGGCCAGTGCCTCGCCACTCAATTTCAGAATCACTCGTTTGTACTTTGCCTTCTCCGGCATCTTCAATCGGCTCCTCTCGAATTTCAGCACTAAAAGCGATAATTTCAAAAAAATGGGACACGTGAAGCGTGCCCCATTGTGTCCATTCTTTATCTCACAGAGGTGCTGTGAAGTCCGGGTACGGAACATGAATGGATCACCGCCACCCCACAACACACTTACAGGCGCAAATCATTGCTTCATTTGAGCTTTGACTTCGTCAGCAAAATTTTCTTCTTTCTTTTCAATGCCTTCGCCAACCTCATAGCGAACGTATGCGTTGACGGCGGCGTTATGATCTTTCAGGTATTGAGCCACTGTGATGTCTCCGTCCTTGACAAACGGCTGATCCACAAGACAGATTTCCTTGAAATACTTTTTCAGGCGACCGACGATCATCTTCTCGACAATGTTCTCCGGCTTTCCTTCACTCAGTGCTTCTTTCTTCAATACTTCTTTTTCATGAGCGACAACATCTTCAGGAATAGCCTTCTCAGTCAGGTAAAGCGGTTTGCTCGCCGCAATATGCATGGCAACATCCTTGGCCACACTTTCATCTCCACCGCTGATTTTCACCAGTGAAGCGATGCGGCCGCCCATGTGGAGGTAAGCCCCGAAAAGTTCGTCATCATTTTTCTGAAGAACGGTAAAACGGCGAAGTGAAAGCTTCTCACCAATTTTGGCAATGGCAGCCGTGATGTGATCTCCAACCGTTTCATCGCTCCCGTTCAGCTTTTGACCGAGGGCGGTTTCCACATCTGCCGGTGTTTCACGGAGCAGATGATTTGCGAGCGTGTCGATCAGTTCTTTGAACTGTGCATTCTTCGCCACAAAGTCTGTTTCCGAATTCACTTCAAGGGCAACTGCCTTGTTCTCCTTGATTTTAATCTCAGCCAAACCTTCAGCAGCAATCCTGCTCGATTTCTTGGCGGCTTTGGCAATGCCTTTCTCGCGAAGAACGTCCACCGCCTTTTTCATATCTCCGTTGGTCTCCGTAAGCGCATGCTTACAGTCCATGATTCCGGCACCCGTCATGTCCCGCAGTTCTTTAACAAGTTTTGCACTAATCACTGCCACTTGATTTCCTCCTTACATGAATTGTTTTTTTCGCTAAAAGAGTGATAAAAGGGCAGTCCCTTTTATCACCCTGTCAAAATGTATCCTGCTTATTCAGCTTTTACAGTTTCCGTATCTGCTGCATGGGCCGCCTGTTCCGGAGCCTGAGCCTGTTCGTTTTCTTCTCCCTGGTGGGCTTCAAGAACGGCATCTGCCATTTTACCGGTCAGCAGTTTCACGGCACGGATAGCATCGTCATTGCCCGGAATAACAACATCAATTTCATCCGGATCACAGTTCGTATCAACGATTGCGATAATCGGAATCTTCAGTTTCCTTGCTTCAGCAATGGCAATCCGTTCTTTGCGCGGATCAATAACAAACAGTGCCTGAGGAAGGCTCTCCATGTTCTTGATTCCGCCCAGGAATTTTTCGAGACGCGCCCATTCTTTCTTGAGACCAACGACTTCCTTTTTCGGAAGCACGTCAAAAGTACCGTCTTCAGACATTTTTTCAATGTCCTTCAGACGTTTGATTCTTTTGCGAATCGTTTCGAAATTAGTCAGCGTGCCGCCCAGCCAGCGCTGATTGACATAAAACTGACCGGAACGTTCTGCTTCAGCTTTCACTGAATCCTGAGCCTGCTTCTTGGTACCGACAAACAGGATTTTTCCACCATCTGCAGCAATATCGCGAACAAATTTGTACGCTTCCTCAACCTTTTTAACGGTTTTCTGCAGGTCGATAATGTAGATTCCGTTCCGTTCCGTAAAAATATACGGTTTCATTTTTGGATTCCAGCGGCGGGTCTGATGACCGAAATGAACACCGGATTCCAGTAATTGTTTCATTGAAATAACTGCCATTCTGTGATTCCTCCTGTTGGTTTTATGCCTCCGCCGGCTTCCTGTCCGCAAACAACTGATCAGATCAGCACCCGTTCACGAATCAACCGGCGTGTGTGATTGACACCAAACGTTAATATATCACAATATACGTGCAAAGACAAGATTACAATTTTTTCTTTCCCTGAAACTTCAGAAGCAACTCGATTTCTTCTTTTCCCGTCTTCAATTCTTTCGCAATTTGTGTTGCAGTATACCCTTTTTTCTTTAATTTTAACGCTTGAAGCGGCAGCGATTCTTCCAGCTGATCCTGTATCTCATCAACCGGGGGCACCCAATTGTCGGCAGCATGATCATCTGCCGGCTGTGAGCGGGTTGTTTTCTTTCCGACAGGGTCCTGCTGTGCTGTCTCGTCTTTCAATATCTGTCGAAAGGACGGGACTTTTTCCGCTTTCCCGGACTCAGAAGGCGCTGATGCGGCCGTTTCCGATCGGACCGGCCTGCTTGCCCGCGGGGCCGTCCTACGTCGGGAAACCTGCTTGTCTCCTGTTGCTTCGCTCAGGGCCTGGATAAACCGGTCATTTTCTTTCTGCAGGTCCTCAAGATAGGCCGCAAATAATTTTTCAAGCTCGCCGGTTTCCTGTTTCGCCTCGGACTGCTGCAGCCTGACGCGTTGAAACAACTGCAGAATCAGATAGAAGGCAAGAACGATCAGCAGGAAATTTAATGTCATCCAGATGGCTGTCATCAGGGGGTCACCGCCTTTTTATTTTGTTGCGCGCCGAGCGTTGCATGGAAACGTGATTGTTTCAGTGTTCACTCAGGCGATGCTCGGACAGGAACTGTCTCAGTTTAAATAGTGCTTTGGAATGGATCTGTGAGATGCGGGAAGTGGACAAACTGAGTACCTGGCCGATTTCCGTCAGGGTCAGACCTTCGTAATAGAACAGTGAAACCACCGTTCGTTCCTTCTCGTTGAGCCGGTCTATTTCTCTGGCCAGTGCCCTTCTGTCTTCTTCCTCAATCAGATGCTGGTCCGGAAGCGTAGCTGCCTGGTCTTCGATCGCGCCCTGAACATAATCGCTGCCTCCGGCGGATGTCCCGTCATCCAGTGACAGAAGATTGGTCAGCAGCCCTTCTGAAACAACCTGAGAAACCTCTTCAATACTCATCCTGCACTTCTTTGCCACTTCTTCTAGGGTAGCCGCCCGTTTCTGTTCCTGTTCAATTTGTTCCGAAGCCCGTTCAATCCGTTTGCTTTTTTCACGGACAGAGCGGGGCATCCAGTCTTCCTTGCGCAGGCCGTCGAGAATGGCTCCCCGTACACGAAAAGACGCATATGTATCAAACTTCAGGTACCGTTTCCGGTCAAATTTCTCCAATGCATCATACAGACCGATCATACCGTAGCTCTTCAGCTCACTCCGGTCCACATTTTTCGGCAAGCCGGCACTGATTCTCTGCACATGATACTGAACGAGAGGCATATATAGCTGAAGCAGCGCATCCGCTGCACTTTTATCCCGGGATTTGTTCCAGCGCTCCCAGTATTCCAGCTCCATTACATCCGGCTTTGTCACCTCTACCCCTCCCTCTCTTAATGGCATCAGATCCTCTGTTCGCCGCGCAAAATGGTCCGGATGACCAGCATTCCGTTACCCGGATCAAATTCAATGGTACGTCCGAAATCATGTCCTGTTTCGGCAGCGACGAGCGGTACCCGGTATTTACTCAGCTGATTGCCGACGGCCTCAGCGTTTCTCTTCCCAATGCTCATTGTGCTGTATCTCTGTGATGCCCGGAACATCTCGGCTCCGCCGGCCATTTTTGCTTTTAACTCAGCCATCGGGAGCCCATGGATGACGGTCATCAGACGAATCAGCGCCGGAACTGCCGTATCGGCATATTTCCCGGGTGAAAAAGATCCGGAACACGACAGAGATGAATCCGGCAGCATCACATGTGCCATTCCTGCGCAGTGCGCGCGGTCGCTGTAGAGAATCACACCGATACAGGAGCCGAGGCCCAGGGATTTCAATGTCTCCGGACTTTCCGCAAACTTAATTTCCGACAAACCGACCAGAATCACAGCGATGTCTCCCCCGCCGCAAGGCTGAAAATCAGATCAAGCGATCCAGGATAGGGCATAAAAAGGAATTCTCCAGAAAGTTTATCTTGCTGTTCCTGATGAAATAAGGCCGTATCGATCATCAGTACCGAGTCATCGTACAGAGACAATTCATTCAAAGCCTCACCCAAAATGGCCCCTTCCATGTCCACGGCAAAATCCGGAGGCGACTGAATCAGCCGGGTATCAAGCATCGATGAGATCGCTGACAGATAAGAACCGCAGAGAATATTGCTGATTTCACAAAATGCAGAACTGCCCATCCCGCCATCATCCACTGTTCCGGACGGTATAAGCCGGCTGATCAGGCTGTTTGCCTGCTGTTCCCCGAAAATCATGACATAGCAGCCCTTCAGTCCGCCGGTGACTTCGATAAACGTCGCTGCGACGTACTTTTCAGCATCTTTCTTCATCAGCTCATTCATCGGCATGATCGTCACTGACGGGACGTTCATTTCAATACGTTCATGCAGCAGTGTCGACAATGCCGTCGCAGCGTGTGCCGCACCAATGTTTCCAGCTTCTTTCAGCAGATCAAGGTGAGTCGGGGTGAGGTCTGATAATTGATGCATCGGCTCAGTCCTTCAGCGACTTCAGATCATGAACATCCTGATCGCTCAACACTTTTTCAAGATTGAGAAGAATCAGGAGACGGTCGTCGTCCAGTGAAGCAATCCCTCTTATAAATGCAGCATCAAGCCCACCGACAATGTCCGGTGCCTGTTCAATCTGGCGGGTACCGAATTCAACGACTTCCCTGGCTGTATCGACAAGCATGCCGACCGTCAGATCGCCGCTGGTCACCACAATCACCCTGCTGTCCTTAGTGGCTCCGGCTGTTTCCATCCCGAACCGTTTCCGGACATTAATCACCGGTATGATCGATCCCCTGAAATTCATCACCCCTTCAACGAAGTCGGGTGCGTCAGGGACACGGGTCGCTGATTCCGGACGGACAATTGAAACAACCTGATCGATCGGGACCCCGTATGTATTTTCACCCAGTGCAAACAAGATAACTTTTTGTGTACCCATTTCATCGTTTTCCATATTGTTCGCCGCCCCCATATTAAGCATTTTGCGCTGATGCGTTTCGCTTTTGCGTCTCAACCAGTTCCTGGCAGTCCAGAATCAAGGCGACTTTACCGTCTCCCAGTATCGTAGCGCCGGAAAACTTGTGCACATGGCTTAAATAATCGCCGAGCGGTTTAATCACAATATCCTGATAGCCGGCCAGCAGATCGACAAGCAGCGCAATGTGCTTATCCCCGTGACGGATCAGTACGATCGACCGGGAACCGGCGACCGGTTTGCCAGAATCGGCGCACACCGGAACTTGAAGATAATCCTTCAGATCAATTACAGGTATGTAGTGATCCTGGTAGTGCATGACCTGCTGACGGCCGACGGACTGAATCCGGGTCTGTCGCTCCAGAGCTGTTTCGACAATTGAGCTCATCGGTATCGCATACGTTTCGTTTCCGGTCCGGATCAGCATCGCGTTAATAATCGAAAGTGTCAGCGGCAATTTTATCGTAAACTTTGATCCTTCTCCTTCAGCAGAAGTGACCGAAACGGTACCGCTGAGACTGCGAATCTTGCTTTCGACGACATCAAGACCGACACCCCGTCCGGAAATGTCTGATATTTTGTCCGCTGTGCTGAAACCTGAAGCAAACAGGAGATGATAGATCTCCTTATCGGTCAGTTCTGAAGCCTGATCCGCAGCGACCACACCTTTTTCGACCGCCTTAGCAAGCACTTTTTCACGGTTGATCCCGGCGCCGTCATCTTCAATTTCGATGTACACATGGTTTCCGCTGTGATAGGCACGCAGGTTCAGTGTCCCCTCAGGGTCTTTCCCTGCCTTCCGGCGAACATCAGGATGTTCAATCCCGTGATCCATGGAATTTCGGATCATGTGCATCAGTGGATCGCCGATCTCATCGATCACAGTGCGGTCCAGCTCTGTTTCGGCACCGGAGATTTCAAGGCGGACTTTCTTGTTCAGCTTCCGGGAAAGACTCCGGACCATCCTTGGAAACCGGTTAAACACCTGTTCTACCGGCTCCATCCGTAAATTGAGAATCGTTTCCTGAAGCTGACCGGAAACTCTCTTCAGTACATCGACCGAATCCGTGAGTTCCGGATTATCAAGGGCAGAGGATATCTTCTCAATCCGGCTCCGGTCGATGATCATTTCTTCAAAAAGATTGAGTAGCCGGTCCAGCCGGTCAAGATTGACGCGAATGGTTTTCGCAATCTTCTTTGGTTTTTCAACCCTTGTCCCAGTTGCAGCAGAGTTCCCGGATGCTGCTGTTGCGGACGGCACCGGTTCCGCGGACAGCTGACTTTCATAGGGGGTCAGCCGGATATCTTCAATTTCCGAGATACCCAGAACCGCCCGTTTCACGGCATCCGCATTCTGATCAGTAACCACGACATAGATGATTGAGGATTCAAAGGCTTCTTTTTCAATCGCTTCAGTGGATGGTTTGGATTTAATAATCGTTCCCAGTTCCTCAAGCGCGTTAGAAACCATTAAAGCCCTTGCCGCTTTCAGGACGCAATCTTTTCGAAGGATCACTTCCGTAATGAATGTGTGCTGGTGCTGCGCTAATGCCTGCTCGATCACTGCCTGTTCATAGTCTGTGAACGTCAGTTTCGAAGCCGCAGCGTTCCCGTTTTCGGCTTTATCCGGCTGCTCTTCCGGAGCCCTGCTGTCCGGTGTGTCGCCGTTCCGACCGTTAAGAAGTGCCTGTAATTTTTTAACAATCGCGGATGTGTCCTTTTTGTCATCCCCGCCTTTTTCTACCGAATCCACCATTCCTTCCAGCAGATCAAGGGCTTCATAGAGCACATCAACCATGGTCTGATCAGCTGCAGCTTTTTTCTGCCGCAATGCGTCGAAAACATTTTCCATGGAATGGGTCAGTTCCATCATGGTACTGAATCCCATTTGTCCGGAGCTCCCTTTCAATGTATGGGCCGAGCGGAAAATGCTGTTAATCAGTTCCGGATCGTTCTGATGCTCCAGAAGTTCCGATAATTTTTCATCCAGATTCTGCAAATGTTCTCGTGCTTCATCGATAAACACGCCCAGGTACTGACTCATATCCATCCCGGATCATCTCCTTATAAGGCCGAAGTGTCTGCATATTGCCGGTGCAACCTCCTGAACCGGACAGACCGTATCGATCTGCCCGGTATCAATCGCCGCCCTGGGCATGCCGAAAACCACGCAGGACTCCTGCGATTCTGCGATAGCGTACACGTCTCTGCCTGTTGTTTTCAAAGCGGTCAGCCCGTCGGCACCATCACGCCCCATCCCGGTCAGGATCGCAATCACAAAATTAAAATTTCTGATCTGTGAAAAGGAATCAAGGGTGACATCCATCGCCGGCCTGACCCCGTGAACTGGAGGCGTGTCGAGCAGGTGAACAGCAAGATTTACATCTGTTTGCGCCACAACCTGCAGATGTTTCCCGCCCGGTGCGATATAGACATGGCCCTTCTTAAGTACGTCTCCTTCGCCGGCTTCGGTCACCGGGCAGTCTGAGAGTCCGTCCAGGCGGACTGCCAGAGACTTGGTGAACTTCGGCGGCATATGCTGAACGACAAGAATCGGCGCCGGAAGTGTGCGCTGCAAACCGGGAACAACCGTCTGAAGGGCACGCGGACCGCCTGTCGATGTGCCGATCAGCACAAGTGACAACGGCTTTCCCGTCTCCCCTGTCTCCGGGGAGAAAGAAGGCCTTGACACTGAAGCCGGATTCTTCGCCCGTTGCGGCGGCTGCCGAACACCGGAGTGTGCCGCTTCCCGGATTTTCATTTGCAGCTGATGTCTGATTTCTTCAATTTCCTCCGGCCGTCCGGACGGCTTGAAAATGAAATCGAATGCACCGATGCTGATGGCATCGAGCACATAATTGACATTCCGGTCATCCGCACCGCTGATCATGATTGTCGGTGTCGGCTGCTCTGCCATCATCCGGTGAAGCACCTGGAGCCCGTCCATCTCCCCATCCATCACGATATCGAGGGTAACGACATCCGGATGATACAGGGCCATTTTCTTCAGCGCATCCTGTCCGTTTCTCGCCGTAGCGGCGACATGCAGTGCAGGATCTTCTTCAATCATGGCTTTCAGTGTCAGGCGCATGAAAGCTGAATCATCAACAACAAGTACCTGGACTGTTTTCATTGTCCGCGCCCTCCAAGTAACCGGAAATAATTTCTTACACGGCCGGCAAAGGAATGCAGCCCTGACGTGTCCATTAAATGATCCTGAGTGTCCGGACCGGTGCCGACCAGAAATGAAGCAGCAAGAAGACGCATCTCAACACTGTAGCGTGAGCCCGGGTTCTGAACGACACAGGGGATCTGGTCCCTGACGGAGCGCAGTACGGCTTTGTCCCGGTGCAGTGCGGTCAGCCAGCTGATGTCGGTTCCCATGAAACGGCTGGTCGCCTGTGACAGACGTATCCACGTATCTTTGCCCTCCTGAAGCGTGTCGACCATGTTGACGACACAGAAAAGGCTGAGCTGCGGGTTATGATGCAGCAATATTTTCAGGGCTGAATAGGCATCGGCCATGGCCGGAGGTTCCGGTGTTGTGATCAGAATGATCCGCTGCGCGGCAAGCAGAAAATGAAGCATGTTCTCCGATACACCGGCGCCAAAGTCAAAAAGAACGTAATCATAACGATGCCGCAGTGCTTCGATCTGATCAAGAAAAGCATCCAGGTTTCTTTCATCGAGCTGAAACAAATTGCCGAGTCCGCTTCCTCCTGCGATGCAGGAGAGGTTGTCAGGACCCTTGAAAACAACATCCTCAAGCCGAAGTTTATCAAGGATACAATCGGCAATGCTGAATTCTGCGGTTCTCCCGAGCATCTGATCAATGTTCCCCATGCCGACATCCAGATCAATCAGAAGAACGCTTTTCTTCATTCTGCAAAGGGAAATCGCAAAATTCAGGCTGAACACAGATTTCCCGACTCCGCCCTTACCGCTTAATATTCCGACGACCACACCCTGATGTGTCGCTTCGCTCATCGTCGCCATCATTTGCCGCAATTTCTTGGCCTGATCATTTATCATGTGTATCACCCAGCATCAGATTAATCAGTTCAGTTACATCAGGAGCCTGCAGATCATCAGGTACCTCCTGTCCATTAGTGACACAGACGATCTGCTTTTCCGGAAAATCAATCAAGGTGCTGACGATCGCCCCGTACGTCGTCGTCTCATCCATTTTCGTCAGGATCAGCTGATCAACAGGCAGCCCGTCAAATGAGCGGATCAGCCGGTTCAGATCGGCATACTTCGCCGTCGCCGCAAGCGTCAGGTATGGCCGGATCTGATCATTATCACGAATCATCGACGCCAGATCCCTGACGTATGCCTCATGCTGGAAATTTCGTCCGGCAGTATCAATATAGATCCGGTCGCAGCCGGAATATTTGACAAGCAGGGGCTTTAATTCACCGGCAGAATAAGCAACATCAACCGGAACGCTCAGCAAATCGGCATACGTCTTCAGCTGACTGATTGCCGCGACGCGAAAAGTATCCGTACTGACCAGTGCGATTTGCTTCCCGCCGCCGAGTACATCCCGTCCGGCCAGCTTGGCGATTGTTGTCGTCTTGCCGACTCCGGTCGGTCCGAGCAGCATGATCAGCCGCTGATTGGTCTCCGGCTTTCCGAAACGTTCCGGGTGCAAAAGCCTGACAAACGAAGCTTTCAGGATCTGGTTCATCTCCGGTTCACTCAGTGATTCATCGTGCTTGTACCACTTTTTCACCAGACCTTTCAGGATCAGGTCCACATGTTCCGGTTTCAGACCCTGCTCCGATAAGCGGGTCTCGATCTTCCTGAATGCATCGGGTCCGGAAAAATATTTATCGATCCGGCGGCGTTTCAAGGGCGCAGAAGGCACAGCAATCACATGGCTGTCCGCGCTCTTTCTATGTATCTTTTCGGCAGAAAGACGCGGTTCTTTTAATACCGGATCCGGATCACTTGCTGCAATCACTTCGATATGCTCTCTCTTTATCAGATTAAAGAAACGGCCGGTCGTCACCTTTTTCGTATGAAAAATAACGGCATCGTTACCTAATTCCTTTTTCACTTTGGCAATCGCCTGGGACATCGTCGGCGCCGTGAATTTTTTCAGTTTCATGCCGCATTCAACACCCCGATACTCTGAACTTCAACATTCGATTCGAGTTCATTATATGACAAAATATGTATATTCGGAAAATACCTTTCAGTCAGCTGATGGACGTACATCCGGATGGCCGGAGAACAAAGAATGACCGGATCACTGTCCATATCCGTCCATTTTTCGATCGACGCCGTCAGGTTCTTCAAAACTTGCGCTGTGGCGGCAGAGTCCATAGCCAGGTAGTTTCCATGTTCTGTTTTCTGAACAGAATCACTGATTTTACGTTCCAGGTCAGGACTGATGGTCAGGACTTTAAGTGCTTCGCCGGGTTTCGTAAATTGTTCCGTGATTTGCCGCGACAGAGCCTGCCGGACGTACTCCGTCAGGAGACCCGCATCATGCGTCATGGGTGCATAGTCAGCCAGCGTTTCAAAAATGACCGGCAGATTTCTGATCGATAAGTTCTCTTTCAGTAAATTGACCAGTACTTTTTGAACTTCACCGATGCTCATCGGTTCCGGTGTGACCGCCTCAACTAAAGCCGGTGCCTGTTCCTTCAGATGATCAACTAATTGTTTCGTCTGCTGGCGCCCGACAAGTTCCCAGGCATGGCGGCGGAGAACTTCGGTCAGATGCGTCGAAATGACGGATGGCGGATCCACAACCGTATAACCGGCTAATTCGGCCCGTTCTTTCGTCTGTTCATCAATCCAGAGTGCCTTTAGTCCGAAAGCGGGTTCCGTGGTTTCAATACCTTTAATTGATTCATCTTCCACACCCGGACTCATCGCCAGATAATGATCAAGCATCAGTTCACCGGTTGCAACAACGCTGCCGTTAATCTTGATCCGGTAATTGTTCGGTTCGAGCTGAATATTGTCGCGGATCCGGACGACCGGCAGAACAATGCCAAGCTCCAGGGCGAGCTGGCGGCGGATCATCACGATCCGGTCGAGCAAATCACCGCCCTGACTGCTGTCGGCGAGGGGAACAAGGGCATAGCCGAACTCAAATTCAACCGGATCCATCTGCAGCAGATTGATCACGTTCTCCTGATTCTTAAACTCGGACTCTGCTTTCTGATCCGCCGCTGCATTTTCCGAGTTTTTCACTGCCGTCTGCCGGCGACGGATCATCAGCCCGACAATGATCAGCAGCGCAGCGATCGGCAAGGTGGCAACCAGGCCAATCGGTGTCAGTCCGAGAATCAGAATAACCGTTCCGGCAACAATCAGCATCACCGGATAATGGAGCAGCTGATCGGTGACTTCCCTGCCCATATTCGTTTCTGAAGAGGATCGGGTAACGATAATGCCGGTTGCTGTAGAAATCAGAAGCGCCGGGATTTGGCTGACAATTCCGTCGCCGACGGACAGAAGGCTGAATGTCTGGGCGGCATCCGAAAATTGCATGCCTTGTTGCGCCACACCGATGATCATGCCAACAATCAGGTTGATTGCAACAATAATCATGCTGGCAATCGCATCGCCTTTGACAAATTTGCTGGCCCCGTCCATCGCGCCGTAAAAATCAGCTTCACGGGTAATGTTTTCTCTTCTTCGCTTCGCTTCACGATCATCAATCAGCCCGGCATTCATATCGGCATCAATACTCATCTGCTTGCCCGGCATCGCATCCAGAGTGAACCGTGCCGCAACTTCTGCAACACGTTCGGCACCTTTTGTAATGACAATAAACTGGACAATGATCAGGATCAAGAAAACTACCAGACCGACAATAACGTTGCCCGATACAACAAACTGTCCGAACGCGGCAATAACTTTTCCGGCATCCCCCTGTGTCAGAATCAGGCGCGTTGTCGATACATTAAGCCCAAGCCGGAAGAGGGTCATCACAAGCAAAAGGGATGGAAATACGGAAAAATCCAGCGGTCCGGTCACATTCAGCGTGACCAGAAGGATGGTCAGCGCCAGTGAAATGTTCAGAATGATCAGGAAGCTGAGCAGCGCCGGCGGCAGCGGAATGATCAGCATCATGACAATAGCCACAACACCGACGATGACGATGAAATCTGTTCTTCTCAATGGTCTTTTCTCCTCCTGATCAGGCTTTTCCAGTCAGCCGATAGACATAAGCCAGAATTTCCGCAACAGCCTGAAAGAACTGCTCCGGTATACTGTCTCCGATGTTCAGCTGGAAATACAGCGCCCGGGCTAACGGTTTTTTCTCGACAATCGCGACACCGTTCTCTCTGGCCACAGTTTTAATCCGGAATGCGATAGAATCCGCTCCGCGGGCAACAACCTGAGGTGAGGTCATCTTTTTCGCATCATACCTTAAAGCAACCGCAAAATGTGTCGGGTTGGTGATGACGACATCCGCCTGAGGTACTTCCTGCATCATCCGGTGCATCGCCATCTGTTTCTGCCGTTCCCGGATTCTGGACTTTACCTTCGGATCGCCTTCCATATTTTTATACTCATCTTTGATATCCTGTTTTGACATGCGCAGGTTCTTCTCATAGTCAAAACGCTGATAGAAATAATCAATCATTGCCAGAGCAATCAGTGTCACTGAAGCAAACAGGCCCATGTTCACCACAATGCCGGCCATCGTCGCCAGTCCGGCATTCAGCGGCTTCTCAGCCGATTCCACCACTGGCTGCCGGTTAAACCAGATCACGGTGAACGCCACCAGCCCGATGACCAGAATCTTGAGAATGGATTTAAACAACTCCATGACGGCCCGGAAGGAATAAACACGTTTTAAGCCTTTCAAGAAACTGATCCGTTCCGGTTTAAATAAGATGTTCTCCGGAGTGAAAAGAAAGCCGATCTGAAGAATCTGTCCGGCTGCGCCCGCAACCAGGGCAACGACCAGAACCGGGATCAGCAGGCCGACCGAACGGACAGAAAGATCATAGAAAAACCGTTGAATATTATTTTCCGTCAGATCGAGATTCAGCTGATCCCGATAGATATGGGCAACAAGGCTGGCAATATTCCCGCCGAAAGTCGCACCGGCCACTTTAAAATAGATGAAAAAGGCGAGCAGACTCACCGCCGTACAAAGGTCGAGGCTTTTAAAAACATTGCCCTTTTTCCGGCTTTCCTGCCTTTTGTGAGGCGTTGCTTTTTCGGTTTTTTCTCCGTCAAAATAACGGAGGTTCAGTTTGAACCGGAATGTCGCCATTTCATGAACTCCCCAGCAGCTGCATTATCGTACTGAACGCATCGGTCATTGAATCGAAAATGAACCGGAATAAGACAATAAAAGCGGGAAAAACAATGAGCATCAGAATAAATCCAACGATGATTTTCAACGGCAGTCCGACAACAAACACATTGACCTGAGGAACTGTCCGGGCAATCAGTCCGATCGCCACATCAACAAGAAAAAGACACCCGACAATCGGAAGCGACAGCTGCACGCCGATCAGGAGCATCTGGCCGGTCAGCCGGGTCAGAAATTCAGCCAGATTTCCTGAACCGAATGAGACGTTCAGGCTGTTCAGCGGGATCACCCGGAAACTGTCCATCATGCCGTTGAGCAGCATATGATGTGCGTCGACCCCCAGGAAGAATAACATCTGGAACAGATAAAGCAGCTGTCCGGTCAGCGGCGTCGCTGATCCGTTTTCCGGACTGATGATATTGGCAATAGCGAAACCCATCTGCAGGTCAATCACCGCACCGGCAAACTGAACGGCATAAGTAAGTATGCCGGCAACGAAGCCCATCGTCAGTCCGACCAGTACTTCCTTGACGATCAGCAGAACAAATGTATCGTCCAGCGGTACGCTCTGACTTTCGAAAAGTGTCAGATCGATAAGGATGGATAGAACGGCTGCCAGTCCGATTTTCACATTTGCCGGAATCGTCCGATACGAGAAAATCGGCATGACCGCAATGAAACTTGAGACTCTGGCCAGTATTAATAAAAAAGCGGGAAGTGCATTTAATAGTGCCACGAAAACCTGATCCTTTTCTACCTGATATAGTTCGGAAGACTGGAAAGAATGTTCTGAGTAAACGTCAGCATTTTAGAGAGCATCCAGGGACCGAAAAGGATCAGTCCGAAAAACACAGCCAGAATTTTGGGAATGAATGCCAGCGTCTGCTCCTGAATCTGTGTCGCCGCCTGAAAGATACTGATCACCAGGCCGACAACAAGGGCAATCAGGAGCAGCGGGCCACAGACCATAATAATCACCATGACACTCTGATCCGCGATTGAAAGAACTGTCTCGGCACTCACCGGCATCACTCTTTTCTCTGAATTCTATCATGCTCCCAGAAGCTAATGAAAACTTTTCAGCAGCGATTCAACAATCATGTACCATCCGTCGACCATGACAAACAACAGAATTTTAAAGGGCAGCGAGATCATCACCGGCGGCAGCATCATCATCCCCATCGCCATTAACACACTGGCGACAACCATATCGATGACAAGGAACGGGATAAAAATCATAAATCCCATCTGAAAAGCTGTTTTCAGTTCGCTGATGGTAAACGCCGGAACCAGAGCGGTAAGCGGAATGTCCTGGATCCTGGACGGCGCTTTATATTTTCCATAACTCATGAACAGCTGAAGATCCTTTTCTCTGGTTTGTTTCGCCATAAATGTCTTAACCGGATCTTCAGCACGCTGAATCGCCTGCTGCTGGGTTATTTTCCCCTTCATATAAGGCTGCAGTGCACTGGAATTGATCTGACCGTACACCGGAGCCATAATAAAGAACGTCAGGAACAAGGCAAGTCCGATCAGTACCTGATTCGGAGGCGTTTGCTGGGTCGACAGCGAAGTTCTTATAAAGGAAAGAACAATGATGATCCGTGTGAACGAAGTCATCAGGATCAGAATTGCCGGAGCCAGTGAAAGAACGGTCAGTAAAAGCAGCAGCTGCACCGTCGTTGCCACGCCCTGAGGCTGAGTGGTGAAGAAGCTCGTCGGAATACCCGGAATCGTGTTCATTTTTTCCTGGCCTCCCGGACAAACTCGCTCATCTTTTCAGACCGCTCACGCTTCAATACATCCAGAAAACTTCTCAAACGTTCCATAAGTGCCTGCCGGTTCCTGTCCGGTTGGACGTCTTCCTTGCCCGATGTCCAGCTCAATAACTTATACACACCGTGCTCAATCGGATCCGGTGCGTCCGTCCGGCTGGTCAGTGCGTCAATCTCCGACGGCTCGCTGATTTCTTTAAGCAGCTGGACATTATCTCCGACACCGACGACCATCACTTTGTTGCCGAGCCGGATGAGCTGGATCGACCGGTTTGGACCGACGGAAACGCCGCCGAGATTCTTGAGATGATTTCCTTCTTTAAATCTACCGGTTCGTTTCGCAGCAAACCGGTACAAGAGATAAATCAGCGCAAGAACGAGTAACAAAGAAAAAACGATCTTGATAAAATCCAGAAACAGATTCGATCCGCCGTACAAAGTGGTTGATGTGGCATTGCTGCTTGTTGCTGCACTGCTTCCCCTGTTCTGCTGGGACTTCTGCCCGTTTTTCTGCTGCTGCAGCATCTCCTGTACGGTTCCGTTTCCGGAATCTGCGGCAAATGCCTCGGCATCAGGTAAAAAAATGATCATAAGAGCGACAATCACTGAGATCAGTCCTCTGAAGAACAATGCCACACCTTCTCTTCTCCTGTTACCCAAGTGTCTTTTTAATTGCCTCGATCACTCTGTCCGCCTGAAATGGCTTTACGATAAAATCTTTTGCCCCTGCCTGAATCGCGTCGATCACCATCGACTGCTGACCCATAGCCGAGCACATGATCACTTTGCACCCGGCATCCAGAGCCTTGATTTTGCGCAGTGCCTGAATGCCGTCCAGCTCCGGCATGGTGATATCCAGTGTGACCAGGTCCGGCTTCAGTTCCTCATATTTTGCTACTGCTTCATTGCCGTTTGCGCCTTCACCAACCACTTCATAGCCGTTCTTGGCAAGAATATCTTTCAACATCATCCTCATAAACGCTGCATCATCTACGATCAGAATGCGACCACTCACTGTTATCCCCCCAAATTTACCTTTCATCAATTAACCGTGACAAGCTTACAAGCTTTTCAGTCTGTCGGCATGATCGAGAATCTCCGTGATCCGAATCCCGAAATTCTCGTCGACAACGACAACTTCGCCTTTTGCCACGTATTTCTTGTTGATGAGTATGTCAATTGCCTCACCTGCAAGCTTGTCCAGCTCAATGATGGATCCCGGGCCGAGTTCCAGAACTTCTCTGACCGTCTTCCGGGTATGTCCCAATTCAACACTGACGTCCAGAGGGATATCCATCAGAAGATCAAGATTCCGAGGTTCTTTTCCCTTGCTGTTCTCCTGTTCCGGAGCTGCGCCGAAGCTGGAAAATTCAGCAGGTTGAACGTGCGCCTGACTGACAATATTGTTTGAAACGGCGTCACTTTCCTTCGTCGCCGCTGCCTGTGGATGAGATTCTCCGGTCCCGGAAGCGAGCGGTTTCCCGCCGGTTTCCGGCTCCTCAGCAGGTTCAGAAACGACATCCGGCGCCGTTGTCTGTACGGAATCCGAATCTGCCGGCGGCACCCGGTCCCCGTCACTTGTCGCATGCATCAAAACCTCGACGAGTTCCTTTCCAAATTTGACCGGCATCAGCTGCATAATGTTCGAATTCACCAGATTGCCGATCCGCAATTTGAACGACACTTCGAACATAACCTGATCTTTAGGAATGTGCTCAATGCCGCGCCGCGTTTTTACATCCATCAGTGTCAGCTGCGGCGGCGAAATATCGATGCGCCGGTTAAATACCGTCGACATTGCTGTTGATGAAGAACCCATCATCTGATTCATGGCTTCCTGGACGGCGCTCATTTCCATTTCGCTGATCTCATTCGACGGATGGGTACCGTCCCCGCCCATCATCAGATTTGCAATGACGCTGGCATCACTGGACTTGATCACCAGCAGGCAGGATCCTTGAAACCCTTTTGTATAGTTCACATTAACAGAGACGTGCGGGACAGGAAATTCATCAGCCAGCGCATTTCGTTTAACGACCCGGACCGACGGCGTCGTGATTTCCACCTTCTGATTCAGGATCGTCGACAAAGCGGTAGCCGCACTGCCGAATGAAATATTTCCGATTTCTCCGAGCACATCGCCTTCAAGATCGGACATCACGGTGTTCCTGTCTGCCACTTCTTCGTTATTCTTACTTTGTGCCGGATCAGGATCTTGCTGCGGCTTCTGCGCCTCAGCTGTTTTCTTCTCGGGCTCATTCTTGCCCGAATTTCCGAGAAGTGCATCAATTTCTTCCTGTGACAGTTGTCCGTCATTCATCCTGGTTATCCTCCTCTTTTATGGGTTTGATGATTTGGACAGCCATACGTTTGCCTTTCTTCCCCGGCTGAGCATAATACTTCGGCAACCCGCCGATTTCGACGGTTACCGGCCGATCAATCTGCTGATCGAGCCGAATCACGTCTCCGGCTGTCAGATTCAGCAATTCCTGCACGGTAATCCCCGAATGCCCAAGCATGACATTGACACGGACGAGCGAATGCTCGACGCGGCGGCGCAATGCCTGATATTCCTCTTCCGTAGCATCATTTTTCTGCTCATTCATCCAGTAATGCAGAGACAGCTTCGGGACAACCGGTTCAAGGACAACATGGGGCAGGCACAAATTGATCATTCCACTTGACTTGCCGATCACCGCTGAAAGCGAGATGACGATCACCGTCTCATTTGGCGACACGAGCTGAAGAAACTGAGGATTGGTTTCCAACCCTAATAATTTCGGCTCTAATGCATTTTCGACCTGTGACCAGGCTTCCTTCAGGGACGGCAGTGTCCCTTCAAAAAGGTTTCTCATCAAATTTTTTTCGATTTCGGTCAGATTATCGATCTTATTCATGCTTGTACCGGCACCGCCGAGCAGCCGGTCGAGCATCGCATAGGCGATGTTCGGGTTAACCTCAATAATCAGGTGTCCTTCCAAAGGCGGCGCTTCGATGATGTTAAGAATCGTTGCCGATGGAATCGAACGGATGAATTCCTCATAGGGAAGCTGATCCACCGAAGCAACAGTAATCTGCACATACGTCCTTAACTGAGCAGAAAAATAAGAGGTCAGCAATCGCGCATAATTCTCATGTATCCGTGTCAGACTCCTGATCTGATCTTTAGAGAAACGTAAAGCTCTTTTAAAATCATAATTACGAACTCTGGGTTTCTGGCTCTCTTCCTTTAATTCCTCCGCGTCCATTTCTCCGGTGGATAAAGCGGACAGCAGTGCATCAATCTCAGATTGTGAAAGTATGTCGGCCACGTTGCATCACCACCTCATTTTCCGGAATCCGGTTATTGAACAATTTTTTCCGTTGTGTAAACATGGGTGACTGTCCCGCTCTGCAGAAAACCGTTGATCCGGTTTTTAATCTGGTTCTCAAGTCCGGCAATGCCTTGTTGATTCTGGATTTTTCCTGCTGTAAGATCGGAAACGACATAGATCACCGCATTCTTCATCTGAAACGACCGTTTCTGCAGCTCATCCCTGGCCTGCTTATTCGAAACCTGGATATTAAAATCAACCTTGATAAAATGGTCGCCCTGTATATTGGTCGTGATCTCCCCTGTCGATACCGTCAGATCTTTGTTGATCTCATCAATACTCGGATTGCGGACATCTGCACGGCTCTGTGCATACCCCGACAGTAAAAAGTAGGCAATCACGGTTCCGATAATCATGACGATCATCAGAATGAAAATGATATTCAGTCCTTTACTTTTGAACATTTGATGACACCTTCCTCCGCTCGGACCGCCCCGGACCAGGACGTCTGCCTGATAAAATCGGTCACACGCAGAACCACCTGGTCCACAGTTTCCCGGACAACAAGTTTCTTACCGGTCGTCAGTGTGATTGTCGTATCCGGAAGAGCTTCAATCTGCTCAATAAGGAAAGCATTCAGAACAAATGTCCGGCCGTTAAACCGTGTCAGTTTGATCATGGATATTCATGAACCGGACAGAACCTGGAGAACAGGTCCGGTCCGCTCCTTTCATTTATTATTGCTTCAGGTTAACCAGTGTCTGGAGTACCTGATCGGCCGTCGTGATCGTTTTCGCATTCGCCTGATAAGCACGCTGCGCTTCAATCAGGTTCGTCATTTCATCGGTCAGGTCAACGTTGGAACCTTCCAGAGCGTTCTGCTGGATGGTTGTTGATGTACCCATTCCCGTCGTATTCGTCAAAGTGACAGGCACGCCTGAAGCCGCCGTCTGCCGGTATAAAGAGTTGCCTGCCTTTTCCAGACCGGCCGGATTCGAAAAAGTGACAAGATTGACTGTTCCCAGTCCCTGGGTCGTGCCATTTGTTAAAACACCGGTTATTGTTCCATCGCTATTCACTGTGAATGATTGTAGATTTTGAGGGAAATTACTTGCCCCGACCAAAGTCATCCCCTGAGCGTTTACCAACTGGCGATTCGAATTCAGTTTAAAATCTCCTGCACGCGTATAGAAAGTGTTTGTCCCGTTGGAGACTTGAAAGTAACCTTCGCCGTTAATCGCCAGATCGTACGGATTCCCCGTCGGATTAACCGTGCCACCGGTAACAATGTTGTCGATGGACCCTGTTGTTGAACCGAGCCCAACCTGAATGGCGTTCCGATTTGCCTGTGCGCCCTGCACCTGCTGATTGAACATGTCTTCAAAGTTGATCCGGCCTTTTTTGTAACCGTAAGTATCGACGTTTGAGATGTTGTTGCCGATCACATCGAGATCGGTCTGAAAGTTTTTAAGCCCTGATACACCTGACCCTAATGAACGTAATAACATGATCCGATTCCTCCTTATTTTTGACTGCTTCTGTCGGTCCGCAGTCCGGCTCTCCTGTTAAAGGTCCAGCCTATTCAGTGATTCAACAAAATGGTTCCATTAATATTTGTGAAAATATGCGACTTTGCTTCTGAAAGTTTCATTGCCGTAATCACGGTGTTGTTCGGTGCATTGACCACCAGAGCCGCCTGAGGCGTCAGGACAAGCGAATCATGCACCCCTTTTTTCTCAGCTTCCTGCATTTTGTCATGTATTTGATTCCATTCATCTGCGGATAGATGAATGTTTCTTGATGCCATCCGCTCCCTCGCGTGCTTCGTGAGTTTCACAGGGGTTCCGGTTAACTCATTCGCCAGAGCAGTCTCAAAGACATTACGGCTTGTTTTCGGCAATGGCTTTTGTTTCTTTGGCTGCGACGTTACCTGAAGCGGATAAAAAGGATACTGTTCAATCTTCGTCATTCGTATTTCCCGCCGTATCAGTGATCTGAGTAATTGCTTCCGGATCGACACTGTCACCGCTTTTTATCACATAACTGATCTTCCCGTCTTTAATCTTCACAGCGCCGACAATCCCGGACAAACTTTCTGAAACATCACGGCCATCCTGGTCCGTCTGCGTTGCCGTCCATGTCACCTGTTTGCCGATCATCGTCGCTCTGTCGGCAAGCGAATTGTCCGACTGCGAAGCAACAAGCTGATCAATCGCTGAGCCCATGTTCTGTGTCTGCTCCAGTGAGGTAAACTGGGCCATTTGCGAGACAAACTGTCCGCTGTCCATCGGTGACGTTGGATCCTGATGCGTCATCTGGGCGATCAGCAATTTCAGAAAATCATCTTTGTTCAGGATGCTGCTCGCATCCGCCGCCGCATTTGTCTGTCCTGCCGGCGTGCTGCTGTCCACGGTCATTCCATCGCTGCTCATACGGCCGGTGCGCCTCCTTTCAGCCAATTTAGAAATGCCTTTGTATTTCCATCCGGATCAATAAAGCTTGATCTCTTTTTCTTCTTCTGTTCCTCGTTCTCATCGGACTGATCCTGAGCATTCTGATCCGTTTTTCCCTGACCGGACTGATTGGGTTCTCCCGCAGCGTAACTTTGCCATTGCCGCGACACATCCAGATGATGGAGGAAAATTCCCTGTGAGGCAATATCACTTCTCAGTTGGTCGAGACCGGAATGGATCAGCTCTCTAGCTGCTTTCGTGCTGGTCAGCAGGTGGGCAACAATCCCGGCATCCGATTGTGTTACAGTTACCGTCACCTGACCCAGATTTTGCGGATACAGTGTCATGGTCAGACTCTTCACGCTTCCCTGTTCAAGATGGAATGAGGCTTTGCCCATCCAGTCGGCCAGCTGCTGCGCGATCTGACCGTTTACAGATCGTGCGGCAGTACTGACCGGTCGTGAACGGGAAAAGACAGCAAACTGTTCCGCCGGGCTCATTGGCCGCATCACCAGCGGATCCGATATTATCTCTCCCTTTCTGGAAGCGGCGGTGTTACGCACGGCACTTCCAGAAACAGCTGTGCTTTCGCGTTCCTGAGGTTTCGCATCAATCTCTTGTTCACCAAAAACCGGATCGGTGGCTTTCATGGTTTGTGTTTCTTTCAAAGCCGAAGAATTTGCATGAACGACCCCAACCGAACGCGGCTGTACCTGCTGAACACTCTTTTCTCCGTTTCGGACCGTTTGCGCCATCACTGGGGTTGCGGCTGCCGGGGGTTCAGTTATTCCTGACGGACTGGATTCGCCTGCCTGTGCAGTTGCCCTGGCAGACGGTGAATCTGCCGGGTGTGCCTGACGGCTGCTGACAAACCTCGCCAAATCTGAATGAATTTGCGGTTTCGTCAGAACCTGGGCTGAATCGGTTTGCAGCACGTTCCCTATGGAGGGAGTATGCAGGGACACAGGGGCTGGATCACTGTTCTTCAGCTGAAAAAGCACTTTCCCCGCTGAGGAGGCATGAAGCGAAGCGCCGTGAGTTCCGTCTGAAGCAATCGCCGGTTTCTCAGAACCGTTTAATCGGCCATGAGACTGTGTTGTTTCTTTGATTGAAGTGGACTCTGCGCCACGGTTGTCCGGTTCTCTGATCGCTACCGGCGGAACATGTCCGGAACGAAGAGGGAATGCGGAACTTTGGACGCTTTTTCCAACAACCTTGCCACGCCTGGCATTTTTTTCACCCGTTGCCGGATCAGCAGATGCAATCAGGTCGTTTCCCATCTCGCTCTGTAAACGTAAATGATCAGGTGCAGACGCAACAGGGAGGTCTCCAGCCGTTACTGCCGGAATCTTAACAGGTGTATCAGGCCGGGGCAATCGATTTTCCATTTCTTGTACCGCCATATCCTTCCGGAAGACGACATTGCTCTTTGACGCCCTGCTTACGGATGGTCCTTTTTCTTTGCCGGCTGCTGTCTGATTTGACTGATGATGCCGGAGTGACTTTTTGTCCGGATCATGCAGTGCATCGGGCTTTACCATCTGGCTGATCAGGTCAACAAAAAGCACATCTGTGAGTGCCAGGTTTTTTTTCTTTCCTTTAATAATCTCCTTGCCTGGCAGGATGGACGCGCCTCCTGTTGCCTCGATCATCGGTTCTGTACTCATTTTCTCACCTCCTTTCAAAGTCTTCTGTCGCTCACGGCAGTGAAGTAGTTGACGATGTCGTCGTTGCCGTCGAAGCTGCTGAGCCGTTAAGTGCCGAATCTGCCGATGAACCGGAATCGGCCGGAGCCTTAAGCAGCGGCGTCACGGCTGCTGCTTTGGCTGCCGTCATGTTCTGCATGATCGACGCTTTTGTTTTATCATCCAGCATGTTCATATATTTTGCTGCCTGTTTGACAGAAAGCTTCTCGAATATGGCTGCCGCCTTGACGGGATCCATATTCCGATACGTCTGTGCATAGACGGACTGGAGAGCTGCCTGTTTCTGACTTTTCTGCGCCTGATTCTGCTGGTTGGACTGGCTCTGCGCTTGTTTCAGCTGATTCTGCAGCTGTGCAATCTGGTCGGACTTATTCTTATTGTCATTCTGAAGCTGCTTAATCGTCCGGTTTTGACCGGCAATCTGCTGTTTCAGACCCGACGTTGTTGCCGCAGGCGAATTAATCGACTGAACCGGCGGATTTTGTCCGGATCCAAAGAGCAGCGATTTCGCCTCACTGATCGGATCGATTCCGGCAAGCTTGAGAAACAGACCGGTCAGCAGCAAAAGAAAGAGAAGCGGGATTAAAATGGCTAAGAGCACCTTGCCGAATTTTCTTCCAAAACCGGTCTTTTGTTTCTCGTCCATTTGTCTCCCTCCTTTTACGATCGACTTGAAGCCGTACGCAGCATCGCAATTTCATCCATTTGTTTCATATCTTTTTTAACCTGATCGTGGTGATAAACAGCCATTTGCCTGGATTTGATTTTCTCGTACTTCTTAACCTCGATCGATTTTTCCTGAAGAACCGTCCGGAATTTTTCGAGATTTGTCTTCAGCTGCTGATAGAGCACCGTCTGCCGGGTGATCCGCTGATCAGTCCGGTCAATTTCACTGAGCTGCAGCTTCATGGATTCAATGGACGTCGGTTGTTTCATGCTGCCCTCCAGTTTTTTCTGGAACTGTTTTTTATCATCCAGCAGATGAATCAGTGTCCGGGCAACAGATTCGAGACGGTCGTAAAGATCCTGGTACTGCGCTTCAAGACTCTTTTGCTCACTTTCCGCGATTTTCATGATCCGTTCCAATCGATAATCAAACGGCATGCTCATTCATCCCTTTTCCAAATACCGTCTCAAGCTGTCTGATCGCTTCCTCAAGCGTCACTTTCTGATCTTCCGGCTGCCTCAGATAACTGAGGATCTTGGGATGAAACTGAATGGCTTCATCGATCGCCGCCGAGCTCCCGGACTTATACGCGCCAATATTGATCAAATCTTCGGAATCCGTATACTGAGCCAGCAGTTTCCGAAAATAACCCGCTGCCTTCAGCTGTTCGGGACTGTCGATTTCAGACATAACCCGGCTCACACTCTTAAGCAGATTAATGGCAGGATATTGCCCTTTCTGTGCCAGCGCGCGATCCAGTACGATATGGCCGTCAAGGATTCCGCGGGCCGTATCGGAAACCGGTTCATCGAAGTCGTCACCGTCGACCAGTACCGTATAGAAAGCAGTTATTGAACCGTTTCTGTCATTGCCGGCACGTTCCAGCAGCCGCGGCAGTAAAGCAAAAACCGATGGCGGATAGCCCTTGGTTGTCGGCGGTTCCCCGACAGCCAGCCCGATCTCCCGCTGACTCATCGCCACTCGCGTCAGCGAATCCATCATCAGCAGCACGTCTTTTCCTTTGGATCGAAAGTATTCGGCAATAGCCGTCGCTGTCATCGCCCCTTTTATTCTGAGCAACGCGGGCTGATCACTGGTCGCCACAATGACAATCGAACGCTTCATGCCTTCAGGGCCGAGATCCTTCTCGAGAAACTCCCTGACTTCACGGCCTCGCTCACCGATCAGTGCGATGACATTCAGATCGGCAGATGTATTTCGCGCGATCATGCCCATCAATGTACTCTTGCCGACACCGCTGCCGGCAAAAATACCGACACGCTGGCCCTTTCCAACCGTCAGCAGCCCGTTGATCGACCGGATGCCCAGTTCGATTTGTTCGGAGATCCGCGGACGTTCCAGGGGATCCGGAGGTTTCTGATTTGTCGGAACGGTGTCAAAGCCTTTTGAAAAATGCATCCGTGACAACGGATCACCCAGACTGTCGCAGACCTGACCGATCAGTTCGTCGCTAACCTTGACCTCAAGCGGCTTCCCCGTCGCTTCAACGAGGCATCCTGGAGAGATATGTGCCACCGACGTGTAGGGCATCAGCAGAATTTCTTCATCTTTAAAGCCGACCACTTCGGCTTTAATGTTCCGGCCACCGTTTTTCAAGTGAATCGTGCAGACGTCGCCTACCGAAGATTCCGGTCCGTTAGACGCGATTAACAGTCCGACCACGCGGCTGATTTTTCCAAACCGCCGGTAGCTGTCCATGGAACTGAGCGAGTCAACCAGCAGATCCACATCCATCAGGCATGTTCCTCCATAATTTCCCTGAGTTTTTGCTTAATAACAGTAAGCTGGCTGTCTATGCCGGCATCAATCCGTCCGAATTCAGTTTCGATGATGCAGGCATGATCCTGCAAATCACCATCGGCATAGATACAAATCCCGGCATTCCGCACGAGTGCATCAAGTTCTTCCTTATGTATATCAAGTGTGGCAAAGTGATCCGGCGGAACAATAATCTTCACCGTTTTCTGATCTTTGACTTCGCGAACCGCCTTTGCTACGAGTGAAAACCATTTATCCTCGTCGGAAGCAATGGAGACGCTGAGAATTTTTTCAGCAACGGCCATGGATAATTTCAAAATGTCCGGTTCGGCAGCGGCAATTTTTTTCTGATAGTCTGTCCGCATCCGATCGACAAGCTGATTCGCCTGGTCGATCCGTTTCTGCCAGTCAGCTTTTCCCGCCTGCAACCCTTGACTGAATCCAGCCTTATATCCTGCCTGACGGTTCTCCTCATAAGCTGCTTTCTGTGCTCTTTCCGCTTTTTCTTTCTGCGCCTGGAGTTCCGCTTCAATTTCCGATTTCTGCTCTTTTGCCGCATCCAGAATCTGAGCCGCCTGCTTCCGGGCCTGACCGATTCGCTCTTCTAAGGTCTGGTTGACCGATTTTGCCGTTCCATCGGTTAATTCTTCAGGGGGGGCAATCGTTGTCAGCCGGACGACCTTGCCTTGACCTGCCCGCTCAGGAGATTTGATCACATTAGACAATGACATCGTCTCCCTTCCCGCGGGCGATCACGATTTCACCTGCATCCTCCAGCTTGCGGATCGTACTGACAATACGTGTCTGTGCTTCTTCCACATCATGAAGCCGCACAGGACCCATGTATTCCATTTCCTCTTTGAAACTGGCCGCCATGCGTTCCGACATGTTGCGGAACAGCAGATCTTTGACCTCATCGCTTGCTGTGCGCATCGCAAGAATCAGATCCTCGTTCTCGCTTTCACGAATAACCCGCTGGATTGCGCGATCATCCAGGACAATGATATCTTCGAAGACAAACATGCGTTTCTTGATTTCTTCAGCCAGATCGGGATCACTCTCTTCCAGCTGCTCCATGATGTTCTTCTCAGTCGTGCGGTCCACACCGTTCAGCACATTAACTGCAGAGGCGATGCCCCCAGTCCGGGTATAATCCTGACTTCCGGCCGTACTGGATACTTTTTTCTCAAGAACCCGTTCCACTTCGGAAATGATTTCCGGAGAAGTCCGGTCCATCACGGCAATACGTTTGGCAATATCTGCCTGAACCTCTACAGGCAGGGACGACAGAACAGTCGCTGCCTGATCCGGATCAAGATAGGACAGAATCAATGCGATGGTCTGCGGATGCTCATTCTGAACAAAGTTCAGTATTTGCTGCGGATCGCTTTTCCTCATAAAATCAAATGGCCGGACTTGCAGCGTTGAAGTCAGCCTCTGGATCACGTCGTTAGCCGGTTTTTCTCCAAGCGCTTTTTCCAGAATCTGTTTGGCGTAGCCAATACCGCCCTGAGAGATATATTCCTGAGCCTTGGCCGTCTGAAAGAATTCGTCAATGACCTGATTTTTTTCATCTGAATCAATCTTATGCGCGTTGGAAATTTCAAGCGTCAGGTCCTCAATTTCCTGCTCTGTAAGATGCTTGAATATCGCTGCGGAAACATCGGTACCCAGTGCAATCATGAGAATGGCCGCTTTTTGTTTTCCGTTCAGTTTGACTCTTCGTTCAGCCAATGGAATCACCCCGCTTATCGATCATCGGACATCCAGCCTCTGAGCAATTTGACAAAGTCATCCGGCTTCTGCCGGGCCAGCCGCTCCAGGTCATTATACTTTCGCTGCTCTGGCGTTTCTTTATTGAGCGCCGCAGCGAGTTCATCTTCCTGTGGCACAGATTCATCAGCTGTCGCAGCGGCATTGACCTCCTCGGTTTTCCGCCGCCTTCTTAATATAATCCAGGTAATGACACCGGCAGCTGCCGCCAGCACCGCACCGCCAATCACATAAGGCCAGATACCCCATCCTGACTGAACCGGCGGCGTCACCTGACCGTTGAGGCGGCCGACAGAAACGTAGGTTTTCTGATTGATCTGGGCTGCAGGAATTTCCTGGCCCTGGTTGTCTGAGATCGACGTCTCGACCACCGAGTTTAGGATGCTTTTCACATCATTGATCCTTTGCTGTGACAACGAGTTCACGTTATTCACGTTTGGCGGTTCGATCAGTACCTGAATCCCAAGATCTGTGACTTTGTAAGGACTGTGCGTGATATCCTTATGTATTCTGTTGAATTCATAATTGACGCGGTCTTCCACCTTCTGGTAATTTCCGTTGCCATTCGTCCCCGCCTGGTATGTAGGTACATCGTTGGTACCGGTTCCTGCCTGACCTGCCGCGCCTGTACCGGTATAGGTTTCTGCAATGTGTTCCGTGCTGGTCTGAAGGCCTTCCATGGTTTGCTGGTTCACCGGCAGTACAAGATCCTGCTTTTCTTTGGTTCGGGTCATATCAACATTTGCCGTGACATTGACCAGAACCTTTCCCTGCCCCATCATGGTCGTCAGCATCTGAGTGACCCGGCGCTGAATATTATCCTCAACATTTCGCGTGATCTGTTCCTGCGTCTGGTAGGCCGACATCGTCGAATCGCCCGATCCGCCACTGTTCAGATCGTAATAGTTGTAATACTGGTCCATGATGACAATATTATGTTCAGGCAGATTCGGCACACTTTTAGAGATCAGATGATAAAGGCCCCTTACCTGGGCATTGCTGAGCTGATACCCGGGATCGACATTAAGGACAACAGATGCAGACGCCTGACTCTGATTCTTCTGATTGCTGACCCACACATCTTCCGGAGGCAGGGTGATCATCACTTTAGCCGATTTAACACCTTTGCTGTTCGAGATCAGGTTTGCCAGTTCGGTTTGCATGGCAGCGCGCTGAAGCACTTCAAATTGCCTGTCGGTCATGCCGAATCCGGCATTCTGTCCAAAAAATGAATAATCAATCTGACCGGTCTTGGGGATCCCCTGGGCTGCCAGACTGACTTTAAGCTGATTCACCTGACTGGACGGTACGCTGATCGTTGTCCCGCCGTTGGATAACTTGTAAGGTACTTTCTGGCTCTTCAGGGCGTCCGTAATCTGACCGGCTTCGTTGGTCGACAGGTTACTGTATAAGGGTGCATAGTGCTTAACATTCGTCAGCAGCAGCACCAGTATTAAGACAATCAGCAATCCGGCAGCACCGCTGGTAAACCAGATTTTCTTTTTTTTCGGCAATTCTGCCCAATAACTGCGTATCCTGCGATACCAGCCCTGTATTTTCTCTTTCATAATTTCCTCCGTTCAGCTTGCCCGAGTGCACAGATCGTATGTCTATACCTGCATCCTCATGATTTCCTGATAGGCTGCGACGACCCGGTCTCTCACCTGAACGGTTGTTTTTAACAGGACATCTGCTTTCTGCATCGCAATCATCACACTGTGGAGATCTGCATTGCTGCTCCCATTTGCCAGACCGGTCACCATCTGGTCGGCTGAAGTCACCGACTGATTCACTGTGCCCAGTGCCTGGTTTAAAGCATTGGAAAAAGAAGTCTGTGCACCTGCCGCGCTTTGCGAAGCAGCAGGTGCAGCATTCACTGCCTGATTCATACTAACCGGTGCCACACTCACCATTTATCGCCTACCTTCCGATTTGCAGTGCTGATGTGAGCATGTTCTTTTCACCATTCATCGCCGTGACATTGGCTTCATAGGATCGGTTTGCCTCCATCATGTCGACCATTTCTTTGAGCGGATCAACATTGGGTTCCCTGACATACCCGTTAGCATTCGCATCAGGGCTGGACGGATCATATTTCATTGGATAAGGAGCAGGATCCTCCGTGACCGAAGCAACTTCTGTTCCTCCGGCAGAAGAACCCAGTGCCTGATGAAGCATCGAATCGAACGATCGATCGACCGTCTTCAGATTCACCACTTTTCGTGTGTAAGGCTGCCACTGACCATTCACCCGGCGTTCACGTGTCGTGTCGGCATTGGCGATGTTCGCTGAGGCCACATCCATTCTGAATCGCTGAGCCGTAAGACCGGATGCCGAAATGTCCAGTCCGCTGAACATACCCATTACTGAGTCCCCCCCAATACCGTGTTGAATCTCTGAAACTGATCCGCTGCCGCCCGGGTCAGAGTTTGATAGAGAAATTGATTTCTGGAAAGCTGTGACATTTCATGGTCGATATCGACGTTGTTTCCATTATTCTGGATTGTGCCGGAATTATCTGTCACGGTCTGGTAACCGGTATCTGAAGAATCCGAGAAGGGTATGTGGCCGGGCTCCGTCCTGTGCGCCTGCAGTGCACCTTGTAGAGCGTCGTCAAAAACGACCGTTTGTGCTTTATACCCCGGTGTATCCACATTCGCAATATTCTTTGAAATGGCATTTTGTTCTGTCATGGAGCGATTAAGTGATGTCTCAATAGCTCCGAGCGGCGTTGTCGCAAACATCAGCACCATACCTCCTGACTTTCCAGATATTGTTCATATAAGTACATTTTATCAACTTCTCCCATTCTGTCTACAACTATCTCTCTCATTCGACTTCAGCTGACACAATATTTAGCTTGATCCAGGTACTAAAGACTTATCAACTTCCACTTTTATCCTTTAATCAAAGTTTAAACGATCCGTTTGCGCCATTGCCATGTCTACTATTTAATGAATAGTGCAAGAAACAAGGACTTATGTAACCCCCGGAAAAGCCGGTCTGTCGGACAGACCAATGTTTCTATCGTCTGAAGAAGGTTTGCATCGAAAATTGTGTACACAAAAATAAGGACTTTTGGTTACAAAATGGAAAATAATCCAAAAGTCCTATACTTAAAATGCGTATTCAGCTGTCCGCTTTACCGATGCGCTACTTATTCACTCTTAATTCTGTTCAGTTCAACAAGGAATTTATCATTCAGCACTTTGATAAACGTACCTTTCATTCCCAAAGACGTGGATTCAATCACACCGGCACTCTCCAGTTTCCTGAGCGCGTTAACAATGACTGAACGGGTAATGCCGACCCGGTCGGCTATTTTGCTGGCAATAAGCCGGCCTTCTTTCCCGTTCAGCTGTTCGAAGATATGCTCCACTGCCTCTTTCTCACTGAATGACAGCGACTTGATCGCCATCTGAACAATCGCTTTCTCACGAGCTTCTTCTTCAACCTCGTCGGTCTTCTCCCGAAGAATTTCCATGCCGACAACCGTTGCACCATACTCGGCAAGAATCAAATCCTCATCGGTAAACGGTTCATTCAGTCTGGAAAGGAGCAAAGTCCCGAGCCGTTCGCCGCCGCCGACAATCGGGACAACGGTCGTCAGCCCATTCGCGAATAAGTCTTTATTCTCATACGGAAATCCTGTAAATTCGCTGTTTACGTCAAGATTCGACGAGGTTTCCGTGACACTGAACAAATGTTTTGTGTAGGTCTCCGGAAGCTGCCGGGTTTTGAACATTTTTTGGATACGTTCATTTTCAAACTCCAGTTTTAACGAGAGACCGAGAATTTTGCCACGCCTGCTGACGACAAACGTGTTCGTCTGAATCACATCTCTCAGTGTCCTGGCCATCTCGTTAAAATCGACTTGTGTCTTCGTACCTTGAAGCAAATGATTGATCTTCCTGGTTTTTTCCAATAACGTCATAGAAAGTTCCTCCTGATTGAGTTTCTTGCATGAACCATCAATACTTGTCCTGAACTGCCGGCAGTGCCAATCGGAACTGAGACAGTTTCAAGTGAAAATTCTGACAAAGGATGACAAAAAAGTGCACGATGACCTCATCAAGCAGATGACCCCTTATGTATTCCGAGTCCTGTTTGAACGGTATCCAGAGACCATTTCTTTATCTGTGGCGACTTTTCCGTCCGGGTTGTCTCCTGCTGCATTTTGAAAACAAGCGAAAGTCCGTTCCCCAGCAGCAATAAATATTGCCAGCATTCGGATCGGACTTGTTGTGATCAGTCACTCAGCACATTGACTTGCCATTCTGAAAATAAGCGAACCTTTCAGTCATATCACACTGATCTCATTGAGCGGCTTCTTTGCCTTATAATGGTAACATAAGCGCGTATGAATCGCAACATAATTTACAGTTTTATAGCAACATTCTGAATTGTATCCAGCGCTCTGGCTGCATACTTCTCAGCCCGTTCTTTTTTGTCCTTAACCGGCACACGAAGCAGCGGAAGCAGACCGAAATTTGCATTCATCGGTTGAAAATGGGCTGGTGACGCATTCGATATATAATGAGCCATACTGCCGATAACGCTCTCCTCCGGGAAAACAACAGGTTCCTTACCTGCAGCAATATGCGCTGCATTGACTCCGGCAATCAGACCTGACGCCGCCGATTCCACATAACCTTCGACACCGGTCATCTGGCCGGCGAAGAAAAGATTATCCCGGCGTTTTGTCTGATAGGTGGGACGAAGAAGCTTCGGTGCGTTCAGAAATGTATTGCGGTGCATCACCCCGTATCGGACGATCTCAGCGTGTTCAAGACCGGGAATCAGTCTGAAGACTTCTTTCTGCGCCCCCCATTTCAGATGCGTCTGAAAACCTACTATATTATAGAGCGTGCCCGCAGCATTGTCCTGCCGCAGCTGGACTACAGCATACGGGCGTTTCCCTGTATGCGGATCCTCCAGCCCGACCGGTTTCAACGGTCCGAAAAGAAGTGTTCTGGCGCCTTGCCTGGCCATAATTTCGACGGGCATACAGCCGTTAAAATAATTCTCCTTTTCAAAATTTTTAAGTGGCGCTGTTTCAGCACGGACCAGTGCATGGTAGAAGATGCCGAACTCTTCTTTGGTCATCGGGCAGTTCAGATAGGCCGCATCGCCCTTATCATAACGTGACTTCAGATACACTTTGCGCTGATCGATTGACTCTCCGGAAATGATTGGTGCAGCCGCATCGTAAAAATAGAGGCTGCGCTCATCGGTCCACGCAGAAAGAGATGCTGATAAGGCGGCTGACGTCAGCGGACCAGTCGCGATGACCGTATTTCCCTCAGGAATGGCGCTGATTTCTTCATGGCGAACAGTGACGTTCGGCAGGCTACCGACTTGCTGTGTCACTCTTGCTGAAAAATCATGTCTGTCAACGGCGAGCGCCCCTCCGGCAGGTACGCTGGAGCGATCGGCAGCCATCATAATGACTGAATCCAGTCGCCGCATTTCTTCCTTGAGGATACCGACTGCATTGGTCAGTGTGTTCGATCTGAGCGAATTGGTGCATACTAGTTCGGCAAATTGATCGGTATGGTGAGCCGGTGTCATCCTGACGGGACGCATCTCAAACAAGTCGACATGTATGCCCCGCCTGGCAATTTGCCAGGCGGCCTCACTCCCGGCAAGGCCGGCACCGATAACGGTTACAAATGGATCGGCCATAATGATTCTCACCTCATTTCCTCTGTTTATCCTGCTCACACGCCTGATACGCACAAAAAGCCATGCACAAACAAAGGCAGGTGCATGGTCTTTCCTGCATCAGCGCAGTCTCTCTACGCTATTCTTTATAGTCGCATTTCGGACATTGCACAATTTTTCCGTTTTTGCTCTTCTTCTCAACAAGATAAGAGCCGCATTTCGGGCACTGCCGCTGAATCGGTTTATCCCATGATACGAAGTCACATTCCGGATAGCGGTCGCAGCCGTAGAATATCCGGCGTTTCTTGCTTCTCCGTTCAACAACCTCACCTTTTCCGCATTTCGGACAGGTGACGCCGGTCTTTTTCAAAATCGGTTTGGTATTGCGGCACGCCGGAAAATTGGAGCAGGCAAGAAACTTACCGTACCTGCCGATTTTATAGACCATTTCATGGCCGCACTTCTCACAAATGATCCCCGAAGGCTCATCCTTGATCGTGACCGATTCCATTTCTTTTTCAGCTTTAGTGAGTCGTTTCGAAAATGGCTGATAAAATTTGTCAACTAGTGCAATCCAGTTCTTCTTACCCTCTTCAACTTCATCAAGATCTGTCTCCATCTGAGCTGTGAAGTCTATATTGATGATTTCCGGGAAGAATTCAACGATCAGTTTCAGAACGATTTCTCCCAGCTCTGTCGGAACAAATCGTTTGGCATCCATGGATACATAATTCCGTCGCTGAATGGTGTCGATCGTCGGTGCATACGTTGACGGACGGCCGATGCCGATTTCTTCCATTTTATGAACCAGAGATGCTTCTGTATAGCGTGGCGGTGGTGACGTAAAGTGTTGTTTCGGATCTGTTTTTTCTTTGATCGCATCCATGCCGTCTGCGAGCTCAGGGAGATATTTCTCTTTCCCCGCCCCGGTGGCGGCTTTTTGATCATCGCTGCCTTCGATATAAACCTTCATAAAACCATTGAACTTTATTTTGGAACCGGTCGCTCTGAAAGTAACCCCGTTCTGAACAAGATCTGCCCGGACCGTATCGAGAATGGCGGGAGCCATCTGACTGGCAACAAACCGTTCCCAGATCAGTTTATAGAGCCGGAATTGATCTCTGCTCAAATAGTCTTTGATTTCTTTCGGGCTCCTGACAATCGCTGTCGGGCGAATCGCTTCATGAGCATCCTGAACGTTCTCACCCTTATTTTGTTTGACGGGTCTTGTCCCCAGATATTTTTCACCGTAATTCTGGAGGATATAGTCTTTCGCTTCCGCTTTGGCGACATCGGAAATCCGGGTGGAGTCGGTACGCATATAGGTGATCAGACCGGTGCTTCCCTGTTTTCCGAGCGCGATTCCTTCATACAATTGCTGGGCAATCATCATCGTTTTCCGGGCGCGGAAATTCAGCTTTCTCCCTGCTTCCTGCTGCAGCGACGACGTAATAAACGGAGCAATCGGAAACCGCATCCGTTCCTTCTTTTGTACATGAGTCACCAGGAAATGATCCCTGGTCAGCCGTGCCAGAGCAGCAGCCACCTCATCTTTGGTCTTCGGGACCATTTTTTTACCGTCAACGCCGTAAAAATCAGCAGCGAACGTTTCCTCGCCGACGTGAAACAGGCCTTCAATCGACCAGTATTCCTCAGGTTTAAACGCCTTAATTTCGTTCTCCCGTTCAATGATCAGGCGAAGGGCGACAGACTGCACACGTCCGGCACTCAGCCCTTTCTTCACTTTTTTCCAGAGTAACGGGCTGATATTATAGCCGACAAGCCGGTCCAGCACACGTCTTGCCTGCTGCGCGTCAACCAGGTCCATATTTATTTTTCTAGGTTTTTTAAAGGCATCGCGTATTGCCGGTTTTGTTATTTCATTAAATACGACGCGGCAATCGGAATGGTCATCGATGTTCAGGCTGTGCGCCAGGTGCCACGCAATAGCTTCTCCTTCGCGGTCGGGGTCGGCAGCCAGATAGACCTTTTTCGCTTTTTTTGCGGCACTTTTCAAGTCTTTGAGAACCTGCCCTTTGCCGCGGATCGTAATATATCTTGGTTTAAAGTGATCTGCCACATCGATACCCATCTGACTCTTAGGCAGATCGCGAACGTGTCCCATTGATGCTTTAACTTCATATTTAGATCCAAGATACCGTTTAATCGTTTTCGCTTTGGCGGGAGATTCTACGATAACAAGATAATCGTTCACTTTAGGCGTTCCCCCTTTCTAAGTAAAATCAAATCTCCACTAATATTAATGATTGATGTAAGCTTTGTCAAACCCGATGTATCCGTATCCTTGGCAAAACCAGGGTACGGCATTCACCTGATTCTGCATTTTTTCAGACCGGCACAATGGAACATCAGGCTGATCCTTCTCACTCCGGCAGTTCTTCAAGGATATCGTCGGCAGAAGTCACCAGTTTGGCCCCTTGCTGAATCAGCCGGTTGGTACCGGCGCTGCTGGCCTTCAGAATTGAGCCTGGTGCAGCAAAGACCTCCCGGCCCTGTTCGAGCGCCTGGTCGGCAGTAATAAGCGAGCCGCTTCTTTCCTTAGCCTCAATGATCAGTGTGCCCAGGGTGAGTCCGCTGATAATCCGGTTGCGTTCCGGAAAACGCCAGCGTTCCGGACCGGAGAGCGGCGGATATTCACTGATGACAAGCTGCCTTTTAAAAAGTTCGCGGTACAGTTCCAGATGTTGTCGCGGATACGGGGAAAGCAGACCGGATCCCAGTACGGCAATAGTCTTTCCATTTAAGGCAAGGCGATGTGCCATACCGTCAACACCAGCCGCCATGCCGCTGACGATCGTCCATCCGGATTGAATCAGCGGCGCGGTCAGACGTCTGATTACCTGTTCCGCCTCTCTGCTGGGATATCTGGTGCCGACAACGCTGAGCGACTTTTTCGCCTGAAGTAGTTCGATTCTGCCCGCCGCATAGATCATCAGTGGCGGATCGTCAGTACAGCGGAGCAGCGGAGGATAGACGTCTTCATAGATACCAATCATCCGGATGCTTCTGCTTGTGTAATAGTCTTCCGTCTTTCCGACGTCAAACGCGTGGTAATCAGCCAGAAAATTATGGGCATCAGTTGTTTTCATATTCAGTACGCCTGTCAGTTCTTTCAGACTCAGCCGGTTCAGCGTGTCAAGCTGAGGATCGCTCTTCAGTAAAGTGCGAATCGTCTTTCTGCCAATGCCGCGGCAATGATTTAAATGAAATAACTTTCGAGTCAGATGGTCCATTGAGAAATAATCCTTTCCTGTGAGGTTAGTGGGCAGAAAAACATATTCCGATGATTTGTAGGGATTTTCTGATCATTTCCGGGCAGCGCATGCGGGTGTTTAAATGATGAGGTTAAGGAAGAAAAAAGAAGAAAAAATAAAGAGAAGCACGGAGTCATGTGCTTCCCTGCAAGCCATCAGTCAGCAGTAATCAGGCAATCCTGAAGCAAACCGCGTTCTTTCAGTCTGTGCGCCATTGTTTCACCGATATCTGCCGGTGTCTCGGCAACAGCGATCCCATGACTTTTTAAATTACTGATCTTTTCATCCGCTGTTCCTTTGCCGCCGGAAATAATCGCTCCGGCATGCCCCATTCTTTTTCCAGGCGGTGCGGTTCTCCCGCCGATAAATGCAATGAGCGGTTTATCCATGTACCGCTCCGCCCATGCTGCGGCTTCCTCTTCACTCGTGCCGCCGATTTCACCAATCATGACCACTGCATATGTTTCCGGATCCTGATTGAACAGTTTCAGGATATCGACGAAGTTCGTTCCAATGACCGGATCTCCGCCGATCCCTACAGCAGTGGTCTGGCCAATGTTCAATTTGGACAGCTGATCCACTGCCTCATAGGTGAGTGTGCCGGAACGCGAGACAACCCCGACGTGGCCTTTACGGTGAATGTACCCCGGCATGATCCCCACCTTGGACTCTTCAGCAGTCAGAATGCCCGGGCAGTTCGGTCCGATCAGCCGTGTTTCTTTGTCTGCCAGGTACTGTTTCACTTTAACCATATCCAATACCGGAATGCCTTCGGTAATCGTGACAACGAGCGGAATTCCCGCATCCGCTGCCTCCAGAATCGCATCTGCCGCAAATGCCGGCGGGACATAGATGATCGAACAGTTTGCCCCGGTTTCCCGGACAGCATCCTGAACTGTATTAAAGACCGGCAGGCCCAGAACAGAGGTTCCGCCCTTCCCGGGAGTAACCCCGCCGACTACCCTGGTCCCGTACGCCTGCATCTGCTGCGTATGAAACAGACCCTGAGATCCGGTGATTCCCTGTACGATCACCCGGGTATCTTTATTAATCAGAATGCTCATTGGGCTACACCTCCTGCAGTCTGGTCGACGAGTGAGACAATTTTCCCGGCAGCATCAGCCATGTTCCCGGCTGGGGAGATGGCAAGCCCCGAACGTTTGAGAATTTCTTTCCCAAGCGCTACATTGGTCCCCTCAAGTCTGACAACCAGAGGTACATTTAACCCGATGCTTTTGGTTGCGGCAACAATCCCTTCGGCAATGACGTCGCATTTCATAATACCGCCGAAAATATTGACCAGGATCCCTTCAACATGGGGATCAGACAGAATCAGCCGGAATGCCGCTTCCACTTTCTCTTTGCTGGCACCGCCGCCGACATCGAGAAAATTTGCCGGTTCCCCGTGATACGCCTTAATGATGTCCATCGTTGCCATAGCCAGTCCCGCACCGTTGACCATACAGCCGATATTCCCGTCCAGCGCAATATAGTTCAGACCGTATTTTGATGCTTCAATCTCTTTCTGATCTTCTTCATTTGGATCCCGGAGTTCCAGAATATCCTTATGACGAAACAGGCCGTTATCGTCAAAATTCAGTTTTGCATCAAGGGCAACGATCTTTCCCTCCTTCGTCAGCACCAGCGGATTAATTTCAGCAATCGTACAATCCTTCTCGACAAAGACCTGGTATAATCCGAGCATCAATTTGACCGCCTGGTTCACTTTGTCCCCGGGGATACCGATGGCAAATGCCAGACGTCTCGCCTGGAACGGAGCAAGGCCGATCAGAGGATCAATTGTTTCACGAACAATTTTCTCCGGAGTATTCGCCGCAACTTCCTCGATTTCCATCCCGCCTTCGGATGAAGCAATCATCGTTACGCGAGATATTTTTCGATCCAGGACGATGCCAAGATAGTATTCTTTATCAATGGCACTTCCCTCTTCGATGAGCAGGCGCCGGACTTCTTTTCCTTCCCGACCTGTCTGGTGGGTCACCAATACCTTCCCGAGCAGTTCCGTAGCAGCTTCACTCACCTGTTCCGGAGAGTGGACAACTTTCACACCTCCGGCCTTTCCCCTTCCCCCGGCATGAATCTGGGCCTTCACGACATAAGCAGATGAACCGATCGCTGCCGCGGCTTCTCCAGCCTCCTCCGGTGTAAAGGCAACCGATCCCCGCGGCACCGCCACACGATAATCCTTCAGCAGCTGTTTACCCTGATACTCGTGGATTTTCATACATTCCCCTTCTTTCAGCAGATCGAATGATCCGGGCTATGTAAGCCCTTTCTTTTTTAGTATAATCGTGTTTAAAATCATTTGTCCACTAATTTGTCACAATTACGCCACGAGATGTTCAAACAATTATCGCCTTATTTAGACCTTTTTTCGTCGAATTGTGGTTAAGCCCTGTCTGTTGGTCGTAACGCAGATGCTCACTTCCAGGTGATGCTCATCAGCGTCGTTTCAGTGTTTTCATGAAAGGGAGGATTGAATGGAATTTGATGCGCAAAGTGTCCTTTATCTTTCGGATTGGCTTTGTTCAATAGGATTTCTGCGAGAATAGCAAGCACTTGCTGCCATAACGACAGCGAGGTTAACAAAGTATTGGGATTAAGTTAGAGATGGGTTGCATTGGGTTAAAATAGCGGTAGTCTTCATGAATGTATTCAAAGCAGCGAGAAATTATTTGTTTTTTTCGTCAATTCGATAAATATAAGAAAAAATTTCCGCCACCGCTCCGTACAGCTCGGGCGGAATCATTTCATTCAGATCCAGGCCGGACAGCATTGAAACAAGACCGGGATCCTTCTGAACCGGGATATCGGCTTCCCTGGCCTTATCAATGATTTTTTTCGCAACGTTCCCTTCTCCTTTAGCACTCACATACGGCGCCTGGTCCTGACCTTTGACATAATTCAGCGCGACTGCTTTTTTTCGCGTACTCATCGGTTCTTTTTTCATATTCTCAGATCCAGATTATAATTTGATACAGCAAGCGGCTGCTGCGCTTTTTCAGCGAGCCGGCGGTTGATCTTTTGTGTCTGATGAACCGAAAGCAGATGATAGTTCAGGGCGGATAGCTGATCGCGGAGTTCCGGTTCCGTGTCTTTAAGCAGTGTCTGCAAATCAGCTGTTTCATTTTGCACATTCACTGAAATGCGCCGGTTCTGGACATTGACGGTGATTAGGGTTTCGTGCAGGTGGGTCAGTTCCAGATGGAGAAGGATCACGCATGAATCCGGATCCAGTTTTCCTTGTTTGTCCCTCCTGCCTTCCCAGTAAACGGAAAGATTCTTCACTTTATTTTGGATGGGTACAGGTACCTGGAAGGAAAACTGGGCGATAAGCGGATCGGAAGAAACCATTTGCAGCTGCTGCCCGGTAATTTTCCCAAGAGCTTCACCGGCAAGCTGCCTGACTCCGGCCGGTGCGTGCACATCATCCGACAAAGCCAAAAGTCTTTCCTTGAGCGAGCCCGTTGCCTGAACCGTGCCATCAATCGACAGCTGGTTCCTCAGACTATGCTCTTCATTAAATCCGAGGGCCTCTAGTGTTTTAAATAAAATACCGATCGGGGTACGCCCGTTTGCAGTCTGGAGGAGTGTCTGAATCGCCGGCTGCGCCAGCAGCAGCTGGTGGTAACGGGAAAGAAACTGATCCGGCTGCATCCGGACAGCCAGTTTATTCAATAGATTCGCAGCATCCGGCACGGACATCGAGCTGTTGATAAACTCAGCCATGGCGTTCGAGTCATCATGAAATGCCGGTACGCTGTTTTGAAAAAAATCCCGGAGAAGCTGCGCTGATTGTTCGCGGCCAATCAGGCCGGCTGTCATCACCGGATCGGGGAAACCGTCGGTCTTTTCAAGATCCGAAATCGACTGATTTACTGCCAGCATGGACGGCGTGGATAATGATGACGCCGCAATCTCTTTTTGCAGGCTGCTCAATTGTCCTGTCAGTGACTTCTGCTGCATCAGCTGAACCGCAGTATTGAAAAAAGGTTTTGTCAGCGGCAGATGACGATTGACCAGCCAGCCGACGGCACGCAGACTGTCGGACACACCGGCAGTGCTGCCGGCAAGGGATTCGGCGGAAACCAGTTGGCTCCGGGACAGTGGTTCGCCGCTGTCCAGAAATATTTTTGCCAGTCCGCGGTTGGCCGGAGTGTCTTTCAGTTGAAAGGCATCTAACAGGTCGCGGACCATCGAGAGCGGCGACGACTTCTCCTGCTGCAATTCATTCCGGTGTCCGACAACGACCGCGGTCGGCGGATGGCTGTCCGCCTGTTTGATCTGGAACAAATAGTCGCCCCCGATTTTCAGAGGTGGCTGAAGTGCTGTGACTCTGGCTATACTCTTTCGCGCGCCGAGCTGAACAATTGCCGTTCTGTCCGGAAGAATATCGAGCACTTTGCCCCGGAGAATCTGTTCCGGAACATAAGTTCCGATCATTTGACTCTGACTCACGGCATATGGCTGGAAATTCATCGAATCACCTTCTGTCTTCTGTCCGTATGACCGCCGCGACCGGTGAAAAACTAAGTCTGTGTTCCGGACAGGCCCCATAGGTCTTCAGGGCTGCAAGATGCTGTGGCGTGCCATAGCCCTTGTTTCCGGCAAAACCATATTCCGGATAGCGCTGATCCAGATCATTCATCAACCGGTCCCGGGTTACCTTCGCCAGGATCGAAGCAGCAGCAACGGAATTGCTTCGGGCATCACCCTTGATCAGGGAAAGCTGCGGCACCGATACAGGCAGTTTCATCGCATCAATCAGCAAAAATTCCGGATGCCGGGCCATGTGTTCGAATGCCCTGGTCATCGCCAGACGCGCCGCCTCATAAATGTTGATCCGGTCGATGTCCCTCGCTGAGACACGGCCGATGCCATAAGCTGACGCAGATGCCACAATCTGGTCGAAAAGCCGGTCTCTCTCCGGTGCCGTAAGCTGTTTTGAGTCATTGACGCCCGGGAGCACCGCATCCGGATCAAGCATGACACAGGCAGCAATGACCGGGCCGGCGAGCGGGCCGCGTCCGGCTTCATCAATTCCGGCGACCTGTCGGATGCCTTTCTGGTACAAATCGTTTTCAAAATGGTTCATTTTATGGAACCGATCGATCAGTGCCTGCCTGCGGTGCTGCCTTCTGTCCCAGATTTCCAGCAAATGCCGAACACCTTTTCTTGAGTCGCTGTTCAGTTTCCTGCGCGTTTCATCCGATAGAAAATCAACCTGTTCCAGCTGTTTCCTGATCTCGGCGATTGACGGACCGGACATAGATCTTCCCCTTCTCTGTTTTATATATCGGTTCCTGCTCGCCTGGTGTTTATCTCTTTTTTCTCATTAATGAGGAAGTTCCAGTGTCAGGTGGCCGAGTTTCCGGCTCCGGTAATCACGGACGATGATTTCCGCTGTCCGGTCGAAATCAACGCGGCCTCCGCTCATCAGGCATCCGCGGTTTTTCCCGATCGTTTCCAACAGTCTGATCATGAGGTCCTGATCATCATGGTTCCCGGTTAATTCCGGTAAGTCACTGAGGTGATAGCGCGCTGCCAGCGGTTCACGATAGCGTCTGAGCATCGTTTTAATCAGGAAAAAGGCGATCTCCTGAAAATCGAGCAACTCCTCTTTAATCGCCCCGGTTGCCGCCAGCAACATGCCTGTCTTCGGATCCTCAAACTTCGGCCACAGAATCCCTGGTGTATCCAGGAGTTCCATTGTTTTTCCAACTTTAATCCATTGCTGGGCGGTGGTGACGCCCGGCCGGTCGGCGATTTTGGCTATCTTTTTCCCGGCAAGCCGGTTAATGAGTGTCGATTTCCCGACATTTGGAATCCCAAGAATCAGCGCCCGATCGGGATGGGGACGGAACCCCTTTTCTTCCATGCGCTTCCGCCGTGCCGCGGTAAGCCGGTGAACACTTCCGGCAATCGCCGACGTGCCCTGCCCGTTCTGACTGTTCACCAGATGCACCGTCAGTCCGTTGTTTTCAAAATGTGCTTTCCAGGCAGCTGTCGCTTCCGGGTCAGCCATGTCTGTCTTATTCAAAAGGAGCAGCCTTGGCTTGCCGGAGACAATTTCATCAACAAGTGGGTTGCGTGATGCGGCCGGAATACGACTGTCAACCAGCTCAATGACGACGTCGATTTGCCTGATTTTCTCACTCATTTCTCTTTTCGCCCTGGCCATGTGCCCGGGATACCATTGGAGATTCATCGTCAGCCTCCTCATCGAAAGATCATGTTTTGAATCCATTTTTCAGCTTCAGTTAAATTGCCTGCTGTCTTACGCCCCAAACAATGGAGTAATACAAAACAATAGTATTTTTAAATAAAGCCATGTTAAAAAAAGGCGATTGTCAAAAAAAAGAGCCGGGATTTCCCCAAGCCCTTTTTCCGACTATACACTTTGTTGTCTGAACGCTTTTCGTTATCTGCTCTTGATACGCGCCTTTTTGCCGCGCAGTGCACGCAGATAATACAGTTTTGCGCGACGTACTTTGCCGAGACGAACCACTTCGATCTTTGCAATCTTCGGCGAGTTTACCGGAAAAGCACGTTCCACACCGACACCGTAAGAGATCTTGCGGACAGTAAATGTCGCACTGACCCCGGCACCATGACGCTTGATGACAACACCTTCAAACACCTGAATACGCTCGTGGCTGCCTTCAGTGATTTTTACATGCACCTTAAGCGTGTCACCAGGTCTGAATTCAGGAATATCTGAACGAAGTTGTTCCTTTGTGATTTCATCGATAACATTTGACATAACGATCATGGCCTCCTTCCATACAGATGCTCATCCAGTCCTGTCGACTCAGCGGAACATCGTCGTTGACTTGCAATTGCCACGAGTTAAATAGTACCACAACCGGACCGGCTCATGCAAGCTGTTTCAGCAAATCACTTGCCGCGGGAACGCGCTCTTTCGAATTCGCTGATCCATTTTCGCTCCTGATCCGTATAGACCCGGTTCGCCAGCATATCCGGACGGCGCAGGAAAGTTCTTTTCAGTGATTCTTTATGGCGCCATTCGGCGATCCGCTCATGATTCCCGGAAAGCAGCACTTCAGGAACCTGCATACCGCGAAAGTCGGCCGGGCGCGTGTAATGCGGATGCTCCAGCAGTCCTTCGGAAAAAGATTCGGTAACTGCAGACACCGCATTGCCCAGCACACCCGGGAGCAGCCGGACGATGCTGTCGATCATGGCCATCGCTGCCAGTTCACCACCGGTCATCACAAAATCACCGATTGAATACTCATCGGTTGCCAGGCGGCGCGGGATGCGCTCATCGAAACCCTCATAATGGCCGCAAATGAAGATCAGCCTCTGCTCTTTGGACAGCTTCTCAGCATCTTTCTGGACAAAAGGTTTGCCCTGCGGTGAAGTGAGAATGACACGCGGTTCTGCCGGATCTGCCGAACGGACGGCATCAACCGCGTCAAACAGCGGCTGCGGCATCAATACCATCCCCGCTCCGCCGCCGAACGGATAATCGTCCACTTTATTGTGTTTATTCGTCGTAAAATCCCGGAAATTCGTGATATGGTAACTGACCGCACCTTTTTCCTGAGCTTTCCCAAGCATTGATCCGTTCAGTACGCCTGGAAACATTTCAGGAAAAAGGGTCAGTACATCAATCCTCATCATCAATCAGCCCCGGAATCAGATGCACGGTCACACGTTTTCCCGGAACATCCACATGGCGCACCACATCTATAATATATGGAATCAGAATATCTTTTCCGCCACTGTCGACGACCCAGACGTCGTTGGCACCCGGAGAAAGAATTTCTTTGATTCGACCAAGCTCCCTGCCCTCTTCAGTATAAACCTCAGCACCGATGATCTCGTAATAGTAGAAATCCCCGTCGTCCTCCAGCCTGGGCAGCTGATCCCTGGAGATAAACAGTGCGCTGCCCTTGAGCTTCTCCACTTCGTTAATCGTCGGATAGCCTTCAAATAAAAGGCAGTCGAAAGGAGCGCGCCGGCTGTAGCCAGCCACTGTCAGTGGAAGATAACCGGATGACGGTTCTTTCTGTGCATACAAAACGGCACCGGATGCAAACCGTTCTTCCGGAAAATCGGTGACGCTGATCACTTTCACTTCGCCCTTAATTCCTCTTGTATTCACAATCTTGCCGACATACTGCCACTCTGTCACGCAAATTCCTCCTTATGGCATCCGTCTGTTTCCTTTATCGTGTATGTGCCCTGAAAATCTTGCCTGCCGGCTATGTATGGCGAAAAAGAGAAGGGCAGACCTTTCCCCTTCTCTTTTCACATCATCATCCAACTGGGTTATTCCGGATTATTCCGGATTATTTCTGAAGCTTTGCGTTGTGGAATTTCTCCATAAGCCCGTTTTTGGAAAAAAGATTACGGACCGTATCGGACGGCTGTGCACCCTTCTGCAGCCAGTCGAGCGCTTTATCTTCATTGATGGTAAACGCCTTAGGGGTGGAAACCGGATTGTAAGTACCGATTTCTTCAATAAAACGGCCGTCACGCGGTGAGCGTGAATCAGCTACGACAACTCTGTAAAAAGGACGCTTTTTAGCACCCATACGTTTCAGACGAATTTTAACAGACATTACTGACACCTTCCTGATTCTTGTGAATTTTTTTAATCATGCTGACGATCAGATCACATAAACGGCATATTAAACGGATTGGCGCGTCTTTTCCCTTTGCCGCCCATGAACTGCTTCATCATTTTCTTCATATCTTTGAATTGTTTCAGCAGGCGGTTCACATCGGCAATCGATGTTCCGCTGCCCAGTGCGATGCGTTTCCTGCGGCTTGCATTAATGATGTCCGGATCGTTCTTTTCCAGAGGCGTCATCGAACGGATCATGGCTTCAACCTGATCGATTTTCTTCTCATCGATCTGCATGTTCTTCATACCCTTGAACTTGTTCGCGCCCGGCATCATCGCCAGCAGATCCTGCAGCGGGCCCATCTTCCGGATCTGGCCGATCTGTTCCAGAAAGTCATCCAGTGTGAAACTGACTGTCTGCAGCTTTTTGGCCATCTCTCTGGCTTTTTCTTCATCAACTGTGTTCTGTGCTTTTTCGATCAGAGAGAGCACATCGCCCATGCCGAGAATACGTGAAGCCATGCGATCCGGATGAAAAGGTTCGAGCGCGTCCATCTTTTCGCCCATACCGACAAACTTGATCGGTTTGCCGGTTACCGAGCGGATGGAAAGCGCCGCACCGCCACGGGTATCGCCGTCAAGTTTGGTCATGATCACACCGGTAATATCCAGCCGGTCATTAAAGGCGCCTGCGACATTCACCGCATCCTGACCGGTCATTGCATCGACGACCAGGAAGATCTCATCCGGATGACTGACCGACTTGATCTGTTCCAGCTCTTCCATCAGTGCGTCATCCACATGAAGACGCCCTGCAGTATCAATCATGACCAGATCATTGTGATCGGTCTGCGCCTGTTCCAGACCCTGGCGGACAATGTCTACCGGATTCACCTGATCACCGAGTGAGAAAACCGGAATATCCAGCTGCCGGCCAAGAGTCTGCAACTGCTTGATCGCTGCCGGCCGGTAAATGTCGGCGGCAATCATCAGCGGCTTTTTGTTATGCGCCTTCCGGATATAATTGGCCAGCTTGGCCGCAGATGTCGTCTTGCCGGCACCCTGAAGGCCGACAAACAGGATCACCGTCGGGGGCTTGAGGGCAAAATTCAGCTTGGTCTGTTCTCCGCCCATTAATTCCGTCAGTTCGTCCTGAACAACTTTAATGATCTGCTGACCGGGGGTAAGGCTTTTAAGTACTTCCTGGCCGATAGCCCGTTCCTGAACCCGTTTGACAAAAGTCTTAACCACTTTAAAGTTAACATCGGCTTCAAGAAGAGCCAGACGGATCTCCCGGGTCATCTGCTTGACATCGGCTTCCGACACCTTGCCTTTGCCGCGGATTTTTCGCATCGCTGACTGGAGCCTGTCGGATAAACTTTCAAAGGCCATATCGCTCACTCCTAATCCAATTTCTCGAGCCGGTCGAGAACCGAATCCACACTCCGGCGCGCATCATTGCTCATTCTCGCGGACTTGTCCCTGAGTTCCCGGATCAATGCGGTCCTGGACTGATATTTCCGAAAAAGGCCAAGCTTTGATTCGAGCGACTCCAGCGTTTTTTCGGCCCTCTTCAGGTTGTCATAAACAGCCTGACGAGTGACATGGCAGTTCTCTGCAATCTCGCCGAGTGAAAGATCATTCAAATAGTACAGATCCAGGTACTCCTGCTGCTTCGGGGTAAGAAGAGGCTGATAAAAATCATATAAGGCATTGACTCGTAAAATTTTTTCAAGCATTACAATAACCCCTTGACTGTAAAGGCGATTGACTTTACTGGATTATCTTACCGGAATCACGGGGACCTGTCAAGTTTTTTTCTTTACTTCAGGCTCTGTTAAATTTGGCAACGGTTTTCCGTTGCAGGCGCCCGCTGTTCCCTCAAAGGGCCGTACACCTTCCGCTCGAAGCATTGGGGTGACAAAACGATTTTTTTAAATCAGAGCTTATTTTAAAGAAATCTGTCAGTGATTCTCCTGTTCTCCGGAATCAGTGAACAGTTCTGAAAAAAGCCCATAAAGGAAAGCATCTGCATCGAATGTCTGCAGGTCGTTGATTTTTTCACCAAGACCGACCAGTTTTACGGGAAGATTGAGCTCATGGCGAATACCGAGGACAATGCCGCCTTTCGCTGTGCCGTCGAGTTTAGTCAGGACGATGCCGGTTACATCCGACGCCTGCCGGAATAATTTAGCCTGATTCAGCGCATTCTGGCCGGTTGTCGCATCGAGAACCAGCAGTACTTCCTGCGGAGCCCCGGGACATTCACGCTGGATCACCCGTTTGATTTTCTCCAGTTCCTTCATTAAATTAACTTTGTTTTGCAGACGGCCTGCCGTATCACAAAGCAGCACATCGGTGTTCCGTGATTTTGCCGCTTTAATGGCGTCATAAATCACCGATGCGGGATCGGAGCCTTCCTGATGCCGGATGACATCGACACCGGCCCGGTCACCCCAGACTTGCAGCTGGTCAATCGCGCCGGCGCGGAAGGTATCTGCTGCCGCAAGCAGGACCGACCGGCCTTCGCTCCTGAACCGTGCGGCGAGTTTCCCGACCGTTGTCGTTTTTCCTGCCCCGTTGACGCCGACCATCAGAATCACCGTCAGACCGTCCGGATTCAGGCGAAGCTGCGTATCCTGTTTATCCTTCGTCAGAAAGTCGGAGAGCACTTCGACAATGACGGTTTTCAGCTGCTCCGTATCTTTGATATTCCGTGTTCTTGACTCATCCTTGAGTTTCTCGACCAGATCCAGAACCGTCGTCACACCGACATCCGACTCAATCAGCAAATCTTCAAGTTCTTCAAAAAAGTCCTCATCAACTTTACGATAGCGTTTGACCAGATTATTCATTCCGTCCGAAAAAGATTTTCTCGTCTTGCTCAGACCATCTTTGAATTTTTCCGAGACAGATTCGGTGCTTCCGGTTATTTTTGCTTTGATTCGGTCAAAAAAATTCATCTGCTGTTCCCTCCCCTGACTAGTGGCCGTTTAAAAAGATTCATCCATTTTCCGCGGACAGCAGTTCCTCAGTTTCTTCGAGCCGGACAGAAACCAGTTTACTGATACCGGATTCCTGCATCGTTACACCGTACAGCACATCCGCATGTTCCATCGTCCCGTGCCGGTGCGTGACCACGATAAACTGAGTCTCCGTACTGAATTTCTTCAGGAACCGCGCATACCGGTCGACGTTGGCATCATCCAGTGCCGCTTCGACTTCATCAAGCACGCAGAAGGGAACCGGACGGACTTTAAGAATTGAAAAGAGAAGTGCAATGGCGGTCAGCGCGCGCTCACCGCCTGAAAGCAGGGAAAGCCGCTGCAGCTTCTTTCCCGGCGGTTCAGCGAATATGTCCACACCGCTGCCGAGCAGGTCATGCGGATCAATCAGTCGCAGATCCGCCTGACCGCCGCCAAACAGTTCACGGAAGATGATCTGGAAATGACCGCGAATTTTTTTAAATGTTGCCGAGAAGCGCTGTTCGACTTCCTGATCCATTTCAGTCATCACATTTTCCAGTGTCTGACGGGCTTTCAGCAGATCATCCCGCTGTGAGGACAGGAACTGCTGGCGTTCGAGGACATTTTCATATTCCTCAATGGCACCGACGTTCACCGTGCCCAGTTCTTCAATCGCCCGTTTAATCAGCCGGACTTTTTTCCGTGCAGCCTCCGGATCCATCTTCAGCGGATAATCGGCTCTTGCTGCTTCAAAAGTCATCTGATAGTCCTGACGCAGTGTATCGATCAAATGGTCGAGCTGGACATCAAAGCGGCCGAGTCTGACGTTCTCCTGCTGCAGCGCTTCGCTCAGTCCGGCGGCTGCCAGCCGTTCCTCATGAATGGCCTGTTCTCGTTTTGAAAGTGCTCCCTGCGCCGTTTCCCGTTCTTTCTTTTTCTGCGCCAGGGTCTTCATCAGCCGTTCCTTTGTCTCTTTCGCCCGGTGAATGTCCGCTGCTATTTTTTCACTGCTCAGCGATTGCTGGTCAAGGTCGGAGGCCATCTGAACAATCGAGTTTTGCAAAGCTTCGGCACTTGCCGCCAGGTCATCCACGCGGCGGTGCATCTGCTCTCTTGTTTCCTTGAGATGCAGCACTTTCTCATTCTGAGAGGCAAAGTGTACTTTGAGCGCCGTCATTTCCTCCTGAAGCGCGGATTTGGCCGAATCCCTGTCCTCTCTTGCAGCGGTCAGACGGTTTATCTCTTCGGTCAGCCGGTCGCCATCCTTGACTGCGGCAGCCAGATTTTCCGCTAATTCGCCAAGCCTCTGCGTTATTTTTCGGCTTTCAGCATCAAAGTCATGGTTCTCTCTGGCAAGCAGCTGATAGCGATCAGTCGCGTTCTTCTCCACCGCTGCCGCTTCCCGTAGTGCATCTTCGAGATCACGGTATGCTTCAGCCGCAGACTGAACCGATTGTCTCTGCTTTTCTGCTTCGAGTTCCTCTGCTGCAATGTGCTGTTTGAGGCTGGAGAAAGCCTCACGCAGCTCGCCCTGCTTCTTCTTCATTTCCTTAATTTGTCCGGCAATCTGTTCGATCTCCGATTCGCGGCCGATCAGACCGGCACCATTTTTCTTCAGACTTCCTCCGGTCATGGCGCCGCCGGGAGCGATAACATCGCCTTTCAAAGTCACGATACGGTATTTATAGCCGGCAAGCCTGGCCAGTTCATTCGCGCCTTGAAGATTTTCAGCAATCATCACGTGCCCGAGCAAGTGGGCAATCACCGCATGAAATCTCGAATCGCACGCCACCAGTTCATCCGCCGGACCGATGAATGATGAATGCGCCTGCGCCCGCACTCGATCGGCCTGAGCGATCGAACGGGCTTTCATTACCGACACCGGAAGGAAGGTGGCACGTCCCGCCTGACGTTCCCTGAGAAAACGGATCGCCTGGCGGCCGGCATTTTCATCAGTCACAATAATATTCTGGGAAGCTCCGCCCAGAGCGACTTCAATCGCTGTCCGATAGGGTTCATCGACCCTGATCAGTTCGGCCACAGCGCCGAGAATACCGCGGAGACGGGCTTTGTTTTTGAGAACTGTCCGGACGCCCTGATAAAAACCGGCATAGTCCTCCTTCAGCGACTCGAGCATATCCTTTCGGGAAGTCGCCTGTTCGATCAGACGGCCGATTTTCCCGACTGCCTCTTTCTGCCTGTCGTAGCGCTCACGGTCAGCTTCAAGCGCTGCTGCTTGTGCCGAGTACTTCTGCTGCATGTCCCGGCCTTCCCCGGCTTTCTGCCCGAGCTGCTCCTCCAGTTCCTGTTTCTTCTTTCGCGCGTCCTCTGCGGTCTTCCGCGCGGAACCGGTACGCGTCCCGGTCTGGTTCCGTTTCTGATCCAGTCCGGACAGCCGGTCGTTCAGATACCGCTGCTCATTTTTCATTGATGCCTGTTGATTCAGTGTCTCAATGTAGTCCCCTTTGAGCTGTTCGATCCGGCCGTCCAGATGCTCATCCAGTTGATCGGCATCGTGCCGTTTGCCGGCCAGTTGTTTATTTAATGCATCCAGCTGCGCCTTTGCCCGGCGATAGTCTTCGTCTGTCTGATTCAGTTCCAGGCGTTCCGATGCCAGCTGCTTTTTCAGGATGGTCAATCGGTCGTTCATCTCGAAGGAAGTTGTTTGCGCATGTTTCTTCCGTTCGGCAAGCACTTCTTTCCGGCCGATGATTTTCTCAAGATATTCACCGGATTCAGCCAGTTTTGCCTGATCGGATTCAATGGAACGGTCAAGCTGTTCCAAAAGATTTCGTTTTTCCTGATAAACCTGCTCACTGCTTTTGAGCCTTTCGCTGCGTTTGTTTTTTTCTGTTTCAAGCTCTGCGCTGCGTTTCTTCGATTTTTCCCACTCTTCATGCATCCCGGCAATGTCGTGCGCCAGAAGGGCAATATCTGCTTCTTCAAGTTCATCTTTTTTTGAAAGGTAATCTTTTGCGATTGACGATTGCCTGGCCAGAGGTTCAATCCGGCTCTCCAGCTCGTGTAAAATATCTTCAACCCGGTTGAGATCGTCCGCCGAGTCGTCAAGTTTCTTTTCTGCGGTTTGTTTCCTTAATTTATACTTCAGGACGCCGGCCGCTTCCTCGAAAATTTTCCGCTTTTCCTCGGCTTTACTGTTCAGAATCTCATCGATTTTTCCCTGACCGATAACGGAATAGGCTTCACGTCCGAGTCCTGAATCCATAAACAGATCTACAATATCCTTCAGTCTGCAGCTCTGACGGTTCAGAAGAAACTCACTCTCTCCGGAACGGTAGACACGCCGCGTGACACTGATTTCACTGTAGTCTGTGGGAAGATAGTGGTCCTGATTATCCAGAGTGAGCGTCACTTCCGCCATATTCACCGCTTTGCGGGAATCACTGCCGGAGAAAATAATATCTTCCATCTTAGCACCGCGCAGCGATTTAGCCGACTGTTCGCCGAGCACCCAGCGAATAGCCTCGGTAATATTGCTTTTCCCGCTGCCATTAGGGCCCACTACTGCGGTAACCCCGGGAACAAACGCAACAGATGTTTTATTCGCGAAGGATTTAAATCCTGACACATCCAGCCGCTTAAGAAACATCCTGATTCCCCCGTTTCCATACCTGTCACAAAGTCATTCATTGAAAGTAACAAAAACAGCCGTAAGCTTCGGCTGTTTTTGTTACCCGGCGATCTTTTTTAACGCTTCGCGTGCCGCGTTCTGTTCAGCATCTTTTTTCGACTGGCCCTGTCCTGAACTGATCGCCTTACCGTCCAGCAGAACCTTTGCCAGAAAGCCCTTCTGACGCTCTCCGTCCATCTCCATCGTCACAGCGTAATCCAGTTCGCCGAGATCCTGGCGCTGTACTGTTTCCTGAAGCTGGCTTTTGAAATCCATGACATGGGAAAATGTCCCATCATCGATTCTCGGATAAACGACCTGCTTCAGAAAACGTCCGACCGCCTCCAGACCCTGGTCAAGGTAAAGTGCGCCGACAAATGCCTCAAAGACATCGCACAGGAGACCGGGACGATTCTGTCCGCCGGTTACCTTCTCGCCTCTGCCAAGAAAGATCAGCTGATCAAACGACAGGCTGGAGGCAAACATAACCAGCCCGGTTTCACAGACGATCGCCGCACGTAATTTCGTCATATCGCCCTCTGAAAGTCCCGGATAATGCTTAAACAGGTACTGGGAGACCATGAGTTCCATCACGGCGTCACCCAAAAATTCAAGACGTTCATAATTCTCAAGATTTTCTTCCCGATGTTCATTCACATAGGAGGAATGCGTGAATGCCTCAAACAGCAATTCTTCCTGATTGAATGCAAATGAAAAGCGTGCTAAAAACTGATGGATTCGACTTACCGTATCCTGATCCCGGCCTTCAGATCTTTTTGAGATCGGCATGAATCCTCACCTCCGCTAAAACAGGAACGAAATATCCGCCGAAGAATCCAACCCGATTGAACGGATTCGAAAACCGGGCGCTTGTTTCATTCGGCATTTTGTTCAAAGCTTTGCTGATCGCGGATGCTGCGCCAGTCTCCCCCATTGACTGATGCAATGAAAAACAGCCGCAGATCAACCCGGCTTTGTGTAAAAAAGCCCCGTCAGTATATGAATATAGAAACGGGACCTTACCTGTCAGTGTGTCACGATTTATGATTCTCTATGTAAGTGACGACATCACCAACAGTCTGAATTTTTTCAGCATCTTCATCTGAAATTTCCAGATTGAACTCATCTTCAAGTTCCATAACAAGTTCCACGATATCAAGAGAATCGGCGTCGAGGTCATCCTTAAATGAAGCTTCGGGTTTTACATCAGCTTCATTCACACCAAGGCGGTCGACAACGATCTTTTTAACACGAGTCAGAACATCTGTATCTGCCATGTCTTCACCCCCTCTCAAGGAATAATTAAAATTAAGAATGTGCGTATTCACCAAATGATTCAAGCATACCTAACATATTTTATTGCATTGCCATACCGCCGTCAACACTTAAAATCTGCCCGGTCATATAATTGCTGTCATCCGAAGCCAAAAAGCGTACGACCGAAGCCACATCTTCCGGCGTACCGAGACGCTGCAGCGGAATCTGTGCCTTCATCTGCTCTTTCACCTGATCAGGAAGCTCGGCCGTCATTTCCGTTATGATGAAACCTGGCGCGACCGCATTGACCGTGATACCGCGGGAAGCCACTTCACGGGCCGTTGTTTTCGTAAGCCCGATCACACCGGCTTTTGCCGCCGAGTAATTAGCCTGACCGGCGTTGCCGAGAATACCGACGACCGAAGCAATGTTGATGATCTTGCCGCTGCGCTGCCGCATCATCGGGCGCAGCGCGGCTTTGGTCACAAGAAAGACACCTTTCAGGTTGGTATTCAAAACCGCATCCCAGTCGGCTTCCTTAATGCGCATCAATAACCCGTCCCGCGTAATTCCGGCATTATTGACGACAATATCCAGATGCCCGAATTTTTTGGATACTGTTTTAATCATTTCCTGAACATCCGGCTCACTCGTCACATCGCACTGATAGACAAGTGCCTCCTGTCCCAGTTCCCGGATTTCGGCGGCAGTCTCTTCCGCACGTGCTTTGTTGCCGGCATAGTTCACGACAACAGAAGCGCCTTCACGGGCGAATGCCAGTGCGATCGCCTTACCGATGCCTCTGGATGCGCCGGTAACCAGAGCAGCTTTACCTTTAAGCCCCATTATTCCGCACTCTCCTTAAGTTTTTCCGCGGCTGCTTCCAGTGTTTCCAGACTATTGACCTGAATCGTTGTCGCCCCGCGCCGGATTTTTCGAATCAAACCGGATAATACCCTTCCCGGGCCGACTTCGACATAGGTGTCGACGCCCAGTGCAGCAAGTTTTTCAATCGATTCAGTCCAGCGTACCGGTGAATAGAGCTGTTCGATCAGATGGCTGCGAATAGCCGCTGCCGTGTGTTCCGGCTCTGCAGTACTGTTGGCAATCACCGCGATTTCCGCATTTTTCACCGGCAGTCCGTTGAGCACCTTCTCGAGCTGGGCTGCCGCAGGTTTCATCAGTGCCGAATGGAAAGGACCGCTGACCGATAGAGGAACAACACGCCGTGCGCCGGCCTCTCTGGCAAGCGCTGACGCTTTTTCAACACCGCCGACCGTACCGGAGATGACAATCTGACCGGGACAGTTCAGGTTGGCTAGCTGCACCGACTCTCCGCCCGATGCCGCCTCGCTGCAGATGTGTTCAAGCGGTTCTTTATCCATGCCCAGTACGGCTGCCATCGTGCCCCGGCCTGCCGGCACGGCTTGCTCCATCAGCTGACCACGCTGACGCACAGCAAACACGGCATCCTCAAAGTCGAGCACACCGGCTGCATAAAGGGCTGAATATTCTCCGAGACTGTGGCCGGCAAGAAAATCCGGTTTGATCCCCCTCTTTTTCAGTAAACGGTAAAGAACTGCACTGACTGTCAGCAATGCCGGCTGAGTATTCTCCGTCAGGCGCAATTTATCTTCCGGCCCGTTTGCGATCAGTTCACTGAGCCCGTAGCCAAGTTTCGTATCTGCCGCCCGGAACATTGCCTGTGCTTCCGGTTCAGCTAGCAGATCGCTGCCCATTCCGACGTACTGCGACCCCTGTCCCGGGAATACAAAAGCTGTCTTGCCCATAAAAAAACCTCCTCAGACTGGCCTGATTCTCCCGGTTTCGGGATCTTCCGGCCTTGTGAAACACATGAAACGGATTATTGCTTTGGTTTCTGACTGTTCTTTGCTGTGTGGGAACGGAACATCGTGAATCTGCCTCTGAAAACATGATCCTGACCCGCATAACTGTTCACTTCAACAATGGTCCTTACCCGTTCCTTCTGGATGACTTTTGCCTTGGCGACGACCCGCTCACCGACTCTGACCGGGCGGATAAAGTGGATTGTGGCTTTCGAAGTCAGAGCCAGATCATCGTCGATCACGGCGACAGCCAGTGAGTTCGCCTGGGCAAACAGGTGGTGCCCACGGGCAATACCGGTACGCGAGAAGGCATGCATCGGATCAATTTCCAGGATCGAAATGGCCGATTCGTCCAGTTGAAGATCCACAATATCCCCGATCACTTCATCTTCATGAAGCGCTTTGACGTCATCAAAGCGTCGTTTGGCGACATATTTGATACGCTCCCGCAATTCCGGAATGGAAAGTTCAAGCCTGTCCAGCCGAATCGTCTGGATACTGACAGAGAATCGGGCAGCCAGCTCATCATCGGTGACAAAAGGATTTTCAGCGATCGTTTGTTTCAGCGCTTCCTGACGTTCCTGTTTGTTTTTTCTCATCTCATGGACACCCTTGGTTAAGACTAGATATTAATAGTTAGTATACCATATCCGGGAACCATGGAATAGTGACACAGAATGACAGCCGCTATGAAATACGAACGAACCCTTCAGGATGTTTCATATCAGTCGAGGTTAGCCGAATCCGTAATCCCGGAATCGATCAGCGGCCGCCGCAGCTGCCGGTATACATCATCCTTCCAGAACGCCGGACTTTTTACCATTCCGGCGGCATCATCTCTGGCCGCAGCAAGTGTCTTGTAATCGTGAACCATATCCGCCAGTTTGAATTCAGGCAGCCCGCTCTGTTTTCTACCAAAAAAGTCTCCGGGTCCGCGCAGTTTCAGATCGAACGTCGACAGCTTGAATCCGTCGGAGGTTTCCGTCATGAGCCGCAGCCTTTCCTGACTGGTCTCTGATCTGGCATCGGAAATCAGGATACAGTAAGACTGATAGCTTCCGCGTCCGACGCGTCCGCGAAGCTGATGCAGCTGGGACAGCCCGAAGCGCTCGGCATCGTCAATGATCATCAGCGTGGCATTCGGTACGTCAACGCCGACTTCGACAACGGTTGTTGAGACGAGTACCTGAATCTTATTCGCTTTGAACTCGTCCATAATTGCTGCTTTCTCATCCGGAGCGAGTTTTCCATGCATCAGCCCGACCTGAAATCCGGGCAGTGCCCGGACAAGGCTGGCATGAACATCGATCGCGTTCTGAACGTCAAGCTGCTCCGATTCGGCAATCAGCGGGCAAACCACATAAGCCTGTCGCCCTTCTTTCAGCTGCTTTCTGATAAAAGCGATCAGCCGGCCGGACATATCATGACGAATCCAGTACGTCCGGATCGTTTTTCTGCCCCCTGGAAGTTCGTCAATCGTCGAGACATCCATATCGCCGAAAACAGTGATCGCCAGGGTCCTCGGAATCGGCGTTGCTGTCATATAAAGAACGCCTGGTTCTTTGCCTTTAATCCGCAGCTTTTTCCGCTGGTTAACCCCAAAGCGATGCTGCTCATCGGTGATCACCAGCCCGAGGCCGGCAAAGTGAACATCATCCTGGATCAATGCATGCGTACCCACCAGGATATCCACATGACCGGCGGCAAGTTCCTGAAGTAAAAGCTGCCGCTCTTTTCCGTGAACGTTACCGGTCAGGAGTGCGACAGTGACAGAAAAAGGGTGGAACAGCTTCTGCAGACTGTTTGCGTGCTGCTCGGCAAGGATTTCCGTCGGTGCCATCAGTGCGCCCTGATATCCGGCGGATACCGCCGCATATAGGGCAATGGCAGCGACCACCGTTTTCCCCGACCCCACATCACCCTGGAGCAGACGGTTCATCGGATAGGGTGCCTGCAGATCCTCCAGTATTTCGCCGACAACGCGTCTCTGGGCCTGAGTCAGGGCAAAGGGCAGCTGCGCCACGAATTGGTGCACTTTCTGCATGTGGATGTGGATCGACAGTCCCTTTTCCGACTTTTGACGGATTTGCCTGTGGCTCTGCATTTTCAGCTCATAGTTCAGGAATTCTTCATAGACAAGACGCCGTCTCGCCTGTTTCAGCGACTCGGGCCCGGTTGGAAAGTGGATTTCATGAATGGCGGTTTTTCGTTCCGGCAATCTGTATTTTTCGACGAACGAACGAGGCAGCGTTTCTGTGATCTGGTCGGGAAACTGTTCGAATGCCCGGCGGACCATCGTCCTCAGTCTTTGGACGGTCATCCCATCCTTCACTGAATAGACGGGCGCCATCGTTTCAGTGAAATCCTGCCGGCCGACATGAAACTCCGTTGCGGTCAGTTCCGCTCTGTTGCGATCCCATTTTCCTGTGGCCGTGACTTCTTTGCCGGGACTCAGACTTTTTTTCAGATAGGGCCGGTTGAAGGCGACAACCGTAATCAGACTGCGGCCGGCCATCATCCGGACAACGACGCGCGACCTCCTTTTTGCATAAAAGGTCAGTACCGGTTCGCTTTGAACCCTGCCGGAAACGGTCAGACTGACACCGTTTTCCGCAAACTGCGGATCTTTTATTTCATAGTTGTCATAGCGATAGGGAAAGTAGTTAAACAGGTCGGCGACTGTCCGGATACCCAGTTCATTTAAAGTCCGGACAGCCGACGGACCGACACCTTTAAGGCTGCCGATCGGAGGAGATGTTTGCGGTGCAATCATTTTTCTTCCACGGCAGGATTCTGAGCCCGCCCGCCGAAAATACGCTGTTTCAGTTCCCGGCCGGTACGGGTGTCGGCGAGCCCGCCCATCGCTGTTTCACGGAGCGCCGCCGGCATCAGTCTGCCGACCTGATACATGGCATCGATCACTTCATCGCAGGGAATCTTGCTTTTGATCCCCGCCAGTGCGATATCTGCGGCCACTATCGCTGTTGACGCGCCAATCGCATTTCTCTTGACGCAGGGTACTTCAACCAGGCCGGCGACCGGATCACAAACCAGTCCGAGCATATTACCAAGGGCAATCGCCATGGCATCGGCCGACTGTTCCGGCGACCCGCCGGCCAGCTCTACGGTGGCTGCCGCCGCCATGCCGGTTGCCGAACCTACCTCGGCCTGGCACCCCCCTGCAGCACCGGCAATTGATGCATTATTGGCGACGATAAAGCCGAATGCACCGGCAGTAAACAGAAATCGGACCATCTGGTCATGCGTCGGCTGCATGCGTTTTCTGAGCCCGAACAGCGTGCCGGGCACAACGCCGGCTGATCCTGCCGTCGGGGTGGCGCAAATGATCCCCATGGCAGCGTTGACCTCATTGGTGGCCATTGCCATGCTGACAGCCTGCAGCAGCGTATCGCCGGACAGTGACCGCCCGGATTTCAGATACGTCTGCAGACGCCGCGCATCCCCTCCTGTAAGACCGGAATGAGAACGGACCTGTTCATGAATGCCGCGATCGACGGCCTTTTCCATGACCTCAAGATTTTTCTCCATCCGGTGATAGATCTCGTCTCTGCTTTTCTGAGTCGTATCCATTTCCGAACGAATCATGATTTCAGACAAGGGCAATCCGGATTTCACGGATTGTTCCGTCAACTCTTTAACTGTCGTAAACATGAGATTACGGCTCCTTTCGCTATTTCCTTCCTTGTTCAGGATAAAACCGCCACATTCAGCATATTCTGCAGCCCGGCAATTTCGGCAGCCAGCGCTTCGCTGATTTCTTCATCCGTCTGAATCACCATTAACGCGAGATGCCCCCGCTCATGCCTTGACACTTCCATATGAGAGATGTTGATCTCATATTTTGCAATCAAACCCGCCACTTCGGCAACCGCGCCATATTTATCCCGGTGCAGGACTAAAAGAGCCGGATTGCTGCCGGTCAATGATATGGAAAAACCGTCCACTTCGGTGATTTCGATTTTGCCGCCGCCGATTGAGACGCCGACCAGCTCCAGTGTCTTCCCCCCTGCGGAGAGAATCAGTCTCGCCGTATTCGGATGCGCTACTTGTGTTTTTTGATCCGGAGTGATCGTGATCCTGATGCCTTGTTCCCGGGCAATCGTCAATGCTTCCGGCAGGCGGGTATCATTCGTGCCAAAATTAAGCAGACCGGCTGCCAGTGCCAGGTCTGTTCCGTGTCCTCTGTATGTCTCGGCAAAGGATCCATAGAGCGTGATTTCAACATGATCCGGTTTAATCCCGAATAATTTTCTTGCCGTCTTTCCGATACGGACGGCACCCGCAGTATGCGAGCTTGACGGGCCGACCATCACCGGTCCGATAATGTCAAAAACGCTTCGATATTTCATCGGTTTCTGCCTCCAGTTTAGTCACCGGCAGTTTCGGCATCTTCCGCCTGTTCCGCATCCGTCAGACGGACACCCTGCACAAAAATATTGATTGCGGCAGCTTCAATGCCCAGTGTCTGATTCAGAGTTTCTTTCACTTTGTTTTGTACCTGATAGGCGACTTCTGAAATCCTTGTCCCATAGCTGACAATAATATACATGTCGATCAGAAGATTATCCTCATCATCCAGATCAACGATGACGCCGCGGCTGAAATTTTCTTTTTTCAGTAATTCGGCGAATCCGTCTTTTAGCTGATTCTTTGATGCCATACCGACTATTCCGTAGCAGTTCAAAGCAGCCCCGCCGACAATTTTCGCAATGACCTCTGTAGAAATATCGATCTGTCCATATGTGTTATTGATTGAAATTGACACGCTCTGTTCCTCCCTGAGTCATCATTCGAGAAAGAATGATGCTGTCAGCTTTTCTGTCAGTTGCGGCACCTTGCCGCTGTTATCGTTATTTTACACTAGCTTCAGGGTTTTTTAAAGCCGGACCGAAGCCGGCTGTTCCGGATCAGTCCGCTGATTTGCCCTGTTGCGGACACCACTTTGACGTGATAATATAGAATTATTGCTGCATCTGAAAGGCCCGGATGTTAAATCAGTCCGACCTAATTATTAGCCAGGCAGGAGGTATGGAAATGGGACGTCATTGTTTTGTTACCGGAAAGACGACCAAGTTCGGTCAGAATCGTTCTTTTGCTGAAAATAAATCGAAACGGACTTTCAAAGCAAATCTTCAGAAAGTACGGATTCTTGTCAACGGTTCACCGAAGAGAGTCTATGTCTCTACAAAGGCATTGAAAGCCGGCAAAGTGGAACGTGTCTGAATGAGACGCGAACGTTTTTAAATCGTTCAAATGCAAAAAATCCATCCTCTTGATCAAGAGGATGGATTTTTTGCGTCTGCGAGTTGGTTAACCCTTCCGGAAGGAACCGAGGAGGGCTCTTACTATGCTGCCCAGGAAGCGGGGCAGTTTGATCGTATAGAATTTCATCGTCATGCTCCTCCCTGTTGCCACTGCTGCCGTGTTATCGTCTGCTTCTGAATTATATGTGACGTGCCCTGAATCTATGACCTGTGTCTCACGTCCGGGCCTTTTAAGCATCGCTGCACTGCATCATCAGCAAACAACCTGATCTCAGCGAAACAGAAAAAGTTGCCGCATCGGCCTCGTTGCTGATACACAGACTGGAACCCACAGGCAGCCCGGCATTTTTCAGCGGGTATTTAACACCTTCAAGGGTCAGCCCCTCCACTTTTTCTGAGAGCGCCAGAAAAGACAGGTAATGATAGTCAGGGTCATTACTTACATGATATGTACCGGGCATGAGTAAAGTGACCCGGTTGAGCGTGTCAATCAGGGCACAGCGGATCCCGGCACGTGCGACACGCAGGAGGATCTGAACCGCCGCCAGCTCATGATCGATACGTCCCCCGGTTGCGCCGAAAATCAGCAGTAACTCAGGCTTCTTGCCGACTGCCCAGTCAACAGCAATTTCCAGATCCGTCTGATCCTTTTCAGGCTGAAAGGTACGCAGCTCGGTACCGCTGTGAAAGACGGCATTTTTCTCCGGCCCGTGAACCGAGTCGAAATCACCGAACGCGTGTTTTGGCTTGATACCCGACTTCAGCAGGACAAACGTGCCGCGATCCGCACCGATCCAGTCGAAGTCATGATATTCCGGTGCGGTCAGATCAGGAATCCTTGCTTCAGGTCCTCCGGCCACAATTGCCAGTTTCATTTCAGATCATTCCCTTCCGACTGAAAATCATTTGGTCTCCCGAAAGTCTCTTTCACCGGTCAGTAGAGTTTCCTCTTATTTTTAATCTCGTGATAAAAGAAGCAGTAATGGTCATAACGTTTCGGATCTATATCACCTGTCTCAACCGCATGTTTCACGGCACAGTCCGGTTCGGCAATATGTGTACACGTTCTGAACCGGCAGGACGGACTGAACGGTGAAAATTCGGGAAAACATCCGGCCAGTTCTGAAGCATCAATCTGTGTGACATCGAGCGAGCTGAACCCGGGTGTATCGGCGACAAAACCGGATCTGCCGATCTGAAGCAATGCCACATGCCTTGTTGTATGTTTGCCGCGTCCGAGTGCATGGGAAATACTTTGCGTTTCTATATTCAGGGTCGTATTGATCTGATTGAGCAGAGAAGATTTCCCCACACCGGACTGGCCGGTAACTACGGTCACTTTTCCATCCAGAATCTGTCTGAGCTCATCGATGCCGGTGTGCGCTTTGCTCGATGTAACAATGACCGGGTAACCGGCATGACGGTAAACAGACAGTTGCTTCTTTAGTAGCGATTCCTGATCCTCACTCAATAGATCTTCTTTAGTCAGGCAGATCACAGAATGGATCCGGCTTGCTTCCATGATGATGAGAAAGCGGTCGAGCAACTGGCTGTCAAACTCCGGTTCGCTGACTGAAAAAACGAGCAGTGCCTGGTCGATATTGGCAATCGGCGGGCGGCTCAGAAAATTTTTTCGCGGCCGGATGGACATAATATAGCCGTCAGAAGGATTCTCCGCCTCATAAACCACGTGATCGCCGACAAGTGGTGTCACTCCGCGTTTTCGGAATATTCCTCTGGCCCGGCACTGAATCTGACGGTCGCCGGTCTTCACATAATAATAGCCGCTCAGTGCTTTGATGATCGTGCCTTCAGCCATCGTTCATTTCTCCTTATCTGAGAATCTCCGGGCTCAGCCCGGATAGTCAACCGTTCCGTTTTTCGCCGGCCGATTGTCGATCAGGATCTGATAAGTGCCTTTTTTCCCGGGATTAATGGTAAACGGAATGGTATACGTCTTCGTACTCGTAATCTCCTCATCGATAAAGAGTGCGTTTTGGTGATTCGCATCCGTATAATAGATCTGTACATGTGCAGGCTGGCTGCTGCTGTCGTTCCCATTGCCATTGCCATTGCCATTACCATTTCCATTACCGTTCTTCTGGTAAACGACCTTGATCGGTTTGTCAATCTCTTTTGGCTCCGGCTGCTCTCCCTTTGAAAGTGAGATAACAACCGTTGTTCCGCTTGCTACACGGCTGCCCGCCGCAGGCTGCTGGGTGACCACCTGATTCTTCGGGATGACCGGCGAGTAGCTGCCCGCTGAAAAGTCGGCCTTGAGGCTCATACTGTTCAGTTGCTGAGTGACTTCTTCTTTTGTCTTTCCTGTCAGATCCGGTACCGTGATGCCGGTGCTGTAAGTCAGGTGCACCGTCGTATTTCCCGGCACGACATGCTGACCCGCGCGAGGTGTCTGACGGATGACTTCACCTTCAGGAACGCTTGTCGACGTCTCGCCTGTCCAGACGACATTTTTATATCCGGCATCCAGAAGCGTTTGAGCTAATGAATCCCTGCTGTAACCGATATAATTCTCTACCGTGATTTTCTGGGCTCCTGAACTGACAAACAGAGTGACCTTCGTACCTGACTTGACTTCTGCGCCGGCTTCCGGATTCTGGCTGACTACATTCCCCTTTTTCACTTTTGAGCTGGATTGATTTCGGCGCACGATACTCAGATTCCGGCTGTCTATTATTTTTCCCGCTTCCGCAAACGTTTTTCCGGTTACTGAAGGAACGGTCACATTGCTGACATAGAGCATCTTCGGAAGTACGGTGAGCCCGATTACCAGACCGGTGATGATCAGGAGCATCAGAACGCCTGTGAATGTCAGCCACTTCCGGACTCCTGATTTCTTTTTCTTTTTTCCCTCCGTACCGGGTGCTGTCTTTTCGGCTGAGGACGGGGCAACAGCATAGCCGGCTGACTGAAGCGTGCTGATCTTGATCGTTCTCTCATCATCGTCGGCTGCTTCTTCCGGCATCGTTTCGTTCAGTATCAGACGCCTTTCACCGGCGCGCTGCGGCTCAAGCGATGTCCCCAGATCATGGTACATTTCCATGACTGAGGCATACCGGTCCAGCGGTATCTTGGCCGTGGCCCGGATCACGATGTTCTCGACACTCTGAGGAATCTCCGGTCGTGTTTCCCGCGGATAGGGCATCGGCTCATTCAGATGTTTCAGTGCGACGGAAACAGGAGATTCTCCGGGAAAGGGCAGCCTTCCGGTTAAAAGTTCGAACATGACAATGCCCAGTGCATAGATATCCGACTTGACGGTTGCTTTCCCCCCCCGTGCCTGTTCCGGCGACAGATAATGCGCCGATCCGAGAATCGAATGCGTGTAGGTGATCGTCGCACTGCTGACAGCCATTGCAATGCCGAAATCCGTCACTTTCACATTTTCCGATGCATCAATCAGTATGTTATGAGGTTTGATATCGCGATGAACAATGCCATGCTGGTGGGCATGAGCGATAGCCAGTGTGATCTGTTCCATAATATGTACGGCTTCGCTTACTTTAATCGGGGAATACTGCCGGATAAACGCTTTCAGGCTCATGCCCTGCACGTATTCCATGACGATATAATAACAGTCTTCTTCTTCCCCGATATCATAGATGGCCACAATATTCGGATGGGATAAACTGGCGACAGATTCGGCTTCCCGGTGAAAGCGTTTGATAAACTCCTGATCGCCGGCGAGATCCGAGCGAAGAATTTTTACGGCAACCAGGCGATCAAGAATCAGATCCTTTGCCTTATAAACAATAGCCATTCCGCCTTCCCCGAGGCGGGATAGAATTTCGTATCTTCCACCGATACGCCTGCCGATCATCATTGATCACCACCCTTGCCGTGATCAATGATAATCAGCGAGATATTATCTTCCCCGCCGGCCTCATTGGCTTCGCGGACCATCGCTTCGGCTCGGTCCTTCAATAATTGATCCCCGCCGAGCAGCTCGCCGATCCGCTCATCCGGAAGCCTGTTCGTGAGCCCGTCGGAGCAGATGAGGATTTTTGAATCCTGCGGCCAGTCAAGCGTCGTCGTATCCAGTTCAATCGCCGGCTGCGTCCCGAGCGCCCGCATCAGAATATGCCGTTCGGGATGAACTTCCGCATCGGCACGTGAAATCTGTCCGGTCTTCACCAGTTCGTTCACCAGAGTATGGTCTTCGGTAACCTGTTTCATCTGATTCCCGGACTGCCACAAATAGACCCGGCTGTCTCCGACCGTCGAGACGACTACATAATCCTTCCCGCAAAACACAGCTGCAACCGTCGTGCCCATACCGCGGCATTCGGCATGCTGCTCAGCATAATCATAGATCCGGACATTCATGGAACGTACCAGCTGATTCATCCATGCCACTGCCTCAGCGCGGGAAAAGTCTTCCTTCAGCGCCTTCCATTTTTGTTCAGCAACAGCTGCAGCCAGTCGGCTCGCCACCTCTCCGGCAACATGGCCGCCCATACCGTCGGCAACAATCCCGAGAAGCTGCGTCCGGCTTCTGAATATCCGGACACTGTCCTCATTATTTGTTCTTACTTTTCCTGTGTCTGTTGCAAATACAGCTTCCATTGTCCACACTCCCGTACGGGTTGTTCCGTTTCCTACAAATCCTGTGCTACTTTCTTCGCAGGCATCCGATAAAAAAGCCGTCGGTATTGAACTGAAAAGGAAACAGCTGAATCATACTGCTGTCCGGGGTCACGCGGCACTGTTTCAGTGCCTCAGGCAACCGACGGAAAAAATCGGGTTCCCATTCAAATTCAGGGTGCCGCGACAGGAAGCCGGTGAGCCGGCGGTCGTTCTCATCCCGGTTCACGGTGCAGGTACTGTAAACCAGCCAGCCGCCGGACCTGACCAGTGTTGATGTACGCTCGAGCAGGGCGTTCTGGATTTCAGCCAGATGTCCGAGATCCTCCGGTGACTTATCCCATCTGATCTCAGGTTTTCGGCGGATCACGCCAAGTCCCGAACACGGAACATCCAGCAGCAGCCGGTCAAATGAAGCCGGACTGAAAAAAGAACCGGCTTCCCGTGCATCCATTGCTTTTGTCCGGATATTCGTCACGCCAAGCCGTTTTGCCGACTGATCGATCAGTTTCGTTTTATGTTCATGAAGGTCCAGTGCAATGATTTGACCGCTGTTTTGCATCCGTTCGCCCAGGTGCGTCGTCTTCCCGCCCGGTCCGGCACAGGCATCAAGTACGGTCATGCCTTTCTCCGGCGCAACGGCGTCGGCAACGAGCATCGAGCTTTCATCCTGAATCGTCATCAGACCGGTCGCAAATGCCCGGGTCCCGGCGATATGTCCGCCTTTAATCTCCAGACAGTCGGGGGACAGCCTGCCGGGTTCGGTCTGCATTCCATCCTGTTCAAGGATGGCTTCCAGTTCATGCCGGTCGGTATGGAGCCGGTTGACGCGAACAAAAGACGGAGGTGCCTGATTGTCGCTCTCTGCGATCTTAACCGCGGTATCGCTGTCCCACTGGCCGGCCCAGAGTGAGAGCAGCCATTCCGGATGGCTGTACTGAATCGATAACCGTTTGCTTTCCGGCTGGATCCGGTTCAGATCCGGGACCCCTTCGCGCAGGAATCGCCGGAGCACTGCATTGACAAAACCGACGATCCCATGATGTCCCCGTTTTCCGGCGATCCGCGCGGCTTCATTCACAATGGCATGATCGGGAATCCGGTCCAGATAGATCTTTTGGTAGAGGGACAGGCGAAGCAGCAGATCAACCCACAGGTCAGGTTTCTTTCCGGATACGTAAAAAGCCAGTATGTAGTCAAGCGTACGGCTGTGCTGAAGCACGCCGTAAACCAGGGTCGTCACCAGTGCCTTGTCACGGCCATTCAGCGATGCTGATGAAAGCATCTCATTGAGGGCAATCTGACTGTATGATTTGTTTTTTGAAATAGAAAGCAGAAGGTCAAGCGCGGTCTCACGCGCAGACTGCCGGTTCATTCCCGGTTCCCCAGAACGGTTCCGGGTTTCAGTTCCCGGCCCCGCAGGAAATCTGCCGCACCCATCCGTTTTTTCCCTGCCGGCTGACACTTTTTAATCTCCAGCCAGCGGCCGTCGCCGGCAGCAGCAAGCAAACGGTCGTCATCAGTCCTGACCAGCAGGCCGGGGGTTCCCTCCCGTTTCACGTCACTGGACAGAGCAGAGAAGATTTTGAAAACATTGCCTTCAAAGTAGGTAAACGCACCCGGGAACGGGTTCAGCCCGCGGATCAGATTCCGTATTTCATCCGCCGGCCGGTTCCAGTCAATCTTCTCATCTTCATGTTTGATGCTTGGTGCGAAGGTGGCCAGGTCTTCATCCTGAACGACCGGATGAAGACGGCCCTGTTCAAGCTCAGGGAGCGTCTTCATCAGCAGTTCGCTGCCGGCCGCACTCAGTTTGTCGTGAAGGGAACCAAACGTATCCTCATCAGTAATCGGCACCCGGATCTGGGATAGAATATCGCCGGCATCCAGTTTCTTCACCATGTACATAATTGTAACGCCGGATTCCTTTTGCCCGTCGATGATCGCCTGCTGGATCGGCGCGGCTCCTCTGTACGACGGGAGCAAAGACGCGTGGACATTGATGCAGCCGAGACGCGGCCCGTCAAGCAGCGACTGCGGCAGAATCTGTCCATAGGCCGCTGTGACCAGAAGATCAGGCGCGTAAGCGAGAATAGCTGCCACTGCTTCGGGTTTGCGCACCTTCTCCGGCTGAAGCACCGGAATGTCATACTGTTCCGCCAGAACCTTCACAGGCGAAGCGGTCAGCTTCTGTTTTCTGCCCTTCGGCCGGTCCGGCTGCGTCACGACGCAGACCACATCGTACGCCGGATCGTTAATTAAGTTTTGCAGCACAGGAACTGAAAAGTCAGGCGTCCCCATATAAACGATTTTCATTAATGACTCATCCTTTGCGTTCGCCCGGTTGCCGACTTACATCAGGGATACCGGGTTCATATCAATTGAAAGCTGTAATCCATTTTTGCCGGTCTCCTTGAAGTGCTGCATGATTTGGTGCAGCACCGGCAGAAGTTTCGGTTCTCTTTTGTATTTTACCATGCACTGAAAACGATATCTATCTTTGATCCGGGCAACTGACGGAACAGCCGGGCCCAGGACCCTGACGGAAGAAGACAGGCTATTTCTGAGAATCGAGGCGATGCGTTCTGACGCACCGGCAGCCTGTGCTGCCTCCGGGTGCGTCACGGTAATCAATGTCAGATAATAAAACGGAGGATAGCCGAGACGATGGCGAATTTGCATCTCTTCCTGATAGAACCGGTTGAAGTCATTGGCCGCCGCATCGGTGACGGCGTAGTGATCCGGCGAATAACTCTGGATCACCACTTCGCCGGGCAGATCATGCCTGCCGGCGCGTCCGGAAACCTGTGTCAGTAATTGAAAGGTCTTCTCCGATGCGCGGAAGTCCGGCAGGTAGAGCATTGAATCCGCCGCGAGCACACCGACCAGCGTGACTTCCGGAAAATCCAGTCCCTTGGCAATCATCTGAGTGCCCAGGAGGATATCTGCCTGATGCTCGCCGAATCGCCGCAGCAGCTTTTCATGTCCGCCCTTCCTGCCTGTCGTGTCGACATCCATCCGAATGACGCGGGCTTCAGGCATCAGCCGGTTCAACTCAGCCTCCACCTTCTGGGTCCCTGTGCCAAAATAGCGCATAGCGTCGCTCCCGCATGAAGGGCAGGCATCGGGAACACGGGTTTCATAGCCGCAGTAGTGGCATTTAAGCAGATGACTGGCCCGATGATAAGTCAGCGAAATGTCACAGTGCGGACACTTAATGACCGTGCCGCATGACCGGCACATGACGAATGTGGCGTAACCGCGCCGGTTGAGGAAGAGGACGGTCTGTTCATGCCGTGCAACACGTTCCTGCAGCTTTGTAAAAAGTTCCTTTGAAAATACGGAATGATTTCCGTCCCGCATCTCCTCACGCATATCGACAATATCCACCGGCGGCAGAGGATGATGGTTGAAGCGTTCCTTCAGAGTCAGCAGCTGGTAAACTTTCTTCCGGGCGCGGGCGTAAGACTCCAGAGACGGCGTGGCACTGCCGAGCACTACCGGACAATGATTGCGGGCAGCGCGGTGAATCGCCACATCACGGGCATGGTAACGCGGAATGTCTTCCTGTTTATAACTGGATTCGTGCTCTTCATCGATAATGATCAATCCGAGATTCTCAAATGGGGCGAACACAGCGGACCTTGCACCGACCGCCACGCTGACCCGTCCTTCCCGAATCCGGCGCCACTCATCATATTTCTCTCCCCGGCTCAGACCGCTGTGCATGACCGCTACCTGGTTGCCGAACCGTCCTTTGAACCGGTGAACCATCAGCGGTGTCAGAGAAATCTCCGGAACAAGTACGATCGCCTGCCGTCCTTTATCGATCACGCGTTGAATCGACTGCAGATAGAGTTCGGTTTTTCCGCTGCCTGTTACCCCGTGACACAGAAAGACGTTCGTCTCTTGACGATCAACCGAGCGGATGATCGGCCGGATGGCTTTCTCCTGCTCGTCGGTCAGCGGCAGGGGTTGGGTCCGTTCTTCTTCGTCAAGGGCTTCATACGGATTCCTGAATTGTTCTTTCTTCTCTTCTGTGAAAAGCCCTTTCGCGGTCAATGCGTGGAGTGCCTGTCGTGAAAGGCCTTGTTTCGTGACCAGTTCCGAAACCGGATATTTCTGGTCCGGTTCATTCCGGCTGATGAAAAAACGCAGCACGTCTCTTTGCCGTTCCGAACGCGATTCTGTTTTTTGCAGAAACGCCTCAAGCCTTTCTTTTGACACAGAAGCCGAAATCACCGTTCTTTTCCGGATCCTTGCCTGATTCTGCACGTTCTGGCGGACACTGAGTACGCCGTCATTGATCGCCCTTCTGATGCGATCGAGTTTCTGCGGATCCGGAAGTGTCAGGAGCCGGCGCCACCCGATGAAGTCTTTAGAAAACAGGGGAATCAGCTCCGGAAATTCCCGATCCAGCCTGGTCCGGTCTGCAACGGTGACCTGTTTCTCATAGCTTGCCTTCATCACGGCAGGGAGCATCGCCTGATAAGCCGACACCGTCGGGCAAAGCGTCGTCTCTGCAAGCCAGTTGCCGAGACCCAGCAGTTCCGGTGTCAGCACCGGGACCGGATCAATCACCTGACTGACTTTCCGCAGCTTCTTCAGTTCGGAAGACGCCTTCACCGCGGTCACAAAGCCCAGCCGTCTGGTTCGTCCAAAGGGCACCGTGACCCGTATTCCCGGGCAGACCAGATGAACGAGTTCATCTGGTATTTGATAGTCGAACGGCTTGTCTACCGAGCCGGCAGGAATATCGATATAAATTTCAGCAATCATTGCTGTTCCCTTTTCCTCAGAAGTTCGGCGACAGCATGAACAATGTGCGCCGCCACACTCTTTTTGGTCATTTGCTCAAAACGCTGTTTTTCCCCGCTGGCAAAGAAAAAAGTCACCAGATTCGTATCCCCGCCGAATCCATGGACCGCATCGTTAGCCACGAGAAAATCCACATTCTTTTTTTTCAGTTTCTCAATCGCGTGCTCCTCAAGTTTCTCCGTCTCGGCGGCGAATCCGACGAGCACCTGATCCTTCTTTTTCCGGCCCAGTTCAAGAAGAATATCCGGGTTGCGCACCATACGGACGAGCAGCGGACCATCCTGCTTTTTAATTTTACTGGTGCTCACCTGTTCGGGCCGGTAGTCGGAGACGGCTGCAGCTTTGACGACCGCATCGGTATGTTCAAACCGGGCGGCGACGGCCTGACGCATCTCTTCGGCAGAGGTGACCCGGATCAAGGTCACGCCATGCGGCGCTTCAAGGGCAACCGGTCCGGAAACCAGCGTCACTGATGCCCCTGCCTGAGCCGCCGCTTCGGCAATGGCAAATCCCATTTTCCCGCTCGAACGGTTGCTGAAGAAGCGAATCGGATCCAGTGCCTCACGGGTCGGTCCGGCAGTCACCAGGATGTTTTTCCCATCAAGCGCATGCCGGCTCATATCAGTTTCAGTAAAATAGGCCTCCAGCTCCTTCAGAATCGCAGCCGGTTCGCTCATCCGCCCTCTTCCTGTCCAGCCGCAGGCCAGACGCCCCTGATCGGGTCCGATCAAGTGACAGCCATAGGTTTCCAGGGTGCGGAGATTTGCCTGAACTGCCGGATGCCGATACATGTTGACATTCATTGCCGGTGCAATCCAGACCGGGCATTTCGCCGCTAATGCAACAGCGCTCAGCATATTATCGGCGGCACCGGCAGCCAGTTTGGCAATGGTATTGGCTGTGGCCGGTGCGATCAGTACCAGATCTGCGGAATCAGCCAGATCGATATGGGCGATTTGCCCGTCCTGCTCATCGGCAAAAACCGATTCACTGACCGGATGCCTTGTTAATGCCTGAAAGGTTGCAGCGCCGATAAATCGTGTTGCCTCAGCGGTCAGGATCACATGTACCTGAGCACCGGACTGAACGAGACGGCTTGCCAGTTCAGCCGCCTTATAGGCAGCAATCCCCCCGGTAACGCCAAGCACGATATTTCTTCCTTTCAAATTCACTAGAACCACCTCTCCTGTCACAGCGATCTCTGTCTCCAATGGTCATTCAGGTACGTTCTGTTCAAAAGTAACTGCTGCCGCTCCGCCTTTTGGCGCTGCAGGTGCAAGACCCTTGCAGGATCTGCACCTGCAGCGGAAAATAGCAGCGGGGTTAATCGAGCTTTCAGGTAAAAAAACAACAACCCTTCACAGGTTGCTGCCTCTTTTTCATGTTGTTCAGTTCATCAGCGTTTAAACGTCAGCAACCCGGCATTAACCTCTTCGAGTGCCTGACCGACGGCTTTAACCGAACGCGGATGCTCCAGCATCAGTTTGCCTGTGCCGTCCTGCAGCTGGCGTGCCCGTTTTGCAGAGAGTGAAACAAGCGTATACGTTGAATCAATTTTTTTCAAAAGATTGTCAATCGACGGATAAATCATCATAATGAATCAGCTCCTTCATTATTCTTATATTTTTCGATCAGGCGGTCGACGCGGCAATGTTCGGCGAGAACGATCGATTCAATCCGGTCGCACGCCTTCTCCACTTCGTCATTTTCAACCACGTAATCATAGTTTTCCATTAATTCCATTTCAGAACGGGCGACCGTCATCCGGCTCTCGATCAGATCGGCGGTTTCTGTTCCCCGGCCGATAATCCGCTTCTTCAGCTCGTGAAGATTCGGGGGTGCGAGAAAAATAAACAGGGCCTGGGGAAATTTCTTTTTGATCTGAAGCGCGCCCTGAACCTCTATCTCAAGAATAACGTCGCGGCCGTCTTCCACGGTCTTCCGGACGTAGTCAACCGGCGTTCCGTAATAATTGCCGACGTACTCCGCCCATTCCAGCAGTTCGCCGTCACGGATCATCTGCTGAAACTGCTCTCGGGTTCGGAAAAAATACTGAACACCGTCGCTTTCGCCTTCTCTGGGCTTACGGGTGGTTACCGAAATTGAATAGTGAAGACTGGTTCCCCGGGCTCTGAGTGCCTTGCACACAGTACCTTTCCCGACACCGGACGGTCCGGAAAGAACCACGAGCAACCCTTTTTCCTTAAAACCCATTTCATTTGCCTCCAACCATTATAGCATCATTCAATATTCTGAACCTGTTCGCGCAATTTTTCAATCTCGCTTTTTAACAGAACCACTTTGCGGCTGATCTCGGCATCGTTGCCCTTTGACCCAATCGTGTTCATTTCGCGGTTCATTTCCTGAGTCAGAAAGTCAAGTTTCCGGCCGACGGGTACCGACTCGGAAGAATTGGACAGGAACAGCCGGAACTGCGCCAGATGGCTTTTCATACGGGTCAATTCCTCGTCAATCGCCGACTTATCGGTAAATACGGCGATCTCATTCATCAGCCGGTCCTCATCAAGCTCGTGGCTGTCCGCCAGAAACTCGGTAATATGCTCGCGCAGCCTTCGCGCATAATGACGGTGTACCTCAGGGGCATACGCTTCAAGAGCGCCGACCTCATTTGCAATGAAGTCGGCTTTCGCGATCAGATCCGTTCTGAGCTGTTCGCCTTCATTACGGCGCATCTCCTGCATCTGCCGGCAGGCCTGTCTGACAGCCTTGAGCACAATGGCTTCTGCCTGTTTTGCGGTCTGGGTGTCCGGCTCTCTTACGGTAAAGATGCCGGGAAGCGTCAATACAGCGCTTAAGTCCCATCCGGAAGTACCGCTGCGTTTTTCAAGATCTTTTGCCGCCTGCAGATACTGATCGGCCAGCGCCCAGTCCGTATTCAGTTTAGGTTCAGCTGCTGCTCCCCCATCCAGGGTCAGATATAATGTGAGCGAGCCCCGCTGAAAAAATGAATGGATTTCATTTCTAATCCGGTTCTCAAGGTACAGGAAAGGACGCGGCAAATTCATCGAAAGATCGAAAAAGCGGTGATTCACCGACTTTAGTTCCGCCCTGGCCGTAGCATCATTATCGCTGATCACAGCCGAACCGTATCCGGTCATACTGTTGATCATCCAATCACTTCCATCTCACTATTTTATACAATCCTGTACCTTACAGGCAAGTCAAAGTCCTCTGCATTCAGGCTTCGCATCGGCCCATGCTTCAGAGTTAGCTTTTTGATGGCTGCCCGTCAGACGGAACAGTCGGTTTTTTCATGAGTTTCAGAACAAGCGATTCATCAGGTGTAACGAACAGCGTCCGCTGATCCGTATAAATCACAAAACCCGGTTTGGCACCGGACGGTTTTTTCACATATCTTACCCGTGTATAGTCGACCGGAACACCGCTGCCCATTCGTGATTTACTAAAAAATGCCGCCAGACACGCCGCTTCGGTTAACGTCTTTTCCGTCGGATGCGCCGACCGGATAATCACATGGGAACCGGGACTGTTCTTGGTATGGAGCCAGGTGTCGTCCCGTCCGGCGACCTTCGTCGTCAGATAATCATTTTGTTTATTATTCTTTCCCGCCAGAATAACGGTACCGTCCGAGGCATAGTAATGATCAATCTGTGGGCGGGTGTTCTTTTTCCTGAAGGACTTTCCGCGCTTTTTCCTGAGATAGCCGCCCTCTTCCAGTTCCTCACGGATTTCGGCGATATCCTTCAGCGAAGCGGATTCAATCTGCTGCTGCAGCGTATCGAAATAGTCGATCTCCTGTTTCGTCCGGTCGATCTGGCCGGCAACCACTTTTCTGGCTGTCTTGGCTTTTGTGTATTTTTTGAAATAAGCCTGCGCATTTTCCGACGGGGTCCGGTTCGGATTCAGTTTAATTTTGACGGTCGCCTGGTTTTCGTCATAATAGTTCACTGCCTGAACGGAGAGGTCACCCCGTTTGAAGAGGTGCATATTCGCCGTCAGAAGTTCGCCGCTGAGACGGAATTCATCCGCATTTTCCGCCTGATCAAGCGTTTTTTCAAGCTTCTTGAGTTTGTTCTTATTCTTCTTCAGTTCTAGCGAGATAAAGTGGCCCAGATCGCCGGCCTTCTGTTTGACCGCGTCGGTTTCCGATTTAACCAGATAGAAGTGGTCGAGCATCTCATTGACATCGGTAAATTGCTCTTTGCGGCCGTCCAGACATGTCAGATCGAGTACATGGCACTCGTCTTTTCCATTCTTTCCATAAATGATTGTCGGTGCGTAGTCATTTTCACGAATGGCCTGCAGCACCTCGCCGAATGCTCGGGCAACCGATTCCTGGTTCGGCAGTCCGGCTCGCTGCATCACTTCCCGGCCGATCAGCGGCGAAAAGCCTTCCACGAGGCCGACAATCTGCCGCTCCGTTTTCCCGCTGTTCCATTCAATACGCGCGATCAGATCTTGTACGCTCATCTCAAGCGGGTTCATCTTTCCCTGATCCGGGGGCGCGACATAGGTTTCTCCGGGCAGAACCGTCCGGTAGCGGTTCACTGCCGGTGTGAGATGCTTCATGCTGTCAATGATCCGCCCTGTCGGTTTGTCAATCAGAATGACATTGCTGTGACGCCCCATCAGCTCAATAATCAGCTGCTTTTGAGTCAGGTCGCCGAACTCGTTTCTCGCCCGCAGATCAATGTGCACAATGCGTTCAAAGCCAACCTGTTCGATCGAATCAATCACGCTGCCTTCAAGATGCTTGCGCAGAAGCATGCAGAACATCGGCGGCTTCTCCGGATTTCCTTCGACCAGCCGGGTTAAATGGAGCCGCGCGAAAGCCGCGTTGATTGAGATCAGCAGCTTTCCCCGTGCGTTTCGTGAACGCATGTGGAGAACAAGGTCCGTCTGAGTCGGCTGATATATTTTCGTAATCCGGCCGCCGGTAAATCCCTGAATGCTTTGCACGACAGCGCGGGTGACAATTCCATCATATGCCAAATTTTTCACCACTTTCAAAAAAAACGGGCATCATCTGCTCGTTTTCTGCTTCCTATGTACCAGAATATTATTGTCTCACTGATTCAGCTGATCCGTCAAGAATTCCGGGAACTGCGGGTACGATTTCACCATTGAAAAAGCCTCCGAAATGGGAGGCGATGGATAAGCTTTTAACCATTTAACATTCAATTTCTCCAGTCATCCGATGTCGGATCAGCATACCACTGCTTCAGCTGACTGAGCTGCGACGCATTGATCGTACCGTTCTCAACAGCCAGATGGATCAGCGTGTCAAAATCAGTCAGGGTGTTCAGCGTAATGCGGGCTTCAGCAAAATTTTTATCAGCCTGTGGCAGAAGATAGGTGAAAATAGCCGCCACACCCAGAATTCTCGCGCCTGCTGCTTCCAGAGCGTGTACCGCCGTCAGGACACTGCCGCCGGTGGAGATCAGGTCGTCAATAACAACAGCTTTCTGTCCGGATTTAACGATACCTTCGATCTGCTTCTTCCGTCCGTGCGACTTGGCTGCAGAGCGAACGTAAACCATCGGCAGATGCAGCGCTTCAGCAATCAGTGCCGCATGGGAAATACCTGCGGTTGCCGTACCGGCAATCACTTCGGCATCCGGATAATGTTCTCGGATCAGTGCCACAAATGCCTGAATGACGTCATGCCATATCTCCGGATAGCCCATGACCGTCCGGTTATCACAGTATACCGGCGACTTGATGCCGGATGCCCAGGTAAAAGGCTCATCCGGACTCAGCACAACCGCTTTTATTTTTAACAGATGCTCGGCAATCTGTTCTTTGCTGTTCATTAAATCTTCCTCCATTCATTGGCAACGCGCAGATAAGCCTCCGCCGGATTTTCAGCCGAAGTAATGCTGCGGCCGACCACGATATAATCGCTGCCGAGTTGTCTTGCCCGTTCAGGTGTCGCCACGCGTCTCTGATCGCCCGCAGCGTCATTGGCCAGACGGATGCCCGGAGTTACGGCAAGAAAGGTCGATGAGGTCTGTTCTTTGATCGCTGCGGCTTCCCAGGCGGAACAGACGACACCGTCCAGTCCGGACCGATAAGCAAGTTCGCTGTACTGAGCGATCACTTTCTGAATCGGCTGATGAATCAGCAGCTCATTTTCCAGCATGTCCTGACCGGTACTGGTCAGCTGTGTTACTGCGAGGCAAACCGGTCTTTTTCCGGCGGCCCCTTCGTCAAGTCCCTCTATAGCGGCTTTCATCATTTCCGAACCGCCGGCAGCATGCACATTGACCATATCCGCCCCGGCTCGGGCCAGGCCGCGCATCGTCCGGTACACCGTATGCGGGATGTCATGAAGTTTCAGGTCGAGAAAGACAAAATGTCCTTCGTCTTTCAGTCTGCGGACCATGTCCGCTCCCTCCTGATAGAACAGCTCCATTCCGACTTTAACCGAACAACGCGGCTGCCCGATCTTTTTCAACAAATAAAACACGTCTTCCGCTGAGGAAACATCCAGGGCGACGATCAGCCGTTCTTCCGGTTCCAAGACTTCCAGCTCCTTCCGACTAAATCGTTAATATCCGACACGCCCAGAGCGTTCAGCTTCCCCGGGAGTTCATGAATGATCTTCGGACAGATCAGCGGATCGATAAAATTTGCCGTGCCGACAGCGACAGCACTGGCTCCGGCAAGAAAATATTCGATCACATCATCGGCACTCTGAATACCGCCCATGCCGATGATCGGGATGTTCACTTTTTGGCTGACTTCATAGATCATTCGGATGGCGACCGGTTTGATCGCCGGGCCGCTCAGTCCGCCGGTCTGATTGGCCAGCACCGGACGTTTTGTCCGCAGATCGATCCGCATCCCGAGCAGGGTGTTGATCATCGACAGCCCGTCGGCACCGGCCTGCTCCACTGCCCTGGCCATCGCCACAATGTCGGTGACATTCGGCGACAATTTGACGTAGACCGGCTTTGCGGATACCGCTTTGACCTTTGCCGTCAGTTCCGCAGCGACCTCAGGCACGGTGCCGAACTGAATGCCTCCGTGTTTTACGTTCGGGCAGGAAATGTTCAGTTCCAGCGCACGGACGACTGGCGATGCCGACATTTTTTCGGCGGTCTGCACATAATCGGACATTTCGCTTCCGGCTATATTGGCAATGACCGGAACATCATATCCGGCAAGATAAGGAAGTTCCTCGCTGATAATCTGCTCGGCACCGGGATTCTGCAGGCCGATCGCGTTCAGCATCCCACTCGGCGTTTCTGCAACACGCGGCGTCGGATTGCCGAACCGGGCATGAAGCGTAGCTGCTTTAATGGTGATCGCGCCAAGCTGATTGAGATCATAAAGCGTTCCATACTCTTTCCCAAATGCGAAGCAGCCGGACGCCGGCATTACCGGATTTTTCAGATCAAGGCCCGGCAAATGAACTTCTAGCATAGTTCCACCTCCCCTGCCCGGAACACCGGACCGTCGCAGCAGACACGCCGATAGCCTTTATGATCCTGCGCATCTGTTGTGTGTACGGCACAGGCCAGGCAGGCTCCGAACCCGCAGCCCATCCGCTGCTCCATGGAAACAAACAGCGGCTTTTCCGTAATTACGTTCTGCACAGCTTTCAACATCGGCAGCGGACCACAGGCATAAGCGACATCGTATGCCGCTTCACCGATTGCATCGGTGACCAGACCTTTCCGGCCATGGCTTCCGTCATCAGTAAAAATGACGGTTTCACCTAGTGCGGCAAACTGCGCTTCATAAAAAATATCTTTGTCCGACCTGAAACCGAGAATATGCGTGACCTCAATGCCCCGGTCTGTCAGTGCCTCAGCCAGCCCGTAAAGCGGCGGCACACCGACACCGCCGCCGATCATCAGGGCGCGACCGCCCGCCGGCACCTCATCGACCGGGAAGCCATGTCCAAGGGGCCCGAATACATCGATTTTCATCCCCGGACAGGTGTTGGAAAGCAGCTGTGAGCCGAGTCCGACAACGCGGTAAATCAGCGTCAGTTCCCGGTGAGCCGGATCCACCGAACAAATACTGATTGGCCGACGCAAAACGGGCGAAAGCATACCGGATTCACCCGGCACGCGCATATGAACAAACTGCCCGGGTTCCGTGACGAGTGTGGCAATCCTGCCCGACAGACGGAGTTCAAAAACGCCGTCTGCAATCTTTGTCTGTGCCGTGACGACCATTTCTTCCTGGATCATTGAATGACACCCTCCTGATCCGGCTGACCGGAAACAGCCATGCTGCCGGTTGCATGATCCGTCATCTGCGGCATGCATTCCGTTCTGAAAGCCAGGGATTCAAGAACGGTCAGCAGCGCTTCCGTCGTATCCAGCGAAGTCAGGCAGACGATGCCGTTCTCAACCGATTCGCGACGGATCCGGAATCCATCACGTGCCGGCCGCTGTCCGGGCGTGAGCGTGTTGACGACAAACTGAGCCCCGCCGTGGCGGATCAGGTCGAGCAGGTTCGGCTTGTCACCGCCGATTTTATTAACGACTGTAACCGGAAGATGCCGTGCCGCAATCATTTTTGCCGTGCCCTCCGTAGCGAGAATATTATAGCCGATGTTATGGAAGCGTCTGACCAGATCCAAAGCTTCTTCTTTATCTTTATCCGCAATTGTGAACAGAACGCTCCCGTGAGACGGGATGGCCATGCCGCTGGCCAGGAGTCCTTTGTAGAGTGCTTTCTCAAGGGTAACATCCTGTCCCATAACCTCCCCCGTCGACTTCATCTCCGGACCGAGCGTTACATCGACACTGCGCAGTTTGGCAAACGAGAATACCGGTACTTTGACAAAAACGTTATGTGCCGGTTCCTGATGAATTCCGGTCGGATAACTGAGACTTGCGAGCGTCTCGCCAAGAATGAGCCGTGTGGCTACCTTCGCCATCGGCACGCCGGTAATCTTGCTCAGGAACGGGACCGTCCGGCTGGCTCTCGGATTCACTTCGATGACATACACATGATGGTCGTGGATCACGAACTGAATATTCATCAGACCGACCACGTTCAATCCGCGGGCAATCCGGATCGCGGTATCGATGACTTCTTCCTTGATCTTTCCACTCAGCGTCTGCGACGGATAAACGGCAATCGAGTCTCCGGAGTGGACGCCGGCCCGCTCAATGTGTTCCATGATGCCGGGAATATAAACATCTTTACCATCGGAGAGAGCATCCAGTTCAATCTCGGTACCCACAAGATAGCGATCGACAAGCACCGGGTGCTCCGGATTGATCCGGACGGCGTTGCTCATATAATGAATCAGATCTTTTTCATGATAGACAATTTCCATCGCCCGCCCGCCAAGCACGTAGGACGGACGAACGAGCACCGGATAACCGAGTCCGGAGGCGATTTTCACCGCTTCCTCCGTAGAAAACGCCGTATCTCCGGCCGGCCGGTCGACGTTCAGTTCATGAAGCAGCTGTTCAAACCGGTCACGATCTTCAGCCTGATCCATTGCATCAAGCGACGTGCCAAGGATTTTTACACCGTTTTCTGCAAGTCCTGCCGCCAGATTGATCGCCGTCTGGCCGCCGAACTGAACCACGACACCTTTCGGCTTTTCGAGGTCGATCACATGCATCACGTCTTCCAGCGTCAGCGGCTCGACATAAAGCTTATCGGAGATACTGAAATCAGTCGAGACAGTTTCCGGGTTGTTATTAATCATAATCGCTTCATAACCCTGCTGCTTGATTGCCCAGACCGCATGTACCGTGGCGTAGTCGAATTCGACACCCTGGCCGATCCGGATCGGGCCAGAACCGAGAACGACAACGCTCTCTTTATCCGTTACCCGGGATTCGTTTTCTTCCTCATAAGTGCTGTAATAGTAAGGTGTCTCCGATTCAAACTCACCGGCACATGTATCGACCATTTTATAAACCGGCCGGATACCCTGTTTCTTCCGCCATTGCGTGACGGCCGTTTCATCCTTTTTCCAGCATGAGGCGACTTCATCATCGGAAAACCCGTGCTTCTTGGCATTCAGCAGCACGCTGGCATCATCCGGATGATCGGCCAGCTGTTTTTCGATCCGGACGATATGGGCAATCTTATTCAGGAAGAAGGGGCTGATTTTCGTCAGTTTCCAGATGGCATCGACCAGGGCACCCTTGCGGAACGCTTCGGCAATAAAGTAGAGCCGGCGGTCGTCCCGAAGCGAGATCGCCTGATAAAGTTCCTCCAGCGTCATCGGTACGGCCTCCTGTAGACGTAGATGCCGGGTGCCGTTCTCCAGTGAACGGACAGCTTTAAGGATCGATTCTTCAAAATTGCGGCCGATCGCCAGTACTTCTCCGGTTGCTTTCATCTGTGTGCCCAGTGTCCTTTTGGCATCGACAAATTTGTCGAACGGCCAGCGCGGGATCTTGGTCACAACATAATCGAGTGTCGGTTCGAAACTGGCATAGGTCGTGCCCGTCACCGCATTGCGGATTTCGTCAAGATGGTAGCCGACGGCAATCTTTGCCGCAACTTTCGCGATCGGATAACCGGTTGCTTTCGAAGCCAGCGCAGAGGAACGGCTGACACGCGGATTGACTTCAATGATATAGTAACGATCGCTGTTCGGATCCAGTGCCAGCTGAACGTTGCAGCCGCCCTCGATCTTCAGGGCGCGCACAATTTTCAGCGACACACTGCGCAGCCGCTGAAGATCACGGTCACTCAATGTCTGGCAGGGGGCGGTGACGATGGAATCGCCGGTATGAATGCCCACGGGATCCATGTTTTCCATATGGCAGACGGCAATCGCTCCGTCATTGCTGTCGCGCATAACTTCGAATTCAATTTCCTTGAAACCGGCGATACTTTTTTCAATCAGTACCTGATTCGCCGGGCTGAGCTTCAGACCGTTCTCAGTAATGGTCTCCAGCTGCTCCTCGGTCGTTGCAATGCCGCCGCCGGTTCCGCCAAGGGTAAATGCCGGCCGGATAATGACCGGCAAATGAATCTGAGCCGCAAATTCCCTGGCGTCGTCAACAGTATTGACCGTCTTGCTCGGCGGAACGGGTTCATTGAGCTGAAGCATCAGCTCTTTGAATTTTTCCCTGTCTTCGGCCTGTTCAATACTGTTAAGATCGGTGCCAAGTAGCTGGATATTGAGTTCATCAAGAATGCCGGACTGGTGCAGCTGAACCGCCAGATTCAGTCCGGTCTGACCGCCCAGAGTCGCCAGCACACCGTCCGGTAGCTCCTTGCGGATGATCTTGCTGACAAATTCAACGGTCAGCGGCTCTATGTAAACACGATCGGCAATATCCGTATCGGTCATAATCGTCGCCGGATTGGAGTTAACCAGAACAACTTCGTAGCCTTCTTCTCTGAGAGACTGACAGGCCTGCGTTCCGGAATAGTCAAACTCAGCTGCCTGTCCGATGATAATCGGCCCGGACCCGATCACGAGAATCTTATGAATATCTGTTCTTTTAGGCAAGACCGGCACCTTCCTTTCTGTGTGCGTTAATTAACGTGACAAATTCATCAAAAAGTCCCTGGCTGTCGTCCGGACCCGGAGATGCCTCCGGATGAAACTGGACGCTGAAAGCCGGAAAACGTTTATGTCTGAGTCCTTCAATCGTTCCGTCGTTAATCGCCAGATGCGTAATTTCCAGTTCTGTACCTTCAAGAGACGCTTTTTCCACGGTAAATCCGTGATTCTGCGACGTGATGGAAAACTTGCCTGTTCTTAAATCCTTTACCGGATGGTTGACGCCGCGGTGCCCAAAACGCATTTTGACCGTATTGGCACCGGACGCCAGGGCGAACAGCTGGTGGCCGAGACACACGCCGAACAACGGAACCTTGCCGAGGATCGTCCGGACCATGTCGATGGCTTCCGGAACATCCTTCGGGTCACCGGGGCCGTTGCTCAGGAGCAGGCCGTCCGGATGAAATTTCAGTATCGACTCAGCTGAAGTATTGTACGGAACCACGACGACGTCCAGCCCGCGCCGGATGCATTCACGCAGAATACCTTGTTTGGCACCGAAATCAACCAGTACCACGCGAGGCCCTGAACCCGGAGTCACATATACCGATTTTGTTGAAACACGGCTGATCTGATCCTTCGGCAGCGGCCAGTCCCTCAATTCCGCTGCGACCGTCTCCGGATTCTCATCTGCCGCAGCAATTTTGCCGCGAAGCGTACCGTGCTCCCGGATGATTTTTGTCAGTTTACGGGTGTCGATGCCCTTGATTCCCGGCACATTATTTTCAGCCAGCCACTCACTCAACGTTTTATCTTTTTGCCAGTGACACGGTGCGTCGGAAACTTCCCGGGCAACGAGTCCGGAAATGCTCGGACGCCCGGACTCATTGTCGGAACGGTTGATTCCGTAATTTCCGATTAAAGGGTACGTCAGTGTCACGATTTGCCCGCAGTACGACGGATCCGTAATAATTTCCTGATAACCGGTCATTCCTGTATTGAAAACAACTTCACCCTGAGACACATCCGGGCTGCCGAATGCTTCTCCTGTAAAAGCCGTGCCATCTTCCAGAACAAGCTGTCTTTTCACTCTGCCGCCACTCCTTTTTTGTTCGCTGAAACGCCGAATGATCCTCACTTTATCGCGCAATACGTCATTTTATAAGTGCTCTGCCATCGGGACCGGCCGCGGGCTGCTGCTTTTGCCGTTCAGATCAAGCGCCCATTCGATCGCCGCCATCCGTGCATAGACACCGTTATGAATCTGCTTGAAGTAGCGGGAATGCGGTGATTCAACCAGATTGCTGTCCAGTTCCACACCCCGGTTCACCGGTCCCGGATGCATGATAATGCTCTCCGGCTTCATCCGGGCGGCCCGCTCTTTGGTCAGGCCGTAACGGTTATGGTAATCTTCTTTGCTCATCTTCATTGCCTGTTCATGGCGTTCATGCTGAATCCGCAGCATGATCACCACATCGGCGGAAGCGATCGCCTCATCGACCGAAACATAGGTGCCGGGAATCTGATCGTTCTTCCACTCCTCGGGTCCGGACAGCAGGACCTTGTTGCCGAGCCTGGTGAGAATTTCGGCATCGGAACGAGCGACCCGGCTGTAACGCAGATCGCCGATAATGGCGACGGTCAGACCGCTGAGGCTGAAAAATTCCTGACGGATCGTCATTAGATCAAGGAGCGCCTGTGTCGGATGATTACCGGCTCCGTCCCCTGCATTCAGGATCGTCATCCCGATGCCGTCGTTCAGCTCCTCATAGTACCGGTCTTTTTTATGCCGGATGACGACTGCTTCGGCTCCGACCGCTTCCATTGTCCTGACGGTGTCGTAGAGGCTTTCCCCTTTCCGGGTACTGGAAACATTACTGCTGAAATCAAGAATTTTGAGTCCGAGCCGTGTCTCCGCGGCCTCGAAGCTTGTCCGTGTCCGTGTGCTCGGCTCAAAGAAAAGATTGGCGACTAGCAGATGCCGCGGTTCAAACCAGCCTTCCCTGCCCATTTCCCTGATTTGTTCCGCCCGGTTCAGGATTCCTTTAATATCATTAATTGTCAGATCATTTAAACTGAACAGATTGGCCATTGTGAACTCCTCCTCAGTTATCTTGCCTTGCCGCACTGAAATTACTGAAATTCTTCAGATTTTCCGTCAAAAAAACCTCTTCATCGGAGCAACCGATAAAGAGGCAGGTAAAGATATGCAAAAAGATGCATCTGTGCCGAACCGCTCTTTATCAGTCTCTCAGGACTGCCTGTTAAAAGACGAATTATTTCTGCACTGGATTATTCATTTTTATTGATGATCACAACCTGATCCGAATCATCCACTTCACTGAGCCGGACGAAAATCCGTTCTTCTTTCGAGGTGGGCACGTTCTTCCCGACATAGTCGGGCCTGATCGGCAGTTCACGATGGCCGCGGTCCACAAGCACCGCCAGCTGGATCCGGTCCGGTCTGCCGAGATCCATCAGCGCATCCATTGCCGCCCGGATCGTTCGCCCGGTATACAGTACATCATCCACAACAATGACCGTTTTCCCTTTAATTGGAAGGGCAATCTTCGTCCCGACAATTTTCGGATCTCCTGTTTTTGTCGGCAGATCATCGCGATAGGCAGTGATATCAAGTTCACCGACCGGAACCTGCCGGGATTCAATCGATGCAATCCGGTCCGCCAGCCGGTTGGCGAGATAAATGCCTCTCGTCTTGATTCCGACGATCACAACTTTATCCACACCTTCGTTACGTTCAATGATCTCGTGGGCCAGCCGGGTGAGTGCACGTGCGACGGCCTTCTCATTCATAATAACTTTTTCTTCCAAACCAAAGACCCCTGCCAACTTGTTTTGTTTCATAAAAAAATCTCGCCTGAAGGGGCGAGATTCGGTTATTGTGCTGCCAACATCCATTGGCACTCATCACCCTTCTTAGTCTCACAGGACTAATTTAAAAGGAATCGTATTCACTTGATTACTGTTAGTATCGCAAATCAGGATGCAACTGTCAACAGGTATTCCGCCATAAATGCGTTTATTTCACGAAAAGCCGCCGTGGCGCAGCCGGTCGAGCAGCCCCTGAAAATCTGCCGGCGGATTGACCCGGAATGCCATGAATTTTCCGCTGACCGGGTGAGTAAATCCGATTTCCGCGGCGTGCAGCGCCTGACCGTCGATCGGCAGTGTCTTCCTCGGTCCGTACTTCGGATCTCCCGCCAGCGGATGCCCGATATAAGCCATATGCACCCGGATCTGGTGGGTCCGCCCGGTTTCCAGCCTGCAGGCAACTAAGGTATATCGAGGGAAGCGTTCGAGTACCTTAAAATGGGTTACCGCCTGTTTGCTGTGATCTGCGGTCACTGCCATTTTTTTACGATCACGTGCATCGCGTCCGATCGGTGCATCGATGATTCCTTCATTTTCCGCAATCACGCCGTGGACAATCGCCAGGTATTGCCGCTTTGTCGATTTATCCTTGAGCTGCGCGGCCAGTGAGCGGTGAGCCGAATCGGTTTTTGCGACCATCAGCAAACCGGATGTATCCTTATCAATCCGGTGGACAATCCCCGGGCGCAAAACGCCGTTAATCCCCGACAGATCCGTACAGTGGTGGAGCAGCGCGTTAACCAGTGTGCCGCTCATATGGCCCGGAGAGGGATGAACGACCATGCCCCGCGGTTTATTGACCACAAGGACGTCATGATCCTCATAAACGATGTCGAGCGGAATCGCTTCAGGAACAACAGCTGCCGGTTCGGGGGCCGGCAGCACCAGCGTCGCTTTGTCACCTGTCTGTACCCGGTAGCTTGGCCGGATCTTCTTCCCGTTGATCTGAAATTCTCCGTTCTTAATCAGCTGCTGCAGCCTGCTCCGCGATTCATCGGGAAAAAGATCGGACGCCCATTTGTCGGCGCGCTTCCCTTCATCAGGCAGATCTGCCGTTCGCGTCACCTGTCCCATCTTCATTTCGCTTTCTTTCCGTCAAGATACATATAGATCAGAAGCAGTACCACGCCGATAAAAAGTGATGAGTCGGCCAGATTGAAGACAGGGAAATTGTACCCGAGAGGATACGCATGAACAAAATCCACGACTTCACCGCGCAGCAGCCGGTCCGAGAAGTTGCCCAGTGTACCGCCGATGATCAGCCCGAGCGAAGTCCCGAGCAGCGGCTGCTTCCGTCCTGCTTTCTGCATTAAGTAAATCACTGTGCCCAGCACAAGAACGGTTATGACAAAGAAGATGGTAAATTGTCCTTGAAGGATACTCCATGCAGCGCCCGTGTTTCTGAGCGATGTGAAATAAAGAAAATGCGGTATGATCGGGATACTCTCGCCAACCTGCATATTTTGGACCACGAGCCATTTTGCGAGCTGATCCAAAAGAAATACCGCCAGTGCCAACAAATAGTAAATCATTGTCTTTCCCCCAGCCTAGTGTCATACCCTGATTCGTTCTTTCTGCATTTTAGCATATTCGCGAAGATCCGGCATTTTCCAGAAGGCTTTTCGTTCTGTCCATCGATCCGGGGGAACAGTCTGCCGCTGATGTTTCATTTTTTTTCAGGCGAGCGGCGTATGATGCGTACCTCTTCGTCTCCGGTATAGCCGTCAATATCCGTGGCGGCCCACGCATCCAAATCCTCAACCGTTCCGAGCTGCTCTTCATCTCGATCGGTAACATTGTCTTCGTGAATCATTTTACGGTCGTTATCAAGTGAAACCAGATCAAAGGCGTTCGTTTCGTCAAATTTTCCGTTGTTTCCGGTGCCGCCTTCGAGCCGCATCATTTCTTCAATGACGGATTCTTCAGCAGGACGCACCTTATGGCTGTGTTTCGGCGGTGCCATTGCCACATCGGTCCGCGCTGTCGGTATCGCCATGAGCCGCTCCTCCGAAATTTTCTTACCTGTTTTTTCATCAATCCCGTAAGTACCATCATCCATCCGTTTCAGCGCATCACGGATATCCTCGAGCTCCGCTTCTGCCTGGCGGTCCAAAGCCAGATCTTTTTCCCGTTCGTAGAGCTGCGTTGCCGTATCCGCCGGATGATTGTCATAAGTCGACAGTTCGCCTGAAGCGAAATCAGTCAGTGATTGCCGGGCAGATCCCGGCGTATTAGGCCTCAATTTCGTTTCCAGTTCAGCCATCCGGTCAGTCAGCCTTTTTCTCAACAAATCCTGATTGATCATAAAAAAATCCCTCCTTCATTTCTCATGGTTAGCATGGGATAAAAAGAGGGAATTCAGTATAATTATTTTTTGTCAGTTTTCTTCAAGAGACACGTCTGCATAGTCATGACGGACAGTCTCACAGCAGTGCGCACATAGGGTCGGATGTTCGGCATCTTCACCGACACTGGGCAGAACCGACCAGCAGCGTTCACATTTTTTACCTTCAGCTTCTTTGACAAAAACAGCATCCTTAGTGTAACGATCGGCTGCATCCGGAACTGACGCCGTTCCATCCGCTACGGTAACCTGAGAAACGATGAACAGTTTATCCAGTGCCGGCTGATCTTTAAGCCAGCTGTTGGACTTGGTCGGATAGACCGTCACTGCCGCTTCCAGTGACGAACCAATCTGTTTCGCGTCGCGTGCCTTTTCGAGCGACTTGAGCACATCGTCGCGAACAGCAAGCACCTGAGTCCATTTCTGTTTCAGTTCGTCCGCTCCGGGAATATCGCTCGGTTCCGGCATGTCGGTCAGCTGCACATATTCAGACTGATCCTTCGCACCGGGAATGTACTGCCAGATCTCTTCTGCTGTATGCGGAATAACCGGAGACAGCAATTTCGTCATCGCAACGACGGTCCTGAACAGCACCGTTTGTGCCGAGCGGCGGACCAGGCTGTCTTTCGGCTGAACATACAGGGCATCTTTAACGATATCCATGTAAAATGCGCTCAGATCCGTCGTGCAATAGTTCTGCAATGCCTTATAAACGGTCTGGAACTGGTATTCCTCATAACCGTCACGGCAGGTTTTGATCAGTTCATTCAGCCGAAGCAGCATATACTTATCAAGCTCCGGAAGCTTTTCGACAGGAACCGCATTGTCTTTTTCGTTAAAGTCATGCAGATTGCCCAGCATGAACCGGACCGTGTTGCGAATTTTGCGGTACACTTCGGCAACCTGAGCCAGAATATCATTGGATACCCGGGCATCGGCCTGATAGTCGACCGAAGCGACCCAGAGCCGGATGATATCGGCACCGAATTGTTTCATGACTTTCATCGGATCGATAACGTTCCCGACCGATTTGCTCATTTTCAATCCCTTGCCGTCCAGTGTGAAGCCGTGACTCAAAACCTGTCGGTAAGGAGCATGGCCGGTGACGGCAACACAGGTAGCCAGCGAAGAGTTGAACCAGCCGCGGTACTGATCGGAGCCTTCAAGATACATGTCGGCCGGCCTTCTCAGTCCCGGACGTGTCGTCAGAACACCCTGATGCGTGGTGCCTGAATCAAACCAGACATCCATGATATCTGTCTCTTTGCGGAATTTTCCGTTGGGACTGTGCTTCGAAGTGAATCCTTCAGGCAGCAAGTCCTTGGCTTCCCGCTGGAACCAGATATTCGACCCGTACTTGCGGAAAAGCTCGGCAACATGATGGATCGTTTCATCGGTGACGATCGGTTCTCCGTCCTCACCGTAAAATACCGGAATCGGCACGCCCCAGGCACGCTGACGTGAAATACACCAGTCTTCACGGTCCTTGATCATATTGGTCATCCGGACGTCGCCCCATGACGGAATCCATTTGACCTCATGAATCGCCTTGAGTATTTCCGGACGGAATGCCTTAATCGAAGCGAACCATTGCTTTGTGGCGCGCCAGATCACCGGCTTCTTGGTCCGCCAGTCGTGCGGATAGGAGTGTGTAAAAGTACCTTTTTTGAGTAATGCGTGTACTTCTTCCAGTTTCTGAATCACCGGTTCGTTGGCATCTGAGTAGAACATGCCTTCAAACCCGGGTGCTTCATCGGTCATTTTTCCCTTGTCATCGACCGGGCAAAGAATATCCAGTCCGTATTTCTTGCCGACGTTGAAGTCATCTTCACCAAAACCCGGTGCGGTATGCACGCAGCCGGTACCGGCATCCAGCGTGACATGATCGCCGAGAATCATGAGCGAATCACGGTTATAGAACGGATGCCGACAGACAACGCCTTCCAGAGCTTTGCCGTTGAACGTCCGCAGCGTCTTTGGATTTTCCCAGTTCAGCGTTTTCGTCAGTTTGTCGACGAGTTCGGTGGCAACAACAAACTTCCTGCCGCCGGTCTCGACCACACTATAGTCAAACTTCGGATTCACACAGATGGCCAGGTTCGCCGGCATCGTCCACGGCGTCGTTGTCCAGATTACAACTTCTTCATCGTTGTTCAGAACACCCTTGCCATCTGTGACATGGAAAGAAACGAAAATCGAATAGGATTTAACATCTTTATATTCAATTTCCGCTTCCGCCAGAGCCGATTCGGACGAAGGCGACCAATAGACGGTCTTCTTATCTTTATAAATATAACCCTTCCGTGCCATCGTTCCGAATACTTCGATTTGTTCGGCTTCGAATTCTTTGTTCAGTGTCAGGTAAGGATGATCCCAGTCGCCGCGGACACCAAGGCGTTTGAACTGTACCTTTTGCCGGGCAACCTGGCCCAAAGCATACTCTTTACATTTTTCACGGAGATCGGCAATCGACATTTTTTTGCGGTCGATGCCTTGTTTCGCCAGTTGCTGTTCAATCGGCAGACCATGCGTATCCCAGCCTGGTACATAAGGCGTCTGAAAGCCGGTCATGGACTTATATCGGTTGATCATATCTTTCAGGACTTTATTTTCCGCGTGGCCGATATGGATATTCCCATTCGCATAGGGCGGTCCGTCATGCAGAATAAACTGCGGTTTCCCTTCGTTACGTTTCACCGACTGCTCATAGAGATGATCGTCGTCCCACTTTTTCTGCATCAGCGGTTCCTTGTTCGGCAGATTTCCGCGCATTTTGAAGCCGGTTTTCGGCATCAGCAGCGTTTTCTTGTACTCCACGACTATTACGCCTCCATTATTCATCCTTTTGGCAGTGGCCGGATCAGGTCGGATCACGGGCCATGCTTTTCTGTATTTAAAAAGGTCCTTCCATCCCAAAGGGACGGAAGGACCGCGGTACCACCCTAATAACAGATCGTTGAAACATCTGTCACTCAATATCCTTAACGTGGATCAGACGCCGCGCCTTACTCACCGATCTCCAGTTTTCAGGTACAGGCTCAGGGGTGATCTTCCCCGGGGTTTGGAATACCGGTCTTTCACCATTTCTCCGGCTCGCTTGATTCCACTGTCCCGGGTACTCTCCCCGTCAACGTTTGGCTGAATATTTTTCAAGCTTCAGCTTTTCATTTGATTGATTAATAACCAGTATAGTCACAATATTTGGGAACGTCAAGCCTGTGTTTTAACCGTATCCTCTTCAGACGGTTCCGCATCGTTTTCAGGCTTTTTCGCAAGGTCTTTCCACTCATCGCTTTTGAGCAGTTCCAGCTGTGCCTCGATCAGCATCTGGAACCGAGTCCGGTATACATTGGCTTCCTTCTTCAGTTCTTCAATGTTGATCGTTACTTTGCGCGACTTTTCCAAGGCCTCGTTAATGATTCTGTCGGCGTTTTTCTTGGCTTCCATCACGATGAGCTTGGATTCCTTATTCGCGTTGTTCTTGACTTCTTCCGCCGTCTGCTGGGCAACGAGAATGCTCTTGTTCAGCGTTGTTTCAATATCGGAGAAGTGGCTCAGCTTTTCCTTGGCGCTTTTCACTTCCTGTTCAAGATCTTTCTTCTCACGGATTACCGTTTCGTAGTCTTTAATAATCTGATCAAGAAAATCATTGACCTCATCTTCATCATAGCCGCGGAACCCGCGGGAGAACTCTTTATTATGAATATCCAAAGGGGTTAATGGCATTCCGGATCACCTCCAAGTCGATTGCCTAACTGAAAATTCCATTTAATACAGTTTACCATATTGAAGACGGATTTTGTGTTTTTTTGTCAATCCGTCCACAGATATTATCTTGCTTCGTCCATAGCCGCGCACGGAGAGCAGATCGCCTTCAGCAAGTTCAAAATCCCGCCTGTCGATCAGTTCCCAGTTAATCCGGACTCGTTTCCGGTCGATCAGTTCTGCTGTTTTCGCCCGGGATAAATGATAAATCTCTGAAGCCACCGCATCGAGCCTGAGTGAAGGCACCGTGCCCCAGGACTCCACCCAGTTCAGCTGATTATGTATCAGTTCATCTTTGCCGATCGCCTGACAGGATACTGCATTTTTTCCGACGGAAGTCAGGTTAAGACGAAGATAGGGCTCAATATCCTTCGTACAGATAAATTGAGCCCGGTCGCCTGTAACCATGAGATCGCCGATTTTGTCCCGGTTCACCCCGGTTCCGGTTAACGCACCGAGCAATTCAGGATGCGACAGGGAAATAAACTTTGAAGCAAAAGCGACCTCCACAGCAGTCAGTTCAAAAGCTTCTCCCTCCTCAGGGATATAAGGCGGAAGAAGCAGTGCCCTTTTCCTTTCTGCATCCGGATAGCCGCCGGAAAATGTCACGCGGACGTCGTCATTCTTTCCGATGATCAGTTCCAGAACCCTTTGCTGTCTGGGATCAAGGAAATCCGTCAGCTTTGGCGCAAAGTTCCGGCTGACCTGATCCTTCCAGTCAAGGCACTGATCAATCAGCGGTTTTTCTTCCGGACGAAAATGTTCGTAGACAGACATTGCCGTCACCCGAACCGACCGGCGAGACTGCTGATCCCCACCTGAGCAAACCAGAGCGCCAGAAAGGCAATTACCGGCGACATGTCGATCACGCCGCCGATCGGAGGGATAATTTTGCGGAAGGGAGCTAGAAAGGGCTCGCAGACTCTGGCAAAGAGCAGACCTATTGAAGAACCTGCGATATTCGGCAGCCAGGACATCAAAATATAGATAAATAATATCCATTTATAAATTTCCAGCAAGCTGGAAAGTCCTCGCGCAATCCAGTATATGGTCAATGCATTCACCTCAACTTTGAATTACTGAAGTCCACCAAGACGTGTGTTTTCTCTCCAGCTGTTAATCATACCTGAAATCGAAACCGAATCCGGTGCAAAGAGAAATGTGTTTTTTCCGATCTTCCGGAGTTGACCGTTCAGGGCGAAGCAGGTTCCGCTCATGAAATCCAGAATCCGCTGGGCATCTCCCCTTGTTGTGCTGTCCAGGCTGCAGATAACCGTTTTCTTATTCTTGATCTGTGTGACAATATCCTCAACATCATCGAAAACTTTAGGCTCTACCAGAACGACTTTTTCCTGCTGGCGGATATTCTGAATGGCCACCAGGTGTCCGCTTTTTTCAGGTTCGCGATGCGTTGCCTTCGGTGGCTTGATCCCTTCAGTACCGTTATGCTGCAACAGTTCCTCTTCTTCCGGGTCGATGGTTTCCTCAAGATCAAAAAAACGCCGGAACGCCGATTTGAGTCCCATATGTTCAGTTCCCCCTCAGTTCATTTCCAACGAGTGCGGTGCCGATGCGGACAAATGTCGCACCTTCTTCCACAGCAATCTGATAATCGTGGGACATGCCCATGGAAAGCTCGGTACATGGCGCATAGTCCAGCTTTCTGGCCCGGATCCGGTCGCGGTCGCGCCTCAGTTTACGGAAAACCTGACGAATCAGTTCCTTGTCTTCTGTATAAGGCGCCATGGTCATCAGACCGACCACGCTGATATGCTCAAGCTGGCCTAATGCGTCGATAAATCCGTCAAGTTCTTCTTCACTGATCCCATGTTTTGTTGCTTCTCCGGATATATTCATTTCGATAAAGCATTTCAATTTTCCTGTTTTTTTTCGCTTATTAATTTCTTCAGCGAGCTTCAGGCGGTCCAAAGCGTGAAAATAGTCGATGCGATCGACGACATCCTTGACTTTGCGTGTCTGAAGCGTCCCGATCAGATGCCAGACAATTCTGCTGTCGCGAATCGCATCCTGTTTTTCAATCAGGCCTTCTTTGCGATTTTCCGCAATATTCAGGATGCCGCTGTCCACAGCTTCCCGGGCCGTCTGAACGGTGACGTACTTTGTGACCGCCAGGACGGTGACGTCTTCTCTCCGGCGCCCGGAACGAAGACAGGCAGCCCTGATGTTCTCGTCAATCTGTCTGTAATTCTCTTCAACTGTCAACGTGTCGCTTGCTCCTTTTTACGGATTCCGATGAAACCCATCATCCGGCCGGTTGATCCCTGGTCGCGGCGATAAGAGAAAAATATTTTTGGATTTGCAAAAGTGGTATATCCGGTGACGCGGATCTGGCTGCCGGGTACTCCGGCCGCTTCAAGCATCGCCCGGTTCAGGGCCTGCAGATCAAGCAGGTAATGGCCCGTTCCATGCATCCTGACGGCGGTCTCCCAAATAGCTTGCGGCAGCTGCCGGACGTGGCCGGCCACGCGCTCATCCACTTCGTAATCATCGCCGCCGATAGCCGGACCAATCACTGCATGAATGGCATCCGGACCGATGCCCAGTTCTTTCTCCAGCCTGGCGACCATCTTTCCTGCCCCGTTTGCGACACTTCCGCGCCAGCCCGCATGAAGCATCGCCACTGCAGCGGGTTCAAGGCAGTAAAAATAGATCGGTACACAGTCCGCGAAGCAAAGCGCCAGTAATAAACCGGTTTCCGTCGTGAACAGGCCGTCCGTACCGCCGACAGTGTCTTCCATGCTTAAAGCACCTGAACCGGCCATGGATAAAGTTGCCCGGGCAATCGTCGTTCCGTGAACCTGTTCGGCGCAAACCCAGCGATCCAGCGGAAATCCGATATGCCCGGCAAGTATGTGCCGATTCTGGCGGACTCTCTCCGCCTGATCATGAACATGAAGCCCCAGATTAAGTGATTCAAACGGGCCGCTGCTCGTCCCATGATTTCTCAGTGAGAAACCAAGGAGTATTTCCTTATTTCCTGATTCAACCGGTTCTGCCAGCAGAGCAGTGTCCGTAACCTGAGAAAATGGTTCCGTCATAAAGCCTCCCTGGAATCCTTCTACACAAATTAAGTTTATACACCATTATTTTACCATATCTGAGACTGAAAAGCTTTACCTGCTCACTGGTCCTCATGGGATGACATCCCTGTCTCATGATAAAAGCGGACAAGGATGACATCTGCCCCGATCCGGACAATATTGCTCCATGGAACGATGATGTCATTTTCTTTTCCGAACAGGCCAAGTACGCGTCCTGAACCAGGAATGATCATATTCTCGATTTTTCCCGTTGACAGATTGACATCCAGATCACCGATATGACCGAGCCGTTTCCCGTTCTCGACGTTGACAACTTCTTTAGTCTGAAAATCTGAGATTCTCGGCATGATGTTGTCCCCCCTCTCTTATCAGAATATATGGAGGAACAGGTGAATTGAGAAGCAGAAAATGACGGAATCCATTTTTATCAGCAAACCGGACGGCGCATCGCCGGGCACAAAAAAATCTGCCCGAGGGCAGACTGTATTCGGGAACAAGGATACGATGCCGTTCCGGAAAGCGTTCAGGGACCGATATCCTGATTCATTTCCTTGATCGCCATTTTTTCAAGACGGGAGACCTGAGCCTGGGAAATGCCGATCTCCTGAGCTACCTCCATCTGCGTTTTACCGTAGAAGAAGCGCATCGCGAGAATCTTTTTTTCTCTTTCATGCAGCCGGCTCATCGCTTCTTTCAGAGCAAGATGGTCGGCCCAGTCTTTGTCTTTATTCTTTTCATCACTGATCTGATCCATGACGAAAATCGGATCTCCGCCATCACTGTAGATAGGTTCAAACAGGGAAACCGGATCCTGGATCGCGTCCAGAGCGAAAACGACGTCTTCAACCGGAAGATCGAGAATTTTGGCCAGTTCAACGGTCGTCGGTTCCTTCGAATGCTTTGCCACGTAGCGCTCTTTCGCCTGCAGCGCTTTGTAGGCCATATCACGGAGGGATCGCGACACCCGGATTGGATTATTGTCTCTGAGGTACCTTCTGATTTCACCGATGATCATCGGTACCGCATAAGTAGAGAAACGGACATTCTGACTCAGATCAAAATTATCAATGGACTTCATCAGTCCGATGCAGCCAACCTGAAACAAATCATCAACGGACTCACTGCGATGGTTGAAACGCTGGATCACACTCAGTACCAGTCTGAGATTTCCATTCACCAGTGTCTCTCTTGCTTCTTTTCTACCGGATTGCAGCTCGGTAAATAAGCGGCGCATTTCCGTATTGGTCAGTACGGGCAGTTTTGCCGTATCAACACCACAGATCTCAACTTTATGCCGTGCCATTGGTGACAACCTCCCAGGGTCTGTAGATACTGTTGACAGGAACGAGAAGATGCAGGTAAAGGGATATCTCACTGTCTCCGTCATCTTCCGGTCACTATAAGATCCAGTATCTCCCCGGCGGTTCATTTTATGCACCCTTCCACCGTCAGCTGATCTGCAGAAACTCAGGCCATCTTACTGAATTCCTTTTTCAGCCGTTTGATAATGCGCTTTTCAAGGCGGGAAATATAGGATTGTGAGATGCCGAGCTGATCAGCCACGTCTTTTTGCGTCTTCTCTTTTCCCCCTGACAGGCCGAAACGCAAAGTCATGATCTCCTTCTCACGGTCGCTCAGCATCATGATCGCACGTTTCAGCAGCGTCCGGTCCACCTTACGTTCCATATCCGACGTCGTCACATCATTGGCTGTACCCAGTACATCGGAAAGCAGCAGCTCGTTACCGTCCCAGTCGACGTTGAGGGGTTCATCAAGCGAAACTTCCGAACGCGTCTTGTTATTCCGTCTCAGGTACATCAAAATTTCATTTTCAATGCAGCGCGATGCATAGGTTGCCAGCTTAATTTTCTTTTCCGGGTTAAATGTGTTCACCGCTTTAATCAGGCCGATTGTTCCGATGCTGATCAAGTCTTCAATATTGATTCTGGTGTTGTCGAATTTCCGGGCAATATAGACAACCAGCCGGAGATTTCGCTCGATCAGTGTTGCCCGTGCCTCCGGATCACCCGTCGGCAGGCGCTTCATCAGTTCAGCCTCCTCTTCTCTCGACAGCGGAGAAGGCAGTCCCTCGCTGCCGCCGATATAGAAAATTTCCTCCGGACGCAGATGCAGCCGGACAAGTAACTTGTGCCATAAAGTAATCAGTGTGCGTTTCAAGTGCTTCTCCTCCTCTTTATTAGCAAATCATGTGACTGTCGCATCTGGCTCCGGGCAATCGTTCAACGCGGACGGGGCTGTAGGTATCCTCATCGGGACGCTCGCTGCAAGGCCAGTAAAGCAGGATACAGGATCAGGAAGCTCTGTCGATGGCTTTGCCATGGAGCAGCATGTCCGGATGCAGTATGGCGCCGAAGTCTCCGGTAGGGCTTAATACCTGGTCCGTCAGTGCAACAAGTACTTTTTTACAGCTCAGCAGACGCCCCCCGTGCGTCACGAGCACTTCGTCCGGCCGGAAAGCGAGCAAAGAACGCGGAATGCCGTCCACCGAACGATAGGGGATCCATGAAAGTTTCTCCAGCCATTCTGCCGGCAACTGCTCCTGAATCTCCTGGAAGCGTTCCGGCTGCAAGGGCTGAAAAAACGGTTCAGGGATCATGCCCTGACAAGCCGAGCGGCTGAGAAACATGACCGGAACCCTTGTCAGCGGATCATAGAGCTTATTGCCGCTGTCGATCAGCGCATCGGTCAGGATTGTCCGGTCAAAAATCCGGATCTGAATGCCGGTGACCACTGAACGTTCCCATTTTCTTGTAACGACCTGGTCGAATCGTTTCTTTGAGAAAAGCCAGAGCAGCGGGAAGCCGGCAGTAACAAAGATCCAGCTGACCGGATCACCAAAATTCATCGTGGATAATAAAGCACCGTTCGCATAAAATGAACTGTTCTGGAAGAAATAGTGGATACCGAAAAGTCCGCCGCCAACTGCAAATGCGGCAAAATAAAAGGACGCGAGATTCTGAACGAAGCAGGAAAGCCTGCCGAAGCCGAATGTGGTCAGGATGATCAGCACAGAGAACAAGAGCTTTCCCATAGGATGAGCCACAAGAAAAGACAGCGGTGTGAACAGGATCAATACGACCGTTGATGCCAGCACAGCGCCTGACCAGAGCCGCAGCCGGCTCACCTTCCGCCTGAGCATCAGGGCCGTCAGCTTAAGGAGACAGGCGTCAATAAGCAAATTGAGCATCCAGACGGCATCGAGATAGAGAACCAAGCGCTCACCCTCTTCTCCTTTTGATTACGAACAGTATACAGGCCCTGAAGTGTGAAAGTCTGTCGCTCTTTGGCAGGATTTTTGCTGTTATTTTGACGTCTTCTGTAGCAAGTGAAAACAGGGAATGATTCGCATCGCAGGATCTGCCGGCAATCAGCAGAAACGCCGTAAAAAAAGTAAAAGTCGCGGAACAGATTGTGATCATCTGTTCCACGACTGGATCGACAATTTATGACGTGGATGTTTCAACATAAGGGGTTAATAAACGGGGCTTACTGATTCCTCTGATGACGATGGCGCAGGAACGTCGGAACGTCCAGCGTCTCTTCATCTTCGACAAGACCATGAGGACGGCGCAGCGGATGCTCGTTCCGTTTCAGTTTCTCTTCCTGGCCGATTTCGTGCTGTGCTTTTTTCAGCGAGTCGCCATCCTCGGAAGCTGCAGGCCGGCCGCCAGTCACAGATTCCGGACGGTGCAGGCCGGAATTTTCTCTTTCGTCTTCCAGAAATCCGGTAGCAATAACCGTCACAACGATTTCGTCTTCCATTTCCTCGCGAATGACAGAACCGAAGATCATATTGACGTCTTCATCGGCCGCCGTTGCCACTATATCTGCCGCCTCATTAACCTCATACAGGCTTAGATTGGTTCCGCCGGTGATGTTCATCAAAACGCCCTTGGCACCGTCGATCGACTTCTCAAGCAGCGGACTGGCAATCGCCTTTTTAGCTGCCTCCGCAGCACGATTTTCTCCCGATGCAATCCCGATCGCCATCAGCGCGGACCCGCCCTCAGTCATGATCGTTTTGACATCGGCGAAATCCAGATTGATCAGACCGGGAACGGCAATCAGGTCGGAAATGCCCTGAACACCTTGCCTGAGGACGTTGTCGGCCTCCCGGAAGGCATCAAGCATCGGCGTATTCTTATCGACAATTTCAAGCAGCCGGTCATTTGGAATGACAATCAGCGTGTCGACCTTCTCTTTCAGATTGGCAATTCCCAGCTGCGCCTGCTTCGCGCGCTTCCTGCCTTCAAAGGTAAAGGGACGTGTTACCACACCGACCGTGAGTGCACCGACATCCTTGGCCACTTCGGCAATGATCGGCGCGGCGCCGGTACCGGTACCCCCGCCCATGCCGGCAGTCACGAAAACCATATCGGCACCCTGAAGCAATTCTTCAACCTGATCGCGGCTTTCTTCTGCGGCTTTTTTACCGATATCCGGATTGGCTCCGGCACCAAGACCCCGCGTCAGTTTCGCACCGAGCTGAAGTTTTATGTTTGCTTTTGAAAATTTTAACGCCTGGGCATCAGTATTGGCACAGACGAAATCGACACCTTGAATACCGCTCTCAATCATTCGGTTGACCGCGTTGCTTCCACCGCCGCCGACACCGATTACTTTAATTTTTGCAAGATTTGCAGTCTCCACGTCATTTTCGCTCACACTTAATTCCTCCCATCCAGAGGTCTTTTTTTCTGTTGCTGCAGTCGGCTTTCTTTAAACATACCAAATAAAGTGTGCCGTTGTCAGTCAAAGAACATATTAAACCACTTTTTAATACCTGTGACCATACCGGTACGCTCTTTGGCATCTTTGCTTTTGACTTTGGCTGTTTTTTGTACCGGCACTGTCGAATCAGGTGAAATAGCTGCCGCAACTTCCTTCCCCTGAATCCTTACATTGTGATAGGCAAACTGAATTAAACCGATACATGCGGTGAATTTCGGTTCGCGAACACCAATATAATCAGGAATTGAAATACGCACGTTGGCATGGAGTTTCTGTACGGCAAGATCCAGAATTCCAGGCATCGACGTGACGCCGCCGGTCAGGACAAATCCACCCGGGAGGTCGTCGATATCAATGCGAAGGAGTTCTTCACGGATGATATCGAACATTTCACCGATTCTGGCTTCGATAATTTCCGCAAGATCTTCCTGACTCAGAGTCAGTTTCTTGGCGCTTCCGATCTGAGAACAGGTAAATGTATCCTCCGGAGAGGCGGCCCTGGCGATCGCCGCACCATGTTTTATCTTCAGCTGCTCTGCTTCATCCATCGGAATCCGCTCGATGATTGAAATATCCTTCGTGACATGATTCCCGCCGATGGGCAGATCAAAGGTGGAGACAAGTGATCCTTGCTCAAAAACGGCAACACTTGTCGAACCGCCGCCGATGTCGACAAGCGCAACACCGAGATTCTTTTCATCCTCCGTCAGTGCTACCGATCCCAGTGCAAGCGGCTGCAGACAAATATCGGTCACCTGAAGCCCCGCTTTTTCAACACACCGATACAGATTGTGAAGCACCGTTTTCATTCCGGTGATCAGTGTCCCTTCCATTTCCAGACGAACACCGATCATGCCTCTCGGATCACGAATTTCATCCACCCCGTCCACGATAAACTGATCCGGAATGACGTCGATGATCTCACGCTCCGGCGGAATGGACATGACTTGTGCCTGATCAATGACCCGGGCTATATCTTCATCGCCGATCTCATGGGATTCACCGGACACGGCAATGACGCCGTGGCAGTGTCTGAGCTGGATATGATTTCCTGAAATTCCGACGATCACACTTTTGATGGTCAGGCCGACCATCCGTTCTGCCTGTTCTACGGCAGTACGAATGGACTGAACCGTTGCATCAATATCGACAATTGATCCCTTTTTAATTCCCGATGAAACTGCTTCACCGACGCCAATAACGTTCAGGGCGCCTCCGGTCATTTCTCCGATCAGCGTTTTTACACTGGACGTTCCAATGTCCAGGCTGACAAATACATTCTCTTCATTCATTCTCCGGCGCACCCCCATAAACTTAACAAACTGATCCTCAGGGATGTCTGATACGGGTTATTCTGATTCCGGCAGTGACAAGCGTTGCGTATAAAACCCGGCACTCTCAGTTTCCTTGTAAAGCCCCTTGCTGGCTTCGGCAGAAACTAATCCCCTTTTATTGCCATTCATCGTTCAATGAAACATTTACAAACTGTCTATCGGTAAAAATAGATTAAAAATCAAGTTGCTTTATCCAAATATATCCACTCACTAAATTCGAGTCGTATTGAATCTACAACTAGTTAATAGTCTACACCATCTTTGCAGAGTAGAAAAGATAGAATTACTGAGTTCTTTGAAATCTTAGCACCGCATTCGGCAGGGCGCAGGATCCGTAGAACGGATGATTACCGATTGTTACTGTTTGCGCTATTATAGGGGACAAAATAACTGGCGACGCTCAGATGCACCGTTCCTTTTTTTCCCTTAGGGAGATTCGCGGCGATTTCCGGATAAAGGCGGATATTTCTCCGAAAAGTTTTTGTACTGGCAACAACCTGATTGTTGTCGTTCATGTAAAGAATCAGATCATCGCTTCCTGCATGGTTCGCTATGTAATGAATATCTGAAATATTATGAAGCAGATCCGGTGAAAGACCGGTCAGCCCTTCGCCGACTGCTTTCAGCGCCTTTGCGCTGTTGAATCCGATCAGTATCGGCGCGTCTGTGGGCTGGGCGGTTCCGGAAATCGGTGTGAGCCGGGTGCCATTCTGAAGAATCGGATAATATTTTCCCCCCTTCCGAAGATACGCCTTTCGCTGATATTCCTGAATACGGATGCTCACAGTGTTGGGAAAAGAGAGATGAACAGCCGCACTTTTCACAGTCGGTAATTTCCGGATCTGAGCCGCTGCCCGGGCAGAACGGATATCCCAGATATGCGTCTGCCGCGTGATCCCGCTTGCCTGAATCACGTCCTGACGGGTGACAATCTGAGGCCCTTTGACGCTGATCCGGCTGACCCGGCTCAGCGGCGACTGGAAATAAACAATCCCCAGAATAAGAATAAAGAAAACGGCAGCGTAAAAGACAAAGCGTCGATTCGCGCGCTGTTTCCTTTCCTTTTTCAATTGTGGAAGTCTGTCCTCCAGCGGGATGACTTTTTTATCACTCATCTTAAGACCCTCCTGATTCATCGCCGGAACTGACGTGTCAGAAACAAAACCGGGCGCACTGCCTGATTCCGCGAGCGATCATTTTTCCGACTGACTGCTGATATTCAGCAAAATGCCCACCGAGATCAGCATCAGTGTCAGTGAAGATCCCCCATAACTGAGAAATGGCAGGGTAATCCCCGTCACCGGAATCAGACCGGTGACGACGGCAATATTAATCATCACCTGAATGACAATCATGCCGGTAATGCCGAGTGCGAGCAGCGTACCGAAAAGATCCGGTGCCCGCATGGCGGTAATGATCCCGCGCCACAGAAGCAGGCAGAACAGAAACAGTACTGCCGCTGCGCCGATCAGCCCGAGCTCTTCAGAGATAATGGCAAAAATGAAATCGTTCTGTGCTTCAGGGAGATACTGATATTTCTGCCGGCTCTGGAACAAACCGAAGCCGAGCAAGCCACCCGGCCCAATTGCCAGCAAGGACTGAATGATCTGGAATCCGGTACCGTTCGGATCCTTCCACGGATCAAAGAAGGATGCCAGCCGTTTGATCCGATAGGACGCTGAAAGAATGAGCGCAGCCGCACCCGCCAGCCCGAAAACACCCATAATCACAAAATGCCTGATTCTCGCACCGGCGGCAAAAATCATCACGAGGCACGTCAGAACGAGCACGACGCCTGTTCCGAAATCCGGCTGGAGCATGATCATGCCGAAAGCGATCAGAAACGGCGCCAGTGCAGGGATCAGGCCCCTTGTAAATGAAGGCAGTTTTTGCTGATTTTCCGACAGAAACTTCGCCAGAAAAAGGATCATGGCCACCTTCATAAACTCGGAAGGCTGAATGGAAAAAGCACCGATTCCGAGCCAGCTTCTTGCACCGCCCCGTGCCAGTCCGACTCCAGGGATCAGGACAAGAATCAGAAGGCTGAAGCAGATCAGGAGCGCTGCTTTTGTCCAGGATTTCCAGACTCTGTAATCCGTCCGCATCGTCACCCACATCATGGCCAGGCCGGCCCCTGAAAAAATCAACTGCCGTTTCAGAAAATAAAAAGCGTCGCCATTAAATTTGTGAGCCGCCGATATGGCACTGGCACTGTAAACCATCACCAGACCGGTGACCAGCAGTGATAAAACAGAAAAAAGGATCAACAGATCCGGTTTTCTCCGGTGTTCCGGCATCTGAGGCACTCCGTTCAGACAAGGCTCAGATTAACCGGAATCCGCCTGACCGGTCGGGCCTGTCCTTATCTAAACTTATTCACTTCGTCGATAAAGATGTCACCGCGCTGTTCAAAGGATTTATACTGATCCCAGCTGGCGCAGGCAGGAGACAGCAGGATAACATCCCCCGGTTTCGACAAAGCGAAAGCTTCCGGAACAGCAGCCTCGACATTTTTCATTGGTTTGATGACCGGAATTCCCGCTTTTTCACAGGCATCTTTCAATTTTTCTGTAGTTTCACCAAAAAGCAGAACTGCCCTGACAGCCGCTTTTTTCAAATCCGGAACGAGTGCATCAAAGGTATTCCCGCGATCCAGTCCGCCTGCCAGCAGTACAATCTGTTTATTCGGAAATGAAGCAAGCGCTTTGGAGGTCGCCAGAATATTCGTTGCTTTCGAATCGTTGTAGATCGTCCGTCCCTGAACCACACCTACATTCTGGAGGCGGTGGCGGACACCCGTGAACGTCTTCAGAACGTGAACAATTGCTGCAACCGATGCACCGGATACACGGGCTGCAGCAACTGCCGCCAGTGCATTCTGCAAATTATGTTCACCTGGAAGTCCCATCTCTGTAATCGGCATGATCCGGGTATCTCTGAACCAGATGGCACCTTCAGCGAGATAAGCGCCGTTTGCCATTTTGCGGGTTGTCGAAAACGGGATCGTCTCGGCTTTCGTATTTTCAGCCAGATAATGGGTTACCCGCTCGCTGTCCGCGTTGTATACCAGAAAGTCGCCGGCCGTCTGGTTCATTGTCATCCGGGCTTTAGCCCGTGCGTAATTTTCCACCGTTTTGTGATAATCGAGATGATGATCGAAGATATTCAGAGCAACCGCCACATGCGGATGGAAGGTCACGGTGCCAAGCAGCTGAAAACTGGAGAGTTCGGCCACAATCACATTTTTATCTGTCGCCTTGCTGACGACCGACGTGAGCGCGGTGCCGATGTTCCCGGCAACAATAGGCGTCTGCGGCGATCCCTTCATCATCTCCCCGATCAGCATCGTTGTTGTCGTTTTTCCATTTGATCCGGTAATCCCGATAAACGGCGCTTCCGATAATTCATAGGCAATCTCAACTTCCGTAATGACCGGAATCTGATTTTCAATGGCTTTTCTCACAAGCGGATTGGAATAGGGAATACCCGGATTCTTAATCAGAACGGCCACATCCTGATTGATCAGCGTCAGCGGGTGCCCGCCGCCAATGACGCGAATGCCCGATTTTCTGAGTTCTTCAGCATGGGCGTTGCCTTCCAGATCGCTGCGGTCGTTCACGGTGACATCCGCGCCCAGCTTCTGCATGAGTTTTGCAACAGCGTAACCGCTCTTCCCCAGTCCCAGAACCAGAACTTTCTTGTTTTCATACTTTTTCAGTGTTTTCAATTCATCATCCCCACTCTAAGATAGACGCCGATGGCAGCAAGTATCAACCCGACAATCCAGAAAACGGTGACGACTTTCCATTCCGACCAGCCTCCAAGTTCGAAGTGGTGATGAATCGGACTCATCCGGAACACCCTTTTCCCGGTTGTCTTAAAAGAAACCACCTGTATGATGACCGACAGCGTTTCGATGACATAGACGCCGCCGATGATTGCCAGTAATATTTCCGTTTTTGTCAATATGGCTATTCCGGCAAGCGCTCCGCCAATCGCCAGAGATCCCGTATCACCCATAAAAACCCGGGCAGGATGCGCATTGAAGATCAGGAAGCCGAGAACAGCGCCCAGCATGGCCACTGAGAATACGGCGACACCCAGATTCATTGTTGCATAGGCGATCACAGCATATGCAGCGAAGGAAATTGCCGCAAGGCCGGACAGTAATCCATCCATACCGTCGGTCAGGTTCGTTGCATTCGGGACGCCGATCAGCAGAAAAATAGCCAGAACAGGGTAGAACCAGTGCAGGTTGACCGACCAGTCCGTTCCCGGGACGAACAGCTCGGCGGAGTAATGGAACCGCGTTACAATATACCAGAAGACAAGCGCGACGATCAATTGTCCGAACATCTTCTGTTTCGATGTCAGCCCCATATTCCGTTTCATGACAATCTTGATGAAGTCATCCACAAAGCCGACCAGACCGAAACCGAGGGAGACAAACAGAAGCATATATGTTTCCTGAGTCGCAGCGTGGAAGTTAAACCCGATAATCAGCAGTGTAATCAGCACACTGACCAGAAAAATAACTCCGCCCATTGTCGGCGTACCTGCCTTTTTCCGGTGGCTTTTCGGTCCCTCTTTTCGGATATACTGTCCAAAATGCAGACGGTGCAATACAGGAATAAACAGTGGTGCAAAAAGCAGTGTAATTAAAAATGAAATCCCCAAGCCGCTTATTAAAACCCAATACATGAATCTGTTCTCTCCTTTAGCTGCAGACCGGGTGCATTCTGCCGGAAACCCGGGGTATGCACACCGGTTCTTTTCCTCATTTTCTCTCTGCCCGCCGCCCGTCTGTCAGGGCTGATCGGTGAGTTCATCCACCAGCTGCTCAAGTGCCAGCAGCCGCGAGGCCTTAAAAAGCATGACCGTATGCTCATCAAGCAGCGACAGGAGAAAAGCACAGGCATCCATCTTGTCATGAAATGAGCGGATTACCAGATGATTTTTATTCCCGCTTTCCAGCAGCGCTCCGGCAATCCAGGCCCCTTTCTCGCCGATGGTCACGACATGCGTCAGCGGCGGCGTCAGCACATCGGCAACGCTCCGGTGCAGCTTTTCTTCGTCTTTGCCAAGCTCATACATGTCACCGAGTACCGCGACCCGCCGGGTGAATCCGGGAAGATCCTTAAGGGTCTCCAGCGACGCTTTCATCGATGTCGGGCTGGCATTATAGCAGTCACGAATCAGCAGAGAGCCGTTTCGTCCGGCTATTTTCTCAAAACGCATTTTCGTCAGCGACAGATGGTTCAGCCCTTCGATCACCGACTGTGCATTGATGCCCAGCAGTTTGGCAACGGTCAGACTGAATACGGCATTTTTCACATTATGCCGGCCGAGCACGGGCACTTTATACTCGCTTAATCCGTGGTTCAGGGAAAAGCGGTACCCGTCTGTCCCCTCTTTCACATCGGTGATCTTCCACTCATTTTCATCCTGATACCCGCAGCGGATAATCTTAAAAGCATTGGTATGAATATTGGTCAGCAGCGGTTCGTCTCCGTCGATGATCAGACTGCCGTTCTTTTTCAGGCCATTGATCATTTCCAGTTTGGCTTTGGCTATGCCCGCGCGGTTGCCCAGATATTCAATATGAGATTCACCGATATTCGTGATCACGGCAATATCCGGTTTTGCCAGTTGACTGAGGAACGTCATTTCACCAAAATGATTCATGCCCATTTCAAGAACGAGAACCTCGGTATCTTCAGGCATGGACAGGATTGTCAGCGGAACACCAATATGATTATTATGATTGCCTTCTGTTTTAAAGGCCTTAAAAGTTTCGGAAACAATACTGTAAACCATATCTTTTGTTGTTGTCTTACCATTTGATCCGGTGATGGCAATGACTTTGGGACGGCACTGCGTGAGAAATGCCTTGGCCATGCTCTGGAGGGCGATCAGTGTGTCTTTCACCAGAAAAAGCGGAAACGCTTCCGGAAGATTCTCCGGGAGCGGTTTCCGTTCCATCCACAGGGCAGCCTGGGCACCATTGCGGATCGCATCGGCCAGAAACCGGTGTCCGTCAAAATGATCTCCGACCAGTGGTATAAAAAGGCCGTTAATCACCCTCTTACGACTGTCCGTCATAATGTTAAACCGGGTCAGTCCGGCCGGATTGCCAATGGTCTGGATTGCCTGACCGCGAACGATATCAATACCAATACTCATCAATAACTCCCCTTGTTGAAAGCTTATCAATCAAGTTCACGCCGGCATCGGAAAGCTGATCACAGAACCTGCGCCGGCAGCCGCTTACTTATTTATTATCTCAGCAATCGCATTTTTTGCAATCTCACGGTCATCAAAATGATGCTTGACTTTTCCAATGATCTGATAGGTCTCATGACCCTTCCCGGCAATCAGGATGATATCGTCCGGCTGTGCCGCCCTTACAGCGTACCTGATCGCTTCCCGGCGATCCGTGATTTTTTTATAGGAACGTCCTTTCACACCGGTCTCCATCTCCGCAAGAATTGCTTCCGGATCCTCTGTCCGCGGGTTATCTGAAGTCAGTATCGCCAGATCGCTGTTATCGACAGCAATTTTCGCCATGATCGGACGTTTTCCATGTTCTCGGTCTCCCCCGCAGCCGACAACAGTCAGGATTCTGCCCCTGGCAAATTCTTTGATCGTCGCCAATGCGTTTTCGAGACTGTCCGGAGTATGCGAATAATCCACAATCACTGAAAAATCCTGGCCCGCGCGCACGGATTCAAAGCGGCCCGAGACACCCGGAACCTGCTCCAGTGCATGAATCATCCGGTACGTATCGAATCCCCTGACGGAGCATGCAGCGAGCGCGGCGAGAGCGTTATACACGCTGAATTTGCCGATCAGTTTCATCGCTACCGGATATGCCGTTCCTCTGATATTCAGGGTAAACGCAGTACCTTGCGGCGTGATCTGTATCGATTCGGCGCGGAAATCGGCGGGATGGTCGATGCCGTAGGTGATCACATGTGCTGCCGTCATATGGCGATAAACGTCTGACACCGGATCGTCCTGATTCAGTACCGCCACCTTGCTTTCCCCATGTTCCCCATACCGGTTTCCTAATTGAGTGAAAAGTATGCTTTTCGCATACATGTAATCTTTCATTGTCCCGTGAAGATCCAGATGATCCTCCGTCAGGTTGGTGAAGATGCCGACATTAAAATCGCAGCCGCGGACCCGGCCGTCATAAAGCGCATTTGACGACGTCTCCATGACGACTGATTCGGCACCTTGCTCTTTCATTTTTGCCAGATTCTCGTGGATCAGATGAACTTCTGGGGTCGTATTGACAACGGCTGCCTGATGGTTTTTAAAATGCATGCCCATCGTTCCAATCAGTCCGGTTGCCAGGCCGCATGATTCCTGAATCGCCTGGACGAGGTAAGTAATCGTTGTCTTTCCATTTGTTCCGGTGACGCCGATCAGATGCAGATGATGGCTCGGGTGGCCGTAAAAGTGATCGGCAACCATCGCCAGTGCCCGGTGTGTGTCATTGACGTAAATCACCGGAACATTTGCTTCGACCGGTTCCTGGGCGACAATGGCCGCCGCCCCGTTTTTTTCTGCCATGGAGGCAAAACGGTGACCGTCAAGTGCATGCCCTTTGATACAGAAGAACAGCGATCCCGGTCCGGCCAGCCGTGAATCAATGACAAGATTGCTGATTTCAGGATCACCCCTGCGATCCTGCCGGAAATCTGTAAGCGCCTCGAGACAATTGGCTAAATCCATGAATGACACGTCCTTATTTCTTGAAAATTAAGCGGAAACGCAATGGATTCAAACGATCCGGCCGCGTTCCGCAGATCACTTATCGGTTATGTAAACGAAAGGCCGATCTTTAAGAGCATCGACCCCATACCCCTGACTATTTTAATCGTCGGTTTACTTTTTGTCACCTAAGTAAATCATTATTGTTGAACCTTGTCTGACCTTGACGCCGGCTTTTGGCGACTGCATAACCACAGTATTGCCTTTTCCGGTGGTTTTCAGTTTCAAATCCTCCAGATAGCTCGTCAGTTCACTTTTCTTGACTCCGGACAAGTCGGGAATCTCGATCAGGGGCTGATCCGGCCATTTAGGCGTCTTCTCGAGACCGCCTGTCTGCTTTTTCACGCCCATCGCACTCAGACTGTCTCCGATGATCCGTCCGGCAATCGGTGCCGCCACAGTGCCGCCGAACTGTACGGTTCCCTTCGGATGATCGATCGCTACATAGACGACGATTTTCGGATTGTTGGCCGGTGCGAAACCCATGAAGGACACAATATAGTTTCCCTGCATATAGTGACCGGTTTTCGAATCGACTTTCTGCGCGGTACCTGTTTTGCCGCCAATCCGGTATCCGTCCACATAGGCGTTTCTTCCGGTGCCGTCCGCAACGACACTTTCCAGAGCACTTCTGACTTCACCCGACACCCGGTTGCTGATGACCTGACCTTTCAAAACAGGTTCGATCTGGTTAATCGTCTTGCCGGTATCCGTGTCGATCCATGCTTTAGCCAGATGCGGCTCATACAAATACCCGCCATTGACTGCGGCTGAAACGGCGGCTACCTGCTGAATCGGTGTCACGGCGACGCCTTGTCCGAATGCCGTGGTTGCTGTTTCCAGCGGGCCGATCTGATTTTTATTGAAAAGGATACCTTTGGCTTCACCCTGCAGATCGATACCCGTTTTCGTACCGAATCCGAATTTATTGATGTAAGAAAACAGCTTATTCTTACCCAGCCGTTCACCAAGGGCGACAAACCCCGGATTGCAGGAGTTCTGAACGACCTGCAGAAAGGTTTCCGAACCATGTCCGCCCCTTTTCCAGCAGTGCAGCTTCGTTCCGGCAACATCGATGGAGCCCGAATCATAGAAATGATCTTTTTCCAGATTGACCACCTTTTCCTGCAGAGCGGCAGCCAGAGTGATGACTTTGAACGTCGAACCGGGTTCGTAGGTTTTCCAGATCGGGAGATTACGATCATAGACGGTCGGTGAAGCTTTCTGATAGTTTTCCGGGTTGAAATCCGGTTTCGAAGACATCCCGAGAATTTCACCGGTGTTCGGGTCCATCGCAATCGCCAGTGCATTGTCCGGATGGTAGAAGGCCACGGCATGATTCAGCTCACGTTCCATGATCGATTGAACGCGGGCGTCAATCGTCAGCTTCAGTGTTGACCCGCTTGTCGGCGGCGTATACTGATCTCTGAGACTGGACATCCGGTTGCCGCGGACATCAGAGAAAAAGGAGACATGGCCTTTTTCCCCTTTCAGTCCATTGTTGTAATAAGCTTCCAGTCCGGTCAGTCCCTGGTTGTCGATGCCCGCGAAGCCAAGCACATGAGCCAGATAGTTGCCCCTTGGATAATCCCGTTTGAAGTCTTCTGCAATAAAGACTCCGGGCAGAGCAAGTGTGCGGATGGCAAAAGCCTTTTCATTGGAAATCTTCCTGCCTTCCGGGGTGATCCGGACAATCGACTGATGTTTTGTGATCATCCCGTATGCTTTCTGTTCGTTCATGCCAAGGATACGGGCCAGTTCCTGAGCGGTTGAACGGCGTTCTTCCGCAGGTATCTGAATCGGTACCACGAGTACAGACGGACTGCTGCTGTTTGTCGCAAGCACAACGCCGTTCCGATCGACAATATTACCGCGCTGGGCTTCATACGGAACATTCTTACCCCATTCATCAAGGGCTTTCTGTGTCAGCCAGTGATTCTTATAAAGTTGAATATAGATAAGTCGGCTAAAGAAAATAGTAAACACGGCCAGACTGATCAGCAACGTAAAAAGCAGCCTTTTCTTTACGCTTACTTTAGAGATACGCACCAGTAGCCCCCCTGTCGTCCTTGTCCTACTCATATGGACAGAACGTGAAAAATAGAACGGGCCTTTCCGAAAAGGACTGGTTTGTGATCATGGCCGCGCAAATCTTAAAATTATTGTTTTCCGGTATTTGCTGCTGTGCCCTGAACCGTTTTCGTTCCCGGCGGATTCAGGGTGACGCGAATGACGGTGCCCTTTGCGACCGGCGTACCGGCCGACGGACTCTGCGTCGATACATAGCCGCTTCCCCCAGTCTCCAGACGCAGGCCAAGGAAATGCGACAGCTTCATGGCATCTGCCAGCGTCCAGCCGCTAAGATCGGGCATCACTGTCTGTCCTTCGCCGCGGAGAAGGACCCGATTCCCCTGCATCAGCTTTTCGCCCGATGCAGGCAGCTGTGCCGTCACCGTTCCTGTGCCAAGCTGAACAGGATTCAGACCCAGTCCTTGTACTGTAAGGGCTGCATCGCTGATCGGTTTTCCGGTAAAATCCGGAATACGGGCTGCCTGCTGTGCCAGCTGGCCGCCGCTGCTCGTCAGCTTTTTATCCACCTGAAAATACTGAAGCGTGCTGGTCATCACCGGACGCACAATTGATACTACAGGTTCCGACCCCAGATCCGTAGGTTTCAGATGAGGCTGTTTCACAGCCACATAGACAATCATTTTCGGATTCTTCTCCGGAGCCATCCCAAGGAATGAGAAAATGTAATTATTTTTTCCGACAAGATATTGCCCCTTGCTCGCAATCTGGGCTGTGCCCGTCTTGCCGATGACATCGTAACCGGGTAAATCATAGGCCACACCGGTTGCGCTGTATCCCTTGACGACATTTTTATTACTGACGACCTGGCGCATCAGTGCTCGGGTTTGAGCAGCTGCCGCTGCGGAAATCGGATGGCCGGAAACATGGGGACGGTTTTGCATGACTGTCTTTCCCGTTTGCGGATTAACCACTTTGTCCACAACATAAGGCCGCATCATCGTCCCGTTGTTTGCAATGGCGGTCGAAGCCTGGACAATCTGCATCGCGGTAAATGATGAAGCCTGTCCAAAGGAAGCTTCCAGTTTGTCAATCGGCCAGTTCCAGTTCACAATCCCCGGCTGTTCACCCGGCAGATCGATTCCGGTCGGCTTCATGAAACCGAATTTTTTCAGATAGCTTTGAAACCGGCCTGTTCCAATATACTTATCTGTCAGAACCGACATACCGACATTTGAGGACAGTTCAAACGCCTGATCAAAATTAATATTGCCCCATCCGGAAAGGTCCCAGTCATGGATGACGCCGCCCTTTGTCCGGTAGCTGCCGGATTTGTAGGTGGCATTGCCTTTATAGACACCGGCATCAATGGCAGAAGCTATGGTAAAGGTTTTCATCACCGATCCGGGTTCAAAAGGCGAAGCAATCGCACTATTCGTATACTGCTTAATATCCCGTTTGTTCAAATTGAAATCAGGATAAGTCGACATCGCAAGAATTTTGCCCGTTTTCGGATCCGCGACAATACCGATCATCCCACTGGGCCGATACGTATGGTTGACATTGGCCATCGCCTGATCCAGCACCGTCTGAACCCGGGAATTCAGTGTCAGCGTCACATTTTTACCGGGAACGGCTTTCGTCATCTTCTGCGCCTCATCAGGTATCGGTACGCCCCCGGTACTTCGGTAATAGCGCACTGAGCCGTCCTTTTCCGTCAGGTATCGGTTAAGCGCCTTCTCGATGCCGAAAACCCCCGTCTGACTGTTTGTCTCAGGATTTTTCTGGGTGAACCCGATGGTGTAGGCAGCACTGGATTGAGACGGATAATAGCGCTTCGATTCAGTATAATAGTTGATGCCGGGAAGATGGAGCCGGTCGATTTTTTCCTTGGTCGCCACACTGAGCATGTGTCCCCTGGAACCGAATTCCACCTGATAGCGGGACAGGCTGAGTTTAGTGAGAATGGTCTGCTCCGGCATTTTCAGAATGGGTGCCAGTTCCTGCGCCGTTTTCCGCTTATCCCGGACATATCTGTAGTGCCCGTTAAAATCCTTGCCGGCAGTCGGGCTGAGCACGGCATAGAGTGTGTACGAAGGCACATCCTCAGCCAGAATCTGCCCGTCGCTTGAAAAAATTGTTCCCCGTTTTTCGTCAACCAGTTTATATTGCGTCCACTGCTGATGGCCCAGCTGAATGAGTCGGTGTCCGTCAATTTCCTTGCCCTGGGCAATAAATACAAACCTGCCGATAATAATAAAAAAAGTCAGCATGAAAACACTGCCGACCAATACCGTCCAATACGTTAATGCTCTTCTTTTCTGTTGAAACACCGGTCAGACCTCCTTATGGGAGAACCTTGATATTATTAATATTGAGTTTCAAGCCAAGATTCTTTTCGGCGAACCGGACAATCCGGTCCGGGGAACTCAGGCTGTCTGCCTGTGATTCTAACTGCTGTACAGTTTTCTCGTGATTGCCCAGCGAATTCTGCAGATTCTGGATCTGGCTGGACGTATGGTACAATCTTGCCTGGTTCGTAATGATCAGTGCCGCGAGGAAAAAAAACAGAAAACCCGCTGCAATCCAGAGCAGTCGCTCGCCCTTGGTAATATGACGTGTACGGACCAGAGGTTCTTCGATATAACGGCGTTCCGGCGCTGTGTATTCTGATTCTTGTGAACGAAATGCATGCTGCGACTGACTCATTGGTTTTCCCCCTCAACTGATCTTATTTTTTCAGCGACTCTTAATTTTGCCGACCTGGCGCGGCGGTTGTTGTCAACTTCCGATTTTGACGGAACGATGGGCTTCCGGGTTACTTTCTTCAAAACCGGCTGATCGTGATCCGGCAGTTGCGGAATACCTAAGGGCAGCTCGGGCCATTCGCTGTATTTTTTTATAAATTGCTTGCACAGTCTGTCTTCCAGAGACTGGAAGGTGATGACCGAGAGCCGTCCCCCAACATTCAACAGCTCCAGTGACTGATGAAGGGCTTCGTCCAGACTGCCCAGTTCATCATTCACGGCGATCCGCAATGCCTGAAAGACACGCTTTGCCGGATGGCCGCCTGTTCGTCGCGCAGGAGCCGGAATGGCTTCCTTAATCAGGTCCGACAGTTCCCCTGTGGATTGAATCGGCTGCCGCTTGCGGCGGTCCTCGATCAGACGGGCAATGGGCTTAGAAAAGTGTTCCTCACCATACATAAAAAATATATGGACAAGTTTGTCATACGGCCATTCGTTGACAATTTTCTCCGCCGTCAGTGCCTGATCTCGGTCCATACGCATATCCAGTGGTCCGTCCTGCTGATAACTGAATCCTCTTTCCGCATGGTCGAACTGCGGTGAAGAAACGCCCAGGTCGAACAAGACTCCGTCGATACCTGTAACGTTTTCATTTTCCAGTATCTGTCTCATGTAACGAAAATTGGATTTAATAAAAGTGATTTTCCCGACATACAGCTCAAGTCTTTTTTCAGCAGCATGGAGAGCCTCCTGATCCTGGTCGAACGCATAAAGCCGGCCTGAGGTCAGTCTGGTGACGATTGCTTCACTGTGACCGCCACCGCCTAACGTACAGTCGACGTAGATTCCGTCCGGCCGGATATTCAGACCCTCCACCGCTTCTTTCTTCAGTACCGTCGTGTGTTCAAACATACGCATCCATACTCCTTGCGTTAACTCAGGATCAGAAAGGTTTCGTGTCACATCCCGGATAACGGGCCGGCATCGAGCAAAGTTTCGGAAATATCACTGAAGGATGCCTCAGACGCTTCAAAATAGTCATGCCATGATTTGCTGTCCCATATTTCCAGTCTGGTCGAAACACCGAGCACAACACAATCTTTCTGAAGCGATGCGTACTCTCTCAGTCCATTTCCTATGGTGACTCTGCCCTGCTTGTCCAGTTCACTGACACTGGCCCCCGAAAAGAACAGACGCGTAAACGCCCTTGCATCTTTCTTGGTGAATGGGAGTGCTTTCAGCTTCTCCTCGATCTGATGCCATTCGGTCATCGGGTAGACGAAGAGACATTTCTCCAGACCCCTCGTGATAACGAATGAACTGCCCAGCTCTTCACGGAATTTCGCCGGTATAATGAGACGTCCTTTGGTGTCAATGCTATGATTGAATTCACCCATAAACATCGCAGGACGCCTCCTCTTGGTCCTACTTTACCACAACCCACCACTTTTCACCACTTAATTTTTAAATCTTAAGGCTTAGTTATTCTTATCTGGTCCTTCACGGGCAATACACTCGTTTTTTGAACCGAAGGAAAATGATCACTACAAAATTTTCATTTAAAAATACTGTCGCTGCTCCATGGTCTGGAGGCGTAAAAAATGCCGGAATCGATTGGATCCCGACGAATCTTCCGGTACATGATTTTTCACGTTTTACCTTGGAATGACTATTTTTGTTCTGGTACTTTCAGCCCTTGTTTCCTGGCCCGGTCCAGCAGATTCATAACGCCGATAAATGCCTCGGAATTTTTACGGAGCTGCTGATTTTCTTCTTTAAGTTTGCCAATCTCCTGTTCCAAAGCGTCCAGGCGCTCCCGGTTCACCTCGTCGCTTCCAGTTCTGCCTCGTTTCAAATCAAGCAGAAATTGAATCAGCGTATCCAGCGTCTCCGCGGAGAATGGATCCCTGTCGGGAACAGCTTCCTTAGCAGCCACCGCTCCGGCATCCGGTAAAAGCTTATGCCCTTTTCGCAGTTTCAACGTTTTCCGTTTTTTCTTGGCTTCAGCCAACTCCTGGTCATATTGACGGCGAACTGACGAATTCCAGCGAAATCCGCAGGCAGCAGGTGTACGTGAGAGAATGGGCGCTGCTTCTGCAAAACCTGCAAGCTGAGTGCTTCCCGATTCAATGTGTTTCAGAATCAGCTCCGCCAGCTTTTTGTCTTCTTCCGGCGACCAGGCATCCTGACGAATAAAGGCCATGTTGCTTCCCTCTTTTCTTTTTGATTTATTTTAAAAGCTTTTACTCATCCCTATGCAATTAATAGAAGGAGTAGAATCACAGAAAAAAAGGGTATAAAAAAAAGAAGAAGCTTCTGCTTCTCCCGGATCATATCCTCGATCATTATTTTTCTACGACGGTTTCACCTTTATATGAGCCGCAATTCGGGCATACACGATGAGCCAGTTTGTATTCACCGCAGTTATCGCATTTAACCATGCCCGGAACAGCCAGTTTAAAATGTGTCCGGCGTTTGTTCTTACGTGTCGTCGACGTTCTTCTCTTAGGTACTGCCACGGTTCGCACCTCCTCAATCTATTTAGAGATATCCGGATCTTTTCCTGCCCGAACAAACTCTATTAATTGTCAAAAAACTTCTTTAGTTTCTCAAGTCTCGGATCAATACGCTGCTTTGCAGTTTCATCTGTCACAAGCTCCCAGCCATTTCCAGATAACTCAGCCGCCCCGGCTTTCGCGCTGACCACGCGCATCGGCTTCTCAACAAGAATCGCCTCGACAAGAGAAGGCACCAGGTCAATCCGGTCATCTTCCGGATAATGGAGAAAACCTTCATCCTCCTGACCGGACGCCTCAAGTTCTGCGCCGGCAAGCAAAAAAGTCTCTGAAGTATTAATCTCAAAGGGATAGTCGACATCCTCCAGGGTTATCGCGCACGGCAGCACCATCGTTCCGGTTAGTTGCAAATGAAACGTCAGTGCACGTGCTGAAAACTCAACAACACCTTTGACATCAACAGGTGACAAACTTCTGATTTCAGGATCCGCTCGAAACAATTCCAGAGGCAATACAATTTCTTCGTGAAAACCAAATCCTTCATGCTTATGTTTCAGCAGTTCAGGAACTGACCAGGATAAAGACATAGAACCACCTCTAGACAACAAGAGTTATTATAATCTCTGCCCTGTGCAAAGTCAATTGCCTTTGCACCGTACTTTCAGGTTAACACAGGAAAATAAGATTTGGCAATTTTTCGTTTCCAATAATATATGTTAAAATGAGTTAATTCTGATTGATTAGGACGATGTAATTTGATTATTGCCGGAATTGTTGCTGAATATAACCCGTTTCATAACGGACACCTTTTTCAGTTAAAAAAAGTGCAGGAACAGCTGAACCCTGATCTGATTGTCGTCGTGATGAGCGGCGACTTTGTCCAGCGCGGCGAACCGGCCGTTGTTTCAAAATGGACACGGACGGCCATGGCCCTGCATGAAGGCGCTGACCTCATCTTTGAACTTCCTTATATTTATGCTGTCGGAAAGGCAGATATTTTTGCCGGCGGCGCTGTTTCGGTGCTGGATCATCTTGGCGTGACCCATCTCGTTTTCGGCAGTGAAGCCGGGCGGATTGAACCTTTTCAGAATACGTTCCGCCTGATCAGACAGCATCGCGAGGACTATCGGGCCCACTTGATGGATGCGCTGAAAAACGGCATCAGCTACCCGAATGCGCATGCAGCTGCCTACCGGAGTCTGGCAGCACAGTCAGCAAACAAGGATCTGCTGGATCTGACGCAGCCGAACAACAGCCTCGGCTATCACTATCTGCGAGCGATTGAGCAGCGCGGCGGTCGGATCATTCCTGTGACGATCGGCAGAAAAGATGCGGGACACAATGATCCCGAACTGTGTAAAACGGGACGGATCGCCAGCGCCACCAGCATTCGTGATGCACTCCGGCAAAGTTATTCGGTGGCATCTGTTCGTGACAAAGTGCCCGGTTTTACAGCGACTCTGCTTGAGAAGTCCATTAAAAAAAATGAACTGGCCGACTGGGAGGCGTTCTTCCCTTTTCTCAAATACAAACTTCTTTCTTCCCGTGCAGGGAAACTGGAAAAAATCTATGAGGCCGAAGAAGGGATCGAGCACCGTCTGCTGGCCTGTATTCAACGCTCTGCGACCTTCCATGAATTTCTGTCTCAAGTAAAAACAAAGCGATATACCTGGTCGCGGCTGCAACGGCTCTGCGTGCACATTCTGACGGATACCGAAAAGAGCGAGGCCAGAAAGCCGGCAGCAGCAAAAGACGCAGACTATCTGAGGCTGCTGGGCATGCGCCTTAGAGGCCAAAAATATCTCGCAGCCATGCGCAAAGATTTCGCGATCCCGGTCGTCTCAAAGATCCGCCAGCACCGTACGCCGATTCTTGATCTCGATCTGAAAGCGGCGGCCGTCTACGACTATCTTTCCGGAAGATCTTCCTTTTCTCCTGGTGAAACAGGACAGGCACCGGTTCGCTATGATGAGCACAAGGGGCAGTTTGTTCACCCGATGCATGCAAATCAACAAACGGATTAGCAAATCACTGTACATTCATCGTGACAGATAACCGACTGCATCCTGAAAAGTACGGACCGGAACAATTTTCATTTTCGAACCGATCCGTTTCGCTGTCCGGACGGCTGTCTTATATTCATTGTCTGCAACAGGCGCAAAGAATATCGAAACACCTGACTGATCGGCGCCGACAATCTTCTCAGCAATACCCCCAATTGGGCCGACCGAGCCGTCCATTTCAATCGTCCCTGTACCGGCGATATTCCTTCCCTTCGCCAGATCCTGCCGGGTCAGCTGATCGTAGATGTCCAAAGTCATCATCAGACCGGCTGACGGACCACCGATATTGGTGATCTTAAAACGGACCGGAGGATGGACGTTCACTTTCATTTGATCACTCTGATAGATACCAATCCCCTGCTTTTTTCCATTTCCGGCAAGACTTTTCGGAAATCTGGCAATCGTTACGGTCAGATTCTCCGTCTTATTTCCCCGTCTCACAGTCAGGTTCACCCGATCGCCCGGTTTTTTGTTCTTGATCAAAGTGTTTAATTGTGCCGTCGACGACACTTTATGCTGCTCTGCACCGATGATCAGATCTCCGGTCTTCAGCACCTTTGCAGCAGGCATGCCGGACATCACATCAAGCACCAGTGCTCCGTCCTGAATCAGCTCCGGTTTCTTTCCTGCTGCTTTGTAGGCCACATAGGATGCAGCCTGCTGTGCCTGCGTCATATAATTTTTCTGGCGCAGGTTGTACGCCGCATCGCTTTCATCAGGAATCTTCACCTCGCTCTCCGGTACGAGCGTCGTATACGGATTCCCGTCAAGACTGGCCCACAGGTACTGATAGACATTGGCTTGTCCGAGATAGATGTAGACAAGCCGATAATCGCCGTGAACCGGATGAGCACTGCTGACACTGACCAGGCCGTTCATGGTCTGTGCCTTTCCGGGGCTCTGGACAAAATAGGGCAGCCGGATGAATACGAGAAGGAGAAGAAGGACAATGACGATCGGTGAGATCCACTTAAAATAAGAACGTTTTCTTCGGTTCAATAGCTTTCCCTCCTGATGAACGGATCCGACATTCCGATCTGATACACTAACGGTCCTGTTTTCCCGCCGGTCCCGGACAGAATAATTTCAGATGAATCCGGCAATTCTTCCACCCCGCCGCATAAAGTGATAAGGACAAGAAGTTTCCAAGGGACGTGAGAGGAAGACTGCCATGAGATATTCACGAACCGCAACATATCTGCTTGCCATGGTTTCCGCAGGCCTTGTTTTTCTGATGATTCGGTATCCGACCACTGCGGTCCGTGCTTCCGCTGAAGGGCTGCAAATCTGGTGGGATAAAGTCTTCCCTGCCTTGTTCCCCTTTTTTGTCCTTTCGGAACTGATGATCGGTTTCGGTGTGGTCACCTTTACAGGGGTCCTAATGGAACCGTTGATGCGGCCTGTTTTTCGCGTCCCCGGAATCGGCGGTTTCGTTTTTATGATGGGACTTTTTTCAGGATTTCCGGCCGGAGCACGAATGACGGCCAAGCTTTATAAAGAGCAGAAACTGACGAAAAATGAAGCGGAACGGCTCTCAAGTTTTACTAACTTCAGCAATCCGCTGTTTCTGTTCAGCGTCATGGCCGTTCAGTTCTTTCATCAAGCAACGCTGGGTATCCTGTTCGCGCTCTCCCATTATATTGGAAATATCGGTGTCGGCATCGCCATGCGGGCCTATAAAAAAAAATCGGACGGCCGGACTGATCCTGCCCGAACGCATTCAGTTTTTACCAATGCACTCGATCGCATGCATCAGGACCGGGTAAACAGATATCAGCCATTGGGAAAAATGCTCGGCGACGCCGTGATCGCTTCCGTTCAGACACTGCTCGCCATCGGCGGTTTCATCGCCTTGTTCTCGATGACGTACCGGCTTCTGGTACAAGCCGGGATCATCAATATCTTTGTTGATGTCCTGATTTCCCTGTTCCATATTCTGGGGATTGCGCCTTCGATCGGACCGGCTGCGATGCCCGGCATCTTCGAACTGACCATTGGGACTCATGGCGTCGGCAGCGCGATGGCACCCCTTGAGGAGCGGGTCATCACTGCGGCCGCTCTGCTCGGATTCTGCGGTTTCTCAATACAGGCGCAGGCAATCAGTATTCTCTCGCAGGCAGGACTCAGCGCCCGGCCTTTTATGCTCGGCAGAATGCTGCACAGCATTTTCTCAGGGATTGCTGCCTGGATCCTTTATCATCTGTTTCGCTATACAGATCAGTCATCAGCACAACCCGCCATGGCCGGAAACCCGCTGTTTCAGAGCGACATGCTGTTTCCTGCCGCCGGTACGTGGTTCACATTTACTGCCCTTCTGATTTTTTGCATGATTCTGATCCGCCGCGCCCGGCACTCCCGTCATTAATCCGTTTCAGGAATGGTGATACTGTTCGGCAAATTTCTCCTGAATGGATTTCTCAACAATTTCAGGTACCAGGCCATGGACCGATCCGCCGTACTTGGCGACTTCTTTCACCATACTGGAACTCAGAAAGGAATAACGGTTACTGGTCATCATGAAACACGTCTCGATCTCCGGATTGAGATTTTTATTAATTGAAGCAATCTGAAGTTCATATTCAAAATCAGAAATCGCCCGCAGTCCGCGCAGAACCACTTTCACATTTTTTTTATGTACATAGTCCATCAGCAGTCCGTCGAATGAATCCACGGTGACAGAACCCAGTCCCTCCGTCGCTTTCTTGAGCAGAGCGACACGTTCTTCGACACTGAAGAGCGGATCTTTCCTCGAATTATTCAAAACGGCAACGATAATGTGATCAAATACCCGGAGTCCCCTCTTGAGAATGTCGAGGTGACCAAAAGTTACCGGATCGAAACTTCCGGGATAAATGGCCGTTCTCTCACTCATGGTTGTCCATCTCCTCGGTCTTCTGGCGTCATACAGTAGACGGAAACAGCAGTCTTGCCTTGATAGGTTCGGTATTTTGTCCGGATCAGACCGGAGCCCGTCCGGTCCGGAAGTACGACGGTATCCTCATGTTCGGCAATCACGACCGCATTCGGTGCAAGCATTCTCTTCCTGGTCAGGAAATCGATATCCTGATTCAGATGCTGCTTTGCATAGGGCGGATCGAGAAACACATAATCATAAACTTCCCGGCTTTCGGCAAGCAGACTCAGTGCTTTCTCAGAATTCAGGTGCAGAATCCGGCAGCGATCCGTATAGCCGCATTTATCTGCATTTTCAGCGATGACATGGCATGCCTGAGCAGCCCGGTCAACAAATACAGCCTCGTTTGCCCCCCGGCTTAACGCTTCAAGTCCCAGCCCGCCGCTGCCGCCATACAGATCAAGTACACGCCCGCCGGATAAATACGGACCGATCATGTTAAAGATGGTTTCCTTAACCTTATCCGTCGTCGGCCGGGTGAGACGGCCGGGCACGGCTTTCAGCTGCCTTCCCTTATTTTTACCGGCAATGACTCTCACAGACTGCTCATCCCTTCGGCATATAATGGTGCCTGATGTATATTTTTCAGAGGAAGCGTGAATAATAGGAGCTGGCAGCATCGGCAAAGATGCTGACCGACCGCGGATACTTACGTTTCCCCATAAGTTTTCCGCCGGTTTCTCCTCTCCCATTGTCTTGCATCAGTTGATGCATAAAGACGCCCGCATGAGAATACGGGTTTTTTTTATGCCTGTTAACGCGCGGCGTACTGCAGAACAGATCTGCCTGTCCGGCTGATGCAGGGACTCATGGATTCAGAACTTCATCTTTAACTTCCCATTCCGACTTTCCTTTGTCGTACGTCGTGCTGATCTCCTGAAGATGCGATGGTTCCACGCTGCGGACAAAACGCATTTTCTTCAGCTGACCGAGCGTTGATTCAGTAGCATCATGATCCCAGTACATGACGGCATATTTCATCCGTCTGGACACATAGTGAACATAGCCATAACGTCTCAGCACGCGCAAATATTTCGTGTTGTACATCCACACGATGAATCCGTCTCTCTTTTTTATCGGCATTGCCGCTTATCCACCTTTTATGCTTTCTTCCTGATTCGTTTTCTTCTTGTCCGGCATCCGCACTTACCGCCGGCGCCGCACCCGCCGTGATTTAATTTGTCAAAGAACGGGTCTCCCGTGGGAACCATGATTTCGTCCGACACAGAACGGGCGAATTGCAGACTGATTTTCCCGAGCAGATCATTCAGATCCGTTTCCGAACGTTTATACTCAGCAATGAGCGGATTCATATCCAGCTGACGCTTGACATCCATCATCAGGTGAATCACACGTTTAAAATCAGGATGATACCGTCCAAAGCGCTGAACTTCATCGTATTTTTCCCTTGTATCTTTAAACTGTCTGATCAGATGCTGTGCCGTCTCACTCCGGGCAACCTGGCTTCGTGATGCAAGATAACGCTGATACACATCTGACCGGATCACCATCGATGCCAGCTGATCTGTTTCGTCAAGCAGTGACACGCTTTCTGTTGTAGCTATCATTTCCACACCTCCGGCTTACATAAAATATACAACAAATGATGGGAAAGTTCCATTAATGACCGCAGGCACGATGCGAATCACATTGTGTCCGTTCCCTGCGCTCACTTATCCGGCTGACTCTGACTCACCACCGCCTGGGTCATATTCATCAGCATGGACATCAGGCCAATCTGGCTATTCAGCCGGTCCAGCCGTTGTCCGAGCGTCCGGCCGTAAAAAGCATCCGCAGATTTTTTTAAACGGTTCAGTTGCCATGGATCTCTGCTCAGCAGGCGATACCACTCGGGATGCAGCCGGACAAACAGTTTTTGATCCGGTCTTTGATCCAGATACTGGATGATCTCGGTACGCATCTGTCACCTTTCCTTTCAGAAATAATACGGCCGCTGCGTGTCCGGTGAGTTCCCGGGGCCGGTTCCTGTGCCAGGCGCCTGTGCGGCATCATTTTGTCCGCCGCCATTGTTCTGCTGAGGCGCCCCGCCGTTTTGCCCGCTGCCGTTCTGACTGAACTGACTGATCAGTGAGCGAATTCCGGTTAATGCCCCATTCACGGTGTTCAGTCGTTCCTGCCAGCGTCCTGTATCGATATGGTCAACTTTATCCACGATCTTTTTCCAGGACAGTGATGAAGCCGGAGCATCTTTTTCTTCTTTTTTCGCGACTTTGGCACCGTATTTTTCCCAGACAGGATCATCTTCACCAAAAATCACCCATTCATCAAACAGATGGCTCCAGCTTAAATGATGTTCCCGGACATAATCCACAATTTCCGGGTTTCTGCGTAAAAATTTTTTGAACCGGTTCAATGCATCGTTGGTCTTCTCTTCAGCCATCATCCACACTCCCTCTCAGCATATATGCCTCGGTGGCCGCTCAAGGCCGTGTCTGAAGACGCAGCCTGCTTAATGCCATCATAATCGGCAGATGAAAAGAGGTGCGCCCAATTTTACGGGCGCATGGGGGAAACAAAGTCTTGAGTATACTCGTTTGTAAACGCGCCGACACCGAGCTGAGTAAAGTCCGGGCTCAACATGTTGCTGCGATGATCCGGACTGTTCAGCCAGCCCATCGTTACTGCGGCAGCATCTGTATACCGCGCTGCGATATTCTCTCCGGCATATTGAAAAAGGATCCCTTCCCGCTCAAGCCGGGTCTTTAAATCCCCGGACCATTTGGAATCATGGGAGAAATAGTTCCTGAGTTTCATCTCCCGGCTATGCAGGTAGGCGGCATGCGCGGCCCTGGAATCCCACGTGAGTGTCTCCCGGTGATTCCGGGCTCTGAGAATATTTGTTATATCAAAAATTTCTTTTTCCTCACCGCGATCTACTGCAGTTTGGCGCTTCGATGAAATCTGCGGTCTTGAGGGTAAATGTCCGGCATAGCTCAGTGAATAAGGACGCTGAAGCAAGAGAACGGCTGAATTTAAATAGCGCACGCCCTGCAGCCGTCCGGTCATCCGGTCAATGTCAAGTTGTGCCCAGCCGGATTTCAGCCGGATCAGCGGCCTTGCTGCCAGGTCATCCGCATTCAATTCGAAGTTAACCATCAGTCCCTTCTCATTTAAAGGCACGGTTGCTGCTTCCTTTTTTAAAAAATGAGCGGCCGGCTGACCGATCAGAAACGGTGCGGTATCCAATTTCCTGCCCAATGCATAGACGGTTTCCACGCGATGCGATTGTTGGCCGATTCCGATCTGAATATAATTCTCCGTATTTCTGCCATAGACCAACCACTGATAGCCGAATTCAGTCGGATCCGTTCGCTCCGGTTTCCCGAAGGAGCGAACGATACTTTCTTCACTTTTACCGATCAGTTTTTGGATCCCCGTCTTAGGAATTTTTACCGGAGGTGCCGCAGAGACTCCGGCGGAAACCGATTTGACCGAATCCGGATTCGGTACCATCCGGGCAGGGAGATTCATCTCACTGATGAAAAACATACCGGTGAATACCAGAACTGCAAGAAAGAAAACTATTCTATTGAATCTTTGCACCTTCTGCCTCCCGGATAGTTTAATCTGACGACCCAATTATAACCGTTACCAGATGCGAAAAGCCACGGTCGTGAATCGCTTTTCATTTGATTTTCTCAGCTGTTAACAGCACCCAGAACTCACCGTCCGCACTTCTGGCATGACCTGTCCCCAAGAATAAAACAGATTTATTGCTTACAAACCGATCAATCGCCGTGCCCGGCCACAGTGCGGGATCGGCAAGTCTTTTGTCCGGCGGCACAGAAATAATCAGGCTATGCACGCGTATCTTGCTCCGGCCCATTCCTGAGAGCAGTGTATTCAGTTTATGATCAACCAGGGCATGAGTCTTACCGGCTGCCCGACTTTTCGCCTCAAGCCGGGCAAGCCGGAACAAGTCCCAGTCTGCTTTCAGCATTCTGAGGTGGTTCTGTTGCCGGTACAGATTGATTTTCTCGGAAAGTGTTTTTTCATCCGTGAGCACAGGTGAAAAATGGGGACGGGCAAGTTGTGCCGGCGTCCGTTTCATTTCTGCAGGTGTCCCTTCAGCATATAAACCGGAAAGCAGCGGAATACCGGCCAGCAGGATGACTAAGAGCAGGATTCGGGTCTGCGTCCGGAAACGGCCGTTCATCAGGATTCCTCCCCCCCGACATGCATTTCTACCCTCCATTTTTGACAGAAACGGAAATGCGTAAACATTCTGTATCCGGTGCAGATTGTAGAGATTGCTCCGGCCGCCGGTCTCCCGGAAATATTCGGACGGGCGTTCTGCATTCTATTCTATTTAACCGCCGGCACAGATATGAAAATTGCCGGGAAGCTTATTTCCCGGCAATTCACAAGGAGATGGGTAAATCAATGGATCAGATAAAGGTAGCAATAATCATCAGCATGAAGAGCAGGGTCAGATAGTTCAGCGAGATCACGAACATGATCCGCGCCCATCTGACAATATCCTTCGTGAACAGTCCGGCAATGGCGTAACATAGCCAGCCGAAACCAAGCAGCAGTGCCGACACGATATAAAAAGTGCCCAGAGAATACAGTAACAGCGAAACCGGTACCAGGACGGCAACATAAATGATCATCTGCCGCTGCGTCACTGAGAAACCGGCGACGACCGGGAGCATCGGAATCCCTGCCCGACGGTATTCTTTAACCCTTTTGATCGCGAGCGAAAGGAAATGCGGCGGCTGCCAGAGGAACATAATCAGAAACAGCACCCAGGGTACCGGTGAAGTCATGGACGGATCCACTACGGCCCATCCGACAAGCGGCGGCACTGCACCGGCAATACTGCCGACAACCGTATTAATGGTATAGGTGCGTTTCAGCCACATCGTATAAATCAATACATAGACAAACAGCCCGACAAAGCCGAAGAATGCGGCTGTCGGTGAAGCCGCAAGCAGCAGGATCAGACCGGATACAGACAAGCAGATACCCATTTTCAAAACATTGCTCCCGGTAAATCTGCCCGTCGCCGACGGCCGTTTCTGTGTCCTTTCCATTAATGGATCAATATCCCTGTCGATATAGTTATTCAGGGAACAGCCCCCCGCAATAATCAATGCGGTTCCGGCAAGTGCGAAAAAGCCCGGCAGAAGAAACGATAAAACCGACTGGCCGGTAAAATACAAAGCCAGCCATAGTCCTGTAAATGTAGTGATTAAATTAGAATTCACAATTCCGATTTTCACTGTGGTCAGCACGTCTTTAACCAGACTGCCCGACCCCTCTGTTTCCGTACGCAGATCTGTCTCTTCCATGGTTTGCGCACTGAACACCGGTTTGCTCATAAATGATTCCTTCTCTCTGTTAAAGATTGCTGCCATTACATTTCCTATTTTATTTTCGATTTATGCCGATCAATACGAAACAAATTGGTTCTCATCGATCCAGGTAACTATCCGGCACTGCAAAAATCTTCCTGAATCCATAAACTATTATATATGAAAAACATTTATTTGTCCTCAATATGAAACAATGACTAATATCACATATAAGGCAACGACGATCCGACATTTAGCGACAGTATTCTTACAACTTGCTCAGCAACATACAGATTATGCCCCCTTCTCCAGTGAATCTGTTAGAATAAAGACTGGGTTCATATCCGGTTTTGAAGTACTGCCCGATCAAACAGGATAATGAACCTGAGACATTTCAGAGACAGGTGATCTGTATATGAAAGACCGATATCTTCGACTTCTCAGCCTGCTGGCTGCATTGGCTGTTCTTATTGTTGTTCTGATGGGAACGCTTGTGACCAACACCGGATCCGCCTATGGATGCGGCAATAACTGGCCGTTATGCAACGGACAGGTGATACCGACATCACAGGCGCACCAGACTTGGATTGAATTCAGCCACCGGGTTGTTTCCGGAATCTCCTCAATTCTTGTCGTGATTGTCGCCGTCTGGTCCTGGATCCGATTTAAAAAGATCAAAGAAGTTCGCTTTCTGGCGATTTCCTCCGTATTTTTTATATTTCTTCAGGCGTTTCTCGGGATGGGAGCTGTTGTCTGGGGCCAATCATCGGTTGTTCTGGCCCTTCACTTCGGCGTCTCCCTTCTGTCCTTTTCCAGCAACCTTTTGCTCGCCTTTGTGATCTGTGAAGAAACGCTGCCTCATGCAAAAAGGATCATCCCGCACATTCGCCGGGGCATGACATTGAATTTTATTCTTCTCGGCATTTATACGTATGTGCTGATGTATTCCGGCGCTTTTGTGAGACATACGCAATCCAGTCTCGGCTGCACTGATTTTCCGCTTTGCAACGGACAAATTCTTCCTGAACCGCTGATCAGTAAAGCCGGCGTTCAGTATCTGCATCGGGTGCTCGCCGCGATTCTTTTAATCTGGCTGATTGCCACTCTTGTCACCTGCCTGAAAAAATATCGTTCGATGCCAAGCCTTTCCGTGATCCTGTCTGTTGCTTTATTACTCATTATCCTGCAGTCAATCTCCGGAATCTATATTATCATCACCCGAATGGCTCTCGTCTTTTTACTGCTTCATGCACTGTTTGTCACAGCGTTCTTCGGAATCCTGATGATTCTGATAATGCTGGGCTTGAGACGCAGCGAAGAATAACAGGCAACCGCTTCTCAGCAAAACACAAAGCAGCAGGCAAGAGAACTGATCAGTTCTCCTGCCTGCTGCTTTGCTTATCATGAATGAGAAATTTACTCGAGTTCGATCATCAGATCGCCTGCTTCGATCACATCGTTGGCGTCAACGTAAACCTTCTTGATCGTTCCATCAGAAGGTGCCTGAACCGTTGTCTCCATCTTCATCGCTTCAGTGATCAGCAGATGATCGCCTTTCTTTACGCGTTCACCCGAGGAGACCAGCACTTTCATGACGGTACCCGGCATAGACGCGCCAATTTGCTTCTGATTGCCCCTGTCCGCCTTTTGATGTGCGGTCACGGTGGACTGGACACTCAGGTCTCTGATTGAAACTTCACGTGGCTGGCCGTTCAGTTCAAAGTAACAAGTACGCGACCCGTCGTTCTGTGCCTCACCGATGGAAATCAGTTTGACAATCAGCGTCTTGCCCTCTTCAATATTAACGGCAACCTCCTCGCCCAGTCGCAGCCCGTAGAAAAAGGTCGGCGTCTCGAGTACGCTGATCCGTCCGTACTGCTCGCAAAATTCCAGATATCCGGAATAAACTTTGGGATACAAACCGTAAGAAATCACTTCGTCATCAGCAAATTTCCGGCTGTATTTCTCTTCGAGTGTTGCCCGCAGTTCTTTAAGATCAATGGATTGCAAAAGTTTTCCGGGTCGTTCTGTCAGCGGCTTTCTCCCTTTTAATATGATACTCTGCAATTCCTTTGGGAAACCCTGGTAAGGCTGACCCAGCTCACCCATAAAGAAACTGATGACTGAATTCGGGAAATCCAGCTGCTCTCCGCGCTCGAAGATATCATCTTCATTCAGGTTGTTCTGAACCATGTAAAGGGTCATATCACCGACAACCTTGGATGACGGAGTTACTTTAATAATATCGCCAAACATCAGATTGACACGGCGATACATGTCCTTAACTTCTTCAAACCGGTCGCCCAGCCCGACAGAGATTGCCTGCTGACGCAGATTGCTGTACTGCCCGCCCGGCATTTCAAGTTTATAAATTTCCGCATTCGATGCGTTCATACCGCTTTCAAATGGATAGTAATATTTGCGGACTCTTTCCCAGTAGTGGCTGAGCGACTCAAGGGCATCAATCGATACTTCCGGCTGACGGTCGTTTGTGCCGAGCGCATAATAAAGCGTGTTGGCACTTGGCTGGGAGGTCATTCCGGCCAGAGCTTCAACCGCTACATCAACGATATCCACACCGGCTTCGATCGCCCGGACATAAGTATAGATACCATTGCCGCTTGTATCGTGTGTATGCAGATGAATCGGAATCGATATCGTATCCTTCAATTCCGAGATGAGTTCATAAGCCGCTTCCGGTTTCAGAAGTCCGGCCATGTCCTTGATTCCCAGAATATGTGCACCGGAATTCTCCATATCTTTTGCCAGATTCTTATAGTAGTCAAGATTGAATTTGGTTCGTTTTCCATCAAGAATATCGCCTGTATAGCACATCGTGCACTCGGCGATCTTCCCGCTCTCGAGAACGGCATCCAGAGAAACTTTCATCCCTTCAAGCCAATTCATGCAATCGAATACGCGGAAAACATCGACGCCTTCTTTGGCTGCCTGATTTACAAATGCTCTGATGATGTTATCCGGATAATTTTTGTAACCCACTGCATTTGAACCGCGCAGCAGCATTTGCAGAAGGATATTCGGCATTTTCTTTCGTATGTCGCGAAGCCGTGCCCATGGATCTTCTCTCAGGAAACGATAGGCGGTATCAAATGTCGCACCGCCCCATGCCTCTTCTGAAAAAAGGTTGGGGAGAAGATGCGCCGTCTGTGCGGCGACTTTGACAAGATCCTTACTGCGCATCCGCGTTGCCAGAAGACTTTGATGGGCATCCCGGAATGTCGTGTCGGTAAGCAGGACATGTTTCTGCGCGCTGACCCATCTGGAGACGCCTTCGGGACCTTGCGCCTCAAGAATCTGCTTCGTTCCTGAAGGGAAAGGTTCGGACAGCTTGACATCCGGAAGCTGCGGTTTTTCAAAGACTGGCTTTTTCTTCTTCGGAATGCCTGTGTAACCGTTGATCGTGACATTACCGATATAACTCAGCATTTTTGTCCCGCGATCCAGACTCTTTTCAAAGGAAAAGAGTTCCGGCGTCGAATCGATAAACGATGTGGAGACATTTCCGGAAAGAAAGACCGGATGCTGAACCACATTAATCAGAAATGGAATGTTCGTCTTGATCCCGCGTATACGGAACTCTTTTAAATTCCGCAGCATTTTAGCCGCGGCGCCTTTAAACGTCATCGACCAGGTGGACAATTTGACGAGCAGCGAATCATAATATGGGGTGATCACTGAACCGGTAAATGCATTTCCGGCATCAAGACGGACACCAAAACCGCCACCGCTGCGATAGGCGACAATTTTTCCTGTATCCGGCATGAAATTATTAGCCGGATCTTCCGTCGTCACGCGGCACTGAATGGCGTGTCCGTAAGTATGAATATCTTTCTGTTCCGGAATCAGTACAGGATCTTCGTGCAGTCCGTATCCTTCAGCAATGAAGATCTGAGACTGGACAATATCAATCCCTGTAACCATCTCCGTCACAGTATGTTCCACCTGAACCCGTGGATTCACTTCAATAAAGTAAAACTTTCCGGACGGTTCAACCAGGAACTCAACAGTTCCGGCATTCAGATAATGGACACTTTTCATCAGCCGGACCGCTGAATCACAGATTTCATGGCGCAGGGATTCGCCGAGTCCGCGGCTTGGAGCCACTTCAACCACTTTCTGATGGCGTCGCTGGACAGAACAGTCGCGTTCAAACAGATGAACGGTCTCGCCGTCTTCATCAGCAATCACCTGAACTTCGATATGACGCGGCTCGTCCAGAAATTTTTCAACGTAGACATCTTCCTTGCCAAAGGTCTGTTTGGCTTCAGAGGTGGCACGTGCATAAGCTTCCTCAACGCTATTCTCACTGCGGACGATCCGCATACCGCGGCCGCCGCCGCCGAGAACGGCCTTGATAATGATCGGATAGCCATGATCGCGGCCGAAGGCTTTAACTTCTTCCACGGATGTCACCGGTCCGCCAGATCCCGGAATGACCGGTATTCCAGCTGCAACGGCTGCTTCCCGAGCTGCTGATTTGTCTCCGAAAGTGACCAGATGTTCCGGTTTGGGACCGACAAAAATGATCCCCTCTTCCTGACATCGCCGTGCAAAATCAGCATTTTCGGAGAGAAAGCCGTATCCGGGATGGATCGCGTCCACTTGATGCGCTTTGGCGATCTCAATGATCCCTTCGATATCCAGATAAGCCTCGATCGGTTTTTTATCTTCACCGACCAGATAAGACTCGTCTGCTTTATAGCGGTGATAAGAAGCAATATCTTCCTTAGAGTAAATGGCGACCGTCCGGATACCCAGTTCATTACAGGCACGACAGACACGAATCGCAATTTCCCCGCGGTTCGCAACAAGCAGTTTCTTAATAGTACGCTTTAACATTCTCTCTCTCCCCTTCCGCTTTGCCACTCGATCTGCCCATGTTCACATAGGCAGAAATATTGATCAGGACACAAATTGAAAACACCATGACGACCAGAGAAGTCCCGCCATAGCTAATAAAGGGCAGTGTTACTCCGGTTACCGGAAGCAGGCCGGTCGCTGCCCCGAGATTGACAAATGTCTGAATCGCCAGCATGCTTGAAATGCCAATAGCCAGAAGACTGCCAAAGACGTCTTTACACCGGATGGCCGTGACAAACCCGCGAAACACAAGATAGGCAATACACAGAATGATAAACAAAATTCCAAGCAGACCGAGCTCTTCGCCAACGATGGAGATGATAAAGTCGGTCTGCGGTTCGGGAAGAAAGCCTGTTTTTTCGATACTTCTTCCCAGGCCTTTTCCTATCAGGCCCCCGGACGCAATAGCGATATATGAATTGATCAGCTGCCGCCCCGTTGTGTTCGCTACAGAGAATGGATCATATGCAGCCGTAAACCTGCCCGTCTGGTAACCTTTGATCAGTTTTGGAATAAAAAGATAAAGAAGAACAGCACCCGAACTGAACAGTAATACCAGATGACGGAAACGGAGTCCGGAGCAAAGAAACATGACGACACTGATCGCAAAGATAATTGTCGCCGTTCCGAGATCGGGCTGACTGGCGATCATTCCGCAAAACACAAGCACCACGATCAGCGGCGGAACCACCGAAGTCATAAAATTGGAGATTGATTTTTGCTTATTTGATAATACATAGGCAAGGTAAAAAATCAGGGTAACTTTTGCGACTTCAGACGGCTGCAGGTTGACGGATCCTGCACGCAGCCATGACTGCGCATTATTCACCGTCATGCCGGCAAACTCAAGAAATACTAACAGTAAAAAGGACATAAGAAGTAAAAATTTAACAAATTTACGATATTTATAATACGGAACAGTCAGTCCGATGATTCCCGCGATCATTGCAGGAACCAGCCAGATCGACTGTCGGACAAAGAAATAACTTGGTGATCCATTTTTTAAAATAAGTGTCGCCCATACTGATCCTGCACTGTACACCATCAGCAATCCCAAAGCGATCAGCAGAAGCATGACGACCAGAATTGAATAATCATAATGACGAAAGAGCTTCTTTAACATGTGCTTCACCTGGCCCGGTACTTTCAAAAAATTAACGGGAACGGAGAAAGGAATGACGAGCCGCCCTTAAACAGGCAGTCTGATTCTCCACCTCGCATGGTTCCTATTTGCGCATGGACGCCTCATGGAGTGCCGAAACCTGCCGTTCAAGTGAACTCAGCAGTTCCCGGCCATCATCGGCACGTACCAGCCCCATACGAACCGCGAAATCAATTTCCCGCGAAAGGCCGAACATTTGTGTATCAAGCACCTCTTCGTAAAGGGGACATTTGGGAATTGTCAAATTTTCCATCTGTACCCCAATCAGTTTCAGGATTTTCCGGGCATCGGACTGAAGGAGCTCATAAGCTCTTTCGCGTTTGCCTATCGTCAGGTTCATGGACAATTTGGTTCCTCCCCTGTTTCCAGTTTCTTAATTTTAATCTTACAATCTGCACACTTAAAAAGCAAGATTCAGCAACGGTTTCACCGTCCGATCCGCTCATCCTCAGAGAGACAGACAACTTCCTTAACAATTATGCCGCTTTCCATCAAATTAGTCTGTTTCCCGTAAAACTGGTATACTGGAATCCAGTTGGGGGGATGATGATGAAAGTTAAATGCGTCATCTGTGATAAAATCTGTGAACTGGACGACCAGTCTTTGCTGGCCAAACGGCTGCGAAACCGCCCGATCCATACGTTTATGTGTCATGAATGTCATGAGCGCATCAGCAAACGTACAAGAGACAGATGGGCAAGCGGTAAATTCGTCCTTCACCTGCCCGCCGAAGGCAGAAAAGGATTAAGAAGTTAATTGTGTTTTTTCGTGTTCACGATCACCCGCTTTCCGGGGATGATCCGCGAGTCTCCTCGCATGAATCTTGCACCTTCCGCCCAGATGACAGAGATCGGGGTCAAAACAACACTATTTTTTTAACACAATCATTAAAAAAGGGCGTCCGTTTCCGGGCGTCCTTTTTGGTTATTCTGTTCATGCGGTTCGTCAGCCGTTGAATTTAGGAATTCTGCTGCCGCGCCGTTCGTAACGTTCACGTTCCCCTTTATTGAGGATCTTCTTGCGCATACGGACACTTTTCGGTGTAATCTCGCAATATTCATCCTCATTCAAATATGAAAGGGAGTCTTCAAGAGACATCTTTCTCGGTTCTTTCAGCGTGACGGAAATGTCCTTCGTAGATGACCGGACGTTTGTCGCATGTTTTGCTTTGGTTACATTCACCGTCAGATCGTCTTCGCGGTTATGCTCGCCGACAATCATGCCTTCGTACACATCGACGCCTGCACTAACGAACATCTCACCGCGGTCTTCAAGCGACGCCAGCGAATAAGCGGTCGTCTTCCCCTGATCCATTGAGATCATGACGCCGTTTCTGCGTCCGCCGATCTCTTCCTTGATCAGCGGAGCAAAATGATCGAAAGTGTGATTCAGAATGCCGTACCCGCGCGTGTCGGCCATGAACTGACGGTTAAAGCCGATCAGGCCGCGCGATGGAATCATGAAATTCAGACGTGTCTGTCCCGGCTGCTCCTGTTTCATATCTTTCAGTTCGGCCTTGCGCTGCCCCATCGATTCAATAACGGCGCCGACATATTCTTCAGGAACGTCGATCTGAACCGCTTCATAAGGTTCGCACAGTTTGCCGTCGATTTCCTTGGTGATAACCTGAGGCTTGGAAACGGAAAGTTCAAAGCCTTCACGGCGCATCGTTTCGATCAGGATCGAGAGATGAAGTTCACCGCGTCCGGAAACGATCCATGAATCATGTTTTTCAGAAGCCGGCTCTACCTTCAGGCTGACGTCACGTTCCATTTCCTGCATCAGCCGGGTTTCAATTTTGCGACTCGTTACTTTGTCGCCTTCCTTGCCGGCAAACGGGCTGGTATTCGGCAGAAAGGTCATCTTCAGCGTTGGTGCATCGATGCGCAGCGGTGCACACGGATCAATCTTATTGACGTCATTGATCGTGTCGCCGATATCGATATCAGAAATACCGGTGATGGCGATAATATCCCCGGATGACGCTTCCTGAATCTCATAGCGTTTCAGTGCCCGATAACCGAACAGTTTGGTAATCCGGAAGTTTTGAACTTCTTTGCCGCCGTTCTTAACAAGCGCCGCTTCCTCACCGACTTTAATTTTTCCGCGATAGATGCGGCCGATGCCGATACGGCCGACATAATCGTTATAGTCAAGCATGGTGACCTGGAACTGCAGGCCTTCATCACTGTTGTCAACAGGTGCCGGAACATCCTTCAGAATCATGTCCAGAACGACGCTCATATCCTGATCCACATGATCGGGATCGGTACCTGCCACGCCTTTGATAGCCGAAGTGTAGACGACAGGGAATTCGAGCTGATCTTCGTCGGCACCGAGGTCGATGAACAGATCGATGACTTCGTCGACGACTTCCTTCGGCCTGGCCATCGGCTTATCAATCTTGTTCACGACGACAATCGGACGAAGATGCTGTTCCAGTGCTTTTTTCAAAACGAAACGTGTCTGCGGCATGCAGCCTTCATAGGCGTCAACCAGGAGCAGCACGCCGTCGACCATCTTCATAATCCGTTCCACTTCACCGCCGAAATCCGCATGTCCGGGGGTATCGACAATATTAATCGTATGGTCTTTATAAGTGATACTTGTATTCTTTGCTAATATCGTGATGCCGCGTTCCCGCTCGATCGCGTTGGAATCCATGGCCCGCGTCTGAATATGCTGATTCTTCCGGAATGTTCCCGATTGCATCAAAAGCTTGTCTACCAAGGTTGTCTTCCCATGGTCGACATGTGCGATAATCGCGATATTCCTTAATTCTTCCCTGCGTTTTGTCATTTCTGCTTAATCTCCTCATTTACATAAACTTTCCAAATCCGGTCTTATACACATGCAAATCATTTTCTCACAAGGAAAGCCGGTTTGTCAATCCAGCCGACTTAAAGGAAATAATTTTCATTTAAACTTTGAAATACAATTCGTTGTAACTTCTTCATCTTCAATTTATCATGGAATAGGAAGGGTGGTGATGATCATGCGTTTTCTGTTCCTGCTGCTGGCATTCCTCGTCATTGTCGCATTAATCGGAGTTGGCGGAGGCATCGCTTACGGCCGGCCGTTGATCACGCTGATCAGCGTATTTGCCGTCATACTTTTCATGTGGCTCGGCTTTTATATCAAAAGCCGGCAGCAGAAAGCCCGTGATGAAGGCTGATCCATTTGTTTTTTGGGAGTTATCTGGAGAGCTGAGGGGGTTCCTTAACATATTTCCCAGAATCGATTTGCTGCTGGATATGCTTCGCAATAGAATCATGAAGTGCCGGACCCGCTGCCAGAACGGAGGTCCGGCTTTTCAGATCTACAGGAGCACCGTCCACCCTGCTTACTTTTCCGCCGACTTCTTTGATGAGCATCAGCCCGGCGGCATAATCCCACGGAGACAGACGCATTGTAAAGTAGGCGTCGATCAGGCCGGCCGCAACGTAAGCCAGTTCAATCGATGCTGCCCCGTAAGCTCTGGTTCCGCTGCATGTGCGGACGATATCGGTCAGGACATTCTCATCGATCAGACGGTTCGGCTTAATCCAGGTCATGCTCAGATCGATCAGTGCATCCTTTACAGCAACATTTTGCAGTTCCGGCAGCCGCCGGTTATTCTGGTAAACGCCTGAACCGTGAATACAGTGGAACAGCTCGTCCGCCATCACATCGTAAACGAACGCGGCTCTCCCCTTGCCGTCTTCATACACAGCCACAGAGATGGCAAAAAAGCGCTTCTGCATGACGTAGTTTAACGTGCCGTCGATCGGATCGACAAACCAGACGACACCTCTTAAGTCTGCCGGGGAATCGCCATATCCTTCTTCGGAGATAATTTTCTGCCCCGGATAATTGGCTCTGATTTTCCCCGTCAGAAATTTTTCCGTTTCTTTATCTCTGTTCGTAACCAGATCATTATGTGCCGTTTTCGTTCGAATGTCCACCGGATCGGAAAGTGTGTCCCTGAGTCTCGCACCCGCCTGTCTGATCCAGCTGGTCACACGACCCTCAAGCTCCTGCCAATATTGAGTGTTTATCATTCATCGTTCACTCCTGTTTCCTTGCTATGCCGTGATCACACATGGAGGATCAGCATCCTCTATGGCCAATCAACATCTTAAATAGTAGCGCATTTCATCTGATAAATAAAATGTGGCTTTACCAAACCTCACCGGAAATGGTAAAACCATGTTTTTTTTCATTCTGTTTCCCTTGCCTCCCGATCAACTCCGGTACACTCTAAGGCGCTGCTGCAGCTCGTGTCCGCGGATCCTTCTTAAAGGGCGGCGACGGTACGTCCTGCCTGCTCAGATTTCCAAAAGCAGCATCTCACGCCTCAGCTTTTCAAGCTTTGCTTTGCAGTTTGTGACCGTGTCCATATCTTTACTGATCAGTGCGTGATGCAACAGTCCCAGCTGAGTATCGATTTCCATTTTTAGTATCGGGATTCTCTTCTCCGCATCTTTTCTGTTCAGTGTCTGATTAATTGAATTCAATTTCCGCACATCCCTTCTGCATTTTGTTCCAAAGGGCTACTGAAAGATTGACCTGCAGCGAACACTGCACCAGCCGACTGCTTTTTCTTCATACTATGCGGCAGAATAAACCGTCTTGCTATAAAATTTAGATTTCTCCGATTTCAAAACGCCTATTTTCCCGGACCCCTGTCCATCCATCCAATGCGAAACAAACGATTTACAGTGAGAACGTATCAGGTAACAGTGAAAAAGCCGAAAAAAATCAGGCAGTTTCCCGCCTGATTAAAAGTAAAAAGTTCACCTGTTTAGCGAATGATGATCATTTAGCGACATGGATGGGCTTGCCAAGAACGACATCCGCTACTTCCATCGCCATTTCTCCCAGCGTCGGATGAGCATGAACCGTCAGCGAAATATCTTCAGCCGTCATCCCTGCTTCGATAGCCAGGCCAAATTCGGCAATCATATCGCTGGCGTTCGTGCCGACGATCTGGGCACCCAGCACAAGCCCGTCGGATTCACGGATAACCAGTTTAATAAAGCCGTCGGTCGCGCCGAGCGACAGCGCACGTCCATTGGCAGCGAACGGGAACTGCCCGGTTTTTACCTCATAACCCTGCTTCTTCGCCTCGTCTTCGGACAAACCGACGCTGGCAATCTCCGGATCAGAGAACACAACCGCCGGCATTGCCCGGTAATCGACTTCAGCAGGTTCGCCGCTGATCGCTTCGGCAGCTACCTTGCCTTCGTAGGATGCCTTATGAGCCAGTGCCAGGCCGGGAACAATATCGCCGATCGCATAAATTTTATCATTGCTGGTCTTGCCTTGTTTATCCACTTTAATGAGTCCGCGGTCCGTCGTGTCCACTCCGGCAAGGTCGAGTCCGATCTCTTTGGTATTCGGACGGCGGCCGACAGTCACCATTACATAATCTGCCTGGAAGGTCTCCGGTTTCCCCTTTATTTCTGCGGTTACCGTCACCCCGGATGCCGTCTCTTCGACGCCTTTTGCCATGGCTTCCGTGTAAACCGTTACGCCTTTGGCTTTAAGTCTTTTCTTGACCGGCGCAATCAGCCGCTTCTCAAAAGCCGGAAGAATCGATGGTGTGCCTTCAAGAATCACGACTTCCGTGCCGAAGCCTGCGAAAGCAGAGCTCAATTCGATGCCAATATAACCGCCGCCGATAACGACCAGTTTCTTCGGCAATTCCTTCAGAGCAAGTGCTCCGGTTGATGAAATAACCCGGTTGCTCCATTTGAAGCCCGGAATTTCAATCGGTGTCGAACCGGTTGCAAGGATGCAATGTTTGAATTTATAGCGTGATGATTCATAACCATGGTTGACACGAATGACATCAGGCTCAACAAAAAGTCCTTCGCCTTCAACCAGTTCAATGCCATGGGCCTTAAACAGACTCTTGACCCCGCCTGTCAGCCGGCCGACCACCTGACTTTTCCATTCCTGAACTTTGAGAAAGTCCAGGGTGACATTTTCTGCTTTGATGCCGAATGACTCAGAATTTTTGGCTTGTTCGAAACGATGGCTGGCTGAAATTAATGCTTTCGAAGGGATACAGCCGACATTCAGGCAGACACCGCCGACGTACTCCCGTTCAATCACAACCACTTTCTGTCCGAGCTGCGCGGCACGAATCGCTGCGACATATCCCCCGGGTCCTGCTCCGAGCACCACTGTGTCAACTTCTGTGGTAAATTCGCCAACAACCATCTTTACCCCTCCAAAATTAGGCGTTGCGGATCATTTAACAGCCTTTTTATTTTGTTCATTGCCCTCTGAGCCGTGGCTCCGTCGATCAGGCGGTGATCAAAGCTCATAGACAGAGCAAGCATAGGTGCAGCGACAACTTCGCCTTCGCGAATGATCGCTTTCTCAGCAATCCTGCCAATCCCCAGAATAGCAGATTCAGGCTGGTTGATGACAGGTGTAAACCATTGACCGCCTTCGGATCCGATATTGGAAATCGTGCAGGTCCCGCCCTTCATTTCAGCGGAAGTCAGTTTCCCGGTTCGTGCCTTCTCCGCCAGGTCGCTGATTTGTGCCGCAATTTCAAATAGGGACTTGGATTCGGCATGCTTGACCACAGGCACCACCAGCCCGGAATCCGTATCCGTGGCAATGCCGATGTTGTAATACTCCTTGTAGATAATTTCCTGATGCTCCTCATCCAGTGATGCATTGATAATCGGGAAAGCTTTTAAAGCGGCAATCAAAGATTTTATGATATAAGGTAAATAGGTCAGCTTCAGGCCTGCCTCCGCCGCTTCCTGTTTAAATGCTTTCCGGTGGGCCACCAGTTTCGTTACGTCGACATCGTCCATCAGCGTCACATGCGGTGCTGTCTGAACCGAGTGAACTGTGGCCCGGGCAATCGCCCGGCGTATCCCGATAAACTTTTCACGGTGCTCCGGAAAGGAGGATGTGCCGCCTGTAATCGGCCGTGTGTCCGTTGCAGTCTCGCTGCTGTTCGGCGCAGCCGCCGCTTCAGCCGGGGGAACCAGCGACGCGTCAACGTCTGACTTAAGTACCCGCCCGTTTCTCCCGGTACCATGAATCGCATGGATATCGATTCCCTTATCCCGTGCATATTTGCGTACGGACGGCATCGCAATCACCTGATGTCCGGCTGCCTGATCCTCCCTTTGAGCGGAAGCAGTTGCCGCACCGGCAGGCTGAACCGGATCAGGCACTCCGGGTTGTATGGATTCAGCAACTGCCTCCGGCTCCACTGCCTGATCATTATCCTGATCGGATTCCAGTGTGATGACGACGGTTCCCACCTCGACTGTCTGCCCTTCATCAGCATTCAGTTTCAATACTTTTCCATCAACCGGTGATGGAATTTCGACAACCGCCTTATCGTTCTGGACCTCGGCAAGTGCCTCGTCTTCTTTAACAAAATCACCTGGTTTGACAAACCATTTCAGAATTTCGCCTTCGTGGATGCCTTCGCCGATATCCGGCAGTTTAAACAGATAGGCCATTGGCGCTTACCTCCTTCAGTCCATTCATCAATCATTTCTGTCTCTTTTTATTGCTCGCTCTTTGATCACTCATTTGATGGCTCTTCGGCACTTGCCTGTCCTGTCAGGCAAGGATCCCCTGCCGTGAAAATCAGAGCTATATTTTTAAAAAGCCACTGTTTCCTTAGTCTTCTGAATGATGTCTGTTTCATTGGGCAGCCAGATATCTTCAGCCGCGGCAAACGGAAAAATCGTGTCCGGGGAAGTCACCCGCCCTACAGGCGCATCAAGGTAGAGAAGCGCCCGGTCATTGATCTCAGCAATAATATGCGAGGCGATTCCTGCCTGTTTCTGGGCCTCCTGAATCACCACTGCCCGTCCTGTCTTTTTTACCGATTCAGTGATCGTTTCTGTATCCAGCGGGCTGATCGTTCTCAGATCAATAATCTCCGCGTCAATCCCTTCCTTGCCGAGCTGTTCAGCGGCTTTCAATGTTGCCCGGACCATCGCCCCGTACGTAATCAGCGTAACCGCCGTTCCCTCGCGGACGACCTTCGCCTTGCCGATCTCGACGGTATACGCCTGCTCAGGGACTTCTTCTCTGAAGGACCGGTACAGTTTCATATGTTCCAGAAAGAGTACCGGATCGTTATCCCTGATCGCTGAGATGAGCAGGCCCTTCGCATCGTAGGGGTTGGACGGAATCACAACCTTCAGACCCGGACATTCATAGAATAGCCCCTCGAGGTTATCCGAATGCAGTTCCGGCGTCTTGACGCCGCCGCCGAATGGCGAACGGATCGTGACCGGAGCGTGATAGACTCCGCCGGATCGATAACGAAGGCGGGCCATTTGTGAGGCAATACTGTCCATTGCCTCAAAAACAAAGCCAAAAAACTGAATCTCCATTACCGGCCGGAAATTCTGGAGGGCAAGACCCAATGCCAGTCCGCCGATTCCTGACTCGGCGAGCGGCGTATCGAAGACGCGGTCTTCGCCGAACGCATCATAAAGTCCCTCGGTCGCTCGGAACACACCGCCGTTCTTAGCCACATCTTCGCCAAAGACCAGAACGTTTTCATCCTGATCGAGTTCGATGCGCATGGCATTGTTAATCGCCTGGATCATGGTCATTTGCGTCATTGCGCTTCCCCCTCCTTCTGTTCATAAATCTTAAGCTGTTCTTTTATCGGGGCCGTCGGCGTTTCGTACATATTCTTCAGCAGATCCGTGACCTTTTGTTTCGGTATTTGATCGGCTTCTTTCAATGCCGCAGCAACATCGCTTTTTGCCGTATTGACGGAATTTTCCTCATCCTCAGCAGACCAGAGACCACGCCCTTCAAGAAAAATGCGGAACCGGACCAGGGGATCCTTCTTCTCCCATTCATTCGTCAATTCTTTTGTCCGGTAGCGTGTCGGATCATCTCCGGCCATTGTATGCGGTCCGTATCTGTAAGTCAGTGTTTCAATCAGCGTCGGTCCTTTTCCGGAAACAGCCCGTTCCCTCGCATCTTTAGCTGCTGCATAAACCGCGAGCGGGTCCATTCCGTCTACCTGAATGCCATGAATACCGGCAGCTACGGCTTTTTGAGCGAGTGTCTGTGCTGCCGTCTGCTTTTCTACCGGAACAGAAATGGCAAAACGGTTATTCTGGTTAATAAATACGGCCGGAACCTTGAAAACTCCGGCAAAATTCAGAGCCTCGTAGAAGTCACCCTGAGACGTTGCCCCGTCGCCAAAATAGGTGAAAGCGACATTTTTCTTTCCTCTTTTTTTCAGGCCAAGCGCGATGCCTGTTGCCTGCGTGCACTGCGCAGCAATAATAATCTGCGGCATCAGCGCTTTCAGGTTTTCAGGAAAAGAACCGCCCTTGAAATGGCCGCGGGAATAAAGAAAAGCCATATATAATGGAAGGCCGTGCCAGACAAGCTGAGGGACATCCCGATAGGAAGGCAGCAGCCAGTCGTCTTTTTCCATTGCGAATTCGCTGGCCAGCATGGATGCCTCCTGGCCGGCTACGGGCGCGTAAAAGCCAAGGCGTCCCTGCCTGTTCAGCGACAAAGCACGCTGATCCCAGATTCTTGTGTAAACCATACGGTGCATCAGCGCTTTAAGGTCATCATCGGACAAATCCGGCATTTCCTGTTCACGGATCAGCCGACCTTGTTCATCCAGGATTCTGTATGGTGCGAATTGATCCTGTGTCTCTTCAACATTTTTTGCAGGCATCGTGATCACCTCTTCCTTCAGAATTCGCGTTTGGCCGCGCTAAGTGATCTATATCACAGAAGCGCTTCCAATTCCTGATATGAAACCCCTGCTTCTTCAGGCAGTTTCCCCTTGCCGGTCAGGATCCGGGACAATAAGTGTTTTTTTGTCTGGGTACTGTGACGTGCTCCTCTATTTCTTTATCCACGCCCAAATTCAGTGTATAATAACGCAATTCATGAAGTCAATCGGAAGGGTCTGATAATGTTAACGCTTTCATTTATTTTTAAGAAAGCGGCCTGATACATACACCAGAACCGCTGCAACATTGTCAATTCGCCCGGCCGAGATCAGGTCAGATCAGGCCCAGGTCTTTCAAACCATAATAGATGCCGTCGCGATCTGCTGTACGGGTCACGCGGTCTGCCGCATTTCTGGCGCGTTCCACCGCATTTCCCATAGCAACACCCGTCCCGACATACCGCAGCATTTCAACATCATTATTCCCATCGCCGAAGGCACAGGCAGCTTCAGCCGGCAGATCCATTTCCGCCAGCAGTCTTTTGATGCCCATGGCTTTTGAACCGTGCTGCGGGATCACGTCGACAGCATAGGGATGCCAGCGGACATAACGAAGTTCATTCAGCGGTGCCTGTTTCAGATAATCCGTCGGGTCTTTTTCCGAATAAAACAGCATCCCCTGATAAATTTCATGGTGCTTATAATACTGGTCGTCCCTCTCCGGAAAAGGCACATCCAGTTTCAGACTGGCGATGCTTGCTTTAATGTGCGGATCCAGCGTACCGTCAATTTTCATGGCCTTTTCATCCAGAAAGGCTACACGCTGGTCTTTCTCCGACGCCTGTCTCTCCAGCTGGCCGAGCACTTCTTCCGGTATTGGATTCCGGTAGATCGGCTCGTCCTGATCGACGACATAAGAGCCGTTGAAACTGACATAGGAATGAATCTTGAGCATTTCTCTCAGTTCACTGAACATGAATGGTGACCGTCCGGTGGCGATCGCCGTAATAATGCCCTTCTCCTGAAGTTTTGTGATCGCTTCAACTGCGGAATCCGGAACTTTCTTGTTCTGATTGAACAGCGTATTATCAATGTCAAAGAAGACAATCTTGATTCCTGTCACAGTTTTTCCTCCCCTGTCAAAACTCATACTGTTTCATTATAACAGTCATCCGCTTCTTTGCGCACGACCCCGTGCATGATTTGTTGCAACGCGCAGACACTAGGAAGACAGCCGCAACGCGGTGCGTGTCTTTTCCGCTTCCCGGCAGCGAAACAATGAAAAACCTCACCGTTTCATATATAATGGTTAGTAGAATCTTTTTGAGGGGAGTAAAAGGAATGGTATTCAAAGTACTGTATCAAAAAACACTGGATGAAGTGCCGATCCGGGAAAACACCGAGACCCTGTATCTTGAAGCGGCCGATATTCGCGATGTCCGAAAAAAACTGGCAGACACGCCCTATAATGTCGAGTTTATCCAGCCGGTAACAGGAAAGTTTCTGGAGTATGAAAAGAAGTCGGCCGGATTCAAATTGGAGAAGATATAAACATATGAAATTTGTCAAAAATAATCAAGTCGCTGTTTATTCACTCGGCGGTCTCGGCGAAATCGGAAAAAATACCTATGCCGTCCAGTTTCAGGACGAAATCATCGTTATCGATGCAGGGATAAAATTCCCCGAAGACGACCTGCCCGGTATCGACTATGTGATACCCGATTACAGTTATCTGGTGAGAAATGCGGATAAAGTCAAGGGATTGTTTATTACCCACGGTCACGAGGATCATATCGGCGGCGTTCCCTATTTGCTTAAGGCACTGAATGTTCCGATCTATGCCGGTGACCTGGCCGCTGCACTGATTCGCAACAAACTGGAGGAACATAACCTGCTTCGCCAGACCGTCATTCATGAGATTACTGAAGATGATGTGATTAAATTTCAGAAAATGTCAGTCAGTTTCTTCAGAACGACACACAGTATTCCGGATTCTTACGGAATCGTCGTGAAAACCCCTCAGGGCAATATTGTTGAGACCGGGGACTTTAAATTCGACTTCACGCCCGTCGGCGGTCAGATAGCGAATTTAACAAAAATGGCCGATATCGGTAAGGAAGGCGTGCTTTGCCTGATGTCCGACAGTACCAATGCGGAAATTCCCGGGTTCACAATGACGGAAAGAGAAGTCGGTGAAAACATCAAGGATATTTTCCGCAAAGTACAGCACCGGATCATCTTTGCGACTTTTGCGTCGAATATCCACCGGCTTCAGCAAGTGGTCGATGCAGCTATTGAAACAGGGCGGAAAATCGCCGTGTTTGGCCGCAGCATGGAGGCATCAATCACGATTGGTCAGGATCTGGGCTACATTGATGCACCAGAGGATACGTTTGTCGACCATATGGTGATTAACCATCTGCCTGATAATCAGGTCGTGATTTTGTGTACCGGCAGTCAGGGTGAACCAATGGCAGCTCTGTCACGCATTGCCAATGGCACGCACCGACAGATTCAGGTACAGCCCGGCGACACCGTCATCTTTTCATCCTCGCCGATACCGGGGAATAAAGTCAGCATCAACCGGACAATTAATCAGCTTTACCGTGCCGGTGCAGAAGTTATTCACGGGAAACTGAGCAATATTCACACATCGGGGCACGGCGGTCAGGAGGAAGAAAAGCTGATGCTGCGTCTGCTGAAGCCGAAGTTCTTCATGCCGATTCACGGTGAATACCGTATGCTTAAAAAGCATGTCGAAACGGCACACGCCTGTGGTATCCCTTACGACCACTCTCATATTATGAGTATTGGCGATGTGCTCGCTCTGGATCGTGATCATGCCAAAGTTACCGGACGGATTCCCTCAGGTTCTGTGTATATCGATGGAAACGGTATCGGCGATATCGGCAATATTGTCCTTCGCGACCGGCGGACCCTCTCAGAAGAAGGGCTGGTCATCGTCGTTGTCAGCATCGATCTCAATGCACATAAAGTACTGGCCGGACCGGATATTATCTCACGCGGATTCGTCTATATGCGCGAATCCGGCGATTTGATCAATGAAGCGCAGAAACTGGTCTCCTCGCTCCTGCAGAGGCTCATGACGCAGGAGACGCTTCAGTGGTCGGACGTGAAAAATGAGATCAATGATGTTCTTACCCCCTATCTTTATGAAAAGACGCGGCGTAAGCCGATGGTGCTGCCGATTATCATGCAGGTCAACGAAAAGTCAGGACGGCGGCTCCCGGCGGGTAACTGACACAAAATCAATAATAAAAACAGCGCACCCGATGTTTGCCATGACGGCAGTGCATCGGGTGTTTTTCTGTACTTATCGAATGACATTGGCGAAAAGACTCATTCTTTCGAATTAAATTTGCGAAAGGCTTCATTCTTTCTGATTTGTTTTGCTTTGATTCTCAGATAGAACAGGACGAGCGTAAAAGACAGGCCCATCACGATCAGGAGCAGCCAGAAGTTTCCGGCAAGCCGGCTGGCTTCAGCAGAGATCCGAATGGAAGGATACATGATGTAAGGCAGGTGAGACAATGTATAACCGAGCAGTGCAAAGAAATACTGTGCCATCACAAGCCCGAACGAAAGGAAATACCAGCGTTTCAGAAAGATAAATAAAACCGCAAGAAAGAGACAGACCAGTGAAAGCAGGAACAGCCAGGAATAGTCCAGAACACGCATAAAGTGAACCGGATTCTGTTTCTCCAGGCCGATAAAGACAAAGACACTCGCCATAACCGTCGGCATACTCCAGAAAATGGCGTGCATTCTCATGTTGGCGCTTAATGTCTCATCCCTGGAAGTATGGGCAAACAAGGTCAGGTACATCGCGCTGATATAAAAGATACTGATGACCGCAATGACCATCACCGACCAGAAATAAACATTTGTGATCAGACCGGCGGCGAACGCTTCTGGCGATCCTGCACCCGCACCGCTGAATCCGCCCTCACTGATGACCATTGAAATCCCAAGCACCGGAGGAATCAGGACGCCGATGATTCCGTTTCCCGCGAGACAAATCTGGTGACCGCGCGATTTATTCGGAAACCACTCAAGAAGTGAAAAAAAGGTGCCCTTGACCAAAATCAGGATAATGGCAAGAATCCCGGCATACGCCAGCTGTGTCTGATTATTGAGAAACAAATCAGGAGAGAAGGTAATAACCAGAGCAAATAATAAAACGAAACAAAAGTTCGTTATTTCAGATACAGGTGAAAGGTACGGATACAGCGTATCATACTCAGAGTCCCTCCGGATGACACACTTCCCATAAAAAAGATAATAGCTGGCACCGTATTCAATCGCCGACAGAATCAGATAACTATAGATAATCACCCAGAGAATCATCATCATCAGAACATGCGCCAACAGATTTCATCTCCCAAAAGGTCCGTGCACGAAGCAGCTGAAAATGAAAAAATGCCTGGTTCAGACGGCACCGGCTGAATCCGGAAAATCTAAAAAAGCTCCGGCAACTTTCATTCTAACAGAAAAGAGGCCGGCAACAAACAATCAGTCTGACATGTCTCCTGGTGTGAAAATAAAATGAGCAGCATCCGTCAGGAGCCACTCATTTGAAAAACATCTATTCTTAAGGATAAAAGATTCAGGATCAGACGTGCAGCGTTTCATCACCCGGCTGCCAGTTAGCCGGGCACATGCCGCCTGTCTGAAGTGCCTGAAGCACACGCAGTGTTTCATCAACGGAGCGTCCAATATTGTTATCGTTGACAACTGAATAACGGAGATCTCCTTCAGGGCTGACGATGAACAGACCGCGAAGAGCGACCCCTTCTTCCTCAATCAGTACACCATACTTCTCAGCTGCTTCATGTGTATGATCGGCTGCGAGACGGAAATTAATCTTGCCGATGCCGCCTTCCCTGCGAGATGTCTTCATCCACGCCTGGTGCGTATAAATGGTATCGCATGAACAGCCGATAATATCTGTATTTAATGCCTTGAATTCATCATAACGGTCGCTGAAAGCGGTGATCTCAGTCGGGCATACAAATGTGAAATCCATCGGATAGAAGAAAAAAATCGTCCATTTTCCAGCCTTGATATTCTCTTCCAGGTTTGCCTTGCCGAATGAGCCATCAGCATTGACACAATCAAGATTGAAAAGCGGTGCTTTAGCACTAACAAGACGTTCTGCCATCTTTGAAAAACCTCCTGAATTGTTTGAAGTACCTCATGCTCCCATGAGGGCATAGACTTATTATAAAGCCTGTTTTATTTTTAGTCAAACTTAAATGATAATTAATTTAAACTAATTAGAAGGGTTCATTTTAAACATGTAGACATCAGTGGTAGCGCGATAAGCAATTATCAGTTAAAAAGATTATTATCATGTGGTTGATTTCCTGCCACGTCTGTAATCACTATCTGCTCACCGGATATCATAACATTTTCTGGCAGCAATTGCTTCTATACCGACTTTTCTCCGTACATCAGAAAATCTCCGCTTTTGCAGATGACCAGTTAACGCTCATGCAGGGAAATCAGCGAATCCCGTGAATCAGAAATTCAGAAGCCACACGAACACCCTGTGCCAGGGCGGATTCGTCGGGTTTAAAATCCGCGGAATGCAGACCGGATGTCCTTCCTACACCCAGCCAGAACATGAAACCTGGTATTTCCTTCAGAAAATAGCCGAAGTCTTCCCCGGTCATCGCGTCTCCGCAGATGACATAAGGAAACTTATTTTCTTTGAGGAAGGAAATAAACGGCGCCACATTCTCCTTCCGGTTATAAACCTCATAGTAGTTTGCTCCATAATCGATGGCTGCTGTGCAATGATAAGCCGTTTCGGCGGCTTTCACATGCCGCTCGATATCATCCTTAATCAATGCCATCGTTTCCTGATCCAGTGTCCGGATCGTGCCTTCCACACGGGCATGTTCAGCAATAATATTCTGCTTTGTGCCCCCGCTCATCTTACCGATCGTCAGTACAGCCGAATTAAGCGGACTGACACGTCTGGAAACAATACTTTGAATGCCGGTGACAAAACTGCAGGCGGCGACGATCGCGTCATGGGTCAGATGCGGATACGCTGCGTGGCCGCCCTTCCCGGTAAAATCAATAAATAGTTCCGATGTATTGGCGAACAGGATGCCTTCTTTCGTGGCAATCGTGCCTGCCGGGAACTCCGGAGAAACATGCAGTGCAAAAATAAAATCCGGTTTCCATTCTTTAAAACTGTCGCTCGCCATCATCGGAATCGCACCACCCGGCCCTTCTTCTGCCGGCTGAAAGAGGAAGACCACATTATCCCTGATCGGATGAGCGGCAATCTTCTCCAGAACGCCCAGTGCTACAGTCATATGGAAATCGTGGCCGCAGGCGTGCATTTTCCCCGGATGTTCAGAGGCAAAAGAATAGCCTGTTTTTTCCTCGACAGGCAGCGCATCAATATCCGTCCGGTAGCCAATTGTTTTTGTCGGGCTGACCCCATCCACCCGAACAAAGAGTCCCGTTTTCCATTTTCTGATCTGAAGATGTTCCTGAGGCATCTTCTTGATCTGTCTGAGCAGAAAGTCCTGTGTCTCGAACTCCTGAAACCCCGTTTCCGGGATCCGGTGCAGTGCCCTCCTGATTTCTCGATAATCCATCAATTTGTCCCCTCTGATTCCTTCATAGTGTCAATGCATCCGGTTCTGTCAGATCTGCCGCAGCGCCTGCATGATCTCCGTCTTCGACCGTGTCTTGTCGTCGATTGTTTTAATCACTCTTGCCGGGGCACCGACTACAACGGTGTTTGCCGGTACATCCTGAGTCACAATAGCGCCGGCAGCGACAACAGCGCCTTTCCCGACACGGACGCCCTCAAGAACCACGGCATTCGCACCGACCAGCACATTGTCTTCAATGACTACCGGCTTCGCAGACGGCGGTTCAACAACACCGGCGAGAACGGCTCCCGCACCAATATGACAGTTTTTACCGACAGTTGCGCGCCCGCCCAGTACCGCATTCATATCAATCATCGTGCCTTCACCGATGACCGCGCCGATATTGATGACTGCGCCCATCATGATGACCGCATTGGCGCCAATTTCAACCTTTTCACGGATCAGTGCACCAGGCTCAATCCGGGCGCCGATCTTTTTCAAATCCAGAAGCGGGACAGCTGAATTCCGGCTGTTGTTCTCCACAACATAGTCGTCAATCTTATCTTTGTTTTCGCGAATGACGGGTTCAAGATTGCTCCAGTCGCCGAATACAACGCCCGAACTCCCGTTAATAAACACGTGTGCTTCCTTTCCAAAATCAACAGCGTCAAGTTCTCCTTTTATGTAAACCTTCACAGGCGTCTTCTTGCGGCTGTTCTGTAAAAATGAGATGATTTCATGCGCATCCATTTGCTCCATGACCGGTCCTCCTAAAAGTTTATATCAAAAATATCTTACCGAACTTTTAATGAAAAGTCTATTCAGGCTGAGCGCGGCAACAGCTGTATCGTTTAATAATCCATCATTCACAGGTCTTTTGTACGATTCGGTGACATGTTGATTTTGTTATAGAGTTTAAAAATGAGACATGCTATAATAAATCTATGCTAATTGGGAGCAGGTGGACAAGAACCAAATGTACGGTCTGTCGTCACAGAATCAACCTGGTATTAAAGCGTTGATCCATTCAGAGAAAATTGAAGCAAAACGGCAACAACTCTTTTACGTCGCGAGTATCTATGGAATGTCCGCCGAAGAAACGTTACGGTGCAGCCGCGAACTGGACAGAATGATTATCAGGGTCCAGACCGACAGCCTCGCCATCTGACAAAGAAAAGAACGCGTCACATCAAGCGAATCACAGCCCTTTCAATGACAATTAATCGACAGGGGACAGCCGCTGAAACGGCTGTCCCCTGATTTGTATCCTATGTAAATGGTCAAATATTGCCGATGAGGATGGTCAAATCAGAATAGAGCCGCCATCACAGAATCAGTTGCAGTACTTTAAGAATAAAGAAAGCAACAAGCGCCGTAATCGGCAGCGTGATGATCCAGGTGATGACAATATTCCGTGCGACACCCCAGTTTACCCCCTTGACACGTTCAGCCGATCCGACACCAAGGATCGATGAGGTGATCACATGGGTCGTGCTGACCGGAAAATGCAAGAACGTAAATCCGAAAATGATCGCTGCTGAAGACATATCCGCAGCGGCTCCATTGATCGGTTCAATTTTCATGATCTTACTGCCCACAGTCCGGATAATCCGCCATCCGCCGAGCGATGTGCCCATCGCCATTGCGAAACCGGAAGTGATCCTGACCCACATTGGGATTTCCACAACGTCAAGATAATGCGATGCAACCAGGGCCATTGTGATGATGCCCATCGTTTTTTGCGCATCGTTCGTTCCATGTGCAAACGACTGCAGTGCTGCCGTAAAAACCTGGAACAGACGAAAACGCCGGTTCGTTTTCACCAGTGAAAAATTATGAAAAATAAGTGTCAGTAATTTCATGATGATAAAACCGACAGTAATTGCTGCAATCGGCGAGATAATCAAAGCCTCGAATATTTCGATAAATCCACGATAATTAATGGCGCCGAACCCCAGCGCAGAAATTCCGGCACCGGCCAGCGATCCGATAATGGCATGTGAGGAACTGCTCGGGATACCGACGAGCCAGGCAAGCAAATCCCAGAGTACGGATGAAATCAGGGCTGCCATAACAATGGTAAGGCCTAATGTCGCGTCATGTATAGTGAAAGGATCGATGACGCCTTTACTGATCGTCTGAGCCACACCGGTGAAAGTCAGGGCACCGAGGAAATTCATCGACCCGGCCAGGATAATAGCTGCCTGCGGGCGAAGCGCACGGGTTGAAACCGAAGTTGCGATTGTGTTTGCGGTATCATGAAAGCCATTCATAAAGTCGAACAAAAACGCAAAAAGCACAATCAGGAGGATAAGCACAAACAAACTTCCCATGAATAAAATATCCCTTCTGAATCAAGATCAGAGAAACCCGATAATCAATGACGATCAGGCATTTCTCATAATAATGGTTTCCAGTGTATCCGCAACGTCTTCACAGCTGTCAGCCACGCTCTCGAGCATCTCGTACAGTTCCTTATACTTGATGATTTTGATCGCGTCCTTCTCACTTTTGAAAAGGTTGGTAATGCACTTAACCAGAAGATCGTCGCATTCCGTCTCATAGTCGTTAATCTTAATCACATTATTCCGGATATTCGCGAGCTTTTTCTTACTCAGCATCGTAATCGCCTCATCAATTTCTTTCGTCGAGGCATTCAGATAGCCGACAAACTGCACCATATATTCATCCGCATGGGTCAGTCCATAAATTTCAAGCCGCATCGACCACTCTTCAAAGCCGTCCAGTACGTCGTCCATTTTCATCGCAAGTTCGAGAATATCTTCTCGTTGAAGCGGCGTCACAAAGGTTTTGTTCAGGGCGATAATCAATTCATGAACATAGGAGTCGCCCTTTCGTTCATAACTCTTCATCTTTTTCGAGAACTCGTGGAGGTCTGTTTCGTTTTTGATTTTTGTCTCAACAAAAAAACGTGCAGCCTCTTCGAGATTCCCCGAAATCATCGAAAGCATATTCAAAAACTTGTCGTTTTTGGACAAAAAATGCACAAAAGTCCACTCCTCTGTAACAAAATAGGCATCATATCCATTCCTGTTCCGGTGATAAGCGGTCGAATCTGATCGACATTTGCGTCCGGCGGGAATCCATGTTTCATTTTAACAGACGTTGATAGATTTACAATCAATTTTGGTTTTCTTTACAATTCCTTAACAATGTCCCCGGTTTTTCTCTGCTGCCGTTCCCGATAAAAATAGAAATAAGATGAATCGCATTGAAAATGACACAGGTGTCGATTATAATAACGACATTGATGTCATTATTATTCGGGAGGTGGATCATCATGTCCGTTAATTTCTGGAAGTTGCTCTCCGGACGTATCTTAAGTAATATTGGTGATTGTTTCTATAATGTTTCTCTGATCTGGCTGATCTATCACTTAACCGGAAATACCTTTTATACAGGCCTGACCGGATTCCTCGTATTGGCTCCGATGATCCTGCAGTTTCTCGTCGGTCCGCTGATTGAAAAATTCAATAAGAAGCTTCTCCTGATCGCTACGGAGGCAGGACAATTGGTTACAGTCCTGGCCGCTTTTGTCCTTTATGAGACGGTTTGGCATCATGTCGGCGCCCTGATTTTTCTGACGCCTGTCGTCGCCTTTCTCACTCTGTTCAGTAATCCGGCGGAGATGACGCTGATTCCGCAGTTTGTCGATAAAAACAAACTGGCAGCGGCAAACTCGCTGATGAATGTGACCTACCAGACGCTGCAGATTGTCTTCACCAGCCTTGTCGGCGTCCTTCTTATCTTCATCAGTCCTCTGTTTCTTTACATTTTTTCCGTACTCTTTAATGCCGGAAGCGCCCTCTGCTTCTCTTTGATTCGCTTGCGTTCGAATAAAACACCGGTAACAGAACAAGCGGATTCGGCAGCAGGACTGGTCTCAGGATTCAAAAATTATCGCCGATCCCTGGCAGAAGGTTTTCAGACTGTAAGTCAGACATTTATTGGCCGCCTTCTCCCTGCAACCGTCGTCGCAAATCTTGTTCTCGGCACGCTGACTGCCGTTCTCCCTGCTTATGCCTCGTCAAGAGGCGGCAGTCAGTGGTTCGGTTTCTTTCAGTCGGCAGAGACAGCCGGATTGCTCGCCGGTGCGGCGATGGCTCCGATCATGAAAAATATCCCTCTGGGTCGAATGACTATATTTGGATTCACGGTCAGCGGTCTCGCCTGGCTGGTTTCTTTTTTCTCGGCAAACAATGCCTTGTCCGTCTTACTTTACGCATTCAGCTTCGTCCCGATCGGTGTGACCAACATTCTTTTTGTTTCCGCCATACAGCGTGCCGTTCCTCAGCAGAAACTGGCTCAGATCTACACGATCATCGTCAGCATCGGTGCCGGCATGACACCGGTCGGTTCACTCGCCGGGGGTGAACTGGCGCGGATATGGTCCTTAACACCTGTCTTTATCAGCATCGGTGTCACTTTCCTGTTCGTCTCCGCATATTGGTTCGGCGACGCCTTGCTTCGGAAAATGCCGCCGGCCGAACAGCTGGGAACAGGAAACTATACCATCACTTTGGATCGGCCGGAAAAGTAATTTTCACGATTATGCCTTTTGTCCGGCATGTTATACTGCATTTATGAGGTGAATCCGATGCCGAAAGTCTCTATTGAACATGTGATCCGGCGCAGGCAGCAGATACTCACCGCTGCAAAGCGTGTTTTCTGCCGGAAGGGTTTCGAACCGGCAACCATGCAGGATGTCGTGGAAGAAACCGGCATGAGTCGCGGCGGTGTCTATCAATATTTTTCCAGTACGGATCAAATGATGCGCGCCCTGCTCGAACAAAACGCTGATGAATTCAGCCATCATCTCGATGCAAGCTTGAGTGCTCAGGCGCACATCTGGGATATTTTTCAGGATTATCTGATCAGTCTCGAAGATGAAGCGAACGATCCTTTTTCCCTGGTTGCCTATGAATATTTTGTCTCCGGATGGAGAGCCAGAGAACGGACAGATTACTTAAGGACGCGCTATGAAAAAGGCCAGGCACTGTTCCTTCGTCTTTTTAATGAAGGTGTCCGCCGCGGTGAATTCAAACCGAGACAGCCCGTTTCGGCCATTAATCAGTTTTTCATGAATGTAAATGACGGTATTGCACTCGAGGCCGCTTTGCTCGGAAAAGAAACGGTCAATGTTCATGGCCAGGTCGAAGCATTGCGCCTGTATCTGCGCCATGCTCTCGGCCTTGATTGAACTCAATCTGCAAAAAAAATGGACCCGTTATCTGTAATCAGGAAACGGTGTCCGTTTTTTCCTTTTCAACTGAGTGCAATCCGGGCCTTCCGCTTTGTGAAATCTGTATCCCGATAATAGGTGTTCTTCACCAGAATATTCGGTCCGAGACATTTCACCGCCGGACAATGACAGTTCAGTGACCGGGCAAGCGGCGATTTCATCCAGTTCTCGTAGGCGTCCTCAAGACGCGTTGTTTTCACATTGCCAAGCGCCGGCGTGTCGCCGAAATCCGTCACAATAATATTTCCGTTAAAAATATTGATGTTCAGACGCGAACGTCCGTCCGGATCATTGCGAACGGTCACATTCTTCGCGTGGTAGAGCCGCTCCAGAAGCGCAAGATCCTTTTCGCTTTTATTGCACGGATAAAAGGGCAGTGTCCCGAAAAGCATCCAGACATGCTCATCATGAATGTCGAGAAGGCGATCAATGCCTGCACGGATTTCATCCAGAGAGGCAACCTGGAGGCTGCTGGCAAAGTCGCTCGGATACATCGGATGGATTTCGTGCCGCCTGCACCCCATGGCCACTACTTGCTCGTGAATTTGCTCCAGATGCGGCAGCGTTCGTTTATTGATCATCGTCTCTGCCGACACAAACACACCGCGCGCAGAGAGCTGTTTCGCATTCTCGATCATCTGCTGATAAAAGCGTTGCTGGATGCGTATCCCCGGCTTCTTCTGCATGACGGCGAATCCGATTTCTGAATAGTCCTGAAAGCTCCCGTAATTAAAAGAAATATGAAGGACATCCAGGTAAGGAAGAATCGGTTCATATCTGGCGAGATCCAGCGTCAGGTTTGAATTGATCTGGGTCCTGAGTCCCCGCTCATGGGCGTATTTCAGAATCGGCACCACGTACTCACGCACCGATTTGAGCGACAGCATCGGCTCTCCTCCGGTGATGCTGAGTGCATGAAGATGCTTTGCCTCGTCAAGACGTTTGATCAATAGATCGACCGGCAGCGCGTCCGGATCGCGCTGCTGCAGTGTGTAGCCGACCGCGCAATGTTCACAGCGCATATTGCATAATGTCGTGGTCGTCAGTTCAATATTCGTCAATTCAAGATGGCCGTACGTTTGTATGTCCTGATAAGCTTCCCATGGATCATTGGCGGCACTGATCGGTTTCTGGCCAATGGATTCCCTGATATTCATTTATCCCGATCCCTTCTTTGTGATAAGCACTTGTTAAATATATCACAGTTCGGGAAAGTTCTGGATAAAAAATGTGCGATAAATCACAAATTCTATAGTTCGCCCACAGTTCGTTCCTATCTACGCAGTCATCACACCTGAGAAGTGTTTGGAAATATACGCTTTGGTCTCACTGATCCCGCTGCCCTCAATCACGATCAGACATTCATCATTATGATTAAACAGAATAAACGAAAGCAGCTCAGACAGTCGGTGAATTTTATGTGCTTCTGTTTGTCCATAAATATAGATGTTCTGATCCCACTGGGTGCAATAATCATAAAAGTCGATGAACAGATTCAGTTTCAGTTTCGCCGGGTTAATCTTGAAGGAGACCATGTTTCGCATAATGCCTGCACTTCCTTTCGTGTGATTGATGTACCTCTATTGTCACACATTTCAGGTAAATGCTGAACGGGGTTATTTTGTCGATACAGCACTAGTTTGGCAGAACAATCACGGAGCTCTGAATGTGCCAATATGATCGTGCAAAAAACCGGCTCCTGATCGATCGGGAGCCGGTATGAATTTTTGTGTGCTTTTAAGATCTGTTCCATTTCATGAATTCAGAAGAACAGACCGACAATGACGAGGAGAATAAACATCACAACGATGAGAATAAACAATCCAGTATCCTCCCTCTACTTTTCCATAGTTTATGCGAATTGAAGGGACAAAGAGAGGGACACCGGCACAGGCAGCAGAAAAAAGTTGTGCCAATACATCGGTTATTTTTCTTGAGACGCTTGCTGACTGCAGGAGTCGCACCCGTGATCAGTCGTTCCGGCAGAAATCACAAAGAGCCGGAAATGCGGTAAACAAAAGATCCGCGTTTCCGGCTCCTGATCAATCAGCCAGATGACTATAAATTTTTTATCAGTTCAGAACCCGCCGTACGACACCGCGGAAGTGAGAACTCCAGTACGGATTGCTCATGCTGACAACGGCAACACCCGTACTGCTCTGGGAACCGATGAAGCGGCCGCCGCCGAGATAAATCCCGACATGTCCGTTCGTCTTATAGGTGTCGAAAAAGACGAGATCTCCCGGTTTTGCCTGACTGTAGCTGACCGCTCTGCCTGTACTGACCAGGGCAGATGTCGACCGGCCGACGCTGATGCCATTAGCCGCAAAGGCGGCGTTGACGAATCCCGAGCAGTCGAATTGTCCGGTTGACGGACTTGATGCGCCAAATACATAGGTTGATCTGCCGATATAGCGATTTCCATAGCCGGTAATCCCTGAAACACCGCCTGAAGCCGCCGAAGCAGATAGGTTAAATGAAGAAGCGGATGGTTTCGACGCTGCGGACGGGGCAGATTTTGCGGATGAGGCCGCGGATGAAGAAGATGATGCTGATGAAGATCCGGAATTATTTCCGGCACTTTCAGCCTGAGTTTTATTCTGGAATGGGGAATAGGATGTCTGGCTCACACTTTGCTGTGCCTGCTGAAGATCAGCTGCTGCTCCGGCCAGTGTCACCAGTCTTGCAGACAGATCTGACTGTTTGGATGCCAGGGCAGATGATGCGATCTTCTTTTGCTCCTGAAGTGTCTGAACCTGTGCCAGGTTCTTTTTAAGGCTTTCCAGCCTGGCAACATTTACTGCCTGTTTCTTGACAACCGTCTTACGTTTCGCATCGACCGCCAGTTTGTCGTTCTTCTGTGCGGTGATAATGCGCTGATCCTGGCTGGTAATCTCAAATATAGCCTTTGTCCGGTCAAGGAAGTCTCCGAAGTCCCTGGATCCAAGCAGAACATCCAGATAATTCACCGAGCCGCCATTCTTATAAACAGAAACGAGTCGTTCTTTAAGGAGAGCCTTTCGCTTATCGATCCGTTTCTGTATCGTTCCGATTTCATCCTTCAAAGCAGCAATCCGGTCACTATTGCGGTTAAATGCAATTTGTCCCTTACTGATCTCGGCAGTCAGCGCCAGTTGCTTCTTTTCGATTTTTGCCAGATCATCCTTCAGCTGCTTCTGCTGCTTGCTAAGCTGAGCCTTCTGCGACTGAGTGGCATATTTATCCTTATTGATCGAGTGAATAGATTGTTTTGCGTATGTAACAGATGGCAGTACCGAAGTATATGTAAGACTTACGGTTAGGGCTAAAGCGACGGTCGCATTTTTCTTATTTAATTTCATAGCCTGTGGTTGTCCTCCCCTAGACGGTTGTTCTTTATCTTTATCTGTCATGATTTTCATTATTCTGTTTGTTCTTTCTGACATTTTTATTATAGCATCAGCACTTTTTAACAGATATTAAGCTTATATTTCTCAGTGAAACATAACTGTAACAATAACTGACAAAGTCCGTGTCGAACAATGCTCAGTTTGTAATGTTATTGTAACCTTTTGTCATCCATGAAAAAGTTGACTGATTTTACCAGGTTAATGCGGGTTCTTGGACAAATTATTGTTTTCGTATGAATAATAAAAAGCAAAAGGAGGTGAGCGAATGATCCTTATTTCCGGTTCCCTTCTGCTTTTCATCATTTTATTGAACCAGCTGCGGGAGAAACCGCTCACCGGCCGACTGTATCGTCAGCCGCTGGCACTGCTTTTATATATTGCCTGTGCGCTCTCCTTCGCGCCTGCCGTAACGCCTTCCGACTGGCTGGCAATGGCCCTTGCTCTGGCCCTTTCTTTCTCGTTCGGGATGCTTCAGGGACGCTTCACACCGTTGATACAACATGATGGGGCATGGTATCTGTCCGGATCGATCATGGCCGTACTCGTCTGGCTGCTGTCCGTTCCGGTCCGGGCAGCTTTCAAAAAGATTGCTGTGTCCTGGTTTTCTCTGACGCCGACGGTGACTCATGCATCCGATTTTATCTTCTACCTGCTGTTCATTGCCGGATTTTTGCTCGGCCGCTATCTGATGGTCTTTATTCGCTATCCCGGCCTTGTCGTAAAAACCGGACAAAACGAACAGCGTCTGAGAAGACAGCGAAGTCATTAAAAAAAGCTCTGAAGAAGTCATCTTCAGAGCGATCATCCGATTATTTTGCCGGTCCGGTCATTTTCTCCGGACGGACATACTGATCAAATTGTTCCGCAGTCAGTATTTTAAGTTTCACTGCCGCTTCCTTCAAACTCAGTCCTTCCTTAAATGCTGTCTTTGAAATCTTGGCAGCCTGTTCGTAACCGATATACGGATTCAGCGCAGTAACGAGCATCAGGGAGTGATGCAGGTTCTCATTGATCTTCTCACGTACCGGTTTGATACCGGCGGCACAGTGCTGGTCAAATGATTTCATCACATCGGCCAGAAGACGCGCAGACTGGAGGAAATTATAACCGATCACCGGTTTGAAGACATTCAGCTCGAAATTCCCCTGACTGGCGGCGAAGCCGATCGCTGCATCGTTGCCCATGACCTGAACCGCAACCATGGTTACGGCTTCACACTGTGTCGGGTTGACTTTGCCGGGCATGATCGAGCTCCCCGGTTCATTCGCCGGAATGGTCAGTTCGCCGATACCGCAGCGCGGACCGCTCGCCAGCCAGCGGACATCATTGGCGATTTTCATCAGGTCGGCTGCCAGTGCTTTCAGCGCACCGTGCACCGTCACGATCTGATCGTGGCTCGTCAGTGCCTGGAATTTATTTGGTGAAGAGATGAATTTTTTTCCGGTTATTTCACTGATCTTTTCCGCTGCCTGCCTGCCGAAATCCGGATGAGCATTCAGCCCGGTACCTACCGCTGTACCGCCGATCGCCAGATCTCTTAAGTAGTTGCTGCTGCTGCGGATCATTGCTTCTGATCGGTCGAGCATATAAGCCCATCCGCTGATCTCCTGGCCAAGCGTCAGCGGTGTTGCATCCTGAAGGTGGGTCCGGCCGATTTTTACGATGTCCCTGAACGCTTCGGACTTCTGTTCCAGCGTCTGCTGAAGGTGCCGGAGTGCCGGAAGCACCTCATCTTCCACCGCGGTCAGTGCGGCAATATGGAGGGCTGTCGGGAAAGTGTCATTAGAGCTTTGTGACTTGTTGACGTCATCATTGGGGTGAACATGCAGATCAGATCCTTTTTCCTTGAGAATCTGATTGGCACGGCTGGCAATGACCTCATTCATATTCATATTGGATTGCGTGCCGCTGCCCGTCTGCCAGACAACCAGAGGAAATTCGTCATCCCATTTACCCGATAGGACCTCGTCGGCCGACCTGCTGATCGCTGAAGCTTTATCCTCATCCAGTTTGCCGAGTTCCCTGTTGGCCAGTGCCGCTCCTTTTTTCAGGACGGCAAATGCCCGGATCAGTCCGATCGGCATACGTTCCCAGCCGATCTGAAAATTGTTCCTGCTCCGCTCGGTCTGCGCCGCCCACAAACGATCGGCCGGAACCTTAACCTCCCCCATCGTATCGTGCTCAATCCGAAATGCCATCACGCTCATCCCTTCCCTGATTATTCATGTCTGCTGCATTTGATGTATTCGTTTTCACCGATTTAATAGTAACACAATCGGCCGGCCATCGTTGAACCATTGAAAGATCAGTATTGCATCTTCATATTTTTTCTGTCTATTATAGAACAGGAAGGTGGGCGATTTCTTGCAGTCAATCAGACGTTTACTCGTGATCGGTGATATACACGGTCAGATTCACCAATTCAATGAGCTGCTCGATAAAATCGAGTTTGATGAAACGAAGGATCTTCTGTTCCTGATCGGCGATTATGTCGACCGCGGCGAAAATCCTAAAGCTGTTATTGCAAAGGTCAGAGAGCTGGAAAGAAAAGGAGCCATTGTGCTCAAGGGCAACCATGAATCGATGATGGAAAAAGCCTTGTCCGGCAAGGAACCGACGGCTGTGTCCCACTGGGCTGCGAACGGCGGCGCTCAGACCCTCCAGAGTTACGGTCTTGATATTCGGACCGTCTATCGTCAGATCTGTGACGGTCAGCTGACGCTCCCGGACGATTTGCTGAACGATCTGGACTGGATTGCTCATCTGAACATCTACGCACAGACCCAACATTATATTTTCGTTCATGCCGGTGTTGATCCCGACCGTAATCTTGAAGATACGGATGAAGAAACATTGCTCTGGATCCGGGATCCCTTCTTTAATGGCTATCACGGAGAAAAGACTGTGATCTTCGGACACACGCCGACAATGAATTTTCAGCCGTCCTGTGATGTCTTTTTCGGAAAAAATAACATTATCGGAATCGACGGCGGCTGTGTCTTCGGCGGACAGCTCAACTGTCTTGAACTCCCCTCACAAGCCGCTTATTCTGTAAAAACGAACAGCTCTCCGGACTAAAGACCGTCTCTTGGTCTTCCGGAGAGCTGTTTTCTTCTGTTCAAGCACTGCAAAAACGTAACGACAGGATCAGCTATAGGGCTCCTGATCTTTGTTCGCAATGGTTGAAGCAGCTTCTTTAACCTTGTCCACGCCGTCCGTGACAAGCTTCTTAAGATGCAAATCGTTTCTTACTTCTTCACCGGTTTTCGGGGCGAATAACAATGCCAGCGCGGCCCCGATCAATCCTCCGATGACACCGCCGAGAAAAATATCCTTCGCGTTGGTGCAATCACAAGCCTGTTCCTTCTTTTCTGCACTCATCCTGCAAACCTCCCCGAATCGTCGCAATGATTTCAGACTGCTGATGTCAGACAATCTTCAGCCGGAGCAAAAACCGTTGATCCATTCCGGCTTGATTAACTCAAGTATACCAATATCAGACGGTGTCGTCTAATCATCACTTTTTGTCGGAGCATAGCGGGATTGGCCGAAAAAGCGGCATTGCCTGCAACAGTTAATACTTGATCAATGTATACTTCTTCTTCCCTCTGCGGATGATCGTGTACTGGCCTTCGATCCGGTCGTTCGCGTTCAACACGGTATCCAGTTCTGTCCGCCGCGACCCGTTTACATAGATGGCCCCGTTTCCGATATCTTCCCGCGCCTGCCGTTTCGAAGAGGTGACGCCGGCCGCGACAAGAAGATCAACGAGCCGGACAGCATCTTTTGAACCTGCCTTGTAGGTCGGAAAACTGCGGAATCCCTGACGGATTTCGGCGGCAGTCAGTTTGGAAACGTCGCCGCTGAACAGGGCATCCGTAATTTCTTCCGCTTCTTCCAGCGCTTTTTCGCCGTGAACCAGGCGTGTCATCTCTTTGGCCAGTGTTTTCTGCGCTTTTCGTTCTTCCGGATGCGCCTTTACCTCTGCAGCCAGTGCTTCGATCTGGTCTTTGGTCAGGAAGGTAAAGTATTTCAGATAGTTGACCACGTCATCGTCTGATGCGTTGAACCAGAATTGATACCATTCATAGGGGGTCGTTTTCTCCGGATCCAGCCAGATGGCGCCGCCCATTGATTTCCCGAATTTTGTCCCGTCACTCTTGGTGATCAGCGGGAATGTCAGCCCAAAGGCGGGTTCTTCATGTCCTTTCTTGCGGATCAGCTCCAGACCGGCCGTGATGTTGCCCCACTGATCGCTGCCGCCGATTTCCAGGCGACAGCCTTCCTTCTCATACAGATTCAGATAATCAAACGACTGAAGCAACATGTAGGCGAATTCTGTAAAAGAGATCCCGGCTTCCATTCGTGTCTGAACAGATTCCTTCGAAAGCATATAGTTCAGCGGAAAATGTTTCCCGACGTCCCGCAAGAATGAGATTGCCGATAACTTGCTCAGCCATTCACTATTATTCAGATATGTGGCCTTGCCGTGATCAAAATCAAGGAACCGGCCGAGCTGATTTTTCAGACTTTCCGCATAACCGTCGACAACTTCCTTCGTATTGAGCTGACGCTCGGTGGACCGGCCGCTCGGATCGCCGATCATACCGGTGCCGCCGCCCACCAGCGCAATCGGATGATGCCCGGCCCGCTGCAGGCGCATCATGATCACAATAATCAGCAGATTTCCGGCATGCAGGCTGTTTGCCGTCGGGTCGAACCCGCAATAAAATGTCATCGGCTTCTTCAGTGCTTTCCTGAGCCCTTCCTCATCGGTCACCTGATTGAGCAGGCCCCGGTATTTCAGATCATCCAGAATATCCATAACGCTCACCCTTCTGTTTTAATCTAAAGGCTCTGTTTAACCTGACTGTTGTTTTCCGCTGCAGGTGCTCGCTGTGGGGCTTACTTTGCTCGCTTTTCCCTCAGAAGTCCCGCGCCTTCCGCGCCAAGTGATGGAGTGGCAAAAACCAGCACAATTTTTAAACAGAGCTTACATGAAAAAAAAGCAAAATAAAAAGCCCTCCGAAAAAGGAGCGCTTCATGCACGGTACCATCCTTCTGACCGGCACTAAAATCCGGCCACTTCATTGCGCTAACGGCTGAATCAACCGTCTCTCGCTACTGATTTTCACGAAAGCGACTCAGAGGTGTAATTCACGATACAGTCCGTTCCCGGCTCTCACCACCCGCCGGTTCTCTGAAAAAATCAGACTGACGTTACTGATCTCGTCATTGTCTTTACTTTTCTATTTGATGATGTTCATCTGAATAGTGTTATTTTGTCACGATTGCCCCCCTCTGTCAAATCCTGTTTCTCATAAATTCAGCGCCCCGAACCAACATAATAAACAGACACGTGACTTAATGCTATACTGTTACTATAAATATTCAGTTCATTATTTAAGGAGTGGCAATGGCGTTGATTACAATGGATAATATCATCCGTGAGGGCAATCCGATCCTGCGGCAAGTCGCCGAAAAGGTAGCTCTGCCCGCAACGGAGGAAGAAAAGAATACATTGCGGGACATGCTTGAATTTCTGAAAAACAGTCAGGATGAAGCACTGGCAAAAAAATATCATCTGCGTGCCGGTATTGGACTCGCGGCCCCGCAGCTGGCGATCAGTAAAAGGATGATTGCGATCTATCTGGATGATTCGGACGGCAAGCATTACGAATATATGCTCTTCAATCCGGAAATCGTCAGTGAATCGGTCGAAAATATTTACCTGGAAGGCGGAGAAGGCTGCCTCTCCGTCGATCGTGAAGTGCCCGGCTTCGTACCGCGTCATGCACGGATTAAGGTCAAAGCCTTCGATCCGGACGGCAAGCCGGTTAAGCTGAGACTGAAAGGCTATCCGGCGATCGCCGTGCAGCATGAAATCGATCATCTGAATGGAATCCTGTTCTTCGACCGGATAAATAAGGACGACCCCTTTAAAATCCCGGATCATGTGGCCGAGCATAACGAACTTTAAAGGCAGCTCGAAACACTTTTTTAAACCATCCTTCACCGATCATTTTCAGAAATTGACCGTCCATAGTGATGGCTCTTTTTTTTAAACCACAGAAAAACAGGACAGGCTCTCTTTTTCTACTGAGCGCCTGCCCTGTTTTTGCTATCCAAATAGTTTATTCGGCGGTAACAGTGATTTTACCGTCTTTCTCATCGACATTCATGGTCTTCGCCTTATCGTTATCCAAAAGCAGATCCGAGATCCGGTCTTCTACCTGCTCTTCAAGAACCCGGCGGAGCGGCCGCGCACCAAATTCCGGATTGTATCCCAGTTCCGCCAGTTTCTTCTTCGCGGCATCGGTGACAGTCAGTTTCAATCCCTGTTTTTCCGCAGATTCATCAATGTCGCCCAGCATCAGTCCGACGATCGAAACCAAATCCTCTTTCGTCAGTGAGTTGAATTTCACGATGGCATCGAAACGGTTCAGGAATTCCGGCTGGAAGTAGTTTTCCAGCTGTTTGATCATATCATCATGAGCGTTTCGGGCACCGAATCCGACGGTTGACGACCGATTTGTGATGCCGGCGTTGCTGGTCATGATGATCACCGTATCTTTGAAGCTGACCGTCCGGCCCTGGCTGTCCGTCAGACGCCCGTCATCCAGAATCTGCAGGAAAATGTGCATGACATCCGGATGCGCTTTTTCAATTTCGTCCAGCAGAATGATGCTGTATGGTTTGCGACGGACTTTCTCAGTCAGCTGTCCTGCTTCTTCATGGCCGACATAGCCCGGAGGTGCTCCGATCAGTTTAGACACTGAGTGTTTCTCCATGTACTCACTCATATCAAGACGGATCATCGCTTCCCGGTCACCGAACATCTCTTCTGCCAGCCGTTTTGCAAGTTCTGTCTTCCCGACACCGGTTGGTCCGACGAACAGGAAGGAACCGATCGGACGGGTCGATTTTCTGAAGCCGGTGCGGTTGCGCCGGATTGCCCTGGCGACTTTCTCAACGGCTTCTTTCTGTCCGATGACTTTCGCATTCAGACGATCGGCCAGATTGCGCATCTTATTCTGCTCATCACTCTGCAGTCTGCGGACCGGAATACCGGTGCGTGTTTCCACGATTTGCTGGATCAGTTCCGGAGTAACCACAGCATCTTTTCTGGAAACCGGCGGTTCGGAACCGTTCGCTTTAATCTTTTCAAGTTGTTCCAGCTGCTTCTGGTAAGCATGTTCCTGGTCGCGAAGATGTGCCGCCTGCTCGAATTGTTCGTTCTTCGTAGCCTGAGCTTTGGCTGCTGAAATCTCTTCAATTTTTCTCTTGACACTTTCCGTATCGACCGGAGTCAGGTTCAGGTTGACTTTCGACCCTGCTTCATCCATCAGGTCGATGGCTTTGTCAGGCAGGTAACGGTCCTGAATATAACGTGCCGACAGAGCAACGCAAGCTTTAATCGCATCATCGGAATACGAGACGTGATGATATTTCTCATACTTGGACTGGATCCCTTTCAGAATCTGTATCGTCTGTTCCTGAGTCGGTTCATTGACCATGATCGGCTGGAAGCGCCGTTCAAGCGCTGCATCCTTTTCAATCTTGCGGTATTCCTGAAGCGTCGTTGCGCCCATAACCTGAATCTCGCCGCGGGCCAGTGCCGGTTTCAGAATGTTACCGGCATCCATTGAGCCGCCTTCTGCCGATCCGGCTCCGACAAGCAGATGAATTTCATCAATAAAGATAATGACATTTTTACGTTTTTCCAGTTCTGCCATCATTTGTTTCATCCGCTGCTCGAACTGGCCGCGAATTCCTGTGCCTGCTACAAGAGATGACACATCGATCAGGTAAATTTCTTTATTCGCCAGTTTTGCCGGTACTTTACCTTCAACGATTTTCAATGCCAGGCCTTCGGCAATCGCCGTCTTGCCGACACCAGGTTCACCGATCAGTACCGGGTTGTTTTTATTTCTGCGATTCAACGTTTCAATGACCAGCTGAACTTCACGGTCACGGCCGATCACCGGATCAATCTTTCCTTTTCTTGCTTCATCGGTCAGGTTCCGTCCGAGCGAATCCAGCAAGCCGCTGCGTCTGCCGCCTCTCCCGCCGGCAGGCTGACCCTGCATCCCGTTGAACGACATTCCGTTCTCCTGGGCTTTATTTGCTTTATCCGCAAAGGACGGCTGCATAAAGCTTCTGAACAGATCGTCAAATGGTGACCCGCTCTGGAAGAATTGTGACATATTCAGGCCGTTTCTCATCTTCGCATAGCATTCCTGACAAAGATGGAGGTGTTTCTGCTGACCGTTAATGATCACATTCATCTCCACCGTTGCCGGGTTGACTTTGCATTCATCACATAACATAAAGTATGCCTCCTTCAGGCTTTACTTGTCTGCATATGGCCGGAGGACTGATCCATCTGACCATCTTTGACCTTATGCTCTTATTATAGTCTGACCTTTTTTGACTTTCAAGTATTTCGTCAAAAAAAGATTGAAAATAATTTTTCTCCCTTTCGGATCCTTAAGAAAACGTTCGTTCCGTCAGTGATGGATCTGACTCGTTATAAAGCAAAAGCCCCTGCTTACTGGCGCAGGGGCCTGATACATATCTACATCGTACTTACTCGTACTTACTTGACGATCATTACCGGACAGTTGGCCAGATGAAGTACCTTGTTGCTGACACTTCCGAGAATGACCTGACCGAATGCACCCATACCGCGATTGCCCATGACGACCAGATCTTTCTTTGTATCGTTGGCATAATCGCAAATTTCCTGGGCGGCAATGCCGTACAAATGTTTCTTTTTGAATTTTACATTTGTATGTTTCGATTCCTCGGCAATAATGTCGTCAAGCATCTGGTTGCCCTCTTTTTCCTCGACCTCTTTAACGTCAGCATCCAGAGACGGGCCGACCATCGAATAGAATGGAAAATAAACGGGAGACGGACTGACGTAAATTAAAGTAATCTCGGCATCTTTTTTTCCTTCAGCAACAACAGTGGCTTCTTTTACCGCACGTGCTGCAGGTTTTGATCCGTCGACAGGTACGAGAATTTCATACATATTCACCACAACCTTCCCTGACCAATATGATGACAATAACTCCTCTTACACCTTAACTATACCACATTTTTCATTCACGTAAGCGTTTTATTGAAAGAATATTCGTTTATTAAAGGGATAATGGTCAAACCTGTCTGAGGTTGCCCATTATCCCTGATACTCATTGATGGGCCCGGGCTTTTGAAGTCTCATGGAACACACTCCGGACAACACGTTCCGCCGCGTGGCCGTCTTCAAAAGCACAGAAACGATGATAGAAGCCTTCAAATTGCCGATCTGCGGTGAAAGCGGACTTCTCGACAGACCGGAGCGTTTCGATGAGCTGTTCGTTTGTTGTCACAATCGGCCCGGGCGCTTCATGTTCAAAATCAAAATAGAAACCGCGCAGCTGATCCCGGTATTTATCAATATCATAGGCAAAAAAGATCATCGGTCGTTTCAAATTGGCATAATCAAAGAATACCGAAGAATAGTCGGTGATCAGCACGTCGGCGATCAGGTAAAGATCACTGATGTCTTCATAATGTGATACATCGAGAGCAAATCCGTCAAAAGCAGACAGGTCGATCTGATCGGCGACAAGATAGTGCAGACGGAGTAAAATCACGCAGCGATCCCCGAAAGCCTTCTTCATTGCATTCAGATCGAGAACAGGATCGTAACGATAATGTTCATTCCCAAGATTCTGGTCATCACGCCACGTCGGCGCGTAGAGCAGCACGCTCTTGCCCTCCGGAATATGGCAGTACTCCCTGATCCTCCTGATCATCGGCAGATTGTTCTTCCGATAGAGGATATCGTTGCGCGGATAGCCGGTCTCTAGCATTTCTCCGTGGAAACCAAAGGCATGGGGAAAGATTCGGGATGAGTATGTATTCGGCGAGATCAATATGTCCCACATGGCAGCATCCTTAATAAATTGTTTCTTGTATTTCTCCGGGTAGCTGTCCAGATCCAGTGCCAGCTTTTTCAGCGGCGTCCCATGCCAGGTCTGCACGTAAACGGTATGAGCCGGCTTACGGAACCAGTCGGGATATCGAATGTTTGTCACCCAATACCCTGCCCTGCTCATCAGAAGCAGCCAGCGAAACGAATAGCGGCGTACATACATCAGGTGACGGGCCGCAAACATTTTTTCATGACGGCGATCCGCGCTCCATACCAGCCGGTAATCCGGACAATGGGTGCGCATATATTCGTAGATCGCCCGTGGATTGCAGCTATACTGTCTGCCGAAAAAGCTTTCAAAAATAACCAGTTTTTGATCGGCGGGGAACCGTCCGAAAAAAAGGAAGCCGCATTTATAACCCGTTTGAATCAGCCATTCGGCAAAAGTACGAACAGCCCGGTTTATCAGAGACGCGCAGGAGCGCAACCTATTTTTCATCTGTTCATCCTTTCATTTGTGTGAAACAGGTGCATTTCATTTTCGGGTCAGACCATACGTCCCGACCACGTAATCGACAAGCTTTTTTGACGCGTCGCCGTGTGAATACCGGTTCCATAACGCGGCAAATTCTTTCACCTGACTCAGGTTAAACCGGTCCTGACGAATCACCTTGATCAACTCTTCGGTCGTGAAGGCGACAGGCCCCGGCACCCATTTCAGATAGTCAGACTGAAAGCCGCGTTCCTTACCGTATGCTTCCAGATCATAAGGATAAAAAATCATCGGTTTCCCAAGAAGTGAGTACTCGACCGGGATCGATGAATAATCGGTAATCAGCAGATCACTGGCCAGCATCAGTTCATCAATACTGGAATCATTGGAACAGTCGATTATAAAGGACTGATCCTCTGCAGAAAACCGGTATCCGGACCGCTCTGCCGGATGCAGCCGAAGCAGGAGAACGTACTCATGACCCAGTTCTTTTTTTAACAAATCCAGATCCAGCGGAAACCGGTCCCTCTGCCGGTTGCGAAATGTCGGCGCATACAGGATTTTTTTCCTGTCCGCCGGAAAGTGATGCGAAGGACGCCGACCTGCCTCATGCTTCTGAAAAAAGAAATCGGTCCGCGGAAAGCCCGTTCGCAGAATCCGGTCGTCGGTCAGGCCAAAGGAACGTTTGAAAATATCTGCCATGATCTCCGAACCGGCAACCACCTTATCGAACTTTTCATAAACCTTGCGAAAACGTCTTCTTGCCCGCTCTGACCGGCCGGCGATCGAGTTGTCTTCCAGGCCGAAAGTTTTTAATGCTCCGGGCGCGTGCCAGATCTGTATGCACGGGACCCCCTCCCTGAACCGGACAACAGACAGAAAGCCAAAATAGTTATCGACAAACACAACCTTTGCGGTAGCCAGATAATAAGCCGACCGGAACAGGGCACCCGGATTCATCGTTTCAAAGGGCAGTACAACACTGCGATCGTCTTTAAATGCGTCGATACATTTTCCACGGCACAAAAAGACGAATTCCACGGCGACATGCTCGCTTCGGAATTCATCAGCAATAAATCTTGTGTTTTCACTAAACGATACGACAAACACGACTCTGTTTTTCTGCGGGAAATACCTGAACAGCAGAAAAGCAAAGCGAAAAGCCAGTAAATAAAGGGTGATCATCCATTCTCTAATCATTTTTCACAGAAAACAGATCATGCTTGATCTTCGTTGTCGAGATGCCCACCGTCCGCGGCAAATAAACAACCTGGCAATAATCTTTCAGGAAGTCAAACTTCCCTCTCCAGTCATCGCCCATAACAAAGATATCGACATTGTATTTCTTGACATCATCGACCTTCTGCTCCCAGTTTTCTTCCGGAATCACAAGATCGACGTAACGGATCGCTTCAAGGATCAGTTTGCGATGCGCATAATTGTGGTACGCTTCTTTATGTTTCAAGGCATTGAATTCATCCGTCGACAGTCCGACGATCAGGTAATCGCCCAGTTCCTTTGCTCTCTTCAAAAGATTGACATGACCGTAATGGAGCAAGTCAAATGTTCCGTATGTCAGTACCCTTTTCATCATAATCTCTCCCGGTGAACTTTAGTAAGGTTTCAGTTGGCCGAACCATCACGGCTCGCTGACCAAAAAACTGCACCTAATTGCAATTATTATAAGTCTTCGTCCAGTTGATAGCAATCTGTCTCAGCACATTATCCGCTCTGAGGAATAAAAAGCTTATTTATTAACAATCAGATAAATCGTCCCGCTTCCGCCGACACTCAGTGTCACCCGGTGGTGCGTCCCGGCAAACTTGCCGACCTTCCTGCTGCCCGGATGCAATCCGACGGCAAATGTTCGCGCTAATCCATGAGTCCGCAGCTCCCCGACGATCCTGTAGGTCCCCTCAGGAAGCGCAGCAAATTCCGGTTCCGAAAACGGAATGACGGCTTCATAGGACGACCAGTCATAGTGATATACCCAGTCAAAATGCGGCCGGCTGAGGCGTCCGGAGACGGCAGCGCGCAGTGAATTCTTCAATGATTTGTGTTTTCGGACATTTTTTATCGGTATCCGGATGCTCCCTGATTCGTCCTCCAGGGTAAAGCCCATCGATACCTGATCTTTTTTCCGGACATCCAGTTTTTCGATGAATGCACTGCCCCGAATCACCAGACTGCTGTTCCGCCAGACAGCTTTCTCCGCCTGCTGCCGGACTTCCAGGGTGTTATCCGCCCGCAACCATTTTTCTGGAATCTGGACATGAAAAGGTTCCGGAGCATAGTAATGGCCATCTTCATGCCGGATCAGCCGGCTTCGGCGGAAGGCCTTGCTTTTCTGATAGCGGATCAGCCGGAACAGTTTATCTTGATCCCTTTTTTTCAGAAAATAATACTTCAGCCGGTCGATTGGACGAAGCTGCATCAGAACCTGTTCCGGAACGCCCTTTAAATACCTGGTAACATAATCCTGGAACAGATCAAAATACGGTTGATCGGCGTTCGGAAGTTTGTTCAAATACATCATAAAGTCCAGGCTGAGGAGTTTAACGTCCTTGGCTTCGCACAGTTCCGGATCGATCAGATACGCCTCAAAAAAACGGTTCACCATCTCGACAGCTTTCAGCCGGTCCCTGAGATTGTTCACCGCTGTCCGGCTTTGCGTGATCGAGTGATCGCCAAAATTTCTGAAACGCCAGAAATAGACGGTTTCATCGAGCACATCCACCGACCGGGCCAGATAATGAGCCGGAAAAGTGAGCGGAATATCCTCATACAACATCCCCTCGGGAAAAGCAAACTGATGTTTGTTCCAGAATGAAGTGCGGTAGAGCTTGTTCCACGCCGTGGTGTCATAAATCAGTTCCGGATCGGTGGTTATGTGAATACGCCGTTTTGTCCGGACAATCGCTTGCCGGTGAATCCCCGACGGAAAAGTTTTATATGCGTTAAAGCGAAGCACATTGCCGACCACGATGTCTGATCCTGTCTGTTCCGCCATCGTGACCATATGCAGATAAGCGTCGGCCGTCACACGATCATCTGAATCCACAAAAGCGAGATACTCCCCGGCAGCATGGCTCGCGCCAAAATTGCGTGCCTGTCCAAGGCCGCCATTCGGCTTGTCGTAGCCATGAAAATTCGAATAAAGATCTGCATAGTGATGCATGATGTTGCCGGATTGATCCGTTGAACCATCGTTGACCATGATGACCTCGATATTGTCGTACGTCTGATGAGCAATCGAATCCAGGCATGCCTTCAAATATTTTTCAACATTATATATAGGAACAATCACACTTATTTTCGGATGATTCATGATCAGGATCCTTTCAAAATAATGAAGCTTCCATGGTATTATACACTATGTCCTGCAAACATTCCTGAAAAAGACAGACTCCTCTATTCCATACAAACTCAGTTGTCATACCCAAAAAAAACGGATAAAAACAAGTGAATGTTGAAAACTATTCGATAAGAGGATAAGCACTTGGAATCATCCACTTTTTGTCGAAAAAATGGTAAGATAAATGATGTTTGCTCTGTGAACACTACCGCTGTAAGGAGAGATTTTGAATGGACTACAAGATCAGCGTAATCGTGCCCGGATATAACGTGGCTCAATATATCAGACAGTGCCTGGACTCACTGGTTAACCAGAGTTTTAAAGACATACAGGTCATTATGGTGGACGACGGTTCTCCAGATGTCAAAACTGGAGAAATCATGGATGAGTATGCGTCGAGGTACCCCAATTTCCAGGCCGTTCATCAGGAAAATCAAGGTTTGGGCGCAGCAAGAAATACCGGCGTCCGTTATGCTGAAGGAGAATATATTGCGTTCGTCGACAGTGATGATTATCTTAATCCTGACGCCTTTCGGATTATGTACGGCATGGTGGAACATACTGGCTCAGATATTGTATCCGGAGGAGTCCACCGGTTCAATTCGAAGAAGAATGTGAATTCATGGCTGCACAGCCGGGCAATCCGCGATACTCGTGAAAAAACACACATTACAGAAGATCCATTTCTTCTTTATGATACGACGGCCTGGAACAAACTATATAAACGTTCCTTCTGGAATGAAAACCACCTCTCCTTTCCAACAGGGATGCTCTATGAAGATATTCCGGTAACCATTCCGGCACATTTTCTGGCAAAATCGGTCGATATCGTTGAAGACACCGTTTATTACTGGAGAATGAGGGAAAGCAATGATGGTTCGATCACCCAAAAAAGAAACGATCTGAAAAACTTTCAAGATCGTTTGAAGGCACTGCATCTTTTAAATACATTTATGCATGAGCATCACGCTTCAAGAGAAATTATCGAAGCTAATCAGTTGAAATATCTCTCTGTTGATTTTCTTATTTACCTAAAAGATCTAAAGTTCGCCGATTCCAATTATATTCTGGCATTTCAAAGTTTGCTGGCAACGGAACTGAAGAAGGTAAACCCGGATCTTTTTAAATTACTGCCTGCTCGATGGCAATTAGCCTATCGTTTTGTTCTTGAAAACAAGATGGATGAAGTACTAAAGATGATCAAAATAGGTAAAAAGAAGAATCTGAATGTTAAACCATTTAGAAAAAATGGCCACTGGTATAAACATTTCAAGCTCAGCGAACTTACCAATGCTTCTCCGGTCGTTGTTGATGATGCTCTCAAAGCTGTTGCAAAAGTTCATCATGTGAAATGGCAGAATGATAAATTTCTTGAAGTTTCAGGCCATGCCTATATTGAAGAAATCGATTCAAAATTTCGATCTCAAGTTGTCATGACCGGAACACTTGTTAATGTTGATAATTATCAGAAGGTGAATCTCCCTGTTACTATTGCTAAAGACCGTTCGATCACGAGAAAATGGGGAACGGTTAAAATACATCGGTTCAATCCTTTGACCCGAGTCTACAACTATAATTGGTCAGCCTTTAAAATTGCTATAAATACAGACGAAGTTCTGGAAATACTTAAAGAGGGTCGCTGGGCTGTATATATTAATGTCCGGGTACAGGGGATATCGAAATCAATCCGGCTGGGCAGCCCGGTCAGAGGCAGCAATGAAGCGGGATTTAAAATAAAGGACGGATTAGCCTGGAAAGTCGGCTATAACGGTGGATGGCAGCTGGCTGTGGACGTTTTGAAACCGGAAGTATGGATTACTGATGCGGAAATAAGCAACCGTCAACTGATCCTTTCTGGCAAGACAAATGGTGATATAGCTAAAATCCTGTTGAACTATTTTAATCCCGATCTGAATAAATCAGCCACTTATATTCCTGAACTGAAAATTAATAAAGCAAACGAAACATGCAAAATAATCATTTCTGACGACAAGCTTGGGATGCTGAAATTTCAGGAACAAGGCTGGATCATCAACTATTTGCGGCCTGGTGAAACGGTCGGCCACCCTGTTGCTGGGAACATGCCTCAGTCTAATACAATCCTGAATGGTGTTCAGCGCCATCTGCTGCTTGAGCAATCGAATGATGGAACACTGACCGTTTTCCCTTCATCTTATAGACACCCTCTGCTTCATAAAATTAATTTTTCAGGGAATTCGGTATACCTTGAAATCACTTTTCCTGAAAGTCACGGAGAAAATCTGACTGAAATAAGCAGTAAGCGGCTACTATTCGAGCCTGAGCGAAGCGGTCCGGCAGTCATTTATGATCTTGAAAAATCGATTTGCTCAGAAAACTCAGGATTTTCTCAATTAAGCTTAAAACTTTTCGATAAAAATCATCATTTCAAGATGTTTGGATCAGGCAGATGGAATCTTTACATGGAAATTGTCGGAACCGATGTTAACGAACATGAGCATGCTGTGAAAATTCCGGTATTAACCGGTGACGCATTTTTAACCGAATCGAACAGTCGTTTTTTCTTCGACAGACTATCGTTCACCGCAAAAAGTGGCGACCACGGCTCATTGTACTTCTGCACTCATGTCAACTGGGATCTGCTCGATCGTTCGTCAAGATCGAGAAAATTTGTCAAATGGTATCTCTACGCGCTGATGCGTTTGCTTCCGATTAAGAAACACGTGATCGTCTTTGAAAGTCTCTGGGGCCGGGCTTTTAATGATAATCCAAAGTCAATATACGATTATATGTCCGAAAAATTCGGGAGAAAGTATAAGTATGTCTGGTTCTTAAACAATGAATATACCCCGGTACCGGATGATGTGATTGCTGTCCGTAAAAACAGCTGGCGCTATTTTTACTACCTTGCCCGTGGAAAATATTTTGTTGAAAACACAAATTTCCCTAACTTTTATGTAAAACGTAAGGGACAGATCGAAATGCAGACCCTTCATGGTACATTTATGAAGACTATGGGGCTCGATGAAAAGGTAACTTTTAACACTAAATGGAAGCAGGAAAGCTTACTCAAAAGGTCCGGCCGGTGGGATTATCTCGTATCTCCAAGCCCTTATATGACAAAGACCGCGACCAGTGCCTTTATGTTTCAGCATCAGGTAGTGGAATGCGGATTTCCTCGAAATGATGTCCTTTACAAACACAATAATCCGGATTTCATCGCTCAAGTGAAGCAAGAAGCGAATCTTCCATTAGATAAAAAGATCATTCTCTATGCACCGACATTCCGAAGCAAGGACAAATTTGAACTGCAGCTTGATTTTGATCAGCTTCGTGAACGTCTGTCAGATCACTATATCCTTCTTCTCCGTCTGCATTATTTCGTAGCCAGCAGAATTAACGTTGAAGCCTATAAGGGTTTTGTCTACGATGTATCATCTTATCCGGATATCCAGAATCTGTACCTAATCTCAGACATGATGATCACTGATTATTCTTCGGTCATGTTTGATTACGCACACCTGAAACGACCGATGCTGTTTTTTGCCTACGACCTTGAATTCTATCGTGATGATCTGCGCGGAATGTATCTAAATTATGAGGAAACCGTACCCGGGCCGATTGTCAGAAGTACAGAAGAAATCATCCGACAAATTCAGGATCCTGAATTAGCAGCAAAATATCATGATAAGTACGTTGCGTTCTATAACAAATTTTGCACTTTCGGACGAGGTGATTCCGCTAAAAAAGCGGCCGAACAGCTGCTGAGTCCAAATATACAGTTGCAGCCGGGCGAACCGTTCATCAGAGAGTATATTCGAAAGAAATTTCGTTTCGTCTATCCTTCTCTCTTCAGACGTGCTGGAATGTTGCCTCGTAAGCCGAAGACAGTTTTATTTGAGAGTTTTTTCGGGCAACAATATTCGGATAATCCCCGTGCAATTTATGAATACATGAAAAAGAATTATCCGGACTATCACCTCATCTGGAACGTAAAAAATGGTTATGAAGAAATCTTTAAAAGAGAACGGGTACCCTATGTGATCAAGTATTCCTATCGAGGCATCATGCAATGGGCACGTGCGAAGTATTGGGTAACCAACAGCCGCTGGCCATTATGGCTGCCGAAGCCAAAGGGAACAACCTATGTCCAGACCTGGCACGGTACACCACTGAAGACACTTGGTGCGGATATTCAGCATATCACGATGCCGGGGATGACGCTTGCTAAATATCATAGCCAGTTTACCGCAGAAGCACGGAAATGGGATTATTGTGTTGCACCAAACCCCTATTCATCAAAAATATTCAAACGTGCGTTTGAGGTTCAGGGGCAAATGATTAACTCAGGTTATCCAAGAAATGATTTGCTGTATCAAAAGAACAATCAGCACGACATCAGTCTCATCAAAGAAAAGCTCGGCATTCCACAGGACAAGCAAGTGATTTTATACGCTCCGACATGGCGTGATAATGAGTACAAGAAAATTGACCACTATACCTTCGACTTAAAGTTAGATCTTGAGCGAATGAGAAACACATTTGGCAAGGACACGGTACTCTTGATGAGAATGCACTATCTGATTGCCGAACAAATGGATCTGAGCGGTTATAAGGATTTTGCCATTGATGTTTCAGACTATGAAGATATCCGTGAATTATATTTGGTTTCCGATTGCCTGATTACGGACTATTCATCAGTGTTTTTTGATTATGCAAATTTGAAACGCCCGATCGTCTTCTATGCCTATGATCTTGATGATTACGCCAATGAAATTCGCGGTTTCTATTTTGACTTTCAAAAGGAAGCACCCGGACCGATCGTCAAGGACATGGATCATCTGATTCCAAGCGTCAAAAAGGCACTGGCTTATGACGGTGACAATCCATATCCGGAATTCTATAATAAATTTTGCCAATGGGAAGATGGTCATTCAACTGAACGCGTTGTGAAGACATTCTTACAGGATAAGCACTAAGTCTCTGCACGGAGATACTTACAGGCAGCAAGGATTTTCTTGCTGCCTGTTTCAAATGGTTAAGTTAAAAGATTCAGTTTTCTTTCACATCACATAAAATATCGGAGGAAAAAGGGTAATGAATAAGATCAGGATTGCAGAAATTGGTTCATGTGTATCCAGAGATCCTTTCAATTCAAAATTCGTTCCGAACTATAAAGATTTTTTTGAAATTGTCTCGTTTCAAAATCAGATGTCGACGATCTCACTCATGGCTGACCCGATTCCTTATGATGCTTATCGTGCAGAAGGAGATATCAGTCAATTTAACAAAGAAAATTTTCTGACCGAGCTTGATAAATCGATTCTTTACCGTCTGCTCACAACTCGTCCTGATTATCTAATTCTGGATTTCTACGGAGATGTCTATTATGGCGCACGTGAAGTAAATGGATCGTTTATTACAAACAAAATCTGGATGTTTGAAAAAGTAAGCATTTTTAAAGAGTTGCATCTGGGAAAAGAATACAAAGTCACCAAAGATGCGGATCGTTATTTCAACCTCTGGAAGCAAAACGCGGATGCGTTTATGAGATTTATGCAGGAAAATCTTCCGGATTGTAAGATAATTGTCAACAAGGCACGGTTTGTCGATCAGTACTATGATCATGAACAACAGCGCATCCAGTCGATCGCAGAGCATATTGATAAGCCCAGGAATCTTAAGCTGATGAACGAAATGTGGGACAGGATGGATTGCTACCTCCTGGATCACTATTCTGTTCGTGCGCTGGACTATGGAGAGAAGAAATACCTGGGTGATGAAAATCATCTCTGGGGCTTATTCTTTGTACACTACACAAAAGATTTCTACCTGGACTTCAGAGACAAGCTGTTAAAAATCGTCTTTGACGACTTAATGGATCAAAAGACACCATCGTCCTATACAGGTAAGCCAGTTAATTTAATCCGGAATTCAACTTTTGATTTTGGAAAAAGCTACTGGTCTTATTGGGAAGACGACTTTAAGATTGTACAAAATACAGACGGATCAAATTCAGTCAGAATCAGTGAAAGTAATGAAGAGAAGAATATCAACCGGCAAATCTGGTCTAACCCAGTGGAAATTAAAGGGGACAGCCGGACAGCTTTTACGGTCTCTTTTGAAGTCAAGATTCGAGATTTAAAGTCACTCGATGACAAAAGGGCTTTTTTCGCGATCCGGGTCTACCAAAAGATTTTCCAATTATGGCAAAAAAATTCTTTGTACCATACCTACTTGACTGTTGATGATTATCCAGTAAAAGAAAATGAATGGACTCCAATCACTTTCACTTTCAGACCGGATCAAGGCCGTTATATCAAGGTAGCTCCCTATCTTTTCCGCAACGGAGATATCGAATGGCGCAACATTCAGGTAGAGGCTGGACCTAAAGCCACAGCGTGGAAACCGGGTTATCAGGAAGACTGATCTTTCCAAAAAAGCGTATAAAAAAGTGAGGACATCACGATGGATATCCTCACTTTTTTATACGCAGATTTATGCCTTAAACACCCATAATTTACTTAATACAAAATTAAATGCCAGCCCGACAATCGTACTGATCACTTTGTTCACATACAGTGGAAGAAACTGCAGTGTATGCATCACCAGGAGCGTAATGAGGAGAACACTGACATTCAGAATAATGAATTTAAGGAAACGGGTTTTTGATTTCTTTGATGCAGAAAATGTGACCCTGGAGTTCCAGATGTAACTATTCAGCGTGCCTGCTGCATACGACAGGGTTTGTGCCAGCAGAAAATAAACGGACAGAAAATGGGTCAGCAAAATAAATGTAACAAAGTCTACTGCCGTATTCAGAATGCCGACAAACCCGAATGTGATCCCCTGTTTGATGACCTTTGCATAGTAATGGCTGCCGGTTTGCTTTTTCTCTAAAAAATGAGGCTGATCGTTCATTTGTTTCCTGATCCCCTGCCCTGTTTTTCTGCCGGACCAAGCGTGCTTGTTTCGATTGTATACCTTGGTCTTCTTTTTGTTTCTTTAAAAATTTTTCCGACATATTCGCCGATGACGCCAATGGCAATCAATTGCATCCCGCCAACGAGCCAGATCGACAGGATCAGTGATGTCCAGCCGCTGATCGTGTGGTCCATCAGCCATACGACCAGCGTATAAACAGCAATGACAACACCGATCGCTACGATCGAAAAGCCGAGACTGGTCACCAGTTTGATCGGAACCACACTGAACGACGTGATCCCTTCGACAGCAAAGGCAATCATCTTCTTAAAGGGATATTTCGATTTCCCGGCAAACCGTTCCTTGCGATTATAATAGACTTTCGTCGACGGGAAACCGAGAAGCGGGACAATACCTCTGAGAAAGATGTTTTCCTCATGATAGTGCGCCAGCTCTTCCACCGCACGACGGCTCATCAGCCGGAAGTCGGCATGATTCGGCACGAGACGGACACCCATCCGGTTCATTAACCGGTAAAAGGCAAGCGCTGTATTGCGCTTAAAGAACGTATCCGTGTCCCGCTTATCCCGTACGCCGTAAACGATATCGAATCCGTCAAGATACTTGTCAACCATCTTCGGAATCGTCTGCACATCATCCTGAAGATCGGCATCAATGGAAATGATGCAGTCGGAAATCTTTACGGCTGTTTCCATTCCGGCCAGGAGCGCAAACTGATGACCAAAATTGCGGCTGAGTTTGACCCCTTGAACAAAATGATTTTCCTCCGACTTGTGCTGAATCAGCGTCCAGGTCCGGTCGCGGCTTCCGTCGTCAACGAAAAAGATTTGGCTGTCCGGACTGATCTTCCGGTTCTTCACCAGATGGTCAAGTATCGCTGTGAGTTCTTTAGTTGTCTCGTCAAGGACTTCTTCTTCATTAAAGCACGGGACAACAATGCTCAACCGTGCGGACTCCCTGTTTCTTTGCAAATAATCACCAGCCTGTTTCTGTCGGTAAACGCTCAGAGCTTCTTCTCGGCGATTCTTTCCCGCAGATCATCGAGATAACGAAGCATGTCTCCCTTGAGGTCGTCCCGCGTCAAAGCCATCTCGACATTGGACTCAATAAAGCCAAGCGTCTCGCCGACATCGTAACGTTTTCCCTCATACTGATAGCCATAGACCTTCTCTTTCTGATTCAGCTGGGATATAGCGTCGGTCAGCTGAATTTCACCGCCTGAGCCGATCTGTTTCTGGCTCAAGAAATTGAAAATTTCCGGTGTCAGGATATAGCGGCCGATAATCGCAATATTAGAAGGTGCCGTACCGACCGGCGGTTTCTCGACAAATCCGCGAATGTCGTACAGCCTGTCTTTCCTGCTTGCCGGATCAATGATCCCGTACCGGTTCGTCCGGTCTTCAGGTACCTCTTTAACGGCGACAATACTCGATTGAACTTTATCATACTGATCCATCATCTGTTTCAGGCAGGGCGGATCATTCTGAATAATGTCGTCGCCGAGCAGTACGGCGAAGGGTTCATTACCGATAAATTTGCGTGCACACCATACGGCATGGCCCAGTCCCTTCGGCTCTTTCTGACGAATATAATAAATATCGACTTTTGACGACTGACGGACCTTCTGAAGCAGGTCGAACTTTTTCTTGTTTTTCAGATTTTCTTCCAATTCGAAAGCGTTGTCAAAATGGTCTTCAATCGCCCTTTTCCCTTTACCGGTGACAATAATGATGTCCTCAATTCCGGAATTGACGGCTTCTTCGACAATATACTGAATCGTCGGTTTGTCGACAATCGGCAGCATTTCTTTCGGCATCGCTTTGGTCGCCGGCAGGAAACGTGTCCCGAGCCCGGCTGCCGGAATGATGGCTTTACGTACTTTTTGCATCGTCTTCGCTCCTCAACAAAATCAGATACGGTTCATCAATAAATTTTTAAAGGTGTTGCACATTCATTTAATCACCAACACGAAGTTCTCGCAAATCCTTACATATGCTCAGTATCGCTTAAGGGTACCAAAGAATCGCTATTGTTAAAAAAATTCCGCGATTCAATTTATAAAAAAGGCTTTTACCGTCTATCATTATTCGCTGTGCGCCGGCATTTTCTGTTCCACTTAAAGAAACCGCACATATTGGGCTGTGCGGAAAAAAGCGACGGGGCGATCCGGATCCCGACGATGCATTTGCGGCGTGTCAGCGAGGCCCGGCAGATTGACTGATCGCTTGCATTCGGCGTCCTCAGACGGAACTCAGTCTTTGTTCTGAATCAGTGCATCGACCGCCAGTGCCGACCAGCTTTCCATCCGCGGATAAATGTCGCTTGCCCTGAGTGCCGGCAAACTTCTCCAGGATCCTGAGAGCTTGTCTTTCTCCTTGACAGCTACCTGACTGGACTCAGGAAGATCAATGGCGACCAGCACCCCAATATGGACACGGCCGACTTCAGAAGCATCATCATTAATCAGGCCAATTGTTTTTATATGAGATAGATCCGCTCCTTCGAGAATCAGCTCTTCATTGATTTCACGCTTCAGATTGTCGGCAAGCTGCTGACGGAAGTCCTCTTCTCCCGGAACCTGATTCATATGTCCGCCGACGCCGATCGACAGTTTGCCGTGAAGGCGCTGTTCTGCACCGCCGCCGAGCCGTTCGTAGGAAAAATAACGATCTCCCTTTCGCAGTAATGCATAAGGAATCGGCTGTTTATACTCCGGATTCTGCTCGGCATCACCGCGCCGCATCACCTGATAATGTGCCGCCATCCTTTTTTCCAGTTTGCTGACCCGCTGCCGGTCCTGTTCGGTACCCTGAAAGGTCAGATCTGTATCCGTGTCCGTCCCGAACAGCGACGCCCTGCTGACAACAATAATCTGTTCGTCCATTTTCCCCATTGTTCCTGCCTCCAACTCAATAACACATACCATTTTTAAGAGTGAGGGAAATATTTTCGATTGTCAAGATGATTTTCAGAACCAGCAGCAGCGGGTTTCGGTTCAGGATTCGACCATTTCACCGCCGCCGATATGCAGTACCTGACCGGTCATGTAGCGCGAATCATCAGAAGCCAGGTACACATAAGCCGGAGCCAGTTCAAACGGCTGACCCGGCCTTTTCATCGGCATGTCCGTTCCAAACGTTCCGACCTTATCCTCCTTAAAGCTGGCCACGATCAGCGGCGTCCAGATCGGCCCGGGTGCGACTGCATTGACCCGGATGCCCTGCGGTACCAGATTCTGTGAAAGCGATCGTGTCAGTGAGACGATAGCCCCCTTGGTCGCCGAATAATCGATCAGCGTTTTCGATCCGCGATAAGCCGTGACCGAGGCCGTATTGATGATCGAACTTCCGGACGTCAGATGAGGCAAAATCGCCCGGGTCAGATAAAAATATGAGAAAATATTGGTCTTGAATGTATTAAGCAGCTGGTCGTCACTGATTTCGGTCAGGCTCTGCCTGACAAACTGAACAGCACAATTGTTCACCAGGATGCTGACTCCGCCGAAATGCCGGATAACCTGTGCCGCAACTGTCTCTGAAGCTTCTGATTCTCTGAGATCGGCACGGATCGGCAGGCACTCGCTCCCAAGTGCTTCAATGCGCTGCTTTGTCCACTCCGCATCCTTGTCCTCATTCAGATAAATAATCGCGACCCTTGCCCCCTCACGGGCAAAGGCAAGCGCCGCTGCCCGCCCGATGCCGCTGTCGCCGCCGGAGATCACGGCCACTTTCCCTGTCAGCTTGCCGCTCCCTTTATACTCCGGATTTTCAGACAGAGGCTGAGGATTCATCTCGTATTCAAAACCAGGCTGCCGGTTCTGGTGCTGTGCAGGGAAAGAAAGCAGCTGTTCCTTCATCGTCATCTTCTTATTGTACAACGGGTAAATGGGGTACATTGTCATCACTCCTGTCCGGACTGTATCATCCTGAAAGATTCTGATAAACCTGACTGTTGTTTTCTGCTCCAGTTGCTTGCCTTCCGCTCCAAATGGCGGCGTGGCAAAAACCGGCACAATTGTTAAACAGCGCTTTTTGAGAAGAAAAGTTCATTCGGTTTATTCATGCCCAAAAAACATTTTTTCACATCCTGAAGGCGAACTAGCAAAAAATGGGCCATCGCACATCTGGCCGTCAGGGCGTATTATTTCATCGCCATTTACCTGCAGGCGACATAGAATATCATATCTCGTGATAAAGGAGTGACCTGAATGGGCAATTTCGGCATGGGCGGCTATCCGTCCAATCCAGTATACGGCGGCGCCGGCGACGGGTGCGGCTGCGGCGGCTATCCAAGCTATCCGGTAGGCGGTTTCGGCTGTGGTAACGGTTTTGCGCTGATCGTGGTTCTTTTCATCCTGTTGATTATCGTTGGCGCAACTTTTGTCTGCTGAACAAATTGAAAAAAAGCCTGAACAGGCCAATCCTGTTCAGGCTTTTTTAGTGATCTTCCCCTTTTCGCTCCCCGTGCCGGTCATTATCTGATTAAAATGATTCGCCCGTCACAGTACAAGAAATCGCTCTTTTTATTGTATAATATGTGAGAAGGGCATCCTGACGAACGAGGAGGTGATTCCTGGACTTCACGATTGATGATCCAGGAAACGCGTGAACGACACACTGGGACTGCTGATTGTGATCTTTCTGATTCTTATTACAGCATTTTTTGTTGCTGCTGAATTTGCTATTGTCAAGATTCGTGCGACAAAGCTTGATATGCTTATTCGTCAGGGCAGCCGGCGGGCAAAAGCAGCGAAGCAGATCATCCGCCACCTGAACGCTTATCTGTCAACGACACAGCTCGGCATTTCCGTGACTGCCCTGATTCTCGGCTGGATCGGCGAGCCGGTTGTCGCCCATCTCTTCCACCCCCTCTTTCATCTGATTGGCCTGAACAACGCCATGACCGTAACTTTTTCCACACTGACCGGATTTCTGCTCGTCACAATTCTCAGTGTTGTGCTCGGTGAACTCGCCCCGAAAGGGATCGCCATTCAGAAAGCGGAGCAGATCACGCTTGCAGTCACCTATCCGCTAATCTGGATTCACAGGCTGTTCTTCCCCTTTGTCTGGCTGCTTAACGCGCTCTCTAACGGCGTCATGCGCCTGTTCGGATTCCGCCCGGATGAAACCCATGAGACGGCGTTGACAGAGAATGAACTGCGTCTGACCCTTTCAGACAGCTTCAAAGGCGGACAGATCAGCCAGGGAGAGCTTCGCTATATGAACCGGATTTTTGATTTTCATGACCGGACCGCAAGAGAAATCATGGTCCCGCGAACCGAGATCGTCTGCGTGTATAAAGAGGACCCGTTTGAAACATCATTAAAAACCATTCATGATGAAAAATTCACCCGTTTTCCCGTTGCTGAAGATGACAAGGACCATATCGTCGGTATCATTAACATAAAAGACATTTTTAACGATATCCTGACGACGAAAGTACACGCGCTTGATGACTATGTCCGGCCGATACTCTCCGTTCTGGAAACGATACCGGTTCGTTCACTGCTTGAACGGATGCAAAAGGAAAGCATCCATATGGCCGTTCTGACCGATGAATACGGAGGAACATCCGGCCTGGTCACCGCTGAGGATATTATCGAGGAAATCTTCGGTGAAATTCGCGATGAATATGACGATACCGAGGAACCGCCGATAAAAAAGATGGACAATGGCCAGATCGTCGTCGATGGAAAATTGCTGATTGTTCATGTAAACAGTCAGTTCCAGACCGATATTGAAGAAGAGGGACTGGATACCATCGGCGGCTGGATGCTCGCGCAGGACCCGGGCATCCACAAAGGTTCAGTACTCACTTACAAGGATTTATCTTTTGAAGTGATTGCGATGGACCCGCACCAGATCAAAAAAATAAAAATCACCAAATCTGATGTTACCGGAAACAAGGCGTCACAGACCGATCATCATAAAAACGCACCGGATCCATCAACCTATTAATGGCGCGGTCAGTTCTTCGGCCCAAAAAAAACGGGATGCGCATTTAAGCGCGTCCCTTATTCATGTCCTTGAATCCTCTTTGCCAGGTGATCCGGTACATCAAGCCGGTACAATTCCCGATATCGCCGGTTTTCCTTCAACAACTGCCGATGCGAGCCGGACATGCAAATCGCCCCGTCCTCGAGAAAGATAATCCGGTCCATTTGCCCGGCACCGGCAAGATGATGCGTAATCCAGATCAGTGTTTTCCCCCTGAGTACGGTAAAGAAGGTCTGAAGCAGATTCTTCTCAGTAATCGGATCCAGACCGACCGTGGGTTCGTCCAGAATCACAACAGGCGTATTCCGGAGCATGATTCTGGCAAGCGCAAGCCTTTGCTGCTGCCCGCCTGAAAAAATCGCTCCTGCTTCATGCATCTGGGTATCGTAGCCGTGAGGCAGCTGTAAAATCCGCTCATGAAGCCCGACCCATTTGGCCGCCTGAACGATCTCCTCACGGCTCGCCTGCTCATTGCCTAAAGCGATATTATTTCTTACCGATGTATCAAAAAGATGCGGACTCTGATTGAGTACCGAAATAATGCTGGAAACATGCCGGCCGATCTGCCATGCGGGGACACCGTTCAGCGTCACCGTTCCCCGGGTCGGTTTCAGTGCGCCGTAGATCAGATGCGTCAGTGTTGTTTTACCGGCCCCGCTCCGGCCGATCAGTGCAATACGTTCACCCTGCCTGACATCCAGTGAGAGGTGATCGATCGCCCATCTCTCTGTTTCGCCATATTTGAAGCAAAGATTGGCCACATCGATCGTGACCGGCGCTTCCGGCAATGGCACCCGGCCTTTCTCCGCCGGCACATCGGTCTCTTTCTCCGGCATCGTCTCAGTCCGCCGAAGTCTTGAAAAGGACTCATGGTATTGCGGCAGCCGTTCAACGGCTTCAGAGACGGCAATCAGTGATTCGGCAATTGTAAAAGTCACCAGAACGAAAGCAGCAATTAGCGTCCGCGACATATGGCCGCTCGCGGCCATATGCTGCGACCAGAGCAAAAGGGCGATGACGCTCCCGCCGATGAGCAGCTCGCTGACAAATTCCCGCCACCGCCGGATCCGATGCAGCCGGTTTTCAATCCGTGAAATGCTTTTCTCCTCAACCATAAACTGGTCCAGAAAATCTTTCTGTCTGCCGGAGAGCATCCAGTCTCCGGCACCCAGCACCGCATCCGTCAGTTTCTCATACAAATGATGTCGCTGAACGGAGAACTGCCGGCGAAATTTATTGGTAAAGACGAGCGACAGAAGCGGGAAGACCACCAGCAGAATCGATAGGTAAAGCCCCATAATCAGGGCGAATAACCCGTCCATCCAGCCGAGAAGGGAAATCCACATGCCGTAAATCAGCACTGCAGAAGCTGCAGGCAGTGCTGTGCTTAAGTAGAGATCCTGAAGATGCTCAATATCATCTGAAAGAATTCCCAGCAGATCGCCGGTTCGGAATTTTGAACGAATGAACAGCGCTGCCGGTTCAAGAATGGAATAGAGCCGTGTCCGCATACCGGACAGGATGCGCAAGACCGTATCATGACTTGCCAGGTCCGAAGTGTACCGAAAAAAAGCTCTGAAAATGCCGAATGCCCGGACGCCGACAATCGGCACGTAGATCAGCAGGATATTTTCCGGCCTGAGCGCTGCTTTCGAAATCAGATAGCCGGATGTGAACAGCAGACCGGCTGCGCAGAACAACGCCAGAAATCCAAGAATTGCCGACAGCAGCAGCCGGCGCCAGAACTTTTTAAAATAAGGGAACACCCAGTTCCTCATTGCAGTCCCTCCAATTGCGTTCGAACCAGCTTCGTATAGGCTCCCTGCCGTTTCAGCAGTTCCTCCTGCGTCCCGGATTCCTGCAGCCGGCCGTGTTCGATAACCAGGATTCGATCCATCTGATCCATCCAGTGAAGCCGGTGGGTCGCCAGAATGACCAGTTTCCCGTCAAACAGCGGGATCATCGATTCCTTCAGCGCATACTCGGTCTCGATATCCAGATGTGCTGTCGGCTCATCCAGCAGCAGAATCGGACGCCGGCACAGAAAGGCACGTGCCAGTGCCACACGCTGTTCCTGACCGCCACTGAGCGCGCGTCCGCCCGAGCCGATCCGCTCGTCAAGTCCCATCGGCAAACCGCTGACAAAGGTGCCAAGTCCTGCAGCCTGCACCGCCCGTCGTATCTCGGGCGCTGTCGCCTCTGGTGCATAAAAAGCAACATTATCTCCGATCGAACCGCTGAATAAATACGGATGCTGAGGGATATAAGTGATTTGCTTCTGCCAGGCCGATGCAGTGAGTGTTGCCGGTTTCCCGTCAATTCGTATCTGGCCGGATAACGGGCTGATAAAACCTGAGATGAGATTGATCAATGTCGATTTCCCGGCACCACTGGCACCGATGATCCCGATTTTCTCAAAGCCGTTCAGCGTAAAAGACAGGCTATCTAAGACCTTTTCTCCATCGCTCCGGGCGTACGTGGCCGAAACCGTTTGAAATGACAGGGAAGATGCCGCCGACCATGAATCGTTTCCGTCATCCGGCGGCTCGATTCCCGCTGTGAATCGCGTTCCTGCATCGCCGGCGTAACGCGTCAGTTTGTGTGCTGCTTCCTTACCGTCAAGAGTGGCGTGATAATCCTGGCCGAGTTCCCGGACAGGAAGAAAGTACTCAGGAGCGAGGATCAGCACAACCAGAGCCGGATCAAGCAATATCTGTCCGTTGATCAGCCTGAGCCCCAGTGCAACAGCCACAAAGGCAATCGACAGCATCGTAAAGAAATCAAGCGCAAAGGACGACAGAAAAGCGAGACTAAGCGTCCGCATGGTCATCTGCCGGTATTTATCACTCACTCTGCGGATACTCGTTTCATGAGCCCGGCTCAGGCCCAGATAGCGCAGTGTCGGCAAACCACGCAGCGAATCCAGAAAATGATTGGAAAGCACACGATACGATGCCCAGCGCTCATCCATCTTTTTCTGTGCCGCCAGTCCGAGCAGAATCATAAAAAGAATCAATACAGGTATGGTGACAAGCAGAATAACCGCAGAGAGCATGTCTTTAGTGGCCACAAAGCAAAGGATCATGATCGGCAGAATACCGTTTGCTGCCATTTTCGGAAGATACAGTTCCAGATATTTGCGTGCCTTGGGGACCCCTTCGATGGCAAGTGAGACAAGCGTGGCCGTTCCTTCTTCTTTAATCATTGGCAGCCCGCGGGTAAAAACAGTGGCTAAGAAATGATTCCGCATTTCCGAGCCTGTACGGTCGGCAAACCGGAATGTCAGACTTTTAATCGCCAGCTTGCAAAAGTATCTGAGGACAACAGCTAAAAAAAACAGGACGGTCTGGTTCTCCAAAGAGAAAACAGATTGCCCTGAAAAAAGTCCGGAAATGACTCCGGCCAGCATCACTGCCTGAACAATAATAAAGATTCCCTCAAGACCTGTCAGAACAGAGACAATGAAAAAGAGCAGTTTGGCACCATGATAGGTAAATATTTCGCGATCCATAGACAAGCTTGGCAGAATCCGCAACCTGTGTCAGGGGGCCAAGCATTCACGTCCTTTCTTCATCCGTCTCAATACTTAATACTGCAGGTGTTCCTTTTTCGATACCCGTTTTCTGAACACATAGTAGCTCCAGATCGAATAACCAATAACGAACGGGAGTAATGTGACGGCAACAATGGTCATCACACCGAGTGAGTAATTGCCGGATGACGCGTTGTAAACCGTCAGATCATAGGCCGGCCGGATACTGCTGATCATCACTCTCGGGAACAGGCCGATAAACAGTGAGGCAACCGTCAGCAGAATAACTCCTGCGTTCATCCCGAATGCCCAGCCGTCCCGCTTTTTAACCAGGAAAACGACCGACAGTACCAGCGCCAGTACGTCCAGAATATATACAGGAACAAGGATGGCACCGCGACGTGCGAACAGGTCGGTGACAAAATAAGTCACGATGACAAATGCGAGTGCAGCGACAGCCAGCGGCCAGAAAATACTCTTAGCCAGGGACCGTGCCCTTTCCTGTATGTCATCCGTCGTCCTCAGACACAGATAAACCAGTCCGTGGTAAAAACACAGCAGCGTGATCAAAAGGCCGCCAAGTACCGTATAAGGATTGACGAAGCTGGTGAACACCCCGTGCATATTCATTTTACTGTCAATCGGCAGGCCGAAAACCAGCGAAGAGAACACAACACCCCAGAGAAACGGAACAAGCAGACTGGGGATAAAAATAGCCCAGTCCCACGTATTGGTCCATCTCGGCTGATTCACTTTGGCTCTGAATTCAAACGCCGTGCCGCGGGCAATTAAAAGAAGCAGCATGACCACCAGCGGGACATAAAATCCGCTGAACAGCGTCGCATACCAGTTTGGGAAAGCGGCGAACATGGCGCCGCCGGCGGTAATCAGCCAGACTTCATTGGCATCCCAGAAAGGTCCGATGGTATTGACGAGCACCCGGCGTTCCAGCTGATTTTTCGCAAGGAAGCGCGTACTCATACCGACGCCGAAGTCATAGCCTTCAAGGAAAAAGAAGCCGATAAACAGTACGGCGATAAGCAGAAACCATAATTCACTGAGTAACAACGTGATACGCCTCCCCGTCAAATGGATCATCCGACTGAGCTTTCTGATTGGCACCAAGCGATGGCCCCTGTCTGACGACACGAACAAACAGGTAAACCATAATGGCACCGAGTATCGTATACATACTCAAGAAGGAAATAATCGAGAAAAGCAGTTCGCCTGCCGAAACATTTGGTGAAACACTGGCAGCCGTTTGCATGTGCCCGAATACCGTCCAGGGCTGCCGGCCGATTTCCGTCATGATCCAGCCCATTGTGCCGCCGATGTACGGCACGCCGATTGCCCAGGCCATGAGATGCAGGAACCATCTGTTTTTGACCAGTCTGTTTCTCCAGACAAGCACCGCACCGATAATGCCAAGAATGCAGAGGATTCCGCCCATGACCGACATAATCCGGAAGCTCCAGAAAGTTGTTTTCACCGGTGGAATATAATTACCCGGCCCGTATTTTTCCACATAGGCTTTCTGGATCGTTTCAATGCCCTGAACATTGCCGCTGAATTTGTTGTAAGAAAGATAATCCAGCAGATAAGGAATTTTGACGACACCCGAATTCACATGGTTCTTTGTATCAATCGAGGCAACAACCGTCCAGGCGGCCGGACTGCCGCTGTCTTTCCAGAGAGCTTCACTGGCGGCCATTTTCATCGGCTGTGTCTGTACCAGATACTGAGCCTGAAAATGCCCGGCGAATGCCAGAAGGACACCTGAAATCAGACCGACAATGATACCGATTTTAAACGACTTCTTATAAAATTCAACATCTTTCTTTTTCAGCAGTACGATGGCACTGATTCCGGCAACCATAAACGCACCTGTGGCAAAGGATCCGAAAATGGTATGCGGAAACTCAACCCAAAGCTGCGGGTTCGCCAGAAGCGCACCGAAATCGGTCATGACAGCACGCCCATGCTCGACTGCAAAACCAACAGGGTGCTGCATAAATGAGTTCGCTGTCAGAATCCAGAGTGCCGACAGACTCGTTCCGGCCGTGACGAGCCAGATACAGGCCAGATGCGCTCCCTTCGGCAAACGATCCCATCCGAATAACCAGATACCAATAAACGTCGATTCAAGGAAAAAGGCGAGTAAGGCTTCGATCGCCAGCGGCGCGCCGAAGACATCTCCCATAAACCGGGAATACTCGGACCAGTTCATACCGAACTGGAATTCCTGCAAGATTCCGGTGACAACACCGATGGCAAAGTTGATGAGGAACAGTTTGCCCCAGAACCGTGTCATTTTTTTGTAGATTTCGTCCTTTTTAACCACGTACAGGGTTTCCATAATTGAAACGATCAGTACGAGGCCGATGGACAACGGTACGAAAAAGAAGTGAAAAATGGTCGTTGCCGCATATTGAAATCTTGCCAGGCTCAATACATCCATGCATGCTCCCTCTTTTCTTAAAGTAAACAAAAAGCAGTTTTAAAATGAAAGCGGTTATAAAAAAGTAAGCCCGAACAGTTCCTCCCGCCCCCCTTCCGGATGGTCACATTTCCGGGTAGCTTCTCTCTGGTCCAAAGGGACGCGAGGGACGTGTTCCCGGGAAACATCTCCATAATCTGAAGGGAAAGGAGATAAAATGTAACAGATGTCACACTTCACTTACTACTTTACATCTACGAAGCGAATAATCGGTTATTATTTCTTGCCAATTCAGTGAATACATTGTGTCAAATGTATGTCATATTTGTGACCGCCGAGGATAACCATGTCCTTTTCCCTGTTTGCGCGACTGCCCTCAATGAACATACTTACTGATGTATGCTCTCCAGACCAGATAAGCTTTGCCGTTCGGATGGGTGCCGTCATAGGTATAACCCACTCTAAGATGATTGGACGCATCGGCAAAAAACGGGTACAGATTGATAAACCGGATACCCGTCTGTGCGCAGTAGTTTCTCAGATTATGATTGAGCATCAGTATCTTCTCCGGACTCGTCAGCGAACCGTTCAAGGCATTATTGACCGGTAGAGTACTCTGGACATAGATCGTCGTCGCTGGCGACGCTTTACGAATGATCCGGATGATCTTTATGTAATTTTGGGTGACTTTACTGACTGTCCGGCCGACGGTGAAATCATTAATGCCGGCCATAATAAACAATTTGCGGGGCTGCAGGTAAACAATATTACTTATTCTGTGCAGAATACCGTTTGTCGTATCGCCGCTAATCCCGCGATTGAGTATATTCGGATTCGCGAACATTTCATTCCAGTTATTGTTCTGTGTGATACTGTCGCCGAGAAACACAATCTGATGCTTTTCCTTCGGGCTTTCCAGACTGTAGAAAACACTTCGCCTGGTCTGATACGTCTTATTCTTCGATGAAACAACGGTTGCCGTATTTTCAATCTCGCTGCTGCGTACCGGCTTTTTTTCCTCAACGACGGTCAGATGATGCCTGGCAACAGCCTGATTCGAACGGTACTGAAAGACTAACGTGCCGACGAGAAGGGCGAGTAACAGATTCAATACTAATGAGAGATGAAACCATTTCTTTCTATTTTTCATTGTGAGGACAACTCCTGACCTGGTCTTTCATAAGTTTCTCCTGAATGATTACAATTACGTTTCAGGTATTCGCCGTGAATCAGTTTTTTTGTCCCAGACAAGCCTCCCGGACTGACCGATTCAATCATTTCTCAGGAGCCTTTCAAAGATAAAAAAAGACAGCCCGTTTTAAGGCTGCCATGAACCGCCGCTGGGTCTGCAGATGAGCATGTTCCTTGCGCTCTTAATCCCGCTTATTAAAATAGGCGTTCAGCTGACCTCTGATCATACGTTCACGGAGTTTATTGTCATATCTTTTCGTCTGCGCATTCTGCAATTCCTTTCTAAGTTCGGCAGTCTGCATCCCGTCCTCCATTTTATTCGCAATATCCATCAGCGTCTCCACATCAGAAAACGAATATTTCCGGTTGCCTTTTTCCGAACGTTCCGGAAAAACCAGTTTTCTCTTCTCATAGTACCGGATCTGTCGTTCACTCAGACCTGTTAATTCGCAGACTGTGCCAATTGAAATCACTTTCTTGAATAGATAGGCATCTCGTTGAGAATGTGCGGCCATCCAATCACCCCCGTCACTTTCTTCATTCCGTAAATATGTGTAAGATTATATTACAGCATAAGCAAGAAACCGGCAACATTATTGTCATATGAAGTGACACAATCATAGATTATTTAGTGGTTAACCCGTATAATAAAAGTGTAAGAAAAAGTGTCCGGAAATCATCAGGATGATCCGTACAGGCAATCACTGCGGGAGGTTTGATTGATGTCAGGTATACTTACAGTTCCAAGAGCGGATAAAAAGGAACAGATGATCGAGAAGTTGCTGGCCGGGGGCATTTACAAAGCCGGAAACCATCAATTGTATGAACTGTCGCTTCAAGAGCTTGAAAATACGTATCACCGTTTGCTGAACAAAAATTGACCGGCCGCGAAAAAGCCGGACCGGAAGCCGCTGCTTCTGATCCGGCTTTTATGTAAGCAAATGAAGTCAGGCAAATGGAAAAGCCTGATGAAGACAGGCGTCAAGCATCCAGGGCCAGGGACCGTATCCTGAACGCACATTGATATGTCCCATTGCGGGCAGCAGGACGACCGGTACTTTGTATGCGCGATAATCAAGTATTGAGTCACCCGGCATAAACGGATCGGTTGTCGAAGTAATAATCGCCGTTTTCTCTGCAGCGGCAGAGAGCGAGCCTGTATCGGACGGGAAAGGATAGAAACCGGCGATTGCCCTTTCAGCCTGATCCTTTGCTTCGGAAGTTTCCGGGAAAAAGAAGTTCAACGAATCAGGAACCGGATGAACGGCCGGCGGAGAAACAAGCAGCACTTTCCCTACTTTTTTTCGGGCCGCCTGGGCCGCATAGTGAAGCCAGAGCACACAGCCCAGACTGTGAGCGACGACAGTCAGCCGGCCGGCATCATGAATGTCGGCCATGATCTTATTCAGCAGAGAAAGCCACGTTGATTTATCAGGCTTATTCCAGTCCGGAAACTGCGGAAAGCGAACACTTAATCCTCTTTTTTCCAGCTCCTGGGAAAGCCACTCCTGCCAGTGTCCTCCCGTACTCCCGGAAAAACCGTGCAAAATCAGAAAATCCGTCACCATTCAGCACCTCATCTCAGGTTATCTGTTATTTAATCAATCTGATTACTTGGAATTTTAGATTATTATATCATAAATTTTCCGCTGTAAAAGATCGGGGGTTCATCAATGATGAGCCCCCTGCAATACATTTATTTTTTTGAAGACAAACGCCGCTCTTCTTCATCTCGTACGCGATGTGCCAGCCGACTCGAAGCATCTGCAGCGATACTGGCCACAAGGTCATCCAGAAATGTGTTGACACGTCCGTGTTTGGCCAGATCCAGTTTTCCAATGATTTTCGGTTTGACTTTGTCCAGATAACCGAATGTGGTTGCCGCAATGCTGCCGAAACTCGAGACGGCGCCAAGCGCAATTGTTTCATCAACGCCGAACAGCCCTTCATCCTGGTCGATAAGCGACTGAAGCGGTTCGCTCAGTTTCTTCTTTTCAGCAAGCCGGTCAAGTTCGATGCCAACCAGAATGGCGTGCTGTAATTCACGCTTTGCCAGTACACCCTTCACGTTCTCCACACAAGTCTGAATAGTCAGACCGGGCATAAACGGCCGCTGCAAATCGAAGACAAGTTCGGCAATGTCATCAATTTTTACACCGCGTTCCTTCAACTCGCGTTCCACAGCCGAAGCAATCGCTTTTGAAGTAACACGTTTCTTATTTGCTGAATAGAACGTGGCATCTTCCGGCAACCCGGGCGCATAAGTCATACTTTTCAAATATTGACGCTCATTCATTTTTCTGCGACTCCTTCCAGAAACATCATACCCCATTGTAACATCGTACGATTTGTTTTTTTTATTCGCACCTGCGCAAAGCAAAAGCGTCCTGCTATTCATTTTATGTCGTACGAAAATACCTTATGATACAAATAAATGACCGGATGCGCCTATTTTCTGAGCGCGGATTTCTTGTCCGGCAGAGAGGCTATGGTGACAGCAAACAGCAGCAGGGGAAACATTCTCCGTAACCTGTTGTTCGTTCGTTTGCCGACTGAACCGGCCGTATCGTCATCATAGCGCAATTTCTGCCGGCCACGCAAGCCGTCCGGCCCGGATGGTTTCAGCTTTTCCCGTCCTTAATCACGTTACCGGTTTTTCCTCTCCTGTATAAAATTGTGCTCAGGCCGCAACCTAACTACAAAGTGCCTGAATACGGCACGGACGCGATACTTTTACTGTCAGGAGGAACCACTCGATGATGCATACGATCGGACCGATGATGATTGAACTGAGTATCGGATTAATCGGGCTCATTCTATTAACGAAGGTGATGGGCAGAGCATCGATGTCTGAAGCCACGCCATTCGATTTTATCTCGATGATCGTCGTCGGTGATTTTGTGAGCGACGCCATTTATGACCCTGAAACGCACATTTTCAAAGTCCTTTTTGCCATCTTTTTCTGGGGCCTATTAATCTTCCTCGTTGATCTGATCACGCTGAAACTATACCGGTCACGTAGTTTTTTTGAAAGTCAGCCGCTGCTGGTGATCAGTCAGGGCTGTATTGACCGGAAAGCACTGAAAAAAGCAAAGATGGATATGAATCACCTGCAGATGCTGCTGCGCGACCGGGAGATTTTCTCAATGAGAGAGGTCAGCTATGCCATACTGGAACCGAATGGAAAGATTTCTGTCATCAGAAATTCATCCTTTGAAAAAGTGTGCCGCGGTGATCTCAAATTAGATCCGCTCCACGTCTCGATGCCGATCACATTGATCAGTGATGGTGAGATTTTGGAAAACAATCTTGAGAAGGCAGGAAAATCCAGGCAATGGCTGATCAGCGAATTACACCGGCAGACTGCCGACAAACCGGATCAGATCATGCTTGCCGAGTGGACAGAAGAGAACGGTCTTTACCTTCAGAAAATCCATTCCGGTTCCTGAACACCGGTTTCGGACCGAAAAGAAGCGGTCCGGTGATCCGGATCCGCTCGTTTACCGATACAACATCTGACTTATTTTTCGTCTTCTTTCTTTTCGCTCTCCAGTGTCTCTTCTTCAGTCTCTCCGGTTCTGATTTCCGGAATCGGAAAGCCCCAGAAATCACGCCGTATCGGCTGCTGGCCGGAAACCGGATGGTGCGGATTGTGCGGCCGGTGCGGCTCCCGTTCGAAAACTACTTCATCCGCTTTGATGATTAATTTATCGACATGTATCGTTCTTGGTTCCTTTTTTTTACCTTCTGACATGTTGATCTCCTCCCGGATTAGTCTCGAAGACACTATATGCAAAAAGATGCCTTTCGGTGAATCAAGACAAGCCGGTGAACAAATAGTTGAATCAGCTGCGGGAATCCGGTTTCCAGGCAGAAAAAAAGCCCTGCGGCAGCAGGGCATCTGCATACAGAAGATCAGATACTGATAATATTGAACCCCGCATCGACATGAAGGGTTTCTCCGGTAATATTCCGGGACAGATCGCTGAACAGAAACAGCGCTGCATTTCCGACATCTTCGGGACTGATCGAACGATGCAGCGGCGCCTTCTCCTCAATGAGGGAACGGACACTGTTGAAATCAGAAATACCTTTTGCCGAGAGTGTCCGGACAGGTCCGGCCGAAATCGCGTTAACCCGGATGTCGTTCTTTCCGAGATCATTTGCCAGGTATTTAACGCTCGCGTCGAGACTGGCTTTGGCAACACCCATGACATTGTAATTCTTGACCACGCGCTCACCGCCAAGATACGTCATCGTCACGACACTGCCCCCGTCAGTCATCAGGCCCTTTGCTGCTTTAAGCACTGCGGTCAGCGAATAAGCACTGACATTCTGGGCAAGCAGGAAGCCGTCGCGCGTCGTGTTCATATAATCCCCATCGAGTTCCTCCTTCTTGGCAAAAGCAATACAATGTGCCAATCCGTTAATCGTCCCGACATCCGTTTTAATCTTATCAAAAGTTGAAGCAATCTCTTCATCACTGGTGACATCGCATGGATAGAACAGACTGTCTTTTCCGTTGAGCGTTGCTGCCAGTTTCTCGACAGATTCCCTGAACCTTTCATTATTATATGTAAATATGATGCGGGCGCCGGCCCGGTCCAGAGCCTGTGCAATCCCCCAGGCGATGCTGCGCCTGTTTGCGACGCCCATAACCACGTATGTACGCCCTTCCAATGTCAATTCCATAATCAGAACCCCCTGATCAGCTTTTCATTCCATCGGTTATTATACCATAAACGAAATCCGTGCACCCCCGCGGAGACAGCCTCCGGAGATGTCTTGCCGGTTTCAGGGAATCCTGCTGAAAGATGCAGGTTGCAGGAGTGACAGACGAATGATTATAACAACTTGAAAGATAATGGTAAAAAAATCATACGGGAATGGCTGTATCTTTTTTAACCGCATTAAGCTATGATTATTTAGGTTATGTTTTTGTGTGATACGGAACGATAATGAACGTAAAGGATTGGCTTGTCGATGAACAGAGAATCACTCAATAAAATAGATGTGACCATGCTTTTTATTATCGCCCTCTTCGCCTGCATCAGCTGTATTGCACTTTACAATGTACCGCCAACCGGATCTGCCGGCCGTTTTCACTATGTCCAGCTGCAGCTGATCTGGTATCTCATCAGCGGTGCAGTCATGGTCGGTGTGATGGCGCTCGGTTATGACCGTCTGAAACAGATGCACTGGATTTTCTATAGCATCGGTTTCGTTCTGCTCGCCGGGTTGCTGCTTGCTAAGAAGGGCTTTCCTGTGCCGATGGCGATACAGCTGAACGGTGCATGGAGCTGGTATCGTTTCCCGGGTGGCAACCTGCAGCCGTCGGAATTTATGAAACTTTTTCTAATCGTATCGCTGGCAGCGGTTGTTGATAAACATCATGAACTCTACCCGATCAAGGGCATGCATGAAGATTTGCTGCTGCTGGGGAAAATTGCGCTTGTGTCCCTGCCCCCATTAATGCTCGTCTTTGCCCAGCCGGATCTGGGGTCGGCACTGGTTATTTTCAGCATCATATTCGCGATCATCGTGGTCAGCGGCATTAACTGGAAGCTGATCACCGGAATGGTCACCGCGATGATTGCCGGACTTGTCTTTCTGGTCGTCAGCTGGTTTAAATTCCCGTTTATTATCAATATCGTGCTCCAGGCTCACCAGCGTGACCGGTTTATTGCCTGGGCCAGTCCCTATCAGTATCAGAACCAGGAAGGCTATCAGCTGGTTCAGTCGCTGAATGCGATCGGATCAGGACAGTTTTTCAATCATTCATTTAATTCATCGATCTCACTGCCTGAATCGTACGCAGACTTTATCTTTTCCGTCATTGGCGGCACGTTCGGCTTTGTCGGTTCGGTTATTGTGATCCTGCTGTTCTTTCTCCTCATTTCACGGATCGTCCGGACAGCGACCGGTACACATGACGCATTCGGTACCTATATCTGTACAGGTGTCATCGGTATGATTATGTTTCAGGTATTCGAAAATATCGGCATGACCATTCAAGTCATGCCGATTACCGGGATCACGCTGCCGTTTCTCAGTTATGGCGGCAGCTCGCTGCTTTCGATGATGACCAGTATCGGACTTGTCCAAAGTATCCGCATGCAGTCGCAGAACATGATGTTCGGGGATTGAAAAAGTCCGGATAACCGGTTAAATTTGATCCAGGGATACAGGAACACCGACCAGCTGTGCCATATCCGCAGGAAGCGGTGCATGGAGATGGAAGAGCTGTCCCGTAAACGGGTGAGTAAACACAAGTTCGAAGCTGTGCAGTGCCTGACGGGTCAGCTGGTCCGTCGGTCCTCCGTAAAGATCGTCGCCCAGCAGCGGATGTCCCTGAGATGAGAAATGAACACGGATCTGATGCGTCCGTCCGGTCATCAGCCGGACAGCGACAAGCGTCCGGCTGGTGTATCGTTTAAGCACTTTGTACTCGGTTATCGACCGTCTCCCATCCAGCCAGTCTACTTTTCGCTCAATCGCACTTCCCTCTTTCCGGCCGATCGGTGCATCGATCATGCCTTTATCGGGACTGATCACCCCGGCTGCCAGGGCAAGATATCTGCGCCGGATCTGTTTCTGTTTCTGCATTTTGAAGAAGCGTTCATGACTGAACCGGTTTTTGGCGACCAGCATCAGACCGGAAGTATTACGGTCCAGCCGGTTCACAATATGTACGGTTGATGCCAGATTTTCTTGTTCAAAATAGTACAGCAGGCCATTAGCCAGTGTTCCTGAAGGATACTGATGTGAGGGAATGACCGGAATCCCGGCCTGTTTATTGACGACGACAAGTGATTCATCCTCGTACACAATATTCAGCGGCACGGGCTCGCTGACCAGAAAATCACTGTGTTCCTCCGGCGGCATAATGAGCCGCAGCTCCTGCCCCCCGTGAAGCACGCAGCGAACCGTCTGTTCCCGCCCGTCGACAAGCATTTTGCCGCCTTTATACTTTATGGCAGATAAAGTGCGGTGGGAAAGGTGAAGTTCCTTACGTAAATAATCACGGAGAAGTTCTCCCTCTTGCGCGGCACCGATCCGCCTGACCAATTGAAAACATTTTTTCTCCATAAGTCCTGTCCTGTTTCCTGAATGATTGCCTTGTCATCCGATTTTTTTCCGATAAAATACTCGCACTTTTAGCCGATAAAAGCATCACGAACACGCCGCCAGAAGGGCAACGGGCGAAATCTGGCAAAACGGATTTTTTCAGTCGCCACGCAGCACTCCATCTGTTTGACATCGGCGTGGAGCGTTGAGAGATGGTCTACCGTCACATTAAAGCGATCATCGTTCACCGGTCTGACCTGGCAGTGATGGTGCCGTGGAAGAATCAGCGGGGAACCGATGGTACGGAACACACGATTATTGATTGAGGCAATTTCCGTCAGCTGCACGGTTGGGAGTGACGGATGGATAATTGCCCCCGAAAGCCCCTTATTGTACGCCGTGGATCCGGTAGGCGTCGAAAAGCAAAGACCGTCTCCCCGGAAACTTTCAAACTTTTCCCCCCGGATCAGGACATCGGCCACCAGCAAACCCTCACCACTGCGGATCGTGCACTCATTGAGTGCCAGATAGGAACGCACGCGATCCTGATGCTTGTAACTGATCCGGACATTGAGCAGCGGATATGCGACAATGTTACACTGTTTCGACGTGACTGAAGCCGTCAGATCGTCCACCTCATCTGCCGTCCAGTCCGCATAAAAGCCCAGATGTCCTGTATGTACACCGACAAATGCCGTTTGACCAAGGCAATAGAAATATTTATGGAATGCCTGCAACAGGGTTCCGTCCCCGCCGACAGAGATCACGAGATCCGGACGCCCCTTGTCCAGATAAACCATATTCTTCGCTGTCAGTTCCCCGATGATCCGATCTTTCAACTCATTGGAGAATGCGTCCCCCCTGGTTTCCACCGCAAAAGATCTGAGACTGCCTGCCGGAATTCCATCAGTCACTGTCGTTTCAGATGAATCATTCACTCCGGATGTTTCTCCTTTCACTCGATGATTCCTTTCCCGCTTCCATTTTTCCGGTGGTCGAGGATACCGTCTCAGGCAGCCTGATATTGCTCATTGTGCACTGCCATTTGTTGTTTCTTTATCACTATTATGTCATAATTTATAGGAAGTTACGAGGTCTTCATGAATTTCTGCAGGTAAGCTGACGGAACAGGAGAATTCGAATGTCGCAGAAGTTTGAAATTGAATTTAAAAACATGCTGGAAGAGACGGAATTTAACACGCTCTGTCTGAAATTTGACCGCGACGAATCTACTTTTTTCAAACAAACAAATGATTATTTTGATACACCGACGTTTGCGCTGAAGAATGCCCATGCGGCGCTGAGAATCCGCCACCTGAGCGGGGAACATGATTTTACATTAAAGCAGCCGCGTAACGGTATTATTCTTGAAACGCATCAGCAGCTGTCCGATCAGGAAAGCAGCGATCTGATCCACTATGGTGTGATGCCGGAAGGAGCGCTGGAGAAGGCTATTGATCAAATGGGCATCAATGTCGACCAGTTGATTCATGTCGGCGAATTAATCACGAAGCGAACGGAGTTTCCTTATAAACAGGGAGAATTGTTTTTCGACCGGAGTGCCTACCTGGGTATTCAGGATTTTGAACTGGAATATGAAGCAGAGGAGCAGGAACAGGGCAAACAGATCTTTCTGTCCCTGTTGTCTGAATTTCACATTCCCCGCCGCAAATCAAAGAGTAAAATGATGCGGCTGTATGAGCACCTCGACGAAAGGAGGAAGACAGACGAATGACCGTTGATCCTGCAACTCTGTCGCAATGGCTTGCTCTTTCTGCTTTTGACAGCACAGACAATCAGGGAAGCATTTTCTCTGCAGCAGGAATGCAAAGCGATAATCCCTTTTCTGACCTTCTCAGTCTGGTACTGACGGCACAAGGGGTGAACCGTCTAGCCTTGCCTTCTTCCTCAGCCGGAACGACTGATTCCGGAAACAGCACAGACAGCCTCTGGAACCAGCTGTCCGCTCTGACGGTACCGAACCCGGCGGGCAGCACCCTGACCGGTTCCCGTTCGTCTGAAGCACTTCAGCCGTCAAATGCTGTACACTCGGAATCAGAGAATAAGGCGTCCGGATATGGACCGTTGATTCAGTCGGCCGGGAAGAAGTATCATGTCGACCCGGAACTGATTTCTGCCGTAATCGCTGCTGAATCCGGCGGGAACGCCTCTGCGGTGAGTCCGGCCGGCGCACTTGGCCTGATGCAATTAATGCCGTCGACAGCATCCGGTCTCGGTGTAGCCAACGCGCTCGATCCGGCTCAGAATATTGACGGCGGCACGAAATATCTCAGCCGGCTGCTGAAACGATACGGCGGAAGAACCGACCTGGCGCTTGCGGCATATAATGCCGGTTCCGGAAATGTAGAGAAATACGGCGGTATTCCGCCTTTTCCTGAAACACATGCCTACGTCAGCCGGATCATGGACCATATCAGCCATGCCGCAATCTGAATCAGGGAGTGAGTATAATGAATGAAGAGCCGCTAAACCGGATTGAAAAGAAACTGGACGCTCTTGATCAGCGACTTGAGAAACTGGAATCTGCCGATCACGATCACCGGTCACTGTTCGGGCCTAATGTCTGGGTACTCGTCCCGGTCGTTGCGATCATTATGTGGGGCCTTAAGGGCATTCTTTCATAATCGATAAAGGAAACAGAGGCAGGGAATCATCGAATGATTCCCTGCCTCTGTTTTTTCTCTCATAGTCATGAATGGATCACTGTTGTTCATTCAGAACGTGCTGTCGTCCACCTGATCCAGCCAGCCAGACACGGCTTTCACGACGGATTCCACGCAGCCTTCTTTAAAAGGCGAGACAAGTCCCGCGGCCCTGACCAGATCAAGAAAAGACTTGCTTCCGCCCTGCCTGCACAAATTCAGGTAGTCATTCCAGGCCGACGAATAGTCTTTCTGCGATTTTTGCCAGAACTCAAAGGCACAGACCTGAGCCAGTGTGTAGTCAATATAGTAAAAAGGATCCTCATAAATGTGACTCTGGCGCTGCCAGAATCCGCCGCGTTCCAGATAGTCAAATCCGTCGTAGTCCCTGTGCGGTAAATACTTCTTTTCAATAACCTTCCATGCCTGTTTCCGCTGTGCCGGCGTAAATTCAGGATGCTCATAGACAACATGCTGAAATTCATCCACGCTGACGCCATAGGGAAGAAACAGTAAAGCGCTGCTCAGATGGGCAAATTTTCGCTTCAGTGTGTCTTCCTTAAAGAACAGTTTCATCCACGGCCAGGTGAAAAATTCCATACTCATCGAGTGAACTTCTGCGCCTTCATAGGTCGGCCAAATATATTCAGGCAGCTTCGTATGGGTTGAATAGACCTGGAAGGCATGTCCGGCTTCATGAGTCAGGACATCGATGTCTCCGGCAGTACCATTGAAGTTCGAGAAAATGAACGGAGACTCATAATCAAAAATATAGGTACAGTAACCGCCGCCTGCTTTTCCCTTCGTAGCGATCAAATCCATCAGATGATGATCCAGCATGAACTGAAAGAACTTTCCTGTCTCCGGAGAAAGTTCACTGTACATCTTTTTACCGTTTTCAATAATCCAGTCCGCATCACCCTTCGGCCTGGCATTACCTGTTTTAAAGTTGAACGGTTCATCATAATACTTCAGCCTGGTGACGCCGATACGTTTCTGCTGCCGCTCGTAAAGCCGGTTTGCCGCAGGAACCACGTACTTGCGGATCTGCTCCCGGTAGGCTTTGATCATTTCCTTGTCGTAACCGATGCGGGACATGCGGTAGTAACTGAGATCGGCATAGTTTTCAAAGCCCAGTTTATGGGCAATCTCTGTACGAATCTTTACCAGATGATCATAGATGTCATCAAACTCTGCTTCATGTTCCGCAAAATAGCCGAAGCGTGCCTCCTGAGCGCTTTTGCGAATCACTCGATCTTCCGACTCCATATAGGGTCCCAGTTGTGCCAGAGTACGCTCCTGGCCGTCGAACGGGATCTTTGCTGCCGCAACCAGCCGTGTATACTGAGAGGCCCACTTGTTCTCCTGCTGCATCAGCGGGATAACTTCCGGCGAAAAGGACTTCACCTGCGCTTCAGCCAGGGCAAACAGCTGTTTCCCCCACTTTGCCTCAAGCTCTTTGCGGAACGGAGAAGAAAGCAGTAATTTGTAGTACATATTCGTCTTGCCTTCGAAAACCGGCATCGTCTCATCCATAAAATCATTTTCAGCTTTGTAAAAGGCATCATTGGTATTGACCGTATGACGAATTTCAACCAGATTGAATAATGTATCCAGATGCCGGCGCACCTGATTAATTCTGCCTGCCGCTTTCTCCGCTTCCGATGCCGAAGAAGCGGTTTTGAACGCTTCAAAGGCTTCTGCAAAAGCCTTGTTGCAGGCTTCGACATCAGGACGCTCGTATTTGTATTCCTCAAAAGTTGTCAATTCAGCCACCTCTTTCATCATCATCAGAACGCATTCAACTTTGACAGCGTATCACATTTTTCCATAGAAAGGAACGCAGGCGCGAACGATACCTGCGTTCCCTGAAAAAGTTATCGTATCGGCTCGAAACAGCCGCACATTCACGACATTCAGACGTGCTGACCGGCCAGTCTGTGCCGGTGCAGGTGATGGCGGCGATGATGAATCGCACCTTCAACAACCAGATGGTGAACAATCAATGCGAGCAGAACCCCGATGGCGCAGATGACGCAGACAGCAAAGACGACACCGGCCCAGCCGAAATTCTGGAGGAACAGGCCGCCTGTTGAACCGACGACACTTGAACCCACATAATAAAAGAACAGATAGAGGGATGAAGACTGTGCTTTCTCCCTCCTATTGGCAAGAATGCCGACCCAGCTGCTGGCTACCGAGTGGCCGCCGAAGAATCCGAAAGTGAACATCGCCAGCCCGACGACTTTCAACGCCAGAGGTCCGGCAAGGGTGGTGAAAAGACCGATGATCATCAGGACCAGACTCAGGATGATCACGCCGGATTTACTGGTATGATCCGACAGGCGGCCCATCCACGTGGAACTGAATGTACCGACAAGAAAAATAACGAAGATGAAGCTGACCAGCGTCTGACTCAGATTATACGGAGGCGCCATTAGCGGAATCCCGATATAATTGTAAATCGTGACAAAGCTGCCCATCAGAATAAAGCCGAGAACGTAAAGGAGAACGAGCGGCCTCGACTCGATATTCTCAATAAAACCGACCGTTGTCCGCTTCAGCGAACTCTTTCCGGGATCAAAATGTCTTGATTCCGGAAGCAGCAGGAAAAAAAGGACACACATGATCAGGTTTAGTAAGCCAAGCATGCCGATCGCCACATTCCATGAGAAAGCGTCGCTCAGTGTACCGACGATCAGCCGCCCGGCCAAACCGCCGAGACTGTTTCCGCTGACGTAAATGCCGATCACATAGCCGAGCACCTTCTTGTCAAACTCTTCGTTCACATAGGCCATTGCGATCGACGGATAGCCGGCGAGCAGCGCACCCTGAACAAAACGGACCGCGATCAGCAGCGGCAGGTAGTGAATCACGCTCACAAGTATTGACAAAAATGCGGATGAAACCAGTGCAAGAAGCATGATTTTCTTACGGTCAAACATACCGGAAGTAAAAGAAACAAAAAACAGCGTGATCGCCAGCGCACCCGTTGCCGCAGAAAGCGTCAGACTGGCCGCAGCCGGTGTCACACGAAACTGACGGGCAATCATCGCGATGACCGGCTGGGTACTGTACAGATTGGCAAACATGATAAAACTGCCGAGGAACAGGGCTGTCAGTGTTTTTTTGAAATTCCTGCTCTCGGGTGATAGATACTCCATGAAACGTCCATCCTTTCTCTCTTCCTAAAAAATCTTAGCGCAGATGTCTTGATAACAGCTTATTAATTATTTGAATCCTATTCATGCATATGAGTTATATTGTGGTACATTATGTATGAAGGCCGAGAATTTTGCAATGCCGGCCGTCATTAGTAGGGAGTGAGTTTGTATGGAATGGCAGCAGATTGAATATTTTCAGAAGGTAGCGCAGCTTCAGCATATGACTAAAGCTGCGGAGGCACTGTCGATTTCACAGCCTGCGCTCAGCCGGTCAATCGCCCGGCTTGAAGAAGAATTAGGGGTGAGTCTGTTTGAACGCCAGGGTCGGAATATCATCCTGAACCAATATGGAAAACTCTTTCTGAAGCATGCCGATCGGATATTAAATGAGATTAACATGACAAAGAAAGAGATTCAATCTCTGCTCGATCCTGAATACGGGATTGTTTCACTCGGTTTCCTGCATACCCTGGGTGTGAATATCATCCCGGATATTCTCAGCGGTTTCCAGAACCTGCATCCGAATACAAAAATTAAACTCTATCAGAATAATAACGTATCTTTGCTGAAGCAGCTTGAAAAGGGCGAAATTGATCTGTGTCTCGTCCATCATTCCACAGAAAACCCGCATATTGAATGGGAAAAGCTTTGGGATGAAGAACTTTTTTTAATGGTCCCGGCCGGTCATCGACTGGCTCAGAAAAGTTCGGTGACGCTGGATGAAATCGGTCAGGAACCGATTATCGCCATGAAGCCAGGCTACGAGCTCAGAAAGATTGCCGATAAACTCTGCCGGAAGGTACAAATCACGCCGAATATCACCTTTGAAAGCGAGGAGGTCACGACAATCGCCGGTCTCGTTGCATCTGGATTAGGAATTGCCCTGCTGCCTGATCAACGCGATATAGATGAAGCTAAAGTCAGAAAAGTCCACGTCCGCTGGCCGAGCTGCCGGAGAGCCATCGGCCTGTCCTGGTATGGCGACCGCTATCTCTCACCCGCTGTCCGGCGCTTTATGAAATTTATCTTTACTTCCTATAAAGGTACCCAGTTATAAGTGAAGCTCTGAGAAACCGAACGGAAGCTGCTTATTCATCGGGAGTGGGCGTGTGATCGGAAAATTTTTGCTCTGTCTTCGATTCAAACAGGGTTTTAAAATACTTGAAATCCGCATCGCTCAATGCATGAGAGGGATTATTGGCAGCCTGACCGTGTTTGATCTTCTGAATCGCCCGCTGCTGCTCTTCTGTATGAAACAAGCCGATAATCTTATTTGTCTCCAGAATATTGGTAAACGCGGAAGGATCGATTTTCTTAATCATCTGTTCCATCTGGTAGAGTTCATAGTGGCTGATGACCACCATGATTGTATCACGGGGAGTGCCGGTAAATCCGCCAAAACATGGAATCACAGTCATGCCGCGATCAAACTGATCACGGATCGCTGCGACCAGTTCCTCCTTACGCCGGGTCACAATAATCACGGTCAGTTTCTGGTACTTCGTATGAATCAAATCGATCACATAGCTGTTGACAAATCGTGAAATCAGGGTATATAAGGCAAATTGCCATTCATAAATAGCTCCCGCCAGAATGATAATGATTCCGTTCAGAATCAAAAAATATTTTCCTGAGGACGCGTTACGGTTTCTGCGCGTCATATAAATGGCGATGATATCCAGACCGCCGGTTGAAATCCCGAATTTCAAAGCGATTCCCACACCGATCGCCGAGATCAGTCCGCCGAAAATGGAATTTAAAAGCAGATCCCGGGAGAGCGGATAAACCGGAATGACAGTCAGAAAAAATGAAGTGAGAATGACCGTGACAAAGCTGAAGAAAGTGAAGCTCTTTCCGACTTTGCACCAGCCAAGCCAGGCGATCGGCAGATTCATCAGGAGAACGAGCAAACCAATCGGGAAGCGGACATTCAGCGCGTCGCGCAGCACATCGGCAACAAGCTGTGCTGCCCCGTTAATCCCTGCTGCGTAAACGTGTGCCGGAATTAATAACAAATTCATGCTCAGCGCACACAAAAATGCCGCACACAATGAAATAGCCAGTTTCTTCCCCAAGTCTTCAATATAGCTGATTTTCATTTCCGATTCTTCTTTCTCCATTTCTTTTTTTAATCCATCTGCAAATAGCATCAAATCGTCCGGGCTACAAATTATAACACGCTCATAGCGGGTTGCAAGACCTGCTTCAATGATCCCCTAAAGTTCAAATTTTCCGAACAAGGTTATAGTATTGATTAGTTGCCATCAGCGACAAAACCTTGATACAATGAAATACGACCTAAGGTTACAAATCGTTCGATATTTTGTAACAATTGATCCAGATCATGTCTGGACTGCATCATTCGCTGAAAACAATCTGAACGTCATGGAAATAAACGGTTAAAGGCAGGTTAATCTTTTTCAAAATGATCCGGATTATCATGCATTGGGTAAATATGAATCAAGAGGTGATTCCCTATGGCACTTCACGATGAAGGCGCTTATTGTGAAGGGACCCCCGGAAATTTAAGTTGTACACTGGATAGTCACTCGGAACGCCACTTGCCGCGTATTGAAATACTGGCATTTATTGATCCATTATGCCCGGACTGCTGGGGATTTGAACCGCTCATTAAGAAGTTCTTTGTCGAGTACCACAAATATTTCACGTTCCGGTTTTTAATGACAACGAAACATGACACGAAGAATCTTTGCCAGTTTCATCAGGCAAAGAAAATCGCCGAGGAATGGGACCGAACATCACAGCTAACAGGAATGTGCTGCGACAGCGACGTTTGGTTTGAGAATCCGCCTTCACCTTATGCGGTTGCCATTGCCGTTAAAGCTGCCGGATTTCAGGGTCAAAACGCTGGAAACAGGTTTCTTCGCCGCATTCGGGAACAGATTTTTCTCGAGAAAAAAGGCATGAATGATTTTGATGAACTTCGTGCCGTTGCAAAAATGGCCGGGCTGAACCTGAATGAATTTGAGAACGACTTCCGTTCATGCCGTTCCGTCAAAGCGCTTCAGAGTGACCGCCGTCTGGCCAACGAGCTATCGATCACCGAGCTGCCTTCACTCGTCTTCTCGACGCTCTGCAGCGACCGCGAAGCTGTGAAAGTCAACGGACGCTATGAGTATTCGGTCTACGTCCAGATCCTGACCGATCTGCTCGGGGAAACCCCTTATCCGGCAGTACGCCCGTCGCTTACGCACTATTTTAAGGATCAGCTTTATCTGACAACCAAGGAAGTGGCAGTTGTCTTCGACTGGCCTGAGGAAGAAGCATTGAAAGAACTGCGAAAGCTGCAGCTGCAACAAATTATCGCTCCGGTTGCGTTAAAGAGCGGTACATTCTGGAGGTATATTACAACAGAAGCAGAATAAGCTGTAATTATCTGCCGGGTTGCCCGATCGCTGCCATGACATGCATGATGACTTTTCGCCCGGAAAAATTTACAGCAGGGTGATCGATGTGAAACAGTTGATGTGTCTGCTTGTTCTTGGCGTGGTCGTACTCCTGTTTTATCATTTCACGCTGGCGCTGCTTCGTCTGGAGTCTCTCCTGGCTACAGGGGGTCTTTTTTTTCTTGCCATCACTCTGCTGGTCCGATTGTTCACCTGGCAGCCGAAAATGAAAACAAAACATCAAAGGATTACCCGTCCCCCCTTCAGGAGGTAGCAGGTAATCCTTTTTTGTCACCAACGCTATTTTGTTCATTGATGAAACAATAATTGTTCCGTCTCATCAAGAACCTTTTCAAAAACATCCATGGCCTGCTGAATTGGTTTTGGATCGGCCATGTCCACGCCGGCCTTCTTCAACACACTGATCGGATCATCCGAACTGCCCGATTTTAAATAATTTTTGTACCGGGCAACTGCCTCCGGGCCTTCATTCAAAATCTGTCCCGAAAGTGCCGAAGCGGCGCTGTATCCGGTCGCATACTGATAAACATAATAGTTGTAATAAAAATGTGGAATTCTGGCCCATTCCAGACCGATCTGTTCATCTACGACAATATCCTGACCGAAATAGGTTTTGTTCAAATCATAATAAATCTTGGTCAGCAAGTCGGCCGTCAGCGCCTCACCGTTTTGTGCTTTCTGATGAATGATGTGTTCAAATTCGGCGAACATGGTCTGACGGAAAACCGTGGCTTTAAAGCCTTCGAGCTGATTATTCAGCAAATATAATTTCTTTTTCCGGTCGTCTGTGCTGCTCAGCAGATAATGATTGAGCAGCGCCTCATTACACGTCGACGCCACTTCGGCGACAAAGATCGAATAGTCTGAATAGGGATAAGGCTGGCAGGTCCGTGAATAATAGCTGTGCATCGAATGACCAAGTTCATGGGCCAGCGTAAACGCACTATTGATCGTGTCCTGCCAGTTCAGCAGAATATAGGGCATCGTCCCGAAACTGCCGCCGGAGTATCCGCCGCTTCGTTTGTTTTGCGTTTCCCTGACATCGATCCAGCGTTTTTTGAAACCTTCACGGATCACATTCAGGTAATCCTCACCCAATGGCGCCAGACCCTTCAGGACCAGCTCTTTCGCCTGATCATAAGTTACCTTGATCTGTGTATCGGGTACGAGCGGGGCATAAAGATCATACATATGCAGCTCATCTGCGTTGAGCGCTTTCTTCCTCAACGCAACGTAGCGGTACATCAGCGGAAGATTCTGATGAATGGTCGCAATCAAGTTGTCATATACCGTTTCCGGAATATGATTGGCAAACAGTGCCGCCTCTCTCGCCGATTTGTAATGCCTTGCCATGGCATAGAAGTTGTCCCGCTTGATTTGGCCGCTGAGTGTCGATGCAAGCGTGTGTCTGAAAGCACCATAAGTCTGGTAAATCCCTTCAAAAGTTTCTTTCCTGACTCTCCGGTTGTCGCTTTCCATCAGACGGCCATAACGTCCGTGTGTGATTTCAATCTCATTCCCGTTCTCATCCTTGATCTTCGGAAACCTCAGATCGGCATTGTTCAACATCCCGAAAGTCACCGATGACGCATCCGTCACTTCCCCGGCTGCAGCAAGCAACGCTTCCTTCTCCGCATCCAGGACGTGCGGCCGGGTACGGGTGATCTCGTTCAATGCATGCCGATACAGCTGCAGATCCTTATTCTCAGCAATAAAGCTGTCCAGTTTTGCCGGATCAATCGCCAGTATCTCGGGAACGATGAAGGCGAGACTGCTGCCGACCACGGTTGCCAGATTCCCCGCCCTGTCGTTCAATGCCTGATAGGTTGCATCCGCAGTATTCTCATCGGATTTCATATGTGCGTAGACATACACTTTGTATAATAATTCAGTCAATTCATCCTGCTTCTGAAGCAATGCAAAGAGTGTTTCCGCAGAATCGCCTAATCGGCCGCGGAAGCTCTCCACCTCGGTGATCAGTTCCTTCACCTTTGCAAACGCCTTTTCCCATGAATCGGTATCCGGAAAGATCGCTTCAAGATCCCACTTCTCGTTTTCCGGGATTTTATCCCGTGTTGGCAACGCCGTTTGATTCTCAGACAAAAACAGCACCTCCATTTTCTCCTGCCCGAACTCGGCAATTTACTTTATCCTACAGCTTTTTTGGAAATTTCGCAAAAAAGCAGGGCATCACTGAACCCTTTCCGGGAAACAGTTTGTACTCAGCCGGTTGAGAACAGCTTCATCCCATTCCAGAAGTACAGGCAGTGATTCAGTTTTTAAAACAGCCTCCGGACTGAGGCAGAAAGCATTTGACCGTTGATGCAGGACACGAAGTGCGGTCAACTGGCTTAAATACGTTTGAATCAGTTCCAAAGTGGAATAAACCGGACACAGCGGCATTTTTCTCCGGACAAATAGCACATCGCCGCCTGATTCCTTCGATCTTCTGAGAATCTGTTCCGGAGTGAACCAGGTTCCTTTTTTGCAGCTTCTCAGCAATAAACAAATCCAGTACTGCCATAAAAGAGGGGAAACCTCGAGATGAAGATAACGTTCATGGGGTAATCCTGTGTACGGAGGCAGCAGAGAAAAATACTGATGCCGAAGATAAACCTGCTTCCGAAGCCACTGTTCTTCACTGCTGACTCTCCATGGCGGACGGAGACGTATCTTTTTCTTTTCCTGAAGCAGGAGTGATTTGAACAGATCCCGTGAGAAAGAACTGATGGGAGACTTTAATCGGTAAAGCCTGAAATCGCTAAGGCTGATTTTCATTTCCCCGGCAATAAACCGCGTCTTAGACACGGGAAACAAAGGATTTTCCAGAATCACCTGTTTTTCTCGCGGATGAAAGTAGCAGAGGTAGTAGGACGATATAAAGCTGTCTTGTTGGCGGGAGACATGCAGCGACTTTCGGATGGCATGCTGCTCAAAACCGGTTATCCGGAGATAGCCGCCGATCCGCCTGTGCCGGTCACTGCCCAGAATCCAGACCGGTTCAATGCCCGCACCCAGGTATCCGCTGGTTCGGGCATCAATGACCTGTTCCGGGATGGTACTGCATTGAAATTCAATCGCCATTGGCTCAATACCCGGAAGGTAAATATCCGGACGCTGCCTCAGTGCGGGCAGATAGTGTTCAAGCGTCACGGCTTCGCCACAGCCGGCAGCCCAGTTATATAAAAACCGCTTGCCGTCCAGATGCGTTTCAGACTCAGCTTCCATATCAATCAGACAGCCCTGTCTGGGCCTGTGGGAAAAATGCCACCTTCTTCGGGATCCTAATTTCAGTAAAACCGGCGTATGGCAGACCGGACAATAGAAGGTCTCCCGGGTTCTTAATTGCCGGAGCCGGGAGAGTGACAACCCTTCTGTGACCAGCGCCACCCGCTCTCCATCTTTCAATTCGGCAACGAGCATCGTCTTCTCTCCTCGCTCTCTGTCAGGGCAGCCGCCGCTGATTCGTTAACCTTCGCTCCAGAATCGTCTGATCGCCTGCCATTCACTGGAGAATCGGCCAATCAGCCATTTCAAGTTAAAAAAAAGAGCCTGATCGGCTCATCTGCAAGCATCTATCTTCTGCATTCATTATTCGTGATCCTTCACTAAAACTCCTGCTTCTTATCCTAATTCATGAAGCCTCATTACTGGATCAACGGGAAATTTTTCTTGATGGTTTCAAAGGTCCTGTCACTGATGATCTGCTTCCCGTATTCCTCAAGCACGGATTCGGTGAGATGCGTATCCAAACCAAATTCAAGAATCCGGCTGAGTGCGTTTTCTTCTTCTTCATCAGAAGTCGCATCGGAGAATCTGACCAGTACATAATAATTCCCCTCATAGGCGTACAGGGCGGATTCTGTTGCATCTTCCGGTGGTAAAACGTGACTCAGGGCAATCAGATCTTCAAAATCTGTGAACTCAATAACAAAACAAAGTGCCCGATCCTCGTCGTCACTTGAATCTGCAACATCTTCGAGACTTTCATCATCGGTTTGCGTTTCCGAGAAGTCACCCTGTCCGTCCTGGCTCCCGGTATCCGGTTCCGCCTTTTTTGAGAACGGCACTTCAAGTTGACGGTTCCCATCAGGAAGCTGAAGGTTCGCCCCATCTTTAGCCACCTGAGCCCGCGTGACGATAATTTCCATGCCTTTCTCCATCGCCTGAACCCGTATCCAGAGCGGTCCTTCGATGGAGAAAGAGACCTGATGATGTGCTTCATCCATAATCTGCCAGAAAAGTTCCTCGCTTCTGTCCCGATTACTCCATATTTCATCACGGTCAAAACCGCGGTCTTCAATATCATGATAAGTTATATAAAACTTGAGTGTATAGTCATCGATTCTTTCTATTTTCATCGCGATCTCTCCCTCCACTTCTTTTCATTTCTGGAGCGACAGTCCATTCATCAAGACAACTTACCCCTTGTACTTTCATTGTATGATAATTCCGCGACGAATGAAATAGAAAACAACCGAGTGGTGCAACTTCCACTCCTGCCTGAATCGGAATTCATTATTCAAGTTTATGGCGGCCCCGTGAAAATATGATGGCTTTTCGCCGACCCGTTCAATTAAGTACACCCATAAGCGGTCATAGACCGGGACAAGTCTGCATAATCATTACCGAGCATCAGAAAGGAGCCTGTCCATGACCTTCGATTTAGACACCGTGATATTCATTCTGAAAATCATTTTTATCGACATTATCCTTGGCGGAGACAATGCTGTGGTCATCGCTATGGCTTGCCGAAAGCTTCCGGAAAAGCAGCGAAATAAAGCAATTTTTATCGGGACCGGACTCGCGGTCATCGTGAGGATCTTCCTTACTGCAATGGTCGTTTCACTGTTGAATATCCCTTTTCTGATGCTCATCGGCGCTGTTTTCCTGATTTTTATTGCGATTCGCCTGGTCACAAACAAAGAAGAGAATTATCAGTTCCATCCAAGTTCTTCGCTGTTGATCGCGGTACGGACGATTGTTGTTGCCGATGCGGTGATGGGCCTCGACAATATGCTCGCGATTGCCGGGGCAGCCAGGGGGCACATCGGCTACATCGCCGCCGGACTTGTTATCTCCGTTCCGATCATCATCTGGGGCAGCAAGCTGATCCTCATTGCGATGGAACATATTCCCTTCCTGATTTATGCAGGAGGCGGCGTCCTCCTCTATACCGCTTCGGAAATGATCCATGATGAGCCGGTGATCAGACAGCTGATTGCCGGTTACGGATTTCCCGAGTATCTGTTCCCGCTGATCCTGATCACAACCGTACTGATTATCTGTCTGATTTATAATACCGTCTCTTCCAGGACTCAGTAATCACAAAAAAGCGCCCGGCAGCAATCATCCGGACGCTTTTCTTTTTATTTTTCTGGAAATTAGTTAACAAGGCGCTGTGCTTCCTGCAGCTGAAAAGTCCTGACCTTTCTTGGCAGAAAGCGTCGTATCTCGTCATCGTTATAACCGACCTGAAGCCGTTTATCATCCAGCATAATCGGCCGGCGCAATAGACCTGGATTGTCTCTGATCAGTTCAAACAGATCCTGAATAGACATTGTGTCCAGATTGACATGCAGTTCTTGAAACGCTTTCGAACGTGTCGAAATAATTTCGTCCGTACCATCTTCCGTCATGCGAAGAATATCTTTGATTTCTTCAATGGAAAGTGGTTCGGAGAAAATATTTCTTTCCTTAAATGGGATATCATGAGCTTTCAGCCACGCTTTCGCCTTCCTGCAAGAAGTGCAGCTTGGAGATGTATACAATGTAACCATAGTTCAAACCTCCTTTGGATATCAAAGCTTCCCCACTCTTGTGTATGCCTTTATTATATAATAATTCTTCTAATTTTCATACCCCTTTTTTGTAAAAAAATTGCCACAATTGATCCGGCTTAATAAATCCGCGGGACATTCGCCGCAGGACGGACAGAAATGCCGTCTCAGGCCGATATTTTTATAGTGAAAAAAAGAACTCCTTTTTGAGTTCTTAAAAGTGGGTATTGCCCCTTTTTATCGTTCAAACTGACCCATATTGATCTCGTTATGCTGGCAATTTCATGTTCGCCGACGGGGCATCCTGCGATTTTGGCTGCAATTGACCCAGTGTTTCTTTCAGCCATCTGCGGATTGAGTTCTTGCGCCTGCGCCTGACTTCTTTCGGTTTCACTGGTTATCGCCTCCTTAAAGAGCTTATGAACCGTACACTTAATCAGTTACTTTCTAATTATTTATCCCTCTCTACTCATTGTCAACCCACTTTGCTATACTTGTCAAGGACAGGAAGAAATACTGCTCTCAAAAAGAGACGCGTTTTCTCAATAAGTGTCGATATTTGTCACTTTAACGGGAATTTTTTCTGCATCGGCGCGAATAAAAAGCCAGCTTGTACCTGTACAATTTCCCCATTCAACTTGTAATAGTTTATGCATGAAGATGAAAACTATGCGTCATGCTTTCACCATCCCGTAAAGGAGCAAAAGTGTCTTGCGATTCAGTGCCACTTTGGCGGCAATGATCATGGCCGCAGTGATCGTTCTACATTATTACTTTCATCTGTTTCGTGAAGGATTCGTCACCACAATAATTATCTTTGCAGCTGCCGTGTTCCTTATTCACTTGTTTTTTAAGTACCGGGAGCGAACGAAAAAAAGGTGATCTGCAGTAACTATTGGGGCAACCGAAAAAGAAAAGCCAGGTTAGATAACCTGGCTTTTCTTTTTCGGTTTATTTCTTTGCGGCTATTTTGTTATTGGCCTCAGCAGGTTGTGAAGCTGCATCCTTCGACACACCTTCATCATGAAGATGGCAGGCCACCCAGTGTCCTTTTTCCACTTCATGCCATTTTGGTCTGACTTTTGCGCAGATATCCATGGCAAACGGGCACCTCGTCCGGAAGCGGCAGCCACTCGGCGGATTAATCGGGCTGGGCACTTCACCCTGGAGAATCACACGCTCACGCGTACGTTCCACTTTAGGATCAGCCACCGGGATAGCCGACAGAAGCGCCTGAGTATAGGGATGAAGCGGATGATCATACACTTCATCACTCGAAGCAAGTTCAACCATATTGCCCAGGTACATGACACCCACACGATCGCTGATATGCTTGACCATGGAGAGATCATGGGCAATGAACAAGTAGGTCAGCCCCTGCTCCTCCTGCAGTTTCTGCAACAAATTGACCACCTGTGCCTGAATCGATACATCCAGTGCGGAGATGGGTTCATCGGCAATGATAAACTCCGGGTCAACGGCCAGTGCCCGGGCGATACCGATTCGCTGCCGCTGCCCGCCGCTGAATTCATGCGGATAGCGGTTGGCATGTTCCCTGTTCAGACCGACGGTTTCCAGCAGATCAAAAACACGCTGCAGACGTTCTTTCGGGCTCTTGGCAAGATGATGGATATTCAATCCTTCGGCAATAATATCCTTGACCATCATTCTTGGATTCAGTGACGCATAGGGATCCTGAAAGATCATCTGCATTTTGCTGGTCAGATCTCTTTTTGCTCTATGTGAAAGTTTACCGCCGATAGCCTCACCGGCAAAGACAACATCGCCGCTCGTCGGTTCATACAGCCGGATAATGGTCCGCCCGGTCGTCGACTTTCCGCAACCGGATTCGCCCACCAGGCCGAATGTCTCGCCTTTATAAATATCGAATGAAATATCGTCGACGGCTTTGAGGACATCCTTATGCGCTACCTTAAAGTACTTTTTCAGATGCTTAATTTCAAGTAATTTTTCCTTTTTCTCTTTTTCAGCCATCGATCAATTTCCTCCCACCACAACAGTTTTCGGGGGTTCGACTTTAGGCGCCCGCGAATCAAGCAGCCAGCAGGCTGTTTTCTGCGTGTCTGTTACCTTTGTGTAATCAGGCATATGATCCTGGCACACTTTCATGGCATACGGACAGCGCGGGGCAAACGGACAGCCCTTCGGCGGATCGCTCAGATCAGGAGGCGTGCCAGGTATAGCGAGAAGCTTATCCGTCTTTGCGTGCAGCCGCGGCATTGAGGACAGAAGGCCCCAGGTATAAGGATGCTTCGAATGATAAAAGATCTCATCCAGTGTACCAGTTTCAACGATTTTTCCACCATACATAACAGCGACGCGATTCGCCAGATTCGCAACAACGCCGAGATCATGAGTGATCAAAATAATGGCCGTTCCTGTCTTCTTTTGAATATCACGCATCAGGTCAAGAATCTGGGCCTGGATCGTCACATCCAGTGCAGTTGTCGGTTCATCGGCAATCAGAATTTTCGGATTGCAGGCTAAAGCAATAGCAATGACAACACGTTGCCTCATGCCGCCGGAAAATTGATGCGGATACTCCTCTACCCGCTTATCCGGATTAGGAATGCCGACAAGCGAGAGTAATTCAATCGCTCTGGCTCTGGCATCGTGCTTATTCAAATTCTGATGCTTAATCAGGCCTTCCATGATCTGCTTGCCGATTTTCATCGTTGGATTCAAAGCGGTCATCGGATCCTGAAAGATCATCGAAATTTCTTTGCCCCGGATTTTCTGCATCTGTTTATCCGAAGCATGTGCCAGATCCTGACCATTGTACAAAATCTTCCCGCCGGTCACTTTCCCCGGCGGCATCGGGTTGAGCCCCATAATTGCCTTTGATGTAACGGACTTTCCGGACCCTGATTCACCAACAATCGCCAATGTTTCTCCGATATTCAGCTCGAGATCCACACCACGGACAGCCTGGACGTGAGCGCCAAAGATATCAAATTGAACATTCAGATTCTGAATTTCCAATAATTTTTCCATACTTGTACCTCACATTCAGCGTCGTAATTTCGGGTCGAATGCATCGCGTAACCCGTTTCCGACAATATTAAAACAGATCAAAAGTAAAGAGATGATCAGGCCGGGATAAATTGTCTGATAGGGATGGATCTGCAATATTGTAAATCCATTGTTAATCAGCGAGCCCAGAGATGCCTGCGGGTCGCGAATGCCAAGTCCGATAAAGCTAAGAAATGCTTCAAAGAAAATTGCCAACGGGATCGAAAACATCGTATTGACAATGATCATTCCAAGTGAATTTGGAATCAGATGGCGAAAGATGATTCGCCCGTCACTGGCGCCCAATGTCCTGGATGCCAGCACGAATTCCTGGCTTTTCAATTGGAACATCTCGCCTCGAACAATTCGGGCCATGGCGACCCAGTTTGTCGCCAGAATGGCAATCGTTATCGTCAGTAATCCAGGCTGCATGATCAGAATCAGTAAAATAATCCACACCAGGTTTGGTATCCCAGAGATGATCTCTATAATTCGCTGAAGAATATTATCGGTAACACCGCCAAAATAGCCGGATATACCTCCATAAACGACACCTATAAAGACGTCGGCCAGGGCCGCGATTAAACCAATAATTAATGATATCTGCGTCCCGGCCCAGGTTCTATCCCACTGATCACGACCCAACTGGTCGGTGCCGAACCAGAAGTCCTGTTTGACGCCGCGCTGCTGATAGATATCGACGCCATTTTCTTTACCGCTGAATGCGGGAATCCATGAAAGTGCGCTGATTTTCGGAGGAAGATTCGACCTTACCAGACTTTGATTATAGATCCCATAATTGTTCAGATGCGGCCCTATAAGTGCCATCAAGATGATGAACACAAGTATAAAAAATGAAAAGAGTGCACCCTTATTTTTCACAAACCGCCTGAACGCATCTCCCCATGTGCTGACTACTTTCCGTGAGATCTGCTCACTTGCCTTTTTATCAGCACCGACAGGTTCAAACATTTCCTGAGTAATCTCACCTTGTGCCGCAGCCATTATGAATGCCCTCCTGATATACGTATTCTAGGATCGATCACACCGTAGAGGATATCGACAATCAAAATCGTCAGGATAAACAAACCGGAATAAAGTTCCGTCGTCCCCATAATCATCGGATAATCATTCGTGATAATGGATGAAACAAATTGTTTGCCAATCCCCGGAATACCGAATATGCCTTCAATAACGACAGATCCAGTAATGATTGCCGCGGTCATCGGGCCGAGAATGGTCACTACCGGGATCAGCGCATTTCGAACAGCATGCTTAAATACGACTGCTGATCTGGTCAGTCCCTTTGCCTGTGCGGTAACAATATAGTCCTGATTCAGTACTTCGACCATTTCCGTTCGCATAAAAATGGTTACTTCTGCAAGTACTCCGACAGCCAGTGAGGTGACTGGAAGTACATGGGTCATCGGCCCGCCCCAACCTGCCACTGGAAAGATCTGTACGAGAACGCCCAGGCAATACTGCAAGATGCCGGCAAAAATAAACGAAGGAATAGAGAAACCAAACGTTGCGAGAATCATCGCACTCCAATCAGTAGTCTTTCCATGATGCAAGCCGGCAACGATACCCAGCAATATACCGATGATCGTACCGATAATCATCGCCTCAATTCCGAGATCCAGTGAAACCGGGAATTGTTGGAACAATAAGGAAGTCACCGGCGTGTTGCCAAATTGAAAGGATGTGCCAAGATCTCCATGAATGAAATTCCAAATATATTTTCCGTACTGGACAATAACAGGTTGATCCAGACCATAATAATGTTTCAATGTATTCAGCTGGGTCGGCGTCAGCTTCTGCGCGTTCTGGAAAGGTGTACCCGGAAGCAGTTTCATTGAAAGAAAAGTAAGCGTGATAACTACGTAAAAAGTAAGCAGCATATAGAATATACGCTTAAGAATATACTTCCCCACTAAGTCCAGCCTCCAATTTGATTCATCTTATCTATTTTATCTTTCATCATAGCCAAATTAAAGGAGCAATTAGGATTAAAAAAATTTTTAAATAATAGGGAAGGGAGAGTATATGCCATTTACCGACACATACTCTCCCTCCAAAAATAAACCATAATCCATTCTTTAAATGACTCTGTTATTTTGTGGTGATGTATGTCTGAGCAAAGTCATACTGAGGTCCATAAGAAGGCTGTGAGAAATTCTTAACAGTCGGCTTCTGAGCCCATGTATAGCCACTCTGATAGATTGGAACAATCGGATAATCAGCCATCATTGTCTTTTCGGCAGAAAGCATATCGTTCCAACGTTTCGTCGGATTAGCTGTTTCAGCTTTTGCTTTGTTGATCAGTGCATCAAACTTCTTGCTTGACCATCCGGTCGTGTTCTGCGGGTTGTCTGATGTCCACATATCCAGATAAGTCATCGGATCCTGATAATCAGGGAACCAGCCGCTGAATGCAAGGTCAAACTTGAATTCCTGATTCAGTTTCAGGTAGTTGGCCCAAGGCTGCTGGTTGATCGTTACTTTAACGCCTGGCAGGTTCTTTTCGAGCTGGCCGGCAAGATACTGATCCCACTGTTTGTACTGATCGCCGTCAGAACTCAGGAAGTTAAGGTTAAGTTTTTTGATGCCGAGTTCCTTCTTAGCTTTATTCCAGAACGTCTTTGCATCTGCTGTAGTACCTGCAGGATAACCGTTAGCAGGATTGTCACCACGGAAATCCTTGCCGTCCGGACCGGCCGTGAAGCCCTTCGGAACAACATAGTTAGAACCCAATGAGCCGTCATTAAACAGAACTTTGACGAAGCTATTGCGGTCAATTGCTGCATTGATTGCTTTACGCAGATTCAGGTTCTTCAGGTTCTTGTTCGTCTTCTGATTTATATAAAGGAAGAAGGTACCTGAATTCAAAGAAGTGTGAATATCTTTCGGATTGCTTTGCTTCATCGAATTAGTAAAATCACCAGTCAGGTTGACAACATCTGTTTTCCCCGTCTTGTACAGGTTAACACGGGTAGCCAGACTTGTCTGTACCTGTACATTAACCTTCGTCAGTTTTGTTGCTTTTGCATTCCAGTAATTTGGATTCTTTTTGTAAGTCCAGCCTGAACCCTTTTTCCACGAAGACAGAACAAAAGGTCCACTGTAAATAAGATTGGAAGGACCCATCGCAAAGTTCTTGCCTTGCTTCTTTACAAAATCTGCACGCAGGGGCAGGAACTGCGGCTGGGACAGGATGCTATAGAAGAATGGAGGCATAGCCTGATCAAACTGAACCTGCAGTGTCTTTGCGTCGAGCGCTTTAATGCCGAGTAAGTTGTACTTACCGTAAAATTTCTTGTTTGTCGGATCTTCAATCTTGGCAGCGTTCTTGATGCCCGATGCAGCAAACAGGAAGTTATAGGCAGGTTTCGCAGCCGGATCATTCTGACGATGCCAGCCATAGACGAAGTCCTGAGCCGTGATCGTTTTGCCGTCAGACCATTTTGCATCGCGCAGTTTAAAGGTAACGGTCTTCTTATCGGCACTTACCTTAGGCGCACCTGCTGATAGATCCCAGGCGAACTTGTCGTTGTGCATCCGTGTCAGACCGGATTCCGTCATGTCGATGACGTTTGTTGATGTTGTGTCCGTTGCCAGGTTTGGGTCAAGTGTAGGAATATCTGCTGTTGATGCAAGATTCAGCACTTGATTCTTGGCGAGTGTGCTGCCGGCATTTGAACTGCTGCTCCCTGAACCTCCGCACGCGGAGAGAACAAGGCTTAGCGCAAGAACAAAAGACAGCACTAAGGACCATTTTGCTTTCTTTCTCATAAAGACAATGACCTCCCCTGAAAATATATTATCTTTTTTTGGCCTCTCTGCTTCCATATACGGAGACAAGATCAACCTACAAACGCTATTATACAAGTTATTCAGATCGTTTGCATTCTTTTTTTTAGTAAAAACAATATTTTCTATTAATTTCAACAGGGAATCACTTGCTATTATGCTGTTTTTTTTAATAATATTTCTTGCAACTCTGTAAGCTAATCTGACACATCTCAGGAGGATGTTGTCTGTTCGGTCCGACTCAGTTATGATGGTCAGGAGGTGACAGTCAGTGAAAAGTAAAAAGCTCCGTCTTTCATCCCTTTATGGACTCGTCTTTGCTGCCGAACTCGTTCTGACAATACTGACGATGCTGATCAGGAACCGGTCTCTTTCCTATTTTGCTCTTGCAGACGCACTCGGACTTGTCGGCCTGCTCTGCCTGACGGCCGGTCTGATCCTGTTTATTTTTCAGGGCGGTTTTTTCGACGGCATCCTTTACAGCTTCAGACGTTTCGCGCGTGCCTGGCGCCAAAAGCAGCTTCATGAGCCCGATCCTGAAACGCCTCTTGCTGAATACAAAGTCCGTGACGGCAGGCGCTGGCCGGTAACCTGGCCGGTGCTTGCCGTCAGCCTGATTCTGGTTCTGGTCTCCCTGCTGCTTTCCCTGTCACTCCTGTGACAGCATGGGCAGCGAATTGACTACACTATTGTGTCAAAAGCCGGCTAGGCACCTCGGAACCGTCTCCGAGGTGCCTAGCCGGCTTTATTTTTAATATGTGTTTCCACGAACCTGGCCGTATCTTAGTCTTGTATTAATGTTTCAGTATATATGCGCCTGTGAGATCGACAGTTGGCCCATAGACAGGATACTGAAGTCCCTTAACGTAAGGCTTCTGTACCCATATCTGACCGTCCTGGTTCAATGGAATGATCCCGGCATTTTCAATCAGGATCTTCTCAGCACTTTGCAGATCTTTCCATCTGGCGGTCAGATTCGTTTCATTGCCTGCACGCGCAATCAGTTTATCATAAGTCTTGTCAGACCATGCCGATGCATTCATCGGCTGGTTTGTCGTGAACATATCGAGATAGGTCATCGGATCCTGATAGTCCGGTGCCCAGCCGCCGTAGGACAGGTCAAATTTGAATCCCGTCTGCAATTTCAGAAAGTTGGCAAACGGCTGCTGATTAATTGAGATGCTGATCCCTTTCAGTTTGCTTTGAATCTGGGAAGCCAGATACTGATCCCATGCCTTCAGCTGATCGCCGTCCTGAGTCAGCAGGGTCAGTTTCAGCGTCTTAATGCCAAGCTCTTTCCTGGCTTTGGCCCAGTCGGCGGCCGCCTGTTTGGCATTCTCATTCGTGAGATAGCCGGTCGGCGCCGCTGCACGAAAATCTTTCCCATCCGGTCCCTTAACGAACCCTTTCGGTACGGCAAAGTGCGAAGCAACCGATCCGTTATTCATCAATGTCGCGACAAAGGCTTTACGATTGATTGCTTCGCTTAGCGCCTTGCGAAGGTTCAGGTTGCGAAGATATTTATTCGTTTTTTCGTTCACGTAAAGGAAACGTGTTGTTGACGTCAGCCCGTTGAAAACTTCCTTCGGGTTCGTCTTCTTTAACTGGTTAGTAAACTCACCTGAAAGGTTTTCAATGGCATCGGATGATCCTGTTTTATACATGTTGACACGCGTTGCTTCAGTCGTTATGACTTTGACATTAACCGTGGTCAGGTGAATTTTGGACGCGTTCCAGTAACTGTTGTTTTTTACATAAGTCCAGCCGCTGCCCTTTGTCCATTTCTGAATTTTAAAAGGCCCGTCGTAAAGCAGATTTTCAGGGCCCTGAGCAAAGCTGGCACCCTGTTTCGTCACAAAATCCTGACGCTGCGGGAAGAATCCGGGTGTTGACAGCAGGCTCAGGAAGAAAGGCGGTGCCGGTTTGTCGAAGGTCACCTGAACTTGATTCGAACCGATCGCTTTAATTCCGAGATTGTTATACTTGCCGTACAGCTTGTCCTTCGGATTCTGGATCTTTGCGGCATTTTTAATCGCCGCTGAAGCATACAGGAAATTATAGGCCGGTTTTGCTTTCGGATCATTCTCATGATGCCAGCCGAAAACAAAGTCCTGTGCGGTAACCGGTTTTCCATCGGACCATTTGATGCCCTTTCTCAGCGTAAAAGTATACGTTTTCTGATCCGCGCTGACTTTTGGTGCTCCGGCCGCGAGATCCCATTCGGTCTTCCCGTCATGCATTCTGGTCAGGCCGCTGTTGACCATCTCCAGTACATTGGTCGACTGCGTGTCCGTCGCCTGTGTGTAATTCAGTGTCGGAATGTCGGAAGTCGTCGTCAGGTTGAGCTGCTGCTTGGCAGCCAATCCTGAATTCGCTGCTTTTCCGGAACCGGCATTGTTCCCGGAACACGCGGACAGCACCATGGCAAGCGCCAGAAACAGCGACACTGCCGCACTCGTTACGCTTCTCTTTCTCCTCATTTTCAAAAGCCCCCCGAATCAATATGTATTTCCTGATGTCTTTCGGTTTGCTTGAACGGCTCGCCTTGGCTATCATTATACCTTAACTGAATTATGAAACAACTGTGAAAACACAGATTTTAAGTTTTAATGAGATAATTCTGTACCGCGTGACTGCCGGGATTGTTTTTCATCCTCGATTTTTGTATAATACAAAAGAATCAACTTATGAATTTGTGACTGAGCAGACAATCTTATAGCAGTAAGTGTGATGAGGAAGAAGAGTAGGATTCCGGAGGTCTTCAGAGAGCCCGGCAAAGATGTGATCCGGACGGCTGAAGGAATACTGAATGGGCTTCTGAACTTCCTGTCGAACTTTCCATTACGGAATGAGTAGACAGCGACGCTTCCGAGCGTTAGAAACGGACCGGATGACCGTTGCAATCGGCCATCCGGAATGAGTTTCCCGGACTTTTCCGGGATCATCAGGGTGGCACCACGGTCTTTCCGTCCCTCAGGGCGGGAGGACTTTTTTTATACTCACTTTTATCGTGCAGCAAGCACTCTATGAAAAGATCAGGAAGGTGAACTCTTTTGGCAAAGATTTTCTCCGGTGTACAGCCGACTTCAATTCCGCATTTAGGGAACTATTTGGGCGCCATGCAGAACTTCGCCACGCTGCAGAAAGGTAATGACTGTATCTACTGTATTGTTGACGAACATGCGGTCACCCTGCCTCAGGATCCGGCCACCATGCAAAATAATATTCGGAATCTGGCCGCACTCTATCTGGCCATGGGCATTGATCCGAAACAGTCCATCCTGTTTATCCAGTCCGAAGTGCCCTGCCATGCCCAGCTTGGCTGGATCATGCAATGTATCAGCTATATGGGCGAACTCGAAAGAATGACTCAGTTCAAGGATAAGTCCAAGGGCAAGAATGCCGTTCCTGCCGGCCTTCTGACTTATCCGCCACTGATGGCGGCGGACATTCTTCTCTATCAGACCGAACTGGTTCCTGTCGGTGCCGATCAGAAACAGCATCTTGAGCTGACGCGCAACCTGGCGGAACGGTTCAACCACAAATACGCTCCAGTATTCACGCTGCCTGAACCGTATATCCCGCCGGTCGGCGCACGGATCATGTCACTGGCGGAACCGACGAAAAAGATGAGCAAATCGGACAAGAACAAAAAAGGCACGATTTTTACACTGGATCCTGAAAACCAGATCGTTAAAAAAATCAGAAGTGCCATCACCGATGATGAAGCCACGATTCGGTACGACCGGGAACATAAACCCGGTATTTCAAATCTGCTGGATATCTTCTCGCTCTGTGCGGGAAGAAGCATCGATGAACTGGTCGGGGCTTACCAGGGTAAAGGCTATGGAGAATTCAAAACCGATGTTGCCGAAGCCGTCGTAACCATGCTGAAGCCGATCCAGGAACGTTACCGGAATCTGATTGAATCCTCGGAACTGGACGAGGTGCTCGATGAAGGTGCGGAAAAAGCTTATACAATTGCCAGGAGTACATTGAATCAGGTCTACAAGGCAATGGGGATGGGCCGAGTCAGCCGTTTATGACGATTTGCTGCAACTGCAAATCAACTCATGTAAAAACCGGGACAGGTAACCTGTCCCGGTTTTTACATCCGCTTATTGTACTTTCGGACCGTGTTCCATTTCCCACATTTTTTCAAAGTATGGCTGCCCTTTGATCAGGCGTTCACAGATTCCTTCATGTTTCTCAGACCAGCCTTGTTTCATATCCATAGCCATTTCTTTGAACGCTTTATCCGGATCGATGCTTCTGCTTATCTGATACTTCTCCGGATACCATTCAGTGTACCAGTAACGCAATTCTTCAGCGCAGCCGGTGGCCTGCAGACGGTCGAGCGCCATAAATAATAACTGTTTCACCTGGCGCTCACGCCGTGTCAGTCCAAGCATCTGCGCCGCGGCCAGGGAAAGCAGCCGGTCAGCCTGCTTCCCGGTCACTTCGGGAACTGCGACACGCTCTACGGCCATCGCTGCTGCGCGATCCAGAAGAATATTTTCCTGGCGGGGAATCAGCCGGCTCTTCCGGACAGGTATCCGGTACCCGAGCGTATCCGCGGCCAGACAGGTCACGCCGTCCGTAACAACAAAACAATATTCGATCGTCTCTCTCTGGTTGTTCTTACTGATCATGCTCTTGTTTCTGATCGGCTTTAAAAATTCTTCCGGCAGTTCAAGCAAATGATTCTCAATGTAACTGAGAAACGGTTTTTCTACTTTAATGAACGGCACCTGATCAAGCAGCTCGATAAAATCGTGTTTGCGCCATTCATGAAATTCACAGACATTGAAACCATTCTCTTCGCCCTCAAACCAGTTGACCCAGATATCGCTGATAATCTCCATGAATCAGTCGTCTCCTCTTTTAGTGATTTGACATCATTATGGTCAGCCAGTCTGATAATTATTCCGGTTCCGTGAATCAGAGAGTCGTTTCTATTGATGTGTACCATTGTGTAAAAAAATATCCGGATTTCTCCGGATATTTTCATTGTAAACGGGATTAAGTTATTCCGCATATTTTTTGAAAACAAGTGTTGCATTATGACCGCCGAAGCCGAATGAATTGCTCATGCCGACAGCGACTTCCTTCTTAATCGCCCCATCCGTCACATAATTCAAATCGCAATCTTCATCCGGTGTCTCATAATTGATTGTCGGCGGAACGATGCCGTCCTGAATCGCCTTGATCGTCAGAATCGCCTCAACACCGCCTGAAGCTCCGAGCAGATGACCGGTCATCGACTTCGTCGAACTGATCGCCATATCGTAGGCCTTCTTGCCGAACAGCTTCTTGATGGCCTTAGTCTCCGTGGAATCATTGGCTGCCGTACTGGTTCCGTGCGCATTAATGTAGTCCACCTGATCCGCCTTGAGGCCGGCTTTGTCGAGTGCCATTTTCATCGACCGGACCGCACCGCTGCCTTCCGGATCCGGACGAGTGACATGGAAGGCGTCGCTCGTTGCGCCGTAGCCGACAATCTCGGCATAGATCTTAGCGCCGCGTTTCTGAGCGGAATCGAGTGATTCAAGCAGGAGGATTCCCGCACCTTCACCCATGACAAAGCCGTCACGGTTCTTATCGAACGGCCGGCATGCTGTTTTCGGATCAGGGTTGGTCGAGAGCGCACGGGAAGAACAGAACCCGGCAAACGACATATTGGTCAGCGGCGCTTCGGAACCGCCGCAGATGACAGCATCATTGTCGCCGCGTTTGATGACTTCATAAGCGTCGCCGATGGAATTTGTACCCGTGGCACACGCCGTCACGGTGCAGGAATTGATTCCCTTCGTCCCGAGCATGATCGACACTTGTCCGGAAGCCATATCCGGAATCATCATCGGAACGAAGAACGGGCTGACACGCCGGAAACCTTTATCAATAGAGACCCGGAGCTCCTTCTCATAAGTCTCCATGCCGCCGATTCCGGAACCGATCCAGACACCGGTCGTCTCTGCATTTGAATCATCGATCACATAGCCCGCATCTTCCACAGCCATTTTTGCTGCCGAAACGGCGAACTGAGCAAAACGGTCCATCCTCAGAACATCTTTATGGTCGATAAAATCTTCAGGATTAAAATTTTTTACTTCCCCGGCCACTTTGGCACGGAAGTCATCCGGATTGACGCGAGTTACAATATCGATCCCGGACTTTCCGGCAACTGCATTCTTCCAGGTCGTTTCAACATTATTTCCAAGAGGCGTTACTGCACCCATACCGGTGACAACAACTCTTCTTTCCATTACATTCTCTCCTTTAACAAATTACTGCGATGGGATTCAGAATCAGCGGCTAAAGAAACTCATTTGCCCCAGCGCATTGTCAGACCGCCCCATGTCAGACCGCCGCCGAATCCCACCAGAACGACCAGATCGCCGTCCTTGATCTTTCCTTCTTCAAGTGCATCAGTCAATGCCAGTGGAATTGATGATGACGATGTGTTTCCATATTTCTGAACGGTTTTAATCATTTTATCTTCCGGAATTTCCAGGCGTTCCCGTGAAGCCTCCATAATCCGGATGTTTGCCTGATGGGGAATCAGAAAGTCGATATCCTTCTTCTTCAGTCCCGCTTTCTTAACCACATCAACGGCACATTCACCCATTTTGCGGACGGCAAACTTGAACACTTCGCGTCCGTTCATTTTAATATAATTGCCTTCCTGATAAAGATATTGTCCGCCGCTTCCGTCGGCGCCCAGTTCAAAGGACAAAATGCCTTTACCTTCCGACACCGGACCGACAACCGCCGCTGAAGCACCGTCGCCGAACAGCACAGCTGTCGAACGGTCTTCCCAGTCGGTGATTTTCGACAATTTCTCTACGCCGACAACAAGAATATGCTGATAAGCCTTCGTATCGATAAATTGTTTTGCCGTAACAATGCCGTAAATAAAACCGGAGCAAGCGGCACTGATGTCCATCGCCGGAATTTTTTCTGCGCCCAGCCTGTTCTGAATCATGCAGGCAACAGAAGGAAACGGACGATCGGGTGTGATCGTTGCGACAATGATCATATCGATATCCGAAACCGTCAGTCCGGAATGATCAATAGCTTTTTTTGCGGCCGCATAGGCCATATCTGATGAATTCGTCTCTTTGTCTGCGATCCGGCGTTCCTCTATACCGGTCCGGGTCCGGATCCATTCATCGTTCGTATCCATCATTTTTTCAAGATCGAAATTTGTTAGTACACGATCAGGAACGTACTTTCCCATTCCAAGTATTCCTGCCGACATCCAGAATTCTCCTCTCAGCTCATAACAGTATATATAATGACTAGGTAATAATATCATACAACGTAAAAATTTTTCCAGCAATGCTGAAGCCTGTTCCTGCCCGCTCTCTTCCCTTCCGGAGCCAGACACGCTCAGACAAGTCAATGCATAGAATGGAAAAGACCGAAGGAAAATCACTCATTCATTGATGACAACAGGAGGAAAAAGCCATGATACCTTCCGGACGCAATCCAAGAGATCAAATCTATGATCCCTTTACTTATCTGATGTTCGGGCAGTATCCACCGTCTGCCGTACCGCCACAAGCATTTTATCAGAACGGCACGCCGCAGGCAAGTGGTCAGCCGGCACAGCTTTCGCCCCAGCCAGGATTTATCAAACCGTTTATGGATCAGAACGGCCACTTTGACGTCGGCAAAGTGATGAACGGTGCCACACAGCTTGTTACCGTACTGAATCAGACCGCACCGGCCATTAAGCAGTTATCGCCGCTGTTAAAATTCTTCAAACGGCCTTAACGGCAGGTCCGGGATGACGGTCATTCTGAAGTCCGGGTATGCGCCCGGACTTTTTTCTTCATTATAATTCCGGGATGTCCGGAGCCTGTTTGTGAAGTGCATACCACAGCGGCTCACTCCCGCAGAATCTAGCAGAATTCGTCGTTCCCCGGTTCACCCAGCAAGGCATTAAGATCTTTGTTTGCTTTTGTATCGGCACCGGCATCCGGATCATAAGCCCATCGGCTCAGGCCATGACAATCGGCAAAATAAAATGCCGCCATGTATTTCGATGCCTGGCTGCCGCGCCGGCACATTTCCGATCGTCTGGTTCTGAAAAAAATCAGCGTCTTCGCTCCGGGTACTGCAGAAATCAGAAAGGCTTCCATTGCCTCGGCAGCCTCTCTTTCGGCGGTTGCCGATCCTGCGTGATTAACGGACGCATCGTTTCCTGCAGCCTCAAGGCTGGACATAACGATTAACCGTTGCCATTTTTTTAAGTGAACAACATCTGTCAATTGACCGATCTTGTCCTGAAGCAATTGATTTACGTCCGGACGCGTCCGGAATGAATCAGCGATAAAAACTGTGCCGCACGGCAAAGGCAGCGTCTCATCGACAGTTTGGAACAGCGCATTTCTGCCTAATATGTATCCTCGCTCCGCTTCATTGGCCTTCTCCTGCCTGGTCAGTGCCGAGCTCAGGGCGCAGACGGCCACTCCCTGGTTCATAAGTGCTTCGGATAAGGGCAGACCACAGGCGGAAAGTCCGCCGAAAACGACCGCCTGTCTCAAAATATCGGGTCCCTCCTTAGATTTCTGCTCAATAACATGTGTATGGCGTCAGCCGAAAATTGATGCAGGCGTTCATCCATAGGCGACGAATCCTCAATCAAACCTGGCGTTTGTTTTCCGCTGCAGGTGCTCAGTTTCCGCGGGGTCCCGTACCATCCACGCCAAACGATAAAATGGAGAAAAGAGAACTGCTTTTAAAGAATGCAAAAAAATAACGCCTCTGACGGGCAGAGTACGTTATTCCTCAGGCAAACCTAATGCGATTCGAGCATAGCGTGACATCCGGTCCTTTGTCCACGGCGGATCCCAGACGAAATTGACCTCAACTTCCTTTATCCCTTCAATATCAGCGAGCGCGCGCTTCACCTCATACGTCAGCGACGCTGACAGCGGACAGCCCATAAAGGTCAGGGTCATCGTGACCAGAACATTGTTTTCATCATCTATGTCAACGCCATAAACCAGACCAAGATTGACAATATCGATACCAAGTTCGGGATCGATCACATCCTCGAGTGCTTCAAGAACACGATCCTTCAGTTCTTCCGATTCTTTATCGGCCATTGGGGTTCCCTCCTTCCCGTATCTCGTGTTAAGTATAACGGATTATCGGCTATTTTTCATCCGTTTGCGCCCCTGTATCCGTTATCTCCGTAAATTGTCATATGCAGCAAAAAAAGTCCTTTCGGCCCAGAATATTTTTCCAGATCTGTTTTTCATACTTTATTCCCTGTTTCTTACACCATTTTTGCGGATCATCCCGACATGTTTAACGATTCCGAGCAAGTTTGTGAGTCATTCGTCCTGATTTGTCCGGGGTAGAAAGACCTTCATATATCAATTGCGTCATTTTTCCCGCAAGTTTTGGTTTACCCTATTGGATTTAAATGGTTGTATGATGGATCTAAACTATTAGATTAATCATTCTTTTCAAAAAAGGGGGGATATTCCTTTTTTGGTTCACAGAGAGATTGAGAGATGACAAGGAAAGGGGTTCTTGCACATGCATTCATCACTAAAACACATTGCCGCCGTAGTATTATCACTTTTTCTCGTCTTCGGTTCCGTTCCGGCATTTGCCGCGGCACCGTCGGGAGCAAATGGTAACCAGCTCGAACCGATCAGCCAGGGGACAGGCAGTGCCGTTCTGGACAATGCCAGCTATTTTGGCGACTTACCGGACAGTACGCCCGTCACAGTCGATATCGTTCTGAAAGCAAACAAAGAAAAACAGCTGCAGAACTATATCGCCGCAACAGTCAATCCGGGAAGCCGGAACTATCATCAGTATCTGAGCGTCAGTGAATTTAAACACCGGTACGGTGCATCAGCCAAAACAGTCAGTGACCTGACGGCCTATCTGGCAAAGAATAACATTACCTCACAAGTTTATCCGGATAATCTCGTCGTCACGGCGAAGGGAACCGTCGGGGACTTTAATAAAGCTTTCAGTGTGCATATCCGGAAAGCTAAATTAAAAGGCAAGACGTTCCATGCAACAAAACAGGGACCCAAAGCTCCGGCATACATAGCCCGGCATGTTCTGGCGATCCTTGGTCTGAGTGACTATTCAGCGCTGACCCCAAAAGCGATCAAGCAGCCGGTCGGTGCGCAGCCGAAAGACGGATCCGGTCCATTGAATCTCGATCCGTCAGACTTGATCAAACAATACAACGTTCAGCCGCTTTACAGCAAGGGGTTGTCGGGAGCCGGCCAGACGATCGATATCGTCACACTGGCGAACTTTAATCCCTCGGATGCCTATGAATTCTGGAAGGAAGAGGGCATCAATACAAAGGCTGACCGAATTCATGTCAAACCTGTAGATGGCGGTTCGGATTACAATGGGTATGAAGAGACCTCGCTGGATGTTGAGCAATCCGGTTCCCTTGCCCCTCAGGCCGATATCAATGTTTATGTCGGTCCGAATACAGACTCCGGATTTGTCGACGCCTTTGCTTCCGCCATCAATGAGAATCATGCGGCGCAGATCTCCGTCAGCTGGGGGTTGAGTGAATCAGCGATCACCTATTCTGTACAGCAGAAAATAGAAGATCCCGCCTATGCTCAGGTCTTTAACCAACTGTTTGAACAGGCTGCAGCACAAGGTGCTTCCCTGTTCGCTTCTGCCGGCGATGCCGGTGCTTACGATGCCACACGCGATCTGGGGACCTATAATCTTGCCGCCGACAATCCTGCAGACAGCCCCTATATAACCGCTGCCGGCGGGACAACCCTCCCCTGGTCAGGGACGCTTCAGCGAAAACTTGCCGACGGCTCCATTGCGAAAGCGGATATTTCAGTCACGAAAGAACGTGCCTGGAGCTGGGATTATCTGTATCCCTATTTCGATGCACGCGGTCTGAACAATCCTGACGGCTGGCTGAACTATTACTTTGTCGGCGGCGGCGGCGGTTTCAGCAGCATTTTTAAAACACCTGATTATCAGAAAGGTGTTTCTGGTGTCAATACGTTTACAGCGGTAAAACTTTGGCAGCCGGGCGCCGACTTCTCCTCCGTCACCCGTTTGAGCACCCCTCAGATCGTCACAGGTACCGGCAGCGGCCGAAATCTTCCTGATGTTTCACTCAACGCCGATCCGTATACAGGTTACAAAGTTTACCTGTCTGATCCCGGTGCGCCGGGCACCAATTCCGGCTTTGTCACCTACGGCGGCACAAGCGTTGTATCCCCGCAGCTTGCCGGACTGACCGCACTGATGAACAGCGGGCAGAAAGACCGTATCGGATTCTGGAACGGTCAGATTTACCGCTTTGCCAGGGGCGCCGATTCTCCGTTCACGCCGCTGAATGAAACAGGGGCGACTAATGACAACTTGTTCTATACCGGCACAGCGGGTACGCTCTATAATCAGGCAACCGGCCTCGGGACTATCGATTTTGCCAAACTGGATCAAGACTTTCAGGCAAAATAACTCAGTGGACGGAGCAACAAATTCACAAATTGAAAAAGCAGAGAAACTGGAAATGATCCCGGTTTCCCTGCTTTTTCAATGTAATCACCCGTTCTCGGTCGATTTCATTGATCGACAATGTCGACGGAATACGTCTCCAGCCATTCGTTGATCATTGCCAGGTGAGCGATCAGCTGCGGTCCGCTCATCAACTGTCCGAACCATGGAACCTTAAATGATGCCCCCTGAGTATCGATGATCGACTGGATCTTTGTCTTGTCGATGAATTCCAGAAGCGGCGAAGACGGCCGGTCAATCACGGATTGCAGCCATTCAGACACTGCTTTCGTGTATTTCGGATGGTACGTTTTCGGATACGGACTCTTCTTACGGTAGAGCACGTCATCGGGAAGATAACCCTTCAGAGCTTCCCGAAGAATCCCCTTCTCGCGGCCGTGCAGCATCTTCATCTCCCACGGGACATTCCACAAATAGTCCACGATCCGGTGATCAGCAAACGGCACACGGACTTCCAGGCTTGCGCCCATGCTCATCCGGTCCTTCCGGTCAAGAAGAGCAGTCATAAACCAGTTCATGTTGAGATAAAAAAGTTCTCTTCGCCGGGCATCAACCGCTGATTCGCTCTCCAGCCGCGGTGTTTCGGCAATTGTTTCATTGAAGCGCATCAGCGCATAATCCTTCAGGTTCAGCCGGCTGTTCCACCGGTCATTCAGCAGTTCCTGACGGGCATCAATCGAACGCATCCACGGGAACCCTTCCTTTGCTGATGTTTCCGGGCTGTGGAACCAGGGGTAACCGCCGAAGATTTCATCCGCACACTCTCCGGACAGAGCAACCGTGAATTCCTTTTTGATTCCTTCGCAGAACCATAACAATGATGAATCAACATCGGCATAGCCCGGCATATCCCGGACGATGATCGCTTTTTTCAGATAGCCGACAAGCTGCTCATTATCGATCACGAGACTGTGGTGGACCGTTCCGAGCGCATCCGATACCTCCCTGATATACGGTGCATCGCTGTTCGGCTGGAATTTACTTGTATGAAAGTACTGGTCATTGCCGGCATAGTCGATCGAATACGTATGAAGCGGCGGCCGGCCGGTTGTTCTGAAGTATTCGGCAGCGATAGCGGAAATCCCGCTTGAATCCAGACCACCGGACAGGAACGTGGTCACCGGTACATCGGCGTAGAGCTGACGTTCCACCGCATCTTTAAGCAAGTACCGGATATGAGCCACGGTATCGTTCAGACTGTCCTGATGGATGTGACTTTTTACATTCCAGTACCGCCAAACTTTCAGACCATCCTTCGTATAACTCAACGCATGACCCGGACGAAGTTCCTTGATTCCCTGATAAACGCCGTGACCCGGGGTCCTGGAAGGTCCGAGTCCGAAAATTTCAGATAGACCTTCCCGATCAATCGCCGCCTTCATACCCGGATGCGCCAGAATCGCCTTGATTTCCGATCCGAACAGCAGCCTTCCGCCGTTTTCATGGTAAAATAGCGGTTTGACGCCGAGGCGGTCTCTGGCCGCAAACAGTTTATTCCCGGTCACATCCCAGACAGCAAAAGCAAAAATACCGTTAAAATGATCCAGACATGCCTCCTGCCATTCTATATAGGCGGTCAGCAGCACTTCCGTGTCGGAGTGGCCTTTGAACGTATGCCCTGCCTGGATCAGATCCTTTCTGATTTCCTCCGTATTATACAGCTCGCCATTATAGACGAGAACAAAGTCATTCTTCCGGACGGTTTTCTTCATCGGCTGTCTCCCGCCCGCAGGATCGACAACTACTAGCCGTGCATGGCCCAGAGCCGCATGGGCAGACAGCCAGATGTTCAAGTCATCCGGTCCCCGATGTTTCATCGTACGCGCCATATCGCCTATTGTCTTCGCTTCACCGCGCAGATCACGGTGCCAGTCAATCCAGCCTGTAACGCCGCACATTCCAGTCATCCTTTCTTATTCCTAGCTTATTTAAGTATTTCTGTTGTCTTTCGTTTCGCGCGATCGATTGAAAACCGAACGACCGACATTCTATTGGAACAGAACCATTCCCTCAATTTCTGTATACTCCTGTTATCTTATGCATCCGTTCTGGGCGTGTGAGCAGCAGAGGCATTCCCACCTTACTCCCGATCAAATGACCGGACGATTGTTACGGGACGGACAAAAAAGGATCCGCAAAGGTGAACCATATATAGAGATGCCGGAGTAATGGATTGGGTGAAGCCAGCTTTCCCGGCATTAAAAAGATCTGCACGGGAAGGAGCAGTGGATGCGATCGGATGAAAAAGTTAGTACGGATAACGCTTTCCCTGCTCCTCGTTGTCGGATTTTCCTACTTGATATTATTTGTCATTTCAAGTCTGTTCAGTCCGCAGGCTGCCCGTATTCCGCTGCTGAATGATCATCGAATCATCAGTCAGGAAGTCGAGCAATACCGGCCGGTATTTGAAAAATACGCGGAAGCAAACGGAATCAAAAGCGACACCGATCTGCTGATGGCCATTGCGATGCAGGAGTCGAAGGGAAAATCAGCAGATATTATGCAGGCTTCAGAAAGCCGCGGCCTGACTAAAGATACGATCCGCACCCCTGAAGAAAGTATCAGACAGGGGGCACTCTATTTTAAAAAGGCATTGAGACGGGCTCATGGGAACGTTCCGCTTGCCCTGCAAAGCTATAATTTTGGTCTCGGATTTTCCGACTTTGTCGAACGCCATGGCGGAAAAATGACGCCGAAACTGATCCGGTCTTTTTCCCGGCAAAAAGCAGCAGAACTTGGCTGGCACAGTTACGGTGATCCGGAGTATGCCAGCCGTGTGCTCCGTTATTATCATAATGAACAGGCAAAACAGAAACTGGCCAAAAACGGTAATTAACCTCCGGACGCGCTGAATGTGACAACAGACCGCCTCTCTCCCGACTGAGTGAGAGGGACGGTCTGTTTTGTTCGTTGCTGTTGTTCGTGCGTTCAGATTGCTTTTTCCTTCCTGAACAGGCCGAAAACAGCATTTGTGGCAACGACGTTGGTAAAAGCTGCAGGATCCGTCTCGGTGATGACCTGCTTCAAATCATAAAGTTCATAGCGGGTAATCACGATCATCAGAACTTCTTTGTCTTTGTTGGTATAGCCGCCTTTTGCCGGCAGTTTTGTGATCCCGCGATTAAGCCGCGAATAAATTGCCTGCTGCACTTCTTCAGCTTTATTCGTGACGATCCATGCCGTCAGTTTAACGTAACGTGTATGAATGGCGTCAATGACACGGATGCTGACATAAAGCTGAAGCAAAGTATACAAAGCCCGGCGCCATCCGAACAGAAAACCTGCGGAAATAATGATCACTGCGTTAAGTGCAAACATATACCCGCCGATCGGCCGGTCTTTGGCCTGTGACAGGATCATGGCAATAATGTCCATGCCGCCGGTCGACGCGCCGAATTTCAGTGTCAGACCGACGCCGGTAGCCTGAACAACCCCGCCGAAGACCGCGTTCAGCAGTATGTCCTCTGTGATCGGATGGACAGGAATCAGTGACATGAAAAAAGTAGTTACCAGCACGCTGATCAGACTGTACAGAGTAAAGCGATGGCCGACCTTAATCCATCCGGCATAGGCCACCGGTATATTCAGGAGCAGAAGCAGAATGCCTGTACTGATATGCACCGACGTCGGACCAAGAAGCAACGAAATCAGCTGAGCGATACCGGTAACCCCTCCGGAGAGAACATTCGCAGGTATTAAAAACAAGTTCAGCGACAAAGCATTGAGCACTGCCCCGAGAACAACAATAATGAGTACTTTGACGTCCCTGTAAAAAGACATACGGAGCTCCCTCATTTTTTCTGAGCATTAATTACCATTAGGTTACTTTATTATGGCGGGTCAGGGGCACTTTTGCAAATAACTCTGCCCTTTTTATCCAAATACAGATAAACCGCTCCCGGAAGCACTTCCTCCGGGAACGGTTTATCTCTGAAAACGGTATGTCTCTGAAACCCGTCTATTGCTATTTATACTTCCGTATTCGCTTTTCGGCGGGTTAGTTTTCGCTTCAGTTTCATCAAAGTCTCATAAACGATCGGTACGATGACCAGCGTCAGTAGTGTTGAACTGGTGATCCCGCCAATAACCGTCACTGCAAGGCCCTTTGAAATCAGACCGCCGCTTCCTTCCATACCAATTGCCAGCGGAATCAGCGCGCAGATGGTAGCGATGGCGGTCATCAGTATCGGCCGGATTCGGGTACCTGCGGCTTCGAGCAGTGCCTCACGTGTGTCCAGCCCCGCTTTTTCCTTATGAATGACTCGGTCAATCAGAACGACCGCATTCGTGATCACGATACCAATCAGCATCAGGGCACCGATCATCGATGATACACTGATCGTATCCCCGCTGATCAGAAGGGCAATCAGGCTGCCGATGATCGCAAACGGGAGTGAGAAGAAAATCGCAAACGGTGCCAGACCGCCTCCGAAGGTGACCACAAGCACGAAGTACACGATAATCACGGCCGCCAGCATGGCAAATCCGAGCTGACTGAAGGAATCATTCATCTGCTGCGTGACCCCGGAGAAGGAGACACTCGTCCCGGCAGGTAAATTCAGCTTATCGATCCGTTTCTGCAGATCCGCGGTAGCTCCGGAAACATTCTTGGCCATGACTTTTGCCGTAATCTGGGCATAAAGTTTGCCGTTGCGCTTTGTCACCGACTGCGGGGACTGTCCCTTGTTCACTGTCGCCAGGTCGCTGATCCTTACCTGTCTTCCAGTCGGCGAAGTGATCGTCTTGCCGGTTAGGTCACCGATTTTCGAAATACTTGAATCACTGGGCGCTTTCAGATAGACATTCAGGTCGCCGCCGCTTCGCCTGATCGTCGTCAGCGCCCGGGTATTTGACATATTGCTGGACGCCATCAGCGTCTGGGCAATCTGACCGGCAGTGATCCCATTCTGGCCCAGTTTCTTCTGGTCGGCAGTAATGGTGTATTGATCGTAGGCTTTCGACAGGCTCGAATCCGCTTCGGAATAGTTCTTGTCCTGCTGCACCAGATTCAGGACATTGCCGGCAGCTTTATGAAGCTGTTTCATTGAATCGCCGTAAACATACAAAGTGAGTGTGTTCGTGCTGCCGCTCCCGGAACCAAAATCCTGAATTTTCCATTTTCCCTGACTGGTCAGCTTATTAAGACCTTTTAATTTGTCCTGCTGCACCTGGCTGAAATTCGGCGTATCGTCCTTATAGGAAACAAAGAACAAGGCCTGATTGTCTGCCGACTGGAACATTGCCGAAGTATCCGCACCCCCGATCGAGTATTCCATCTTCGCCATATTTTTATCGGATTCAAGATACTTTTCCGCCTTCAGTGCAACTTTTTTCGTATCGCCGACAGTCTGTCCCGGATCCGGATTATAGGTGAGAATCAGTTCCTTCTGCTGATCCTCCGGGAGGAAACTGGCCCCAATCTGAGGAACCAGAAACAGACTGGCAATCAGAATGATGACTGCCGAGCTGAAGACGATCAATTTATGATTCAGTGCGCCGTTCAGTACTTTTCTGTAAAAGACAGCCAGACCGCCCGGATTGGCTTCGCTGCGTGTCTTCTTCTTCAGGCCCCTTTTGAACAGACTGTCGGCCAGCATCGGAACGAGCGTGATGGCCACCAGGAGCGAAGCAAGCAGAGAAAAGACAATCGTCAGTGCGAACGGCAGGAAGATCTGTCCGACAACACCGGTGACCATCGCCATCGGCAGGAATACAGCAATCGTGACGATCGTTGAAGACATAATCGGGATAAACATCTCATGAGTCGCCTCACGAATCAGTTCCATCCCCTTCAGTTTTTCATCAGACAGGGACATGCGCCGGTAAATGTTTTCAATAACAACGATTGAATCATCGACAACACGGCCGATTGCAATGGTCATGGCGCCGAGCGTCATGATGTTGAGTGTGACGTTCAGCTGTTTCAGTACGAGAAGCGCGATGAGCAGTGAGAGAGGAATCGAGATGACCGAAATCAGCGTCGTCCGGATGTTTCTCAGGAACAGCAGGATCACGAGCATCGCAAACAGGGCACCGAAGATCGCTTTTTCAACCATTGTGGCGACAGACTGAGTGATTGGCTGACCCTGATCGTACATCGATACGGCTTCAATTCCCGGATAGTCTTTTTTAAACTGACTGACTTTCTGTTTCACGCCGTTAACGACATCGACCGTATTTGCGTCCTGTCCCTTGACCACCGACAGGCCGATCGACGGCTTGCCATTGGTGCGTGAGATCGACTCAGCCTGCTTCTGCAATGTTACCCTGGCAAGTTCAGACAGTTTCACGGTCGGCAACTGCTGCGACTGAGCCTGAGATGCCTGGTTCCGGCTCTGTCCGGCAGTCTGTGCCGTTGTGCCTGAACTCTGACTCATTCCCTGACCGGCTGCCGACTGCTGCAGGCCGGACATCCCCGAAGACTGGGCCGCACTGGAGCTTCCGGATGCCGCCGTTTGTCCGGTGCCGTTCTGCAGGGCGGCACCGGAAGTCGGTGTATACGGGATTCGCAGATTCTTCAAATCATTCACCGACCGGATATTGCCGTTGACAACCACCGATTTCTGGCTTTTATCAATCGTATAAAGTCCCAGTGGTGTCGAAACATTATACCCTTTTATCAGATTTACGACGGTGTTCGAATCAAGGCCATATTTCTTTAACGATGCGTCCTTGAAGGCAATCTGAATGCTTTGCACCTGCTGACCCGAGAGGGTGACAGAAGACACACCGCCGACGCCCTGAATCGCCGGAAGCAGGTTATTCTTCACACGGTCACTGAGCGTTTCCGGAGATTCATTCCCGGCAGTCACACTGACCGCATAAACCGGCATGGCGTCCATACTGATGCGCATCACATTCGGCTTTTCGGCCTGATCAGGCAGAGTCAGCTGGTCAACAGCCTGTTTGATGTCATTAACTGCCTGATTCATATCCTGATTGTATCCGTACTCAACAACAACTGAAGAAGTGCCGCTGGACGATGTGGAACTGACATTCTGCACACCCGGCATCGTCCGCAGCTTTTGCTCAACCGGTTGTGTAATACTGCTGTCGACCTCATCCGGGGTTGCCCCGGGATACAGCGTCGAGACGCTGACAACCGGGATGGAGAAATTCGGCATGGTCTCCATTTTCATGTGTGTGCCCGCGTAAATACCGCCGACAATGACGACAAGGGTGAGTAGCCAGACGGCAAGCTTATTCTTCATGGAAAAAGAGATGATTTTTCGCAATGGATCCACTCCAAGTTATTTTTTTCGTCCTATGTGAAAAGACCGGCCGCACTCTGCGGGCACAATCTATAGTACCTCACCGATGACCCTGGTTGATCAAGCCTCAGAATTAATCTCGCTAAGTCGCAGGTCTTATTTTCAGCTTCTTAATTGATCATAACCAGTTTAAATGAACAGAAAATGAACAATCAGGTTATTTTTCCTGAGGGCTGTTTCCGCTGCAGATGCTCACTCACTGCGGTGCATCATGGTACCGTCACGGTCCGGATCAGCTGAACACGCCTTTATAGGCGGTAAGATCGACAAAAAAGCCGCCGTCGAAAGCGTAAAGTCCAAGCAGGGTAACCGGCCGCTTCCAGATCTTTTCCACAGCCAGCCGGTAAAGGCCCAGCTGCAGCTGATAGCGTTTTTTTAATTCTGACTCGGCAGCTCCCGGTTCCGGAAATCTTCCGGTGACCCTGTCTGTTTTATAATCAAGCAGTATCAGTCCGTCCCCATCTTCAATAATGCAGTCGATGACCCCTTGAATCAAAACTTTTTCCTCGGCATCCGGACTGTTCTTCCCCCAGTCCGGGTACACTTCTCCAGCAGGAAGTGTGAGGCTGAACGGACATTCGCGAAGGACGCGTGCCGCTTCTTTCATTTTCCTGCCGACATCCGTGGATAAAAAGTCAAGAACCGCCTGATAGTCCAGACTGGCTTCCTGTTCCGCCGTCAGAATTTCTTTAGCGACCAGGTCCTTGCCTTGCCTGCGCACATTCTCCGCGGTCTGCGCGTGAATCAGATCAAGATGCTGCATCAGGATATGCAGAGCTGTCCCGCGCTCCGTCGGCGACAACGTGCCTTCCTGTAAAAAGCGCGGCCGGTCTCCGCCGATTGCCGGCAGCCGATCGGTCATCAGCCGGTCGTCCAGCCCTTCGCTGAAATAGTCCTGCTGGGATTTAATCTCCGTGACCGTCTGTTTTGCCATATATTGAGCAGCTCTTCGGTGCGGATCCTTCCATTCCAGCCTTCTGCGGATCTCGTCCTGCATGCCTGAATGGGAGACTACCGCCCGCCATTGCTTCATCCGGTTCAGCCGGTCGTTCTCTGCTTCCAGATGTACGGCCGGGCGGATCTCCAGATCTGTTGCCGGGATCAGCGTCACATTCCATTCAGACGGGTCGCGGGAAATCGCTGTCCGGTCCGGCGATCGGCCGCATAAGTCCTGAAGCACCGCCGACTGGCGATGACGCACAAGACACGGACCGATCCAGTCCAGAAAAGTGGCTGCCGTACGCCGCAGATCATCGGGAAGCAGCCAGGCACGGTCATCAAGCGCAGATGCCCATCGCCTTGCCTTCTTCTCAGGGTCTTTGACTGCGCCGACAAGAATCAGCTTCTCGCGTGCCCGCGTCACAGCGACATAGAGAATACGCATTTCCTCCGCAACAGCATCCGCTGAAAGCTGCTCCTGGATCGCCAAATACGGGAGTGTCGGCACACTGATGCGCTCATCCGGATCGATCCAGCGCGTTCCGAATCCGAGTGTCTTATGCAGCAGTACCGGTCCGGAAAGGTCTTTCCGGTTGAACTTTCGGTCGATACCGGTCAGGAAGACAACCGGAAATTCAAGACCTTTACTTTTATGAATCGTCATGATGCGCACGACGTCTTCCTGTTCACTCAGTGCCCGGGCTTCACCCAGATCGCCGCCTGTTTCCCGCATTCTGCTGATAAACCTGAGAAATCGGAAAAGTCCGCGGAACGAAGTCTTTTCATATAACCGGGCCCGGTCATAGAAAGCCTTCAGATTCGCCTGCCGCTGCGTGCCGCCGAAAAGTCCGCCGGCGTAATCGTAATAACCGGTGTCCCGGTAGATCTGCCAGACCAGTGCGGATACGGAATGTGTTTTGGAAAAGTCCTGCCATGCCTCCAGCCGGGTCAGAAACCTTGAAAGTTTTCCGCTAAGCTCATCCTTATTTGTTGCTGCGTAAGCTTTCAATGCCGCAAAATAGGGGACCTGTTCACGGGAAATCCGGATCCGGGCAAGCTCGTCCCCGTTCAATCCGACAATTGGCGAACGCAGTACCGAGGCCAGCGGAATATCCTGAAACGAATTGTCGATGATCTGCAGAACGGACAGCATGACCGACACTTCCACCGTGTCAAAATAGCCTTTCGTCAGCTCTGCATAGGCAGGGATCCCATGGCTGCTCAGAACGTCCTTCATCACTGCAGCGGAGGTCGTCGCCGAGCGCATCAGGATCGCAATATCCCGGTATTGCAGCGGCCGCATCTGGTGGCTCTTGCGATCACAAACCTGAAAGGCAGGGTGCTTGCCGTCGCCGATCATCGCCTTGATTCGGTCACTGACCGCGGCCGCCTCAAGTTCCGTCGCATTATTGTCGCCACTGTCGCTGTCTTCCCCGGCGTCCTGATCCCGGCCTTCCTGAGACCGGTCGATCAGTTCGAGATCAACAGGCCGGTCGCCGTCAGGATAAGACGCGCCGAACTTAAGCTCGGCCGCCTGATCGTAGTTCACGCCGCCTGACGATTCATCCATCGTCTGGCGGAAGAGAAAATTGGTTCCGTCAATGATCTCCCGGCGGCTTCGGAAATTGCTGGACAGGTCAATCTTCGCACCGCTGCTCCCTGTCGCAGAAAAAGCTTTGTATTTTACCCGGAACAGCCCCGGTTCGGCGAGCCGGAAACCGTAGATGCTCTGTTTGACATCGCCGACCATGAACAGGTTGCCTTCTGTACCGCCTTTTTTGACCAGTTTCAGAATGGCCTCCTGAACCCGGTTTGTATCCTGATATTCGTCAACCAGCACTTCCGCAAAGCGTTTCTGGTACTGCAGGGCAACAGCTGACGGCTTTTCATGATCCGGCGCGGCATCTTCAGCGCGAAGGACGCTCAGGCATTCGTGTTCCAGATCGGAGAAGTCGAGTACCCCTCTGCTCCGTTTTTCTGTACTGAATTGCCGGGTAAATTCCCTGACCAGCTGAACCAGCAGGCTGACCGAAGGCGCCATATCACGCACATCCTGAAGAAGTTCGTCTGAATTCCGGGCAAACCAGTCCTGCTGATACCCGGAAATGACCTTCTTCACCTGATCTCTCGTCTTTCTGACTTGATCCCGAATGGTTCTATCGATATTTTTCCCTGAGGCCGCGCGGAGTTTTGGAAAAGTAACCGCCGAAACTGCCGCGCGAAGATTCTCCCAGCCGGCTTTCTTCAGAGTGAGCAGATGAGTGATCCGGTCAAGATCCCCGCTCAGCGTCTCTGCGTAAACTTCCGGACCCCCGGGTGCCTTGCATAAGGCAAGCGCACCCCGCAGCGCTTCAGCAGTCCCGGTAAGATTTATAAAGAAGGCTTTTTTCAATTCGCGGGTCCATGAAAAGTCGTCGATCGACTTCCCTTCATCCTGCTGATAGGCCGCGGGAAGACTGCCGAGCCATTGATTCGGCCAGGGATCGCTCATTGAAAAAGTATAGATTCTGAGTACCAGACTCCGGATCAGTTCATCACTGCGATCCCCGGAATATTGATCAACCAGCTTATAAAAATCGGCATCGCCTGCAGAATAATGGTTTTCGAGCACGTCGTCCAGAACTTCTTCACGCAAAAGCCCTGCTTCAGTTTCATCCAAAAGACGGAAACCCGGATCGATGTCAAGCGTGTAATAATTTTTCTTGATTACCGACAGGCAGAATGCATGCAGCGTCATGATCGCTGCTTTACTGAGCAGCGTCTGCTGCGTTCGCAGGTACGGGTCGTCCGGGTGAGCGATTATCTGCTGATCGAGCGCGCGGCCGATCCGCTCTCTCATCTCGGCTGCGGCAGCGTTCGTAAAAGTCACCACAAGCAGATCGTCAATACCGGTACGGTGGTCCGGACTGAGGATCTTCCGGATAATCCGTTCAACCAGCACGGCTGTTTTCCCGGATCCGGCGGCGGCGGCAACAAGCAGATCATGCCCTTCTTCGGTGATCGCCTGCCACTGTTCATCCGTCCATTGACTGCCCTCAGGTTTCTTCATGGCCATGCTTGTCCTCCTCCTTTTCAGTCAGTTTCTGCAATATTTGATCGTCGGAAATTTTCTTCAGCTCCCGGAAATCATTACCGGGCTGAGACCGGTCAAACTGGCAGAACGACCGGTATGGGCAGAACGCGCAGGGAATGCGGTCTCTGAACTTAAAGGGAGCAATGCGTACGTCGCCCTCGGTGATTTTCTCACCGATGTCGGCAATAACCTTTTTCGTATGCACCTGAAGCGCCTGAAACTGCTCAGGGGTAGCCAGTGAGGAACTCTTCGTAAAGCTGCCGTCTTTCTTAATGCCGAAAGGCGCAACCTGTGAACGCGTCCCCGGCGCCAGCTCGTCGGTCAGCGCCAGTGCCTGCTGATCCTCCAGAAGAAGGCCCTTCATTTTAAAACTTTTGTAAAGGTCATTTTCAGCTTCATCCGTGGGGACTTTGCCGTTTAAGGCAAGCGAAGGATTATGAACATGAAAATACAGGACGCCTGCCGGATGTGCCTGCACGCCAAGCCAGCGATTCGAGTGCGTCAGCACGACATCCAGATAGGTCAGCATCTGCAGGGCAAGTCCGTAATAGACATCGTTCAGATTTAAGTCCTTAAGTCCGGATTTGTAGTCGATAACCCGCAGGAAAACCCTCCGGTCCGGATCCTCAGCCCGGTCGACCCGGTCAATCCGTCCGACAATTTCCATTTTGCAGCCGTTCTTAAGCGTAAAGTTCAGCGGAGGGAGCGGCTGTCCCGGTCCAAAGGGCAATTCCAGACTGACCGGTGTAAAACCGCTCGTCTCGTCCTGGCGCTGCATGACCCGTGCCACGCGGGCAACGACCTGCTCCAGTTTGTGCTGCAGATATCGGTACCGGCCTGAACTGGACAGGATCCGGCGCTGAAGGTGCGGCGCCAGCGTATCCACGGTTTTCTCAGCCAGTTCGTCGCAGGCTTCCGGTGACAGATCCCGCCAGCGCCGGTGATGCTTCATCAGCGATTCGGTCATCTTCTTTATCGCCAGATGAAAGAGCTGTCCGATATCCGGGGCGGCCAGCTGGAAGATGTCCCGCTCCTGCAGCTTCAGTCCATACGAGGCAAACTGTGAGAACGGACAGGCACTGTACAGTTCCATACGGGAAACACTGGCAAGCAGGGTATCCCCGTAGAGCTGATGCGCCGTCTCTGTACTCAGATATTCCTCATTTGTTGCAAACAGTCCGGAAAGCGTACGCCGGGCAAATGGCTTCCATTCCGCATGTGCGGTAAACCAGTTGTATATATCCCACCAGAGATCGGCAATCTTATAGCCCCTGCGCCAGTCACGGATCTGGGACGTCAGATAACCGAGTGTCTTCCGGGGGGCATTGACAAAACCAAGCTGCTCCGGTTCTGCTAATGAGCGGGGTTCAGTCAGAGCGAGCCGGACATGAAGATCGGAGAATGTCCGCCGCATTCTCCCGATCAGCGGGGACGGCTTCAGATTTTCTCCGCCTTCGGAAGCAAGCGGATAGGAAAGATACAGCCATTCTTCAGGCAGTGTCAGTGCCCGGTAGGCCAGTTCTTTTTCCAGAGCCATCTGGCTGTGCTCATCATCACCCGACTGCAGGCCCTGACGTTCGAGCTGTTCACGATCCTCACCGGTCAGCAGCCCGTGATCCGATGGTTTGGCCGGGATGACGCCTTCGTTCACCCCAAGAAGAAAGACGGCCTTCGGATTGGTTGAACGCATACGGTCCATACTGCCGATCAGAACCTGGTCCAGCGCCGGAGGTACAAGGGCAAATTCCAGCTGATCAAGCCCTGTATCCATAATCTCGGTAAACAGACGGTCGCTGATCGGTTCATCTCCCGCACCTTCGACACACTGGTCGAGCAGATCAAGCACTGCTTTCCAGACCTGACTGTGCTCTTTCGCTTCCGAAAGCCGGTCGGCGCGGGCCGACATTGCCGCCATCTGCTCAAGTTTTTCCGGCACGGCGCAGGCAACCAGAAAGTCATAGACCGCTTTACATTTGCCTTGGACATCCGCTGCTGCACGGATCTGTTTTTCCATTCGGCTGATCGGACGCGCTACGATCGCGCGCCAGTGATTAATCTCCTGCTGCGCCTTCAGCTCTTCGTGGGTCACTTCTTTTTCTGATTCCTGAAGTCCTCGATAGACGCGGTACGTCCACGGTTCCGGATCGGTCCATTTCTTCTCGCCGAAGATGCCATAGGCCATCACATAGTTCTCCAGCTGGCTCAGCGATTCGCGCGCGTCTTGCAGAACCGCGCCTTCCGGAATCAGAAGATCCGTTTTGATGCAGCGGAAAACCGAGTCATACTGCCAGTTTTTCTGTACCGTCTCCAGAGCTGAACGGATCAGCTCAATCAAAGGATGCTGCTTCATCGGCCGCTTCCGGTCGATAAATATCGGAATCCCATAATCCGCGAAAACCGTTTCAATCAGGTCATGATAATCGTCAAGATCACGAACCAGCACGGTGATCTCCCGAAAACGGAGATGCCGGTCTCTGACGAGTGCGATCAGATTCCGTGCCGCCTGCTCGACTTCTTCACGCCGGTTGACGGCTTCAGTCAGAATCAGCCCGTCGGCTTTTTCAGCGACTGGCCTGGTAAAATTCCCGGAGAGCAGATTCAGTCTTTTCAGAGCCGGCGTTTTCGCCCGGACGACGTCTCGCAGAATCACCGGCGGTTCCATAGCCAGCTGCTGTGCGGCAGCCATTTCACGAAATTTCATATAGAGCAAAGCGGGGTGACGGAATACGGAGAATTCATCCGGCGGCCGGTCGTACGCCTGATCCGTTCCCAGCACGATGGTTGTACGCCGGCACACGGCCATCAGCTGACCCACGACGACCTGCTCTTCAGGGGTCATGGTCTGAAAGCCGTCAATCCACAGTTCCGCCTGCTTCAGAAAATTTGTTTCCGGTATCTTCCGGGCCATCAGGATCAGATAATCCGTATTGTCGACATACTTTCCTTCCAATTCCTTCTCCAGAGCTTCATAAACGATCGCCAGATCATGAAGCTTATCCCTTAAGAGCATCCTTTCCGGTGACTGTTCCTTCTCCAGAGCCTCCGACTGATCAGCAAGCTGCCCGGGCGTGAGACAGTAACTTTTCATTTCGGCAAGCGTCTGCCCAAGCAAGTCATAAAATCCGGTCTGCGCCGAGGCTTTGCGAAACAAATGCAGCTTTTCACTGTTTCCGGAAATGATTCTCTGAAGCATCATCGACAGCCCGACATTGTTCAGATGAATCCGCGTGGCTCCGCCTGTGCGCTGCAGCACGCGCAGGGCCAGACGCGGAATGCTGTACACGTTCAGCCGCGTCATGCCGCTGAACCCCGGCGCAGCCGCAAAAGCATATTCCATGCTGAACGTCATATGCTCCGGAACAAGATAAACCAAGGGTGTCCCGGACGGATTATCAGACAATTGTTTTCTGATTTCTTTCATACACAGGGTGGTCTTACCCGTACCCGGTCGTCCAAGAATAAATCGTACCGACATCTCACGAAGCCCCCTGAAATGACATCTTTCAAAATCTTTTCTTAATTATACCGTAAATTTGCGGTTGAAAAATCATCTTGTCTGTGTCCCGAACTAATAAAGTACAGGAACATATGTTCTTTTGCAAGCTAAAAAAGAAGGAATGGTAAGAAGCGTCCATTTCTCCTTCATCATCAGCATTATGTAGCGACTTTGTTTACGATTGACGGTATTTTCCGACTTTTTCCTGAATCGATGTCCCCTGAGGACGAAAATGAATCTTCACTTCCGCGGCAACTTCATCCGCACCGGCACTGACCGTCGCATAGACCGTCTTCTTCACGACGTCAAGCAGTTCGTCAAGTTCTCCTTCAAGGACTGTTTCCAGGGCATCGACCTCATAGGTCACACCGGATTTCTGAATCTCCTCAATTGCCTTGTCCACCAGGCCATAAGTATCCTTGTCCCTGGAAAAAGGCAGGATTTGCAAACCGACATTGCATTTTGGCATATGCGCCACCTCCGGATCTGAGCATCATCCGTACCGAGCGTTCACAGGCATGACGGATAACTTCTCTGTCTTTATCTTAGCGGCTCCGGTGCCGTTGATCAATAAGTATGATCATCATCGCGGACAGTGCGACAACAACACCGCCCATACTGTACCCGGCGAGAATGTCTGTAAAATAATGGACCCGGAGAAAAGGACGGCTGAATCCGATGAGTGCGATCATCATCAGACAGGCAGCAATCCAGATGATTTTCAGCCATTTAACCGGAATCAGCGGGGCAATCAGCACAATCAGAAGTCCGTAAACCGTCATGGCATTCATGGCATGCCCGCTTGGAAAACTGTACCCGCCGGCATACACCAGATGGGGAAAGTCCGGCCGGTCCCGCTGCACCCACATTTTGAGCAGTTCGTTAAGCTGTCGTTCAGAAAAAAATGCCGCAAGAAGCACGATCGGGGCAATCAGCCGCTTCCGAATCAGCAGGAACAGCACCGACGCGGTAAGGAGCCATGTTAGTGCCTTTGTTGCCCCAAAATCGGTCAGCCACACGAACCAGGCAGTGAGCGGCGCGGATCGCAGCGGATCAAGCAGACGAATCAGCCCGCGGTCCAGTGATAACACCTGCGGCAGCCTGATCGCCAGCACGAGAATGATAAAAAGCAGCAGACCGGTAAGTGCGACCCATAGCCATATGGATAGAAAACGTCTTTTGTTCTCGTTCATGATCTGTCCACCCTCTCGATCATCTCAACGGCTCCGATAAGCTGACATTATTTTACACAGTACCTGATCAGACAGGAAGGAAGTCATTACGAAAAGTCTGTCCCTATAGAGTGTATGCCCGTTCACCGGTAATCAGACGATTAAAAGATTCAGGCCGGGAGAGGAGTACATGGCCGGCCATCGGTGAATCAGCGGGTGCAGGACGTCACGATTGTTGTCCGGCGACGCCTTCCGTATAATTGAATCAAAAGAAGCAAGGCGGAGGTGCCGTGAATGACAGACTATTTATTCAAAGCGGACGGGCAATGGCACGGATCGTGGGGTGGGGAAGGCTGGATCCGGACGGAACATGTCGACTCAGTGATTTCCGTCGACCGGGCGATGAACGGTTCGGGAACCGGGGCAAATCCTGATGAACTCCTGCTCAGTGCGCTGTCCTCCTGCTTTATGATGACCCTCGGCATTCGGCTGGACAAGGAAAAGATCGCTTACAGCACGATGTCCATCCATTCCGAAGGGACAGTCACCAATCGGAACGGCCTTCATTTCAATCAGGTGAACCATTATCCGGTAATCACCGTGTCCGGACCGCTGACACAACAGCTCCGTCAGCAGTTGAACGATGCCGTCAGACAGGCGGAAAAAGACTGCATGATCGCCAAGGCTGTTTATGGTAATGTGGCCATCCAGGTAACCCCAGTCTTTAAGGAAAGCCGCCCCTAACCGGAGAAATCGTGAGGGATTGAAGTTCCCTCACGATTTCTCTGCCCTGATGACGGTGATCGATTTATGGATGTTGCCCTGTACCGTATGGACCACTTGCTGAGCCGATTTTGCGGCATTCTGAACTTTTTCCTTTTTATGAAAAAAATCCATCTGCAGCGATGAAAAATTCTGTGTCAGTAAATTTTTTTCATCATTAATTCTTTCAGACTGCCGGCGGATTTTTTCACCCGTGACTGAGATTCGCTCAAGTGTTCCGCTCATTCGTTTCGCAGTACGCAGAAACGACACCGAAAAGCCGATCAGGGCAGCAACGATAAGCGCCAGGCTCAGGTAGACAAGAATCATTCGCTTGACCTTCCCTTCGTGATCATGCCAAAGTCAATACTTCATTTATCATACCCCAAATCAAAAAAAGTTCCTATCTCCGCTGCTTTAAATTGGCGCACCGTGAAAGGGACGGGCCATGTCCCACTGAGTAGGAGCCGGAGCCATTATTTGCTATACTAGCTGTACACGATAAAAATGAAAGCAGGCAAAAGCAACAATCGGTTTGAAAAAGGATAAGCAGATCGATCTGGTCTGAGGTCGTGCGATCCGGCCGGCTTTTGCTGTTTACTTAAGAGGGAGATGTGACCATGGATCATAAAGTAGCCCTGATTACAGGGGGCACCCGCGGCATCGGCCGGGCGATCGCCGATAAATTCGCCGCAAACGGTTATGATCTTATTTTAAATTATGCACGCAAAGCGACCAACGCCGAAGCGGCTAAACAGGCTATCGAAGAAAAATATCACGTTGCGGTGACCACCGTCAAGGCAAACGTCGGCGAACCGGAACAGATCAGCCGGCTTTTCCAGACGGTTGATGAAACATACGGACGGCTGGATGTGCTGGTCAATAATGCCGCATCCGGTGTGCAACGTCCATTAATGGAGATTCAGCAGAAACACTGGGACTGGACAATGGATATTAATGCCCGTGCTTATTTGTTTGCCGCTCAGGAAGCGGCCCGGCGAATGGAGAAAAACGGCGGAGGCCATATCGTCGCCCTATCCAGTCTCGGCGCCGTCCGGGCACTTCCAAATTACGTCGTTGTCGGTGTTTCCAAAGCCGCGGTTGAGGCGATCACCCGTTACCTGGCTGTCGCGCTTGCACCGATGCATGTTACGGTCAATACCGTTTCCGGCGGTGCCGTCGATACGGACGCGCTGAAGCACTTCCCGAACCGGGAGGAATTACTTGAGCAGGCCGCCAGGCACAATCCGGCAGGCCGGATCGTCCGTCCGGAAGATATCGCCGAAGCGGTCTATTTTCTCTGTACACCGGCGGCATTCATGATCCGCGGCCAGACGATCACTGTCGACGGAGGACTCTCCCTTCTGGCTGAATAGGCCACGGGTCAGTCTGTAAAAAAAGCTGTTCCTGCAGCTTGTTAAACCAGGCATCAAAACAGCTCTTTTTTCAGCGGATCACGCCGCACAATATTCTTTTCCCGGAATTTCCTGCCGGATCCGTGTGCTGATCATCTCCGTATTCATGAATGATCAGCGCTGATCCGTCCGCATCCCTGAGGGAATTGACCTGCCCCTTAACCAACGTCACGCGCGGGTTAAAGAGCACAGTATCGACGTTCCCATGCCGGTCGACAAAGATATTGGCCATATCCCCGGCATGCGGGCCATATGGACTGTTCAATCCATGCTTTTTCTGTTCCGGATTGAAGTGTGCGCCCGATGTCATAAAATCAGGCGGAGTACATACGCCGCTTTCATGAAAATGGATCGCATGAATCCCTGGTTTCAGGCCTTCCGCCCGGAGCGCAATCCGGACGCCGCGCGGGGTTTCGGTCAGTACTGCTTCGCCCATCTCTTCATTATTCGCGTTGATCAGCGGAACAATAAGCCTCGGTGACTGACTGCTTTCTTTGGCATTTACCGCCGTTACCGTGTGATGCTCATAGAAAACCACCGTCAGCGCCAGCAAGAGGCACAAAGGGTAAATCAATTTTCTCAGATGCACAGGAATCACTCTCCTGCCTACTAGCTTGCACGCTGAACGGATTTTTACTCATTTTTAATCATTTTTGCGGGATCCGGAGAAATGAAAAAACACTCCACCGTGAGGTTAAGGAAGGAAGACACTTCATTGATGAAAACATTGCAGGAATTTAAAAAGTTTATTGCCCGCGGAAATGTCATGGACCTGGCGATTGCCGTCATTATCGGTGCTGCTTTCGGCCAGATCGTCAATTCGCTTGTCAAAGATATTGTGATGCCGCCGATCGGACTGCTTCTTGGAAAAGTAGATTTCAGCAGTCTCTATATCAATCTCTCCGGAAAATCATATAGCAGCCTTTCTGCCGCTCAGAAGGCCGGGGCCGCGACGATCAATTACGGAATGTTTATTAATACCGTCATCAATTTTCTGGTTATTTCACTGGTGATCTTCTTCGCGGTAAAACTGTTAAATAAAACCACCCTGCACCAGCAGCCCGCACCGGCGCCGGCGACAAAAGAGTGCCCTTTTTGTTTCACCGCAATACCGCTGAAAGCCAAACGATGTCCGCATTGCACTTCAGAACTCCCGGATCAGGATGGAGCATCTCAAGCCCGGTCCACTGATGTCTGAAGAAGAAGGCTGACGATTTACTCGATTTTGACGGTCAGCGGACTGATTTGTCGTTTAATAACCGTATCTCCATCGAAATAGCAATGATACTCTTTCGGAGCATTGTCCCTTTGAAGCACTTCTCTCATAAAGCAGCGAAGTGTGGGCACTGTTCCGAAATTTTTTTCTGACAGCAGCCACGCTTCAGTCTTCCACTCGAGAACGCCTTCCCGGGTTCTTTTCGGTGTTGCAAGCGCCCGGATATCTCCTGCATTGACGATAAACAGGTACATCCCTTGCCGTGCTTCACCATCCGCATGCCAGGTCACAATTCCCCGGAAGACAGGATTCACTGCCTGCAGTCCCGTTTCTTCACGAATTTCTCTGATGACGCAGGCTGTGGCCGTCTCGCCGGGTTCAAGCTTTCCGCCGATGCCGTTCCATGCCCCCTGCCATGGACTTTTCTCGCGGTTAATCATCAGAAATTTGTCGTTCTTGCGAATCAGCGCCAGCGTATAGCGAAGCATCAGCAGACTCCTCCTGTTCCGGTCTTTCTTATACGTCCTCTTCACGAAAACACAGTTCCATTATAACAAAATTGTGACGGATAACTGAGATTGAAGAAACAATTTTCCGAAGACTGAAAAAAATCTGTTGACGGAACGTTTGTTTGCCTGATAATATTGATTCAGGAACATATGTTCAATAACTCAACGAGGTGATTTTTCATGGCACAGGAAAAAACTGAATTGCGTTTCAGCATCGTCCGGCATTTTGGCGTCATCGCCCGGGATCAGGGGGGCTGGACAAAGGAATTGAATCTGGTCAGCTGGAACGGACGCGATGCGAAATACGATATTCGCAGCTGGGCTCCGGACAAGAAGAAAATGAGACGCGGCATCACCCTTTCCGGCGTGGAATGTGAATCGCTGCGAACACTCCTGAACACCCGTTTTCCCCAGTCGACGCCATCCGCAGCTTCTTCCGTTTCACCATCCGGAAACTGATTCTCCATCACTTATTTCTGGATTTAAATGTTCATTTAAGGTATCCCGCAGCGCTCCGTTCGCATGACTCAGTACTTCACCATCTGCGTCTTTCTACTTCATCAACATCAACCCAGAACTTCCCGTATTGACAGTATCCCTTGATTTTCTTACACTAAGAATGACTTTTTGTCGAATTCGTGACACAGCGTACTGATTTCTTCGACCGTAGTCTTCTAATCTAGATATCTGTCAATTCGGAAAGAGGCATCAAAATGGCTGATTTGGTAATTAAAAAAAATACAGGTTTCAAAAAATGGTGGACCATGCTTCGTCCGCATACACTGACCGCTTCTTTTGTTCCCGTGGCACTCGGGACGGCGCTGGTTCTGCCAATCAAGCAATTGAATTTTCTCCTGTTTGCTGCAATGCTGGTCGCGTCCATGCTGATTCAGATCGCCACGAATCTGTTCAACGAATATTATGATTTTAAGAGAGGGCTTGACACCAGGGAATCGGTAGGCATCGGCGGCAGCATCGTCCGGGACGGATTCCACCCGAAAACAATCCTGAATCTCGCCTGGACACTGTGCATCATCGCTGCATTGATCGGTGTTTATATCTGTTCGATGAGCAACTGGTGGATCGCACTGGCAGGATCGATATGTATCGCTGCAGGCTACCTGTACTCGGGCGGACCTTATCCGATTTCATACACTCCGTTCGGTGAATTGATGTCCGGTCTTTTTATGGGCGTATTCATCATCTGGATCTCCTTCTTTATTCAGACGGATACACTGACGGTCAATGCCGTTCTGATATCCGTGCCGATCGGCATCCTCGTCGGCGGCATCAACCTGGCAAACAACATCCGTGATCTGGACGGCGATAAGGCAAAGGGCCGGAAAACACTGCCGATCCTGCTCGGCAGACAAGGAGCCATTAATCTGCTTGCTTTCCTTTTCTTCTTCTCCTATCTCTGGATTCTCGGACTGATGCTTTTCCATGTGGATTCCGTCTGGCTTCTGATCGTTTTTGCCAGTATGCCTAAAGCCTTGCAGGCAACGCGGCTGTTTCGTGGAAAAACACTGTCTGTCCAGCTCATGCCGGCGATGAAGGCCACTGCCCAGATGCAGACGCTGTTCGGGCTGCTCCTGTCGATCGGTTTTGTACTTGATTATTTCATTTAATCGTCAGTCGCATCAGGCAGGTACACTCTCTTCGTTAGAGAGTGTATTTTTTCTGTTTCCAGTGAATTTCTATTGAACAAATGAATTCGACCGTCTATAATAAAGCTGTGAATTAAATAACTTATTTCCTTCAGGGCAGGGTGTAATTCCCGACCGGCGGTATTGGCGCAAGCCAGAGTCCGCGAGCCGAAAGGTTGATCCGGTATCGAAGCCGGAACCGACAGTAAAGTCTGGATGAAAGAAGGATAATGCTGCGGCGTTTTTTACGTGAGCGTTTTTGTGTGGCGTCAGGAAACTGATGGTATTTCCGTGTGCAGCATTCCGTTTAGCAAATCAGCCCAAAAGGAAAAATTCCTTTTGGGCTTTTCTTTTCGGGAAAACACGGAGCATTTCTTTCATTACATGTCACAACGCAAATCACCCGGCATTATCCCCAAAACTATATCATTGGGGTGGTTGTCATGTCTCGTTCTTCATTGAAGAAAATGATTTTAATTTCACTGTTGTCGGCGCTTGGCTATCTGATCATGCTGATTGCTTTCCCGGTTCCGATGCTGCCGGGGTTCCTCACGCTGGACTTCAGTGATCTGCCGGCACTGATCGGCGCACTGATTCTCGGACCGGCTGCCGGCATCATTATCGAAGCGATTAAAAATATATTGCACGTCCTTATTTCCGGATCATTGACCGTAGTACCGGTCGGCGAAATGGCTAACTTTGTCGCCGGTTCGATCCTGATCCTTGTTTCCTGGCTCTTCTATCACCGGAAACGGACACTTGTATCCCTGGCCGTCGGTATGTCTGTAGCAACGGTGGCCATGACGGCAATCATGTCTGTTGCCAACTACTATCTGATCTTCCCTGGCTACGCCATGTTTCTCGGTTTCAGCATCGATCAGGCGGTGGCTGCTTCTCAATACGCCAATCACGGGATCCGCAGTCTGCTGACCCTGATCGTCTACGGTGTGATGCCGTTTAATATTCTTAAAGGCATCGCGCTGACGATCCTTATGATCCCGGTATTTGCTCGCCTGCGTAATTTCATCGAAAGCAGACGCCAGCTCATCTGAATAAGTGAAAAGTCTTAATCAATACAGCTTGTCGGTTCATGATTGTCTGAACTGACAAGCTCTAAAAAATCAAAAATCCCGCCGGAGCCTCAATAAACTTCCGGCGGGATTTCTTTTTCACCAGATTACGTCCGGCCTGCCTGAATTAATAGACGAAAGCAGTGCCTACAATAATCAGTAAAATGAACAGAACAACGATTAACGCAAAGCTGCTGCTGTGGTTATAAGCTGCACCCATATCGTCACCCGCCCCTTCACCAGTAGTTTGAACGGTCTATTCCGCCCAACACTGCATCCTATGCAAATCAGGCAGATCGGTGTGGGCGATTTGCGGACTTGCGAAATGACAAAACTGTAATTTAACGCTCCCAGGGCTTGTCCAGTGTCAGCTTCGACGCAAAATCCTTTGTGTTATTTTTTCGTTCTTTTCTGTGAAGATAGCGCTTTTCTGCCGACTCATACAGTGCCTTCTCCTCTTCACTTTCGGGGATCACTTTCGGTACCGGCTGCGCTTTACCATCTTCTCCGATCGCGACAAATGTCAGAAAAGATGTGGTACACAGCTGCCTTTCACCCGTCAGCAGATCCTCCGTCACAATCTTTACGAACACTTCCATAGAAGTCCGGTGTGTCCAGGTCACCATGGCTTCCAGACAAACTGAGGAACCTGCCTTGATCGGCACCAGAAAATCAACGGAATCGATCGATGCAGTGACCACATTCTGGCGTGCATGCCGCATGGCCGCAATCGCTCCGATATTATCGACATACATCATGAGTTTCCCGCCGAAAAAGGTTCCGTGATTATTCGTATCATTAGGTAAAACATGTATCGAAGTTACTGAACGGGATTCACTGATTTTTTTCGCTTCCACTTTTCTCACTCCAGTTATTTGACGTCATCCATGACGCTATTCCTTTAACATCATAAATCAAAATCGAAGATACAGCCAAACAAGAATCACTCCGAATTTAACTTTTTTAGTATCCCTTTAACCCATTCCGAACAGAATATATCGCCGTTCAGCGGAATATATCGCCGCTCGTGAAAAAATATCGCCCTTCAGCGGAATATATCGACCTTCGTTAAAATATATCGCCGTTCAGCAGAGTATATCGTCATTCACGACAATAGAGAATAATGGATTAGGAGCTAACGAAATAATCAGTTAACCTTTTTTCGTAAAAGCTGAAAATGTGCCGATTTATGAAAAAATTACACAAAAAATGTCCAAATTTATCTTGACAAATTCATTTTATCAGATCTCATTGTTACATAACTGTAATGCCCCTTCAACATGGCTGAGATATTTAACACTTACAATGATCGTTGGATCCAAAATAACTGTTTTTGGTATTTTGGCCATCTTAAGGAGGTTTTTCCCTATATGAATATCATTAAAAGGCTGACGGCGGTAACCAGTCTGACCGTGTTTGTCGGTGCACTCGCTCCGGCAACCATCGCCTGGGCGAAGACGAGCAGTACAAATGATAGTCAGATGAGACAACAGAATCCTGGAACTTACAAACAGGCTGTCGGATTCAGCATAGTGGATCCGTCGGAGCAGGCAGACAACAACAAGAATCATATAATTTTCGGCAACAGCTTGCTGGAACAGGGGGACCAAGGACCTTCTGTCACGGAGCTTCAGGATGCACTCCGTTCGCTTGGCTATTACAACGGCAATGCAACAGGCACCTTTGATGCTCTGACAACAGGCGCGGTTCAGGCTTTCCAGACGGACCGGAACATTACCTCTGATGGAATTGTCGGAGCGGCAACAAAAACAGCGCTCTACGATGTCTATCGAAATACCGATGAGGCAAAAAGTTTTCCGGGCCGGATCGCTGAAATTCAGCAGCAGGAGAAAAAAGCGGCTGAACAAAAAGCGGCCAGGGCAAAAGCGGAGAAAGTGAAAAAAGCAAAAAAAGCAAAGGCTGAGAAAGCGAGAAAAACAGCCCGGAAGGCACAGGCCACCGCGAAAAAGGTGACCCGGAAGAAACAGGCACCGGCTGCAAAAGTCCGCCCGGTAATAAAGAAAATGGATTATAAGCCGAAGCAGGCGGCGCCGTCAACAAATGGTCGGGCACTGACCGTCGTGGCAACGAGCTACGCGTTAGGCGGCCGTTCGGCAACAGGCGTCGACTTCAGCAGCAACCCCGGCGCCAAGGTCATTGCCGTCGATCCCGGTGTGATCCCGTTAGGCTCACGTGTCAATATCCCGGGCTATGGCGTCTATATTGCCGCTGATACCGGTGGGAGCATTAAGGGAAACCGGATTGACATCCACTTACCGACCAAAGCCGCAGCATTAAATTTCGGAAGACAGACCCTCACCGTTCAGGTTCTTCCCTGACCGGTCGCAAAAGCAGAAAAAGAGCAGCCCGTGAATGGTTCACGGGCTGCTCTTTTTCTGCTTTAATTTTTAATGACTGCGTCTTCATGCATCTATATGGTACTGGATCTTCTGCTTTTCAGCATGCCGTTCCAGTCCGAGATCAATCAGCTTCTCGATCAGTTTCCGGTAAGGCAGACCGGTATGTTTCCAGAGCAGCGGGAACATGCTGAACTGGGTGAATCCGGGCATTGTATTGACTTCATTAACGATCACATGCTGATCCTTCTCCCGGATAAATGTATCCACCCTGGCCAGCCCCGACAGACTCAATGCCCGGAATGCCCGTTTCGCTGTATCCTCCAGTTCGGCCTTGACTTTGTCCGGCAGATCGGCCGGAATAACCAGCGTACTCTTGCCTTCTTTGTATTTCGACTGATAATCATAGAAGGCGGCGTCTTTGGTAATAATTTCTCCAGGCACGGAGACGGAGAGTTCGTGATTGCCAATCACGCCGATTTCAACTTCCCGGCCGGTCACCTGTTCTTCGATGATGACTTTTGTATCAAAGCGAAAAGCCTCCGTAATGCTGGCCGACAGTTCCGTTTCACTCAGGCATTGGGAGATGCCGACACTGGAACCGCAATTGGCCGGTTTCACAAAACAGGGATAACCGATCGTATTTTTTACATTAATAATGACTGATGGCGCATCTTTCTGCCAGTCGAAGCTGGTGATGGAGAGATAATTTGGTCCGGCAATGTGATGCGCTGCAAAGATGTCCTTCATCAGCACTTTATCCATACCCGCAGCAGAACCGGCAACACCGGATCCGACGTAAGCAATATTCAGCAGTTCAAACAGACCCTGAACGGTTCCGTCTTCACCGTTCGGACCATGCAGCAGCGGGAAGACAATGTCCGGCCGCGAAGTATTCGTTACTGGTGTCGATGGAGCCAGCCAGTGTTCCGCACTGACTTCAAGCTGCTTATTTTCACTCAGCAGCAGCTCATCCCTGCTTGCCAGCTTTTTCGTAATTTCGGATCCGGCAATCCATCGGCCATCCTGCTGAATGTGCACGGGATACACGCGATAGCGCTCCAGATCCATCGCATTGATGACGGAAAAAGCGGTCAGCAGGGAAATTTCATATTCGGTTGACTTCCCGCCATACAGGACCGCAACCGTTTTTTTCTGATTCGACATGGTGAGTTCCTCTATTCTTTCCTGATTTCAGGACGTACAGACCCAAATCCGCATCAGATATCGCTGATTCCAGTGATTCGTCCGTATGCCACTACTTAGTTTAGCACAATCCCTTTTAGAAAAAAGGTTTCTTCCGCCTATTTTGTCATGACCGGAATCACTTTTTTCCGTTCAGGTGAACATGTTCAAAGTAGTCAATCCGTTCCAGCATTGTCGGATGATCATACTGCACCCACTTGACCAAAGCCGGCGGATTGATTTCCCCGAGACTGGCCCGTGATAATTTCTGAAACGATGAGATGGCTGCCTGTCGGTTCTGTGTCAGGTGAATGGCATAACTGTCGGCGGCATGCTCAAACTGGCGTGAAATGGCATTCTGCAGCGGCTCGCCGGCAAATGAGAGCATGGCGAACAGCAGCAGCACGAGCGGGAGTGCCGCCAGGTCTCCGGGATGGTTCAGATTCAGGCGCGGACCCCAGCGCCGGGCGATCCGCAGCAGCAGCTTTGCCGTAAGAAAAAGCCCGATGAGCAGGCCGGCAAGTGCTGCAGCAATTCCCCAGACAATGTGGTGCATCACGTAATGCCCCATCTCATGCGCCATGATGAACAGGACCTCCGGCTTACTCAGCTGGCTGACGGTCGTGTCCCAGAGCACGATACGCAGATGGGAGCCGATGCCGGTCACATAGGCGTTCATGGCGTGGGTTTGCGTCGACATATCGACTTCATATACATTATTTGCCGGGATTCCCGAGCGGGCTGCCAGACTCAGAATTTCCTGCTTGAGCGACCCGTTCGGCAGGCTCTGGAAGTGATTGTACAGCGGATCGATCACCACCGGCTGAAGGTACATCATAAAGACAATGAACGGAATCGACAGCAGCCAGACCGGCAGCCACCAGTTACGCGGATTCCGGCGGATAAAGAAGAACACGACAAGCATCGCTGCGAAGCCGATCAGACTGTCCACGGCCAGACTGATCCCCTGATCTTTCAGCCAGCTGCCGATCGGCTGGACAGAGATCCGGTAGTGCAGCGACAGCTGGTAAGAGATAAAATCGACAGGGAGAAAAACGAGCGCCGACAGCAGTGACAGCAAGGCAAAACAGACAATCATCTGCACCGGAAAGAACCGTGACAGGCGCTCCGAACGGTCCCGCAGCCACCGTGAGAAACCGGAGACGAGCAGAAACAGATAGAGTCCCCACTCAAGCGGGATTGACGCAAACGAAATAAAATGACGCAAAGCATTATATTGCGCGCTTTCCGCCAGCTGCCGGGCATTCATAAAAAGTGACGGATCCGCCGGCGTTCCCTTCGCTGCCGGCGGGACTCCGGACTTCGCTCCGATAAAAAAGTAGGCAGCAATCGCTGCCAGATAAATGATATAGCCAATGATCAGACGCCTGCCGAGTTTCTTCACAGTCAGTCCCCCTTCACGTCTCACGGCATGCCAGTTCAAAAGTGATGCCATTGTTCCTAATTTAAGCTTTTCCAATGTTATTTAGAACAAGCCGTGGAAAGAAACCTGCGATCATGCCGGCCGGGCATTCAGAACAAGACAGAAAGCACTTCATCCGTACCTATTTTCCCAAAGTATCTGTGCGCATCGACAGTTTCCAGCTGCCCTGCTACAGCCTCCCGGTCATATTTTGTTCCGGTCAGTAATTTTTCAATATCGGAAACATCGTCAACGCCGAAGAAATCGCCAAAAATCGATGCCTGCTCAATGACGCCTTTCTTCACATCGAGCCGGATATCAATCTGTCCGCCGGGGAACCGGTGCGCTTTACGAACGTTAAATTCCGGCGATTTTCCAAAGACCCAGTCCCAGTTGCGATAGCGCTGGCGGGCGATGTCAATGATATTGGTCCAGTCTTCATCGGTTACGTCATATTCAGGAACCGGTTCAGCACCATTAAAAATGTACTGAAGCAGCGTCGCTTTGAACTGATGAATCGTCATATCCTGATTCAAATGTTCGCGAATATTGGTCACACGGCTGCGCACCGACTTAATCCCTTTCGATTCAAATTTCTCCGCATCCGGATGCAGTGCCTTCGAGACGTTGTCCAGATTGACATCAAACAGCAGTGTGCCGTGGCTGAAGATGCGTCCCTGTGTGACAAACTGCGCGTTTCCCGAAATTTTCCGCCCGTCGACGGTCAGATCGTTGCGCCCTTCCAGTTTCGCATTGACTCCGAGCTGATGCAGTGCCCGGATGACCGGTTCGGTGAACTTGCGATTATTATTGAAGCTGTCCCCGTCGTCCTTCGCGATAAAACTGAAACTCAGATTCCCGGGATCGTTGTAAACGGCACCGCCTCCGGACAGCCGCCGCGTGACAGTCACCTTATGCCGATCGATATAATCCATATTGACCTCTTCGACCGTATTCTGATTTCGTCCGACAATAACCGTCGGGGCCATGCGGTAGAACAGCAGATAGGTCTCATTAATATCCAGATGCCGTAAAGCGTACTCTTCAAGTGCAAAGTTGAGCGTCTGATCAAGAATATCATGGTTGTTGATATATTTCATTGTATTTTCCTCCTGTCGGTCATCACTACTCCTTATTAATAGTAAAACGACTGGCATCACTTCGTCCAGAAAAGTCTGCGCGCGAGCCGCAACTGATCCCAGCGGAATAAAATTTTGCAAGAAATGACATTTTACGATAAGCTGGTTCTGTGACTGCCGGAAGACACAGTTGAACCCTTCTTTCGGTGATTCACAGGAAGCATCGGAGGGATACATTAATGAAAAAAGCAATCTATCTGGTCCGTCATGGTAGGACTTTGTTCAACCTGCTCAATAAGGTACAGGGCATCTCAGATACACCGCTTCTGCCTGAAGGAGAGCAGCGGGCCGCCGCTCTCGGCAAACGGTTCAAACAACAAGATATTCATTTCGACGCCGTCTACACCAGCGATCTGGCCCGCGCTGTCCGGACGACTAATCTTCTGCTTGCTCACTCTGCCAGTCCGGACCAGACGGTCATGAGGACAAGAAACCTCCGAGAAATCTCATTTGGCATGTTCGAAGGCGATACGGATGACAAGGTCTGGTCGGCAGCCGGTAAAGCCTCCGGTAACCCGGAACTCAACGGTCACTGTTCCGACGATATCCGGATTGAGGGTCTGGCCACACTAAAGAAACTTGACACGACTGGATACGGCGAGAGTTACGAAGACGTCCGCACACGCATCGACCGGTTCTTCAGCCGGATCGCCGCCTCGGACAACTCGAGCATCCTCGCCGTCAGCCACGGGATGTTCATCAATTGTGTAGTTTACACATTCATGAAACAGCGCAGTCAACTGCCGGCGATTCCGAATACAACGGTCACAAAGCTGGTTTATGAGAACAGCCGGTTTGATATTGCCTACGTCGGGAAAACGGTTGATCTTTAATTGATCAACAGCTGAAAACGGGCCGCTCCTCTTTATCGCTCAAGAGGAGCGGCCCGTTTTATCAGGATAGCCGCCCTGCACAGATTCACTGCTTCAGAACTTTTTTGATTCCTGCTTATTCAGAAACTGTTTCACCATAATCACGGTTGGCTTTCCGGTGTGCCCGTTCGGTATTGTATTTGATGGTATACGTAATCACCGATAATCCGACTCCGATCAGTATGAAAACGACAAGCGCCATTGAATTCTGTGCCAGCATCTGCTGCTGATGGCCGTCGATCAGATTTCTCAGGCCGTTGACTCCATAAGTGAAAGGGAGAAGCGGGGAGAGCGCCTGAAGCCAGTGCGGAATCAGCTGAATGGAATAGGCTCCGCCACACGTAACCAGCTGGAAGAGCAGGAGTACAATTGCCGCAAATCGCCCTTCGTTATTGAAAGAACCGGCGAGCCACTGAATGATCGCCATAAAACTCATACTGAGCAAAATCGTAAACCCGAAGAACGCCCATGGATTGCTGATATGAAGACCGAGGCCTTTAATCATTGCCAGATCAACTAAGAAGGATTGCGCCACGGACATTAATATGGTGATGAAGAATTTGCTTAAGGCGATATTCCATCCCGCCGTTGCCAGTCCTGCCGGTCTGTAAAGATCATAAACGATCGTCAGCAGCAGTGCGCCAAGAAATAAGCCGATGCACATAAAATAAGGGGTAAACCCGGATCCAAACGTATCGACCGCCTGATGTGTTCCGTCAATTGTTTTCACCGGGCTGGAAAACTTCTGCGCATGCGCATTACTGGTCGGCGTCTTCGCCAACTGATCATGCGCGCTGGAAAGATTGTTTGCCAGCTTCGTGTTACCTGAATAAATCTGCTTTGCTCCGGTAGCCGCCTGATTCGTCCCCGAAGCCAACTTTTGCTGGCCAGATGCGAGGCCTGAGATGCCGCTGCTCAAGGAATTCATATTGGTAGCCAATTTATTGCTTCCGGTTACGAGCTGATTTGTACCGCTCTGCAAAGATTGAATGCCATTCACAAGTTGCGGCCAGGTTTGACTCAGTTGAGCATTACCTGCAGCCAGCTGATTTGCTCCATTACCCAACGCTTTAGTTGCTCCAGGAACTTTCGAGAGATTCGTTTGTAGTGTTTTCATCCCGGAATTAAGCCGCTTAGCCCCGTTACTCAATTTAACAAAATTCGAATTAAGTTCCTGGGAACCGCCATTCAGCTGAGCCATGCCGTTATCAAGTTTAGAAACGCCATCAGAAAGTTGGTTGATCATACCCGTCAAGCCGTTAGAGGCACTCCCGAATTGGGTGTCGACAATCGACTGGAATTGGCTAGCATTTTCCGTTAAAGACTTAGAACCGCTGGCCAGCTGGCTGGTACCTGATGCGATTTTTCCAGAATTTTTCTCAAGTTCAGCTGATCCGGAAGTCAGAGCAGTTCCATTTTTATTTAAAGTCTCTGAGCCCGAACTTAATTGATCGGCTGCATCAGCCAGTTGGCCGGATGCCGTGTTTAATTTGGACATGCCATCGACCAGATTTCCGGTATTCGCAGCCAAAGAATCTGCTACGCTGGCTAATTGTTTTGAAGCTGATTTCATCTGATCCATTTGTGATGAAGCTCCGGCAATCGGATTCTTACTCGCGTCATACAACTTCTGTGACCCTTTGGCTAAACTGTCACTTGCACTCGCAAGTGAGTTAAGTTGATCAGAGAGACCACTTACTGTTTTCTCCAGATTCTGAAACTGCGGATTTTTCTCCACAGTGGGATCTGAGTTAATAAAAGCTTTAAGACTGTCCGAAAGAGTTCCACTTCCTGAAGTAACGGCTTGATGCAAGCTTTTATTAAAACTTTGCATATTACCATTTAAAGATTCAATAACATCGCCAAGCTGGGAAAGATTGTTCACATCAGCCTTTTGAATGGTGCTATTAAATTGGGAGAATTGATTATTAAAATCAGTCATTCCTGAATTCAGGTTGTTAGCTTCGGAAGACAAAGCGCCGACACTGCTATTGAATGTTTTTATTTTAGAATTATAACTAGTGAGACCCTGATTTAAATTGTTTACCCCACCGGTAAATTGTCCGATCCCACTGTTAAGCGACTTGACGCCCGAATTAAAGGCCTGATAATTGCCATTAAGCGATTGTGCTCCGCTGTTTACCGAATTGATACCCCCGACAAGTTTGTCAAAGTTAACGGTGAACTGATTCAGTTGCGTACCAAGACTGTTAATCTTCGGCTTTGATGCGGATAGCTGCGTATTTAACTGGTCCAGGCCATTCTTTTCCTTTTGCACGCCCTGCTGAAATTGGTTCAGTCCGGCAAGATATTGGTTCACACCACTTACAAGTGTCTGAGAGCCGCCGGTCAGCTGTCCGGAACCATTAGAAAGCTGTGATGCCCCTTTATTCAACTGATCCAGTTTGTCAGCCAGGGTATTGGCGCCATTCGCCAGTTTGGCAATATTGCTGCTGTTTGCACTGGTCTGACTGTAAAGTTGATTCGTTCCACTTGCTGCCTGTTTTAAGCCATCGTTCAGCGATGATGCGCCGTCCGCAAGACTTCCGGCTCCGCTCTGCAATTTTGTTGTTCCTGACATGAGGCTCTTATAGCCGTTTTTTAACTGATTTAATCCTTTGACTTCCGACTTGCTGCCCTTGGTAAGGTCGTTCGACCCCTTCGCAGCCGCACCAAGCCCTTTCGTCAGCTGATCGAGCTGACGGTACATTGTCTTCGCATAGGTCTTCGTGATCGCACTTGACACCTGAGATTTCATCTGCTGCAGGCCGGATGTGACCATCTTGCTGGAAACAAAGTTATAATCCTTATTCACCTGATAATGAATCGTTGCTGGTTTCAGCTGCTGATCCACCAGGGTCGTTGCATTCTTTGAAAAATTTTCAGGAATGTTCACGGTCATAAAATAGTGATTATTTTTAAATCCGCTTTCCGCCTGTCGATTGCTGACAAATGTCCATTTCAGATCATGGTTTTTTTTCAGCTGCTTCACCAGATCATTTCCTGCATTAATTTGTTTTCCGGAAATTTTCGCCCCCTGATCCTGATTGACCACAGCAACGGGTAAGTTTCCTGAGTTCCCGTAGGCATTCCAGAATCCGTACAGGAAGATACCTGCATAAAGGAGCGGGATACACATCACAGCCAGCATAAATTCAATATGCCGCGGTTTGCTGAAAATCTCCTTAAGTTCTGCTGCAATCAGATGAAAAACATTCATAAGCTGGTACACCCTTTCTCACTCGCTGAAAGTTACTTGCTGACAGATAGATCTAAATGACCATAATAGTCATTTGGTCATTTTTGACAATAAAAATACTCACTGGAAAAATCATTTCTTTAATCCTCTAACCAGATAGAGCTCAAATAGATCAGCGATTTCCTTACTGGTCAGGGGTTTATGGCGCTGTTCCCAGTCAAACACCAGTGCGATGTAGAGCTTCAGGATGACAAACGCAGTGACCGTCGGATCGCACGGTTTGATGTCACCCTTCTTCTCAGCATCCTTGATAATGTCCACCAGAAAATCGAGAATCGCGTCCTCCACATTACCCAGTGCCCGCTTTGCCTGAGCCGTACCGATTTCTTTAATTTCCTGAGTCAGTTTGATCGACAGCTGGTGTTCTTTGCGGAATTCCAGTACCTGGAACAGCGCGCGATGGAGATTATTAAAAAAGACGTCATCCGGATGGATTGCGTTCGTCGCCACTGTTTTAATCTTCCGGATGAACTGATTCATGATCTCATAGAACAGTTCCTCCTTGTTCTTATAAAAAGTGTAGATCGTACCTTTTCCGACGCCGGCCACCCGGGCAACCAAATCCATCGTTGTTGCTTTGTACCCGAACGCCGCAAATGTCTTTTCCGCAGCCCGGGTAATACTCTGTTTTCGATCTGCAGTCATCATGTGATCACCGGTTTCTGACCAAATGAACATTTTGGTCATTTTGTTTCGTAAAAAATAATACCACACCTGTTGAATTCGTGCAAGAAAATTATTTTTTCAGCCGATCATAGCCGAAAAATGCCTGCTTATAAGTGCGACAGCCACCGTACTTCCACTTTAGGCGATGCGGGGCCGCTGCGATCAGTCTGAGGATTGTACGGAATGACGTAGTAAATCGCTTTGGAAAGCGGATTGACAAAGTCGATCCGGTACTGGGTTTTTCCGGTGATTTCTCCTTTGTAAAGGGTTTTTCCCTGATCCTCTGCATAAATGCGGTAAATAATCCGCCGGTCGGTCGGTCCCGACCATTTCAGTTCTAGTGCAGGAAGCGCATATTTACCCAAAGTTCCGTTGGCGGTCAGTGAGCTGATTTTCACGAGACGCACCGGCTGATCCAGGTCGTTCACGCCATCCGGCTTCTGGAAAGCGAGTTTCGCCTGGCCCGGTGTTTGATTGATCACTATCTTAAATAGCCGTACAGCGTCCTCACTTGATCCGGACAGATATTGTTTCGGCGTCGTCGTATCATACCCGATCCAGACGGAGCCCACCGTATCCGGTGTGTACCCGACGAACCAGGCGTCGCGCAAACCGGCTTTTGTATAGGCTGTGGATCCTGTCTTTCCGGCAATTGAGGCGTCACTGTAACCGGACGCACCCGTCCCGTTGCGCATGACCGACTGGAGCATTCGCGTCATGTACCAGGCTGTTTGCGGTGAGAATATCTTAGTTTTTTTCGGTGATACGCTGCCGATCTTTTTCCCCTGGTGATCATAGATCGCCTGAATAAAGTATGGCTGCGACTGAACCCCCTGATTATCGAACGCTGTGTAAGCAGACGCCATCTGCAGCGGCGTCACCCCTTTTTTCAGTCCGCCCAGAGCAATCGCCAGGCCGTTATCCGGAATCTGGATGCCCATTCGGGACAAGTAACTTTTGCTCTTGCCGATACCGATCTGATTGAGCAGCCAGACCGCCGGCGCATTTACAGAGTAGGTAATGGCGTCATACATCGTCATTTCACCTTTGTAGACCCCGTTATAATTGGTCGGTTTATATTTTCCGTAGCTGACCTTTTTGTCCTGGAGCATTGAATAGGGTTGATAATCCCCGGACTGAAGCGCCGGACCGTACACGGCAAGCGGTTTAAATGCGGAACCCGGCTGGCGCAGGTCCGTCACGTGGTTATAACTGCCGCGCACATAGTCTCTGCCGCCCTGAACCGCCAGTACCGCCCCATTCTTGTTCATCAGGGTAAACGCCCCCTGCGGCGACACGTTCGGATTGGTGCCCCGGAAATACCGATTATCTTTGAAAGCATTGTACGATGCGCTCTGGGCATTGCGGTTCATCGGCACGATAATTTTATAGCCGCCGCGGATCAGGTCATCTTCACTGATATGATATTTTTGCTCCGCTTCGGTAACAACCATATCAATGTAAGTATCATATTCCGGATGCGTCTGAATCTTATGCACATTTAGCTGCAGTGTCTTTCCCTTATTGCGGACCGCTTCCTCAGCTGAAATATAGCCGTTTTTCCGGAGCAGGTCGAGCACCAGATTCCGCCGCTCAAGAGCCCGGCTCGGATGCAGAATCGGTGAATAGCCGTTCGGACCCTTCGGCAGCGCAGCGAGCAAGGCCGCCTGATCTTCCGTCAGCTGATTCACGTCTTTGTCGAAAAAGAACCGGGAGGCCATCTGAACCCCGTAAATACCATGACCGAAATACAGCTGATTCAGATACATCTCAAGGATCTGTTTCTTGCTGTACTTGCGCTCGAGACTGATGGCAATTGCCGCTTCCTGCCCCTTCCGGAACCAGGTCTTCTGATTGGACAGATACGCATTTCTCGCCAACTGCTGAGTAATCGTGCTGGCGCCTTCCACTTTTGATCCGGCAAAAATGTCGGTCAGGACAGCACGCATAATGCCGCGCAAATCAATCCCCGAGTGTTTATAAAAACGGCTGTCTTCCGTTGCAACAAAGGCATCCTGTACCCTTTTCGGTACCTTTTTCAAAGAAACAGGATCACGGTTCTCCGCGTAAAGCCTGGAAATTTCATGGCCCTGTGTGTCGACAACCACAGATGTACGGCTCATGACCAGCTTTTCGTCATCAGTATAGTGATTGCCGATCAGTAAAATGACGAAATAAAATAACAGACCGACGATGGCTGCGCCAAGGATAAAATAGGCGGTGCCGAATAATAATCTGTTCCGTCTGTTCTTCTTTTCGCGGCCTGTGCCACCAAACCAGGCCTTCCAGCTTCCCCAGTTCATCCGTTCCAACCTCTAATCATCATCGTGATGTATAGTTATTATAGTCTTTGCTTTTTCTTACTTCACCTTACCAAAAAAAATCAATGCCGCAACTTTTTACAAAAATTTTTGACAACAGGTTGCGGCAATCGACCAAAAAAAAGCTTTGTCCGGATGAGACGTCGGACAAAGCTTTTCTGATTAATCATGAAAGAGGTGGCGAAAGATTAACTTATTTACCAGTCGGCTGAGCAGTGTGCTGACTGCTGAGATGCAGCTGGCTGTGATTCATGCTGTAGGAAAAATAGACGACCATGCCGATAGCGAACCAGACAACAAAGCGAATCCAGGTCGCCGGCTGAAGTCCGGTGATCAGATAAGCACAGGCGAGAATGCCAAGAATCGGCACAGCCGGGAAAAGCGGCGCTTTGAACGGACGTTTCATTTCCGGCTGAGTATAGCGCAGAACAATGACACCTGCGCAGACAATGATGAAGGCAACCAGTGTGCCGATGCTGACCAGTTCAGAGACGATACCAATCGGGAAGAAGCCGGCAGTCAGTGCGCAGGCCGCCGCAACAATAATCGTTGAAAGTGCAGGTGTCTTACGTTTCGGATCAACACTGCCCAGTGCTTTAGGGATCAGTCCGTCACGAGCCATTGCGAAGAAAATTCGGGACTGGCCGTACATCAGTACCAGACATACGGAAGTGATTCCGCAGATGGCACCGACAGAAACGAGCGCCGATCCCCAGTGAATACCGATCTGATCCAGAGCGTAGGCAACAGGAGCAGCCATGCCGGCCGGAGTACCGAATGCAGTGTATTTTACGACTCCGGTGAGGATCGCGGAAACAATGATATAAAGAGCGGTACAGATGAGCAGAGAAGCGATGATCCCTCTCGGCATATCTCTCTGCGGATTTCTTGTCTCTTCAGAGGCAGTTGATACGGCATCAAACCCAATGTAAGAGAAGAAGACAACAGCAGCTCCGGAAACGACTCCGTTAAAACCAAACGGCATAAACGGACTCCAGTTGCCCGGTTTCACGGACCATACTGCCAGAACTATAAAGAGCAGAACAACCGCCACTTTAATAATTACGATAATCCCATTCAGACGAGATGTATTTCGGACGCCGCTGATCAGCAGCCAGGCAATCAGGCCGATAATCACGATTGCCGGTATATTGATCACCCCGCCGTCAAACGGCGACAGCGTAACTGCTTTCGGCAGAACAATGCCCATGTTATTTAACAGATTGACGACATAACCTGACCAGCCGATTGCCACGGTTGCAATACCGACGGCATATTCGAGGATCAGATCCCAGCCGATAATCCAGCCCCAGATTTCTCCAAGGCCCGCATACCCATATGTATAAGCACTGCCGGCAACCGGAATCATTGAAGAGAATTCCGCGTAACATAAGGCTGCAAAAATACAGGCAAGACCCGCTAATACAAACGAAAGAATCAGCGCAGGACCGGAATATTTGGCTGCTGCAACACCGGTCAGTACGAATATGCCGGTGCCGATAATACAGCCAATGCCGAGCAAGGTCAGATCAAAAGCGCTCAAAGCTTTTTTCAGTCCCTGCTTCCCCCTGGTCTCGTCGATCAGCATGTTGATCGGCTTCTTTGTAAAGATACTCATGAACAAAGCCCCTCCGTTTTATCAAATAAATTTGAAGTAAATGAATTGTGAAACAATTAATATATTAACCATTATAGCTTTATGCGAAATGATTTCAAGATCTAATGTTATATTTTATTACATCCTTGTTGTGTCTTCTGTATGAATAATATATAATTAAAGTTTCTTTATTTAAAGATATTTCTGATTATTGGTAAAATAACAGGCAGCATAAAAAACTGCTTTCCCATCAACGTGAGGAAGCAGTTTTTTATGCTTGTTTTTCCAATTATGAATAACTGCAGGACGCTCAGGATGCCGGCTTATTCGCTTCAGCAGCCAGCTCCTTCTGAAGCTCACTGTGATTGCGGCTGTAAGCAAAATAGACGACCATGCCGATCGCAAACCAGACAACGAAACGAAGCAATGTTGCTTCCTGAAGGTGGATGATCAGATAACCGCATGAGAGTACAGACAGCGGAACAACGACCGGAACCCAGGGCGTTCTGAATGCTCTTTTTCTGTCCGGCTGTCTGTGGCGCAAAACCCACACACCAATCGACACGATGATGAACGCAAACAGCGTACCGATATTTGCCAGTTCGGCAACGATGCCAATCGGCAGGAAACCGGATGCGATCATGGTCACGATCGCGACAAGGATTGTTGAAGTGACCGGGGTCTTATGCTGTGCACTGACTTTACCGAACAATGAAGGAATCAGACCATCACGTGACATTGCGAAAAAAATGCGGGTCTGGCCGTATGTGATGACCAGAAGGACCGATGTGATCCCGCAAATCGCGCCGACAGAAACAAGCGCAGATCCCCAGTTGATACCGATCCGCTGCAAAGCGTATGCAACCGGCGCAGCATTGTTCAGTTCAGTATATCTGACGACACCGGTCAGGATCGCCGCGACTACTATGTAGAGCAAGGTACAAATAACCAGGGAATAGATGATCCCTTTAGGCAGGTTCTTCTGCGGGTTAACGGTTTCCTCAGCAGCAGTGGATACAGCATCAAATCCGAGATAAGCGAAGAAAATCACCGCTGCGCCGGAAACAACCCCATTGAAGCCGAACGGCATGAATGGGTGCCAGTTGGCCGGCTGAACGTGCCAGACAGCAAGAATAATGAATAAAGCAATGACAGCAAGCTTGATGACCACAATTGCGTTGTTCAGGTTGGATGTACCGCGGACACCTGAAATCAGCAACCAGGAGATCAGTCCGATAATGATCATCGCCGGCAGATTGACGATACCGCCGGCGCCGGGAGCCAGGGTGACCGCTGCCGGCAGCGAAATACCAATACTTTTCAGAAGCGTTACCGCATAGCCTGACCAGCCGATGGCCACAGCGCTGATCGCGACGGCATATTCCAGGATCAAATCCCAGCCGATAATCCAGGCCCACAGCTCACCGAGTGCCGCATAGCTATATGTATACGCACTGCCGGCAACCGGCACCATTGATGAAAATTCGGCATAGCACAAGGCCGCAAAGAAGCAGGCAAGGCCGGAGAAAATAAAGGAAATCACCAACGCCGGACCTGAATATTGTGCAGCCGCAACGCCGGTCAGGACAAAGATGCCGGTGCCGATGACTGCACCGATACCAAGCATCGTCAGGTCGACGGCATTGAGGGCCTTCTTCAACCCTTGCTTCCCTTTTGTCTCCCCGATTAATGTGTCGATCGGTTTTGTGGAAAAAATGCCACTCATACAAACGCCTCCCAAAAGGAATTGGTAAATGAAAAATGCGTGAAAATTTGTAACAATGTTAATTATATATAATTAATAAAGATTTTCAATATTTTATGTTATATTTTCTAACAAAAATAGTGAAAAAGGGACTCATTTCCTATAAACTATAGATTTCATTTTTATCGGTGAAAAATATTGACGAAGCCCGTCGATTCTGCTAATATATTTCCTGTTGAGCTTTCTCATGGGGCACTAGCTCAGCTGGGAGAGCGTTGCCTTCGCATGGCAGAGGTCAGGGGTTCGATCCCCCTGTGCTCCATCATTCATATTCACGTGAAAGACCAGTTTCCATAAAGAAACTGGTCTTTTTGTTTTAGGTGCGCCCGGCATGGGCAACTGAGTGAAGTGCATGACAAGAGAGAAATCTGACTGATACAGTGCAAAATCCAGCCGTCACAAAGCAAAATCCGGCCAAATAACAATTTATGGTAAACAGTCCAGGTGTTCACTTGCAATTTTCCGGACAGTTCCCACGGATCGTTACATGATCATTTCTCGAAAAAAACCGTCTCAGCTGAGGCGGTTTCTGTATCTTTCGTATTCAAGTTTAGGTTATTCAAAAATAAAGTACCTTTTCCGCCCGCCATTTGGAGCGGGAAGTGCGAGTGCTCCTGCAGCATACAATAGCGAGACATAACCGGAGTCTACAGTTTAAGAAGCGTGAAAATCTTCTGCAGACCGAAGCCAATTGCGCTGTAGACAATCAGAGCGAACACCGCTGAAAGATCAAGTGTATTGTTGCCGATTAATACCGGATGAAAGATGCCGTTAAACGGCTGCAGGATCGGTTCGCTCAAGCTATTCAGGAACCGGACAAACGGAGTGCTGTTTGCGCCGAAAAATTTCAGTGCCAGATACAGCACAATAATAATCTGAATCAACGTCACAAGAATGCTGACCAGTTTTGGCAGCACGCCTGACTTTTTTCCGCGCATCTATCTTCTCTCTCCTTTTGTCTGTCGGAAATTCATGAGGATGCACCTACCGCATCCATTCTCTGCTTTCATGTTAAGGGATTGGCAGGACGCCGTCAAATGTGCCGCTGCCGGGAAGCCTGCCAGCACGTTCACAGAAATTAAAAAGGCTCTGCATGGTGCACAGAGTCTTTTTTGACAATGATCTTGTAATGGTGAGGGGGCTTATCAGTGTTTCAAGCGTTCCTCAAGATCGGCTTTCTCTGATTCATAGCCCGGTTTGCCAAGCAGCGCAAACATATTCTTTTTGTATGCTTCCACACCCGGCTGATTGAACGGGTTGATACCGAGCAGGAATCCGCTGACAGCAACCGCTTTTTCAAAGAAGTACAGCAGATAACCGAAATGATAGGCCGTCAGTTCAGGTACGGTGACGACCAGTTGCGGAACACCGCCGTCGGTATGTGCAAGGCGTACCCCTTCGGCTGCCCGTTTATTCACGTAATCCATTGTTTTTCCGGCGACAAAATTCAGATTATCAAGGTTGGCAGCTTCCGACTGGATCGTGATATCCTTGCGCGGTTTCTCAACGAGCACCGCGGTTTCAAACATCACACGACTGCCTTCCTGAACAAACTGACCAAGTGAGTGCAGATCCGTACTGAAATCGGCTGAAGACGGATACAGACCTTTGAAATCCTTCCCTTCACTTTCGCCGAACAGCTGCTTCCACCATTCTGCCAGATAGTGCAGATGAGGTTCGAAGTTGACCAGCATCTCAACCGATTTTCCTTTGTTATAAAGGATATTGCGGACTGCGGCGTACTGATAAGCCTCGTTCTTGCTCAGTTCCGGTTCACTGTAATCGTTCTGGGCAGCCCGTGCGCCGGACATCAGCTCATCAATATCAATGCCTGAAGCCGCGATCGGCAAAAGTCCGACAGGCGTCAGTACCGAGAAACGTCCGCCGACGTCGTCGGGAATGACGAAGCTTTCATAGCCTTCCTGATCCGCCAGTGTTTTCAAAGCGCCCTTTGCTTTATCCGTCGTCGCAAAGATACGTGACTTTGCTTCTTCTTTGCCGTATTTCTTTTCCAGCAATTCACGGAAAATACGGAATGCGATCGACGGCTCCGTCGTCGTTCCGGACTTGGAAATCACGTCAACAGAGAAGTCCTTGTCTTTGACGACATCAATCAGTTCACTCAGGTACGTTGAACTGATGCTGTTTCCGGCGAAGAAAACCTGCGGTGTTTTACGTTCTGCCTTGCTTAACACGTTATAGAACGTATGATGCAGTGTCTGAATGACGGCACGCGCACCGAGATAAGACCCGCCGATGCCGATGACAATCAGGACATCGGAATCACTTTTGATTTTTTCAGCTGCCTTTTGAATCCGGGCAAATTCTTCTTTATCATAATCCGTCGGCAGAGTCAGCCAGCCGAGAAAGTCATTGCCCTGAATCGTCTTTTCATGGATGGCCTGATGAGCCGCCTTAACCTGTGGTGCTAAATAATCCAGCTCATGTTCCGAAATAAACGAAAGCGCATTACTGTAATCGAATGAAACTTTCTTTCCCATGATTATGCCTCCAATGATATCGTATCTGACACCGTTTCCACTTAATAACTTTACAGGACAAGCAGGTGAAATTCAAGTGAAAGTACGTTAATTTCTTCACATAGCGAACCGATGTAACCAGAATGCCATGAATCGTCTGTGCCGGTGAAAAATTATTCTTATCATGTATAATTAACGGGCCTTGAGACAACCTATAGAAGTGCCGACAATCAGATAAAAGGAGGGAAAACGATGAGCGGTTTACAGAGAACATGCCTTACCCTGATTATCCTCGGGGGCATCAACTGGGGCTTGATCGGTTTCTTTCAATTCGATCTTATCGCGACCATCTTCGGCGGTACATATACCGCAGTTGCCCGGATTATTTACGGTATCGTCGGCCTATGTGCCCTTTACTCGCTGACACTGCTGTTCAAACCGAGTGAGGAACTCGAACGCAGACGGGAAACTGAGACCCGCTGACCCGCTGATCCGCAGACGCGTAAAAAAGATCCCATCCCGGAACAGCGCTGAATCCCGTAAAAACGGGAGGACGGAGACTGAACCGGGCGGGATCTTTTTTCTTTCCGCTTATTGGTCAGAAGCGGACCGAATCATGCCTGATAAACCGGCTGCGGGCGGACATCGATCGATTTCTCAATGTAGATCTGATGCCACAGCATGAACATCAGCACCGTCCAGATTTTCCGGCTGTTGTCCGCTTTGCCGGCACGATGGTCGTCGAGCAGTTTAGCAACGTAATTCTTATTAATATAATGGTCGGTATCACTGTCGCGGATGATACTGCGTGCCCAGTCGTACATCTCATCCTTGAGCCAGAGCCGGATCGGTACCGGAAAACCAAGTTTCCTTCTGAAAAGTATCGAATCGGGAACGATACCGCGCATTGCTTCACGGAAAGCATATTTCGTCGTGCCGCCGCCGGTTTTCAGCTCTGCCGGAAGCGTTCGGGCAACATTGAAAACCTCTTTATCCAGGAACGGAACACGCAGCTCCAGTGAATTGGCCATCGTCATCCGGTCGGCAACGACAAGGATGTCGCCGCGCAGCCAGGTCTCGATGTCGACGAGCTGCATCTGGTCCAGCTTGCCGTTTGCTGCAGCGTCGCGATATATCGGATCCGTAATGTTGGTAAACCGCGACTGTTCGGAATAGGTCTTCAGCACATAACTCTTTTCTTTTTCATCAAAGATAAACGCATTGCCGACATAGCGTTCCGGCAGCGGCGTGGTCCCGCGCAGCAGAAAACTCCGTCCCTTCACCCCTTCAGGCAGCCTTGAAGCAAGGGCGTGCAGCAGCTTTTTCCCCGGATCCGGTACGGCATCGAACCACTTCAGGGAAATCGGTTCATGATAGATGGTGTAGCCGCCGAATAATTCATCCGAGCCTTCACCGGAAAGAACGACTTTCGCATGTTTTCGGGCTTCCCGGGCAACAAAATAATTAGGAATGGCTGCCGGATCGGCCACAGGATCGTCCATATACCAGACGATCTTCGGCATCTCCTCCATAACCATTTCCGGAGAGATTTCCACCGAGAAATTCTCGACGCCAAGCTTTTCAGCAGAATCCCTGGCAATATCGATTTCATTGTAGCCCTTGCTGGCAAAACCGACGGTAAACGTCTCAATATCGTTATTGAAACGCTTAGCGAGCGCAACGATGCTCGTTGAATCAATCCCGCTTGACAGAAAAGCGCCGACGGTCACGTCGCTTCGCATATGCATTTTAACCGAATCGATCAGGACGTCTCTGATCTTCTTTTTAGCATCATCAAGCGTCTGTTCCACCGGAGCAAAAGACGGTACCCAGTAAGCTTTGATTTCTGCAGGCTGTTCGTTTTTCTTAATCAGGTAATGTCCAGGCTCGAGGCTCTGGATATGCTCATTCAGCGTGAGCGGATCCGGTACGTATTGAAAAGTCAGGTAGTACTGCAGGGCTTTCTCGGAGACCGGATCGTTCTTCTCACCCAGCAGAAGACTTTTTTCTTCGGATGCAAAGAATATGCCGCCGTCTTTCTGCATGAAATAAAACGGTTTGATGCCGAAATGGTCCCGGGCTGCGAACAGCGTCTTTTCCTGTTTGTCCCAGATGATAAAAGCAAACATTCCCCGGAAACGATTGACACAGGCCTCGCCCTGGTCCGCATAAAGTGCGACGATCACTTCCGTATCGGAAGTGGTCTTGAACTCATAGCCTTTCTGCACCAGTTCTTCACGGATTTCCAGATAGTTATAAACTTCACCGTTATAGATGATATAGTAGCGTTCATTTTCAAACGGCAGCGGCTGATGGCCACCGGCAAGATCAATAATACTCAGCCGGCGAAAAGCGAGCTGCACCTGATCGTCTGTGTAATAACCGGCATCATCTGGACCCCGATGGTTGATGATTGCCGCACGCGCGGTCATCTCATTCTGTTCATTATTTCCCGGCTCTAGATCATTCTTATCGGATATGTAGCCGCAAAAACCACACATAATTTTGTCTCCTTCCGGATGCTGCTGAAAAACGGCCGCTATCTGCCGTCTGCATGGTACATGCTAATAATTAAGTTTAGCATGCACCCGGATAAATTCAAAGTTGTGAAAACGCATTCTGTACCGGAAACAAGGAGATTATTTTTCATCCTGGTTTTCATCATCAATAAAAAGTTCCTGAATCGGCACATCAAGAATGACGGACACTTTGGCCAGGACATCGGCCGGAATTTTACTGCGTCCGGACTCAAGATAATAATACCCGTTCGGGCTATCATAGCCCAGTCGTGTCGACATCTCTTCCAGCGACATGCGGTTCTTTCTCAGCAGCTTCAGCTTTTTCAGATCCACTTTCAGCATGATCGGTCACCTCTTTGCTTCTGAAGAAAATGGACACACTCTGTTCGAGAGTGCGCGGTTCACGCGAACTGATCGTCAGTACATACCTTAACCTTCATTTTCCCCATTTCGAGGCGATTCACACATTTATTTATCCCTTGAAGCAGATACAGACGGACATATTATCTTAAAAGAGAGAAAGAGAGATCCGAATCAGTTCCGGGTCTCTCTTCCGCAGGCTCCTGTTCTTTTAACGATCAATCAGAGCAGTTTAAGCTTACCTTTTTTCAGCATCAGTCCGACGCCGCCGAGTTCAAGCAGGTAGCGGTCGTCGATAATTTTCTTCATGGTTGCTGCAGGTTTCCCTTTCAGTTTCTTATCAAAGACAACGCCGATTCCTTCTTTGTCGCCAAGCGAAGCGACCGTTCCTCTCTGCTTATAGACGAACGGTTCCGTATCTTCTCCCTTGATCAGATGGGTCAGGTTTTTCGCTGCAGTTTCCCCTTCCTGAACCGCAATCTGAGCCGTCGGCGGATACGGGCGCTCGCCTTCTTTCGGGAAGAACACGGCAACATCGCCCACGGCAAAGACATGGTCGTCATCCGGTGCCCGGAGGTCCTTATTCACCTGAATCTTGCCGCGGTTGGTCGCGAAACCGGAATCGGCGACAATGTGGTTAGCCTTGACACCGCCTGTCCAGACGACCGTTCCCGCCTTGATCTCTTCCATTTCTTCGGCGTCCTTCTTCTGGACAAGAACGCCGTCCGGAGTGGCTTCCTTTATAAACGTACCCAGTCTGAACACAACACCCTTGTCTTCCAGATATTTCTGGGCATATTCCGCCAGATCCCGTTCAAACGGAGGCAATACAATCGGCAGTCCTTCAACATCAATGATCTTAACCTTTGCAGGATCAATATCATATTCCTTGCAGAGTTCAGGGACACGATCGACGAGTTCACCGATGAATTCAATCCCGCTCAGCCCGGCACCGCCGACAACAATCGTCAGATCACTCTCTTTGGCATCCGGATCATTATTATAGCTGGCAAATTTGTACTCGATGTGCTCACGAATCCGCCGCGCCGTATTCACACTGCGGATCGCAAAAGCATACTCTTCAAGTCCCTTAATGCCGAATGTATTCGACTCAAAACCGAGTGCCAGCACCAGATAATCATAATCCAGTTCGCCATTCTTCAAAATGACCTTTTTATTTTCCCTGTCCACCGATCTGACAGAATCCTGGACGAAGTTAATTCGTTTGTTATTGATTACATTTTTAATCAGCATCCGTGTCCGGTCATGATGTATCGTTCCTGCTGCAGCTTCATGAAGCCATGTTGTCTGATAGTGATAATTGTGCTTATTAACGAGCGTGATATCCGCTTCTTCTGCACTTAGATCCTTTGTCAGCCGTACTGTTGTGATCATACCGCCGTATCCGGCACCAAGAATTACAATCTGAGGCTTGCCCATTTTTCACAGCCACCCTTGAAAATATTATTTGTTTATTTGTATTATTGCTCTGTTACCGAAAACTCATCTTATGTTCTCTTTTTCACACAGAAAACGTATGAAAATTCAAGGAGAGTTTTTCGCTTTCATTTTTAATAATATGTCTTTTTTGTTAACAATTCAAGAATAATGCCATGGAATCAGGAAAACTGTAAAAAAAAAGCGGCACGGCCGTCGTAACGGGTGCCTGAATCTAACTAAGGTCATTTCGCTGAAGAAATCGTTCAGTGGAATTTCCTGTTTATTTTATCCGCAATCTGGTCCAGTTTCTCAGACAGACGGTTCAGTTCTGCAGACGAATAGGTGTCCTTCAGCTTTTCGGTAACATTCTTGATTTCGGTTTTGACTGAATTCAGGTCATCGATCACCGAATTGGGCGCATCATCAGCGTCCGCCATATTGACATGAACCCGAATCCGTGACAAATCCCTGAGGCTTCTTTTGACCTTATTGAGCTGTTTGCCCAGCTTATCCTGAACAGAGAAAGTGCTGTCCTGTTCATCAATATTCAGTTCCTCTTTCAGAGCATCCTGCAAGATCCGTGAATAGTTCAGGCCGGCAGATTTTGCGGCATCATCCAGCCACTTCGGAATCGTCAGTGTCTTTTTCACAGCCTGGTTCTCCATCTTCTTCCGAAGCGGCGGCATCCAGGCATCAATCACCGTCACAAATGCATTTGCCTCCGCCTGAATCTCAGTGGCATCCGACGGTTGGGGAATGTCCTCGTTATTTTCTTCCATTTTGTACAAATGCAGTGCAAGTGCTTCCCTGGCATGTTCAAAGCCCTCTTCAGTTGAAGCAGCTGTTGCTTCACAGTCTGGCAGATCGGGAAAAGAAATCATCAAACCTTCATCACTTCTGGTGAAAACTGCCGGAAAAACATACTGATCCTGACTCATTCTGATCACCTCACCCTCTATTATAACACGTATTAAGCACGTGCAAAGCACATATTATTATACGTATTTCCCGCAATGTGCAAAAAACCCGCTGAAATTCAGCGGGTCGTCGGAAAGAAGCAATTCGTTTTTCGGAAATGCGAGTGCTTCAACAGTCGCATTGTTTTGACGGTTCTCCCTCATTGGCCGCCGTTTTAAAAGAATGGCCGCAGCCGCAGGTGGAAATCGCATTCGGGTTGTCGATCGTAAATCCGCCGCCTTCAAGATTCTGCTTGAAGTCAATCGTGACCCCATTGAGCAGCGGTGCGCTGTTCTTATCGACAACCACTTTCAGTCCGTCTTGTTCAAAGACCTGATCGCCGTCAACCACGCGATCGTCAAACCCCATACCGTAGGTCAGTCCGGAGCAGCCTCCGCCACCAACGCCGACGCGAAGGAACAGATTTTCTCCTTTTTCTTCACGGATCATTTCTTTCACCCGGAAATTTGCCGCCTCAGTCAGTGTAATCGTCATCTGGATCAGCTCCTTTTACTATTACTGTCATTATATCCTTCCGTGACTTTAATCACAATTAAAGAGTCGCCGCTTTGCTGCCGGCCGCTTCAAAAAAATAAGTCCCCTGACAGATCGTTTTTGCTTCACCGGTCATCAGCACACGATTCGTCGCCGCCAGCCATTCAATCGTCAGATCACCGCCGGCCAGATGAACAGTCACCGGGACATCCCGACGCACCCGGTCCTCAAGGATTGAAGCAACAACCGATGCGCAGGCGCCTGTGCCGCAGGCCTGGGTAATCCCGGATCCGCGTTCCCAGACCCGGTAGTCCAGCTCATGATCGTTTAAAATGTGCACAAAGCCGACATTCACGCCGTCTGGAAAAAGCGGGTACGTATCTGCCAGCAGAGAACCGAGCCGGTGAATCGGTGCATCCGCCACGTCATCGACAAAAAACAGGGCGTGGGGATTCCCCATAGAAACACCGGTAAACCGATACTCAGTTCCATCTACTTTCAGCCGCTCATGAATGACCCTGCTGCGCGGCTTCCCTCCGGCAACCGGAATCCTTCCTCGTTCGAGAATCGGTTCGCCCATATCGATGGTCACCTGATCGACAGTCCGGCCAACCGGATGTACCGTGGCCTTTTTCACTCCGGACAGCGTTTCGATTGTGAACGATTCTGAACCGACAAGCTGATGTTCATAGGCATACTTTGCCACACATCTCAGGCCGTTCCCGCAGTTTTTTGCCTCTGATCCGTCTTTATTAAAGATCCGCATCCGTACATCGGCACTGTCTGACGACAGAATCAGAATCAGCCCGTCGGAACCGATGCCCTTATAAGGATCCGATACCTTCTGTGCCAGTTTGCTGCAGGACGGTATGGTCAGTTTCCTGCTGACGCCGTCCAGATAAATATAACAGTTTCCCAGTCCATGCATTTTGGTGAATGGATAGGCAGTTTCCATCCCTTATTCACACTCCGATTCATTATCTCAGAACTCTGGTTGCCCAGACGTAGTCCTGATCCATACTTGCGACAACTATTTTTTCGTGACAGCACGGCATGACAATATGCGTCCGGATTCCTTCAAACGCATTCTCCACTGCTTCCTTTTTGATGGGAATCAATACCGGCGATTCATGACAAAACGGGCATTCCTCAAAATAAATATCATTGGCTACACGTTCATAGGGCCATGTATGATGAAAATCCAGCAATCGTGTCCCTTCTTTCACCCGGTCGGGTTCTTGGGCAGTTCATCCTTGTGATGATTCGCTTATCGATTCGATCCCCTGTTCATGCAGGAACTTTACAATCGGTCCGAGTGAGATAAAGCCTTCACCCAGAACTGTGTCTCCGGAAACCACCAGAGGAAAGAAAAATTCATCGGCATGGATCCGTTCACAATAGACACGGTCTTGTTCGGTTTCAGGACTTAGGATCGATACATAACGAATCGTCACCTGACCGCCGAACTCACGCGACAGAGCCGCATCAAGCCATTCTGCGGTTGCCCTTGATGAAGGTGCCTGTACGCAGCTGGCACAAATGACTTCTGCCCCGTACACGGTCAGTTCCATGTTCGCCACCTCACCTTATTCCGGATTAGTTCTAAATATAGCACGATCTGGCGAATCAGTCACCGCTGATTGCTCAATACGGCCGTCAAAATAGCTTTTCAGTGGGAAACACGATATAATGACACTATTGGTTACAGTCGTGGCATCCGCGAATAAGCATCACCTTTACTATTGATCAGGGAGTGTTTTTAATGTATGAACAGGTTGAAGAAGTCATTGAGAAACTTCGCCCATTCCTGATCCGGGACGGCGGAGACGTGGAGCTTCTCGGCGTACATGACGGCATCGTTCGCGTCCGGCTGCTCGGCGCCTGCCAGAACTGCCCGAGTTCCACGCTGACGCTTAAAGCCGGCATCGAGCAGGCGTTGATGGAGAATGTCCCTGGCGTCAGGGAACTGGAACAAGTCTTCTGAGAAATTTGGAGAATGATGACGCAAAGAATCGGACGGTTCCTGTCCGATTCTTTTTTTGCACCTGTTCAGGGATTTATCTCTGCTGTTCGTACGACCCGGCTTTGCTGACCCATTCCGGAACCGGGATCCAGGGATAGCGTGCCGCAAGTAACATGAGCAGCCGTTCCTTTTCCGGTGCCCGATCCTCAAACCGTTGCAGAGCCTCATGAAGGTGTGCCGTACCGCTCTCCCGTTCACTGAAAAAATACTGCTCGCAGCATGCAATATAGGCTTGCGGAAAAAGCAGGCGGGCAAACACCGATGCCGCCGTTCGGCGGGTCAGCGGCCAGATCGCCTCGTAATCGTCAAGAAACTGTCTGGTAAGCACATCGGCTTCCTGGGCATTTGCCCGCCAGGCAAGTGCTCTTAGCCAATCCGATAAATCACGGGACCGATCTTCCGCGACCCAGTTTGCGGGATTCTCGGGATAGAGTGCCCTTATCCCAGTCAGGCGTCTGTGCGTGAGGACCAGGGGATCCGGTTCCGGTTCATCAATCGTCAGATTTACCAGATACTGAAGCGCATTTTCAGCGCAACCGGCGAAATAGGCAAAATTTGCGAGGAATATCCGTTCAAAAGGGGTATATTCAGATTTCCCTTCGAGCTCCCTGAATTTTTCCCCCAGCCGGTCCAGTTGACCGGCCAGTCCGGCCGACTTACCGGAAAGCGGTGATTCGGAAAAATAACTGATATCGGCGATGCGCGTCTCCTGATGAAAGCGGGCGAGCATCCGTCCCGCCGGCGGCAGTATCTGTCTCTCACCGGGAACCATCATCAAAATCACCCGTTCGCCGTTCGCCTCCAGTGTAAAGCTGCCGGAAATGGTACGGACCATCCGGCAACAGGGGATCTCCGTATTCTGTGCCAGATGGCCGGCAGCAGACGAAAGGGCATCAAAATTCCGGTGATAAAAGGATCGTTCCGGCTGAAAGAAAAGCCGCAGCGGCTGGCTCCCGGACGCCTCCAGCCGGTAATTCCGGCTGACCAGTTCATGCCGTGCTGCACCATCTTCCATTCACGTTCCCTCCTTAGCGATCAGGGCTATGCCCAGTCTATGCATCAGGAACAGCGATCAGTAACACCGGCTGTTAAATTGAAAAAACCGTCCCTTAAAGAGGGGCGGTCTGAGAGGTTAATGGATTCAGTTTCAGAATTGCCATTCACTGAGTGAATTCACCTGATAAGTGGGCTGAACCGGTTTCTGTCTCAATGCCTGAGGTGAAGTCACACCGGTCAGAACAATCAATGTATCCATACCAGCATGAATTCCGGCAAGGATATCTGTGTCATAATTATCACCGATCATCAGCGCCCGTTCTTTGGTCGCGCCGATCTTCTTCAATGCGAGTTCGACGATAATCGGTTCCGGCTTGCCGATAAACAGCGGTGCTACACCCGTCGAGACACTGATCACTGAAGTCAGTGAACCGTTCCCCGGAACGAGCCCGTGCTCATTAGGGAGGGCAACATCCGGATTAGTGGACACAAACTTTGCACCGGCGCGGACAGCCAGACAGGCTTTTGCATATTTCTCATAGGTAATCTGCCGGTCCATCCCGAAAGCAACATAATCCGGATGCTCTTCGTCGTACGTCAGCCCCTCCTGTCTCATCGCCTGCTTCAGGCCCTCTTCGCCAATATAATAGACCGTCGCGTCCGGTTTTTCTGATTTTATGTAGCTTGCCGTGGCCATGCTCGTCGTCAGCACGTCATCTTCCGTGCAGGGGATACCGAAGCCCTTAAGTTCCTCAGCCACTTTTTCTTTCGTCCGTGTCGAATTGTTCGTTACAAAAAGGTACCGCAGACCGCGGCGTTTCAGTTCCTTGACAAATGCCACTGCTTCCGGAATTTGTTCCATACCGCGATAAACGGTACCATCCAGGTCGAGCAGAAATGCATCATACGTCTTTCTCATCCAGTTTCATCCTCCAGCTCTTTACAGCGGTCTTCATTAGATTTTATGTTTGTCCGGTGTGAAAGCAGATACCGGACCCAGCTCTTTTTCCAGGTAATCCGTAATCTGTCCGGCGAAGGCTTTTAACGCACGGATATTTTCGCTCATCGCTTTTTCCAGCAGCGCATGATCAACTTCGGTATAGTGCTGAACCAGCATCCGGCGAAGGTCAATCACCTTTCTGAGCGAATCAGCCTCCTCATGGGGAAGCACCGTTTCATCTTCAAGAATATCGATAATGTCTTCATAGCCGCCGGGATCCCGCATGATAAAGCCGTCGATCATCTTGTTGCCCACATCAATGATCGATTCAATCGTATTCTGAACGATCCGTTCAAGGGCCAGCTTTCCGATCGGTGTCTGCCAGCTGCCTTCCGGAAAAAGCGCAAGCAGGCGATCCAGGTAGTCGAGCTGATGCAAAATAGCTTCTCTGTCCACAAAGTACATAATATGACACCGCTCCTTCGGTCTGTCTGCGGAATCAGCCGTTCTGTTTTACCATCCCGCCGGCAGACTCATGAAATGCTTTTTTCTGAGCAAAATAATCCGGAAAACGAAGTGGGCTACTCTTGCCGATTTACTTTTTGGAAACTTTTTTCAGAACAAAATAGGCGCAGCCGAAGCCGCAGTATTCCACCAGATAATCCACCAGCGTGCTGATTTTCGTGTCAAACGTGGATTTGTGATTGCTGTCTTCGTAAAACCCGCGGAGACGCAGCTGATCGTAGCCCCAGTCACCGACAATGTAATCAAACTTTTCAAGGATATCGCTGTATCTTTTTAAAAATGCATCTTCATTCCAGCCATTTCGTACATCTTTGATCACCTCGTATCGGCGGTGATCGACAGATACGGTCGTTTCAAACACGTGGGTTTTCCCTCTTTCCGCTGCCCGGCAGTGAAGACTGAAGCGGGTGCTCCTGTGATTCAGCCGAGATGATCCTGCTTCCATTATAACAGATCGCACCGGTAAGCGAAAAAAGTCCTGCCCCGGATAAAAGTGGCGGTTCCCGCAGCTCCCGGTGATGAAGAATTCAGAAAGGATGAGCGCAATAATGAATCGTGTCTCGAAAATGATGTTTTGTCTGATGACCTTTTTCTTTGCTTATTCCGGTTTTGCTGATGCCGAGCACAGTGATCCGGTGACGCCGGCGGATCAGCGAAAGAGCCTGTATCTTAAAACAGCTGCCCTGACCGGAGTTGACTGGGCGATGCTTGCCGCCTGCGACCAGTATGCCCGCAATATCACCGCTTCGGTAAACCGTCCGGAACACCGACCGCTGATCAGTCTGACAAGTACGGACCGGGACTGGGCAGGGCTCTTTAATATCCGTCTGCACGACCAGGATCCGGTCTCGATTGATTTCTTCGGTGGAACAGGAAAGGATGGCAACGGGGACGGCAAAGCCGACCCGAAAAACCCGGAAGATGCGCTGCTGGCCTTTGCCGAGCAGCTTGCCGCTTTCGGTCCGGGAGAAGAGAATACCCGTATTGCCATCTGGAATTATTTTCACAGAGGAAAGGCGGTCGAACTGATTGAAGAGAATGCGGCTATTTTTCGAAAATTCAATACAGTCAATTTAACCGGCTATGCTTTTCCACTTCCGCTGACCGCAAATTATGATTATGAGCCGACATGGGGCGCGCGCCGCGGCTGGGGCGGCCTGCGCATTCATGAAGGAACCGATCTGTTCGCCGACTATGGGACACCGGTACGGGCAACGGCCTACGGGGTCATCGAAATGAAGGGCTGGAATAAATACGGAGGATGGCGGATCGGTCTTCGCGACCTTCAGGGAAATTATCACTATTTTGCCCACCTGAATGGTTATGCCCCGCATCTGAAGAAAGGCACGGTCACCAGCCCGGGCCAGATTATCGGCTATGTGGGCAGCTCGGGTTATGGTCCGAAGGGGACGATGGGCAAGTTTCCCCCGCACTTACACTACGGCCTCTATCATGATAACGGCGTCAGCGAATATTCCATTGATCCCTATCCCTCCCTGCGGCTCTGGGAGAATCAGGAACGTCTCAAAAGGAGATAAGGACTACGGATTCTGGCTACTGACTGTTCGCTGAAGTTCCCTTATTCGAGCTGCCCGGTGGATTCACCGGAAGTGCCGGTGACAACCCGCTCGCGCCTGAACTGTAATAATAAGGCACACCTTTGGGAAGGACACTGGAAGCAACTGGAATATGCTGAGAAATGGTTTTGGACTGAATGGCAAACGGAACAATGACGTCTACTTTTACTTTGACGTCCAGATAAATCATAAAAACAATATTGTTAATCCCGATATTCTGATAGTTCCAGCGCAGATCCGTCTGAACATTGCTGACGACATCCATCTTCACCGGTACTCTCGGACCGTAATTGCTCAGTAAAGCATTGTTCATAATCTGTCCGAGCGGGATGTCGGCAATAATCCCTCTGTTTCTTTCGCCTATGAAATATTCCAGATCCGATCCGGGACCATTCGTCATTGAAATTTGTCCTTTTTCCGCAGCGCGGAGAAACCAGAGGATCCGGTTGGATACCACGGTCTTTATCCGGTTTGCCTCACCCGAATCAAGGTAGTAATAGCTGATCTCTTTCTGGTTATTCAGGTGGGTCACGATCAATTTATTCGCATCAATGCCCGGCTGCTTGTTCGGATCATCGCCGGACTTCAGGTTCGCCAGGACACTTTCTCCGGTACCATAATTGATGGCATAGTTGCCCAACTGCTCAGCCTGGGTCACGGCAATGCCCATTAGCGCCGGCTTCATCTGTTCATTCACCAGCCAGATACCCATCGACGTGAACAGGACAAAAAGGATCAGCGAAACAAAAAACACTCTTCTGGCCGGCATACTCCTGCTTCGGTAACGTCTGCTGGGTTTAAACATGACAAACCCCCTTCACAACATCTATATGCCGCAAAGGGGACAGATAAAAGTCTTTTATTAATTCGGGAAGAGCTACATGAGCAGAAGAGCGTCTCTCCCTGACGTTCCGGGAACGATGCCTCGTTTTTCCGCCTCGAGCGTCACCTCCGCCAGCGGCGCGTCAAGAAGCTCCTCCAGCGTCCTGACGCCGACGGCTTTTCCGGCGATGATCCGACGGTCGGAGAGTTGATCATTCAGCAGCCTCACATCAAGGGCTCCGCACATAATATATCCCGTATCATTCGATATGCTGAGCAGCGTCGTCTTCGGCAGTTTTACCGATACTCCTGTAAATGGCCTGCCGCCGATTTCAATCAGTTTCAACTGAATCAATTTCAGCCGCCTCCTTCGCTACAGCCTATGAACGCTCCGCAAAGAAGGTGACAGATACCCGACTGTCCGAACAGGGATTAATCCAGTTCGCTCAGGCGCCAGGCCAGCAGATCCCGCAGCGTCTCAGGAAGGTAGAACTCCTGCCGGGCCCGCACAATCGGCGGCAGAAAGTGCCCCATTGTAAAGACATCGATCGTCCCGATACTGTATTTTTTCTTCAGATCAAGCGGCGCTCCCGCGACACGAATCGTTGCGGCACGGACTTCTCCGCTCTCCGGATCGGTCGCATACGTCAGATGGCTGAAAATCAGTTTCCCGATGACTTTGCCGCGAAATCCGAAGCCTTTGAGTTCGTAAGTCTGAAAATCCTTTTTCAGTCCGATCGCAATCATCTCGGCAATCTCTTGACCAGTAACTACCACCCGGCACGGATTAATCGGATGCGGACAAATATGGTGAATATCATAACGGGTAACCGCACCGGCCGGCAAGCCTTCAAGGATGACGCCGGCATTGACCATGCCGATCTGCGCGTGGCACCACTTCCGGAGCGCGTCAGCCATGATTGACGTGATCTCGGTATCCTGATACCAGTTGACTTGAAGCGGCCGTTTCAGCCACGTGATTTGTTCCTGCATCCTGTTTACCCCGTCAGCAGTCAGCCGGCGTACTTCCTGATCCGTCTGTGCATCAGGCGCCTCTCTCAGCGTCACGAGATCGGCTCCCTTATGAACCACCTTGTGCGCTTTTTCATCGTATTCAACGACGACGTGACCCGCGTAGCGCCCGTATTTTCCGGCCTGGGCAATCAATGTCGTGCCGACCGTCAGTCCCTGCTCCAGCGCATGATGGGTATGGGCCCCGATGATCACATCGATGCCATCGAGTTCCTCAGCAACCCGTTCGTCAAAAGGAAGACCGACATGTGAGAGCAGAACAATCAGATCTGTCTTCGGCTTCAGGGCCGCTACGATCGGCTTCAGTTCAGTCATCGGATCATGGATATCCCATCCCAGCAAACTGTAGAACTTAGGAAATGCAGCAGTCAGGCCAATCAGGCCGACCCGAACACCGGCCATCTGATGAATCGTCCACGGGATGCACCACTCCGGCCGTTTCCCGTTCTCGTCATACAGATTGGCCAGAATAATCGTGAACTTCCGCTTCTCATAGGCGACCTTCAGAATATCTTTTGTAAACGTAATGCCTTCATTATTTCCGATCGTAATATAATCATATCCGGCATCATTCAGCAGCCGGACATTGCCCCGACCCAAAAGGCCCTCCGTCATCGGATGATAACGGTCCATATGATCACCAAGATCGAGTGTCAGGTATGGTTCTCCCTGGCGGCGCAGTGTCCTGCGCTCCTTATTCAGAAAACTGACGAGACTGCCCCAGTGATCAAAGTGACTGTGCAGATCATTTGTGTGTAAAAAGTGAAGTGATATCAAACATAGGCCTCCCAGGCTTCACGTTCAGTCAAACGAGGATCCTTATCCGGACCCAGATTATCATTTTAATCCAACTCTCCGGCCCTGTCTGTCAGAAAAGCACGCTTTCTGTTTCCTCGGCAGAATAAACCGGAGGGCCTCCGATCTGACACCCAGATCGAAAGCCCCCCGTCCGTTGAAAGAAAATTTGCAGTAGGATCAACCGATGGATCCAGCCATATTGTATTTAATCAGCCGGTTCATTTCGACAGCGTATTCCATCGGGAGTTCTTTGGTAAACGGTTCAATGAAGCCCATCACAATCATCTCTGTAGCTTCTTCTTCAGTAAGCCCGCGGCTCATCAGATAGAACAGCTGCTCTTCGGACACTTTGGATACTTTCGCTTCATGTTCCAGTGAGATATCTTTATTCAGTACCTCATTATAGGGCACAGTGTCGGAAGTCGACTGTGCATCCATAATTAACGTGTCGCATTCAACATGTGCCCGCGAATTTTTCGCTTTCGGACTGAAATGAACTTTTCCGCGATAGGTAACATTGCCGCCGTTTTTCGCAATCGATTTTGAAATGATCGTGGATGACGTATTCGGTGCCAGATGAATCATCTTTGACCCGGTATCCTGATTCTGCCCCTTGCCGCCGATGGCAATCGTCAGTGTATTCCCCCGGGCGCCTTCACCTTTAAGAACGACAGACGGATATTTCATTGTGACACAGGAGCCGATGTTCCCGTCAACCCATTCCATCGTGGCGTGTGCTTCACAAATGGCACGCTGGGTAACCAGATTGTAAACATTGTTCGCCCAGTTCTGAATGGTCGTATACCGGCAGTAGGCGTTCTTACGGACATAAATTTCCACAATGCCGCTGTGCAGCGAGCTGTTGGAGTACACAGGTGCCGTGCACCCTTCGACGTAGTGGACGGAAGCACCTTCGTCGACAACGATCAGCGTCCGCTCAAACTGGCCCATGCTTTCGGAATTGATCCGGAAGTAAGCCTGCAGCGGGGTCTTGCACTTAACACCCTTCGGCACGTAGACGAACGAACCGCCGGACCAGCAAGCTGCATTTAATGCGGAAAATTTATTGTCGGCATAAGAAATCACTCTGCCAAAGTATTCACGAAACAGGTTTTCATGTTTCTTCAGTGCTGAGTCGGTATCCATAAAGATGATCCCCTCTTTCTCGAGATCCTTCTTCATGCTGTGATAAACAACTTCTGATTCATATTGTGCCGAGACACCGGCAAGATATTTGCGTTCGGCTTCCGGAATCCCCAGCTTGTCGAACGTGTCCTTAATCTCTCCCGGAACTTCATCCCAGGAACGGCCCTGATTCTGAACGGGTTTTACGTAATAGGTCAGGTCGTCAAATTTCAGAGCACTGAGATCGGCGCCCCACTGAGGCATCGGCCGCTTGAAGAAATGGTGCAGACCCTTAAGCCGGTATTCCAGCATCCATTTCGGTTCATTCTTCTTTTTTGAGATTTCACGGACGATATCCTCGCTCAATCCCCGTTTGGTACGGAACACGGAGACATCCTTTTCTCTGAATCCGTATTTATATTCATCAATTTCCGGAATCTTCTGTTCTGTGGCCATGACATTGCGCCTCCTTTAAATTTTCTGTCAGAACGGATCACTTGAAGGTTTCGTCTTGTTAGGTCCGATGATCTTGTCTTCATCATTTTAACAGAATTCACAGAATTGTTGAAATTATTGCTGCTCAGCCTGCAATTTTACCGCCTCGCGCAGGCATTTTTCCATAGCCTTCCAGGGCAAAGTCGCACATTTGATTCTTGCCGGCCACTGGGAGACGCCCTGCAGTGCCTCAGCATCTCCCAGATCCAGGTCGTCATTATGCTCCCGGCCCTGAACCAGTTCTGAAAAGTCAAAGGAAAGCTCATCGACATCCTTGATCCTGAGCCCCTTCACGGCTTCGGTCATCATCGATGCAGAAGACTGGCTGATCGCGCAGCCGCTGCCGCTTGTCTTAATATCGACAATCTTGTCTCCGTCCAGTTTCAGTGAGACAAATATTTTATCCCCGCAGGAAGGATTATTCATGCTGATCGTCATGCTGTCCGGACCTTCAAGTGTCCCGTGATTGCGGGGACGTTTATAATGATCCATGATAACGGAACGATAGAGCTGATCCAGATTAGATGGCATGTTCAAAGAACTCCTTTGCATCCTTGATTCCTTTCGCCAGCTTTTCAATCTCATCCATTGTGTTGTAAAAATAGAAGCTGGCGCGCACGGTGGACTCGCATTTCAGAACCTGCATCAGCGGCTGGGCGCAGTGATGGCCGGCCCGGACAGCGATCCCTTCTGCATCAAGCGCTGTGGATACATCGTGCGGGTGGATCCCCTTAATATTGAATGTGACGAGACCGGAACGTGATTTGGGTCCGTACACCGTGACGCCGTCTATCGCTGAAATGGTTTCATAGGCGACATCCGTCAGCTTCTTTTCATAAGCCTGGATCTCATCCATGCCGATTCCATTGAGGTAATCAATTGCCGCACCGAGTCCGATCGCTCCGGCGATATGCGGTGTACCTGCCTCGAACTTCCAGGGCAGTTCAGCCCATGTCGCACTGTGGAACCCGACTTCGTCGATCATCTCACCGCCGGTCTGAACCGGCTCCATGGCCTCCAGCAGATTCTGCTTGCCGTAAAGGACACCGATCCCGGTCGGACCAAGCATTTTGTGACCGGAGAAAACAAAGAAATCCGTATCCATCTTCTGAACATCAACCGGCATATGCGGAGTACTCTGGGCCCCGTCGACCACCATGATGGCTCCCTTTTCGTGAGCGAGCTGAGCAATCTTCGTCACCGGATTCACTGTTCCCAGCACATTGGAGACCTCCGTGCAGGAGACAATCTTGGTACGTTCGGTAATCGCATTCCTGACCTTATCCAGGTCCAGTGTGCCGTCCGGCTCCATCGGAAAATAGTTCAATACCGCACCGGTCGCCCGGGCGACCTGCTGCCATGGAATCAGGTTAGCGTGATGTTCCATTTTGGTGATGATGATCTCATCGCCGCGCTTCAGATTGGCCATTCCGTAACCATAGGCAATCATGTTCAGCGAATCGGTGGTACCTTTTGTATAGATGATTTCTTTTGTACTTTTTGCACTAATAAATTTTCTGATCTTCTCACGGGCATCTTCATAATGTTCTGTGGCCCGCGTGCCGAGCGTGTGTACTCCGCGGTGGACATTTGAGTTGTCCCTGCGGTAATAATCGGAAATCGTGTCGATTACCGAATTGGGTTTCTGGGAAGTCGCCGCATTATCCAGATAGACAAGATGATGCCGGTTTACTTCCTGATCCAAAATCGGAAAATCTTTGCGTATCGCTTGTACGTCAATCATCAGCCAACCTTCCTTTCAATCAGACCGGACAGTTGATTTCTAACTCCGGCGACGGGAAGAAGATCGACTACCGGTTCCAGAAATCCCTCAACGATCAGTTTCTCAGCGGTTTCCTTGCGAATGCCGCGGCTCATCAGATAATACAGTTGATCCTGATCTACCCGGCCTACCGACGCGGCGTGGCCGGCAATAACGTCGTACTCATCAATCAGCAGAATCGGGTTGGCATCGCCGCGAGCCTGATCACTGAGCATCAGGACACGCTGTGTCTGCTCCCCGTCGGCTTTGGAAGCACCATGCTCAATCTTTGTCCGGGCATTGAAAATGCAGTTCGATGCATCCTTCAGCGCACCGCGGACAAGCATCCTGCTAATCGTTCCCTTGCCGACATGGCGGATATAGTTGTCAAAGTTCTGTTTCTGCTCCCCGCTGCCGATACTGACCGCTTTCGTATCGGCCGAAGAACCGTCACCCTGCAAATCAGTGGCGTTTTCCGAAAGGGTGTTTCCATCGTTCATCTGACCGAGTGCCCACTCAAGACTGCCGTCACGAGCAACGCTCCCCGTCCGGTTTACATAGGTAACGATTTTATCGGAAAAGTTATCCACAGCGCCATACTTGACGTGAGCATTTTCTCCGACGCGGACCTCACTGATCAGATTCGCAACGCCCTCACCGACCGAACTGCCTGACAGGAAGCTTTCGACATAGGTCACTGAGCTGCCCGGCTCTGCAGCGATAATTGTGTGAGCGATCAGTCCTGATGAAGGAGCGTCCTGATAATAAACGGTCTGAACCGGTGTTTCGATCGCGACGTTTCTCGGAATATAAAGGAATGTGCCGCCGTTGACAAGCGCCGCGTTTAATGCCGTCAGCTTATGCTTTTTAAGCTGCGTCGTTTTGAAATAATATTTTTCGACCAGGTCGCCATGTTCCCGTATCGCCGTCGCAAGATCGGTAAAAATAACACCCTTCTCCTCAAGATCCGGGCGAATGCTGCGAAAGACCGGGGTGCCGTTGTGGTGAACAAGAACATTCCCGGCTTTTTCTTCAGCACCGATTAACTGTCCTGCGTTCCCCGGCAGTTTGGCAGGATCATGGACCGGTTTCCCCACCGCATTATAGTCGAAGCGGGTAAAATTCCAGCTGTCGATCCTTGTCTTCTCAGGATTCGGAAGCGGAAGCTCCTCAGCAAGACTGAGTGCCTGAATGCGTCTATCGGTAAACCATTTCGGTTCAATTCTCTCTTCAGAAAAGCGTGTCAATGCTTCCGCATCAAACGGAAGGCTCTGCACTTCTGTTGCCATATTCTCACTCCTGTTCTCCGTATGGTGGCTGATCAGGCTTCAACGGTCTCGTCGTCTTTGATGCCAAGTTCTTTTCTCAAGCCGTCATAGCCTTCCTTTTCGAGACGTACGGCCAGTTCCGGTCCGCCTGTGGTGACAATGCGGCCGTTCATCATGATATGCACTTTGTCCGGTTTGATATAATTCAGGAGCCGCTGGTAATGGGTGATAATCAGACAGCCGAAGTTTTCCGAACGCATCGCGTTCACACCGTTTGCCACCCATTTCAGGGCATCAATGTCCAGCCCGGAATCGATTTCGTCCAGTATGGCGAATTTCGGTTGCAGCATCAGCAACTGCAGGATTTCATTGCGCTTCTTTTCACCGCCTGAGAATCCTTCGTTGACATAACGTTCTGCAAAGTGATGGTCCATCTCCAGAAGGTCCATCTTTTTATCCATTAATTTGATGAACTTCATCAACGGAATTTCGTTGCCTTCACCGCGTTTCCCATTGATCGCGGTTCTGAGGAAATCGGCATTGGTGACGCCGCTGACTTCACTCGGGTACTGCATCGCCAGAAACAGTCCGGCACGGGCACGCTCGTCCACGGTCATATCCAGGAGATTTTTGCCGTCCAGTGTCACGCTTCCTGAAGTCACCTGATACTTCGGGTGGCCCATAATCGCCGACGCAACAGTTGATTTTCCTGTCCCGTTCGGCCCCATCAAGGCATGAATTTCCCCGCCTTTGACGTCAAGATCAAAACCCTTCACGATATTCTTGTCTTCGACCGACACATGAAGATCTTTTATTCTCAGTTCCGGTATCGCCATCTCATTGCCTCCAGTATTATTCGGATCACAGGCTCCAGGAAAAATGCCGAGCTTCGGCAGATTCTCCTGTTCCTGCCTTATATTTGACTGAAATCCATTCTCAATCTATTCTCATTACAATATTATATCAGATGTAAATCGATAGCAACTGAAGAAAACTCGTCGCCGGATCGGGATATGGAAAGGTATTCCGCCACAGGAACAATGCCTTTATTATAACGCTGATTCAGAGATAATTAAAAAGCATTCTGCTGACCGTGTGCACAACATCTTCGGTTAGTATCTCACCGGAATAGCCAAAAATCCGCAACCCATAACGAGCGGGAAACGGATTTTTAATGAGAATGCCTTGCAATGCTGTGACTGACTCAGTTGCTCAGTCTTTGACAGGGAGAACGGCACCTTTATATTTCTGAGTAATGAAGTTCTGGATGTCCTTGGACTGTAATACCTGAACAAGGGTCTTGATCGCCTTTTTGTTCTGATCGCCTTTTCTTACAGCAATGATGTTGGCATATGGCGATTTGCCGCCTTCAAGAATCCGTGCATCCTTCTGGGGATCAAGTTTTGCCTGAAGCGCAAAGTTTGTATTAATAGCAAACAGATCAGCCGCATTGTTCAAATAGGCTTTCGGCAGGATCGCCGGATCGATCGGCTGCAGGAATTTCAGATGTTTGGGGTTAATGATATCATTCAGCGTGGCGTTGATTTTGTCGACGCCAGGTTTGATTTTGAGCAGTCCTGCGGATTCCAGGAGAATCAGAATACGTCCCTGTTCGGATTTATTATTGCTGATCTGAATCGTTGAACCATCTTTGATTTCGCTGACTTTCTTATATTTCTTAGAGTAAATGCCAAACGGTTCGATGTGAATCTTCCCGGCACTGACTAAATTCGTATGATGCTGCTTATTGTAGAGATCCAGGAACGGGATGTGCTGGAAATAGTTCGCATCCAGCTGTTTTGCTGCCAGAGCTTTGTTCGGCAAAACGTAATCATTGAATACTTTCACCTTAAGATTAATGCCCTTTTTCTTGAGAATCGGCGCTGCCTTTTTCAGAATTTCTGCATGCGGTACCGCTGACGCGCCGACAACAAGTGTTGTCTGCCCGTTCGTACCGGCACTGCTCTTTCCGCAGGCCGCTAGAACGACCACCAGTGATAAAATCAATGAGAACACAAGTATTTTTTTCATGTGCAGTTTCCCCCGGTTAAATGTTTGTTTTTAGGATGCCATCTGTAAATCTTCTTTATCTCTTATCAATTCTCCGTGTCACACGGTCTCCAATGAACTGAATGATAAAAACAATGACCAGAATAATGATTGTTGCGGCAAAGGTCACATCGTTATTATTTGCTTCAAATCCTTCATTATACGCCACGGTACCCAGGCCTCCTGCACCGACGACACCGGCCATTGCCGTGTTGCCGATCAGTGCGATCAGAGTGACCGTCATACCGGAAATCAGAGACGGAAGAGCCTCCGGAAGCAGAACCTTAAAAATAATTTGCAGCCGGGTAGCCCCCATCGATTCGGAAGCTTCAATGACCCCTTTATCGACTTCCCTTAAGCTGATTTCCACCAGCCGGCCGTAGAAGGGAGCTGCGCCGATGATAATCGACGGCAATGCCGCAGAAGCGCCGATCATCGTACCGACAATAATTACGGTCAGCGGGATGAGTAAAATGATCAGGATAATAAAAGGAATGGACCGAAAAACATTAACGATTGAAGATGTAATCCGATAAACCGTTATATTTTCATAGAGCCCGTCTTTTGCGGTCAGATAGAGCAAAAGGCCAAGAAAAAGTCCGATAATAAAAGTGAAGACGCCGGAGATCAGTGTCATATACAGTGTCTGGCCTGTCGCCAGAAGCATGCCCGACCAGTCCACATTTGGAAACAGTTGGGTCATGAGGACAGCACCTCGGTCCTGACGTTCTTCAGGTTCGCGGCATGAAGAACGGATTGGATCTGCGCCTCCGGACCGGCAACACGTAATACAATTTCTCCTTTAGTTCCCTTAACCGCACCGGGGATCAGTTTGCTTTCAATAATGTCAGTCTCGATCCCTTCATGACCGTAGAACGCAGAGAGAACCGGCTCCTGCCGTGTCCGCCCGTCGAAAGTGATCCGGATGATCTGTCCGTCCGGATAAATCGTGCGAAATCTGTCGAGACTGCCGGATGCATCATCCGACTCCGGTTTTATCCCGATGAACTCTTTTGTGATCTGTTGTTCCGGATGTGCGAACACATCCTTTTCAAGCCCTTCTTCGACAATCGTCCCGTGATCCAGTACAGCTACACGGTCACAGATTTTCCGGATCACCTGCATTTCATGAGTGATGATGACAATCGTGATACCGATTGAGCGGTTGATTTTCTGAAGCAGCTGAAGGATTGAATCAGTTGTTTTCGGGTCAAGCGCCGATGTCGCTTCATCACAAAGAAGCACCTTAGGATTGCTGGCCAGTGCCCGGGCAATCCCGACCCGTTGTTTCTGTCCGCCGCTTAACTGAGACGGATAGGAAGATTCGCGGCCCTCAAGGCCGACAACGCGAACAAGTTCTTCGACCCGCGATTTGCGCTCTTTCTTCGGAATGCCCGCCAGTTCCAGAGGAAATGAGATATTTTCCTCCACCGTTCTTGACCAGAGCAGATTGAAATGCTGAAAAATCATGCCGATCTGCTTCCGTGCTTCACGCAATTCCTTTTCAGACAGCTCAGTCATGGTCTGTCCGTCAACTTTAACGAGTCCGGATGTCGGCCGCTCCAGAAGATTAATTAGCCGGATGAGTGTGCTCTTTCCAGCACCGCTGTAGCCGATCACGCCGAAAATCTCACCGCTGTTGATGTTGATGCTGACATCTGTCAGGGCTTCAACAGGCCCTGTGTCCGTCTGATAAGTTTTTTTCACATGCTCTAATTCAATCAAAAAAATGGCCTCTCTTTCGGGAAACACTGCCGCTAAAATTATGTATTGCCCTGTTTTTAGTCGGATTTAGTGCTCTTTATTTCCCGCTCGATTCTGGTTGGTTCACATTTTTAGGTGCGTCTGCCTGAATACCCCTCCCCTTTTCGCGCGCTCTTTCCAAAATAAAAACCCCTCAGTATGAGAGAGGGGTGGATCCTCTCTCATCTGTCGAATGCAGTACATTCGCAGGAATTAGCACCTTCCCGGTTTTCTAGGAGAAAACCGAGGGTTGCCGGGCATCATCGGGCCAGTCCCTCCGCCGCTCTGGATAAGAGTTTTTCTGTTCAGTTCGCGTATGTTTAATTTACCATCTGCCCGTTTCTGTGTCAATCCCGTTTTTTAGTCCGGCCGGTAAAGGTACGTGCACAGGTATTAACCGCAAACGATGGAAGCCGCAATCCTCCTGCCCGGAAAAAGATAGCTGCTGGGCGTACCCCGGTCATTCTGCTGTATTTTGCCGAATGGATTCTGGAACAGGGTATGAACCGTCCGGATCGGGTAGGATAGCCCTTCGAGCCGTGGGCGGCGCGACGTCTCACCGGTATCTTTAATCTTCTCGACCAGTTTCTGCAGCGGTGTGCTGAAGGACGAAATCCCGATACCTGAAACGGAGAGAATCTTCATATTTTTTACAGAGACGATCGTTTGCTGCAGGCTTTCCCGGGGATGCAGCTGATTTTTCACTGCAGTAAATGTCTGTGTGTCTGCGGCGCCCGTGCGCCCCGATAAAGGTTCCGTCACCGTATGAAAACGGGCACCGGGAATGTATTTCAGTGTCTGGCTGACGAAAGTCTGCACCAGCCGGTCATGCAATACTTTCCGTTCCCTGCCGGTAACTTGTTTCGTGACGGCAGCCGAAAAAAGCAGTGAATGGCGCTCCTGGAATTCACCGTTACTATTGATTCTGCTGATCAGCGCCTCCGTAAATTGCCCGAAAGACAGGCTGTGCGCATAACGAGTATCCGAACCAACGGCAATTTGCCTTCCATCCGGTTCCCGGAAGGAAACAACATTAAAATTCCGATCGACCGCTGCCTCAACATGCGAGGCAAAAGAAAAGTTCACATAAGCGACCGGTTCTTCGGATTCAATGGCACTCTGCGTTAACGGAGCAAAGCACAACAAGGAAAAACTGAAGGCGATAACCGGAGCCATCAGCCGGCGCACAATATGCGCAAAGTGAGAAAGATGTTCGGTTCGGACTGTTTGTCCAATGGACAGCTGTGCCGATCTTCTGAGCCGGACGGACCGAAAATCACCGTCATTCGTCAGAATAACCGCACGCCGTCCTTTTCTGGACACAAGGACGCCCCGACTATTCAGCTCTCTTCCCCACCTTTCATCCGTCAGTGAACCGGTACGGACTCCGGTTCAATATATGACGTCAGTGCGCTGAATCCGCCGATATAGATCAACGCCAGTGCTATTATATACTTTCGATTCCTTTCGATCGTTTTGCGGCTGCATGACACAAATTGCAGCAAATCTTTTATCGGTAATTGCTTTTTCTTTTTCAGAAAACGGATCAGTTCCGGATGACCGACGAGGATCTTCGCCGAAATCTTGGCGTTTTCACGGGCATCGGCATGTTTCGGACAATGTCTGCTCAGCACATCAAAAGTGATTCCGTATTCCAGAAGCAGTTTCCTGTAACTGTCGATCTGGTCCATCCGCTCGCTGATCTTGCAGCTTTCTTCATAATAATCGATGGCCGCCCGCTGCTCCACATAGCTCTCTTCCATTTCGTTGTCTTCATCCGTTTTGGTCTGATCGAGATAAATATGACGGACCTGACGGGATTCCTTGCGGATAAAGTCGATAATTCTGCGACGGATCACCATATCGGCAAAAGTCAGGAATTTGCTTCCCTGCCCCTTGCGGTATTGGGTGATTGCTTCATTAAAAGCGACAAGCCCGACACTGAACTCGTCCATTGTCTGATCGATAAAACGATTGCATACTTTAGAAACAACCTTTTTAATAAAAGGCTGATAGGATTCAATAATTTTATTGCGCAGTGATTCATCGCCCTGCTGCGCACGGAAAACATTCATTTCCAGCGGATAATTGATATTGCCGCCCATTGCAAGCTGGCTGACGCTCATCACGGTTCCACCTCTCGCTTTTTTCTGGTAACTTTAGCCTGTAATAAACATAGCATGGTCTGCCTGACTGTACCTTTAATGTCAAAAATTTTTGTTAAAGTCGGCAGGAATTCCCTTAATCGAAAAATAAAAAATAGTCCCTGTTCTCTTTTATACCATGGCTGCCGTTTCAGAGGAAGCGACATTCTGGTAACAAAAAGATGACAGGAACTGTTATTTTTCGCGCTAATTTTACCATCCACAAAATTCCAGAGAGAGAATCCGCTGAAATGCAGCGTTATTCCTTAGTTCTCATCGATCAGTTTCTCATAGGCCGCCGCGTCCAGCAGCTCATCAAGGCCTTTGCTGTCAATGTCCTTCAGTTCAACCATCCAGGCCTTTTCATAAGGCGACTCGTTCACCAGCTCCGGTGCGTCTTCCAGTTCCTTATTGGTTTCGACAACAGTGCCGGCCACGGGTGCATAAAGCTCGGAGACCGTCTTTACCGATTCCACACTGCCGAAAGAATCCCCGGCGTTAATCTGAGTGTCCGTTTCCGGCAGTTCAACAAAAACAATATCGCCCAGTTCCTTCTGTGCAAACTCAGTAATGCCCACCTTGTATGTTCCGTCTGATCCTTTTTTCACCCATTCATGATCTTTTGAATAAAGCAAATCTTTAGGTACACCCATTCGCCGTATGCCTCCGCTTCAGATTTTGGAGCCGCATGCTCCTTTATGATCTTTTCATTATCCATTATATCCTAAAAAGAAACAAAAGCAGATACCTGCGGGCCAACGAACCGACTTTTTTCCAGTCCTTATATGAAATGATTTCCCATGCTGCGGACATAATACCAATGAGCGCCGTCACCAAAAACTACAGGAGTGTGAAGCACACATGGTTATGCAGCCACAGGACGGGCAGACTCCGATGACTTTTGTCCAGCCACCGGACATTCTCTCCACAAAGGACTTTCTTTACATTGAAGACATGCTGTCATGGAACCTTGAGGTAATCAAGAAATCGCACGCGTATGCCGCACTGTGCCAGGACCGTGATGTCGTTCAGGCGATGAACCGGACCTGCCAGCTTCATATCCGTCACTATCAGGATATTCTGAATCATCTCGGCAAACATATCCAGACAGCGACGATGGCGGGAGGGATGATGCCATGATGAAGCAGCCGATGCAGGCAACAATGATCCAGAATACGGAGACGCAGGTCCCGAAAACGCCGCAGATGAACGACCGGGACTATCTGAACGACATCCTGCTGACTGAAAAGTATCTGGGCACCTCTTATGTACACGCGCTGCAGGAAGCCAGCCACCAGACATTATACCAGGACATTAAGAAAGTGTCCGATGCGACTTGCGACCATCAGCGCGATCTGTTCAACCTGATGTTTAACAAGGGCTGGTACAAGGTTGAATCCCAGGATCCGCAGAAGATTCAGCAGACGCACCAGCAGTTCAGTCAGTACGCGCAGCAGCAGTTCCCGCAATAAAGAGCTTTACCAGAAGCCTCGGCAGGCCGGACAATTGATCCGGTCTGCCGGGGCTTCTTGTGTTTGCTCAGCGCTTCAGAAGTCGATCTGACGGTCAGGCTTTCCAGGATACCGGTTAGCTTTTCCAGAAATATGGTAACATCATGCAATTCCTTTTGCACCCCTCCGAAAGTCTCATAATCTCGAAACCTATGAACCAAGGAGGGAGTTGCAGAAATGATTAAGAAGTTACTTGCTTTAACACTTGCCGGGGCACTGGCCCTGCCGTTTGTCTCCGGAGGAAACGCACAGGCTGCATCAAAACCTGTTTCCGTCAACTACACCAAACTCTTTGACGGGCAGAAACTGAAGGGCAGCCAGGTATCCGATTTGGAGGGCATTCTTCGGCAGCTTGGCCTGAAACTGGATCTGTCACAAGTCAATAACGGTGTTTACCAGAAGGTCAAGGTTCCGGCCAACTGTGCACCGGCAGCCAAGAAGCCGGCACCTGAGACGGCACAGCCGGCTAAACCGAAACAGCCGGCCAAGCCAGCTCCGGCTGCGAATAACAACTCAGAAGCAAAGGCAAATCCGAAGACTGGAAGTCAGTTAAACGCTTTTGAGAAAAAAGTCGTCGACCTGACGAATCAGGAACGGACGAAAGCCGGACTGAGCCCGCTGAAATCAGATAACGCGACCCTGTCGAAAATGGCGCGCGATAAGTCCGCCGATATGAGGGACAAGAATTATTTTGATCATCAGTCCCCGACTTACGGCTCGCCGTTTGATATGATGAAAAAATACGGCATCACCTACCGCGCAGCGGGAGAAAATATCGCTGCCGGTCAGAAAACGCCTGAAGAAGTCGTCAATGGCTGGATGAACAGCCCGGGACACCGTGCCAATATTTTAAATGCGAATTATACAACCATTGGTGTCGGTTATGTGACAGGCGGCTCATACGGAAGCTACTGGACACAGGAATTTATCGGTAATTAATGATCCTTCATTCATATCGGCGCAGTGCCTCGCAGACAATTGCTGCGAGGCACTGCTTTTTGTCGTCAAATTATCCGTTGCGTCACCTGTGCCGCACCTGTCGCATATGCTGATTACAGATTTATATTCCGGAAGGTGTTGCCTATGCTCTATACTGCAATCGGTGATTCACTGACCGTCGGTGTGGGGTCGACCTTCTTTCAGCCGAACTTTGTCCGGCTTTATCAGCAGGAACTTGAGTACTACTTCAGACATCCGGTAGACAAACGCGTTTTTGCGAAAAACGGGGCGACCACGGCAGAGATTCTCGCCTCGCTGTCGCGTCCGGAAGTCATGAAAGGTGTGCAGGAAGCGGATGTCATCACGGTGACCGGCGGCGGCAACGATCTGCTCCGCGCCGGGAAGGTCTGGATGAAAACCGGTGATCGTGAGGCAGTCGCTGCAGCGATCCGAAATTGTCTGGAAAATATGCAGCAGATTGTATCGCTGCTGATCCGCCTTCATTCCGTCCATGATCGTGCGCCCCTGATCCGTGTGCTGAATCTGTATAATCCCTTTTACCGGGTTCCTGAGTCTTATGGCTGGCTTCATGCATACAATCGTGAACTCAGCCGGCTTGAGCATCATCCGGCGGTTCGCGTTGCGGATATCTGTCAAGCCTTCTACGGTTATGAACCTTATCTGCTCAGTATCGATCACACACACCCCAATCCGGTCGGTTACCGGGTGATCGCCCGGACCGTCGGCAGACTGGGATTCGCCGAAAACAAGGAACCGCAGAATTGAAACAGGACCTGGAACTGATCTGTTCCAGGTCCTTTATCGTGTTAAGCCCGCCACTTCGGAGGCATATTTTTCCCCCAGTAGATTTTCTTTAATTCATGGTGTTTCTGAAAACCGTCCTGAGCCGTGTGATAGTGGAAGTCAAACCAGTAACCATTTTTCGGCGGATGATCCCGGCGGACATGCAGCTTCAGTACCTCACTGCCTGAATCTGTCTGGTAAACATGAAGAATGCGTTCACCCATGCCCGAAGACGGGGAATGGGTCACATCCAGATGCCGGATCCAGCGGGCATCATGGCGGTCACTGACCCGTTGCACCTCCATAAGAAATGCAGGCGCAATGTCTTGATTGTAAACGTTGCTGATTTCTTTCGCAACGCGGGGGCCGAATTTCTGACTGCCCTGCTGCCTCAGCTGCTGAAGCGTATAGTCTGAAAAGGCCTGAACAAGCTTTTCTTTCGAGGCATTTGCCGAAACAGTCTCCGTCCATGACGTTTGCTCTGTGTGATCCGGAATGCCGGATCGATCGGACGCAGCAGGTTTAAACGCTTCGTCAGGACTTTTTTCTTTATAAATAGGCTCATTATTGTCTGGTTTATCGACGTAATGCGCCGGAGATGACGGAATGACTGTGCCAAAAGTCAGGATCGCCACAAGGGCAACCAGAATCTTCTTTACCCATTCCGGAATCATTGTTCGGATCCCCCAGTTTGTTCAGACCTGCTTAAAATACTGCGGCTTTCTGTCACCCCGAATGAATGGAGCGTACACGTTTAAGAAGCCCCTAATTTTAATCAAATAGCGACGGCCGGGCCGCTGCACCGTGCTTCAGTCTGATGTACGGTCGTCTTCATCCTCATCTTCGTGACCCATGATCGGCGTGAATGTCCGTTTTTCACGGATCGATTTCTGCCGGGTGGCCGCACGCCGTTCCGCAAGCCGGGCAAAATATTCCTGGGCATTTACCGGGATCTTCCCCCGTTTGTCCTCCTTCACATACTGCCCGTCGCGTTTCAGAACGCGTGTTTTCACGTTGTCGCTCATCATGATATCAAATAGATCGACAATGGTGGACTGAATCTGCCCGTCTTCGATCGGAAACATCAGTTCTACCCGCCGATTCAGATTTCGCGTCATCAGATCGGCACTGGCCAGGAAAACTTTCCGCTCCCCGCCATTTCCGAAAATATAGATCCGGCTGTGTTCCAGATACCGGCCGACAATCGAATGCACTTCAATGTTCTCACTGATCCCGGGGATACCCGTCCGCAGGCAGCAGATCCCGCGGACGAGCAATTTGATCTTCACACCGGCAGCAGAAGCCCGGTACAGAGCCTTAATCATCTGTTCATCGGAAAGAGAATTCATTTTGGCATGAATGTAAGCCGGCTTTCCCGCCTCTGCCTCATGAATCTCGTTGTCGATCAGGTGAAGCATCGTATCCCGCAGCCAGAGCGGAGCGATGACCAGCTTATGAAAATAAGGCGGTTCAGAATAACCCGAAAGCATGTTGAACACATTGGAAGCATCAATTCCCATCTGCTCATTGCTCGTCAAAAGACCCATATCGGTATAGAATTTTGCTGTAATATCGTTGTAATTCCCGGTACCGAAATGCATGTAGCGTTTGATGCCTGTGGATTCACGCCGGACAATCAGCATCATCTTGCAGTGCGTCTTCAGCCCGACAAGTCCGTAGATGACATGACAGCCCGTCTTCTCCAGCTTCTGAGCCCAGTTAATATTATTTTCCTCGTCGAAACGCGCTTTGAGCTCAACAAGCACCGTAACCTGTTTCCCGTTCTCTGCCGCGCGTTCAAGATAGCGGATGATCGGCGAATTCCCCGATACACGGTACAGTGTCATTTTAATCGCCAGCACATTTTGATCGACAGCAGCCTGGCGCACCATCTCAATCACCGGGTCGAAAGAATCATAGGGATGATGGAGAAAGACATCCTTTTCCCTCAATGTATCGAAGATCGGATGGTCCATCAGCTCGTAGTGAACAAACGGCCGGTGCGGCGGAAACCTGAGATCATCCAGATCATCCAGCACCCCCGCCAGCCTGGATAAAAAGGTCAGATCGATCGGACCGTTAACCTGATAGACATTGTCCTTGCTGACATCCAGCCGTTTCGTCAGCGTCCGGAGCAAACGGTCACTGATCCCTGATTCCACATCAAGATGGATGACATTCCCGCGCTCCCGCTTGCGGAGCTGCTTTTCAATTTCTTTCAGAAGGTCTTCTGTATCCTCCTCATCAACTTCCAGATCCATGTCACGCATGACGCGGTAGCACGAAGCTTCATCGATGATATAGCCGACAAACAGTTTCTGAAGATGGCGCCGGATAATGCTCTCTAACAGGACAAAGTCATATTCTCCGTCTGCAGAAGGGATTTTGACGACTCTCGGCAGCACATTCGGCACCTGAACCGTCGCAAACTCGTGATTCTTCTGTTCTTCGCCGGATTTATGGATAAAGGCGGCAATATTGATGCTCTTATTCAGAATCAGCGGAAAAGGACGTGATGAATCGACGGCCATCGGTGTCAGTACCGGATAGACTTCCCGGCTGAAATAATGGTCGACAAAATCAAGCTGTTTCCGGGAAAGCTCCGCCAGTTCCAGCACATGAATGTGATGCTCATTCAGCAGCTTTTTCAGAATTCTGCTGTATGTTGAATATTGCTGGCTGATCATCTGGTGCGCCGCTTCACTGATCTTCACCAGCTGCTGACTGGGCTTAAGACCGGCCGGATCCGGTTTCTCATAGCCGACTTTGACCATATCGCTCAGTGATGCCACTCGGACCATGAAAAATTCATCCAGGTTGCTCGCTGTGATCGAAAGGAACTTGATCCGTTCCAGCAGTGGATTTTCTTTATCCCTTGCTTCTTCTAGGACCCGTTCGTTGAATTTCATCCAGCTCAGTTCACGATTATAAAAGTATTCCTTTTTGCCGAAATCTGTCATGCTCCATTCACCTTATCCTCGTAATATCGGTTTCAATCCGAAGACTTCTTCAAAATAGGCTGATTTTTCTTCAAACGTCAGTTTTTCCAGGGACAGGTCATCGTCCGCTTTGGCGGTGATGACTACCTTGTCATGTCTGAGCGACACAGTAATCTTTTTCACTTTATGCTGACGGCTGTCGTCCAGCGCATCGGCAAGCCGAAGAATCGCTGCCAGTTTGGCCACAACCAGGCGGCTGTTCACCGGCAACCGATTGAACGCCGACGAGTCGCTTGTCGGGGTTTCCACACTGTGGTACCGGGCAATATTCGCGACGATTTCCCGGTCCTCGTCGGAAATGCCGATAATTTCCGAAGCCTGAATGATGTAATAGGAATGTATGTAATGGGCGTTCATATCAACATAGCTTCCCGAGTCCTGGAGAATGGCTGCCAGCTGCAGCAGCAGCCGGCTCCTTCTGTCCAATCCGTGAAGCGGTTTCAGCCGGTCAAACAGGTGAAGCGAAAATTTTTCAACAATGGCAATATGGCTCGGATCGCAATTATAGCGGCGGGCGATGTTTCTTGCTGAGATGATGATATCTTCGAGAAAAGAATGGTCAATCCGCCGCTTGTGATGATCCAGTTCATCATTGATCAACAGACCGTCCGCAAGATCCGCCTCCGACAGCAAGATGTCTTTAGCGCCGGTCATCTCCAGCATAATCTTCAGAATCATGGCCGACGGGAGCAGCTGACTGGCGGAGTCGTAGGGCACACCGTACTGCCGGGCCAGCACTTGCACCGGGATATCAAGAATATGCCGATACATGTCTTCGAAGTACTGCCGGTTAATCGTATCGCTGCTAGACTTCATAAAGGCATGCTTAAAGGCCAGCAGGTCGGTTCCGACGAGTACGCAGTGTTTGTACTGGACATCGGACGGGGCGAACTGGTGGTAGCCGTCAATTTTGCTGATGATATAGTCTTCCATGATATCGACATAATTACCGGCGTGATTTTCCAGATCACCGAGCATCTCCCGGATTCTCAGCGGACCCAGTTTAATGTTCCGTGAAAAAACAAAGTGCCCTCTATCATAGACGGTCAGCTGCATGCTGCCGGAGCCGATATCCAGCAGCATCGTCCCTTTTTCAATCAGTTTGTCAAAGCCCTCTGTCTTATAAGAAACGGCCTGATTGTGAAGGTAGCGTTCTTCCGCATTCGACAGTAATTCAAGGTTCAGTCCTGTCTTAATCCGGATCTGTTCTTTGACATATTCTGCGTTTGCCGCCTCCTGGACCGAACTGGCGGCAACAGCACGATACTCTTTGACACCGTAATCGTTCATGATCTGGACAAAACCGGCCAGAACTTTGCAAGCCTGATCCACCGTCCGGAATGCGATCATATTGTGATTATAGATGTCCGCACCAATCGTTACATCAGCGCTCACACTTTCAACCACCGTCAGACTGGTCATATCCGCGATTTTCAGCACGATAACCTGAAGTCCGACAGTAATGGAGGCAAAAAGCCTGTGAATTCTCGTCGTCCCCACCCCAATTTCCAAATCGACAATCTGTATTTTTATGGAAGAAACCATTTTTTGTTGAATGAATGTCTCACTGCGGATACGCCGGGGCCAGACATATTACACCATATTATAAAACATTCCGCATGCCGGTGAAAATGGAATCCTCTTTCTTTACAAAAAGATTACATTGAGGATGCTGTATCGGTAAAAAAAAGAACAGCCTGCTGTGGCTGCTCCTTTATCATTATCCGTATTATGCTTTATCGGTGTTATTCATTCACTAACGGTGACGGTTTGCGATCCAGATACATGGCGACTGAAGCGGCGGCACGACGGCCTTCTTCAATCGCCCAGACAATCAATGTCGCCCCGCGCCGGACGTCGCCGGCCGCAAAGACCCCATCCTCGCTGGTCTGATAATCCTGATCGTTGGCCTGAACCTTGCGGCCGCTCGGATCCCTGTCAATCTGAAAATCGTCGAACAGCCGGTCTTCAGCTCCTTTAAACCCGATGGCGATCAGCACCAGATCGGCATCCCATTTCTTCTCCGCAACGGTTTCGGACTTGAAAGATCCCGTCATCAGTGAAGTAACATGGCCAGAGGCATTTCCGAGGAATTTCTTTGTTTCCACATAGTAGGCACGCGGATCTTTTCCAAATAGCTCCTCAGCTTCATGATACGCATAATCCAGTGAGAATACATTCGGATGTTCCGGCCACGGGTTGTTCTCTACCCGTTTGCCGGGAAGCTGTCCGTGTTTCCCGAACTGAACGACACTTTTGCAGCCCTGACGGATCGCCGTCGCTACACAATCTTCACCCGTATCGCCGCCGCCGATCACAATGACTTTTTTACCGTGTGCATCCAGATCCGGAAGCAGAGGTTCCTGATAGAGCAGGTGGCGGTTGCTCGCGGTCAGATAATCCATAGCCGGCAAAACGCCTGAAAGCTGGCGGCCTTCAATCGGTACATCCCGATGCTTTCCGGCACCCGTACAGAGCACAACGGCGTCAAATTCTGCCCGGAGCTCCGATTCCGTGATATCCTTACCGACATCGACGCCGGTTTTAAAGACAATGCCTTCATCCTCCAGAAGACGAACCCGGCGATCAACCACATCCTTTTCAATTTTCATGCTCGGAATACCGTACATGAGCAGACCCCCGGCACGGTCCGACCGTTCAAAAACCGTGACATTGTGACCGATCTTATTCAGCTGATCGGCACAGGCCATACCGGCAGGTCCGGAACCGATGACGGCAATTTTTTTATCCGTCCGGCGAAGCGGCGGTTTAGGCACCACCCATCCTTCGGCGAATGCGTGTTCAATGATCGACCGCTCCACGGACTTGATCGATACCGGGTCACTGACAATTCCGGCCGTGCAGGACCCTTCACAGGGGGCCGGACAGGCTCGGGAGGTGAATTCCGGGAAATTATTCGTTTTAATCAGCCGATCATAAGCTTCCCGCCAGAGGCCACGATAAACGAGATCGTTCCACTCCGGAATCAGGTTATGAATCGGGCACCCTGTTGTCCCCCGGTTCAGAACCGTACCGATCTGACAATAAGGCGTGCCGCAGTCCATGCACCGGGCAGCCTGCTGCCTGACCTCCGCCTCCGGCATGACAAGCCGATACTCATCCCAGTCCTGAATTCTCTTCAGCGGCTTGCGTTCACTCTGATTGCGTTTCTCTATATTCAGAAAACCCATTAATTGTCCCATTGTTTCTGCGACACCCTTTCAAACTTGATCCCTTTGTTCATACCGGCTGATAATCCGTTGTTCTGGCGGTCAGTTTCCCTGCCTTTTTCAGATAGAAAGCCGCTTCCGTCGCCTTCTCTTCGCTGAATCCTTCAGACTCGTAGCTGCTGATCTGACGAAGAATGGCTTCATAATCACGGGGAATGATCTTAATCATCCGTCTGGCCGTATCCTGCCAGTTGTCCAGCGCCTTCTTGGCTTTCGGACTTCCGGTAAGATCCAGATGGCGGCTGAGCAGTGTATAGACATCTGCCTGTTCCGTCTTGCCCGTCAGTTGTTCAATATTGACCAGTTCCCTGTTGATGTGTGCCAGCACCGGATCGGCTTTGCCGTCGGGCAGAATATAGGCGGTTCCGCCCGACATGCCGGCAGCGAAGTTTCTGCCAATCGCCCCGAGAATGACCACCTTGCCTCCGGTCATATATTCGCACCCGTTTTCACCGACGCCTTCAACGACGGCATTTGCACCGCTGTTACGCACGCAGAACCGTCCGCCGGCCGTACCGCGGATATAGGCCTCGCCGGATGTCGCCCCAAAGAAGGCAACATTCCCGATCATTGCCTGGGAATCCATCGGCACCCCGACAACTTCCGTCGACTTAATGACCACTTTGCCTCCGGACAGGCCTTTTCCTACATAGTCGTTGGCATCACCTGTCAGGAACATCGTCACGCCTTTCGGGATAAACGAAGCAAAACTCTGGCCGGCACTGCCTGTAAATGACAGATTAATCGTATCTTCGGGAAGTCCTCTCCCCGCCGTGGACTTGGAAATAACATAGCCGAGCGTTGTTCCTACCGTCCGGTCTGAATTTTTCAGTTTATAAGAAAGTGTGATCGGCTTTTTGCTCCCGATGGTTTCCAGACATTGAGAAATCAGATTGCGCTCGTCAAAGCGGCGTTCGAGGTGATGATCCTGAGCGCGGGCAAAATGGCGTTTGGAAACGTCGCTCTCCGCCTGATAGAGAAGATCGGAAAGATCAAGATATTTCGCTTTCCAGTGGCTGTGCACATTCTTCTTAATGCGAAGGAGATGAGCCTCTCCGACAACATCTTCAAGTTTATGGTAGCCGAGATTAGCCAGCTGTTCGCGGATATCCTGAGCGATAAAGCGCATCAGATGAACTATATAATCGGGACTGCCGCTGAAATGTTTGCGCAGCTCCGGATTCTGAGTTGCGATCCCGACAGGACAAGTATCCAGATTGCACTGACGCATCATCACACAGCCAAGCACAATCAGAGGTACGGTGGCAAACCCGAATTCTTCGGCACCGAGACAGGCGGCAATCAGCACGTCGCGTCCCGTCATCAGTTTCCCGTCGGTTTCCAGCCGGACTCGATCACGCAAACCGTTTTTCATCAAAGTCTGGTGAGCTTCCGCAAGGCCGAGTTCCCAGGGAAGTCCGGCATGCTGGATACTCGTTTTGGCTGCGGCACCCGTCCCGCCGTCATGGCCGCTGATCAGGATCACATCCGCCTTGCCTTTGGCCACACCGGCGGCAATCGTGCCGACGCCGCCCTTGGCAACCAGTTTCACACTGATCCTTGCCTTCGGATTGCTCGACTTCAGGTCGTAAATCAATTGCGCCAGATCTTCAATTGAATAAATATCATGATGCGGCGGCGGCGAGATCAGTGCCACACCGGTTGTCGCGCGGCGCGTATGCGCGATCCACGGATACACTTTTCCGGCCGGCAGCATCCCGCCTTCTCCAGGTTTGGCACCCTGAGCCATTTTAATCTGCAGCTCCGCTGCCTCAGACAGGTAATAACTCGTGACACCAAAGCGTGCCGAAGCAACCTGTTTGATCGCACTGCGGCGCCAGTCGCCATTGCTTTCGGGAATAAAGCGGTCGGGGTCTTCGCCGCCTTCACCGCTGTTGCTCTTCCCGCCGATCCGATTCATGGCGATTGCCAGTGCTTCATGTGCCTCTTTGCTGATGGAACCATAAGACATGGCACCGGTCTTAAATCTTTTCATAATGCTTTCTACCGGTTCTACTTCGTCAAGCGGGATCGGCTGGCGGTCCCGTTCGAATGTCAACAGGCTGCGAATTGTCGAAAACGGTGCATCGTTCACCATTTCCGCATAATCTTTATAAAGTTTATAATCATTTCTGCGCGTTGCCTGCTGAATCATATGAACAATCAAAGGTTCGATTTTATGCTGCTCTCCGCCCTGGCGCCATTGCATGCTGCTGCCTGGATCGAGCGTCTTCAGATTGCCCAGTTTCAGTTCTTTTGTCGCCTGATGATGGCGCAGCAGGGATTCTTCCGCGATTTCCGGAAGCCCAATGCCGCCGATCTGCGAAACGGTGCCTTTAAAATATTTATTGACCACCTTGTCAGACAGGCCAAGCGCTTCGAATGTCTGCGCCCCCCGATAACTCTGAATGGAGGAGATACCGACCTTCGACATGATTTTAATAATGCCGCGCAGCAGCGCGTTGATATAATTTTTCTCTGCTTCTGCCTCACTGATCTTGAGGTGACCGGTTTCCTTTAGCTCAGAAACCGACTGAAGTGCCAGATAAGGATGCACGGCTCCGGCCCCGTAGCCAAACAGCATCGCCACCTGATGGCTGTCTCTGGGCTCTCCGGAATCAACGATCAGGCTGACTTGTGTCCGCGTGCCGCTCTCAACTAAATGGTGGTGTACGGCGCTGATGGCAAGCAGCGACGGCATCGGCACTTCTTGTTCATTGGCATCGCGATCCGACAGAATAATGATCGATGCACCGTTGTGGATCAACTGATCCGTTTTCAGAATCAACTGATCCAGAGCGACGGAAAGCCCGTTCCTGCCCTGATCCGCCGGGAAGAGAGTCTTGACGACCACGGTCTTAATGCCCTGGTGCTGAATCGCCCGGAATGTGGCGCGGTCGAGAACCGGCTGACTGAGCCGGATCTGCTTCGTTACATGTTTCAGCGGATCAAGCAGATTGACCTGCGGACCGATCCAGGAGATGGTCGACATGACCCAGGCTTCACGAACCGCGTCAATCGGCGGGTTCGTGACCTGAGAAAACCATTGTTTGAAATAGTCAAAGAGCAGCTGCTGTTTCTTTGAAAGCACAGCCAGCGGCGTGTCGTTGCCCATCGCACCGGTTGATTCTTTCCCGGTTTCCGCCATCGGCAGGATACCCTTAATCAGATCTTCGTACGTATAGCTGTGCATTTTCTGCTGATAAAGCCGGAGAGCGCCCTGTACTTTTTCAGGTTCGGCCGGTGCCTCTTTAATCCGGATCACCGTATCATCAAGAATGCGGCGGTAGTCCTCTTCGGCGGAAATCTGTTTTTTAAGTTCATCGCTGGGTATGATCCGGCCTTTTTCCGTATCAATCAGCAGCAACTGGCCGGGTTTGAGATGACATCGCTCGCGAATATCGGAAGCTTCCAGGTCGGCGACACCGACTTCAGAAGAGAAAACAACTTTGTCATCATTCGTTATATAGTAACGTGCCGGACGGAGACCGTTGCGGTCGAGAATGGCACCGATCTGTTTGCCGTTACAGAAGCCCAGCGCCATAGGGCCGTCCCACGGTTCCATCATCCGGCTGTGAAATTCGTAGAAATCGTGGAGATCATCCGGCAATTCGGACTGTTTCTCCCATGGTTCAGGAACCATCATCATAATGGCATGCGGCAGCGAATAGCCATGATAGGTGAGAAACTCAAGCACATTATCGAAAATGGCCGAGTCGCTGCCGTCAGGATCGATAATCTGCGGCAATCGGCCGCCGGCGAGACGTTTTGCCTTTGCATTAAACCAGCTCATATTGCCGCGTATGGTATTGATTTCGCCATTGTGCACGATCATTCGGTTCGGATGTGCCCGCCGCCAGCTGGGAAATGTATTTGTGCTGTACCGTGAGTGGACTAACGCCACGGCCGACACAAAACGCGGATCCTGCAGATCGGTATAGAAGGCCGAAACTTCTTTGGCCCGGAGCATGCCCTTGTAGACCAGCGTCTGACTGGACAGGCTGGCAACATATATTTCATCTCTCAGTTTGGCTTCAATGGCTTTTCTTAAATGAAAAAGCTCTATATCCAGCGTATGCCCCGCATCATGACTGGCTGTTCCGATAAACATCTGATACATAAACGGCGCCTTGCTGCGGGCAAGCGGTGTAATTTCATTTTCATTCACCGGGACTTCACGTTCTCCATAAAGCCGGAGGTTTCGTGATGCAATGCATGCTTTGATTTTCCCAATAGCAACAAGTCTGCTCGATCGGTCCTGCGGCAGAAAAAACATGCCGACGCCATAATGTCCGGATTCAGGAAGCGGAAAAGTGCAGACTGCCTGAAAATAGCGGTCCGGGATCTGCACGAGAATACCGGCACCGTCGCCTGTTTTTCCATCCGCCGCCTTACCGGCACGGTGGTCAAGCCTCGATAGCATTTCCAGGGCGGTTTTCACCACATCATTCGATGCCCGGCCCTTAATATCCGCATAGAGACCGATCCCGCAGGAATCATGCTCAAACTCCGGCCGATAAAGGCCTTCTGCAGCTTTGACTTTCGCCTTACTGTTCGCCATCATTAAAATGTCATCCTTCCCTCTGTCCTGTCTGTTCTTCTCTCAGTCCCGCGTCATCGATTGTCTCATCATTGCCACTTTTCAGAAAACATTTTCTATGTTTGTATTCCTGTTGTCCGAAAAGTATGGTAATTATATTTTACACTTTTTGCCCCTCTTTTTTCAATAATTAGACCTAAAAACGTCCCGCGACCCCTGATTTGAGGTCCCGGGACATTCTGTTTTCGACAGGTTGCGCCATTGAATTTCAGTTTTCAGCTTTCATTTCTTCGGTGATCAGCCGGTCATGTCTCCGGCGTGACTCCGCACCGACCTGTTCATCCGCATGATAAGAGGAACGGGCAAGTGGACCGGCTTCGCAAAATTTAAAGCCTTTTTTCAGGGCAATCTTGCGAAGTTCATTAAATTCTTCCGGTGTATAGTAGCGAACCACATCAAGATGCTTCCGGGTCGGCTGAAGATACTGCCCGATCACCATGATGTCGACATGGTTTTCCAGCAGGTCGTCCATCGTCTGAAGAATTTCCTCTTTCGTTTCACCGAGCCCGACCATGATGCTCGATTTCACGGGTGTATCAGGACTGATTTCTTTGACTCTTCTGAGTACCGACAGAGAGCGGTCATAAGTGGCAATCGCGCGAACCCTCCTGGTTAGCCTCCGGACCGTTTCGATATTGTGGTCGAATATATCCGGTTTGGCATCCATCAGCGTCTTGATACTGTCGTCGTCCCCTTTCATATCCGAAGGGAGTACTTCGATCGTGCAATAAGGCACTTTTCTGCGGATCGCCCGGATGGTTTCCGCAAACACGCCGGCACCGCCGTCATTCAGATCGTCTCTGGCAACCGCTGTGACGACGACATGGCGCAGCCCCATTTTTTTCACTGAATCCGCCACACGCTCCGGTTCCCTTAGATCCAGTTCCGTCGGGCGGCCGGTTTTCACTGCGCAAAATCTGCAGCCGCGTGTGCAAATATCGCCGAGAATCATAAATGTCGCGGTTCGTCGGGCGGCCCAGCATTCATGAATGTTCGGGCATCTGGCTTCTTCGCAGACCGTGTGCAGCCGTTCTTCGCGAATCAGTGTCTTAATCTCGCGGTAATCCTGGTTAGTATCCAGCCTGATTTTCAGCCATTCGGGTTTTCTTAGATATTTGCCATGTCTCTCCATTGCCTGTGCCTCCTCAGCCGTTTTGGAACTTCAACGTGAAAAATTCCAGGATTCTGATTCATATTTTGACCGGGCCAGCGCGTTCACCGACCGGTCTTCATCCACGGTCAGTTCTGATTTTTTCAGTTCGATACCAAGCCCTTTCTCAAATCCATGATAAAAGGCTTTTCCAACTTCCTCAAGCGTCAGTTTTCGACCGGTCAGTTCCTCAAGTGTAACTGCTTTGCCGCCAAAAGCCTGCTGTGCCCTGTCCCGGACCCTTGCCGACGGATAAGAAAAGCAGTCGAATAATTTTCCGTCATCAACAGATAACGGGATCGATCCGTGCTGCAGGATCATTCCCTTTCGCCGGGTCTGGGAACTTCCCGCAGCTTTACGGCCCTCAACGACCAGTTCATACCATGAGGCTTCTTCAAAACATACAGGCGAATGAGATTTTTGACTCTTACGCTCCGGTATCGCCAGTTCCGCATGCAGATGCAGCGCCCTGAACCCTTCAAGCAGTCCTGCCGACAGCACGCGGTAAGCACCGACTACGGATGTCGGCATGTCGGGGTAGTCTTCCGGAAGAATAACACTGTAGGTCAGTTCATGATCATGAAGTACAGCGAGTCCTCCGGTCAGCCTCCGGACCAGACGGACCCCACGCTTTTTCAGCCCCTCACGGCTGATCCGGCCGCGGGTTTTCTGGAAATAGCCGATGGACAGTCCAGGAGGATCCCACTGATAAAAGCGCAGGATCGGCCGCCTGCTGCCGGAAGCTTCCCGGTCAAGGAGATACTCGTCCAGCGCCATATTATAGGACGGCGTGTGACAACCGGAATCAATGAAAAGCCAGGTCCTTTGACGCATAATGTTTTGCCCCCCTGCTGTCTTTCGAAACAATGCGGTCGCGGACGGCTGTTTTGTTTCTGTGAATCTGTAACTTCAGCTTTTATCATATCAGGAAAACGATTACAGTGTAAGGGTTGAGAGGGGAAATAGTCCGATTAATTTTCCCTCAGCCGGTCTCAGAACAGACTTCCGTCTCTGCAAGGATTGATACCATTGTAACCGGCGGTATGCTACAATTAAAGGATGGCGTTTTGGCGCAGTCATTCCGTTTTTCTGCGTCATGAACGAAGCAAAAAAGGATTGTCCAGCGTGAAGGGAAGCGTCTCATTAATGGTGCGTTATCTGCAAATTACATTTTTACCGCACATGGAAAACGGATGGAACTTCTTCATCTGGCTGACGGATGAAGCCGGGTCAGCACTTCCCTTCCCGGACAGCAGCAACAAACCGCAGGAGCGTCCGGCCGGTGAAGCCGATGATTCAGTTTTGCCAGTAGGTGTAAAATTGACCGGCGAGTCGAACGATCTTTTCGTATCCGGCCGGCTCATGACCATGCAAAGTGTCTTTCATCTGATTCAGGAACAGAACGGCGAATGCGGTGAGAGCGATATCCGTCCCGGACGGACTTTTCAGTGGCTCAAACGGATCGCATCTGCACTTGAAGTACTGCTGGAGGGCGGACATTTCTATCCCTATTTTTATCATCTTGACGATCATCATCATGATGTCCTTTATTTCTGCCAGTGGATGCCCGAAGCGCATTTTCTTATAGAAAGCGGCTTGTTTGCCGGATGGCTGAATTCACTGCCGCACCTGGCATTTACATTAGATGCGCTGCAGGACGAAAAGACAAGCCAATGGCTCTATCTGCTGATCATCTTCTGGACCGGTGAACTGGTCCGCGGCGGAGCTCCGGCGGTTCCCGATACTATTTTGGAAAAAAATCTTTCATTTTCAAAGGAAGAAACTGAGGCCGTATTGCGTGAACGGCTGCCGTTTGCGTATTACGGATCACCCTGGCTGATCGTAAGCGACCCGGAATCTGTGAAAAAAGCCAACGCGCTGGAAACAGAACTGACGGCATGGGTACACCCTGCCGCCGGCGGCAAGTACCCCGCCTGGACCAGAGCGCTGCTGGACGACCGGCGGGCATGGCTCACCGATCATTTCTCCCCGGATCGTGTTCAGGTGCTCCTGAACCCATCCGACGAAGATGATCCTTTTTCAGAGGACGCCGTCTGGGAGTGTGAAACAGTCGTCGCCGGCGAGCAGAACAGGACAAAGCAGAAGCGGCCGCTGCACGATTTTATTGTCCGGTCGCCGATTGAAAGCCGGATCTGGCTGGATAAAAAGATCCATCAGCTAAACGGTTCGGTCCCGGATCTCATTTTGGATCTGCTGGATCAGAAACCGCAGCGGCTGCTGTCCACCGACCAATTTTCACAATTGCTTGCCAGTCGTGAGCCATTGGCGTCCGCCGGAATTGACCTTGTTTTCGCCAACGACCTGAAAATTGATGAGGAAGCGTCGCCGGTATCGGTCAGTCTCGAGCTGGAACCCGACAAACCCGACGGAAAGTCTCTGTTCACACTGAACGCCCTGATTCACTATAACTGGCGGATCTCGGTCGGAGAAATCAACCTTACCGCGGAGGAATTTCGACAACTCGTCCAAAAAAATCAGTCATTCATCCGGCGCGGCAACCGGTGGATTCACCTGCCGATCAGCCAGATGGTCCGGGCTTATACGGAAATGGACGATACACTGCACCTTTTCCATGGGAAAGCGGATGTCGCCGGTGCTCTTCGCCTGGATACCCTCAACCGTAGAAAAAGAGATCCCCGGATTCGCATTCAGTTAACGCCGGATCTGGAGAATTATATAAATCGAATCATCCGTAAGCCGGCAAAATCGATCGCCGTCCCGGCTGAATTTATCGGAAAACTGCGCCCCTATCAAAAGAAGGGATTCACCTGGCTGGTCAATCTTCGTCGTCAGCGTGTCGGCGGCTGTCTCGCCGACGATATGGGGCTGGGGAAAACGGTCCAGGCCATCGCTTATCTGGACTATTGCCGGAATCTGCCCCTTGCAGGGATGCCGAAAGGCGGCATCGTCGGGCCGGCACTGGTCATTTGTCCGACCTCACTTGTCGCCAACTGGAAACATGAATGCGGCACCTTCTCACCGGAACTCAGGCTGTATATTCATCACGGATCTTCCCGGCTCCGCGGAGAAGAACTGATTCACCGGCTCGGCGAATGTGACGTCATGATCACCAGCTACGCCCTGTATACCAAAGAGTCTGAATTTCTGAATCCGGTGTACTGGAAAAGTGTCATTCTTGACGAAGCGCAGGCCATCAAGAATCCGCGGGCTCAGAAGACCCGGGCACTGAGAAAAATCCATTGTGCCCATCGGCTCGTCCTGACCGGCACACCCATTGAGAACCACCTGGAAGAACTATGGTCGATCATGGATTTCCTGAATCCCGGCTATCTTGGGTCACTCGATCACTTCCGCCGGCAGTATGTCCGTCCGGTTGAAAAAAAAGACAATCGGGTGAAAATGAACGAGCTGACACGGATGATCCAGCCGTTTCTCCTGCGCAGAGAAAAAACGGATAAGCGGATCATCCGCGATCTGCCGGACAAGTTTGAAGCAAAGAAATCCTGTTTCCTGAGTAAAGATCAGGCATCGCTCTACCAGAACGTGGTCGACCGGCTCGCACGCAGCGTGACTGCCTCTTCGGGAATACGGAGAAAAGGGCTGATTCTCTCGGCGCTGACAAAATTGAAACAGATCTGCGACCATCCCGCATTGCTTGCCGGTGAAGCGGGTGAAGATAAAAAATCCGGAAAGCTGGAGCTGTTTTTCAGTTTGCTTGATCCGCTCTTCAAACATCAGGAAAAAGTGCTCGTGTTTACACAATATGTCAAAATGGGCAAGCTCCTGATGCGCGAGACACGGAAGCGTTATCCGGATGCAGATGTTTTCTTTCTTTACGGCGGGCTGAACGCCGAACAGCGGTCCGCACTGATTCAGCGTTTTCAGTCGGAGACGCACCGGAAAACATTGTTCATCCTGTCACTCAAAGCAGGAGGGCTGGGGATCAACCTGACGGCCGCAGGTTATGTCTTTCATTATGATCGCTGGTGGAATCCGGCTGTCGAAGAACAGGCCACCGACCGGGCTTACCGGATCGGGCAGGAACGAAATGTCCACGTCTACAAACTGATTTGTGAGGGAACTCTGGAGGAACGGATCGATCTTTTGATTGACCGGAAAAAGAATCTGCAGCGGCAGATTCTCGGCAGCGGTGATGCCTGGCTGACCGAATTGAGTGATTCGGAACTCTTTAACCTGATAAAACTTCGGAAGGGAGTCGTCTGAGATGGCACCAATCCGTATCCGTCATCCTGAACTGAGCGACTGGCTGATCCGGTTTTCTCAGTCAGTGAGCCGGCCGACCTTTGAACGCGCCGTATTTTTATGTCGCAACAATCGTGTCTGGGATTACCACTTCTCCGCTGCAGCGGTTCATGCCAGCGTCGAAGACATGCAGAATATCTTTTTCGATGCTGAGGTGAGCTGGCGTGCTGCCGGCGATCCGGCCAACGCCGCACTGCACCTTCCTGATCCGTCAGCCGACCTTAACTGCTCCTGCAGCTGCGGGGGAAGAATGCCCTGCGCCCATGTCTGCGCGGTCGTCATCTATCGGATTCTCGAACTGGATAACAAATGGCACACGGACCGGAAGACTCAGCCGGCCGCCGTTCCCGATCAGGATGATGTGCTGTTCGGGATCTTACTCGACAAGCTCCGCCAGATGGCCGGCAATGCTCCGCCGGCGGTTGCGCGTTTTAATCCGGCCGCGCTGAATACCCGCCCGGATCTGCAGCAGAAAGCGGCCGCTCATGCCGAACGGGTGATCCGTGCCGTGCACGCTGCAGATAAAAATCAAAACAATAAACACTAACCCGGCTCTTCTGTCAGCCGGTTTTTTTGTGCGCAGCATGACGATCCCGAATCCGGCAGATGACGAAATATTTTGCTTTTCAGTGATGCGTGAATGCATGTCGCAGAATTTTCGCCGGTTTCTGAACTTTAACAGCCTTGTTGTCATCCAGTGTTCGGGTTATAATGCTAGATACATATAGAGATACGTCATTTTGTACGGACCAGGAACTAAAAAAAGGGATTGCTGCCGATCAATCGCCGGGAGCATTCCTTGTCCCGGCGATTGATCGGCTGATTTTTCTGACAGGGAGTGAAATGATGGCTTTGGCAAAGGTGTGCATTGGTCTGCTTGGATTCGGCACCGTCGGCACAGGTGTCGTGCGGCTGCTGACCGTGGAGAGGGAACGACTGGAATCACGGACCGGCTGCACGATTCAGCTGAAAAAAGTACTCGTCCGTAATAAGAACCGGCCGCGAAAAGTTCTGATCGACAACCGGAAACTGACGACCAACAGTTCAGATATCCTGGATGACCCGGAAATCGATGTCATCATCGAATTGGTCGGAGGTATCGATCAGGCTTACCGCTATATTCTCCGTGCATTGAAAAATAAGAAAAATGTGATTACCGCGAACAAAGATCTGATGGCCTCCTATGGTGATGAACTGCTCCTTGAAGCGCGGAAGAACAAATGCGATCTTTGCTATGAGGCAAGCGTTGCCGGCGGAATTCCAATTCTGAGAACATTGACGGACAGTCTGGCGGCCGACCGTATTCAGAAAATGATCGGCATCGTCAACGGAACCACCAACTACATTTTGAGTAAAATGAGCCATGACGGCCTGTCTTACGAGAAAGCACTTGCTTCGGCGCAGGCACTGGGTTTTGCGGAAGCCGACCCGACCTCGGACGTCGACGGGCTCGACGCGGCCAGGAAAATGGTTATTTTAAGCCATCTTGCCTACTCCATTCCCGTTAAACTGGATGATGTCAGGATTACCGGGATCACGGATGTCACAAAAGAAGACATCGCCTACGCCCAGAAGCTGGGTTATACCATCAAACTTGTCGGCATCTCCGAAGTCAATAACGGAACCATTGATGTCCGTGTCGAGCCGACCCTGCTCCCGAATGCGCATCCGCTGGCCTCCGTTGAAAATGAAAACAACGCAATCTATGTTTACGGATCGACACTCGGCGAGACAATGTATTACGGTCCGGGCGCCGGTGAAGGTCCTACCGCCGTGTCCGTCGTGTCCGACCTGCTTCTGGTGATTCACGACATGAAGCTGGGGATCACCGGCACGCACATCTTCCTGCCGAAACGGGAAATGCATGCCAGAAAAGACAACCTCGTTGAAAGTCAGTTCTTTGTCCGGCTCCACATCATGGATCAGCCCGGCTCTTTTTCCAGGCTGACGGACTTGTTTAAAAACCAGGGCATCAGCCTGGAAAAGCTGTATCAGGAGCCGATGGTCGGTCAGAATGCTGCCGAAGTGTCGATCGTGACTCACCTCACCAATAAGATTCAGTTTGAAAAATCTTTTGATATCATGAAGAAACTCGACGTTGTCCTGAATGCCAAGTATTTCAGGGTCGAAAGGGGATAAAAACAAATGGCTTGGAAAGGTCTAATGGAAAAGTATCACGATGTGTTGCCGGTAACGGAGAAAACCCCACGGCTGACTCTAATGGAAGGAAATACACCGCTGATCCCTCTGGATAAACTGTCCGCCAAAATGGGCTGTGACATTCGCGTGAAATTTGAAGGCCTGAATCCGACCGGAAGTTTTAAGGATCGCGGCATGTTCCTCGCTGTCGCAAAAGCAATGGAAAGCGGCAGTAAGGGCGTCATCTGTGCATCAACCGGAAACACATCGGCTTCAGCGGCTGCGTACAGTGCCCGGGCCGGTCTCGACTGCATCATTGTCATCCCGAAAGGTAAGATTGCGCTTGGAAAACTCGCTCAGTCGGTAATGTACGGAGCCCGGATTTTCGAAGTCAACGGAAACTTTGATCAGGCACTCGACATTGTTCGCTACACCGGTGCCCACTCTGACTACACCATCGTCAACTCGATCAATCCTTACCGGCTTCAGGGTCAGAAGACAGGAGCTTACGAAATTGTCGACCAGCTTGGCGGCGTTGCTCCGGATGTACTTTGCATTCCGGTCGGCAATGCCGGGAACATCTCCGCCTACTGGATGGGCTTCAAGGAACTGCGGGACAACCAGCAGGTCGCTCCGCCTGAAATCCACGGTTTTGAAGCAGAGGGTGCCGCAGCCATTGCTAAAAATAAAGTCATCAAAAACCCGGAGACCATTGCTACAGCGATCCGGATCGGCAACCCGGCCAGCTGGAAACTGGCTGTGGCTGCGGAAAAAGAGTCCGGCGGTGAAATCGATTATGTCACGGACGATGAAATTCTCGCCGCTTATAAACTGATCGCCTCTACCGAAGGCGTCTTTGCCGAACCGGCCTCCTGTGCATCGATCGCCGGCCTGATCAAGCATATTCATGCCGGAAAAATCAAAAAAGGATCAAAAATCGTCTGTATCCTGACAGGAAACGGACTTAAGGATCCGGCTACGGCAATGGATACACTCGCCATTAAACCAGAGGTCATCGGAGCGGAGAAAACAGCAGTTGTCGATCATCTTCAGCAGGTGACAAAATGACTTACCCGGCCGCTTTTCAAATCAAAGTTCCAGGCAGCACGGCCAATCTCGGACCGGGTTTCGACTCGATCGGAATGGCTGTGAACCGGTTTCTCACGCTCAATGCAGTGCATTCAGATAAGTGGGCGTTTACTTATCTGGACCAGCCTGATTTTTGTCCTCCGATCGAAGAAAATCTCATTTATCAGACGGCAAAACAGGTCGCCGATGCGCACCAGACTGAGCTTCCCTGCTATTCTGTCGATGTACGCAGCGCTATTCCGCTGGCCCGCGGCCTCGGCAGCAGCGGTGCAGCCATTGTTGCCGGCATCGAACTGGCCGATTATGCGCTCGGCCTTCAGCTCGGTGAGGATGAAAAAGCATGGCTGGCCTGTAAAGCCGAAGGCCATCCGGATAATGTGACCCCGTCACTCTACGGAGGCCTGGTTGTTTCCAGCCAGTCGACCGAAGAAGTGAACAGTGTCCGCCTGCCTGCACCGGATTTTGATTTTGTAACGGTGATCCCCAATTATAATCTGAAAACCAGTGAAGCCCGCAGCGTGCTGCCGACCTCGCTGTCTTTCCGGTCGGCGATTGAAGGCAGCAGCGTCGCCAATGTGCTGATCTGTGCCTTGCTGAGCCATAATGGCGAACTGGCCGGTAAAATGATGGAATCGGATCGCTTTCATCAGCCTTTCAGGAAAGCACTGATTCCTGAGATGCCGCAGATCATCCGGATCACTCATGAATCGGGCGGCTATGGTACTTTCCTCAGCGGTGCCGGACCGACCGTCATGTCGCTGGCTTCCCGAAGCAAAAGCGCGCTGATCAGAGAACGGCTTGCCGATGCTTTTCCCGACTATGAATGCGTGGTGCTGTCGCCTGTTTCCGAAGGCGTGCGTGTGACATTGTTCACCCACGAACAGCATCCGGCAAATCACTAATCCACGAATACATAAAAGCTCCCTTGTTTGTCCATACTGAAACAAATGAGGGGGCTTTTTCTATGAGAGTGAAAATTGGCTGGGGACTGATTTGTTTTTTTGCCGTATTACTTGGATCACTTTACATTCTCTTCCTGTTTCTTCATTCACGCTGATGCCGGCAGCCAATTGATTTGTAATCGTTTTCAATTTGTTGTATGCAAAATTCAGTTCTGTGCCATTAAATGCTGCGTCAGCGCTTCATGTCCGGCTGCATGCTTTCTGCTGATGACATTGGCATAGAGCGCATCAATCAGTGTCATCTGCGCCGCCCTGGCGACATAGGACTCGGACCGGAAATCCGTCGGAACCGATACCGTATGAAGCGAGACATCCATCATGTCCCCCAGCGTCGATTTCATAAATCCGGTCAACCCGATGGTCGGGCAGCCTGCTGCTTCGGCGGCACGGGCGACCTGAAGCAGATGTTTGTCGCTGGCCGAATAAGAAATGAATACAGCGGCATCTTTTGCCGAGAGCTGAGACGCGGATAACATCTGAAATTCACCGTCGCTCGGGGCGTAGGTCATAATCCCTGCCCGGACAAACTTACGGTGTGCTTCCTGGGCGATGGTGACGGAACCACTGCTTCCGAAGAAGGCAACACGTTCCGCCGTACTGAGCAGATCAACTGCTTTATTGAACGCGCTGCTGCTCAGGATCTGAAAGGTATTTTCCAATGTACGGATGTTGTCCTGGAAGACCCGCTCCGCCAGGTTCATCGTCTCATCATCCTGATATTTGCTCTTCTCCTGCTCCATCTGGCGATTTTTTGCAATATCTGCAGCCAGCACAATTTTCATTTCCTGAAATCCCTTGAACTCCAGCCGCCGGCAAAAGCGAAAGACGGTAGCATCAGCAACATTGATCCGTGCCGAAACCTGATTAATACTGCTGTGGATCGTCTCTTCCGGATGATTCAGGATATAATCGGCTATTTTTCTTTCTTTGTCACTCAGATGCGGATACGCAGACTCGATGCGGATCATACATTGACGTTCTGTCATAGGACTTTCCCCTCCTCTATTCGTACAGCTTCATTGTACATCAAACGCTTACATTTGAAAATAATTTTCTGTAACCGTTTCCTCGTGACAAAGAAAAATTATCTATTTCGACGATTCTCGCCCTTTTTCGGGCTGTCCGGTGATCTGCAGCTTCGATGCCTGAAAGGTTAATTGCACCTGATCCGGAACATGCCGGCAGGCACATCTTTTGATGATGGTTTACATAAATCATGTTAGCCGTCTTTACATTAAAGGACAATCATGTTTAAATAAAGTCAGATTTATTTACATCAGAATCAGATTGCTTGCCTAAAGTGACCATCGTCTGATGCTGCCGGTTCAGCCGGCTTTCCGGTAATTGAATCCTATTCGGTGTGACGTGCAGGCTTTCAGCCGGTTCGGTAGATGGATCCCGTCCGGCAGGCACCGGTGTAAAGAGATCCTTGCATCCGCAAGGATCTCTTCGTTCAGGAAGCACCGGCTTATCCATATCGGACGGACAGAATACCGTTCAACCCTTACGTACATAGACTGAAAAAAAGATACCCGAACGATCGCACAAGGCGTGTTTAAGCAATCCATCCAATCCTGTAGACCGACATTTGAATTAAAGGAGTGTTTCCCTGTGTTCAAAAAGAATTTAGCAGATCTCAAAGCCTATCAGCCCGGCCCTTCTCCGGAAGAAATCCGGAAAGCATATGGTCTCCGCCGACTTGTGAAACTGGATTCCAATGAAAATGTGTACGGCGCTTCACCGGAAGTCCGTAAGGCAATTCTGAATGACACGCTGCTGCCGGAACTTTATCCGGATTGCCGGGATTCGGCCTTGCGCAGCGATCTGTCCCAAAGACTCGGCGTGCCTGAAGACCAGTTTCTGTTCGGGCTCGGGCTGGATGAGATCATCGTTCTGATCAGCCGGGCTTTCCTGGCATCCGGTGATTCAATGGTCATGGCCTGGCCGACATTCTATGAATACTATTGTCATGCACAGATCGAAGGGGCAGCGACACGGAAAATTCCGGTAGATGCATCCGGACGTCATGACTTAAAGGCAATGCTGGCTGCCATCGATGAAACGACGCGAGTGGTCTGGGTGTGCAATCCGAATAATCCCACGGGAACATACCTCACGCACCGCGAACTGGCCGATTTCCTGGATCAGGTCCCGAATGACGTGGTTGTCGTACTGGATGAAGCCTATATTGATTTCGTCACCGCTGATGATTTCCCGCGTTCGACGGAACTGATGGCGGCGCACCCGAATCTGGTCGTGCTCCGGACTTTTTCCAAATCCTATGGTCTGGCGTCTTTCAGAATCGGTTATGCGCTGAGCAGCCGCCGGATTATTGATGAAATTGATAAAGTAAGGCCGCCTTTCAATAATCCCCGGCTTAGTCAGATTGCCGCTTTTGCGGCGCTTCAGGATCAGGCGTTTAAAGACACATGTGTCCGCAAAAACCGTGAAGTCCGCGATATGGTCTCGGAATTTCTGGATGAGAAGAAGATCCCCTATTACCCGACTCAGGCTAACTTTATTTTTATCAAGACAGATCGTCCTGAAGAGGTCGCCGAGACATGTAAAAAGAACGGTTTCCTGATCAACCCGTTCGAAACCGGAATCCGCGTGACTTTAGGGAAAAAAGACGATATGACGGTGCTGCTGCGTCTCCTCGGCCGCATCTTTTCCGAGGCACCGGCGGAGCCCAGTATTTGAGCAGCCGGAATGCTCTTTTTTCAAGACTTTCAGAAAATATCAAAATATTATTCTTTACAAATGTCAGGACAGTTGGTATTATGTACTCACAAACCAATGATCACAAAAAATTGTCATGATGGAGACAGGGAGTTCCGGGAAACAAGCTGCAGAGAGCCGGCGGAAGGTGTGAGCTGGTATTGCTTCCCCGGGCTTCAGCACTTCGGAACAGACCGGCTGAAAGACGTCAAGTAGGCCGGTTCGGCGTCAGCCGTTATCGAAAAATGAAGGCCGGTCCGATTCATGGACCGGTGAATAAGGGTGGCACAGCGATATCCACGCCCCTTGCAGCAGATCTGTTCTGCTGCAAGGGGCGTTTTTATTATGTCTTTCAGTCTTGCCGGGGGATAAATCCTCCGGCAGATCAGGCAAACAACAGAAGGGATGACAGAGACATGTTTCTAGATCAGACGTATTTGTTTACTCCGGGGCCGACACCGATTCCAAATCGTGTCAATGCGGCAATGGCGCAGCCGATGATCGGTCATCGCAGCCCGGACTTTTCCGCTTTGTTCGAAGATGTAGCGAACCGGCTCAAACCGGTTTTCGGAACAACCCATCCTGTGCTCGCACTGACCAGCAGCGGCACTTCAGCGCTGGAAGCTGCTGTCGTCAACACCGTTTCTGAAGGTGACGAAGCCGTTGTCATCGTTGCCGGATCTTTCGGTGACCGGCTGGCATCGATTGCTGAGAAGTACGGCGTGCATGTCCATCGTCTGAACATCGAATGGGGCAAAGCCTGCGCGCCGGATCAGCTCGAAACATTTCTTGACGGACTGGCCGGCACTCAAATAAAAGCAGTGTTTGCGACGTTTAACGAAACCTCTACAGGTGTGCTGAATCCGATCCACGAACTCGGCGAAGTTGTCGGCTGCAGGACAGATGCCCTGTTTATTGTCGACGGTGTCAGCTGCATCGGTGCTGTCCCGGTCGACATGGCCGCCGATCGGATTGATCTGCTCGTCACCAGTTCGCAGAAAGCACTGATGCTTCCCCCGGGACTCGCCTTCGTGGCCTTCAGCGACCGCGGGCTTCGTGCCATTCAGGAATGTACGGCACCGCGCTTTTATCTCGACCTGAACCGCTATGCGGCCTCCTTCGAAAAACAGAAGTCGACGCCGTTTACACCGGCCGTCTCTCTGCTGGCCGGCGCCCGTGAAGTCTGCACGATGATTGAAGAAGAAGGCTGGGAGAATGTGATCCGTCGCCACCGTCTGCTCAGAGACATGATCCGCGCCGGGATCCGCGAACTCGGCCTCCCCCTCCTGACCAGTGAAGCGGATGCCTCTCCTACGGTCACCGCAGTGAAACCGGAACAGATCGCAGCACCGGACATTCAGAAGGCGCTCAAGAAAGACTTCTCAATCACCATCGCCGGCGGCCAGAAGAAGCTCAAGGGAAAGATTTTCCGCATTGGCCATATGGGCTACTGCACGCCGTTCGATGTGCTTAAAGTACTGACTGCTCTGGAACTGACACTCGCAAAATTCGGAGCAGAACCGCGGCTGGGTGCCGCCGTAAAAAAAGCTGAGGAGGTCTGGATGAAAAATGCATAAGGTCATCGTTACCGACGCGATCAGCGAAACGGGTCTTCACGCACTGATCGGTAATCCCAATTTTGACGTGGTACAGAAAACCGGACTCTCGCCGGCGGAACTCATCGATGAGATTAAAGACTATGAGGCACTGATCGTCCGCAGCCGGACACAGGTAACCCGGGAAGTCATTGAAGCGGCCGCTCATCTGAAAGTCATTGCCCGCGCCGGTGTCGGCGTCGACAATATCGACATTGAAGCAGCTACGGAAAAGGGCGTGATCGTGATCAATGCCCCGGCAGGAAATACAATCGCCGCCACGGAACATACGATGGCAATGATGCTGGCGCTGGCCCGCAATATCCCCCAGGCCTATCAGTCGCTGACTTCCGGACACTGGGACAGGAAGCTCTTTAAAGGCGTGGAACTGTATCAGAAAACACTCGGCATCGTCGGCATGGGCCGGATCGGCAGTGAGGTTGCAAAGCGCGCCAAAGGATTCCGGATGAATATATTAGGCTACGACCCCTTTCTGACGGATGACCGGGCAAGAAAGATGGGGATTATTAAAGCAAGCCTGGAAACAATTGCCGAGCAGGCGGATTTCATTACGGTACATACCCCGCTCACGGCCGAAACACGCGGATTGATCGACGCAGATTTTCTGGCAAAAACGAAGCGCGGTGTCCGGCTCGTTAACTGCGCGCGCGGCGGCATTATCGACGAAGAGGCACTGGTCGACGCTGTGAACAGCGGCCACGTTGCCGGTGCGGCACTTGACGTATTCGTTCACGAGCCGCCGGAAAATCCCGGACTCACGCAGAACCCGAAGATCATCGTCACACCGCATCTGGGCGCTTCTACAGCCGAGGCGCAGGTAAAAGTTGCCCAGTCGGTCAGTGAAGAAATCGTCGGAATCTTTGAAACCGGCAGTGTGCAGCATGCCCTGAATCTGCCGCATATCTCCGCCAGTGTCCAGCAGAAGATTCAGCCTTATCTCACGCTCAGTGAACAGATGGCCGAACTTCTGATGCAGGTTTTCCAGAAAGCCCCTGAGAAGATCAAGATCAACTATTACGGCGAACTCTTCCTGGAGGATACCGGACTGCTGACGCGGCAGATGATTAAGGCTCTGCTCTCCTACTATCTGGATTCGGCGATTAACATCGTGAATGTCATGCAGGTACTGAAGGCACACGGTCTTGCCTACAGCGTTCAGAAAAATGCAGCACATAAAGGATTCACAAATTTCATCGAACTCGAAATCGTAAACGGTGACGATACGGCGACTATTGCCTGCACCTATCTGCCGGGATTCGGCGGACGGATCGTCTCTATGAACGGTTACCGGCTCGATATGGAACCGGAAAAATATTTGCTCTATATCAGTCACCTCGACGTTCCGGGTGTCATCGGCAAGGTCGGTTCCATCCTTGGAAAGAGCAACATTAATATCGGCAGCATGTACGTTGGCCGCCGTGCCGTCGGCGGACAGGCCGTCATGATCCTCACGGTCGATAAACCTGTTCCCCGCGATATTCGGCAGGAAGTCTTATCCATAACCAATCTCAAGGATATTCAGTTTGCCGAAATCGATGTCCCTGAAGAACAGAACTGAATCCTTTACAGGGATGACTAAGGCACCGCACATTGCGGTGCCTTTTTGTATTCTGTAAGGTTGAAAAATGCGCTTCGAATTAAATGTCACGATTCCAGGATCAGTTTTTTGGCGAGTTCCGGAATATCTGCAACAGAATCCAGAATAAAATCGGCATGGTGTGCCTCCAGTTCCGCACGTGCCTTTTTGCTGGAAAGCCCTGTCAGAACACCGGCAAACCGGCAGCCGATCTGACGGGCGCAGAGCAGATCGGCCAGTGAATCGCCGACGATCAGTGTCTCTTCCCCATCCGGAAGAGGCTCCGGCTTTCTGGAAGTCAGTTTCCGCACATCGCTGTCTTTTCCATAATAAGACAGCAGGTATGTAAACGGATGCGGCTTGGCCAGCGGCGCTGCATCAAACTTCTTTTCTGCAGTAAGAACGTCATCTGCCGTCGCCATGTGGTTTTCATCCAGAAGTTCCAGCCAGTGAAGATAACCGAACGGCCGGTACGTCTCCAGATGCGGCCGGCCCGTAGCAATACCGATCTGAACGCCTTTTTCCCTCAGCATCCGGAACATCGCCCGGATCGTATCGGGATCGGCCAGCGTCACTTCTTCATTCATAAACCCTTTTTTCCCGGTCTGGACAGAGGGAATGCCGGTCGCCGGCAATACGTTGTCATCACCGATATACCACTCCTGCGATGCATGCTCGCCGATGTGCCATAGTTTGCTTTTCGGCTTAAATGGCGCGGTCTGAACACCGAGGTAATGACCGGCAAGATCGTTCAGAAACAGAATCAGATCCTGACGGGTCGCCTTGGTTCCCGAATAATCTTTCAGCATCATGTCAAAATCAATCGTCACCGGATGACTGTGGAACCATTCCCGCAGCTGATCCAGTGTCCCCCGGTCGATCGGCTTCTGCAAAAGTGCCGCCGCCTGCGCCTTCAACGGTTCCGGCAACTGGGCTGCCAGATGGATCAGCTGCACCGAAAAGGTAATATAAATCATGTCCCAGTTGGCATTCATCCCTCGTGATTTTAAAAAGTTCAGAACCCGATCATTACGGAATACGTTCTTACGTATTTCGGCAATCTCCTGATCACTGTACGTGGTCCGGAAGGAAGCATCACGTCCCAGACCAAGGTAATGGTTGCTGAGCAGCAGTTCCCGGACGGTGAGCGCCGAAGCATCGAAATAGCGCTCTTCACTCAGGAACACGCCGTCCACGTCAAAAAGAATGGTTTTAAGCATAAATGTCACCGAATCTCCTGCTGTTTTCTAACCAGTTTACCATAGATCCTGTTTCACCGAAACCAGTTGCCGGTTTTACCTCTGTGACAGCCCGCGTCCGTTTTTCGCGATGATCGTCCAGTTCTGACCGCCGTTCTCCGTCAGGTAAGCATCGCCGTTTGCCGTAATCACCGTTGTTGTCTGCGGATACTTCGGATTCCGGGCAATCTGGACAAGCCGGTCGCCCTTTACTGTATCCAGATCGAGATTAATTTCCTTATTATATTGAGGCAGAATCGAGTAAAGCATCGTCTGGTTTCCATAGAGGCCGGCGAACAATGTGGTTTTTCCGCCTGGCCCGAATGACACGGCCGTGACGGATTTGCCTCTCAGAAACGCCTTAAAATGCACGCCCTGATCCTCGGTCACATATAACCCGGAATGCGTTGCCACCGCAAGAGTGCCGGACTTCTTCGGATCCGCGGCGAGCATCTGCGGCGCGCCCTGAACCCCTTTCAGGAATGTCCGGTTCCATGACTTTCCCAGGTTTTCCGAGGAATAGAGCTGCTTTCCGTTCAGGAAATAGAGATGACGTGTCGCATAAGCAGCGGTAAATAAGCCTGCGCGTGGCTGGGCAGGCAAACGGACGGAGGTGATGATCTTATTATTATCTGTGCGCAAAACTGCACGTTGATGCGTATTCAGTGTAAAAAAGCCGCCCTCAACCGGCACGAGCTGAACCGCCCCCGGCAGCGAAACAGTCTTCGTTTTCCAGCGCCCCTTTTCATAGGCCGCGATGCCCTTGCCCGTACCGATCCGCAGCTGGTTCCCGTCTGAGGAATAGGCTGCGCCGAGTACTTTTCCGAAAGTTACACCGGCTTTATTCCCCTGATTTGCCGTGCGAACGGACTGAATCAGCCAGATGATGAGCACGACCAGCAGAAGGATCAGACCGATCTTCGCAAGAAACAGCCAGAACAGCAGGGCAAAGCTCTTCCGGTCCGAATGGTCATGAGATGCATTGTTTTTTTCCATACGTGACAACTCCAAAACAAATTTTCTGTCTACGTTCATTTTAACGGTTACAGAGGGACAGGATCAATCCAGACGATCCGGACGGTCATTTAAGTATATCCGGTCTTGGCTCTTCTTTTCTTATCTGCCGTCAAACAGATCAAACAGGCCGCCGATGCCGCCTTCGTCCTGCCTCTTTCCGGCTGGGTTGCCCGGCATCGCACTGAAGACGCGGCTCGCCAGGCGGCTGAACGGCAGAGACTGAACAAGCACTTTGCCCGGTCCGCGCAGGGTGGCGAAGAACAGCCCTTCCCCGCCGAACAGTGCCGTTTTTACCCCTCTGACGAATTCAATATCATAATCGGTTTCCTGAGTCAGCGCGACGAGACAGCCGGTATCGACTCTCAGTGTCTCGCCTGCTGCCAGATCGATTTCCTTGATCATCCCTCCGGCGTGGACAAACGCAAGGCCGTCCCCCTCCAGTTTCTGCATGATGAAGCCTTCACCGCCGAAGAAACCGGTACTCAGTTTTTTCTGAAAGGCAATGCCGACTGAAACCCCTTTTGCCGCGCACAGAAAGGCATCTTTCTGACAGATCATTTGTCCGCCGAGTGCACTGAGATCAAGCGGAATGATTTTTCCGGGATAAGGTGAAGCGAACGATACATGCTTCTTTCCGGACCCATTATTCGTGAATGCCGTCATGAACAGACTCTCGCCGGTCAGCAGCCGTTTCCCGGCACCAAACAGTTTGTCCATCAGCCCTCCGCTGCTGCTGCTGCCGTCGCCGAAAAGCGTCTCCATGCCGATCCCTTCATCCATCATCATGAAGCTCCCCGCTTCAGCGATGACGGTTTCTCCAGGATCGAGCTCAACGGTAACAAACTGCATCTCCTGGCCTTCGATGCGGTAGTCAATGTCGTGATTATTCATATGCGTGCCCTCCTGCAGATCTTTTTTCCAGTGACAGATTGAGTATACCTGAAAATCATCAGAGCAGACAATCCGGTCCTCCCCCGGCTGTGAGTCACCAACTGCCGGGCGCCGCATAAACTACCTCCCGACCGGTTGATTTACCGAATCGAAACAGGGGAGGATGGTTCATGTGCACTGGATTGTCGTTATTTTAATCGGCATGGCATCAAGTCTGGATAATCTCGCCGTCGGGCTGAGTTACGGCGTGCAGGGGAAAAGAATTACCCGCTCCGCAAATGTCTGGATCGCGCTGACGGCCACACTGATTTCGCTGGCGGCGCTGATTGCCGGAAGACTGATCGGCTTTACCATACCTGAAAGTCTGGCCGGGCTTTGCGGCGGTTCACTGATCCTGCTGATCGGCATCGGTTCATTTGTAGAATCGATCAGACACCATCGTAAGTCATCAACCACCATTCCGGAAGCGGATACTGTGGATCGTGATCATAACAATCTGATCACGTCCGGAGAGGTGGTCTGGCTGAGTTTTGCACTTTCGTTCAATGCGCTTGGCACGGCATTCGGCGCCGGAGTTGGCGGGATGGATCCGCTTTCAGTATCGATCTTCATCGGACTGCTTTCTTATCTGTCCATTGCCGCCGGCCAATGGATGGGTCTGAAAAGCATCCGTACCCAGCTGGGATCTGTCTCAGAAGTCGCCGCATCGATCCTGTTGATTGCCATCGGACTGTTCACCATGCTGTCTCTGCCCTTCTAAGCGGGCACCTTCACGACCACCGCACAAAAAAACTGCCCCGCAGCCATGAAACAGCCGACAGGACAGTTTTTACATTCAAAAAACCAGATTGAGGGATTAGCCTTCTGTGACTTTGATCTCTTTTTCAAGATTGCCGCGCGACAGATTGGCATTCAAAAAAGCCGCAGTATCCGGAGTATAAAGGCTCTGGTGCGTCTTCCGGTCAATCTGGAGGGTTCCGTGGTCGAGCACATAATCGAGCACGTGCCCGCCACCGGTCCGTTCCTCATCAATGAAATGGAAGTGGTAGCCGGCAACCGCGATACCCTGGGCAAAAACCGGTGTCCAGAAACCGACGATCGTCCCTTTAAGGTTTTCAAAATGGAATACCGGCTGCGTTTTCACGGCTTCGGTCATCGGCACCGGTTTATCCTGCCATGCCACGGTCCGGGTGCTGACTTCCTTAAAGACGCCGTCGATCCGGTATGCATAGAAGAGATTGTCGCTCGGTACCAGTTTATGCAGTTCTTTCTCGAAATCTTCCTTGCCGATCGGTCGGTCAAAAGTTTTTGTCATCTGCGGGCGAAAATAGGTGAGTGAGCAAAACGGCGTCCGGTTCTTGTTGGTCAGCGGCGTCGCGGTACCATCACCGCGCAGCTGATAAAACTGGTTGTCAAAACCGATCATTTCTCCGTCCAGGTGATCGAACGTGCCGATACCGAAATCGCCGTGCTCTTTGATCTCATCAAAATTCATCGCACCGTCGTAAACACCGGCCAGAAGCGAGGTCATTGTCGACAACTGGAAAACAGCGCCGGTGTCTTTCTCATTTGCTTCATTTGCCATAATTGAAACTCCCTTTCACTCTTTAACAGACTTGATGACGACTGCAAAAACGCATCAGTTCAGCTGGTTCGGAATCAGTGTCTTTCCTAAAGCCACGTTATCACTGTAATCGACGGGTACATCAATAATCACCGGTCCGTCTTTGACGGCCAGCGCCTCACGCAGAACAGATTCCAGTTCATCCGGATGATTGACCCGCATGCCCCTGGCGCCGAAAGCCTCGGCATATTTCACAACATCGATGCTGCCAAAATCAACACCGGAAGTCCGGTTATATTTCAGTTTCTGCTGGAAGCCGACCATATCGTAAGTACCGTCGCGCCAGACAATATGCACAATCGGCAGTTTCAGGCGAACCGCTGTCTCAAGTTCCATCGCAGAGAAGAGGAACCCGCCGTCACCGGACATTGAGATCGTCTTCGCATGATTGTGAATCAGGCTGGCCGCCATGGCCCATGGCAGTGCAACGCCAAGCGTCTGCATGCCGTTGCTGAACAGCAGCGTCTTCGGTTCATAAGAACGGAAATGGCGTGCCATCCAGATATAATGAGATCCGACGTCACAGGTGACTGTGGTATCGTCGCTGATCAGGCTGCGCAAAGTGTGGATGAGACTGAGTGGATGAACCCGATTTCCTTTTGTCTCTTTCGGCGGTTCATCGCGTGAATCCAGTTTCCGGCGCATCTCATCCAGAAAGTTGAGATGCTCGGCATCGAGATTCAACCCGCCGAGTTTTTCCTTGATCCGGCCGACGGTTGCCGGAATATCACCGACCAGCTCAATCGAAGGCTGGTAATAATGGTCGATATCCGCACGGACTTCATCCAGATGGATGATTTGCCGTTTCCCGTTCTTGTTCCAGAACTTCGGATCGTACTCCACGGCGTCATAACCGATCGTCAGGATCACATCCGCTTTCTCCAGTAACAGGTCGCCCGGCTGGTTGCGGAACAGCCCCACACGGCCGAAGAAGTGATCCTCCATATCGCGTGGAATCAGCCCGGCAGCCTGAAATGTTTCAACAACCGGAAAAGACAGTTTCTTCAATAAAGAGCGTACCGCTTTCACCACCGAAAAACGATTGGCTCTCATCCCGGCCAGAATGACCGGCATTTTCGCATGCTGCAGCGCGTCAACGGCTCGGTCAATCGAAGCTTCGGAAGCGGTTCCCAGAACCGGGCTTTCCAGCGGTCCGAGTGCACCGACTTCTGTCTTCGTCGTCAGCACATCCTGGGGGAAACTGACGATGGCCGCACCGGCTTCGGTGGACTCTGCGGCACGAAATGCATTTGTCACGACTTCAGGGACGTTCTTCGGATCGACCACTTCCGCGCTGAATTTGGTGATCGGCTGGAACAGGGCTGCGTTATCCATCGACTGATGGGTCCGCTTCAATCTGTCCGCGCGGGGCACCGCACCGGCCAGCGCGACAACCGGATCATTCTCCACATTGGCCGTGGATAATCCGGTTGCCAGATTTGAAGCACCCGGGCCGGAAGTGACGAGCACAACACCCGGTTTACATGTAATTCTGCCGACAGCAGCAGCCATAAATGCAGCATTCTGCTCATGACGGCAGACAATCAGTTCCGGTCCGCGGTCCTTCAGCACATCATAGATGGCATCGATCTTGGCCCCCGGGATACCGAAAATATATTTTACACCTTGTTTGATCAGACAATCGACAACGAGTTCCGCACCGCTTGAAAGTACTTTTTCCTTTGGATCTTTCTCAATACGGCTCACACTTTTTCACTCCCTATAAATGTTTGGCAAACAGGATTGAGTTTAGCGTTAGCAGGACGTTCAGCAGAGATACATGAAATGCTGAAGTCGAACGTCCGGCCAGTCATCCGGATGATCTGGTGATTCAGTTCTGTTGATAAGAATAGTTTACAACGCGGGGGTTTCAGTGTGAAATATATTATTGAGCACTGTGTCATACATAAAATATATTATTTGAATTCATCAGCGCTGACCCATATAATGAACCTATCATGGTTTCGGGGAGATCTCATAATGGAATTGCGACACCTGATCTATTTCATTACCGTAGCGGAAGAACTGCATTTCGGACGGGCTGCCGAACGGCTTCAGATGACTCAGCCGCCGCTGAGCAAACAGATTCAGCAGCTGGAAGACGAGATGGGTGTGGTCCTTTTCAAACGAAACAAACGTCATGTAGAACTGACCACAGCCGGCGAATTCTTTCTTCCTGAGGCACGACAAGTGATTGCACAGCTCGATCAGGCTGTGGAAACGGCGCAGCGAGCCCAGCGCGGTGAATTCGGCCGGCTCGTGATCGGATTTGTCGGTTCGGCTACCTACGATATTCTGCCCCAGTTCATCCGCGAATACCGGCGTCAATTCCCGCATGTTGCCGTTATTCTGCATGAATTGTCGACGCCGCAGCAGGTTAGCGCACTGATCGGCGGCCGGATTGACCTCGGCCTGCTCCATCCTCCGGTCAGCAGTACGCTGATCGAAAGTGTTCCGGTCAAGAAGGGCTTCGCCGCACTTTCCCTGTCCAAAAACGATCCGCTCGCCAGGAAAAAGAAAATCTCTATTGAAGATCTGCGCAACAAATCGTTTATCGTCGTCTCCCGCGAAATCTGGCCCGGTCTGTATGATGAATTCCTGTCCCTTTTCAAAGATGCCGGTTTCCGGCCGAAAATTGTCCAGGAAGCCACCGAATACCAGATGGTCGTCGGCCTGGTCTCTGCCGGAATCGGAATCGGTGTGGTTCCCGCTACAGCGGAAAAGCTGTTTAACCTCGAGGTTGTTTACCGCGAGATTGACAGCCATCCGCTCCGGGCCGTCCTTTCCATGGCGCACCTTAAAAAAAATGAGAATCCGGCTTTGAAACAGTTTATCTCTCTGACCCAAAAGATTGTGAACAGGGACCCATCATAAGGCTATGGTTTCAGAAGCGTATCATCCTTACTCTTCCGGCGCAGACGGATCAGCCGGACAATGTGCAGCACAATCGCCTTGATCATGGCGTACGAAGGCACGGCCAGAATCATTCCGATCGGACCGAGCCACTTACCGGATACGAGAAGCAGAACAATGATCGTCAGCGGATGCGTATTCATCCGTTTGCCCATGACAAGCGGCGAAATCAGATGGCCGTCGAGCTGCTGCACAATGACAATGACCAGAAGGACAAGCAGTGCTTTGAACGGTGAATCCATCAGCGCAACAATCAGCGCCGGTACGGTACCGATAATCGGACCCATATAAGGAATGATATTCGTCACGCCGACGATCAGCCCGAGCAGCAGGCTGTAAGGCAGCCCGATCAGTGCGAAACCGATACTTGAGTTGACACCGACGAAAGTCGCAACAATGATCAGCCCGTGAATGTAGGAGGACAGCGTCGTACTCAGATCGAGCAGGATGGTGTTGACTTCATGATGGTACTGATGCGGGAAAAAACGGGTGACGGCCTGAGGCAGCCGGTTGCCGTCTTTCAGCATATAGAAAAGGATGAACGGTACGGTCACAACGGTCAATGCGACGTTGACGACCACACCGAAGAACGTGGACAGACCGGATCCGGCGTGGCTCGTATAATATTTAACCATCGACAGCAGGGACTGCTGGATTTTATCAATAGAATAAATATTCTGGTGCAGCAGCCATTTGAAGCCGCGCGTTGCAGCCAGCTGATCAAAACTCCTGCGCCAGTTACCGATATAATCGGGCAGCTGGGCAAAAAGCGCCTTGACCTGACTGACGAGCGGCGGCCCAACGGAGGTTACGAGCAGAACGATCAGCCCGGTGAGCAGGATATAGGTCAGCAAGATTCCGAGAACTTTCGGAATCTTAAATTTACCGAGAAAATCGACAAACGGACTAAGCAGGAAGAACAGAAATCCTGCGACAAGGACAGGAAAAAAAAGCGTCGTAAACAGCGTCACGACCGGTTCAAAAATGAAGGAAATTTTCGTCAGGACGAAGATGAGCAGCGCGATGGCCAGCATTTCAACCGTCCAGAAAATCACTTTTGAATGCTTATTAAACATAGCCGCCGCCCTTCCGAACTTCTGATTCTCCTCTGACACTCTTCCTTAAATTATTATACCCTGTTGCGCTTCGGTTAAGCAAAGAAAAGACAGGCGGCTTCCCCCTATCGGCCGTCCTCAGCACAGCCGGCTGGTCGATTTCCGGGATTTAGCAGTATAATTTGAACAACGGGGTTTGGCTCACGAGGGGATGTGAACAGATGAGTATACTTACGGTCTTGCTGGGCATTGTCATTATTTCGAATATTTTTCTTGGCGCGACAGTTATTTTTCTTGAACGGAAAAGCATTAGTTCGACATGGGCATGGCTGATGATTCTCAACTTCATGCCGGTTGTCGGCTTTATTTTATATCTGATTTTCGGGCAGAATCTGAGCCGGCGGAAAATCTTCAAATGGGATCATGCCGTCCATGAGCGGACGAAGGAAATGGTCGGCAAACAGATGCTTGAGATCGTGAATCAGGAATATCCGTTCTCCCAGCCGATTCTGAAAGAATATCACGGTCTGATCTATATGAATCTCAATAATGATGAGGCGCCGCTGACACTGAATAACCGGCTGACCGTCTACACGGACGGTGAGGAAAAATTCAGACAGCTGCTTCAGGATATTCGGTCGGCCCGGCATCACATCCACATCGAATACTATATTTTCCGCAGCGATTTTCTCGGCAATGAAATTATTGACGCACTTGCCGCAAAGGCGAGGCAGGGCGTCGTCGTCCGTCTGCTGGTTGATGACGAGGGATCGCGCAAACTTTCTAAGAAACTGGTTCGCCGGCTGACCGCCGCCGGGGGCAAGTTCCAGACCTTCTTTCCCGGACGCCTTCCGCTCCTCAATCTGCGCATCAATTACCGGAACCACCGGAAGCTGGTCATCATCGACGGCACCACCGGCTACCTGGGCGGTTTCAATGTCGGTGACGAATATCTCGGACTCAATAAGAAATTCGGCTACTGGCGGGACACACATCTGCGGATCGTCGGTGAAGCGGTCAACAGTATTCAGTCGCGCTTCTTGCTTGACTGGAATCAGGCTGCGGGTGAACAAGTGCCTTTTCAGGATTATTACACGATCGACCCGAAAACGTACTATGGCGAAGTCGGGATTCAGATTGTATCCAGCGGACCGGACAAGAAATGGGAACAAATCAAGAACGGCTTTATCAAGATGATTCTCACGGCTAAGAAACACATTTACATCCAGACCCCTTATCTGATCCCGGACGAGAGCCTGCTGAACGCCATCTCCATCGCATCGCTCTCCCATGTCGATGTCCGGATCATGATTCCGAACAAGCCGGATCATCCATTTGTCTACTGGGCTACTTTTTCCAATATCGGACTGCTGCTGGAGGCCGGTGCCCGCGTATACCTTTATACCAACGGATTTCTCCATGCCAAGACGATCATCATCGACGACCGGATCGCATCGGTCGGTACGTCGAATCTGGATTTCCGCAGCTTCAGTCTCAATTTTGAAGTCAACGCGTTTATCTACCATCAGCAAACCGCACGGGAACTGGCCAATATTTTCAAAAAGGATATCCGCCTGTCCCGGGAGCTGACGATTGAAGACTATGAGCATCGGTCCAACCTGATCAAGTTTAAAGAATCCGTCTCCCGCCTGCTGTCCCCAGTGCTGTAAGCGGGCGACACGAACCAGCATTCAGAAAAAAACGAGTGCCCGGAGTTGAACCGCTCCGAAGCACTCGTTTTTCACTTATCGTTAAGCTCAATGAAGTTCAGCGAACCGGTACATCAATCCCGCGGATCTGGCGAAGTTCCGGTGCATTTGCCGGACCGTCCTGATGCTGTCTGAGGATCGCCTTCATCTTCTCTGAAAGCGGAACAACCGATTTGGTCCGGTAATTGTAGCCAATCAGGGTCACCCGGCCGCGTGCGTGCCAGTTCCCGTTTGCGTCGGCAATGGCATGCTCGACATCGAAACTGGAATGGGAAATAGTCCCGATCCAGGTGTAAACGGTAATTGTTTCGTCATAACTGATCTCATGAATATAATCACAGTGCGTCGACGCCACAATGACCTTCCAGTCGTTCAGGTCCATGCTGGGCGTGAACCACCGGAAAATTTCACGTTTTCCCTCTTCAAAATAGGTGTAGTAAACGGCATTATTGACGTGTCCCATGCCGTCGCAGTCCGCAAAGCGCACCGTTAACTTCGTCGTAATCATGAACTGATGCCTCCATACGTGTCGTTCTTTCCAGGATGTACTTATTTATTAAGTGTAGCACACTCGGAATATTTCTTGCTGAACGGACGTATGCGCGGTTTACTGCTGTAACGATGCCCTGTACTCCGACGGCGACTGCTTCTCATATCTTTTAAACATCCTGGTAAAAGAAGCGTTATACTCATAACCCAGCTGGTACGAAATGGTCAGCATGCTCAGATGCGAATCCCTGAGCAGTTCCTTGGCACGATGAATCCTCAAAAAGTGAATATACTCAAGCGGCGTCATCTGCATCTTCCGTTTAAACCAGCCGCAATAGTAAGACGGTGTATAGTGTTCCATCTCAGCCAGTGCGCGGATATCAATCTTTTCCGTGTAATGCTGACGGATAAACCGAAGTGACAAACTGTCGGGTTTTACCGCCGTTTTCCGCAGCAGATAATGAAGCAGCAGGACCGCTTCTTCACGGTGATCCTCAATGACTTCGCGGATCAGCAGTTCACGGACCGGCAATAGGTTCGGGCTGATTTTGATCACCGCACCCTCTTTTTGCACCGGCATGTCATGAAGATACAAATCTGCATAATCGACCGGCAGATTGATGACCAGACTTTCGTTAGACACTGAGGAGTCAGTCAGATAGGTATGCTGAAAAGGCAGCAGACAGAGCTGCGTTTCTTCCACACACTTTCTGCCTTCCGGCGTGATAATCATGACGGAACCATGAATTGGAATCAATAATTTCACCTGTGATGCATTCAGCCTCCGGGACAGCTGCGCAATCGAAATAAAATAGAAGCAGATATCCTGCATGCCGCGTCGGCTCCTTCTCTTCCTCAAGATCTGCAAATTTTGCGTTCCAGAGCTTCAGTTTAACAAATTCAGGCAGCGGATGCCATGTCAGAAATGTTACAGCCGGCTATGGGGCAATAAAACAGCCGGCAAGTTTAACAAAGTTATAGATCAAGGACAAGATGTAAACGAATTCAGATAAATTCGGTTAAGATTCCCCTATATAACGGCTAAGACACCGGCGGGAGTGCCCTGTATACTTTTTCTGTCAAACTTACTGTTCAGGGGGAAACTCAGAAAATGCATCAATTAGTTGCAGAATTTCTGGGCACCGCACTGATGATCGTCTTCGGTGTCGGTGTCCATTGCTGCGAAGTGTTAAAAACATCCAAATACCAGGGATCCGGTCACATTTTTTCGATTACGACCTGGGGATTCGGCATCACGGTCTCATTATTTATTTTCGGTAATGTGAATATCAATCCGGCAATGGTGGTTGCTCAGGCTGTTCTCGGCAATCTGCCCTGGTCAAACGTCATTCCGCTGAGTGTCGCCGAAGTGCTCGGCGGTGTCTTCGGCGCCATTGTCGTCTACATCGCCTATGCTGATCAGTTTAAGGCTTCCGTCGACATCGACCGTGTCAAAATCAGAAACATTTTCTCAACAAACCCGAATGTGCGAAATCTGCCGCGTAATTTCTTCGTCGAGTTTATTGATACATTTATTTTCATCCTGGCCATTCTGGCAATTTCGTCAGTCCATACGCCGGGTATCGTACCGATCGCCGTCGGTCTGCTTGTCTGGTGCATCGGCATGGGGATGGGCGGTCCGACCGGATTTGCCATGAACCTTGCCCGGGATATGGGGCCAAGAATTGCCCACGCCATCCTGCCAATTCCCGGAGGAAAAGCAAGCAACGACTGGCAGTACGGCATCATCGTTCCCGGTATTGCCCCTTTTGTCGGCGGTATTTGTGCCGCACTGTTCTATCGCTGGTTCTTCGGTGCTTAACAGCGGATCTTAAGATAAATATGAGTAAAAAAGATCTGCGAAGCAGTTTACCGCTGCGCCGCAGATCTTTTTTTCACCTATGCCTGATGCTTACCAGCTTGCTTTACGTACCCCGGGAATCTGTCCCTTATGGGCATAGTTGCGAAAGGCAATACGCGACATTTCAAATTTCCGCATATAGCCGCGCGGCCTGCCGGTCAGCATGCAGCGATGATGCAGCCGGGTCGGCGATGAATCCCGCGGCAGCCTCCTGATCGCTTCCATGTTCCCTTCCGCCTTCAATTTCTTGCGCAGGTCGGCATACTTTGCGACCATTGCCTCACGTTTCAGTTCTTTTACAACCTTGGACTTCTTAGCCATATTAAAGATCTCCTCACAAGCCCTGTAAAAGCTTAGCCATGAATAACGTAACACTTGTTTTTCACCAGTGCAACAAGTGTGCAATTAAGCAACTGACCGATGAAATTTATTGTATTGCATCAAAAAACCTCCCCGGTTCATGCAGAGAGGCTGTGTCATCCGTTGCTGTTAATCGAGCGATTTCTTTGAAAAGATGTTCTTTAGCCAGACAAGAATGATCGGAATCAGCGAAATGAATACGATCAGAATCATAATCAGTGAGAAATGGGCTTTAATCACCGGAATTTGCCCGAAGAAATAGCCGGCCAGAAGACCGAGAAGCGTCCACGCGGCACCGCCCAGGACGTTGTAGAGAAAAAAGTAGGGATAGTGCATCCGGCTGCCGCCGGCGATAAATGGAATAAAGGTACGGATGAACGGCATAAATCTGCCGAGAAATACCGCAAAGCCGCCATATTTATTGAAAAACGCCTGTGCCTTGTCCATCTTCTCCTCATTAATCAGCCGCGAAAACAAATGATGCTTTTCCAGGCTCTCCCCAATTTCCCGCCCGATCCAGTAATTCACTGTATCACCTAGGACCGCAGCAATCAGAATCAGCAGGATCAGTGCAAATAGATTCAGGCCTGAGGCGCTGTGCGCTGCAATCGCTCCGGCCGCGAACAGGAGTGAGTCGCCGGGGAGAAACGGGCAGATCACCAGCCCTGTTTCGATGAAAACGACGACAAACAATATTCCGTAAGTCCAGACCCCGTACTGATTGACAATCTGAAGCAGGAATTTATCAATATGCAGGAACAGATTAATAACCCAAGACAGCGTATTCATTCAACAATCCCCTTCACCGAATTAAAATGAACGATCTTTTTCTATCCTAACGAATTCATCATGAAATGGGAAGCCCCACCGGACGATTCAGCTTCCAGAAAATGACGATACCATACTTTTCTGAAGGGATTCTGAAAAACTGCAAAAAAGCAGCTCTTTGATTAAAAAAGAGCTGCCTGCAGCGTCGAAACAAATTCAGTAGCCGACGGCCTGCTTCAAAAATGATGTGATCGTCTCTTCATGCGAATCGCTCAGTAATTTTCCCGTCTTTTTGTCGATAAATGTAGGGACGGTCAGAAACTGATATTTTTCTTTTAGCGCGTTAAACCGTTTTTCATCATCTTCGCGGACAAACATTTCAATTTCATGATTATATTTACCATCCAGACCGTCGTTAAGGACCCTTTTGGCACGTTCACAATAGGGACAGATCTGCTTCGTAATCATCAATATGCGCTTTTCGGCCATGAAAGGTCAGCCTCCTCTTTCCGTTTCTTCACATTTATTTTATCAGTTCTCCGGAACCCTGTCCTGCAAACTGCCTGAACGGGGTCATCGATCTTTATCATTGGTTTTTCGGTCTTCAGGCGCGGTCTTTCGGTCTTCATCATTTGCTGGACGTTCGCCCAGACCGCCGTGCTGCTGAACGCATATAATGGATTATTCAATCGGTGAGGAGGTGTTCTGCATGGGATCTCCCTGCGACGGAGGAAATGTCGGCGGAATCGGAGGCATCGGCCACAATACCGGTTTTGCACTGCTTGTGGTTCTGTTCATTCTCCTGATTATTGTCGGCACCGCTTTCTGTTATTAATTCGATGACAGAAAAAGGCACCTGAAAAGGTGTCTCATACATACTTTAGTGTTCCGTCCATGACCGCGTCGCCAGCTTTTCAGCGGAAATGTCTCTGAGCTTCGCCCAATGGTACGGTTCCCCGCTCAGAATCACATCCTGGCGGCGCAGCTGCTCCAGATTACGGACGCCCATCATCAGCATCAGCTGCGAGAGCTGCTGTTTCCAGCTCTCAATGATTCCGATCAGTTGATCCGCACCGCCGTCGAGTACAGCGCGGAGAAATGTACCGGATACGCCGACCGCACCTGCCCCGAGCGACAGCGCCTTAAGGACGTCGAGCGGATGGCGCACACCGCCCGATGCGAGAAGCGTAGCTGACCCAAGATACTTCTGTGCTTCGAGCAGAGAAACAACCGCAGACTGACCCCAGTCTTTCAGATAATCGAATTCATGCTTCCCGCGGCGCATATTTTCAATCGTGATAAAATTGGTCCCGCCGCGGCCGCTGACATCAATATAACGAATTCCCGCGTCGATCAGCCGGCGCATGACATCGCGGTTCATTCCGAAGCCGACTTCCTTGACAACAATCGGCAGATCAAGAGCCGCGGCAATATGTTCCACATGAGTCAGCCAGTGCGAAAAATTCCGGTCGCCTTCCGGCATGACAATTTCCTGCGGGGCATTAAGATGAATCTGGAGACCGTCTGCTTCCAGCATATCGACAGCCTGCCGGGCGTCGTCAACGTCCAGTTCGGCGCCAATGTTCGCAAAAATAAACCCGTCCGGATTCACACGCCGCAGCACCTGAAAAGTATCGCGCAGCTCCGGATTCTTAATCGCCGCTTTCTGTGAACCGGACGCAATCGCTACCCCGGTCGCTGCAGCAGCACGCGACAGCTGCTCATTAATTCGCTTTGTTTTCTCGCTGCCCCCGGTCATTCCATTGATATAAAACGGCAGTTTCCATGTGCCGAGCGGCAACCTTGCGGCTAAATCAATATCCGCAAGGTCCAGCCCCGGCAGGGAATGATGAACGAACTTGACAGAATCAAAATCATTGGACGGATTGACACTATCATTTTCCCGGAATAACCGGACATGCTCATCTTTACGTGATTCCTTCACGTCCGTCCCTCCTTCCTGATCTTCCGGATCGTGATATACCTGAAGCGGCAGAGGCACAATTCCGGCCTTTTCCCATTCTCTTCGGATGCTGTCTGCAGCGACGTTCCGGCTGAAAAGGACAATGCCGCAGTCGCCGCCGCCTGCTCCGGAAGATTTGGCCGCACCATGATAGCTTTCAGCGATCTCGCAAAGCCGGCGGAGCGGCTCTGTTTCAATCGTTCCGCCGCTCAGACCGGACAAGGTATGCAGCAGACGCCTGTTTCTGCGGATTCCCTCAAGGATCCAGTCCGGACGCTGCTTTCTGAACCCGGCAATCATTCGGTTGACGCATGCCGAACTTGCGGACAAAAAATCCTGATAATCCGCCGCCCTGCTCTTTTTCACTTTCGCCACATCGCAGACAAGCCGGCGGGTTGACGCCGGACGGCCCGTCCAGCCGACCAGCAGATTGAGTGATGCCGGTAAAGTCAGCGGCTCAACCGACAGTCCCGGCCACGGCTCAGCGATGATTTCGGACAAGCTCTTCCCTGAACGCTTCTGCCCTTTCAGCCATTCATGATCAAACGAGGTATAGGCCAGCCAGCCGCCATATACACTGGCTGCAATGTCCCCGCATGAACCATTCCCCTGAACCGCCAGATGCGCCATGGCGGCCAATTTAAAAACGGTCTGCTTCGTGGCCGGCTCGCCGAAGAAACGAAGCAGTGCCTGAACTGTACCCACGGTCACCGCCGCACTTGATCCGAGGCCGTATTTCCTGCCGTCTTCCCCGTTCAGTTCACTGCGAATGTCCAGATGATAATAAGTCAGCTGCCGGTTTTTTTGAAGAAGATAGGCCTCTGCATATCGGATCGCCGATAAAATGAACCGGAACGGCTCCGAAGCGGCAATAAGCGGCAGGATATTTTCCCTTGTCCAGCTCAAGGGTGTCTCAGAAATACCCGGGGAAAAAATAATTCCTTCCTTTTCATGATGGGCAATACGTACCGTTACAAACTGATCAACCGCGATAATCACCGCAGGACAACCTGCTTCGACGACCGCATATTCTCCTGCTATGTATAGTTTTCCCGGTGTTTTGACAACTGATTTCACAACTCGTCTCCTGCTTCTCTCAGAAATGTTCGCGGAACCGGATTCCTGAACCCGGTCCGGAAACCGTCAGTGCTCCGGCTGAAAAATAATCCGACAGATCACTGACGATTCGATCCGTATCTTTCTTCCTGCAGATAATTTTAACATTCGGACCGGCATCAATGGTAAAGAAACAGGGCACGCCATCATTTCTGAGCGCCCAGACACGCTGCATCGCCGTCATTGTTCCTGCTTCCCAGTAACAAAGCGGCGGATCGGCGGCGAGCATCGCGGCATGCATCTTCAGCGCATTAGCCTCGGCAATCCGGCCGACATCTTCAAGACTGTGCCGGTGCACCGCCTGCTCCATCTTCAGCAGGTCGCTTTCGGCAGCATCCACCCATGCCGGGTAATACGGAGACGTAGCGACGGTTCGTCTCATGCCTTCACGGCTGGATATCTTTTTACGCTGCCGGTCGACAGCAACAATAATCATTTGAATGTCCCAGTCTGCCGGATCGATCTGTTCGGCGTATGAAGAAGCGTCATCATGACCTTTATGCCATACAACAAACCCGCCGTCGATCGAACGGGATGCCGATCCGGAACCCCGGCGGGCAAGCCGTGACAACGCCGGGGCGGACAGGTCCAGCCGGTAGGCTTTTGACGCTGCGGCCGCCAGCGCGGCAAATCCCGAAGCGGAAGAAGCCAGTCCTGAAGCTACCGGAACATGGTTCTCGGTCCGGATCCGGGCATACGCCGGATTCCCCGACTTCTCCCTGACCAGGTCCATGAACCGCCGGATTTTGTCAATGCTGCGATCATCCGGACGTTTGCCGTCCATCACGATCTCGTCTTCGGTCAAGTCCTTCGCCACGGCCACACGTGTATCTGTAAAAAAAGCATCCAGTGTCAGCGACAAACTGCCGGTCATCGGCAGAATCAATGCTTCATTCTTTTTTCCCCAATATTTAACCAGGGCAATATTCGTATGTGCCCGTACGGCCGCAAACATTTCCAGATACCTCTTTTTTAACTGTTATTCTGACATTCCGGTTTACTGGTTCACAAATTCCGGCTGTTCATCCAGCGGCTGAATCCATGTGCCTGAAGCGCCGGCCCGACGCAACCGGTCTGCAAGCGTTACACCCTGAGCGTGATGACGCACCAGTGCAATGATGCATCCTCCCCATCCGCTGCCGGTCATTTTGGCCCCGAGCGCGCCGCCGGTCATGGCCAATTCAACCAGCCGGTCCAGCGCGGGATGGCTGACACCGAGATCTTTCAAAACATGGTGGGCCTCGAGCATCACGCGTCCCAGCATTTCCGGTTGGTCGGTCTGAAGCGCACGGCGGGCAGAATCGGTCAGCCGTCCCAGTCTGCTGAGGTCTTCCTTCAGACCCGGGTCCTGCTCCAGCCGTCTTTTTAAAGCAGCGACGGCTTTACTGGTCTGCCCCTTGATGCCCGTATCGGCGATGACGAGTGTCGAATGAATACGGGTATGAATCGGCGCTGTTTCTTTGCCGCGCACAAAATAAAGCGGGTGGAAATTGCTCGCCGCTTCGGCATCCAGGCCGCTGGGCGCCCCATGGTAGCACTGCTCGGACAAATTCACCAGCGACAGCATCGTCCGGCGGTCCATCGGATGAGCGAAGTAATCACAGAGACTGCGAACCACCGAAATACTCACTGCCGCACTTGAGCCCATGCCCCGTTCTGCAGGAATGTCACTGGACACCGTCAGCAGTAAGTCCGCACAGGGCTGGTTCAGCTGCCTGAGAATGAGCGGAACGATCTTTTTTAAGCCGGCAACTTCTTCCGATCCATGAACGAGTTCGCCTTCATAGAAGGCACATTTTAAATAAACCGGACCATGCCTGAAAACGGTACGGGTTGTCACACTCACCGCCGGCACCGGCATGGCAATCGCCGGCTGGCCATAAACCACAGAGTGTTCCCCAATCAGTATGATTTTCGCGCTGCTTGTTCCAGATCCGGAACGTATCTCCTTCATCCGTATACCATCTTTTCTTAAAAGTTTACCCTTCAAATTAATCTGAGCCAAATTTGTGTCGATGTCAAGTGATTCACCGGAACACCCCCCTCAGGTACGAACAGGAGCCCGGATCTGTTTCACCCGGGCTCCTGCGTTCGACTCATGTACCTGGAATCAGGAAAAAATGTTTTCAACCGACCGGTAGTCGCTGTCACTCAGCTCAACCTCATAAGCCTTGAGGTTGCTGAGCAGCTGTTCCGGTGTCCGGGCTCCGGGAATTACCGGCCCGATCGACGGATTTTTCAGATACCATGCGAGAACAAGCTCCGCGACAGTGGCATGATTTGCTTTGGCAATCGGCCTGAGCCGATCCACTTTTTCTACATTATTCTTGAGCTGATCCGGGGCGTAAAGATCAATCTCATGACGATGATCATCCTCACCAAACTGAGGCAGGTCATTTGCCGTATAGCGTCCGGTCAGCAGCGCTGCCGCAAAAGGTTCATAGGGAACAAAGGTAATCTTATGCTCTTTCAAGAATGGAAAGAGTTTTTCAGCATCGGAATGCTGAAACAAATTGTACTGATTCTCTACCAGATCCACATAACCGTCCTGATCGGCGTCTTTCACCTGTTCCAGTGAAAAATTGGATACACCGATCGCCCGGATCTTTCCGGCTTCCTTCAGCTTCTGCAAAGCACCGACAGCCTCAGCTTTAGGTGTTGCTTCATCCGGGAAGTGAATATAAAAGATATCAAGATAGTCTGTCTTCAGACGCTTCAGACTCTCGTCCACCGCCTGAGTCAGAAATTCCGGCGTGTTGTTCAGCGTCACCGTACCGTCCGGTGCCAACTGCTGCGCGCCTTTAGAAGCAAGAATCACTTTATGACGGTCATTATGCTGCAGCACCTCACCAATCAGCTCTTCTGAATGGCCCAGTCCGTACATGAACGCCGTGTCGATCAGCTCGACACCATGATCAATCGCTGTCTGAACAACCTTTTTCCCGGTCTCGTCATCCAGATTGGGGAAAAGATTATAACCGCCGATTTTATTCGTACCCAGTCCCAGAGGATTGACGTCAATATCCGTTTTCCCGATCGTTACCTGTTTCAATTCAGTCACCAGCCTTCAACGATTTAACTTCATCGTGTAAATCGTACAAATTCTGACAGGCTATGTCAAAAGTTCTGTTTAACAGTAAAACCAGGCCGGGATTACAGAAAATCTTACAATCCTGCGGTGTGAAAGGCTTGCTTCAGATCGGCGATCAGATCGTTCGCGCTTTCAAGCCCGACGCTGAATCTGAGAAAACCGTGTGTTCTGAATTCCGGCGGATAGAAATCAATGCGCTCGTCATCCGGGCCGATAAATACGATCAGGCTCTCGTCATGGCCCAACGATACCGCGGAGATAATGATTTTCAGTGAGTTCACAAACTTGTTGATCGTCGCCGAATCACCGTCAATGCCGAACGCCATCATGCCGGAATACAGACTCATCTGTTTTTTGGCAAGCGCATGCTGCGGATGGCTCTTCAAGCCGGGATAGGCAACAAACGATACCGCCGGATAGGATTCCAGGAACTCGGCAATTTTCTGGGCACTCGCGCTGTGCTGCTTCATCCGGAGCGGCAGAGTGACCACGCCGCGCATGATCAGCCAGGCATTGAACGGGCTGATGCAGCCGCCGACATTCACCATCGCTTCGGATTTGATTTTATCGATCAATTCCTTTTTCCCGATCACCGCTCCGCCCATCGCGTCACCGTGACCATTGATATACTTGGTCAGGCTCTGCACCACCAGATCTGCGCCAAGGGCCAGCGGACGCTGGACATAAGGCGACGCAAAGGTACTGTCGACGGACAGAAGTGCGCCTGCCTGATGGGCAATTTTCGCAATCTCCTCAATATCGCTGATTCTGGTCGTCGGGTTCCCCGGCGTTTCAACATGAATCAGCTTCGTATTCGGACGGACCGCGTTCCTCACTTCGTCAAGATTCGACGTATCAACCAGTGATACCTGGATGCCATACTTCTCCGGAAGATATTGATTCAACAGCCGATAGACCGCTATGTATGAGACATTCGAGCAGATCACATGTGAATCTTTGTCCAAAAAGCTAAAGAAAACGCCGGACAGAGCCGCCACTCCGCTGGCAAGTACAACAGCATCCTCCCCGCCTTCCAGCGAAGCAAGCCGCTGCTGCAGATATAATTGATTTGCCGATGTTGTCCGTGTGTAGATCACATTGTTCGGGTCGCTCCAGTTCAGCGTCGATGCATCTTCCGGCAGCTGGTAGCAATTTGCCATCGTGATCGGACGCCTGATTGCTCCGGTCTCCTTATCCACACCGTTGCCTACATGAATACACCGCGTAATAAAATCTGTTTCGCTGTAATCTGCCATTCTAACCGACTCCCTTTTTAAGTATCTATTCAATGCGTGCCAGGTGCCCGCTTATCGTGAACTTTATTCTGGAGTTGTATTTATCACAACCGGGGGCAACTGAACGAAAATCGGAAACCCAATCCAGAAATATTCTTTGGTCCCCAAAAAACTCATTGAATAAAAAAACAAGCCCGAAGATGAGGAGGCTTGTTCTGTGCTTCTCATCTTTTGAACACCATGTGTTCTTGGAATTAACACCATACATCATCCATTGAAGATGCTGGTTGTCGGGCTTCATCGGGCCAGTCCCTCCGCCACTCTTGATAAGAAATTTCAATTTATTGAATTGTTGACTATATCATAATCACACAGTCAGCCACTGTCAATAATTAATTCATATTAATTTTATCAAATTAATGCCTAATCGACTCTTTTTCACGTTAGTTCTGTGAAACAAATTTTGACTGCCGCTTTCCGCTGCAGGCGCTCGCTGATTCCGCAGGAGTATCGCGATTGCTGTCCCAAACAATGGAACGGCAAAAAGCCGCATGAATAATTCATCTTCCCGAGACATACAAACAAGAGCGTATCTTCCGTTTTTATTTCTGTCGAATGACTTGGGTTCTTCACGCCCCAGCAAAGAATAAAAAGTGCTTGAAAAATGAGATCGAGTGTAATAAACTGATTTTCAATAAAACATTTGAATTCATTTATTCTTATCAAGAGAAGTTGAGGGACTGGCCCGATGACACTTCAGCAACCGCCGCTCTCCTTATGGGTAGTGACAAGGTGCTAATTCCAGCAGACGCAGAAGCGTGTCTGAGGGATAAGAAGAGACATTCGAGCGTAAGGCTCTCTTCTTCCCGAAGAGAGCCTTTTATTTTCCCAATTGTTTCAACAAATTTTTTGAAAGAGGTGCCTGTCAATGACTGAGGATTATCAGTTTTCGACCCGGATCGTCCGTGACACTGTCCGGGTGGATCCCGAGACCGGTGCAGCAAATGTCCCCATCTATCTGTCGTCAACATTTCATCAAAAAGACTTTGATCACTTCGGAAAGTATGATTACACACGATCCGGGAATCCGACCCGTGACGCATTGGAAAATGCCATTGCCGATCTGGAAGGCGGCGAACGTGGTTTTGCCTTTGCCTCAGGAATGGCAGCAATTTCCACAGCATTTCTGCTCTTATCCTCCGGTGACCATGCGATTGTGCCGAAAAATGTCTACGGCGGGACATTTCGGATCCTGACACAAGTTCTGGGACGGCTGGGCATCGAGCATACATTCGTGGATACGACAGATCTCAGCCAGATTGAACAGGCAATCCGCCCGAACACCAAAGTCATTTACGTCGAAACGCCATCCAACCCGACACTGAAAGTCACCGACATCCACGCGGTTTCAGAACTTACTAAAGCGTACCGATGTTACACCTTTGTTGACAATACTTTTATGACTCCGATTTTCCAGCGCCCGCTGGAGCTCGGCGCAGATCTCGTGCTGCATAGTGCCACCAAGTTTATCTCCGGACATAGCGATGTTGTTGCCGGCCTTGCTGTCGCCGGGAACCATGAACTGGCAGATAAACTCTACTTTTTACAGAATGCACTCGGAGCCGTTCTCGGAGTTCAGGATTCCTGGCTCCTGCTTCGCGGCATGAAGACGCTGGATGTACGGATTCGAAAGTCCGCTGAATCCGCCCTGAAAGTTGCCGCATTTCTTTCAAAACAGCCGGAAGTCAGAAGAGTTTATTATCCTGGACTTCCTCAGCATTCAGGATTTAGTCTGCAACATATTCAGGCAAGTTCCGCCGGAGCCATTCTGTCCTTTGAGTTGGAAAATGAGGCAGCAGCACGCACGTTCGTCAATCATGTTTCTTTGCCGATTTTTGCCGTCAGTCTCGGTGCTGTTGAGTCGATTCTCTCTTATCCGCCGAAAATGTCCCATGCCGAATTGTCTGAGGCTGAACGGATAAAAGCCGGCATCGGCAGCGGCCTGCTTCGTCTGTCTGTCGGTCTGGAGGATGCCGAAGACCTGATTCGGGATTTCACCAGGGGCCTTGCAGCAATCAAAGAAAAGAAACACGAAACAGTGACCAGCGTTAACTGACCAATAGCTCATTCAGGAGGAAACAAAATGACCACTACAACAACCAATACAGCACCTTTTCGATTCGACCAGGTTGGCAGCCTGCTGAGGCCGGATGAACTCAAATTCGCCCGTGAAAAGTTTCTATCAGGAGAAATCAGCCGGGCAGATCTGACCAGGGTAGAAGATGAAGAAATACGGAAAATTGTCGCAAAACAAGTCAGTCTTGGACTCAAAGCCGTTACAGACGGTGAATTCCGGCGCAGCTGGTGGCATCTGGATTTTCTGGCAGGGCTGAATGGTGTTGAAACATACTCGCAGCATGCCAGCTATAAATTTAAGGGTGCTAAAACGCGTGATACGAATGTCCGGTTCGCAGATAAGGTATCTTATAATCCGGATCATCCGTTTTTCAAAGCTTTTGAATTTCTGAACAGCATTGTTCCCAAAGGTATTCTGGCAAAACAAACCATTCCCAGCCCCACACTCTATTTCCGTGATCATCGCGACGACAATGCTATTAAGTTCTATGCTTCCCGCCAGGATTTTCTGAAGGACCTGGCAGTCGCCTATCGTCAGACCATTCGCCATTTCTATGATCTTGGCTGTCGCTATCTGCAGCTTGACGATACAACCTGGGCTTTTCTGATCAATCAGATCATCAACGCCAAAAGTGCTGAAGAAAAAGCAAAATATGAACAACTAGCCATAGACAGTGTGACCGTCATCAACGGTGCACTTCAGGACCGCCCGGAGGATCTGACGATCACCACCCATATCTGTCGCGGCAACTTCCGCTCCACATTCCTTTTCTCCGGCGGTTACGGACCGGTGGCAAAATACCTGTCGCAGCTGAATTATGACGGCTATTTCCTGGAATACGATAACGAGCGATCCGGTGACTTCTCACCGCTTGGCGATATTTTTAGCGAGCATTCAGATAAAAAGATCGTTCTTGGTCTCGTCACGTCAAAATTCCCGGAACTTGAATCAGAGGAAGCACTGGAAAAGCGCATCAAGGAAGCCACGCGGTATGTTCCGCTCAGCAATCTCTGCCTGTCCACCCAATGTGGGTTCGCTTCCACCGAAGAAGGCAACAAACTGACCGAAGACCAGCAGCGGGCCAAGCTAAAACGCGTTATCGACACGGCGCAGAAAGTCTGGGCTGATGCCTGAAGATTGTAAAAGAGCACTTAAAAACAACAGGGCGCATCCCACTATTCGGGATGCGCCCTGTTGTTTCGTAAATTTTTTAAACTTCCGTGCCGATGCCTTCATATTCATTCTCAAGAATCTGCTTCAGTTCGCTGATCAGCGGTTCCTTCGGATTGGTTCCCGTGCATTGATCTTCATAAGCAAGTTCGGCGAGCTTGTCGACTGTTTCATCAAAATGCTTCTTATCGATGCCGTTTGCTTTCAAACTCAGGGTGACGTCGCAGTCATGCGCCAGTTTGATGAATGCCTGAACGAAGCGCTCAATCAGTTCTGCCGTAGTGTTGCCTTTCAGACCGATGAAACGGGCAATCGTCGCATAGTCCTCATCTGCTCTGTAGTAATTGTACTTCGGCCAGATCGCCAGTTTTGTCGGAATCTTGGCATTGTAACGGACGACCTGCGGGAAAGTAATCGCGATTGCCAGGCCGTGCGGCAGGCCGAATTCACCGCCGAGTTTATGGGCCAGTGAGTGATTAATCCCGAGAAAAGCATTGGCAAAAGCCATTCCGGCAATGGTCGACGCATTATGCATCGCCTCGCGTGCTTCCTGATCGCCGTTGTAGGAGGCACGCAGGTTGTCGAAGACCAGCTTGATCGCCGTCAGCGACCAGCCGCGAGTATAATCCGAAGCATATACGGAGACATAAGCCTCAACAGCGTGCGTCAGCACATCCAGGCCGGTCCAGGCAACCGTCCGTTTCGGCAATGTTTCCACGAATTGCGGATCAACAATGGCGATGTCCGGCTGGAGCGCATAATCTGTGATCGGATATTTGACATGTGTTTCGGAATCGGTGATGACGGCATAGGGTGTCACTTCCGAACCGGTTCCGGACGTTGTCGGAATCCCGATATATTTCACTTTCTTCAGTTCCGGTACTTTAGAGGTCCGTTTGCGGATATCATGGAATTTCTGCTTTGCCCCGAAAAAGGAAGCGTCCGGGCGCTCATAGAACAGCCACATGCCCTTTGCAGCATCCATCGCTGAGCCGCCGCCCAGCGCAATGATCGTATCCGGCTGGAACTTTCTCATCACATCGACGCCGCGATAGACGGTATCCGTCGTCGGGTCCGGTTCAACCTGTGAGAAGACTTCAATCTCCGGTTTTTCTCTGCACTGATTCAACATGGCGATCACACGATCCGCGTAGCCGAATTTTACCATTCCGGGATCACAGACGAGAAAAACACGTTCCATTCCAGGCATGTGTTTCAAATAACGGAGCGAGTTCCGTTCGAAATAGATCTTCGGTGGCAGTTTGACCCACTGCATATTATTGCGCCGTTTGGCAACAACCTTGATATTGAGCAGATCGAAATCAGACACGTTGTGAGAAATCGAGTTATGGCCGTAAGAACCTGTGCCCAGTGTCAGTGACGGAATCATATTATTGTACATATTCCCTATGCCTCCGAGTGCCGACGGTGTATTGACGATAATACGGCAGGCTTTCATTTTCAATCCGAACTGTTTGATCAGTTCCTGATCCCTTGTATGGATCGCAGCCGTATGTCCGGCACCGCCGAAATCAAGCAGTTCCTCAGTAATTCTGAATGCTTCTTCATGGCCTTTCGCCTTATACATCGAAAGCACCGGCGACAGTTTTTCACGGGACAGCGGGTAGTCAGGACCAACCCCATCAATTTCGGCAATCAGTACCCGGGTCGCCTTCGGTACGCTGATCCCGGCTAATTTAGCGATCTCATAAGCAGATTTTCCGGCGATCGGGCCGCGAACACTGCCGCGCCTCGGATCCATCATCGCCTCGCCGAGGGCGCGATTATCCTTCTTATCGATAACGACACTGCCCAACCGCTTAAATTCAGCTTTAACAGCTTCATAAATCTCTTCATCGACGATCACACTGTTTTCGGAAGCACAGATCATGCCGTTATCAAAAGTTTTGGACAGGGTAATGTCATTCACTGCCTGTTTGATGTTTGCTGTTTTTTCAATGTACGCCGGACCGTTTCCAGGGCCGACACCGAGTGCCGGCTTACCGGTTGAATACGCCGCCTTAACCATGCCCGGGCCGCCGGTTGCCAGCACGGTCGCCACATCCGGATGATTCATCAGGGCACCGGTTGCCTGAATACTTGGCTTCTCGATCCACTGAATCGCATTTTCCGGAGCGCCCGCTTCGACTGCCGCTTTTGCAAGAATCTTTGCCGTTTCGACGCAGGACTTCTGTGCCTGCGGATGGAAACCGAAGACGATCGTATTCCGTGTCTTGAGGGCGATCAGAGATTTGAAGACCACCGTCGATGTCGGGTTGGTAACCGGTGTTACTCCGGCAATGATGCCGACAGGTTCAGCAATCTTGACAATCTGTTCCTGATCATTTTCTTCAATAATTCCGACCGTTTTGTCGTGGCGGATCTTGTTCCAAATGTATTCGCTTGCATAGATGTTTTTGACAGCCTTATCCTCAACGACCCCGCGTCCGGTTTCCTCTACGGCCATTTTTGCCAGTTTCATGTGATTGTCCAAGGCGGCGATGGCCATCGCTTCACAGATTTTATCCACCTGGTCCTGATTAAAATGTTCCAGTGTATCCAGAGCTTTTTTTGATTTCTGAACCAAACTGTCAATGTATTTCTTAATGGATTCCAGATCTGCCTCCGGACGACTTTGCCGTACTGCAGCTTGCTGTTCCAGACTTTTCTCTTTGTCGTTTTGTTTAACCGTCTTTAACATAATCAGCCTCTCCTTTGTGAAGTTTTTCACAAGTAACCGTTAACAATAAGAGCTCCAAAAATGAAAGCTCTTTCTGTAAACGGTTTTTCTATGCTCCAAGCATAATAGCAAAGGAGCATGAAGTCAATATGATTTTTGAAAATATTTTCGAGCTCACGACTTTTTTTGAAACTTGCCGATCATGCGGCTCAACTGACAGAGAGCGGCGCTTAGATCGTTTCAGTTATTTCTCTGCCTGACGTTACTGATGATCAATCGGCTGGCGGGTAAAGTGGGAATTCTCGACAGATTGATGCTCAAATCCTGAACGGGTACATGATACGTGATTTGATTTGCCAGAAAATCCAGGCTCGCTTCCATGACTTTAAGGGTTAACCATTCTCCGGCGCAGCGATGCCCATGATCCCTGTCTCCTCCCCCTTGAGGAATGAAGTCAAATAGACCGCCCGCCCAATGATGAAAACGATCCGGCCGAAACTCATCCGGCCGATCCCAGAGACGGGGATCATGATGGGTCCCGTATACATCGAGCAGGACCAGTGTGCCCCTAGTGAATGGACACTGTTTCCAGGCGAATTCCCGGCGCACCCGGGCACCCACAAAGGGAGTAAAAGGATAGTAGCGGCGAACTTCCTGGACAAATGGCCGGACGTCCCCTTTCCCGGACTGCAGATTGTCCATACATTCCGGATGTTCATGAAGCGCATGGGCACCGAAGGTAATATAGGTTGCAATCGCAACAATCGGCCTTAATATATTCAGCAGTTCTACTGCTGCGATTTGCGTGTCAAGGATCCTGCCGTTTGACTCGCGATACCAGGCCATCGTGTATGCGGCTGAACTTTCCGGCGGATTCATCTCTCCCTTTCGAACGTGTTCAATGATCTGTCCTGCCCATTGTTCAGATCTTACCCGGGCAATTCTTCCCTGCCAGTGTCTCGGTCCAATTGCCCCAAAGGCGTCCACCATCTTGCCAAGATCGTTCGCTCTGTTTTTCACTTCCTGGCCGGTGATTGAAATGCCTGCCCATTCACAGGCAATTTGACACAACATTTCCTGCACTTCATCGAAGAGGACAACCTGATCCCTTTGCATCCACTTTTTACTCGTTTCCAGCCATTGTTTCTTTGTCAGATCGACAATCACTTGCAGACGTTCAGGACTCATCAGTTTCATGAACATTTGCTTGCGGTGCCTGTGCCGGGCGCCATCCAGTCCTTGAACACCGTTCTGTCCGAACAGTGTTTTCTGGACTCTTTTTGGTGCTGCTCCCTTTCGAACAAACCGCTCTTCATCATAAAAGAGTTCTGCCGCCTCAGGTCCGGTCATGCAAATCACATTCTGAGCGAGAAGACGGGTTTGGAAAATGTCAGTTTGCAACTTTCGGCATCTGTTCCGAATAAACACATACCCTTCCCTTAACAAAGCCAGACTATGATCCAGCCCATGATCACGGGGGATTTCTGTTTCTGTAGTCATGCAGGCTATCTCCTTTGCCTTCAACTGGTAAAACATTATCTGTATTAACTTAGATAAAAGATTTTATTCATCGGGGAAGGCAGATCAGGATACATCATTGCGGTATCTTCGCTAAATTCCTCCTTTGGGTTGCCGCTTATCTCACAAAAAAGCCCGAATGATCAGATTTATATTGGTTCATCTGAATCATTCGGATTTTTATTTTCAAGAATTTCCGTATCCATTTTTTTCTGCACGAGAAACCACTATTCGTTTGATTTCAATGCACCGGACGAGGCCCTTTCGTTTTACTCATCATTCGCTGATCATTCTGCGTTCCTTTTAAACTTTGGCGGCGAGTCAATGAGTGAAATCATCGCCGGAACAAAGATCGGAAGCATAATGAAGCAGAGTACGATCAGACCGGTGATGACAGCCGTTGCCAGCTCAATAAGGAGCACAATTCCTGACGGCATCAGTGTCGCGAAAGTTCCCCCAAGGATCACGAAGGCCGACAAAATGATGGTGCCCACTCGTTTTGCGGCTTCGACAATCGCTTCCTTGCCCGACATCAGCGGATATTCCTTATAACGTGCCAGCAGAAAGATGCTGTAGTCTACGCCCAGAGCAACGATCACGATAAAGGCGAAGAATGGAACGAAAGAGGAGATTCCCTCCAGGCCAAACATACTGATGAACAAAGCGTTCAGGACAAACATGGCCGCATAGTAGGCCCCCATTAGAGACACCGTGATAAACACCGGGATCCAGAAAGAACGCATCACAACGATCAGTACAAGCAACACGCCAATGAGTACAATAACCGTTAAGCGATTCAAATCTTTTGTCAAAACATTGTTTGTGTCATAGGTTGTCGAGCTTGGACCGGAAACGGCTGCCTTGGCATCAGTCAAAGTTGTTCCCTTCACTCCGTTCTTCACCACTGTATTCATGTGCCTGATTGTATTTAAAGCTTGCTTTGAATAAGGGTCATTATCGAGAATCACCGTTATTTTGGTAATGGTCCGGTCTTTAGACATGAACGCATCCAATGCCTGCTGATACTGTTTATCGTTCAGTGCTTCATCCGGTATTGAGAAGCTTCGATTTGTATTAAGCTGTGAAAGGAAATCGTTGGTCTTTCCCAAGCCGCCCGATAGTTGATCCAATCCTTTATTGACATCCGCCAGCTTGTCGCTGAATGTATGGAACCCATTAAGGCCATCTGCCAGCTTCTGCTGACCGGATTTCATTTGCCCCAGTCCGTCCGTTACCTGGTCCATATTGGTAACGATCTTTCCGATGCCTGAAGAGGCACTGTCAAGACCGCTTTTCGTTTTTTCAAGTCCCTCCGCCATTTTGGACAGGCCGGCACTCATCTCAGCCAGATGCGTGTTCGCCATTTTGAATCCGGTCGTCAGTGCATTGTAGTTCTTGTTCAATGCATCGATGCCTTCCGGGGTGATCCTGGCCAATGACGCAGACAACTGATCGATGCCTGCTTTTAATTGAAGATAGTTCTGATCACTGGCAACTCCCGGACTGCTTTCACCGAGCGTCGCCGTCAGCATTTGCATCTGCGTGAGTGCATTCTTGACGCCGAGCAGCGCTTTTGCGGTGTCTTGATAACTGGTACCCATTTTCGCATAGCCGGACTGCATCTGATCATAGTTATCAGCGAGTGTATGCACAGCACCACTCATTTTTTCAAGATTACTTTCAATTTGTCCGATCCCGTCACTGATATTTTGTGATTGACCGGTGCCTCCGAGCCCACTTTGAATTTGCTTAAGTCCGCTGGTCAGAGCAGTCATGCCATTCTCAAGCCTGGCTGTTCCGTCAACCATCTTATTGACTTGAGAGAAATCAGCCGAGCCAAGTTTTTTCTGAGCCGTTTTCAGACCGCCGCCGATCTGATCGACACCCTTCCGTGTCGCGGACAATCCGTCTGTGACCGACTTCGTCTGATCGCCGATGTAAAACCCATTCACTTCTTGTCCCTGAGGCCTGGTTATGGAAGAAACTTCTTTAACGCCTTTAATTTTTTCCAGTTGCCCGGTTAGTCGATCGATTGCCGCCAAAGATTCGTTATTGTCTAAAGCTTTTTTATTCTCAATGACGACAGTAGCCGGCATTGCATTACCCTTGCCAAAATGATCCGCCACAATATTCATGGCTTTAGAGGAAGGATAGCTGTTGCCAAGTTCGCTGATCGTATCAAAGTTTAATTTTTCCTGATAGAAAAACACGGCCGGAACAATAAGTACAGCCACAACGATTACGGAAACAATCGGATGCCGGGTGGCGAGCGTTGCAGTTCCTGCCCACATTCTGTTCTCCCCATGTCCTTTACTACTTTTGGATGGCCAGAACAGCTTTTGACCGAGTAGCTTCATCGCAAACGGAGTCAGGGTGATCATCTCGAGCAACAGAAACGCAACACCAATGACCACGACAATGCCCGACCGATAGATTGGCGATTGAGAGAATATAAGTGCCGCAAAAGCAATAAAGACAGTCAGGATACTGTAGACAATCGTTTTTCCGGCCGTTTGGTAGGTCGAGACAATCGCATCGTCAATAGACAATCCTTTTGACAGTTCTTCCTTAAAGCGGTTAAACAGCAATATATTATAATCGGTCCCAATGCCGAACAGGATCAGAATAAGCAGCATCTGCGTCAGACTGGTTAGCGGGAAACCTGCTTTGTCAATCAGCTGCGCAGCGACCCCCATTGAGCAAAGGTAGGAGAACATAACCGCAAGTAACGAAATGACCGGTGTCACGATGGATCGAAACATAAGGACAAGAACAATTAAAATGAACAGAACGGTCAGTGCCGCACTTTTCTCAACTCCGCCCTGAGATGCCCTTAAATAGTCATTATTAATGAAATCCTCGCCGGTCAGATAATGAGTAACCGTGACCTTGTCCAGCCGCTGATCAATGGCCTTCTTAATATCATCGATTTCTCGAGACTTTTTATCTAACTTGAAGCTCACCATTACCGTTGTTTTATCTTTCGAAATCAGCGAATTTTTCACTTCAGGCAGGCTGAAGGGATCCATGATTTCGGCAACTCCGAGCGTGTCTGCATCATCACGGAATTGTTCCACACCCTGCCTGACCTGATTCAGCTCGTTATTGGAAATTTTATTCTTATCATAAAAGACAATAAGGTCATTGGTTCCCTTCGACCTTTCCATTTTACTCAATATGGCGTCGGCTTGTACCGATGGGCTGTTTTCGTTCAATGCCTTCTGCCCTCTGTCTCTCAGGATGGCATTGATATCCGGCTGCATAGCAACGAGCACAACCGTTGCAACAAGCCATAAGCATAAAATGAGCCAACGCGCTTTAATGATTCCTCTCACTTCTGATCCTCCCCGTAAAAACTAAATGAATTTCACCTGTTCATGAAGACGACTCATAAGCAGAAATCGTCTTTTCTCGATCTAACCATCTATGTTCAGCAATTTATTTATTATGGAGAGGCATTGTCGAATCTCAGTGTTGCATCGTTTAAATGTATGCTTATCTTCTTAAAGCCTCATTTATTCTCCTCTTAGAATTCATTGAACACAGTGTTGATTTAATATCATGCTGATAGTATAGTAAACGTAAAAGTTAAGTTCAATATGTAATTTTTCGTTTTCTGTTATTGAATAAACAAACACATCACGTATTGTTTAATAAATGAAGGAAAAGGTGAATCTGATGGTGGGTACAAAGAATAACAGACGCACCCAATATACGATCCAGGTAATCAAGGAGGCCTTTTTACGTCTTCTGAACACGAATGAGCTCTCCAAAATAACGGTTACTCAAATTTGCAGGGAAGCGGATGTCAATCGGGGAACCTTTTATTTGCATTTTAACGACCCGCTTGATTTATTCCATAACATTGAAACGGATCTGACCAATCAAATCCGACCGGTTTTAGCCATGCGTCCGCAAGAACAGCTTCATGACTGGCTAAAAAGACTGATTATTATACTTAAAGATAACGAAGCAGTTAGCCAATTGATTTTGGCAAATTACCGTAACGGTATCATGATCAATGAGTTGTTTTCTGAAGTACAGGAACAAGCGATTGAGGAATTTAAAGAGGATTTTCATGAGCAGGATCCTCACATTCTAAAGTATTACTTTTCCTATTTTGTCAATGGTTCAATTAGCGCTATTTTAAGTTGGTTCGCAGATGAGGAGGATCAATCGATTGAGGGAATTACTAAAGCTTTAGCAAACGTCTTGTCGCGATCAACGGAATAATTTGAAGAGATAAATGGATATTATGCGTCAATGCCGGCATCTTGCACCTCTGCTTTTATTCTCAGCCGGAACACTGTTTTATTTACATGGCAAAGGTGCTTCACAGTCAATAGACCAGTGAAACACCCGCATCGTTGTTTTGTATCTGATTAGATAAATAGATTCACATTAGATTTTGTTGCTTCGCCCAGAAACCGGCCAAACCGCCGAACGTAACGCCATCGATGATTTCCTCACGTGCTACGCCCATTCACTCCATACTTATCATACAGGCAACCATTTTAACACCTGAGAACATATTTTCTTTTTTAGTCCTGATTCATTTCCCCGGCTTGTTGTCGGAAAGAAAGATTAGTCATGAATCAGACTCATAATCCGATTTGGATCAAATCCGAGTACCCATTGTCCATTCACGTTTGTTTGGGGTACGCCCATTTGTCCGGTTGTTTCGACAAGACGCTGACCGGCAGCCGGGTCTTGCTGGACATTCACTTCTTTAAAAAGCAGCCCTTTTTCTCTCAGAAAGTTTTTTACCATATGGCAGAAGGGACAGGTATTAGTCGTATACACAGTAATTTCATTCATCGTTAATTACTCCTTTAAAAGTTTTTTCACTCTTAATCAGTCAATCGTTTAATTATTAATCGTCGCTCGGATCATTTATTTATTGCACTTCTGTAACCGCTGCCCGCTTCATCGAATGAATAAATTATTCTTCTTTCCTGTCATCCCGTTACTTTTTCCGGAAAAACAGTTTTGTACAGTTTATATCCTCCATCTAGATTCTTAACCCGATAGCCTTTCTGAGCAAGAATACGAGATGCGAGATAGCCGCGGAGGCCCACCTGACAAGTCACAATCAAATCACGGTTTTTCGGAATCTCACGTAATCGTTCACGAAGATCGTCCAAAGGAATATTCACCGCTCCCCGGATGGTTCCGTTCCCGTATTCCTGTGCTGTCCGAACATCAATGAGCATTGCCCCCTGTTCTACCAGCCGGTCGACCTCATTCCACTGAACATGCTGCACTTTGCCTTCCAGCAGATTTTCTGACGCATAACCGATTAAATTAACCGGAGCCTTTGCTGAGTTAAACGGCGGCGCATAGGCAAGTTCAAGCTCAGTCAGGTCATGAACCGTCATCTGTCCATGGATCGCCGCGGCAAGCACATCGATGGTTTTATCGATCCCCTTTTTGCCAACCGCCTGAGCACCCAGTAGCTTTCCCGATTCCGGATCAAAGAGCAGCTTAAGTGTCATCTGCGAGCTGCCCGGATAATAAGACGCGTGATCCGGCGGACTGGTATGCAGCGCTTCATAAGGGATCTGATATCTCTGCAGCATTTTTTCACTTAATCCTGTCACAGCGGCAGATGTATCAAAAACTTTCACAATGGATGTACCCAGAGTCCCCTTGTAACTACGCTTTATACCGCTTAGAATATCAGCAACCATTCGTCCCTGGCGATTGGCCGGTGAGGCGAGTGGAATAACTGCTGCTTTCCCGCTGACTGTCTGAGTCACTTCGATTGCATCACCGATCGCATAGATATTTGGATCACTGGTCTGTAGCTGATCATTAACCGATATGCTGCGGCGGATACCCAGCGCTAATCCTGCTTGCTCAGCTAGGGCTGATTCAGGAACGACGCCGACTGATAAAAGAGTCAAATCTGTCGCTTTGCGCTGTCCATCATCCATCACCAGAACGGTACCCTTTTTCTCAAAACCCATGACGGTTTTTCCTTTGAGTACCTCAATACCGTGCTCTTTCAGTTCAGCTTCTACGCTGGCCGCCATTTCCAGGTCAAGCGGGGGAAGAACTTGATGCTCCCGTTCAATGATCGTCACTTTAGGTCCGCGTTCTGCAAGGTTCTCGGCCATTTCCATGCCGATAAAACCGGCACCGATGATCACGGCACGATCCACTTGATGCTGCTGCAAATCGTGAACAATGCGTTCAGCATCCGGAACATCGCGTAGCGTGAACACATGCTCCGCCTGGTCCATTCCTTTAATTGGCGGACGCATCGGGTGCGCCCCGGTTGAGAGGATCAAAGCGTCATAGGTTTCTTTATAAGTCTTTCCATGATGAGTAATGGTCACTTTCTTTTGTTCTCGATCAATATGTGTTGCTTCACTTTCTGTCCGCACATCCAGACGAAAACGCTGGTACAGCTTTTCCGCCGTCTGCACAAGCAGCTGTGACTGTTCCCGAATCACACCGCCAATAAAATAAGGAAGGCCGCAGTTGGCAAAAGAAACATAAGGACCACGTTCCACGACAATAATTTCTGCTTCTTCATTTAATCGGCGGAGCCGCGTGGCTGCCGACATCCCGCCGGCCACCCCGCCAATGATGACGTATTTCATTGCGTTTATCCCCTTAGCGTTCAATCGGTCCGTGCCAGTTCATCATCCCACCGGCCATATTTTTTACCTTAAATCCATTTGCAGACAGGATGGCAGACGCCACATCGCTTCTGTTTCCGGACTGACAAACCATGATGTGTTCCTGCTCTTTGTTGATTTCACCGATTCGGTTCTGAATTTCATTTACCGAAATATTAATCGCCCCCGGAATATGTCCCCCGGCAAATTCAAACGGTTCACGAACGTCAATAATACTTAACGGTGTATGGTTGCGCACCAAACGTTCGACATCTTCAGGTGTCAGTTCTTCATACATGCTGTTCTCCTCCTTGGATCATTTCTTATCAAAACCTGCGCAGTGCTATACCCCATTGGGTATAATTTACTCCATAAAAAAACTACCAGCGATTCATCCCGCCGCGCACATTGGTCACTTTTTCATAGCCCGCTTTTTTCAAAAGCTTGCAGGCGACTGAGCTTCTCATACCGCTTTGACAAATGACGACGACTTCTTTTTCTTTCGGGATCTTGTTGAGATGATTTTTCAAAGTTTGCAGCGAAATATTGATAAAGCCTGGAATGGATCGACTGCTGAACTCCGGCTTTGTGCGTACATCAAGAAAGTATTTCCCCTTTTTATCAGGCAGATAGGTCTCTTTTAATTCCGAAGTACTTATCTTCTTAATTTTGGGTTTGCAAAAGAACGGGCATTTCATATTTATTTTTCCTCTTTTCACCATTCGATTCACCGCGTTTTGATCCCTTAGCGACTTTTCACCAGCATTTGAACCGCTTCATTTACGATGGATTCAGTTGATCCTTTACCGTTCTCAATCTGCTCCCGCAGACAAGCTTCCAGATTCTTTCCTATGACTAAACCAAGTGCACGATCCATTGCCGTACGGGCAGCAGTCATCTGGGTCACCACACTGCGGCAGTCTTCACCTTGTTCCATCATGTTGAGAATCCCGCGGATCTGACCATCAATTCGTTTCAATCGATTTTTCATTTGCGCTGTATACTCCATGAGCAATCCCTCCTCATACCCCTATGGGTATAATAATGGATGCATTTTTCTCTGTCAAATAATAAGACAGTCTGGGATAAGCCAAATAATTGGGATATCCTTTAAATTCCTAAAAACGAAGTAAAGAACCAGTTATCCAGCAATTTGCAGACATCCGGCATTCACGCTATTATGGGATGAGCAATGCCGATAAACAGACTAGAGAGGATACCAATGACAGATTACCTGAAGCTGAAAGAACAGCTGATTGCATACAGTAAAGAAATTGGTGTGGACAAGATTGGTTTCACAACGGCGGATCCGTTCACTGAATTAAAGTCACAGCTCCGCCGTCAGCAGGAACTCGGTTATCAGTCCGGATTCGAGGAGAAGAATATTAAGAAAAGAACCGAGCCGACTCTGCTCATGGAGAAAGCACAATCCATCATTGCGATCGCTATGGCGTATCCGAAGAAAATGGCTGAACGTCTGCCGAACCGAACCGGTCATCGCCGCGGCGCGTTTGCCCGTGTCTCCTGGGGGTTGGACTATCATGTGATTCTTCGCGGGCGTCTGCAGAAGCTCGGCGAATATCTTGTCCGTGCGGTGCCCGGTGCCAAATATAAGAGCATGGTCGACACCGGGGAACTCTCCGACCGGGCGGTAGCTGAACGCGCCGGCATCGGCTGGGTGGGAAAAAACACGAATCTGATTACTAAAGAATTCGGCTCCTATGTCTATCTCGGCGAAATGCTGACAACGATCCCGTTTCCTCCGGACAAACCGGCCGCCGACCTGTGCGGCGACTGCACGATTTGCGTCGACCACTGCCCGACCAGAGCGCTAATCCAGGGCGGTCAGCTCAACAGTCACCGCTGCATCGCCTATCTCACGCAGACAAAGCAGGAACTCCCGGAGCAATATAAAAAAGCACTCGGTAACCGTCTCTACGGCTGCGACACCTGTCAGCAGGTCTGCCCGTACAATCGTGATGTCGACAGCCATTTTCACCCGGAGATGGAGCCGGATCCGGAACTGGCCCGTCCCTTGCTGACGCCGCTGCTTTCGCTGTCCAACCGTGAATTCAAGGAAACATATGGTCCGCTCTCCGGCTCTTGGCGGGGGAAAAAGCCAATCCAGCGCAACGCCATTGTCGCACTCGGCAATTATAAAGAAACCGCTGCCGCACCGGAGCTCGTGCGTCTACTTGGAAAAGATCCGCGTCCGGTGATCCGTCGCACGGTCACCTGGGCACTCCAGCAAATGTGGGACCGGATTGAGCCCCGACTGCGCACGAAGATCGTCCAATCCTTAGAAAAACTGCTTGCAACAGAAACGGATGAGAAAGTTTATCAGTGGATCGAAGAACGGCTGAACATGGAAAAGCGCCGCCAAAAATAGCCATTTCCCAGAAGAAGGCAGGAATTTCCTTTCCCGGGAAATAGTTTTTGAGCGACCGGGAAAGTTGAAAACAAAATGAATGAGCATATCTTCTTGTAATGACGATTGAAGCAAGATTCACAGTAGATTTTCCCCGTCGTATCTCTGACAAGTTGGTTAAGGATCTGTTCCGTTTCCCCATCCCAAGACTTTTTCGGTGATTCAGCCAGTACACACATAAATTCTCCAGGCTGAATGGTTTTGCCACACCCGCTGCATTTCAGAACAGATTGTCTTTTCATCGACGAAAACAAACCCAGTTTTCCCGCCTTCTTTAAGTTCGCCAATTGAATTATTAGGATAGTAAAATATTTGTCTTCACCAAAGGGTATTCATCATGGAAAACCACACTTGGTTAAAGTGCAAAGCCGATCGAATTAACTCTGAGCTGGTCTCAAAACCATGATCATTTGGAAACAGCTACGTCTTTCATCAATCACCTTAAACTATGTGTCGCAAACGTTGAGAGCGCAGCAAGAATGCCGACCAGAATATCCGGAGGAATGCCCAGCCATTTTTGAAAACGGAAACACGCCTTTTCGGCACTTTCCGAATGATAGGGCACAAGAATAAAGAAATCGTTCACTGAGATGTCCCGGAACAATGTCCGCAGCCATCTGTTCATGAACCAGATAAAAAGAACGTAGACAGCCCACTTCAGACCGACGGGGAGAAACAACACCGCAAGACAGGTAATGCCAATCAGTCTATAGTATAAAGAAAGATGGGCCTTATTCCGTAGCACCGATTTCAGAAGGAATTCGAGCAAGCCGTTTGCTTCGCTGCGTTCTCTGAAGAAGCGGCTGGAGTTCCGAAAAAACAGAAACGGCTTCTTTCGTCTGCTCGCCCGCGGTTTCGGAATCTCATTTGTGTAACGCAGAATGAGGCGGGTCAGGCGAGAGTGCGCATCATACTCGGCTTCAAGATCTTTCTCCCAATGATTGATTTTGGAAAAGCTGTGCACATTCAGCCAGAGTAATATGGCCCAGAAAATCCCTCCGAAAATCGCCCACAGCATCGGGGAAGCATTGATCAAAAGTGTTCCTGCCAGACTGAAACTGAGAAAACGAAACAGCCAGCGAATAATGACCTGATCGATTGATTTTTTGATCATCATTACTGTAAGTTTAAACGCGCTGGCCAGCAGCATCAGGCTAAGAATCTGCTGTACCGTATACTGATCAATCCCGATCAGAACCGGAAGCGCGACAGCCAGCAGAAGACACTCGACCAGGAAGAGTACAAACATAGAGTAAATAAAGCTGTCACGCTTTAACTGACGGATTGCTTTCCTCCGCTGAATCAGAAAAAGCAAATCGGCATCAAGAAGGCCGGTTCTGAGCGTTCCATTGCCTGAAAGGATCAGCAGCAGTAAAAGAACGATTGAAACAGGGATCCGGGCATTCCAGTATATGTGGATGTTCCGCCAGACATCAGCGTAGATAAATGGAATGATGACAGCAGACGGTATCGCCAGATAAAGCATAATCGACCAGTCGACAATCGTCTTCAAGACTCGTTGCTGATAGTGGAATTCGCTGACCACCCTCCGAAAAAACAGCTTATTCCCCGACATCGGATTCGTCCTCCGTCAATAAATCAAAACAATCCAGCAATGATCCATTTATTAAACCGCTGTGTGCCCTGATTTCTCCCAGTGTTCCCTGGAAAATCATATGCCCGTCGGAAATGAGTATAAACCGGTCACAAATTTTCTCCGCCGTATCAAGGACATGTGTCGACATCAAAATTCCCGCTCCGTTCGCCTTTGCTTGCTGGAGCGACTGAAGCAGCCGTTTCACCGCCCGCGGATCAAGGCCCATAAAAGGTTCGTCAACAATGTACAGTTTTGCCTGCCGCAGAAAGGCAAGAACCAGCATCACCTTTTGCTGCATACCCTTCGAAAAATTTTCAGGATACTGGTGGATCACGCGAGTCAGTTGAAATCGTGCAAGCAGTTGATGTGCGAGATTCATATAAGCTGACTCGTCGGTATTCAACGTCGTGAACAAGAACTCGATGTACTCCCAGAGCGTCATCCGTTCATAGAGCAGCGGACGTTCCGGAATATAAGCATAATCTGAGACTTTGCAAGTTCCTTTAACACTTTTGACCGTACCGAGAATTGACTTGATCGTTGTGCTCTTCCCAGCCCCGTTCGGCCCGATCAAGCCGACCAGTTCACCAGCATCTATTGAAAAATGAATATCCTTCAATACAGGATCATCAGCGCTGTAGCCTGCTTCATTAATCGCAACCGATAAAAGCATCGAATTCCTTCTCTCGTTTCATGATCACACTCAGTTTGAAAGAACAAAAATCGGAAAGTCGATAAACATCATCAATCAGAGTTCAATCCAGTAGCGCTGAGTCACCCGTTCCGAACTTTGGACCTCATTTTCCAGCATGCCGCCATTCCGGATAATCGTTCTTGCGGAAGCTGTGTTGTTTTTGTCGCAGGTGAGAAGAACGTGTTTCAAATGCTGTTCACGAGCTTTTTCAAGTGCGAGCGCCAGCATCTTTGTCGCGCAGCCTTTGCGCCGCTCGGAAGGACGAACACCGTAACCGATGTGTCCGCCGATACTGAAGAGAGCATCGTTTAACTCATGACGCAGATGAATCGCTCCGTAGAGACGATGATTTTCATCGGCTAAAAAATACAATGTGGCCGGAACCCAGCCCCGCTGACGGATAGCATCCGTCTTTCCTTCATTTAAGAACGCCAGAAATTCCGGGTATGCGCGTTCTCCCTTGTCTGACGCACTGGGAATAATTTCTTCGCCAGACTTTTTCCATTCGGACCAATAGCTGTCAAACGCCTCTTCCAGATCAGGAGTCAGTTCCACTAATTGAAACATGTAATCACCCTATGTATCTCAGAGTTTCGTCTTTCTTATGAAATTAATCATAGCATAGTCATCTAGTTTATAGACTGGTGCGCCATAAATCACTAAGATTTCTGGAAAATTAGTCACATCAAGGAAAAGATCAACGTTGCAATCAGATAACCGGCAATCAGCCAAATCATGATTGCAGATAATTTGTTGACCACAAACAATGACTTATTTAAGAATGGCATTTGTCCCAGCAGTTTCCCGGCAAAAGCAAGACTGAAGAACCAGATCCAGGAAACAAGCGCACAGGCAAGGGCAAATGCCCACTTAGCCCATCCAGTATAATTTAACGCATTGGTTCCGATCACGCCGACCGTATCCAGAATAGCATGCGGATTGAGCAAAGAGACGGAAGCGGCGTACAGGATCCGTTTTCCTGCCGGCAGCAGCGGAACATGATCGTTACCGATCCGGGACGCACTCATCCAGATTCTGCTCCCAATCACCACGAGGAACGCACTTCCTGCCAGCAAGAACACATTTTTCAAAAAGGGGGCGTGTAAAATAACCAGTGAAACACCTTCGACGGCAATCACAATCAAAAAAGTATCGGAAAGTGCCGCAGTCACGATCGCCGGCAACGTGCTGATCAGCGTTCTCGAATGGACACCCTGAATAAAAATGAAGATATTTTGCGCACCTAACGGAAGAATCAGGCTGAGCGCGAGCAGAAAACCATGTACTATGGCAACGAGCACCATCATTACCTCCTTCGGAAATTATTTTCCTCCAAGGGTCACGGTCTGTCACCAGCCAAAACGAAATAAATGGCCCAGCCAAATTGTGATACGATAAAAGCAACAAGCTGATAGGAAGATGACGATGCATCCAGACCGAATATCCAGTGTCCCGTTATACATACAAATCGTCGAATCGATCAAGGAAAAAATCCGTTCCGGAGAATGGGTGGTCGGCACGCGACTGCCTTCGCAGCGTGATCTGGCACAGAGTCTCGGAGTGAATCGGAGCACCATATCTCTCGCGTTTGATGAACTGGCCGCACAGGGGCTTATCCACAGTGCTTACGGAAGAGGTACGGTGGTCATCAACAATACTTGGGGATTGCTGACGCAAAAACAGCCGACTAATTGGCAGGCCTTAATTGAATCGGGCAGTTACAAGCCGAATCTGGCAATGATTCGGAAGATCAACGATGCCGAGTTTGCCCCTGATGTGGTCCGGATGGGTACGGGTGAACTGGCACCTCAGTTACTTCCGAATCGACAGACAGATGAGCTGCTTCGAAACTTGCCGGTCTCCTCTCTATCTTTGGGCTATTCAGAACCTAAAGGGGACCGCCAGTTACGTGAAGAAATTGCCCGGTATGTCACACGGTTCGGCATTAACGCAGCGCCGTCTTCGATCCTCATTGTCTCCGGTGCGCTGCAGGCGCTTCAGCTCATTTCAGTGGGTTTGCTCGATCACGGATCGACCATTCTGTTAGAAAAACCCTCCTATTTGTATTCAGTGAATGTTTTTCAGTCTTCAGGAATGCGTTTTGCGGGAGTGAAACTTGATTCAGGAGGGATGCGTGTGGATAAACTCGAAGCGCTTAAGCGGCAGTATCAGAGCTCGATCATCTATACAATCCCAAATTTTCATAATCCGACGGGCATTTTGATGAGCCGGAAACGCCGGCAGCAGATGCTCTCTGTTTCACTTCAGGCCAGACTGCCGATTATTGAGGACGATGTCTATCGCGAGCTTTGGTTCGACAGTCCTCCCCCTCCGCCGCTGAAAGCAATGGATCATGCAGGCGAAGTGATTTATATCGGCAGTGTTTCCAAAGCACTGAGCCCGGGCCTCCGTGTCGGTTGGGTGATTGGCCCGGAGACGGTCATTGACCGTCTCGCCGACATCAAGATGCAAAGCGATTATGGCTCCAGCGCCGTCTCCCAACTGATCGTCAGCGAATTTTTGCGGACAGGCACCTACGACGCGCACAGTGCCTTCGTCAGAGAAAAGTTAAAAATACGTCGGGATTACCTGATCGGTCTGCTCAATCAATATTTTTCCGATATTGCCGACTGGAAGACACCAGCCGGCGGATTCTACATCTGGCTGAAAATCCGTCCGGAGATCAACCTGGTTTTGCTATTCAAAAATGCCTTGGAACAGCATATACTGCTGAATCCCGGCATTCTGTATGATCGGCAGTCCAGCCAGTATTTACGGCTTTCCTTCAGCTATGCCACCCTTCCGCAAATGGAACAGGCCGTGAGACAATTAAGGGGCCTGATTCTGGAAGTCCAAAAGTCGTGATGATGATCCGGAAAAGTTGTCTCTGCAGCGCTCGAGAAAATTTTCGCTAGCTCTCCATGGTGTCAGCAGCTCGATTTATCCAAATAGGATCAACTGATATGAACGAAACTGTCAATGCCCCGCACTTGTTTGGCCAGGTCTCCTGTTTTAAGCGACTTTAATCTGAGGGGGGTGCGTCCTCTCTTTCATGCTGGCTCAGTTTCACGTGACTTCCAAACGCACCCCTCCTTCCTTATCATGGGTCGCACGGCTCGAAGGCAAAAAGTACAACGCTGATTGGCATACTGATATCCGTGGATTGGGTACCACATTATATCTTTCCGTCTCAGGAGCCGGCACGTTCTTTTGTCGTACATCAGCCTCGATAGAAGCAGGTAC
>NZ_KB899043.1 GCF_000377985.1 Sporolactobacillus vineae DSM 21990 = SL153
AATCCGGCAATGATGCGCGCATAACTGGCCAGCACGATGTCTACCGAATCCTGAAGGACTTTGCCCAGACGGTAGGCATCGCGGACGGCCTTTTGAATGACCTGAGCGAGTTTCTCCGGGTCACTAAAGCGGCCTTTGCCCGCCTGGTTTAACCGGGTCGCAAGATCCGCTACATCCATTTGGGCAATGTCATCCAGGGACAGAGAATCACTGAGGATGTCCATGATCGACGCACTAAAGACAGAAGTTGGGAGCTCTCGGGTCAGCGTGTTGCACTTGTAATAAAGATTTTCCAGAAAGTGCTGCTTACACTCCGTCATCTGATGGATCAGTTGATAACGCGTCCGCGTCAGCCGTTGAAGAGCGATATACTTCTCTTCCTTGATGATCGGCACCCGGTAACGTTCGATTCGCAGGAAATCCGCGATGCGGAACGCATCAATGGTGTCCGTCTTGTCCTCATCAAACAACCCTTTATAACGATGAATCATCGTTGGGTTGAGCGTGACGACATCCAAGGGCAGAGCTTTGAGCTCCTGATCCTCATGAAAGAACATCGCCGGATGAAAACTGTAGACGGAGGTGGATTCCATGCCAATGACGATCCGTTGATAATTCACAGACGCATTGGTTTTTAACACAAGTGCTTTAATTTCACTGGCACCGTTCAGGTCATTCGTCGTTGACTGTTGGGCCAACTTGTTTTGTTCACTATCCAGAACGCACACATCAAGTTTCTCGGAACTGACGTCAATGCCAACAAAGAGTTTCATTGGGAAGGACCTCCTTTCCCTCAGATTTTGGAATAAGCTCGGATACTGCGTGATGTCCCCTAATTACAACTGTATCAACGCGACCTCGCGATCAGTAGACTTTGATCACCGGCGCAAAGCTGCCTCATCCCTACTCATGATGAGTTGAGCCTGTGATCGCTACATCTTGTGCGTTTGCATCTCTGACAGTTGCCTGGGCGGCAGACTTTAAACGTAGATCAACTACAGGAGCGACAAACCTATACCAGTTGGATCCATTCCAATGAATAACTAGAGGATATCACGCAGTATTCGAGCTGAACAGAAGCTGAAAAACTAAAGTTCAAAATTAATAATACGAGGAGCATATACCATGACTATGCTGTTTCACCAAACTGTTGAATCTAAACGTGAGGAACTGATCAATCAACTGATCGATGCCGATGTCTATAAAATCAATGGAAAACAACTTTTTGAACTGCCGTTGTCTAAACTTGAAAGAACCTGCAGACAAGTCCGTCTGCGGAAGAATAATGAACACACCGGCACTTAACCAATGACTGCCGATCGATGCCACCGAATACATTCTACGAGCCGTGTACTTATTCTAAAAATGGAGAACGGGGCAGTTAACCTGCTCCGTTCCCCATTTTTTGGTGCAAGCTTCAGATCAGCGTTTGCAGAATCAGAAACACATTCAGACAAATCACTGTCGCCGCCACAGCCCAGGCGAGCAGCGTCGTGATTCTGTGATTAACCAGTTCCCCCATCAGTCTCCTTTTGCTTGTAAAAATAACAAGCGGAACTACCGCAAGGACAATGCCGAATGACAAAATGACCTGACTCATGACCAGGGCGTTCGTCGCATTGGATCCTGAAAAAATAATGGTCAGCGGCGGCACCATGGAAACCAGTCTTCTGACAAATACCGGAATCCTTTTATGGATAAATCCCTGCATCATGATGTCCCCGGCAAGCGTCCCCACCGATGAACTGGAAAGGCCGGCCGCAAGAAGGCCGATGCCGAACAGAAGTGCCGCACCGGGTGCGATTAATCGGCCGAACTGCTGGTAAGCAGCATTCAGATCGCTGATGACGGTATGACCGTGAAATGTCGATGCGGCAACCGTCAGAATTGTGGCGTTGACCAGACCGGCAATGACCATGGCAACCACAATATCGATCATTTCAAAATGAAAAATTTTCTTGCGCTCATTCGTCGTTCTCCCGATGACCCGTCGGCAGGTCAGGCCGGAGTGCATGTAGATCGCATGAGGCATGACTGTTGCGCCAAGGATCCCTGCAGCAAGCAGAACACTGTCCGTCCCCTGAAAGTGCGGCACAAACCCGGCAAGCAGCGCACTGAACTGAGGCATAGAAAAGATAATTTCACAGCTGAATGCGATGACAATGATGAACACCATCGTCGCGATCGCCATTTCCAGCGGACGGAAGCCGCGAATCTGAAAACCAAGGATAACGAGCACGCTGACGGCCGTCAGCAATGCGGCGGGAATCATCGGCATATTGAAAACAAGGTGGAAACCGATTGCCGCACCGATGAACTCAGCAAGGTCTGTGGACATGACCATAATTTCACCCTGGATCCAATAGAAAAAGGCGACAGCCGGTTTCCACTCATCTCTTACTATTTCCGGCAGATTTCGTGCCGTTGCGATGCCCAGTTTCGCTGACAGCGTCTGAATCAGCAGCGCCATCAAATTGGACAGAATGACGACCCAGATCAGCAGATAGCCGAACTGTGAGCCGCTCTGAATATTGGTCGCATAGTTCCCCGGATCAATATAGGCCACCGCAGCGATGAAAGCCGGGCCGAGAAACGGTAAAACTTTCTTCCATCCGGTCCGCTTTCCAATTGCCTTCTGATAAGTTTCCGACTGATTGCTCTTTCCGGAAAAAATATGAGGATGCGCCGGCGACGTGGTCGACAGCGAGAAGGATGATACATGTTCATGAACAGACATCATAAAAGCCCCGCTTTAGTATTCTTTCAAAAACCGCAGACAGAAAAGAAAAAAATAATGAATAAACACGCCGTGATTCCGATCTGTCCGAATCAGGCTGAATTCATTAATTCGTAATCATTCTTATTTAATACACTTTTAAATAGTAATCATTACTATTTGTTCTGTCAAGCGCTGTCTGTTATTCGCCAATGATAAAAAAAAATCTGCCTGATGAGAGGCAGAAAGATGCAAACCAATAGATCTCTATTTTTTATAATCAGTTTTCAGGCGGAAGGTGCGAGACTCGGGAACAGCGGGCACCCGCAGCGGAAAACGGCGTTCGGAATGAGCAGAGTTAATCCCTGAAACTATTTTCAGCAGGAAAAGTTAATAGACAACCACTGGCTCGTTCTGTTCCAGATAACCAAAGAGCTGGCCCATGACTTCCGGGGGCGTGTTGACACAGCCGCCTGAGCCTTGGGTCAGATAGGCCGCTGACGACCAGTTCCGGCGCCAGCCCGCGTCATGAAAGCCGACACCGCCCATCGTGAATGGTGCCCAGTACTTCACTTTCACCGCGTAATTCAGGTTGCCTGCTTCACTGCCTCTGAGGACCGAAGGCGACTGTTTATACTCAATGTACCAGAGTCCCTTTGGCGTATCCTCATGTGTGTTATGCCTGCCGGTCACAACATGTGTCGTCAGAACCATCCGGCCGTTTTTATAGATCCAGACACGCTGGTCCCTGATCGAGACCTCGGCATATGAAAAACCGATTCCATGGTTTGCGGTTGTATGATAACCAATGCCGTAAGTACTGTAGCCCACTCCGTAGACATTATAGGCTTTCAGCGAACGGGTGCCCTTTACAAATGCCTGTTCAACCCGTCTGGCCTCCTGACTAACATTCAGCGCCCAGCCATATGACTGTCCTCTGACTGAAATTGTTCCACCTGAATGGGTCCGGAAAGCAAAGTCCTTATTCAACGTTGAATAGGTCTTATTCAGTTCAGCGAGTTTTCCTTTGATTTCACGTGTATCGATCGTGTATTTCAGATCTTTTGAAACCTGTGCATTGCGGATCAGATCTGCCGCTTTAAATTCAAAAGGCTTGCCCTGAAGCTGATAGCTGACCGATTGCCCCAACAGATTCTGCAATTTTTTCTTTTCATTTTTAACAATGGTACTGTCGGCCTTAACCGGTTCAAGCAGGACCGGTTTCAGACGAATGATGCCGCTGTATTTCTGAAACTCGTAAGCTTTCAGTAATTTCCTGATGTTATACTGATTTCCCGCCACACTTGGTGTGATCTGAATCCGGCCGTTAACGAGCACGGCTTCAGCATCTTTGGGTGCCTTGAGCGTTTTGTTTAACGCCTTAATCTTCGCCTCTGCTTCTTTTTTCATTGTCTCCAGCGGATAGCGATTCGTTTTTTCAGGCAACAGAGAAAAATGCCTCTTTGCGCCTGACGGCCACCAGGTCCACTGCTGCTTCAGCAGTTTCTGGAAATGAGCGAGATCGCCGGCGTTAAAACCGGTTTTCGTGTCTTTGCCGTTCAGAATGAGCTTGTTGCCGATATAGAGTTCATTCCTGAGTGTTTCGCTGGATAGCTTTTTTACTGCCTGGTCCGGCGTCATCCCACCGACTGGTGTACCGTTTACCGTGACATGCGCATTGAAATGGGTTGCCTGATGATAACTGATTCCCGCAATCACAAGCGCTGCAACAAGGACGATACCGCCGCCGATGATCCAGTAAATTTTCCGAATGATTGATCACCTCAAAGCTAAATTAGGCCATTAGCAAATTATGTAATACAAATGTTTCATTTGTCATGAGATATTAATAGAATAGTTGAACTGCTTTAATTTTACAAGTCGGATCGAGCACCGGCACGGCCATGCTGGTAAAAGTTTCTTTTTCCCAAGAGCTCTTTGATAGACTTGCCTCTTTTCTGATGCTAGAATTCATCAGTAGAACAGCAAAGGGAGATCAGGACCATGACAACAATTCCGAGCATTACATTAAATGACGGCCTGACATTGCCGGCAATTGGTTTCGGTACCTACAGGCTGAACGGTGCATCAGGTGTCAACACAATTTTGAGTGCGATTGACACCGGTTATCGTTTACTTGACTCCGCCTTTAACTATGAAAACGAAGGTGCGGTCGGTGAAGCCGTCCGGCGCAGCTCAGTACCCCGGGAGCAGCTGCTTGTGACTTCGAAGCTGCCCGGAAGGCACCATACGTACAAAGAAGCGCTGGCAACCATACAGGAATCCCTATTCCGCGCCGGACTGGATTATTACGACCTTTATCTGATCCACTGGCCGAATCCAAGTAAAGATCTGTACGTTGAAGCCTGGCAGGCGCTGATCGATGCGAAACGGTGGGGACTGATCCGCTCGATCGGTGTATGCAACTTTCTTCCGGAACATCTGGAAAGGATCATCAAGGAGACCGGAGTGACCCCGAGTGTCGACCAGGTTGAACTGCATCCGTATTTCAATCAGGAAAAGCAGCGCGCCTGGGACAGGGAACACGGCATTGTTACCGAATCGTGGAGCCCGCTGGCACGTGCCAATCAGCTGCTTAAGGACGCAACGATTAAAAAAATTGCCGATGCCCACAACAAATCGATTCCGCAGATCATTCTTCGCTGGCATTTTCAGCTGGGCGCCCTGCCCCTGCCGAAATCTTCTTCACCGAAACGTCAGCTTGATAATCTTTCTGTTTTTGATTTTTCACTGACTGACGCGGAGATGCAGACGATTGCCGGGCTCAGCCGTCCGGACGGCCGGACATTCGATCAGGATCCGGCAAAATACGAAGAATTTTAACCTTGTTACATGCGAAAAGAGCCGGCTGTGCCGGCTCTTTTTTTATTCGTCTTTCTCCACTTCAGACGATGGAGTGAAAAAAGCAGCTCTATTTTTTTCGCAGCACTTTTTACAAATCGTGCCGCTTGTCTTTTTTCGTCCTGAAACCCTTAACCATTGAAATGGCCGCTTTCAACATCTTTGATGAATTGAGCCAGATGGTCGAAATAAACCGGTGCATTATCAATCATGTGATGATGACCGCCCTCAGGTGTCGTCGCCAGACGCGCATGCGGAATCGTTTCAGCCATGCGTCTTGCCGCTGTCAGGGGCATCGTTTCATGTTCGCCGAAGGTCACTAGCGTCGGCACGTTAATATTTTTCAGCTGATCACGAACATCCCAGGTACGCAGTTTTCCGGTGACGACGAATTCATTATCGCCCTGAAATTCGTTATACACTGGTGTTGCCATCGTGCTGATCAAATGGGAAATCGCCGGCGGCTGTTTCCGGTCGACATAACCTTTATTCAGAATGTCGACATAGCCCTGGTACCGGTCATTATCATAGTCGTTCGTCGCTTCACATTTTTTCATAAAGGCGACCGCATCGGCAGGCAGTGCCTGTTCGCGGATCTGATTGATATGGGTGACATATTCGTCAATGTTGTCCGTCATTGATGAGATGATTGCCCCTTTGAGGTGCTGACCGTATTTCAGTGCGTACATCTGGACGAGCAGGCCGCCCCAGCTCTGGCCGATCAGATAAAAGTGTTCCAGGCCCAGCTTCTTACGCACTTCCTCCACTTCACTCAGAAAATACTCATAGGTTAAATACTTTTTCGCTGTTTCCGGATCAGAATAATCCGGCTGGTCGGAATAGAACGAGCCCAGCTGGTCATACATATGAACCTGAATCTTCAGGCCCTGTTCCGCCAGTTTCTGTGCAAAATTCTCATAGTATTCGTGGGTGCCGCCCGGACCTCCGTGCAGGCAAAGCAGGTGAAGATCCCCTGTTCCCTGTGTATTCGTCCAAAGATGATAGCCATTATCGAGCGTCAAAATGGTTGTTCCCTGTTTCATTTTCTGATCACCTGATTTTTATTTTCTTTTTCTATCATATCACGAACACGGCCGCAAGTTGTATTGTCGGGCAGCCGATCTTACGGTGGAAAAATTGAAAGATAGCCCGGATACCCTCCCATCCAAAAAATATTTCTATCTTCGGTTATTGCGTACTATAATGATTTCTAGTATGTGTAAAGAAACCGAAAAGCAGAAAAAGGTTTCCAATTAATTATGATGAATCTTTTAAAGGGAGACTTTATTTTGACCTCAATCACCATACATCATGAAAATTCCCTGCAGATCAGGGGGCGAATCAGTTATTTTCTTATTTCCATCGTATTTAATGCGCTCGGCAATGCGCTGACTGTTGCGATCAATCTGGGAAGTGCCCTCTGGACTGCTTCGGCGGTCAATCTGATGCATTTCGCCGCGGTGCCGCTCGACGTCATGCTGTTTGTTTTCGGAATCGCCGTCATCTTCATCAATGTTCTGATCCTCCGCAGATTGGAATGGCAGCGGGTGATCGGCAACATCATCTTCATGATTCCCTTCAGCTACCTGACCGGTTATATGACGCAGCTCCTGCTGGTTTTCAATATTAATCTGCTGCCTCTGCCCGTCCGCATCATGCTCGACCTAATTGGCATCTGTTTCATCGCCGTCGGGATTTCGATTTACCAGCGGGTCAACCTGATCCTGCATCCCTGTGATGATCTGATGCAGATTATCCGGTTCAAATATTTCAACGGAAGCGCAACTATTGCTCAGCTGGTCACTTTTGCACCGCCGATCGTCATCGTCGCCATCACCTGGTTTCTTTCAGGACGGATTTATGCGATCAATATCGGTACCGTCTTCGCATTGCTCTTCCAGGGAACACTGGTCGGACTGTCCGACCGGTGCATCTTTCCAACGCTCAAACACCAGCATCTGATCGGCCGCCATGCCGGCAGTAACTGATTCGCTGTTTCGTTTGGATTGTCTTACGCACCAGCTTCATTTGCCATACAGTGTATCAGCATGTTCGTCATCCTTGTTTTGAATTCTGTCACAATTTTTTGTCCGGTTAAAAAGGATGCTGCCCCTAAATGTCGAAATCTATTTAATATCCCCTTGTACGGGTCCCGGTCCCGGATCATTTTGCAGGTTACATCCCCTGTCCATTTTTCTTTGTTTCCATTTTTTTAAGTTAGCGTTCAGGCCCCATTAAATCCTATCATTTTGACCTTTCTTCTCTTAATCCACCGCAAAAGGAGCTCTTCTCATGTTCAAAGCTTTCCGTAAACTCATTGCCGCTTCAGAAAGAGGGTTCACCCTGATCGAGATGATGATCGTCTTGCTGATTATTTCTGTCCTCCTGTTGATCGCGGTCCCGAACATGATTAAATCACAGGATGTGGTTCAGGACAAAAGCACCCAGGCAACCGTCAAGCTCGTACAGAGTCAGGTTGCTGCCTATCAGATGGATCATGACGGTTCGCTGCCGGCATCGCTGGATGAACTGGTACAGCAGAATTACGTCGATAATATCAAAACCCCAGAGGGAGAGACACTGGCCTATGATGCAGCGACAGGTAATGTCAGTGCCCCTTAACAACGCTTCGGATCAGGGATTCACCTTGATCGAACTGCTGATCGTTGTCTCCATCGTCTGTCTGATCACCCCGGTTGTCTTCATGAACAGTTCACGAACGGCAGACGAACAGAAAATGAGACACTTTATTGAAGAACTGGATCGCACGATCAGTGAGGCCCAGATTGAATCGATGTCTACATTGTCGACGGCCCGGATCATGTTCAATACCCAGGACCACTATTATCAGCTGATCCGATCCGGTACGCTGATGACACGCAGCATGGATCGCCGCATGGCGCTATACAGTACGACCGGAAGCTATGAAATAACGATCAATCCGGTTGGCAAGTTCAGTCAGCCTAAAACACTGACCTTTCACATCGGAACGATCCATTACCGGCTCGTCCTTCTTCTCGGACAAGGCAGGCACTACTATGAAAAATTCTAATCGAGGCATCTTCCTGACTGAAGTTATGGTATCCCTGACCCTGCTGACTGTTCTGATGGTGACGGCAATACCTTCACTGACCCACATTTATCAGGAACGAACCATCCTGCAGCAGAAAACAGAAGCACTTCAGGTGCTCCGATACCATCTGATGCACTGGAAAGCCGGTGAGACAACCGTTTTCCCGGAATTGCAGCCTGTGACCGATTTTTCACTGGTCTGGGAAAAGAAAACCGATCATGAAGCGCTGCTGTCCATTCATTGGTCGGACGGACCGCGGCAATTCACCATCAGGAGTGAAGCACGAAAATGAACCATCAGAAAGGGTATACGCTTTTATCCATGATGCTGGCACTCAGTATCATGATGATCACACTGGGTCTTGTGATCAGTCTGATTCATGTCCTGGCTGCCCGGTTTCAGGATGATCAGGGAAGCCGCCAGGAGGTCAGTCTGTTCTTTTTACAAACGGCTTCAGAACTGAACCTGTCCGATTCTGTCCGGACTGCACCCGATCACCAGCAACTCGTCATGAAAAAAGGAACCTCTAATATTGTTTATCAAAAGCTGTCGAAACAGCGCATTGTCCGCCAGGTTGACGGGGCAGGTTATGAAATTGTGCTTCAGCATGTTAAATCTGCGGAATTCTACAGCGACGGCCGCTACATGATGATCAAAATCGTCGACAGCAGCGACCGTCAGTATTTCTGGGCAGATTTACAGTTTAAGAATTAAGCCCTGTTTCTGCCGGTTTCCGCGGGCATCCTTCCAGTTCTGATGCCGCACATCGGCAAGCGAATGACATAAAACAAGCCAGCCGCATAGAAAGAGAGGTGATTCGTCTGAAAAACGAACGCGGGTTTATGCTGCCGCTGACCATGGTCGTCTCCATTCTGATTCTGTCGCTTATCATTCATAGCATTTTCTTACTTGACAGCGAGCGTCATTTTTATCAGTCTGCCCACGCGGTTTTCCAATTGCGCCAGTTGCGTGAGAACGCCTTCTCGGAACTGGGACGTGCTGTTAAGGAAAAAACATTACCTGAAAAAGGCTCGTTCCATTACGACGGGACGGGGACAGTCACGTTTACTGTCGTATCGGACGGTGCGGAGAAGGTCATCAATCTATTGCTGAAGAGCAGCGACCGGTCCCAGACCGATCAAGTTGTCTTTGATCCGGAAACGGCCAGGATTACGCGCTGGCAGGAGGCCATTCTTCCTTAAGCAAGATTACCGTGCGCCTCCTTCTGCACGAAAAAATGGTCTATCGTTGTATCCATATCCAGTTATAAGGGCATCCTGTATGTAAAAAGGAGCCTGCCCGTCATGAAATCTGAAGACTATGTCAAGTACCTTACCGAACAGCTCGTCCGTTATATGGAAACGCCGCGGGAACAGCGGCGAAGATCAAGACTGGAAAGCCGGGCTGCGCGTCCCGCACTTCGAAACCAGCTTTTCGGACAGATTCCCGATGCGATCGAGAACTATATCCGACGTCTCAGCTCGATTGTAAAGCAGAAACACCTCTAACCCGGTCCGAAGGCGGACCGGGTTTTTCATACTTATTCATCAGGTTTTGTCCCGCGATAAACACGATAGGTCAGCAGCTTATGGTAAACGTGAAGCAAGCGCATATGTTCCAGCCAGACCTCAAAGGTGCTGCTGTCCAGGGCCTCATCCATACGGAAGACGGGCAATGTCACATCCTGACCGGTGGGAAGAAAATTCTCCGCCTGGATTACCTGGACATTTGAAAAACCGGCCGATTCCAGCAACTGCCGCCATTCATCCGGTGTCCAAAGGCAAGGAACACCGTACAGTGCTTTGATCGGGTCAGCCTCTGCAGGAGTCAGTGAACGGGCAACCGTCATCTCATCAGCAATGAATGTCCCGCCCGGCTTCAGAACACGAAAATATTCAGCGATGGATCGTTGTGCCCGAGTAAAAGCCGTGACCGATTCCGAAAGCACCCAGTCGAAAGAAGCATCTGGAAACGGCAGTGCTTCTGCCGAACCAGAAACAATTTTAAACGTATTCCCCGCCCGGTGTGCCCGTTCCCTCGCCTGTTCCACCATTTTCGGATGGAGGTCGATCCCTGTGACATCAGTTTCGGGATGTGCCGCAAGCAGTTCTGCTGTCGCTCCGGTTCCGCAGCCGACGTCCAGAACCTTTGCCTTTCCTTTTTCACCGATCGCCCTGATCAGAACATCCGTCAGATTCTTCCCGCCGGGATGTGCATGATCCACCCCCAGTTTCGCCAAAAAATCAAGATACCGGTTTGCCGTCATGATTTACACTCCTCGCTGTTCTCCTGTTAAATACCCTATGAACCTCGGGAGGGTTGTGTGACAGCCGGTCAAAAGTATAAAAAAACACCCTGCAGGCGAGTTGTGCCTGCACAGGCGCAAAGTTATTATGATGGTCCCTTACTGCTCTTTCAGTTGTTGATTTTGGTCTTTGCCAACCACGCACCGCCGACAACACCGGCGTCATTGCTCAGCTGGGCAATATCGATTTTACAGGCATCAAATACTCTCGGAAGTGAAAATTCCTTAAAATATTTTGTCAGCGGATCAGTCAAAGTTTTCCCGGCATGCGAGACGCCGCCGCCGATGACAATCTTTTCCGGATTGACCACAATAGAGATAGCACCGAGTGCATAGCCAAGATAATACGCAGCTTTCTCCGCTACAGCCACGGATAATTGATCCCCCTTTGCCGCACAGTTAAACACATCTTCAGCGGAAATATCCCCGTTTTTCTCAAAGAGGTCACGCAGGATACTGTCTGAATCATTATAGTCCAGTGCATCGAGCCCCATCCGACGGATTCCGGTAGCGGACGAGACCGTTTCAAGACAGCCTTTTTTGCCGCAGTTGCAAGGTGAACCGCCCTTCGGAACCACGGTGATATGGCCGATTTCGCCGGCCATACCGCTGACGCCATGGACGATATCGCCATCAATAATGATGCCGCCGCCGACGCCGGTTCCCAGTGTGACACAAATCAGATTCTTTGCTCCGCGTCCGGCGCCCAGCCACATTTCGCCGAGGGCAGCCATATTGGCATCATTTTCAATAATCGCCGGCAAGCCGGTGAATTTCTCCAGTTCCTCCTTCAGCGGATAGTCCTCCCAGCCGATATTCACCGCCTTATAGACAAAACCGCTGGCCATATCGATGAAGCCCGGCGCACCCATACCGATACCCCGAACCTCCGAAGAACCGAGATTGTACTGTTTGAGTTTCTTTTTAATACTCTCACTGATATCCGCCGCAATATGGCTCCCGTTATCAATCGTATTCGTCACAATTGCCCATTTATCAATGGTCTTCCCGGCATCGTCAATCAGTGCCATTTTGGTTGTTGTTCCTCCGAGATCAACACCGATATTCATTTTTTCCGACATATAATCACCCTTTGCATCGGTTAAATTTCCATCCCCTATTTTCGCTTATTGGCCGGGATTTGCCAATAGGAAAAAACAAAAGCAGATCCCGGATCGCTGATTTTTTCGCATGTGCGCTGCCGGTCCGTAATAGAATAAATAAACCAGCTCGTCCGGAGGCGATAGGATGCGCAAACTGATTTATCTTTCAACCTTATCATTCATCTTACTGGTCGGAATTCTTATCCTAACCGGCCGCTTCTCCTGGTTCGGCAGCCGCCCGGCGATCACCTGGTTTCCGGAAAGTGAGCAGATCGTCTTTGAGAAAGCGGAAACCAGGCTGCGCGATCTGCCGGATTCCGATCAGATTGAGTGGACGGTTGATTCACAACTGCAGAACAGCGTCTATCTCATTCAGCATTTTTCACTGCTCTATAAAAACAACCGTCTGGTCGGGATGATCAATCACTGGAAAAACAATGAACAGTCACTTTCAGACAGGCGGACACCGGAAGCTGTACCTGGTTTTTATCAGAGTCTCACGGTGCACCAGGGCGAACTGCACTCCGATGATAAGATTTTCGGCAAGGAAATTCTTTCGGAAAGCCGGCTCTTCCTGTATCAGGACGGGGAAATACGGCATGCGTTCACAGTCCCGAAGGATATCCGGGAAAAGAAGATGTGGGCAGGCTATATGAAGGGCCAGAAGGAACGACAGAAACAGCTGATCTTTCAGGCACAGAAAATCGCCCGGTTTAATCCGGCCGACTACAGAATCGTGCCGCTTTCTGAACTGACAGAGCAATCAATCAGCCAGCTGTTTCCTTTTGGCAAAGTCAAGGCGGAGCGAATTACCGGACGGCTCTGGGAGGGTATTTATCGAATGATCGTCGGAGGAATCGAAACGCAGCAGGGCAGGACCGTTCCTGCTGCCGGCAGTACGATGCCGCTGCTGCTTATCGGCAAGGATCATTTGCTTTTGATCGTTGAGACAGCGGACCATCAGATTGTCCTATTAAAGCAATTATTCTGACCTGACAACCGCCGCAGTTCTGGTGAACTTCAGCGATGCCTTACTGATTTTCGGATCAGCCAGGCAGCACCGGCGACCACAACAGCTGTCTGGATGATCAGTCGTCTGCGGGTATACAGGAAGAGTGAAGCGATTATGAGCAGCAAGTTCCGCCATTTGGCCGGTTGATTCATGGATAACGCGTCCTCTCGGAATGGATTTATCCTTATGTTTCCCCCGGCAGGGGCGATCATTCCAATCTGTTCATTTTCACATCGATGGTCCTGTCTTCCGTGATCAACTGGTCAATCCGCCGGTCGTGTTTCTCCGAAGGGAGCGTGCCTGCCAGTTGCATTTCGAGAAGCAGTGAAACGGTTCTTCCACGGTAACCGCTCAGAAAACGGTCATAATATCCCCCGCCATAGCCGATCCGGTTCCCGGATGGATCAAAAACGACACCGGGAACAATTACCAGGTCCAGCTGTTCCGGCGTGACGACCGTTGTTCTTTCAGGAATCGGTTCCTTCAGGCCATAGAATCCTTCTGCCAGCTGATCCAATGAATGAATCCGGTAAAATGTCAGCTCTTTCCGCCTGGGGTCACACTTGGGGACGGCGACACCTTTGTTTTCTTCCCATGCACGTGAAATAATCCGGGTGGTCTCAATCTCTTTTCCCATCGACAGGGTCACCGCAATCATCTGCGCCTGCAGCCATTGTGCCTCTTTGAAAAGCCTTCGGTGAATCCGTGCGCATTTGGCCTGGAAGAGCGGCTGATCCATTTCCTCCAGCTCCGACAGAATCTTTTTTCTCAGAGTGACTTTTTCCCTGCTCATCGGCACATCCTCCTTATCAGGCGGCTCAGTACCCGTCTCGATTGATTTTTGCTGCACGATCGACGACAGGCGTGCATGCAAAATGCCTGAAGCGAAAAACGAATGAAAGTAAAAAAAAGAAAGCCGTTGTGCGGCTTCCATCAGACGAGTTACTTTGTTTCGCGGTAAATGGCATACCTTTTCAGTTTCGGGCTATACTTTCTCAACTCAAGACGTTCCGGATTTTTCTGCTTGTTTTTTGTTGTGATATAGTCACGATCGCCTGTTTCGGTATTTTCAAGAACTACTTTGACACGCATGTCTGTCCCCTCCTCTGTTGCTGAATCTGTTTCATATCAGCCAAAACATACAATTAATTTTATCAGAATTCCCTTATTGATTCAACCTTACCCCCGATTTTTTCTTCCAGGGAGTCACTGGTCGCAAATTTACTTTGCGTCGAGGGATTTTTTGCCTGCTTCTTTACATTCTCCTTTCTTTTTCGTCATCCTTCTTCCGAATCCATGACAGTTATGCTATAAATAAGAATGGTTGCGACCAAAGGGACAACCGTCAGAATCGTCCTTTATTTATCCGGGATCATACATAGAGGGATCCCCGATCCATCCTGATAATAACAAATAAGAACGGAAAGGAGGAGACTCTTTTGGGATTTGTTATTCTCATACTTTTAATCATTGGTCTAGTCGCTCTCGCCGTTTCTTTCTATAAACAAGACAGCGTGAAACAGATGGAAAATCAGCTTGAAGAAAATTCAATTACGATGATGCAGGAATTATACAAGGTGAAGAAAAAAATCCGGGTACTTGAAGAAGAAGTGATGATCGGGGACCGGGACAACTTTAAAGGGTGAATTGTTTTGACGAAAAATGGAATACGTGGTTTTGCAGCCGGTATTTTAATTGCGACCGCTGTTTTTGCTTTTTTCTACTACTTGATTTTCAATCAGGGCAGTCAGCCCGCCGTTAAAAATGTGGTGCGTCAGGCCCCGTTGACCGAGGCTTCCGTCACGAATTACCTTGCTGCCCATCATCGCAAATCGATTGATATCGATGCGTATAACAAATGGCAGGCGGATACGCAGAAGGCAACAGCTGACGCCACGAAGAGTAAAGCCGGGACATCCGATAGCAGCAAAAAGTCCGCTTCTTCAAAGGCAGACGGCAAGAGCAAAGTCGTCACTTATAAGATACATATTAAATCGGGCATGGCGCTTGGCGATATTGCACGTGATCTGGTTTCAGCGAAAATTCTGAAATCCAGTCAGGAAAGTACGTTTAATCGCTATCTTCAGAAGCATAACCTGGAGAAGTACGTGCAGCTGGGTACATTTACTGTAAAAAGTAATATGTCGATCCCGGAACTTGCCAAAGCCGTGACTCGCTGATCGGATTCAGATCATCAATAAGCAAAAATGGTCCCTTTTCATTAGGAACCGTTTTTGCTTATTCTGACGTCCTGGGTGCACCTTTCTTACCGAAGTAAGTGTCTCCAGCCCCGGAACACCTTCGTACTGTACTGCATATCCATTAATCAAACACGCACAAGCGACCCAAAAGCGTCATAGCAAAGGGGCGCCGGATCACTTCCGGTGCCCCTTTTCCTCTGCCAATTAATTTTTCTGTCTTCCCGTATAATTATAAAGCTTATCATAGGCTTTATAGATGTCTCTTGCAATTTCCTGGTTCTGGGTGCTGTGCCGGACTTTCGGTACAACCACCGATACGGCAATCTGAGGATTGTCGTACGGCGCGTAGGAAACGAGTGTCTCATTATACAAACTCAGATCATTTGCATCAATCTGAGCCGTACCGGTCTTTGCCGCAATCTTATACACGGCATTGGCTCCGGTACCGAGCCACTGGCCGGTTGCGCCATTTCCGTGAGTGACCAGATACAAACCATGCTGCACTCTGGAGATCTGCTGCTTACTATTACTAATTGTGTTCAGCACCTGAGGCTTGAATGTATAAACCGTCGGGCCAAGTTTGCTCGGATCGGTTCCCGGGGCGTGTACGGATTGCAGTAAATGCGGCTGCATCCGGTATCCGCCGTTGGCAATGGATGAGATATACTGGACCATCTCCAGAGGTGTATAAGTGTCAAACTGGCCGATCGCAAACTGATGAATCAGACCGGGCCTGTCCGGCATCCCGCCATTATAACCGGTACCTTCAGTAGGCAGATCAATACCGGTCTTCACGCCGAGGCCAAACTGGCTGTACCCGTTCCGAAGATCATTAATCGCTTTGATAAACCGCGGGCTCTTTGTTGACGGCATGAGCGCCTGATACATACCGCCGGCCGGCGTCAGGATAATCCCCGCCATATTTGAAACGATTTTAGCCATAAACACGTTGGATGAAAATTCGAGTGCCTGCTCCGGCGTCAATGTGCCCAGCCCTGACTTCTCCCAGGAGGTAAAGGTCCGGTTTCCGGCACCCTTGTATTTGATCCCCATATCCCGGAAAGAATTCGGCACCGCATTGTGCTGAAAACCGGTGAGTTCAGTCGCTCCTTTGACGGCCGAACCCATGGCAAACTGTGAATTAATGGCCTCATTTGAAGCATCAATGAATTTGCCGTTCACATATTGTTTCCCGCCGATGGCCAGAATCGCACCGGTCTTCGGATTCATGACGACGGCATACGCGCTGTTGTTCAGATTGTTTCCCGGTATGGCCCGGGCTGCCTTAATATTCGCCATCAGAATATTGTTGACGTCCTTCTGCAGCCTGCTGTCGATCGTCAGCTGAATATCGTCACCGCGCTGACCGTTTGTTGTTGTTGGGCTCCCTACCGGTACGCCATTCTTCGTCTTATAGACCAGCTTCATCGGAATTCCGCGAAGATACGACTCGTACTGCTCCTCAAGGTTACTGATGCCGACCTGATCACTGCGGCTGTATCCGCCGGCCAGGTATGTGCTGAGCTTGTCTGCCGGAATCGCACCCATTTTCCCAATATAGAACGGTGAATTCTTCATATAGGTTCTGGTCGATACATCAGCCGTCTGAATCGTCCCGTTAAATTCATTGAGATGATCCACAACGCTGACATATTCTTTGTCGTTAACACTCAGACCCTGTTTGATAATATAGGGGTTCAGATTGGATGCCTGATTGAACAGATGCTGAACCGCCATGACCTGATAATCTTTGCCCGTGAAGCCGGCCATTGCCTGCTTCGGCACACGGCTGAGTGCCACCTGATATTCTTTTGTGGAATTCTGGGACAGGCTCTTCTGCTCGGCTTTCGAAAGATATACATCATAGGCCTGCTTCAACGTCTTGAAATGGGTCAGGATGTAGTATTCCTGCTTGTCCCGGTTGGAAACAGCCCGGACCGCTTTCTTATCCATCGTGATCAGCCTGGACAGCTTCTGAGCGATCTTCAGGCTTTTCTGCGCGCCGATGCCGCTGTTGCGGATATAGACCACTGCCAGCTCAGCTTTGTTATCGGCCATGGTAATGCCGTTCGTATCGACAATTTTTCCCCGCGCCGAATCGATCAAAGCCGTCTTCGTGTGGTTGGCGCTCGCCAGGCTCTTATAATGTTGTCCGTTAATGATCTGGACATAACCCAGGCGGAGAATAAGCCCGGCGAACGCCAGAAAAACGGTCAGAAACAAAATATTAAGACGCAGCGGCAGATTGTTTTTCTTCCCCTTGTTCTTTGATGCATCTGTTGTCAATCGTTGTTCCTCCTGTAACTCGTAAAACTGTGCCACCGACATCAGCAAAATGATATGCTTAGTTAAATATTCGAAACATGTGACGGAATTGTTGCACTTTGGCACAATAATATACATGATTTCATGAAAGAAACAGAGACACCGAAAACAGTGTCCCCGTTGTTCCATCAGATTTAATTTTACGTTTCACTCAGACCGGTGTCAAAAGAAATTGTCACCGGCTCAATGGTTGCGGTGTTTTTCCCAGTTCCTGTTCACAGCATCCCAGTTGATCAGGTTAAAGAACGCCTGGACATAATCGGCACGCCGGTTCTGGTACTTCAGATAATAAGCATGTTCCCAGACATCAATGCCGAGCAGCGGCTGCTTCCCGACGAAAAGCGGTGAGTCCTGGTTGGCCGTGCTCATGACCTCAAGCGCCCCTTTATCGGCAACCAGCCAGGCCCATCCTGAACCAAACCGGCTCATTGCGGCATCGGTAAATACTTTTTTAAATGCCGAAAAGTTGCCGAAAGTCTCATCAATCGCTGCGGCAATCTCCCCTGCCGGTACCCCGCCGCCATTCGGCGAGAGGATCGTCCAGAGCAAAGAATGATTGGCATGCCCGCCGCCATTATTCCTGATGGCGAGCAGCCGGTTCTCCGGAACAGCGGAAAGATCGCTGAGCAGTGCTTCAATCGGTTTATCAGAAAGGCTTGCATAGCCTTCCAGTGCCGCATTCAAGTTAGCAACATAGGTTGCATGGTGCCGGTCATGGTGAATCTTCATTGTTTTTTCATCGATAAAGGGTTCCAGCGCATCATAGGCATAGGGAAGTTCAGGTAATTTGTAACCGGCTAATGTAGTCATGATGGTCTTTCTCCTCCTCTGAAAAAACTGAAATTTCCGTTCTGCAGATATAGGAACAGCTTAATTACAATTTAACCGTATCAAAACAGCGCTTACAATTCAAGTACGGAAGATCGATCAAGTGTTTGCTGCTCCGCTGACTCGGGCCGTCACCAGAACCTGTGAGAAATCCTAAAAGAGCACCCGGAAGGCCGCCTGCCGGGCCATTTCCAGGTGCTCTGTGAACAAAGTAAGTCCATGTTCTGATGATACCGAGGCTGGAAACCATTCATGATCCGGCTTCAGGAACAGATCATGCGTTCGGTTATACATTTGCAGGCGTTTGCAGGGACGCCACGATTTCCATAAAATCGCTGATGGTTTTCTTCCAGGTCACACTGGTCAGATGCCTGCGTGCATTGTGGACGCTGTTTCTGATCCGAACCGGATCCCGAACGGCATCAAGGAAGGTCCGGGAGATGCTTAGTGCATCAAGATGGCAGTAGAGCGCACAATCCTCCGCAATGAAACTTCGACCCGTGCCTTCATAAAAATCAATCACCGGCAAACCGGCATCCATCATCTCATAGGGCACGAGTGAAAAGTTCGTCATTGACGGCGCAATGCCGAAATCCGAACGGAGATACAACGCCTCCATTTCCTTTTTCGTCAGTTTGCCGAGGTTCGTGCCGCTTAAAAAGCGTGCTGACCGGTCGGTACCGAAATAGACGATGTTCAGCTTGTAGCCCTGCTCACGGGCGATCCGGGTCCAGTTTTTCAGGACAATCTGAAGACTGATCGGCGCTCTGCGCGGGCTGTTCCATTTTGTATAGGCAGCAATCGTGAATTCCTTTTTCGTATGATAATCCATGAAATTTCTTGGCCGATACGTATATTGATCGCTGTCGACCGGAAAATTAACGACATCAAGCGGGCTCCGCACCCGGCAGTTTTTCTGAATCATCTCCGCGCACCAGGGACCGAGTGAAACCATGTGCAGACCCAATTCATAGGTTTTCTTCGCCAGATAATGGCGGTCGCCATAGGCGTAAAAATACGGTTCATAATCCTGAACGAAATACATTTTATATCCGGGCCTGTCCTTTAGAACGTAAACGGATTCCCACATCGTCGCAATCCAGATGTCCGATTGATGATGCTCCAGTGCGCTCGCATCCAGACACGTTCCCTTGTATCCGGAATAATTGAACGCAGCATTCGTCTCCATCTCTTCCCGTGTCTGACGGACATAACTCAGATAGTATACGTCGAATCCATGCTTGCTCAATTCCGTCCCTAAATGCAGCATCGTCGTTTGTCCTCCGTCATACGGAATAATTCCCGTTGTGACGAACGTAATTGAATGGGGTCGATGCGGCAGTTTCTGATCGGCCTGCCTGAAATTAAAATACTGAATAATGTTGTCGTAATCATGAACATCCCCTGTGCGGATGTCCTGAAATCCCGTGGCCACAGGTTTCACTTGACTGTCACTCCTCTGAATCAGAACACTATCTTTTCCGTATCTCTACATTAAATTATATCACTGCCGATCCTCTCGTCCTGATCAGAAACTCTGTGCAAAAGCTTACAGGAGAAAAAAAAATCAATAAAAACACCCGGAAATGCTCCTTTCGAGCTATTCCCGGGTGCTTAGAAATAGGTAAACTATGTACCAGCGGAGGAAGAGGGATTCGAACCCCCGCGAGCCGTGAGGCCCCTGTCGGTTTTCAAGACCGATCCCTTCAGCCAAGCTTGGGTATTCCTCCATATTAAAAAGTGGTGGACCCTGTAGGACTCGAACCTACGACCGGACGGTTATGGGCCGTCTGCTCTAACCAACTGAGCTAAGGGTCCAACGGGCGGTTAGTGGGGATCGAACCCACGCATGCCGGAACCACAATCCGGTGTGTTAACCACTTCACCATAACCGCCATCAGACGCCGCTCGCCGGCGATGCGATCAACGCAACTCGCCGGTCAGCGCCGGAATGATTCCTTCTTTTTATACTCATCAGTCATCAGCATAAAAAAATAGCGGCGGGGGGGATCGAACCCTCGACCTCACGGGTATGAACCGTACGCTCTAGCCAGCTGAGCTACACCGCCATGGCTCCACAGGTAGGGTTCGAACCTACGACCGATCGGTTAACAGCCGATTGCTCTGCCGCTGAGCTACTGTGGAATAAATTCAGAACAAGAATTAATTTATCACAAGGAGCAGAGCCTGTCAATATTTTTCAGGGTGCGTATTGCTCCGTTGACGACAAGACATAATATACCATATTCAGGAACCGATCACAACACTTTTTTTCTTATTTTAAAATTACAGTGAATGATCGTGTCCATTATTGTCATCTGAAGAAATCGTTTCAACGACAATCCGCGTCCCGTCAACCGACAGGACTTTTGCTCTTACCCCTTTTTCAATGAACACGCCGTCTGTTACAGCACTGTAATTCTTGCTGTTAATCCGGATCGTCCCGACCGGATGAAACGGCGTCTGCGTGACTCCTTCCCTGCCGACCAGCTCCCGGTAACTCACATTTATCGAATTATACCCCTTATCCGCAGACAGACGGTCATGGAGCATCAGCTTATCCAGATAGTCTCTGGCAGGCAGCCACTTCCGGAACAGAAAGGAGCCGCACGACCCGATAATGAACGCGATACCGACAAGCATGCCGTACAGCAGGGAAGGTGCCGGCAGCGCACAGGCAAAAATCATCAGAATAAAGCCAAGTGCCCCGATCACGCCTGTTGTAAAAAGCTTCCCGTCGATGATGATCAGAACCAGACCGCCGACCAGCAGCAGCACAATCCACGGCGATGCCTGATCGGTTAAGTAATAAGAAAAGTAAAGGATAAACAAGCCGCTGCCCATCACGGCAAGAATCCCTTTTGCCTTCACAAAAAGTTCGGCAAATAAAAAACATGATGCGAGAAGAATGACGATAAAGCCACCTGCCGGATACTGTAAAAAGGTCAATGATGCCACCTGCTTTCTGCCGGTTTTGGAAAACACATGCCGACGCTGCCGGCCCGGTCACACCTCTTATTAAAACATACGCAGGACGTATGGAAAAGATCTGCAGTCAACTAAAAATTTCACGAACAGGAATAAATCAGACCAACCGGACATATATATGGCACTGGGAGATGAATCACGTGAAGAAACGTATTTTTACCATTCTCTTTCTGATTGCCTGCTGGACAAGCTACCAGGATCTGACGTCCGGTTCGCTGCCTGCAGCAGGTACAACTGAAGCAGCAAACAGTCAGCCTGCGGCACAGGAAACAGCTGCCGTGCCCTACCTGCGGGTCACTGTATCCCCCGGCGACACCCTGCTCTCGATCACAGAACGGGCAAGCAGCCGGCAGCCCGACATCAGTCAGGTGATCCGTGATTTTTCAACCCTGAATCCCTCTGTGAACCCCAATCATCTGAAGATCGGTGAAACCTATGCATTTCCCGTTTACCCATCGAATCCGTGAGCAGCCCGGAATAGACCGCTGAATCCACATAAAAATAAGTCCCGATACCTCCCGATCCCGGTGTTCACCGGCGAATCATGATATACTGTTAAATGCAAGGGTCTAACCCTGTAATTTATCCTTTCATGATTAAAGGAGCGATCAGTTCGTGTCTGAAATTACGCCACGTACAAAAACCAGAAAAGTCAGAGTGGGAAACCTGACCATTGGCGGAGCCAATGAGGTCATTATACAGAGTATGACAACGACGAAAACCCATGATGTGGAGGCGACTGTTGCGCAGATTCACCGGCTTGAAGACGCAGGGTGCCAGCTTGTCCGCGTGGCCTGCCCGACGATGGAAGATGCGCTGGCTATACCGGACATCAAGAGACAGATTCATATCCCGCTCGTGGTTGACATTCACTTCAACTATAAGCTCGCACTGAAAGCGATCGAAGGCGGTGCGGATAAAATAAGGATCAATCCCGGTAATATCGGGAAACGGGAGAACGTCGAAGCGGTTGTCCGGGCGGCCAAGGCAAAACACATCCCGATCCGGATCGGTGTGAATGCCGGCTCTCTTGAGAAACATATTCTTGATAAGTACGGCTACCCGACCGCCGACGGTATGGTCGAAAGTGCCTTGCACCACATCAAAATTCTTGAAGATCTCGACTTTCATGACATCGTCGTCTCATTGAAGGCATCGAACATCAATCTTGCCGTGGAAGCTTATGAAAAAGCGGCGCGCGCATTTGACTATCCGCTGCATCTCGGCATCACCGAATCCGGAACCAAATTTTCCGGAAGTATTAAAAGTGCTGCGGGGCTTGGTATTCTTCTGCATGAAGGGATCGGCAATACCATTCGGGTTTCATTGTCCGCCGATCCTGTTGAAGAAGTCCGCGTCTGCCGGGAACTGCTGAAGGTCTTTGGCCTGACCAATGCCGCAACGCTGGTCTCCTGCCCGACCTGCGGACGCATTCAGATCGATCTGATCAAGATTGCCAACCAGGTGGAAGCATATATCGACCATGTCAATGCACCGATCAAGGTATCGGTGCTTGGCTGTGCTGTAAACGGTCCTGGTGAAGCCCGGGAAGCAGATATCGGCATTGCCGGAGGGCGCGGCGAAGGGCTGCTGTTCCGGCACGGCAAGATTATTCGTAAAGTCCCGGAAGACCGGATGGTTGACGAGCTGAAACTGGAAATCGACAAACTTGCCGATGCCTATTTCGCCAGGAAGAAAGCGGAACAGGACGGCGTCAATATTTGAGTGGCTAAAACAGTGTTAAAGGGGGAAGAGCCTGAAGCTCTTCCCCCTTTAACATTTCTTTCTGATCACTCAGTAATCCAGTCGGAAACCTCATCCACTGATTTGCGCTCACGCGGGTTTGGTTTATACCCGTCTTCAGGAAAGCCAACGTAGACGTATCCCAGAACAAGACCGTTTTCCGATACACCGAACGCTTTCTTCATCTCATCGGTATAAGCAGCGTCACCGGTGCGCCAGATTGCGCCGAGTCCAAGAGAATGCGCAGCGAGCAGCATATTCTCAACGGCACAGGCCGTCGCCGCCACTTCTTCAACTCTTTTAACTTTCGGCTGATCCTGATCCCGGGGTTCTATCGTGATCACAATGACCACCGGTGACCGGTTGGCTTTGGCGACCCCTTTGGCCATTGCCGCATCTTTTTGGGCCTGGTCCGGATTCTCCAGTTTTTTCACGGCGAGTTCACCGTACACTTTTCCGAGTCTCTCCCGCCCGGTTCCTTTTAATACATAGTAATGCCATGGTTCAGTATTAAAATGGTTCGGTCCCCGCCGCCCGGCATCAATCAGTGCTCTGATCATTTCATCCGGTGGGACAACTTCCTTAACTTTTCGGACAGAACGCCTTGTTTTTATCGCCTTAAGTGTATCCATATCAGTCATCCTTTTCACTGTTTTGTCACATTTACCCTTACTATTTTAGCATACAAAACAGCGCCGATGTGTCATTTTGTCTCCTGCGAAGAAGAGACGCTTTGCCTGTTGGCAAAGCGTCTCTTCTTTTCGATCAGCGAAACAACGGCGAGAACAGCTGAATCAGAACAGCCGCTGCTCCGATGCCGACGGCCCATCCACCGAGCGTTCGGGCACCCTTGCGAATGGCAATATAACCGATGATAATCCCGGCGATACCCAGCACGATCGGCATAAAGAATAAGGCACATACGGCAAGAACCAGCGACAACCAGCCTGCTCCTCTGCCGCCTTCATAAAACCGGCCGTCATCTGTCCGCAACGGACGGTCGTGCCCCCCGATTTCCGGGTCATACTGATCGGCCGCCAGTTCTTTCGCATATTCCTCATTATTGAAAGCATGCTGCTTATCATATAATGAGTCTTCATCAAAACGATCCCTTCCAGCCACTGTGACCCCTCGCCTTCTTATTAAGGATCACGATTAGTGTGACTCATTTGGCACCAATTAAATGATGAAATTTATGGAAAACGTGCGGGTACTACGATGCAAACGGCAACAGAAAGCTTATTGTTGTTCCGTGTCCCGGTACAGAACTCATGCAGAAACTTCCGCCATGCTCTGCGACAATCTTTTTACTGAGCGACAGACCGATACCGTTTCCACTTGATTTTGTCGTAAAAAAGGGTTGTCCCATTTTCTTCAGCACATGATTTTCGATACCGATGCCATTATCCTCAACGGCAAACCGATACCCGTCCGGTTCAATCGTCCCCCTGAAAAAGAGCTGCCCCGTTCGCCCGGACAGCGCCTCAACAGCATCCAGTGCGTTGCGCGTCAGATTCAGAATCACTTGCTTAATCATTGAAATATCAACATTGCATGCGTTTTCAGAAAAGGCGACATCATAATCAAACGGTACTCTGCGCATCGTGCATTCAGATGCCATCAAGGCGATTAATTGTGAACTCAGCTTGTCCGGCAGTACAGGCTTCGTTTTAAGCTCATTCTTGCACGACTTCAGGAAGCTTTCGAGCAGCAGATGCATACGGTCGATTTCCGACATGATAACACCCTGGTATTTATAAAAGTCCTGGGTCAGTGATGACAGCTGGAAGAATCCTTTGATAACAGTCAGAGGGTTTCGCAATTCATGGACAAGTTCCGAGGCAAGGCGTGTCATTAATTGGGTCTGAAATCCGGCGAGAAAGAGGGTGCCGTTTTTACAGAAACCATTGTATAGTGTCCCGACACCGTTGCCGCTCAGCCGGTCATGAAGCAGCGCCGGGATGACTTCACTGCTCTCTGTTACGGATTTGAGGTAATCCATGGCTTCCTGCATAAACTGCTCGTCAAAGAAATCCAGAAATGAGTTGCCAAATCGATCGGCAAGGATTTGCCCGTTCTTATTACAACTCAGAATTTTTCCTTCAGAAGTCAGACTGAATCTGATCTCCATAGATAACTGATTTTCGAAGAGATTTCTTTCAGTAACAGACAAAAAAGACTCATGGTAAATGATGACACGTCACCTCTCATCTTGCACATTTTTCAATGACAGTTGTCAGCTTCTCCCCATTCTTTTTTTATCTTTTGTCAATGACAAACATTTCCTGATTGATACAACAATTATACTTGAAAAGTAACCATAGTTATAGAAAAAGCCCTTGAATATATTCTGACTTGATCCGACATTTTTTGCCAAAGTCAGAACAGGAACAACTGCAGCAAAAATCCGTTCGGTCATTTTCAGGTTTTCGAATCATACACTGTGATGTAACCAGTCAGCAGCCGCAACAAAATGGAGTGATCAGGTGCATCCAGTGATTCAGGCAATGATTAATCAGAAAATGAATCAAGTGACCGGGAAGGAACTGTTCGAACAGGCGATGCGATTCAATATCCCCGTTTCACGGACTCAATCAGAAAGAATTGCAAACCGTGTCCGCGGAAAGAATATCGATCTTTTTCATCCGGACGGCCAGACAAAACTGCGAGCCATCCTGATTGATGAACTTGGGCAGGATGCAGCAAGTGCGCTGGATCAGAAATTCAAAGAAATGCTGGCGAAATATCAATAGCCTGCCGGAATGGAGACGGAAGGAAATTTCCGCCTTTTTTTGCGTATGCCCGGTCATTGTGCCAGAATGTCCTCGATCAAGTGTTCATTGAAATGCCTGTTTTTCAGCATATCGATCTCAAATTTGTAAGGCGGCAGCCGATGCTTTTTATCTTCACCTACATAAGGGGTTTCAAGGATTTTCGGCACGGATTCGAGCTTCGGGTGATGAACGACGTAGTCAAGCGCCTTGAACCCGATCGTACCAAATCCGATATTGGCATGCCGGTCTTTGCGGGAACCGCGCGGGTTCTTGCTGTCGTTGACATGAACGACGCGAATCCGGTCGAGGCCGACCACCCGGTCGAATTCATGAAGCACGCCGTCGAAATCCCCCTCAATATCATAACCGGCATCATGAGTATGGCACGTATCAAAGCAGACCGACAGCCGGTCGTTCAGCCGTACCCCGTCAATAATTTCCGCCAGCTGTTCAAACCGGCAGCCGCATTCGCTGCCCTTTCCGGCCATGGTCTCCAGAGCGATCTGAGCGGTGTCTCCGGACTCGAGTACTTCATTCAGCCCTTCAATGATCTTCCGGATCCCCGCATCCGGTCCGGCGCCGACGTGCGATCCGGGATGCAGAACGATCTGCCGTGCACCAATTGCCTGCGCCCGGTCGATTTCCTTCCTCAGGAACGCAACACCCAGTGCAAAAATCTCCGGTCGCAGCGTATTCGCAATGTTTATAATATACGGTGCGTGCACTACCACCTCTTCAATATGATGGGTTTTCATGTACGCCCGTCCGGCTTCTATATTCAGTTTTTCCACTGGTTTGCGGACCGTGTTTTGGGGCGCTCCGGTGTAAATCATCATCACATTTTCACCGAATGAAGCTGCCTGTTCCGCAGCCCCAAGCAGCATTTTGGTTCCCGACATAGAAACATGAGATCCGATCTTCAACACGTGACTCACCACTTTCTTTGCTTATTTTTAAAGCATATCCGAGACAGGCAGAGATTACAACAGGATTCACTCGATGCCGGTTCGATTCATACACTGAAGAAGCAGCCCCGATCGGAAAGGAGGCCCTGTCATGCCACCATCAGCTCAGCGGAATCCCTTTGAATTCATGCCCCGTGAGCCGGATTTTTTTTCACCTTTTCCGCCGGCGCGTCAGCATGATTTTCCTCCGCTGTTTCCTGTAAGAGGTCCGGAACCCGCACCGCCTGCAACTCCAGCGTCATCCGGCGCGTTCAGCGACCTGATCGGCATGTTTCTGTCACCCGGCGGCCGCGGCGGGACCGGGGGCGCGAACCTGTTCGGCATGCTGACAAATGTGCAGAAGGCGATCCAGACGGCACAGACCGTTCTGCCGATGATTCAGCAATTCGGTCCGCTGATCCGGAACGCACCGGCGATCCTCAGCGTGCTGAAGAGCATGCCTGACACGGGCAGCAGTTCGGACGCGGGAACTCCTCCGGCACAGGAGGAGAATGAGCCGGAAGAAGCCGCAGAGGCGCAGAAAACGGTAAACGCGGATGGAAATAAGGTGCCAAAGAAAGAAGAAAAAAAGGACGCACCCCGAAAACCTGACCATACCGGCGCAAAGCGCCACAACAAGGTGAAAAGTAACAATCTGAGGAACAGCGATGAATGGATCTCCAGACCCTCGCGGCCAAAATTATATATTTGATCCTGCCATCCGGCTGCAGCCGGCAGAATGATTGTTTTCCTGCTTTCGGTTCTTTATAATTGAATGGGTTCCCGCATCACAGACGGCGCGGCGCGCCGGATAAAAAGATGCGGAAAAGGAGTGACTCTGACTTGCAGGTAGTTAAAGTGTCGCCAAGAGGCTATTGTTACGGGGTTGTCGGTGCTCTTGTCATTGCACGTAAAGCAGCAAGGGACAAGAACCTGCCAAGACCGGTTTATATACTCGGCATGATTGTGCATAATCAGCACGTGACGGATGCCCTGACAAAAGAAGGAATCATCACACTCGACAGCCGCGGAAGAAGCAGAATAAGCCTGCTGCATGAAATCGATCACGGCACGGTGATTTTCACCGCACACGGAGTCTCACCGAAAGTTCGTGAACTTGCAGAGGAAAAGGGGCTGCACGTGATCGACGCCACCTGTCCTGATGTCACCCGGACACACAAGCTGATTCAGGAGAAAGCTGCCGACGGCTATCAGATTGTCTATATCGGTAAAAAAGGCCATCCGGAACCGGAAGGCGCTGTCGGTGTCGCTCCGGAACGTGTTCATCTGGTGGAGACGACCGACGATGTCGATCAGCTGAGCCTGTCGGCCGATAAAATCATCATTACCAATCAGACGACGATGAGTCAATGGGATGTCGCCGATCTGATGGATTACATTAAAAAACGGTTCCCGCAGGCTGAGTCGCACAGCGAGATCTGTCAGGCGACCCAGACCCGTCAGGAAGCCGTCGCTTCTCAGGCACAGGATGCAGATCTTCTTTTGGTTGTCGGTGATCCGCGCAGCAATAATTCCAACAGACTGGCGCAGGTTTCGAAAGAGATTGCACACACACCGTCGCACCGGATCGCAGACCTTTCTGAATTAAAGCTGGACTGGCTTGAAGGGGTACATAAAGTTGCTGTTACTGCCGGAGCATCGACACCGACTCAGCTAACCAAAGAAGTCATTCTCTTCCTTGACCAGTATGATCCTGAGAACCCGGATACCTGGTCCACCGTCAGTCAGGCAACCCGTACGAATAATATCCTTCCAAAAGTGAAACTGAAATAGTCAAAATTTATTTTTGAAGCAGCTCCGTATTTGGAAGCCGCTTCTTTTTTTGGCTGAGTGACAAAGGCCAGCACTATTTTTAGCAGAGTTAGATGAAATGGAACGGATTGGTCACGGATTCCGATACAATGACTTCTGTATCACTGGCCGCTTGATCAACTACATTCTGAAGATAATGCTGCACGCCCTGCTTCATCACCGATTCGATGTAATGGCCGGCGTCAATGACTTTAAGTCCGCTCAGAAGTGCATCGTGAGCCGTGTGATAATAAATATCTCCACTGATCAGTACATCCGCACCGCGCTCCCCGGCATATGGAATGAGACTGTTTCCATCGCCTCCGGAAACAGCGATCGTCTGAACGGGTTCATCCAGATCGCCGACCGCACGGAGCCCTTCCAGATGAAGCAGTTCCTTAACGCGTTCACAAAAGTCTCCGAACCGGATCGGCCGGGACAATTTTCCAATCCGGCCAAGCCCGTACTGCTTTCCCTCATTCTTCATCGGGAAAACGTCATAGGCCGCTTCTTCGTAGGGATGAGCAGCCAGCATTTCCCGCAGGACGCGGTCCAGCAGATGTTCCGGAACAATCGTTTCCAGACGACCCTCTTTAACCTTTTCAAGCGTCCCCGGCGTGCCGATAAAAGGATGTGTGTCTTCTCCGGGGAGGAACGTCCCTGTCCCCATCGCTGTAAAGGTGCAATGGCTGTAACGTCCGATCGCACCGGCACCTGCCTGACCGATGGCCCGGCGAACCGCTGCAAGATGATCCTCAGGCACATAGACCACCAGTTTATACAGAGGCTCCATATATGTCGGCTTCAGAATCTCAGTCGGGCCAAGCTTCAGACTTCCGGCCAGAAGATCATTCACACCGCCATCCGCGATATCAAGATTTGTATGTGCGGCGTAGACGGCTATATTATTTTTGACACATTTGGTGATGATTTTCCCCTGACCCTGATCCGACAGGACTTTTTTCAGCGGATGAAAAATAACAGGATGATGGGCGACGATCAGATCCACCTGTTTCTCCTCAGCTTCATCGGCTACATTCTCAAGGACGTCGAGCGTCACCATGACCCTCTTCACTTTTTTGTCGAGTGTCCCGATCAATAAACCGATTCTGTCTCCGTCAAATGCCAGTTTTTTCGGAACCCATTCCTCAAACCGGTCAATCAGTGTACGTCCGTTCATCCAGTTTGCCATTTTTCTGCCTTCTCTTTTTTTAGTATTTTACCTGCAGCTTACGGTTTACCCGCGCCGAGTACGGTGTGAATCAGATGCAGTGTATTGATGCATTCAGTCTTTTTTAATAAAATTTCTTCTGTCGGCACGGTGTGTTCCAGTGCATTCAGGACTTCCTGCAGTTTTTTCTGCCTGTCCGCCCATTTTCTCTGAAATGCACCGGGCCTGTTGTGAATCAGTATCGGCCCCATTAATCGGTCGGCTGCACTTAACGGCGGCAGGCTGTTCCCGCTGAACCGGGCACAGATCACCTCATAAAAATGAGGGGACTCCTCGGCAACCGTTTCCGCAACAATCTGCCAGCCATGAAGATTCAGCCAGTCTCTGACCAGCGGCTCCCGGATGTTCGGCTGAAGGACCAGTGTGGTGTCCGCACTCAGTTTCGCAGATCCGCGTTCAAGAATCTCGGTGATCAGTTCACCGCCCATGCCGGCGATCACGATGCAGTTTACTTCTCCCCGCCGGATGACATCAAGACCGTCACCGAGCCGGACAGACACCTTGCCGGCCATTCCAAGTTCAGTGACATTGTTGATGGACTGCTGAAAAGGGCCTCTCCGCACTTCACCGGCAATCGCTTCCCGGGCAATATGTTCCTGCAGCGCCCGGCAGCAAAGATGCGCGTGATCGGCACCGATATCGGCAATCCTCGCGCCGACAGGGATGAATTGCAGCACGGCCATCAGCCTCGGGGATAAATGTATTCTCTTCATGTTCACAATCCTTGTCCGTTTTTCTTTTTTGTTTCATCAATGATCCTGACGAACAGCCGGAGTTCATTTCCGCCTGAGCGCATTGCCGGAACGAGAGGTTTGCTCTGACCTCCCAAATACGATAAAATAGTTGTTGTAAGCGGTTTATCCGATGCCCCGGTCCCGCACCCGGATAAAAAGAAACCCGCTCCGGTTCAGGAGCGGGCATGCTGTACAGTCGTTGGTTAATCCAGAAAATCTTTGAGCTGTTTGCTGCGGCTCGGATGACGGAGCTTCCGGAGTGCCTTAGCTTCAATTTGCCGGATACGCTCCCGTGTGACGCCGAACACCTTGCCGACTTCTTCAAGCGTCCGGGTCCGGCCGTCATCGAGGCCGAAGCGCAGACGAAGAACGTTCTCTTCCCGGTCGGTTAACGTATCGAGTACGTCTTCAAGCTGCTCTTTCAGCAGCTCATACGCTGCCGCATCCGAAGGCGCCTTGGCATCCTGATCTTCGATGAAATCACCGAGATGAGAATCGTCCTCTTCACCGATCGGTGTTTCCAGGGAGACCGGCTCCTGAGCAATTTTCAGGATTTCGCGAACCTTTTCCGGTGAAAGATCCATTTTCTTGCCGATTTCTTCCGGCGTCGGTTCTCTGCCCAGATCCTGCAATTCCTGGCGCTGGACACGGATCAATTTGTTAATCGTCTCCACCATATGAACCGGAATACGGATCGTTCTGGCCTGGTCGGCAATCGCACGTGTAATCGCCTGTCTGATCCACCATGTCGCATAAGTACTGAATTTGAAGCCCTTTGTATAGTCAAACTTCTCGACAGCTTTGATCAGACCCATATTGCCTTCCTGAATCAGGTCAAGAAACAGCATACCGCGCCCGACGTATCGCTTGGCAATGCTGACGACAAGGCGCAGGTTCGCCTCTGCCAGTCTTCTTTTTGCTTCTTCATCGCCCGCTTTGATGCGTTTTGCAAGTGCAATTTCCTCATCTGCAGACAGAAGATCGACCCGCCCGATTTCCTTCAGATACATTCTGACCGGATCATTGATTTTTACACCCGGCGGAACGCTCAGATCGTTCAGATTAAATTCTTCTTCTTTATCATGTTTCCTCGAAGTATCCGAATCATCAGATTCGTCTGAGACATCGATGCCTTGATCGGCAAGTGACTCATAAAACTCATCCATCTGATCCGAATCCTGATCAAATGGCGCAAGACGGCTTGAAATTTCCTGATAGGTCAGAGACCCGCGCTTCTTTCCTAATTCAAGCAGGCGTTCCTTCTCCTGTTCTACGGTCAGTTCCGGCTCCGTCTTGCTCGCTTTGCCAGCCATTTGACCCCCTCCTTCCAGTTACTATTGTTGCCTGTAGCTCTGCGCATTCAGCTGCTTCTTTCTATTTATGGTCTCGGACAACAGCTGAGCGGCTTTTGTCACATCGCCCTGCTGTTCGGCCTTTTTTCTGGCGGCCTCAAGATCCGATAGTACCGCAGCATCCGCATGCCCCAGGATTTGATTGATACAGTCCTCAATTTCTTTTTCACCCGGCTGTCTGCTCATGGGTATCAAGGATAATTCCGCTGCTTTCTTTTGCAGACCGGGATCCTCGATTTGCTGAATAAACAGGCCCTCGTCAGGAGGATTGCCCTCCTCATAGAAACCATACAGACCGGCGGCAAGTGCCTGGTAGACACCATCTGTAAAAGCCCCGCCGACCGTTTCCCGGACCCGGTCCGTGATCTCCCTGCTTCTCATCATTCGTGCGAGCAGTGTTCGCTCAGCCTTCTCATATGCAGGAGCCAGTCGGTCACGGGTTGCGTCAATCGGCGGCAGCGACTGCTTCTTCACCTGATCACGACGCCGCATGGCTTTATACATCTGAAGTTCCTGCCGCTTCAGCGCATCGAGTGAAATTGAAAATTCTTCGGAAAGCAATCTGAGGTAATGATCGCGTTCGACTGCTCTGGGCAAGGCGGCAATTTCCCTTAGTACGTCTTCGATATAAAGCAGCCGATCTCCTTCATCACTCAGATTTCTTTTCCGACGGAGGTAATCCATCTTGAACGCCATCAATGTCTGGCTTTCCCCTATTACATCACGTCTAAACTGTTCGCCGCCATATTGGCGAATGTAGTCATCGGGGTCCATTCCTTCCGGCATTTTTGCGATTTTAACAATTTTTCCGTTACCCTGCAGCATTGATGCCGCACGGAAGCTGGCTTCAATGCCCGCATCATCGGAATCGTAACAGATGATCACCGTGTCGGCCATCCGGAGCAGCGCCGACGCTTGCTTATCGGTCAGAGATGTGCCCATCGACGCAACGCTGTTGGTCAGTCCCGACTGATGGGCACGGATGACATCAACGTAGCCTTCAAGCAGCACAACCTGATTCAATTTTCTGATTGACTGCCGGGCCAGATGGTAGCCGTAAAGGATACTTCCCTTATGGAAAATAGTCGATTCCGGCGAGTTCAGATACTTTGGTTTCTGACCATCAACCGTTCTGCCTCCGAAAGCGACCGTCTGTCCTCTCATATTAAATATTGGAAAGATGATCCGGTTTCGAAAGCGATCGAAGTACTGATGGTCAAAACCGCGTTTCGCCACCATACCGGCCTTCTCCATCTGCTCCAGATCTAAATGACGTTTCTGCAGCAGGCGGGTCGCTGCGTTCCAGCTATTTACTGCATACCCTATTCTGAACTGTTTAATCATCTCAGTGTCGAAATGCCGTTCCTGAAGATAGGCCATTCCCGGTTTCCCGAATTTTGCGGAACTCAATAAATAATGATAAAATTTAGTCAGCAGTTCCATGCCGCCCATCAGCTGCTTTCGGTTCTCCTCCCGGCCAGAGCCGTTCTTAGCAGCGGCCAGCGGTGTGCCGATATCAATACCCGCTTTATCGGCAAGAAATTGAACGGCTTCCGGGAAAGACATGCCTTCGATTTCCATAATAAATGTAAAAATATTTCCTCCGGCGCCACAGCCGAAGCAATGATAGAGCTGTTTATCCGGCGACACGGAAAAAGACGGCGTGTGTTCACTGTGGAAGGGACATAGTCCGGTATAGCTTCTTCCCTGCTTTTTCAGCTGGACATATTCCCCGATCACTTCAATGATATCCAGTGATTTCCTGATTTCTTCGATTTTCTTCTGCTGCAGTTGCAATCAGCATGCACCACCAACATGATACTTAATTTATATCCTGTTTCACAAGATGGCATAACAGTTTTGTCAGTGCGCTGGAAAAATTCCGGTGATGCTCCCTGGTGAAGGCTGCCGGGCCGCGGACTCTCTTTCCGGAACGGAGCCGTTTGTAGGCCAGATATCTGCGCTGCAGAAGAGCACCTATACGCGTTTCGCTGATTAACGTGCCTCTGACCGACAGGACGTATACGCCGCGAACCGTCAGCAGTCCGGCGAGTCCCAGATCCTGCGTGACACAAACATCACCAGAACGGACATGGTTAACAATATATAGATCGGCTTCCTCCTTTCGCTGGTCGACAAACACCCATTTTGATCGGTCGTCACGGTGAAAAGCCGCATACGAAGCAACGTACACCGTATCTGCCCGAAATTCTGCAGCGATCGTCCTGATCTCTTCATTAACAGGGCAAGCATCGGCATCGACAAATATCGTGATTTTTCTGTTCACTATATTCTTTCTCGCAACAGGTATAAAAATCCTGCATGCCCCTGTATATTTTTTATTTTTAAAAGAGTATTAAAAAAGATAATTCCACAGGCTTCACAAAAGTCTATTATAACCTAATCCCATGAAACCATGCAATCAATAGATTTTGACTAAGGAAAAGGTGATGATGCGCGCAATATTCGGCAAAGCTCAGACTCATTCGACAGTATATGAAGATTAATTCGTGGTCCCTCTGGCAAGCTGAACAAATACTTTGGTGATATTGGTTTTTGTGATCCGGCCGATCACTTCAAGGCCGCCATTACGCTCGCGTACAACCGGTACGGCATCCACCTGTTTCTCAATAATCAGTTCTGCGACGGCAATGATCGGATCCTCCGCATGACAACTGGTGATATTCGGCATCCGCGACATGATCATACTGACCGGTACCTGATTCATATTCTGCGTGCCGATCGCGGCGCGAAGTAAATCTTTGCGCGACAGAACGCCGGCGAGAAAACCCTGGCGATTGACCACAAACAGGGAACCGACGTCTTCGCGAAACATCTCGCAGACTGCATCATAAGCGGATGCCGATTCACTGACAACGACAGGAGAAGAGAGGAACTCTCTGACTTTGAACTTCTCAATCTGCTCGGCAAAAAGTGACTGCAGCGTTTGCCCCGTATAGAAATAGCCCACGCGCGGACGTGCCTCAAGAAACCCGGACATCGTAAGAATCGCAAGATCCGGTCTGAGCGTGGCCCGTGTCAGATCCAGTTTTTCGGCAATCTGTTCACTGGTAATCGGTGCTGATTGTTTAACAATCTCGATGATTTTCGTCTGACGGTCATTCAGTTCCATCTGGTTTTTCTCCTTGATTCCGAAATTGACAGATTTGCTTATCTCTCTTGCCGCATGTTTGCTGAAAAAGGCATTGGCCTGTTGATCAGCTGTCCTTGCCCGATGTATGGCGATCCGGATCCTCTTGCGGGTGGAACTGGGCCAGCTGGCGGATGAAGCGCATCGCCTTCAGATGAATGCCCGCATTCTGTTCGAAACACGCGGCAAGTATTGCTTCAATTTCTCCGATGGTTTCCTTCCGGACCGAGACATGGCCGATCCGGCCGACCGGCACTTTTCTGAAGACCGGAAACAGCCGGGCGGCGGCGCCGCTCATTGGAAAAGCATGCGGATCGGCCGCAGCACAGTTGCGGCAGAGAAATCCGCCGCCCGCGACGGAAAATGAAAAAGGTCCCTCCTGATTCCCGCAGTGAATACACTGATCCACCTGAGGGTCGATTCCGGCGATACGCATCATTTTGACGGCAAAGATCGCCGCCATTACAGATGCGTCCGTTCCCTTTTCGATGAGAAGAAGTGTCTCCCGCAAAAGCCGGAAGAGAGCCGGAGACGGCTGATTTTCTTCGGTCAGCCGGTCAAGCAGTTCGACGATCAGCGCTGCGTAAGCTGTTTTATCAAGGTCACTGAAGATCGAGCGGAAAGAATTGTTCGACTCGGCCTGATATAATGTACCAAGGCCTCTGCCTTTATTAAAGAGACAGAGACCATAGAACAGAACATGACAGACCGAAGAAAGCGTGCTCTTCGGCTTTTTTGCCCCGCGCGCCATCAGCCCGATCTTTCCGAACTCCTCAGTGTATAATGTGATAATTTTATTTGTTTCCCCGTAATCCGTCGTCCGGATAATCATGCCTTCCGCTTTGGTCATCAAATCGGATCACCCGGCTTCCTCTCCTGCAGTATCTTTAATTGGTCAGATCCCGCGTTTCCGTACTTCCCTGTTCCGGTTCCGGATCAGGCTGATCCTTCTCCATCTCCCGAAGCAGCAGATATGAGTCGATACTCCCCGTCATACAGAACAAGCGCCATGTCAGGTCAACCATTGGATTCACCTTCCTATTCGTTCTCCTCAGACCTTAGTGTTTGTGATCCTGGAGAATTCATAAGAAGAAATGTCTGTCATCACCGGGAAATAAATCCTCTGCGAAGCGAACCGGTCTCTTATTCCTCTTTATTGATATACCCGAAATTTCTCAGCTCTTCGTCTTTGTCCCGCCAGTTCCGGTCAACTTTCACCCAGAGCTCCAGAAAAATTTTATCACCGGTCAGGGTCTCAATTTCTTTTCTGGCCCGTGTTCCGATCGTTTTCAGCATGCTTCCTGATTTTCCGATAATAATCCCCTTCTGAGAGGGACGCTCAACGATGATCGTTGCCTGTACCTCAGCTTTGTTCCGCTGCTCGTCGACTTTCATCTGGTCAATCGTGACCGCGATCGAATGCGGCACTTCATCATGCGTCAGCTGAAGAATCTTCTCCCGGATCAGTTCGGAAATGACAAACCGTTCCGGATGATCCGTGACCTGGTCTTCGGGGTAATACTTTGGCCCCTCGGGCAGATAGGAAGCCGTCTGTTCCAGCAAGGTCGACACATTCTGGGCGCGCAGCGCCGAAACCGGCACGATCTCGGCAAAGTCGAACAAATTGCGGTACTTATCGATCAGCGGAAGCAGCTGATCCGGATGCACCTGATCGATCTTATTGACAACCAGAAATACGGGCGTATCCGATTTCTTCAGTGCATCGATAATAAACTGGTCGCCTCGGCCGTAACCCTGGACCGCATCGATCATGAACAGGACAAGATCCACTTCATTCAGCGTATCGATCGCCATCGCCGTCATCACCTCGCCCAAACGGTGACGCGGTTTATGAATGCCCGGCGTATCGATAAAAATGATCTGTTCCTGATCTGTGGTATAGATACCGTGAATTTTGTTTCGGGTCGTCTGAGCTTTGTCGCTCATAATGGCAATCTTCTGTCCAAGTACCTGATTCAGCAGTGTGGACTTTCCGACGTTCGGACGCCCGACGATGGCCACAAAGCCTGATTTGAATGGTTTCGTCATTTTTTCATATCTCCCGCGAGAAAGGCACCGGGCAGCAGATCCTTAACCGTCGTCACCTGGACGTCGCCCTTAAGATTGGCGAGGATCACGCGCATGTCGGGCGGACACAGTTCACTCATGACCTGTCGGCACGCGCCGCATGGCGGAACAGGCCGTCCGCTGGGCGCAATCACCGCGAGTGCGGCATACTCCCTTTCATTTTCGGAAAACGCCTTGAACAGCGCTGTTCTCTCTGCACAGTTGCAGACAGAATACGCTGCATTTTCAATGTTGCATCCGGTAATTACTTTCCCTGATTTCGTCAGCAGTGCGGCGCCGACATGGAAATGTGAATAAGGAACATAGGCATGCTGCATCGCCGCTTTAGCTGCTTCAATTAATTGCGCATCCGTCATCTAATCACCTTTTTAAGCTTTGATAAACTTATTTGTTGTTTTCCAGGCACTCGCTTTTCCCGCGGGAGTCTCATGCTTCCGCCCGATTGGGAGGAAAACAGTACCACTGTTAAGATAACCTAAAACAAAGTAGTAATCACTATGATAGCATAGATCACTGCGGCAATCACAGAGAACCACCAGACTGCAGCGGCAGCCGTATCCTTTGCCGCTTTGGCCATCGGGTGGCGCTCCTGCGTGACCAGGTCAACGACCCGTTCGATTGACGTATTGATCAGTTCGAGACTGATCACCCCGCCGATCAGGAGAAATACAATCAGCAGTTCAGTTAAAGGAATCCGAATCAATAAAGAGAAGACGATCACGACTACAGCCGCAAATAACTGAATATGTATGTTCCGTTCCTGACAAAAGGCCAGCCAGAAACCGAAAATCGCATCCCTGAAACTGTTTGCCAGACTCTTATGCCGCCTTTTTTCAATGATTACCCTTGCCATCGTTAATCCCTGCTCAGTCCGTACGAAGACAGAATTTTTTCCTGCAGTCCGAACATCACTTTCTCTTCCGCCGGCGTTGCGTGATCATAGCCGAGCAGATGAAGAAGACCGTGAACGACCAGAAAGCCCAGTTCACGCTCAAAAGAATGCCCATAAGCATCTGCCTGTTCGGCCGCCTTTTCAAGAGAAACAATAATATCCCCGAGTACGCGTGGCTCGCCGTCTTCAGGAAGAATCGGCACCTCTCCCTCGGCCATTTCTTCAAGGGCAAACGAAATCACATCAGTCGGACGGTTGATCCCGCGATATTCCCGGTTAATGTCCTGTATCCGGGGATTATTTACAAAAGTAACCGAGCAGTCGATTGGTCCTTTCAGATCCAGCACGTCGGCCGCATGGTTCAGAAGGCGGACAACCCATTGCTTCTGTTCTTCCTTTAACGTCTTCGTTTCATCATTCATATCGACGGTTAACGTCATTTTGCACTCACCTTTTTCACTTTCATATCGGTAGGATATTCAATTCGCGAATGATAGACGCCGCGAAGCGTTTCATCAATCGATTTTTCAACGATTTTCAATTCCTTCAATGTGATATCGCAGTCATCGAATTGTCCGTCGCCCAGCCGGTCATTGAAAATACTGCTGACCAGGTTCTGTACCTTGACCGGCGTCGGTTTCTTCATCGACCGGACAGCCGCCTCAATACTGTCTGAAAGTTCAATGACGGCGCCTTCCTTTGTATGCACCTTAGGTCCGGGGTAACGGAACTCACTTTCCGGAACCGGCTGATCACTGAGCTCCTGAGCCTTGACATAGAAATATTTGAGCAGCGTCGTCCCGTGATGGCGCTCGGCAATATCAACAATTTCCGGCGGCATATGATACTGCCGTAAAATGTCCGCCCCGTCGTACGGATGCGCGAAAATGATCGTCCTGCTCAATTGCGGAGAGATTTTCTCATGAGGATTCACACCGTCAAGCTGATTCTCAACAAAAAATCTCGGGCGCCTGGTTTTTCCGATATCATGGTAATAGGCGGCAACCCGTGCGAGCAAGCCGTTTGCACCAATCGCTTCACAGGCGCGTTCGGCCAGATTGGCCACCATGACGCTGTGATGGTAGGTGCCGGGTGCTTCAAGTAAAATTTTTCTGAGCAGCGGCTGATTCGGGTTGGACAACTCGATCAACCGGATCGGTGACAGAATCTGAAATGTGGTTTCGAACAAAGGCATCAGTCCGTTCGCCAGAATGACCGAAATAAATCCGGACAAAAAGCCGAATATGAGCGGCAATCCCGTATCGATCAGTGAGAGCGGCTGATTCTGAAACAGCATCAACGCAAGCAGTACAAGAATATTCACCATTGCCACAAGCCCGCCGGTCAGCACGATCTTCGGACGCGCCTGTCTTCTGTTCAGGAGCAGCGCCCCGGCAAAGGATGAGAAAAGCAGATAAATCGCAGTCGGCGCGTCAAAGATCGCTGCTTTCGTACTGATCCCGTAAATGACACTGCCGATCAGCGAGAGCAGGACACCTGTAACAATAGCGGTGCGTTCACATAGCAGCATCCGGATCAGCATCGGAGCGACCGCGATCGGGATGACATACGTCAGACCGGTGACATTCGCAAGATAGAGATAACTGCAGATTCGGATCAAAATCGCCCCGCCGACAAAGATGATCGTATAAATGGCAAGGTATTTCAGCGAATCCTTCTTCTGGAGCTGACGGAAACGCCGGTATTCCAGTGCGAATGTTATCGTAATGAACCCGGTAAAAAGCAGGAGGCCGATGAACGGGATAATATTAAAATGCTCATCCATCAGACCGACCAGCTTTAGCTGACGGATCATATCGCTGGTAACCAGTTCGCCCTTATGGACAATCACTTCACCCTGATGGATCATCACATTATCGACACTGTTTGCTGCTTCCTGTTTATTCTGCCGTGTGGTTGTCGCGTCAAATGTGTAATTTGCCGTAATATAATTGCGGAGAATACTGCTCAGCGCCGTTCTCAGCGGATCGTTCAGCACGGATGAGGGCAGTGATGAGACGGCTTTTTCCTGAACACGCTGGAGATCGTTCCAGCCGACTTTATTGCTCATCGCCTCATAAATCCCGGTACTTGTGATATCCTCCACAATCTGCAGTTCATGATCCGAAGCCCTCAGTAACGAGGACAGTGCGGAATCCGGGAGTGATGACTCCGGAGCCTGCGAGAGTCCTTTTTTGACCTGAGCAACAGCGGCATTCACATCACCGGCCGGAGAAGCATCGGTGATTTTCTGCTTCTGCCGGACCGAGATGATCGTGTCGAACAAGTCCCCGGCCTTCTCAACCTGTATCAGGGCAAGATTTTTATTATAGACATAGGCTGAGGGTGTGGATCCGATCGCCTGCTGCTTCTTCATTTCTGTCGCCTGGGCGTCCACCGCATCAATTGGCGACTGAATATCGGATGAAGCGATTTCATGCAGATGAACATCTGGATTTTTCGGCAAGACACTGCCGATCATCAGTGCATACAAAACCACGCCGACAAGGAGATAAAAGCCCCAGCCGGCCAAAAGCCCTGTGCCCACTTTTTTAAACTTTGTGACAAACAAACCTGTTTTTGCCATCGACCTGCCTCCGCAAAATCAGATGCATTTCCCCGCAAAATCTGCTTCAGACAAAAGTGCGGTTCATCATCACATACTGCTTACTTGTCATAGGCCTCGATGATCTTCTGGACCAGCGGATGGCGAACCACATCCGTACTCTGGAGATCAACAAATGCGATCCCGTCGACATTCTTAAGCAGGTTTCTGGCCGTCTTCAATCCGGATATTTTTCCCTTCGGCAGATCCACCTGTGTCACATCTCCGGTAATGATCATCTTTGAGCCGAACCCGAGCCGCGTCAGAAACATTTTCATCTGTTCCTGAGTTGTATTCTGCGCTTCGTCAAGGATTGCATAAGCATCTTCAAGAGTCCGCCCTCTCATATAAGCGAGCGGGGCGATTTCGATGGTGCCCCGTTCAAGGAGGCGCAGGGTATGCTCTGCGCCAAGGATATCATGAAGCGCATCATAGAGCGGGCGCAGATAAGGATCTACTTTTTCTTTCAGATCCCCGGGAAGAAAGCCAAGGTTCTCTCCTGCTTCGACTGCAGGACGGGTCAGGACAAGGCGCTTCACCTTGCCTGCCTTCAATGCCGTCACGGCCATGACGACAGCAAGATAAGTCTTCCCGGTGCCTGCCGGTCCGATGGCGAACACCATATCATGGGTCTTCATCGCCTCAACATAATTCTGCTGGCCGATCGTCTTGGCCCGGACCGGACGCCCTTTGGCATTCGTTGTAATCTCCGTGTGATACAGGCCCTGAAATTGTTTCATTTGACCGGCCTGAGCCATCTTTAAAGCATACACGGCATCGCGCTCGGTCACGGTTACACCGCGCCGGATCAGCCGAAGCAGTGCATTCAGTACTTCCTCAACCCGTCCGGCGTCCGCTTCCCGTTCGGCAGAGACGCTCACCGTACCGCCGCGGGTCACAATCGATACTCCAAGTGTTTTCTCTATAATTTTCAGATTTGTATCTCCCGGCCCGAATAACAGCAAAGCTTCATTAGCGTTACTCCAGTCGATCGGAATCGTATATAAATGGCGTTCTGGCAAGCTCCGTATGTCCCCCTCAGAAAAAATTCACGTTTCTCTCATTTTACCATAACTCAAAGATTTAATGCCAATCCGATTCATCCGGCAGCATCGGATGCAGCCGGAGCATAGGCCCGATCCTGGTTTTCTCCGGTTCGGTCATTTCTTTCCGGAAGGTTTCCGTGTGGTATTGATTGCCTGCGGTACGGCGATGTTTTCATTCACAACCTGGCGGCTCGAGATCGTCAGAATATTGTTTTTCACTCCGCTCTTCTCGATCGTCGACGAAATGATTTTTGATCCGGCGCGCAGCCGTGACAGGAGAACCCTGTCCGCTTCCCGGCTTGCTTCTTCGAGCCCCTGCTGCCTGGTCAGCACCCGCGTCACCTGCTTCGTCTCACGATAGATCGTCCGATCGTAGGTTACCGGAAGTGCCCAGATCAGAAACCGAACCGGCTTTCTGACCGTCTCGGTCTCTGCATGTCGGTACGCGTGGCCGGTGAATCCCCAGATCGGGAGGGCAGCCTGACCAAGATGAATGCTCACCGAAGTGGCCGTTTTTCCCGTAAAGAGAGTCATCTTGTTCCGGAGCGGGATCTTCGTCTCCGACTGGTACCAGGTCTCGCCGATCACATAACCTTTGGAAGAGACGAAACGCGGTTTCTCCTCCGTTCCGATCTGACCAAGCACCAGGAGCTGCCCGCGCCGGACATACTGATTGCTTTCAACCACCGGCTGCCCGGTTTCCACAAAAAGACGGTTGATCATTGCCGGTTTGGCAGCGATCAAGTTTCTCGGACCGGTCTTTTTCGCCGGCTTCGGATATTTTTTCTGCACGACATCTATTTTGTAGGTTGTCCCTTCTCTGGAAACGCCAATCCACGTGACTGTATTCAGCTTTGCAGAAAGCCGGCTTTCAATCGCGCCCGGATCCGAGATGAAGAAATCAGTCGCACCGGGATAAACGTGTTCGTTCTTCAAAAGCTTTCGGATCTGATCTTCCAGTTTCGGATCGGCACCATTCACCTGGACTGACCAGACCATATTCGACATGAAGATCATCACAGCCAGAAAGAGAAACAGACCGGCAACGATACCGGAGCGCCGCCTTAATTTTTTCCAGAAAAACGAGATGCCGTTCCTTTCAAGAATGCGCATCCTGCAGCCGCTCGTTTTCAGTATCCTTTTCAACCGAAGCGGCGTCGTCAAGCCGAAACTGCAGACGATCTTATTTTCACCGGTTCTTCTGACTGACCACAAGACGATCTTTTCTGCCACACAGAGACGAATAAACTGTTCCGTCTGTTCTCCTGTGATTTCTGCTTTCAGCCAGCCTGCCGGGCCTGTCCGGATTTTTCTGCTCACGCCTCCCTCTCCTTTCTCAGTCGCTTCGGAATCGCACTTCCCTGATCGTTCCGGCAAGGTCAATTTCCTGTTCCAGGATTGTCTCGAGTACAAATGAATCACCGAGTACCTGAAGTTCGCCTAAGTGTGTCGACAGAATCAGTTCATTTTCAGAAAAAGAGATGATCCCCTTATGGTTTTCCACTGAGAGGTGTGAACGGCCTGTGATCGTGATCCTCGGAACATCGGTGACCAGGTCTTCCGGTACTTCGGATACATCTGCAAACCATTTTCTCAGCCGCACCCACCTTTTCTTCATCGGCAACCCACCTCATTAAAACTTATGTAAGATATGCGCCGCATAGCACCCCGGGAACATCACAATGGACGAAAAACAGCTCAGGACCGAAACACTTTTTCTGAATACCGTAAAACCCCTTCTGAAGACCGATAATCGTTTCCGCTGAATCGCGTTTATTGTTTTCCGGGCAATGAAAAAGAAGCAGCGGCGGGCTGCTTCTGAAAAATGCCGTTTATTTTATTTTACGAAAATACGGATGAGGATTGAGCGACCTTGGGCGGCCGATGCATTCAGAAAAAATAAAAGCGCGCCGGACAGCCTGAGGATCCTGAAGCCAGCGCGGTCGATGATCCACAACCGGCGATACAGATATCGGATCGGTCCCGGTAATCGAATCAGACGGATGTGCGGGCCGCAATGGGGCTGTCTGCCCGGCCCTTTCCAGTGCCTCCTGATAATTTTGCATCATCGTGCGTCCGCTACCTGCTCTTTCCGGGGGATCAGCCGATGCGGTCCGGTTATCCGAACGGGTTTTCGTCGTCTGCTTCTCCACGCGTGCAGCGGCTCTCGTACCCGGCACAGGCCGGTTGCCGCGCATACGTTCACGCCGCTTCATTTCCTGAGCATTCTGTTTCTCCACCGACCGGGCCACGTAGAAAATGAATGCAACCACAGCGATTACCACGCCGATAAAGCTCATCACACATCCCTCCTGACACGAAAAAGATCAGTGATTATTTATATTCATCGCCGGAAGAGTTGTCGTCCGCACTCTTTCCGTTATTCCCGAAAGAATGCCGCATTTCCGTATCTGCCTTGATATTATTGTAGTTCATATAATCCATCACGCCGAGTTTTCCTTCTTTTAGGGCAGATGCCATCGCCAGCGGCACTTCGGATTCGGCCTCGACGACCTTGGCACGCATCTCTTCAACCCGCGCATGCATTTCCTGTTCCTTGGCAACCGCCATCGCCCGGCGTTCCTCTGCTTTGGCCTGAGCAATATTCTTGTCGGCCTCCGCCTGCTCGGTCTGGAGGAAGGCGCCGATATTTTTACCGATATCGACATCAGCAATATCAATCGAGAGAATTTCGAAAGCCGTTCCGGCGTCGAGCCCCTTATCCAGAACGGTTTTCGAAATCGTATCCGGATTCTTCAGCACATCCTTATGGGTGTGTGAGGCACCGATTGTACTGACCACGCCTTCGCCGACACGTGCGACAACCGTTTCCTCACCCGCACCGCCGACCAGCCGATCGATATTGGCCCGGACTGTAATCCTGGCTTTGACTTTGACCTCGATTCCGTTGATCGCCACTCCGGCGATGAACGGCGTCTCGATGACTTTCGGGTTAACGCTCATCTGAACCGCTTCGAGGACATTGCGTCCGGCCAGATCGATCGCCGCGGCCCGCTGAAAGGTCAGATCGATATTGGCCCGGTGTGCGGCGATCAGGGCATTGACAACCCGGTCGACATTACCGCCGGCCAGATAGTGGCTTTCCAGCTGATTTGTATGCAGATCAAGGCCTGCTTTTGTCGCTTTGATCAACGGATCGATGACGCGGCGCGGGATGACCCGGCGCAGTCTCATACCGATCAGTGTAAAGATACTGATGCGGACACCTGAGGACAGTGCCGAAATCCACAGCATAACCGGAACAAACGTAAACAGAATGATGATGGCAATGACTACAAGTGCGGCGATAATCAGAATACTGACTGTTGAAGCATCCATGATACGACTCATCTCCTTTGACTGACCGACCCGTCACCGGGATACAGGTCTGTATAAAAAACAGAACTCTGTCTGTGAGCACCACAAACAGAGCTTCTGTCAGTTATTTAATTTAGTTCGGACAAGCCGGTTGACCAGACTTCCATCGGCGCGTCCCTGTACCTTCGGCATAATCGCTTTCATAACTTTTCCGATATCAGCCTTAGAAGAGGCACCGGTTTCCGTAACTGTTTCATCAATGATCGATTGAATGTCTTCTTTGGATAACTGTTCCGGCATATAGGCCTGAACAATTTTAATTTCGACGCTGACCTCATCGATAAGATCCTGTCTGCCCGCATTCTTAAACTCTTGGAGGGAGTCCTTTCGCTGTTTCAGCTCATGGGACAGGACAACCAGCGCCTCATCCTCAGACAACGCTTTGCCTTTCTTAATCGACTCATTCTGAAGTGCTGTTTTGATCATCCGGATGACGGAAAGACGTGCTTTGTCTCTTGCCTTCATCGCTTGTTTCATATCGTCCGTTAAACGATCAACAAGACCCATCTGCCAAAACTCCTTCTCAGAATCTGCGACGATTTTTCTTGCGTGCAGCCTCGGATTTTTTCTTTCTCTTGACACTCGGTTTCTCGTAATTTCTGCGTTTCTTGACTTCGGCCAAAGTACCGGACTTCGATACCGAGCGTTTGAAACGCCTCAGAGCGTCTTCAATTGATTCATTCTTTCTAACCCTTGTCTCAACCATCTGTGTTTCCCTCCCTCCAAAAACAAAACGCAACCTTAAAGGACGTACTCTTTTACGTCAATTGCCATTATATACGATAAAACATAAATTATCAAATTCAAGTAAGCGTTTTTCCAGAACCCAAAAAACAAGATTGCTAATTTCCCACCCGAATTTCGGAAGTCGACTCATGACCGTAAGACAACCCCCATACATTATAAAAACAAAAACGGGGTGAGTCATTTTGGGTCAGCAGATCGTTGTTTTCATCCTTTATCTTCTACTGTTCCTGCTTGGCATGGGCATCATGACCGGCGCCATGAACCGATTGGCAGGGAAAAAATTGCAGCACTCTCTGGAACGGGCTGCGGACACGCCGTTTAAAGGGCTCTGTCTGGGGACGCTTGCGTCAATGCTGCTGCAGAGCAGTTCTGCAGTGACGATTATCACTGTCGGCCTGATCGGGACAGGCTCCATGCGCTTTTCACAAAGCATCGGCATTATTCTCGGTGCCAATATCGGGACCACCGTGACCGGTGAAATCGCTGCGCTGCCCGTTCAGAAGCTGGACTATATTTTCTTTGCGGCCGGGTTTATCCTCATGTGCCTGCCGTTTAAACGAGGTTTTTCTGTCGGCTCGATGCTGATCGGGATCGGCTGCCTGTTCGCTTCGATGTCCGGTTTTCGTTCTCTTGCCGAACCGCTGGCCGCTTCTCCGTTCGTCAGAGAACTGCTCACCGGTGCGAATGAGAGTCTTCTTTATTCGGTTGTCATCGGCATTTTCTTTTCAGCCATTATTCAGTCCAGCTCCGCAACGCTCCTGGTATGCATGGGATTTCTTGATGCCGGGATGCTCTCACTGTCTTCTGCGATCGCCATCATGTTCGGATCGAATATCGGCACCTGTCTGACGACCTATATTGCCAGTCTTGGAACCGGAAAAGCCGGACGCTGGACCGCCTATACACATATTCTTTTTAATATTCTCAGCGTGGCCGTATTCTTTCCGTTTATCTATCCGCTCGCCGATTTTTCCATGATGCTTGCCGGAAACAGCCGTACGGCTCTGGCACATACGTCCGTTCTGTTCAATCTGGTGACGGCGATTCTCGCTGTCCCGCTGGCCGCCCCCTATGGACGATGGGTCGAGCGGCACAGACTCTGAATGCCTTAATACGTCGTTACGGGCTGTTCCCCTTCGTCCAGAATCCGGACGAATTTACCCTCGCTGATCGGATAACCCGGATGTGTCAGTTTGACACGTACCAGTTTTCCGACAATGTCTCGACTCGGATAACTGAACTTCACTTTCAGGTAATTATCGGAAAAACCAACGTAGTAGCCGTCCGGTTCGTGATGGTTCAGCGGTTCCTCCGGGATGACTTCGAGCACTTTGTCCTGATACTTTTCTGCATATTCCTCAGAAAGGCGATTGGACAGGGCGATCAGCCGCTCGACACGCTCATGTTTCACTTCTTCGGGCACCTGATCCGGCATTTTCGCTGCCGGCGTGCCTGTCCGCTGCGAGTACGGGAAAACATGCAGCTCTGAGAAGCGAAGCTGACGAATAAAGTCATAGGTTTCCTGGAATTCTTCTTCCGTTTCTCCGGGAAAGCCGACAATCACGTCGGATGTCAGCGCGAAATCCGGAAGCGCCTGTCTCAGGCTGGCGATCTTATCTGCGAAAAATGCCGTCGTATATTTGCGATGCATCCGTTTCAGCACGGTGTCCGAACCGGATTGAAGCGGGATGTGCAAGTGCCGGGCAATGATATGCGACCGATTGATCACATCAACCACCTCGTCGGTCGTCTGACTTGCCTCAATCGAAGAGATGCGGATCCGTTTCAGTCCGTGCACCTTTGCTTCCATATCCGCCAGGAGCCGGGCAAAATTGTAGTTCTCCATATCTTCGCCGTAACCGGCCGTATGAATCCCGGTCAGGACGATTTCCTTATAGCCGGCATCGACCAGTTCCTGGGCCTGCCGGAGCACATTCTCCGGTTTTCGGGAACGCAGAAGTCCTCGCGCCCAGGGAATGACGCAGAACGTGCAGAAGTTGTTGCAGCCCTCCTGGATCTTTAAGGACGCCCGGGTCCGGTCCGTGAAGTCGGGCACGTCCATTTCTTCAAAGACTTTTGCTTTCATGATGTCTCCGACACCGTTGATCGGTTCACGTTCCTGACGGTACTGAGCCACATAATCGAGCAGCTTGTTTCTGCCCTGCGTGCCGACAACGACATCGACACCCGGTATCGACATGACTTCTGCCGGCGAGGTCTGAGCATAACAGCCGGTGACACAGATCACTGCATCCGGATTGTTGCGAATCGCCCGGCGGATGACCTGACGGCTCTTCTGATCCCCGGTATTGGTGACTGTACAGGTATTGATGACATACACGTCCGCCGTTTTTTCAAAATCTTTGCGCTCGTAACCATGTTTATGGAAAAGCTGCCAGATCGCTTCGGTCTCATAGTGATTGACTTTACATCCAAGCGTATGGAATGCAACTGTAGGCATTTTCAGTTATCCACCTCGTTGTTTAATAGTTCAAGTTGATAAGAAACGGCACTGAGCAGATAAATTGGCGCCGTTTCCGTTCTCAGAATCCGCGGGCCAAAACCGCAAAGCACAAATCCGCTTCTCTGCAGCTTTTCAGCCTCTTCAGCAGTCAGACCGCCTTCCGGTCCGATCACGGCAAGCAGCGAATCGCCTTGGCTCATTTGATGCAGTAAAGCAGGCAGTGCCGTGAGCTCTCCTGATTTTGCTGTTTCCTCATAGGCAACCAGCTTATATGTAAAAGACAGGCCGGCCTGAATCAGCCGGTCGATCCCAAGCGGCTCTGCAATCCTGGGAATCACGAGACGGTGAGATTGCTCTGCTGCTCCCTTTGCAATTTTCTGAAGCCGCAATCGTTTCTTCGCTGTGCGATTTTCCCGCCAGACGGCGACAGATCGAGCCGCGTTAAAGGGAATGAACGCGGATGCACCACATTCCGTTCCCTTCTGAACAATTGTATCAAATTTTTCGCCCTTCGGAATACCCTGAGCGATGGTTACGGAAACCGGAAGTTCCGGCGCCGCAGCGACTGCGGACTCGATTTCCGCGGTCGCTTCATTGCCGGAAAGCTCATCGATCCGGCAAAGGAATGCGGTGCCGCCAACGACGCAGATGATCCTGTCACCGGGCTTCATGCGCATCACACGAATGATATGTCTCGCATCTTCGTCCTGAATCACGACATGATGTTCATGCAACTGACTTTCCGGAATAAAATATTGCTGCATGTCTACTTGTCCTTTCGGGCGACGAGTACCAGCCAGTCCCCGTTTCTCGCTTCATCGCAAACGGTAAGATGATTGGACTGCAGGGCTTCGCGGACTTGATCCCGCTTCGTCCGGATCAGGCCGGAGACGATCAGTACGCCGTCATCCTCCAGGTTTTGTCCGATATTGTCCGAAGCCAGCCGGACGACCAGTTCGGCCAGAAGGTTGCCGACAATCAGATTGTATTTCTGACCGATACCCCTTGCCAGGTCATTCTTCCTCACGGATACGGCTTTGTCAACATGGTTCAATTTGACATTCAGCCTGGCCGACTGCACCGCTACATCATCCAGATCCACGCCAAGGACATGCTCGGCGCCGAGTTTCGTGGCAACAATCGACAGCACTCCGGAACCGGTTCCGACATCAAGCACTCGGCTTCCCGGCTCCAGATATTTTTCCAGCGCCTCAATGCAGAGTACCGTTGTCGGGTGCGTCCCCGTCCCAAAGGCCATCCCCGGATCCAGTTCGACGATCTGTCTGCCGCTTTTCACCGGAGGATTGTCGATCCACGCCGGAGAGATGATGAACCTGCTGCCAACTTTGGCCGGCCGGTAATATTTTTTCCAGGCCGTCGCCCATTCTTCTTCGTTATGCTCGCTGATCGTGACTTTATGATCGCCGGGATTGAATCCGCAACTTTCCAGATGCTCCAGTGATTGTCTGATCTCACCAACCGTTTCACCGAGAAAGCTGTTCAGGGGAAGGTAAGCTTTAACATTGACGCCTTCCTCAGGATAGTCGTCCGGGTCAAGATCATAGACCGTCCCGTCATTTTCGCTGTTCCGGTCAAGATCCGTTGCATCTTCAATGGCCACGCCGCCGGCACCGGCCTCGTAAAGAATGCCGGTTACCGGTTCGACGGCATTTTCAGTCGTATGGATACAAATTTCCGACCACTTCATCTGATTGGCTCCATTCGTTCAAAAAGTGTTCAGTCCGCTTTAAACACTTTTTTCTTCATTTTGTCAAAAAGACTTTCATTGTTCTCACTGTTCATCGAGCCGTTTTTGACACCTTCGAGCTTGCGGAACAATGTCTTTTCTTCCTCATTCAGATGCTTTGGTGTCACGACACGCACCTGAACATGCTCGTCGCCCTGGCCATAGCCCCGCACATTTTTAATGCCCTTGCCTTTCAGACGAAATTTGGTACCGGTCTGGGTGCCGGCCGGAATACGGAGCCGGACGTTGCCGTATAAGGTCGGCACTTCGATTTCATCACCGAGTGCGACCTGAGCAAAGCTGAGCGGTACCTCCAGATAGATGTTGTCGCCGTCGCGTTTGAACACCTTATGCGGCCGGACATTGAAGACAATGTACAGATCGCCGGCCGGACCGCCATTGACCCCGGCCTCGCCCTGTCCGGAAAGCCGGATCTGCTGGCCGTCGTCGATACCTGCAGGGATCTTTACTTCGATCTTTTTATTAACCTTCACCTTACCCTGACCGTTACAGGTGCGGCATGGATTCTTAATGATTTTACCGGTCCCTTTGCAATACGGGCAGACACGGCGATTGACGATCCGTCCGAACGGTGTATTCTGCTCCGTATTCAGCTGACCGGTCCCATGACAATGGGAACAGGTCTCCGGTTTGGTGCCGGGGCGTGCACCGGTACCGTGACACGTCGAGCAGGTTTCCTCTTTCGGCACCCGGATATCTGTTGTTTTCCCGAATGCTGCGTCTTCAAAAGTAATCGTCATTTCATACTGAAGATCAGCTCCCTGACGCGGCGCGTTCGGGTTTCGCCGTCTCGATCCGCCGCCGTTGAAGATCTGATCGAAGATATCGCCGAAGCCGCCGAAATCGGATCCAAAGCCCTGCCCGCTGAAGCCGCCGAAACCGCCCTGCTGCTGATTCGGATCTGCTTCGCCGAACTGATCGTACTGAGAACGCTTCTGGGGATCGCTCAGCACTTCATAGGCTTTGGTAATTTCCTTGAATTTTTCCGGAGCCTCTTTGCTTTTATTCACATCGGGATGATATTTTCTCGCCAGTTTACGAAAGGCTTTCCTGATCTCTTCCTTCGAAGCATCCTTGCTCACTCCGAGGATTTCATAATAATCCCGTTTACTCATCAAACCACTCCCGATAAGTGTTCACATTAAATTAAATGATATCATCTGTCCGGACCAATAAGCAAGAAAAAGCCAAAGCCAAGACCCGCGTCTGACTTCGGCTTTTCAAGACAATTTATGCTGCCGCTCGGTGCTTATTTCTTCTTGTTTTTATCGTCGTCATCGACTTCATGATAGTCGGCGTCAACGACATTGTCACCATCTTTGCCATTTCCGCTCTTGCCGGATCCGCCGTTATTTCCTGCCGTTCCGGTACTCTGAGCATTATTCTGTCCGTTTTGGCCGTTCTTGCCGTTCTGAGACGCCTGCTGATACAGCTTGACGGACAGCTGCTGAACGACTTCGTTCAGTTCATCTTTCGCTTTCTTAATCGCATCCGTATCTTTGCCGTCCAGAGCCTTCTTCAGTTTATCCTTGGCATCATTGGCCTTCGCTTTTTCAGAAGCGTCGACTTTATCGCCCAGTTCTTTGAGCGTTTTCTCGGTTGCAAAGATCAGCTGATCCGATTCATTTCTGAGATCAACCTCTTCCTTACGCTTCTTATCCGCTTCGGAATTTGCTTCCGCGTCCTTGACCATCTTGTCGATTTCTTCATCGCTTAATCCTGAAGAAGACTTGATGGTGATCGACTGCTCTTTATTGGTTCCCTTGTCCTTCGCCTTGACGTTGACAATGCCGTTCGCATCAATTTCGAAGGTGACCTCAATCTGCGGGACACCGCGCGGAGCCGGCGGAATGTCCGTCAGCTGGAAGCGGCCGAGCGTTTTGTTGTCGGCAGCCATCTGGCGTTCCCCTTGAAGTACATGGATATCAACGGCTGTCTGATTGTCGGCGGCTGTCGAGAAGACCTGCGACTTGCTGGTTGGAATTGTCGTATTGCGGTCGATCAGTTTGGTGAAAACGCCGCCCATCGTTTCAATGCCCAGAGACAGCGGTGTGACATCAAGAAGTACAACATCTTTGACATCGCCGGTCAGGACACCGCCCTGAATGGCGGCACCGACAGCGACGACTTCGTCCGGATTGACACCCTTGCTCGGTTCCTTGCCGGTCAGATTCTTGATGGCTGCCTGAACCGCCGGGATTCTTGTGGAACCGCCGACCAGGATGATCTTGTTAATGTCATCCATCGTCATATCGGCATCGGACAGCGCCTGACGTACCGGACCCATCGTCGCTTCAACGAGATCGGAAGTCAGTTCATCGAACTTGGCACGTGTCAGCGTCGTTTCCAGATGTTTCGGGCCGGTGGCGTCTGCCGAAATAAACGGCAACGAGATCTGTGCCTGAGAGACACCGGACAGTTCCTTCTTCGCCTTTTCAGCTGCATCCTTCAGCCGCTGCAAGGCCATCTTGTCACCGGACAGATCAATACCGGTCTCATCTTTGAACTGTTTGATCAGATAGTCCATGACCCGCTTGTCAAAATCATCGCCGCCCAGATGGTTGTTGCCGGCTGTTGCCTTAACTTCGAAAATACCGTCGCCGAGATCCAGGATGGATACATCGAAGGTGCCGCCGCCAAGGTCGAATACCAGAATCGTCTGATCGCCTTCCTTGTCCAGCCCGTAAGCCAGAGAAGACGCCGTCGGTTCGTTGATGATTCGTTTGACATTGAGTCCGGCAATCTTCCCGGCATCTTTGGTCGCCTGACGCTGTCCGTCATTGAAATAGGCCGGCACGGTGATGACGGCATCTGTCACCTTTTCGCCGAGATACGCTTCAGCATCCTCTTTCAGTTTCTGCAGAATGATCGCGGAAATTTCCTGAGGTGTGTACTTCTTGCCGTCAATGTCCACTTTATAATCGGAACCCATATGACGTTTGATGGAAAGAACCACGTTCGGGTTCGTAATCGCCTGACGTTTAGCCACTTCTCCGACCTGGCGTTCGCCATTCTTAAACGCAACAGCCGACGGTGTCGTTCTTCCGCCTTCCGGATTCGGAATGACGACCGGTTCGCCGCCTTCCATCACTGCCACGCAGGAGTTTGTCGTCCCTAAGTCAATGCCGATAATTTTACTCATACTTAATTTCCTCCCAAATGAATACTCTGTTTTGACACGCGCTTTATGCGCTGACCTTTACCATTGCCGGACGGATGACCCGGCCGTTCAACTGATAACCGGCCTGAAGCACCTGAATCACCGTACCAGAGTCGTGATCCTCGCTTTTTTCCTGCATCACAGCCTGATGCACCTTCGGATCAAAAGGCTTTCCGAGCGCCGGAATTTCTTCGACGCCTTCCTTTTTCAAAGCTTCCTCCAGTCGCTTCATGACCATCTCCATACCCTTTTTAAGAGAAGCCCCTTCTTCAGTGGCTGTTTCAACAGAGAGTGCACGTTTAAAATTATCGAGGGGTTCCAGCAGGTCGGTCACCAGATCCTGCGACCGGTACTTTCTGGCGTCAGCCCGTTCTTTTATCGTACGTTTCCGGAAATTATCAAAGTCGGCCTGCGTACGCAGCCAGCGGCTGTTCAGTTCCTGACCATTTTTCTTCAGGGTTTCGATCTCAGATTCCTGATCCGAGATCTTCTTAGTCAGGGCAGCGACATCCGGATGATTCTCGTCCGCCGGCTTCTGATCCGGCTGGACGTTCTCCTTCGTCTGCGCATCTGCAGGTTTCTGAGCCCCTGTGTTTTCGGGTTCAGAGACTTCTTTTTCTCCGGAGCCCTCTTTCACTTGCTCCGTATTTTCTTTTGCTTCTTCAACGGTGTCCGGCTTTTCTTCCTCAGTTTTCTTCGCCATGGGCTCACCTCCTGCTATGTTTTGGCACCTGGAGGATCCACATGAACTGGATCCGATACAGGCTGTTTCATTCGCTTTTCATTCGCTTTTTTCCTTACTTAATGACTTTGTTAAAAGTTTCGCAATCAAATCAATCATTGTAACGACCCGGGGATAGGCCATCCGTTTCGGGCCAATGACCGCCACGGTGCCGAGATGGTCATCACCGGCAGAATAAGTCGTCGTGATCAGGCTGCAGTCTTCAATGCCGTTCAGCTTGTTCTCCCGCCCGATCCGGATATGAAGTCCGCCCGAAGGCATATCCATCAGCTCACGTACCAGGTCGTTGCTCTCGAATACATTAAGCAGCGCAATGACTTTGTTAATATCCCTGAACTCGGGCTGTTCCAGAATGTTGCTCTTGCCGCTGTAAAAGATCCGGTTCGGGTCGCTGATTGACAGCCCGTCCTTCAAGAGCGCCATCACGCGCTGATAATCGGCAATATTCTTCTTCAGCACGGCACGCACTTCAGTGTCAAGCCTTGCCTGCAGCTGGTAGAGCGGAACCATGTTGAGCTTGTCGTTCAGGATATTGATGATTTTCTCAACATCCTCCGCTTTGATCAGTTCCGGAAACGACACGGTCCGGTTCTCCACGTGACCGGTGTCCGTCACGATAATCATCACACCCTGGCTTTCGGAAAGCTTGACCAGCTCCAGGTGTTTGAGACGCATATCAAGCAATTCCGGCCCGAGCATAATCGCCGTATAATTTGTGAATTCCGACAGAACCCTGGCCGTGACATGAATCAGATCATCCGTCTCAGAAAATTTCCGCCGGAACGCTTCCCGGATGGTCCCCAGTTCATTCTGAGACAGAATCTCCGGTGAAAGCAGGTGATCCACATAGAAACGATATCCTTTTTCCGAGGGAACCCGGCCGGAAGAAAGATGCGTCTTTTCCAGGTACCCCATCTCTTCCAGATCAGCCAGATCATTGCGGATCGTCGCCGGACTGTAGTGTACATCCTCACGTTTCGAGATCGATCGGGACCCGACAGGTTCAGCAGAGATAATATAATCATTCACAAGTAGCTGCAACAGCAGCAGCTGTCGCTCTGTCAGCAAGTCCATCACCTCTGTTAGCACTCTCGATCACTGAGTGCTAAATCTACAATAAAATTTACCAACTTCCCGGCGGTTTGTCAAATGGTTATGATAATAAAAACGCTTCAAAAACATTATTTCCTAAAAAAGTACCCTTTCTCGTCAGAAAAACAAAGTCGCCTTGCTGTTCGAGCAATCCTTCCTGCTCGAGCCGATCGATCTGCTCGCCGTAAACAGCGGTCATCGGGCGGCCGAATCTGCTGAGAAACCGGCTCCTGCTGACGCCGCGCATCATCCGGAGGCCGAGAAACATTTCCTCTTCCATACGCTCCTGAGCGGTTACCCTGTGCCGTTCTGTTGCGGCGCAGCCCTCCGCATCCATCAGATTGATATATTTTTTTACCGGGCCGGCATTGGCATAGCGGACCCCATCGACATAGCCGTGAGCCCCTGCACCGAGGCCATAATATTCTTCATTCTGCCAGTAAAGCGAGTTATGTATCCCTTCAAAACCGGGACGGGCAAAGTTGCTGATTTCATACTGGCGGAGACCGTTTTTCTCCAGCTCGAAGATAATCTGTCCGTACATGTCGGCTTCGATGTCCTGACCGGGAAGGCTCAGCTTTCCTTTTCGCTTGCGGTTGTAGAAAATCGTCCTCGGTTCAATCTGGAGGGAATAAATTGAAATATGCGGTGTTCCAAGCGACAAGGCTGTTTCCAGTGAATCATGGAGCATCTTCTCGTCCTGTCCCGGGAGCGCAAACATCAGGTCGATGGTGATATTTTCAATCCCTGCCGCACGCGCGCGTCCGACCGCACGTCTGGCGGTTTCCGCATCATGTGCCCGGCCGATCGCCTTCAGCAGATGATTGTCGAACGACTGCACGCCGATACTGAGCCGGTTCACGCCATATTGCTTCATTAATGCCAGTTTCCCGTCACTCAGATTCTCCGGATTGGCTTCCACGGTGAATTCACGGATACCTTCCCTGCCGAAGTAGTGTGACGTATCTTTCAGCAGCTTCTCGAACTGGCTTTCATTCAATGCGGTCGGTGTCCCGCCGCCGATATAGATCGTCGCCGCCGGACCCATGGCCGAGTAATAGGCCATTTCCTTTGCCAGAGCCTGCAGATAGGCATCGACCGGCTGGCTTTTCAGAAAGAATTTATTAAAATCGCAGTAATAACAGATGTGATCGCAGAAGGGGATATGGATATACGCGCCTCTGACTTTTTTCCCCGAATCAGTCATCATGGCTCATCCGGAACACGGCCATGAACGCTTCCTGCGGCACTTCGACGCTGCCGACCGCCTTCATCCGCTTCTTGCCTTCTTTTTGCTTCTCAAGCAGTTTTCTTTTCCGCGAGACATCGCCGCCGTAACATTTGGCCAGCACATTTTTACGCAGCGCCTTGATCGTCGACCGGGCGATAATTTTCAGCCCGATCGCTGCCTGAATCGGCACTTCGAACTGCTGGCGGGGAATCAGTTCCTTCAGCTTGTCAACGATCGCCTTTCCGCGGTCGAACGCGAATTCCTTATGGACGATGACCGAGAGTGCATCCACTTTATCTCCGTTCAGCAGAATATCCATTTTTACCAGATCGCTGACCCGGTACCCGTCCATCTCATAGTCCAGGGAAGCATAGCCCTTTGTATTCGACTTCAGTGCGTCAAAAAAGTCGTACATAATTTCCGACAGTGGTAAATCATAGATGACATTGGAACGCGTCGTGTCGAGAGATTCCATCGTTTTGAACTCGCCGCGTTTGTGCTGGCAAAGCTCCATTACCGGACCGATAAAATCGTTCGGCGTCATGATCGTTGCCCGGACATAAGGTTCGGCGATCGTATCAATGTACTTCCGCTCCGGCATCTCGGACGGATTCCCGACCTCAACCGTCGTGCCGTCTGTCTTTTTCACTTTATAAATGACACTGGGCGCGGTCGCGATCAGGTCAATGTTGAATTCACGCTCCAGCCGTTCCTGGACGATATCCATGTGCAGCAGTCCGAGGAACCCGCAGCGAAAACCGAAGCCGAGCGCCTCGGAGGTCTCCGGTTCATACTGCAGGGCGGCGTCGTTCAGTTCCAGGCGGCCGAGTGCCTCGCGCAGATCGTCATACTTCGCCGAATCGATCGGATAGAGACCACAGTAAACCATTGGGTTCATTTTGCGGTACCCGGGAAGCGGTGCCGCTGCCGGCCGGTCGGCGAGCGTAATCGTATCGCCGACCCGTGTGTCGTGAACCGATTTAATCGAAGCAGTCAGAAATCCAACATCACCGACTGACAGGGCATCCCGCGTCTCAATTTTCGGCGTGGATACTCCGACCTCAAGCACTTCAAATGTTTTATTATTGTCCATCAGTTTGATCGTATCGCCGACCCGGACAGTCCCGTCAATGACCCTTATGTAAACGACGACCCCGCGATAGGAATCATAGAGGGAATCGAAAATCAGCGCCCGCAGCGGTGCATCCGGATCTCCTGAGGGTGCCGGGATTTTTTCAATGATCTGCTTCAGCACTTCATCGGTGCCGAGCCCCGTCTTGGCCGAAGCGAGCACGGCGTCCGACGCGTCCAGGCCGATGACGTCCTCAATTTCCTTCTTGACACGGTCCGGATCGGCATTGGGCAGATCGATCTTGTTAATCACCGGAATGATCTCCAGGTTGTTCTCCAGCGCAAGGTATACATTCGCCAGTGTCTGCGCCTGGACGCCCTGTACCGCGTCGACAACCAGAAGCGCCCCTTCGCACGCAGCCAGGCTCCGAGAAACTTCATAAGAAAAGTCGACATGCCCGGGGGTGTCGATCAGATGGAAAATATAATCCTCGCCATTCGGCGCCTTATAATTCAGTTCAACAGCGTTCAGCTTAATCGTGATGCCGCGCTCCCGCTCCAGATCCATCTCATCGAGCGTCTGCGCCTTCATTTCCCGTTTGGCCAGCGCCTGTGTCGCTTCGAGAATGCGGTCGGCAAGCGTCGACTTTCCGTGGTCAATATGTGCGATAATTGAAAAATTACGGATGTGCGACTGTCTGTCGTTCCTGCTGCCCTTCATGCATGTTCCTCCTGCCGTTAACCCTATTCCGATTCGATTATATCATATCCGCCGGCACGCGGGGTTCCAACGCCGGCAGCAGGTCCGGCGCGTGTCCTGAATTCCCGTATTAAAGGATAGGATTAAAAGAGCAGTTGAATCACACTGTCGACAAGTCCGGCAATTGAACGGATGCACGTCAGGAAAAAATGTGAAATAACCGATGAAAATGAATTCCCGGCCCGGCTGATCCCCGGGGCTGCCTGCGGCGACGCTTCCGGCCGGCTGCTCTGGGCAACGGGCGCATCCGCTGTCGCCGTCTGCGCCTGCGGCGGAATAATCAGCTTTTGCGCCGGCAGATTCACTTGTGTCTGCGGGGACTGCGCATCGCGGACGATTACGGTACCATACACCACACTGACCAGCAAAAGGCAAAAAATAACGGCGATCTCAATCGTCCAGCGTTTCAGCATCCATGCCACCCCCTGATATAGCCTGTCCTTTTTTATTCCTATGCAGGAGTATTCAGGTTCATGTGCTGAACCTCGATTTTTCTTCCTGCATTAATGGGTAAAGTGGCCTGTATTTGACTGATCCACCTGCTTGTGCAGCGCCGCGTTCAGCCCCTGAGCGAGCACATTGCCCATTTTCTCGATGAAAAAATCAACCTCTTTCGGGGTCACCATTAACTTTGTTCCTGAAGCGCCGAGTGCCTCCTCGATCAGCTGTGCCTTTTCCTGTTCATCCAGCGTTCCGACCATACCGAGGAAAGCGGCCCGATTTTCCTTGCTCGGCAGCTGCCATTTCTTATAGTCGACTTTCTCACCGAAAGGAATCCATGAAGGAACCAGCGACTTTGAAGGGCTATTATCGCTCATTTCCCGCTGCAGGTGGCGGAGCAGGAGATCGAGGACATCGCTGGTAATCGTCACCGCATCGACCACCGTCGGCACGCCGACGGCAATGACCGGAATGCCCAGCGTGTCGCGGCTCAGTTCCTTGCGGTTGTTGCCGATTCCCGACCCTGGATGGATCCCGCTGTCGGCGACCTGGATCGTCGTGTTCACCCGCTCCATCGAACGGGCAGCCAGTGCATCGATGGCAATCAGAAAGTCCGGCTTTGTTTTCTCGATCACGCCAAGAATGATATCACTCGTTTCGATGCCGGTGACGCCCATCACACCCGGCGTGATCGCACTGACCGGGCGGTAGCCCGGCTGAACATTCTGCGGCTGAAGATCGAACATGTGCTTGGTCACCAGCACGTTATCAACGACACTCGGCCCAAGCGCATCAGGCGTAACCTTCCAGTTGCCCAGTCCGACGATCAGGCAGCTGGCTTCAGCCGGAATGCCAAGATCCTCGACGAAACGGGCAAAGTAACGGGCAAAGATCTTCTCCGTCTTCTCTTCTGCTTCCGTATCGCCGCCGCGCAGCTCCCTGGCTTCAAAAGTCAGATAGGATCCCGCTTTTTTATTCATCCGCTTCGCCGCTTCGGAATCGATTTTCATCCAGGTAATATGGACGCCGTTCTCCGCTTTTTCCTCACGAATAACCCCTGGTTTCGCCGCTTCCCCGCCGCTTGATTCAATCGCGAGGTCCGTGCGGATCCCATAATTGATTAATTCCGGTCCGTCTGCCATCTGACCGATCCCTCCCTGTTATTAAAAAGGCTCATATTCCTAGCCTGTTCGACATGACAAATTTCATTCATCGATTGCAAAAGACTGCCTGCTTTGATACAATACAGTTTGTCAGAATGATCTCTGCTTATGCAATTGGCTGCAACATCCGGAACCCATGACGTTCCTGCAGCCTTTTATTTATGACTGGCCGGGAATTCAGGAATCTGGAGGTGAATGAAATGCCAAACATTAAATCTGCAATCAAGCGTGTGAAAACAAGCGAAGCGAACCGTCAGCACAATGTTGCCTACAAGTCGGCGGTACGCACGGCAATCAAGTCGTTCAATGAAAAAGTCGGTGAAAAAGACATTGATGCTGCTAAAGCTGCTTTTCTTGAAGCAACCAAGAAAGTTGACAAAGCGGCAAACAAGGGCCTGATTCACAAAAATAAAGCAGCTCATGAAAAATCACGGCTGTCCAGGAAATTAAACGATCTGAATGCCTGAAGGGGTAAAAAAAAACAGGGTCACCGGAATTCCGGTGGCTCTGTTTTTTTTTACCCCTTTCGAAGCGCCATCCGATGCGCCTGATTCACGCTGCAGATGAAATGCGGCGGATCAACAGCTCCAGCCCCAGAAGCTTGTCTGTCCGGCCGGTTTTGATCCGATCGTCCGTTTCTGCGCACCGTGCCAGAACCTGTTCCATCGCCTCGGTGCTGAACATGCCCGCCTGCTCCGCCGCCATTTTGACAGCATAAGGATGGGCATTGATCTTGGCGGCAATCGCTTTCTGCGTGTAACCCGCATCACGGTAAGCGGCCACCTGATAGACCATCCGAAATTGCCGTTCCAGCAGGGCGAGAAGTTTCAGCGGTTCTTCTTTCATCGCAACAAGTTCATGAAGCAGGTGAAGTGCATCAACCGTCCGTCTTTCCATCACATTGTTTACGAGCAGAAAGACATTGGTTTCAAGTGACCGGGAGCCGATCTCAAGAACGGCTTCGCGGTCGATCGGCCGCTCCTTGCCGCAGTACAGAGCACATTTTTCAACCTCACCGGCAAGCCGTGCCAGATTCTGCCCGGCGGAGGCAACCAGCTGTTCGTGGCCGCCCCGCGTATAGGTTGCTCCGTATTTCAGTGCAATTGTTTCCATCAGCCCGTACAGCGTTGCATCGGAGACGTACGACAGTTCATAGACCTTCGCCTTTTTCTCAAGCGTCTTAACAAGACTTTTCCGCCGGTCCAGTTTCTCATATGGTGCAACGAGCACAACTACCGTATCGGGTGACGGGTTGTCCAGGTAGCTTTTCAGCGAGGGCAGATGATGATCCTGTTTCGCCTTGACTTTCTCCGCGGTCAGAAAATAAGGGTTCTCGATCAGCACGACTTTCTTGCTGCCCATAAACGGAACCGTTTCTGCCTCTTCAATCGCTTCCTGCACCGGCGCTTCCAGCATATCGTACCGTGACAGGTTAAACTCCCGCTCTTCCTCCGGCAATGCTGCCTGAATAATCTGCTTCATCATGAAGCGAATCAGATAATCCTGCGAACCATATAAAAGAAATACGGGCGCAAGCGGTTTTTTTATGGAAAGATCTGCTGATTTTCTGAATGCCAGTGTGCTCATCCCTTTTGAACAGTCAAAACAATGATTCCGAAATGTTCCCCTCAGTACCTCTTTCACTTTATCGTGCCTGAACTTCTTTGGCAAGACCTGTCTGCCTTAAACGACGGCCCGGTTCTTAACCGGACAAAAAAAACAGGACGGCATCATCCGGCCGCCCCTGCTCTATATGAACGCCGGACCGGTGAAGCCTAGGACAGCACCGGTTCAGCGATGTTCGTTCTTTATCTATTTTATCCTATGTCGCCGCGACTTATCGGTGACAACTCTTGTCAGGGCAGAGCAAATGATGGAAAAAGTCATTCCCGGACAGCCGTTTCAATCCGGTCAATCCGATGGTCCGTGAACAGGAATCGAATCGCGCCCGACTGATCGGTGCGGATCGTCTGCACACGATATTTTTTCAGCCGCTGAATGATTTCTTCGTGCGGATGCCCGTAACGGTTGTTTTTCCCGGCAGAGACAATCGCAACCGACGGCTTTACGGCTTCCAGCCAGCGCGCCGACGTCGATGTCCGGCTGCCGTGATGCCCGAGCTTCAGCACGTCCGCCTGAACCGGTATTCGCCGGCTCAGGATCTTTTGTTCACCGGTAACGGGAAGATCGCCGGTAAACAGCCAGTGGCTGCCGCCGAGAAAGGTCCGGATCACGATGGAGTTTCCATTGGTGTCCTCAGCCCGGCCGATCGGAGACAAGATGTCAAAATCCGCGGAGCCAACCGGCAAAGTTTGCCCCGCTCCCAGCACCGTCATCCTTGCTCCGTTCTGAACCGCTTCCCGGAATAATTTCAGATCATCCGGATCGGGGTCAAAATAGGCGCTGACGACCAGCTTCTTTACCGAGACACCGGCAAGCACCTGTTTCATTCCGCCCACGTGGTCGTAATCCTTGTGGGTCATCACCACAGCATCAAGCTGATCGATACGTGCTGCACGCAATTCATGGAGCACGACATCGCGTCCGACATCAAACGAGCGCTTCGGTGTCTGCCAGGCCTGTCTGGGAAAAGGCAGCGTGCCGCCGCTGTCGATCAATACAGACCCTTGCCGGTGCGGCAGACGAATCAGGATGCTGTCGCCCTGTCCGACATCGAGAAAGGTGACTGAACCATAAGGATCGATCAAATCGGACAGAAAGACCAGTCCGTAAATGGACAGAAATGCGAGAAGCGGCAGAAACACCGTCCAGTGCCTGTCGACGGTTTCCCAGACAATCAGTGCCAGTGCAAGAATAATGATCGCTGCGGCCAGCATCCATTCCGCCATGGCACCGTAATTGAGCTGGAGAAACGGATGGCGGAACAGCGCGCGCAGCATCTGATGCGGAAAGCGCAGCAGCAGATCCAGCACCGGTGACATCAGCAGCGGAGCAGATGGGAAAAACAGACTTGTCAGATAGGCGGCAAAAGCCAGCGGCATGATCATAAGGGTTAAGAAAGGCACGAAGAAAATGCTCAGGAAAAAGCCGACAACGGACAACTGATAAAAATGGTATACGGCAATCGGGAACGCCGCCATTTCGCAGATCATCGACAGCATCAGAAGACGCATCACCGGAGATTTGTGCCGCCTCATCACTTCCGGTGCGGCGAGAATCACAGCAAAGGTCACGGCAAAGGAGAGCTGAAAGCCCAGGTCGTAAACGGTCGGCGGATGCGCAAAAACCATGATCAGGCAGGAAAAGGAGAGCATATCGGTCATGCTCAGGCGATTCCGGCCAATGATCGCCCCGATAAACATTAGGGCGGCAGTCAGCCCTGAGCGAACGGCAGAAGGCTGCGCTCCGGTCAGGAGAACATACACGGGAATCAGCAGCAGAAGGCTGAAGAGGGCATATTCTTTAACCACACCGGCCCGGCGCAGCACGAAATAGAGAAAACCGAAAATAACTGTAATGTGCATGCCGGAAACGACAAGAAGATGAACGAGCCCGAACAGCCTGTATGCATCAATCAGATCCGGATCCATCGCCTGATCATCGCCGAAGACCAGCGCTTTGATCATCCCGGCACTCTGCGGTGTAAATGTTCGGTCGATCCGGTTCAGCTGATCCATCCGCATACGGTTCAGCCGGTCAAGCAGATCCGGATCGGCGTCTGCATAATCCTGAATACCCTCTGCCTGAAACTGCCAGAAAATCTGCTGTTTTTTCAGATAGTCACGATAGTCGAAAGCATGAAAATTGGTCGGTTCCGGAGGTTGTACCAGTTTCCCTTCAAGGCGGCTGAAAAGACCGGGCTTCAACGCCTTCATCAGCCTGTTTTTATCTGCAGCTTTTCGCAGGCGAACCAGTACTTGAATACGCTCACCGCTTTCGGTCCGAAGCGTAAAGCGCAGCCGGTCCCCGTCAAAGACGGGAATATCCGTGATTTTCCCCGTGATGACGGTCGTCTGCGGAGAAAGCCCGGATGTGTTCTGAATAAAGAAGTGGTCGTCAGCGGCAACGGCAAGAAAGACCGTCACCAGGATCAGAAACAGCGGGTACTGTCTGGCTGCGGCCAGATAAGTGAGATAAACAAGGACAAGGCACACGGGCACTAAAGCATTTGATGAAGCAAACCAGGCGGACAGGCAGGCACACAGTGCAGGAAGATGCCACTTCCCTGTCAGTGCGCTACTGAGGCGTATCAGGCTCAGCAGCCCCGCAATCCTGCTCACTGAAAAAAAGTATTGTCCTCACCGTACGGTCGCGTCCGGTTTGATTTTTTCAAGCGACTTGTCCCCGATACCGGAGACGTTATTCAGATCATCAACCGATTTAAACGGCCCATGCTGCTCCCGATATTGAATAATCGCTTTTGCTTTTGCCGGTCCGATCCCGGTCAGATTCTGAAGTGCCTGTTCGTCCGCTGAATTAATATTGATCTGTTCGCCAGCTGGCCCGGCCGATGATGCGCCCTGCGGCGATGCCGTCGTTCCGGGAGAACCGGAAATCTGCGGCGGATCCTTCTTGCCCTTTTCCGGAACAAAGATCACCATCTCATCGGCTACCTTCTGCGCCAGATTGATTCTGTTTTCGTCAGCCTTAACGGTTAGGCCGCCTGCTCGGGCCACGGCATCGCTGACGCGGTCACCGGCAGTCATCGTATAGATGCCTGGCCTTCTGACCGCCCCCTTCATATCGACGATCAGTTTTGCCGGAAGACGAACGGTTTTCACGTCACTTTCAGCAGCGCTGCTCGGGCTTGCACTCTTTTTGAAATAAGACGCCGTTTTCTCCGCGGCTGCCTTCCGCTCTGCAGCCTGGTTATTTTTGTAGACCATCAGCAGAATCACAGCAATAAGCACAATGATTGCAACGGCCCAAAGTTTACGGTTGCTCAGCCATCGTTCCATCAGGTCACTTCTTTTCTTAAGTAGTTTCGTGTTCGAGGATGCACGCAAGCCGTGGTCTGCAGGCTCATCAGTCTGCATAAACAGTCAGGAATTCGCATAGATTCCAATGAGGAAGCCAAATGTATTGAGGTGAAGCAGTCATGAGGATCGGCGTGATAGGAACGGGGAACATCGGATCGATGCTGGCCGGCGCTCTGGTCAGAAGCAAAGCAGCCCGGCCGAAAGCCATCTCGGTGTTCAACCGGACAGAATCCAAAGCGCGGGAACTCGCCGCCCGCTATCCCGGCCTTAGAGTATGCGCCTCGGCAGAGCAGGCGGTGCGCCGGTCGGACACCGTATTCCTCTGCGTGAAGCCGCTGCAGCTGTTTCCGCTGCTGCAGTCCCTTAACGGGTTCTGGCATCCGGAGCAGCTCGCCGTTTCCGTCACCAGTCCCGTGCGCATTGACCAGCTTGAAAAAATCATTCCCTGTCACACCGCACGTGCCGTCCCAAGCATCGTTAATCAGACACTGGCCGGAAACACGCTGGTTACTTTCGGAACGACGCTGACTGATTTTCAAAAATATAAACTGTGGCATTTGCTGGGTAACTTTTCCCATCCGATTGAAATCGACGAAGCTTACATTCGTATTGCCTCTGATCTGTCCAGCTGCGGGCCTGCTTTCCTTTCATTTTTTCTTGAAAAAATGATTCTCGATGCGACCCGGGTGACACAGATTTCACGAAAAACAGCAACGGAACTTGCGACACAAATGACGATCGGGTTTGGAAAGTTACTCGAAGAAGAAACCTATACACTGCCGAAACTCAGAGAGAAAGTAACGGTTAAAGGGGGCGTCACCGGGGCGGGTCTGTCTGTTCTGGATAAGGAATACGGAGCTCTGTTTGAACATCTTTTCGAAGCGACGCAAAAAAAATTTGTGGAGGATCATCAGGCAATTGATCCGTCCTTTGACCGGATCGACTGAGTACAAAAGAATCATACTTTTACATTTCCCCGTCTGTTTGCAGAACTCCTGCATGTAAATAAGGCAGTTCTGTGTCTAAAGAAAAAGCCGCTGATTACAGCGGCTTTTTCTCAAGACTATAGACAGGGGCGTCACCCCATAATTTTTCCAGTTGATAATAATTTCGTTCATCCCGGTGAAACACATGGGCAACAACATCGCCCATATCAATGAGCACCCAGCGTCCCCGGTCAAATCCTTCCATCCGGCGCACAGGAACGCCCCTGGCTTCACATGCCATTTTCAGCGCCGTCGAAATAGCCTGTACCTGTTTTTCTGAATCGCCGTGACAAATAATAAAGTAATCCGCGATGATCGAAATGCCCGTCATTTTCAGCATCACCAGATCCTGTGCCTTCTTGTCATCAGCAGCTTCAGCCAGATATCTGACCCATTCCTCACTCGTCATCCAGTCACCTCATTGATTTGATTTATTAAATTATTATATGCCTCAAATGTCTCCGGATAAACACTCTTTCTTTTTTCCAGCAGATGCATAATCGTCCGCTGCAGTTCCTGATACACCGCTTCATCCAGATCGCTTTCGGCGGCCTTCCGGACCTCGTCCACGCCGGGAAAATCACGTCCGGGTTCAATATAATCGGCGAGGAAAATGATCTTGTCCAGCAGGGTCATTTTCTTTCTTCCGGTCGTATGGAAGGTCATGGCGTCAAGAATTTCACGATCGGTAATCCCGAGTTTCTCCTCGGCATAAACCGCGCCGACCGGAGCATGCCAGAGCTTGTCGGAAAACTCGAGAAAATTATCCGGGATATCCCTGCGCCGGCGGATGACCGCTGCCAGCTGATCATCCGGGAAATACTTGGCGATGTCGTGCAGCATACCCGCGAGCCTGGCTTTCTTCACATCACCGCCATATTTTTCCGCCAGCCGACCGGCCGTTTCCGAAACGCCGACGGAATGTCTGAACCTTTTTTCCGGGAGCAATGCCCGAATCGTTTCCTCCGCTTCGTCAATCTTCATAGAGATGTCTCCCCTTAATATAGTCAATCACTGCGTCCGGCATAAAATAGCGGCACGAACGCCCTTCCTGAAGCCGGTCGCGAATGAGACTCGATGAGATGTCGATCAGCGGCATATTGATATAGGCCACATCGGCATGCGCCGGATTCTCAGCGGGGAATCCCGGCCGCCTGAACGCAATAAACGACGTCATCCGGCAGAGTTCCTCAATGCCATGCCAGTTTGGCAGATCATCAACCATATCCGCACCAAGAATAAAATAAAACCGGTCATCGGGAAATCTTCTTGTCAGTTCCCGTACCGTTTCCACCGTATAAGATTTGCCGCCGCGCTCAACCTCGACCAGTGAAATCCGGAAACGGCTGTTGCCGCTGATCGCCCGTCTGACCATCTGTACCCGGTCGTCTGCTGAAGTCTGTGCGACTTTTCCCTGAATATGCGGCGGGTCATAGGTGGGCAGAAACCAGACCTCATCGAGACGGCACGCTTCCAGTGCTTCCTGAGCAATCAGCAGATGCATCTGATGCGGCGGATCAAATGTGCCGCCCATCAGTCCGATTTTTTTCATGAAACCGGCTTCTCCGTCTTTCCCGGACGGTCGTCTTTATTCTTCTTCTTTCTGAACAGAATCAGGGTGTGGCCGATGACCTGGACGAGTTCCGCACCTGTTTCGGCGGCAATCCGTTCACCGGCATCCTTCGCTGTTTCATCCGTATTCCGCAGCAGGGACACCTTAATCAGCTCACGTTTCTCCAGAAGGGCATCCAGTTCACGAATCAGCTGGGCGCCCAGCCCGGATTTCCCGATTTGAAAAACCGGTTTTAATGTCTGTGCCTCTCTTCGCAAATCCATAAGTTGTCTCTTACTCAGCATATTTCCGTAAGTCCTCCATCTGCACATGCATACACTTTTTTACAACTGCTCTCATTCTAACATATCGTTTCATGACCGGCTGCGGATCGTCAACCCTTGATGATCGATGTCCTCCGGGAGACGCTGATGCTTTCCGGCGCGAAGACATGAATCTGTGCCCCGCGGCCCTTAACCGTCACCCAGCCGAGGCCGGAAAAGACGATGTCCGTATTCAGCCCGTCGGTGCGAAAATCGTAACTTTTAAGCTCCGGCAATCCTCTGGTCCGGCTCGGCGGTGACAGGAGCTGGCCGTACTGACGGTGGAAGAGGTCGTCCGCATGATCCGTACGGGTCCGGTGTACGGTCAGACGGTTGGACGTATAAACGATCAGCGAACGCCGGCCAGGGCCGATATAATCGATGCGCCCCATCCCGCCGAGGAAAAGAGTCTGTCCTTCATTCAGCTGAAAAACGACCGGTTTGATTTCCCTTGTCGGCATCACCTGACGGTAATCCTTCTCACTGATGAAATGTGCCGCCTGATGCAGATTAACGATCCCCGGCGTATCATAGAGCATCTGCCCGTCATCAAGCGGGATGCCGATAAAATCCAGCGTCGTTCCCGGAAAATGAGACGTGGTGATCGTCCCTTCCTGCTGGCCGACCGCGCGAATCAGGTGATTGATAAACGTCGATTTGCCGACATTGGTCACGCCGACGACATAAATATCCTTGCCTTTTCGGTAATCGTTCATCTCTTCGATGACCTGATCGATGCCCATGTTCTTCTCGGCACTCATCAGCAGAACGTCAAGCGGACGCAGCCCCAGCTCCTTCGCAGAACGGCGCAGCCAGCTGGTCAGTTTATTCGGGTTTGTCGATTTTGGAAGCAGATCCAGTTTATTCCCGACCATCAAAACCGGATTGTTGCCCACAAAGCGCTGTAGACCGGGAACCCAGCTTCCGGAAAAATCGAAGATATCCACCAGATAAACGACCAGTCCCTTTCTGCCGGAAATCTGCGAAAGTAATTTCAGAAAATCGTCGCCGGTCATCGGCACATCCTGAACTTCGTTATAATGCTGCAGACGAAAACAGCGGCGGCAGATGACCGGATCATGCCGGAGTGCGGACGCCGGTGCATAACCCGGTGCCCCTTCATCCTCTGTCTGAATTTTTATCCCGCATCCGTTACAATAAACCGATTCCAATAGTTAATCCTCCCATTTCATCCAGCCGCGCCGTCTCATTCTCGAAAGGAGAAATCGTTCAATCATCCGGTTCAATTTTGTTGCCGGCGCGTCATTCCTGTCGATCGGAACGACAAGCATCGTATGCATACCGAGGCGATTGCCGCCATATATATCCGTGACGATCTGATCGCCAACGACGATCAGATCATCCTTTTTCAGTCCCATCTCATGCATCGCCCGCCGGAATCCGTATCCCGCCGGTTTGAGTGCACGGAAGATGTACGGAACCTCCGATGTGCCTGTGAATTTACGGACACGCTTTTTACTATTATTTGAAAGGATCATCACGGAAATGCCCGCATCGCGCAGCTGATTGAACCACTGCAGCAGCTCAGGCGTCATATCTGCCTTGTTCCAGGCAACCAGCGTGTTGTCCAGATCCGTAATGACTCCTTTAATGCCCTTCTCCTTCAGCTTCTCCGGCTGAATCTGAAAAACGCTTTCAACATGTGCATCTGGCAAAAAATTTTTCAGCAATCATTCTGCACCTCGACTTCTGATACCATTTTCCCACATGTTGCTGATTTTACCAAGTCATCCGGGCAATTTCTCACCCGCCGTTCATACTTATTGATTCAGTGTACATCGGATTGTAAAAATAGACCATCTTTCCGGCTAGCGTTGACAATATTTTTCGACAGCAGCCGACGTCGCCTCCGGCTGTGGATAAGATTATCCACATTGTCTCAGGCAAAGAGACACACATTTTATAATTTATTAACAATTCATTCACAGATTGTCCACCTCCGGCTGTGGATAATCCGGCAATTGTCCCCGTTCGATCATCATGATAGAGTGAAGGAAAGGATGAAGAACATAAGGAATGTGAGAGGTGGCGGCCGGAAACGGGGGAAAGATGGAAAATCTGAGTGACAGCCTGCTGATTGAATCTTATGAAAAGGCATTAAAATATCATTTGAGCACAGCCTTTATCGGACTCATCAGGCAGGAAATGAAGCGTCGGCGGATAAAGATTCCTGAGCATCAGTTAAATTAACAGCCGTTCTGTTTCTATCGAAAGGCGGCTGAGTCAAATCTTGATGATATCGGGAACAGGCGGAAGCGACTGTTTCTCCGACACAGAAAGGACCTGCACCGGGCAGGCCCTTCTTTTTTATTTTTTTCAGGAGCTTAATAAACCCAGGTCGCACCAACGATAATCAGCAGAATGAACAGGACGACAATCAACGCGAATCCTGAACCATAGCCGCATGAATAGCCCATGCCTCTTCAACTCCTTCAACTAAGCTTCCCTATAGTCTATTCACTGGCAAACGTGCTGACTGGGCGGTCACCTATTCCCCGCACGAAAGCCGGTGAGGACCGATATTCCCTCGCCGGACATGAGACAGGCACGGGACAGGATATTCGCCCATATGCTAGGAAACAGTAAAACGATCAGGGATTTCAGGAAGGAGTGACTGGTCATGTTGTCTGCCGGACTCGCTTTTTTATTTAAACAAGTCCTGCTCCTCGTCTCCTACGTTAAGAATAATGCATTCCCCCAGCCGCTCTCCGCTCAGGAAGAGCAAGAATGCCTGGCGCGTATGGCACAGGGCGATCAGGACGCCCGGAATAAACTGATTGAACATAATCTTCGACTTGTGGCGCACATCGTCAAGAAGTTTAATAATGCCAGCGAAGAGACCGATGATTTGATCTCAATCGGCACAATCGGCCTGATCAAAGCCGTTGAAAACTATTCGCCCGGCAGAGGAACCAAACTGGCCACCTTTGCGGCAAGATGTGTCGAAAATGAAATCTTAATGTACTTCAGGACACTGAAAAAAACCAGGAAAGATGTGTCGCTGAATGATCCGATCGGCCAGGATAAAGAAGGAAATGCTATCTCATTGATTGACATTCTCAAATCCGGGAACAAGGATATCGTCGATGAGATTGCACTGAAAATGGACACCGGGAAAATCCGTTCGGCACTGGATGTTCTCGATGACCGGGAAAAGGAAGTGATTATTGATCGCTACGGACTGGGCAGCCGAAATGATCTCACGCAGCGCGAGATCGCCGAAAAGCTTGATATCTCGCGAAGCTATGTCTCCCGGATCGAAAAACGGGCATTGATGAAACTCTATCATGAGATCTATCGGAAAGCGGGACGCTGACCCTGTTTATCAGTCTCTCCGCCCGCCGGTCAGCATTTCGGTTCCCTGAACTTCTCCCGAATGGTAGACTAAGGGAGAAGGGATTTACCGACAGGGAGCGGATGAATCAATGACAGGCAGAAAAAATGATGAACGCGTTCATATGATCGTCAGCGGTCGTGTTCAGGCCGTGGGCTTCCGGTTTTTCACCTTACAGACAGCAAGAGAATTCCATATAGTCGGCTGGGTACGTAACCGGGATGACGGCACTGTGGAAATCAGTGCTTCCGGATCGGGGCCGAATCTGGATGCCTTTATCCATGCCGTCCGAAAGGGGAACCGTTTCTCACGTGTTCAGAAGCTTGACGTCACTCCGGAAAAGAGTCCGGTTGTGTATGAGTCGTTTGAGATCGTCGAGTGAGCGGATCGCCCGCGGAAAGCGCGCGTCCGGAGCGAAAAACAACAAATTACGTTAACATAGCCAACAATTTAAAAGCAAACTAACAAACAGGCGGACGGGAACTTTTCGGGTTTCCGTCCGCCTGTTTGCCGAAGCATTAAAAGTATTTTCCGTAGCGCATGCGCCGTGTGATCATCTCATCCTGAAGACGATTAATCCTTTCGGCGTTCTCAACACGACTTGCCGCCGTCTGTTTCCTTCTCATGCCAATCAATGAAAAAACACGTTTCGCTGCCATTTCAGAATCCTCCTCTGATTTCCTCACATTTTGCAATGAAAGGTGTGAATCAGGAAAACCGCAACGACCCCTTGTTCTTCTTCTGTCTGAAATCGTTTCTGAATCATCTGATTGCGGCGCAAAGAACCGCAGGCCATGAATTCTATCTTCCGGTCCGCGGTCACTGATCACTTTTTTGCGCTCGTTCATCATGTATTCGTGTGTTTTATCCTGCCGGCAAGCCCTTCATGGGACCAGCAGGATGGTTGCTTCGTTCACGGTTCATCCTGACGCAAAAGCTATTGTATGGCATGGCATCGCGAAAGTAAACCCTTTTACTGATTGTCGCAATTTTTAAATGCTTCGTACTAGTCCGCCATCAACAAGCAGTGACTCACCGGTCACATACGTACTTGCCTCAGAGACCAGGAAAGCGGCAACCTTGCCGAACTCCTCCGGCCGTCCGTAGCGATGCAGCGGAATTTCAGCTTCGGAAGCCCGCCGGATTTCCTCTTCCGTTAGGCCAGTACGCTCGCTCTGCTTCCTGTTCAGTTCCTTCACCCTGTCGGTCAGAATGCGCCCGGGCGCCAGCGTATTGATCAGGATCCCCTGGTCTGCCAGCTCTTCAGAAAGCGTCTTGGTCAGACCGACAATCCCAAGCCGGAATGTATTGGACAGTACAAGACTGGCAATCGGTCTTTTAATCGATGACGAAGCAATGTTCAGGATCCGCCCTCCGCCGGCCTTTTCCATTAAAGGAACGGCTGCACGGATCATCCGGACATAACTAAGCAGATTGAGTTCGAAAGCCTGCTGCCACTGACGGTCTGTCAGCGACATAAAAGGGCCGCTCGGTGGTCCGCCGGCATTATTCACTAAGATATCCAGAGCACCGAAATGCAGATCAACAAATTCAACGAGTGCATTGAGGTCGTCTTTCTTTGAAACATCGGCCGGATAGTAGGTTACATTCCCGTTCACCAGCTGATCAAGTTCTGCATCCGCCGCTTTCAGATGTTCTGTACTGCGGCTGGTCAGAATAACCTCCGCACCCTCCAGGACGAACTGCTTAGCCACGGCAAATCCAAGCCCTTTGCTTGAGGCCAGCACCAGCGCCCGTTTTCCTTTCAAACCAAGATCCATGTCTGACACCTCTTTCTGCTTGTTCGTCCTTATATCATAGCAGAAAGAAGGAGAAAAATTTACTGATGCAGTTTTTGCCGCAGAATGACAGTTCTCCAGTAAAACAGTCCGGAACTGATCAGGAACAGGAAACTCGAGATCTGCAAAACGAGGAGATCGGCCGGTTCATGATATTGCGGTAATAAGGAACCGACGTATAAAAATGCACCGGCAGACAGGCAGATCAGTCCTGTCCTTCTGCAGTCGGCGATTCCGTCAAGAATCTTTTTCTCGTATTCTGTCATCATACCATCCCCCAGTCGTCTTAAACTGTAACATGGATAACGATGGAATTGACAGGGCAAGTTCTGGTAATACGGCCGCATCAGGAATTGGAGAAAATTAAAAAAAACGGGCACCGGAAAACGGTGTCCGAATACTGCGTATCTAATTGGTCAGTCCTCAATCGCCTGTTTCAGATCGGCAACCAGATCGTCTCCGTCTTCAATGCCGACGGAAATACGAATCAGGCCGTCCGTAATCCCGAGTTTATCCCGACGCGGTTTGGGAATTGACGCATGGGTCATCTTTGCCGGAACAGAGATCAGGCTCTCGACTGCGCCGAGACTTTCCGCAAGTGTGAAATACTTTGTCCGGGCAAGCAGCCGGTCGGCAGCCTCGCTGCTCCCGACGTCGAAGGAAATCATGCCGCCGAATCCGTCTGCCTGACGGGCGGCAAGTTCATGTCCCGGATGATTCTTCAGGCCAGGATAGTAAACCCTCTCAACTTTCGGATGGGCATCAAGGAATGACGCGATCTTCCGGGCATTGCTTTCAATCTGTTCCATCCGGAGTGCCAGCGTTTTGACGCCGCGGATGAGCAGCCAGGCATCCTGCGGTCCGGGGACTGCACCGACAGAATTCTGAATAAAGCCGACCCGTTCTGCCAGTTCCTCAGAGTTCACCGCAACCAGGCCGGCGACCACATCGCTGTGCCCGCCGATATACTTTGTCGCACTGTGCAGCACGATGTCGGCACCGAGCTGCAATGGATGCTGCCAGTATGGTGTCGCAAAGGTATTGTCAACGATCAGCAGGAGGCCGTGCTTATGGGCCAGTTCTGCCGTCTTCTGAATATCGGTGATTTTCAGCAGCGGATTGGTCGGCGTTTCCAGATAGATCGCCCGCGTTTGATCCGTAATCGCGGCTTCCGTCTTTGCCAGATCACTGGTATCGACAAATGACGCCGAGAGTCCAAGCCGTTTAAATACCTTGTCGATGACTCTGAATGTACCGCCATAAACGTCATCGGTAATCACGATATGGTCGCCGCTGTTCAGCAGCATAAGTACGGATGAAATGGCCGCCATTCCGGAACCGAAGGCAAATCCGCCCTTGCCGAATTCCAGTTCATTAATCAGCACTTCCAGAGCATGACGGGTCGGATTAGCCGTCCGTGAGTAATCATAGCCCTTGGTCTTGCCGACAGCCTCCTGTTTATAGGTACTGGTCTGGTAGATCGGTACCGTGACACTGCCTGTATATTTATCTCCGAAAATTCCTGCATGAATGACTTTCGTCTTTGGCTTCACAACATTCTCTCCCTCTGGTTCTGCTTTTCAACCATAAATATGTTCACTAAGATAGCGTTCGCTTGAATCCGGAAACACTGCAACGATGTTGCTCCCCGGTGCTGCTTCGGCCGCTTCAAGGAGTGCTGCATGAAGCGCTGCTCCTGATGAACTGCCGACGAGCAGCCCTTCCTGAGCGGCCACTTCACGAAGCCGCCGAAAAGCATCATCGTCGCTTACCGTATGAATTGCGTCGAAAAGATCCGTCTTGACAAAGTCAGGAATAAATTCCATTCCGATGCCTTCTGTCCGGTGCGGTGCCGATTTTCCCCCGTTCAGAATGGATCCGACTGGTTCGACGACGACGGTTTTGACAGCCGGATTCTTCTGCTTCAGAAATTCTGCCGTACCTGTGAAAGTACCGCCCGTCCCGGCACCGGCAACAAAAACACTGACATTGCCGTCAAGATCTTTCCAGATCTCGGGACCCAGTGTTTCGGCATACGTACCCGGATTATCAGGATTAGCAAACTGATTCGGGCAATAACTGCCGGGGATCTCAGCAACGAGCTGCCGGGCCCTGGCGATTGCCCCTTCCATGCCCCGTTCCGTCTGCGTATGAACTACTTTTGCGCCGAGCGCCCGCATCAGGATCTGTTTTTCCGCACTGAATTTCTCAGGGACGCAGAAAATCACGTGAATGCCCTTGCCGATCGCTGCCAGAGCGATACCGATCCCGGTATTGCCGGCTGTCGGCTCGATCAGTGTACCGCCCGGCTTCAGCTTGCCGGAAGCAAATGCTTTAGCAACAAAGTTCTCGCCGAGACGATCCTTGACACTCCCGCCCGGATTGAGGTATTCGCATTTTGCAAACAGGCGCACGCCTTCAGGTATTTTAAAAGATGTCAGTTCAACCAGCGGCGTATTGCCGACCAGTTCATGAACATTCCGATAGATGGTCACTTTATTTCACCCCATTTGGTTTGAACTTGTTCGTAACGGCTGCATGGACCAACAACAATAAGCCGAACTATATGGGGCGATCTGATCCATTTTGTTTTTTTCTGAAGTAAATTCCGAAAAATTATTTATTTCTGTGCCGTTCTTCATTCTGGTCTTTAGTGCTGTCACGGTGTTTGAGCTCCTTTAACAGATCGAGTAAAAATCCGGCAGAATTTCCAGCCGCCGTTTTCAGAAACTGATCAAATGTGATCCCTGACTCTTTGCCCGCAATATCGGACAAAGCCCGGATGATCAGGAAGGGCGTTCCGAACTGATAACAAACCTGTGCGATGGCCGCGCCTTCCATTTCCAAAGCTTTCAGGTCGGGAAACCACGCCTTGATTCGCCGTATCCGTTCCGGGTCATTCATGAATGAATCCCCGGTTCCAATCATTCCTGATACGATCCTGTGACCGCTCAGTGCACGTTCAGCACAACGCTTTGCCAGTTGCGACAGGTCAGGATCCGGCCGGTAAACTGCCGGCATGCCCGGAACCTGTCCGTTCTTATAACCAAAAGCGGTCGCATCGACATCATGGTGAACCACTCCTGAAGAGATCACCACGTCGCCGATAGTCAAGGAAAGATCCGTCCCTCCCGCCGAACCGGTGTTAATCACAACATCCGGATGATAGCGATCGATCATCAGCGTGGTCCCAAGCGCTGCGTTGACTTTCCCGATCCCCGACTGCAGCAGCACCGTTTCGATACCGTTAATCCTGCCGGAGTAAAAATGAGAATGAGCGGTTTCCGTCTCTTCTCTTTCTTCGAGTTTATTTCTGAGTATCGCCACTTCCTCTTCCATGGCGCCGATTATTCCTACTTTCATGATTCAATTCCTTCCGTACATGATCATCAGGCCTTTTTCTTATCCGCCACAATCAGCCAGACATATTTATTCATCTGCCTGAAATAAGGAATAAAGCCATATTTACGGAACAGTCCGTAAAGTTCCTTTCTGAGGGGGTAATACTCGGTCTGCAGGTCTTTCAGCAAATTGAGATAACCATTCTCTTTTGCTTCGTGCTGAATCTGCTGTCTGGCAAATTCGCTGTCGAATAAAGTATCTGCAAAGACTATTCTACCATTTTCTGCGAGCAATGAAGCATAATTTCGAATGGCCAGTTCCTTCTCCGCGTGCGTCAGGTGATGAAAGGCATAGGAACTGGTAATTGTGTCCACGGGTACTTCAGGTACCCTGAAGCTTAGAAAATCACCATCGGCGAGCACCATTTCCGGAACTTTTTCGGCAGCAATTTTCCGCATGTTCTTCGACGGTTCGATGCCATAGACTTTCAGGCCCCGTGCAAGCAGTTTTCGACTCAGATTACCGGTCCCCGGGCCGAATTCAAGCACGGTACCGCGCCCCTGTTCCGCAACCTCCGAGAGAATCTTGTCATAATTATAAAAAACCTCTCTGTATTCAGGATCTTTCCCTGCCACAGACTGGTCATAGCTGTCCGCCCACTGATCAAATGCATGTATGAATTCGCGCCCCATAACTTGATCACTCCAGAATTTTTTGATCAATCCATACAATCATAGTATGTTTAATTGGATTAACGGTATCAATTTACCACTTTTTCTGATGATGAGCAATCTTTTATTACTGTATTGTGTCTTATGGAGCACTTTCCAAAACAGCTCAGGACCGAAACACTCCCCCTGAAGACCGTAAAACTCCTGACGAAGGCCGAAAATCTCGCGATGAAGACCGTAAAACTTACTCTGAAGACCGATAAACCGTTCCGGCTGCCACTTGTACGTTCGGGAACTGCTTAAACATGCCGCAGTCATTCACCTAAAAAAAAAGAACCACCCGTCAGGATGGCTCTGCTGCAATCGTGTTCATTTACTGCGGCTTCTGAACGTGATCCGCCTGCCATTTACCGTTGCTGTAAGTCAGATGGACGACAAAGACAGAACCCTGATCACTCTTTGGTGAAACTCTCGCCAGCGAACTGTTCGGCGAACCTCCGTTGCCGAGCCAGTGAACGGTCATGCCGTCCACACCGATTCCGGTGGCATCGGAAATTGCTTTCACCTGCGCATTCCAGTCCGGAGTGCCGATATCATAAGACGTCTGATGGCTGGAATCCGCAGGCGTCGACGATGACGACGATGACGAGGCACTGCTGTCGTTGGAAACCTGATCCGACGAAGACGACGACTGGCTGCTCTGAGCATCGGAGGAAGATGAACTGCTGCTCTGGCTCTGTTGTGACGACGAATCTGATGAAGCCGTCTGGGATGACGATGCGCCTGACTTCGGCGCAGCAGCCGGTTGGTTCGATGTATTGAACACGACAATAAGAATGATACATCCGATTGCCAGAATCAGCAGCGAAATAATGCCGATCATCCAGTTCAGGACGTGATCTGCTTTATTTCTCCGCTGTTCCATGCGGGATGAGGCACCATTTCCCCTGTGGTTTCTCATTCTCCTGTCCTCCTGTACGTTATGCCTTTCATGAACCCTCAGAATTTCTGTTTTAAAAAGAGAAACTGCCGCGGGCGTGCTGCTTATTTCCGGATCTTTTTATATTTTTCGGGATCTAAAGCCGGTCATGTCGGTGAACGGCCACAAACCGGTGTTTTCCTGATTTTCTACATTATGCCTGAACTGTTCAACTATTCCGGACACATTTAATGAACCCGGATGCATTTTTGCATTCCGGACAGCACTCCCTGTTCGAAAAGAAAACAAGTTTATTTCACATTGAGAATCTTGACACGAATGTCGCCGCCCGGTGTGCTGACGCTGACTTCTTCGCCGACGGACAGGCCGATCAGTCCCTTGGCCATTGGCGAATCATTTGAAATCTTCCCGGCAAAAGGATCCGATTCCGCACTGCCGACGATCTGATAGGTTTCTTCATCGCCATCGGGAAGTTCCTTGAAAGTAACTGATTTCCCGATTTTGACGACATCGGTCGACTCATCATCTTCAATGATGACCGAGTTGCGGATCATTTGTTCCAGTTGCTGAATCCGTGATTCGACAAAAGCCTGTTCGTCTTTCGCCGCATCGTACTCGGAGTTTTCCGAAAGGTCGCCGAAACCACGGGCGATCTTGATACGCTCAACGACTTCTTTGCGCTTTTCGGTTTTCAGGTAGTTCAGTTCCTGTTCCAGTTTTGCCTTGCCTTCAGCCGTCATGTAATGAAGCTTCTCAGCCATTTACAAACACACTCCTCTAAGATAATTCCAAATCCGGAAGATACGCGGACCTTCTGATTACCCTTTTTTACTGTTCAGAACGGCGCGAATCTTAGTTGCCATCAAATCGATCGCGACCGTGTTTTTTCCGCCTTCGGGAATAATAATATCCGCATAGCGCTTGGTCGGTTCAACAAACTGAAGATGCATCGGGCGCACTGCCGTCAGGTACTGGTTGATAACCGATTCGACGCTGCGGCCACGCTCGCGTGTGTCGCGGAGCAGCCGGCGGATAATGCGGAGATCCGCATCTGTATCGACGAATACCTTGATGTCCATGAGATCCCTGAGACGGCTGTCTTCCAGGATCAGAATGCCCTCCAGAATGATGACATCCTTTGGTTCAACGGGTACAATTTTATCAGATCTCGTATGTACTGTATAGTCATACACTGGTTTTTTTATCGGCTGGAACTCAAGCAGCTGCTTGATCTGGTCAATCAGCAAATCCGTATCGAAAGCCAGGGGATGGTCGTAATTAGTCAGGAGACGTTCCTCAAAAGGTTTCTCCGACTGGTCTTTGTAATAGGAGTCCTGCTGAATGACGGCGATTGTTTTGTCCGGGAAACATCTGTAAATTTCCCGGGTTACGGTCGTCTTCCCGGATCCGGACCCCCCGGCGACGCCAATAACAATCGGCTTCTTCTTTTTCATTCCCATCCCTCCGCAGATTCAGAAGCTTCCTTCTTCGTGCTGATCGCCAGGCCGTCGCCGACCGTCAGAAAAACAGTCTGAAAATTCGCCTGTTCCGAGAGAAAGTGATTGAAATCATCGACCTTTTCAACCAGCCGGCGCAGCTGCTTCTTACGCACACCGGGAATATTAGTGACAAGACCATGGAAAAAGACATTATCTGTCACAATAATGCCGCCGGGCCGGAGCATCTGCGCATACTCTAGAAACAAGTGTTCATACTGCGCCTTGGCTGCATCAATCAGGATCAGATCGAAAGGAGCATGCTCGCGAACGTCTGCCAGATGATCGGTCGCATCGCCGGTAACGATATGAATAGATCCGCTGAAACCGGCTGTCCGAATATTTTCCCCGGCTTCCCGGATCATCTCCGGATCCCGTTCCACTGAAAAAATTTCTGCGTCCTTCCCCGCCGCGATCTTCATCCGGATTGCCGAGTAGCCGATGGCTGTGCCCAGTTCGAGAATCTTCGCGGCCCGGGTCCAGCGGATCAGCTGCTGAAGCAGGGCCATAGAAGACGGATGCATGATCGGAATATAGATCCGGCGGGCCTTCTCCTCCATCCCCTTAAGCAGCTGATTCTCCGGTTGCGTAAAATGAGCTGCGTACACAGCGAGCTTCTCAAAATCAGTACTCAAGTTCGTCTTCCTTTCCTTAACCTGATCATCCTGCTGCGTCACGATTTGCTTGCCCATTCATGACCGTATTTCCGGATGATTTTCTGATGCTGGGCATACGTCTTCGAATAATAGACTTTCCCGTTCGGACGTGCATAGAAAAACAGGTTGTCCGACTTAACCGGATGCAAAACCGCATCGAGCGCATCCGGTGCGGGACTGCCGATCGGTCCGACAGTGAGCCCTTTCCGGGTGTAGGTGTTGTACGGCGTGTCCGTTGTCAGATCATGTTTTGAATAATTGGTGATCCTCCGCTGCCGGCCGTACGCTACTGAAGGATCTGTCTGCAGCTTCATGTTTAATTTCAGTCTGTTGTTGAAAACGCCGGAAATTTTCCTGCGGTCCGCAGCATTGGGTGCCTCCTGCTCGACCAGTGATGCCATTGTCAGGATCCGGTGAACTGAGCCGAGCGGGCTTTTCTTAATTGCAGCAGCATTCTTTTTAAGTTCGCTGCCGGTCTCATCGAGCATCGGACGGACCATCTGATCGAGGGTCAGCGGTTTTTTCCCGGCTTTAAACCGGTATACGCCGGGAGCCAGGTAGCCCTCCAGCGGATAATCAATGCCCTTGGTCAGTATGGCACGGGTCAGGAACGGATAGGCCGGCATGTAGTGCTTCTGTACATAAGAACGGCTTCGCAGATCGCTGAGCAGTTCTTTTTTGCTGATACCCGATACCCGCGACATTTGATTCGCCACTTCACTGACCCACATTCCCTGTCGGACATCGATCAGCAGGATCAGCTCAGGATGCTCGCCCTTTTTCAGGAGCTCCATGATTTCACCGACAGACATTTTGCGGCTGAACGCATAGGTTCCCGAATGATAATTGTTCAGATGATTCCAGCGAACATAGAATTCAAGAGCCCACGCTTTTTTTACCAGTCCTTTCTTTTCCAGCAGCCGGGCAATATCGGATACCGAGGCACCGGAAGGAATCTTCACCGTAACTTCCTGAGTGCTTCGCGAATCAACCGGACGCAGCAAATTCTCATAATAGGCGGCAAACCCCCACGCGGAAAGCGCGACGAGTATCACCAGGCATCCGGCAATGATCAGAGCCAGACGCCATCTTTTCTTTAACCTCGTCAAAAAGAATTGCTCCTCTCCTCATAAGTACCTCATCCATTATACACTTCCCCGGAAAGGCTACCGCCCGGTCCGGCGCAGGTCTTGTCAAGGCAATAGGAAAGCCCTTGTTAACGGCAAGGGCCCAGATATTACTCTTCTTCACTGAATGTGTTGATCATTTCTTCCACCATGTCCCACTCTTCATCGGTGTCAATCGGGAACAGTTTGAAATCATCGCCTTCCCCTTCGTAGCGGAAGGCAAAGACTTCTTCACCATCATCGTCCTCTTCTTCGCCGTTTTGATCAGCAGCTGTGACAACGACGTAGGACTTGTCCGTTTCCGGAACATCAAAATAGAAAAGGACGTCAAACAAATCTTCTCCGCCGTCGGGATCGGGAATGACGATCCGGTCCTCTTCTTCACTGCTCGGTGTAAAGATCGGGTAATGGTTATGCTCGCTCATCGCTTTTTTGCTCCAATCCTTTTTTATCAAGATAGCTTTGCAGAATCAGAACTGCAGCTTCTTTATCAATGACCTTTTTCCTTTTCTTCCGGCTCAGATCGGCATCGATCAGAATGCGTTCCGCCGCAACTGTGGTCAGGCGCTCATCCCACAACATCACCGGAAGATGGAATTTCTTCTTCATACTCTTCGCAAAGCCTCTTGATGCTTCTGCCCGTTGTGATTCTGTACCGATCAAATCCCGGGGAAGGCCGACCACGAGACTTTCGACTTCATACTGGTGAATCAGTTCGCCCAGCCGGTCGAAAAGCAGGTTCTTTTTATGCTGTACGTAATGGACGGTTTCAATTCCCTGAGCGGTCAGGCCAAGCGGGTCGCTGACCGCTACGCCGACGGTGACGGAGCCGAAATCAAGGCCCATGATCCTCATTCTTTGTCCCACTTCTTCTTCAGGTAATACGTAACCAGTTCCTCAATAATCTCATCACGTTCAATCCGGCGGATCAGTTTTCGGGCATCCTTATGTCTCGGAATATAGGCCGGGTCGCCTGAGATCAGATAACCGACAATCTGATTGATTGGATTATAGCCCTTTTCTTCAAGCGCGTCATACACTTTGAACAGCACATCATGTACATTATGCCTGTCCGGCCCGCCAAAATTAAACATCATCGTCTTGTCCATCATCCATCATCCCCTGTTAAAGCTGGAATTTCTTGCTGATGTTAACCAACACAGAAGCCAATCCGGCTTTTACATCCGTTCAGTGCGCCGCGACGCTTTCGATCAGCCCGGCGACAGAGGCCAGCGCGTCCGGGACTTTTTCAGGAAAACGGCCGCCTGCCTGAGCCATATCCGGACGGCCGCCGCCGCCGCCGCCGCATAGTCCGGCAACCTTCTTGATGATCTGCCCGGCGTTGAAGCCCTTTTTCACCAGATCTCCGGTGACACCGGAAACGAGCAGAACTTTGCCTTCCTCAACAGCAGCCAGGACGACAATCAGCGACTGGAAATGATTCTTCAGATCGTCCGCCATGGTTCTCAGTCGGTTCATATCGACGTTGTCGACTTTAGCAGCAATATACTGCACATCCCCGGCTTTCCGGACAGACTGTTCCAGTTCCCTGGCTTTCGCATTGCCGAGTTTCGCCATCAGTGCTTCATTATCCCGTTCGAGATCATGAATCTGCTTCTGAAGCGTCGTGATACGGTCCGGCAGCAATTCCACTGTTGTTTTTGCCTGAGCCGCAACGGATCTGAGTTCTGCTTTGTTCCGGTGCATCCACTCATAAGCCTTCCGGCCGGTCAGCGCTTCGATGCGGCGCGTCCCTGCGCCAATGCCGCTTTCTGAAACGATCGTGAATAAACCCAGTTCAGCGGTATTCCCGACATGACAGCCGCCGCACAGTTCACGGCTGTAATCACCGGCACTGACCACGCGGACCATTTTCCCGTATTTTTCTCCGAACAAGGCCACCGCACCGGTCTTCTTTGCTTCATCTATCGGCATTTCTTTAGTTGTGACCGGCAGCTGTTCCCATATTTTCTCGTTAATGATCCGTTCCACTTCCTCAAGCTCCTTTTCAGTCACCTGAGTATAATGGGTGAAATCGAATCGCAGCCGGTCGGCCGATACATAGGAGCCGGCCTGATTGACATGCCCACCCAGTATATCCTTCAGCGCCTGGTCAAGCAAATGCGTTGCCGTATGATTCTTCTGGATCGACAGACGGGCGGCCTTATCAACCGACGCGCTGACCCGGTCGCCGATATGGATCTCACCGTTTTCCACGATGCAGGAGTGAAGATTTTGCCCGTTTGGCGCCGTCTGCACGTCTGTTACACGCAGCCGGACAGCCTCGCTGCTGATCGACCCGGTGTCCGCCACCTGACCGCCCATTTCCGCATAGAACGGGGTCCGGTCGAGCATCAGTTCCACATGATCGCCTTCCGAAGCACTGTCGACCGGCGCATTTTCCTTAACCAGAGCAATCACCTTCGCATCATCGAGGACAAACCGGTCATAGCCGACGAACTGACTGGATGCCGTGATATCGCGAAGCGTACTGCTCTGAACCTGCATCGATTTATCATTGTGTCGTGCCGCTCTCGCACGGTCGCGTTGCTTCTGAAGCTCGGTTTCAAAGCCTTCCTGGTCGATCCCAAGGCCCTGCTGATGTGCGTATTCCTCAGTCAGCTCAACGGGGAATCCATAAGTATCATACAGTTTGAAGACATCGGCACCGGCGAGCTGCGATTTTTTCTCCGCTTTTGCCTGTTCGATCTTCCCTTTAAGGATCGCCATGCCGTCATGGATGGTGACCTGAAAGCGTTCTTCTTCGCTGCGGATAATTTTTTGAATAAATGGTGTCCGGTCGCTGACTTCTTTGTAATAGTCCTTCATGATCGCAGCGACTACCGGCACCAGTTCATAAAGGAACGGCTTTTCGATCCCGATATCCATCGCATAACGGGCGGCACGCCGGATCAGACGGCGCAGGACATAACCGCGCCCCTCATTTGAAGGCAGCGCGCCGTCGCCGATCGCAAAAGAAACCGCTCGGGCATGATCCGCAATCACTTTAAACGGGATGTTTTTCCCGCCTTTTTTATATTTTACCCCGGAAATCTCTTCTATTTTATGAATGATCGGCAGAAACAGGTCGGTATCGAAGTTCGTCTCTGCGTGCTGAATCACGCTGACCATACGTTCCAGTCCCATGCCGGTATCAATATTCTTCTTCGGCAGCGGAGTGTGCGTCCCGTCCGGATTATGATTGAACTGCGAAAAAACGAGATTCCAGACTTCGAGATAGCGCTCGTTCTCTCCCCCGGGATACAGTTCCGGATCGTCCGGATCATTGCCGAACGCTGCGCCGCGGTCATAAAAAATTTCTGTGTTCGGGCCGCTCGGGCCTTCGCCGATATCCCAGAAGTTATGCTCCAGTTTGATAATCCGGTCATCCGGCAGTCCAATCTTCTCATGCCACAGCTGATAGGCATCTTCATCTTTCGGATAGATGGTTACCGACAGCCTGTCCGGATCAAATCCGATCCAGTCCGGACTCGTCAGAAATTCCCAGGCCCAGGTGATGGCTTCTTTTTTAAAATAGTCGCCGACAGAAAAGTTCCCCAGCATTTCAAAGAATGTATGATGGCGGGCCGTATAGCCGACGTTCTCAATATCATTCGTGCGGATCGCTTTCTGCGCGTTGCAGATCCGCGGGTTTTTCGGCACGATCCGGCCGTCAAAATACTTTTTCAGCGTAGCCACACCGCTGTTGATCCAGAGAAGAGAAGGATCATCGACCGGTATCAGCGAAGCGCTCGGTTCGACGGTATGCCCCTTTCCCTTGAAAAAGTCCAAAAACATCTGTCTGACCTCAGATGAACTGAGTTGTTTCATCACTTGAACCCCCACTCCAATAATCAAAAACCAAAGGCGGCGAATTAAAAAAGCCCTCATCCCATCATCATGAAAGGACGAAAGCTTCCCGTCTGAACCTATCTTCCATGCCGCATGAAAAGCAGGACAGCCGTGGCCGTCGGGAAGAAAACCGCTAAACCGGTTCTCTTCGTCTCGTTTTCATTATTCTGCCGCTATTATAGATGACATTTCCCTTATTTGTCAATCAGATGACGTTTCTGTTGCAAGTGCCGGAAACAGGTCCGGATCACAATAAACGCAGGAATCGCCAGCAGCATTCCGACAATGCCTGCAATCTCACCGCCGATACCCAGCGAAAGCATGATGTAAAGGGGGTGGATATCGGCACTTTTTCCGACAATCAATGGTTCAATCACGTTGCCCTCCAGGAACTGGATGATCAGAATCATGATGATCACACCGACCACTTGATAGGCAGACTGAGTCGCGGCCATCAGGAGCGCCGGCGCCGCCCCGATCAGCGGACCAAAGTAGGGAATCAGGTCCGTCGCTCCGATAAAGAGCCCGAAGACGATCGGGTACGGCACCTTCAGCAGCCAGAGGCCGATCGATGCCATGACGGCCAGAACGGCGCAGACTGTCAGCTGCCCCCGGATATATTCACCGATAGAGTGGTCCATTTCCGCCAGCAGCGATGCGGTCTGCGCGCGCCATCTTTTCGGAACAAGGTGCAGGGCGCCCCGCTGAATCCGGTCGGCATCTTTAAGAAAGTAGAACGCAAGGAACGGAATAATGATCAGGGTAAACAGCGACTGAATGACACCTGAACACCAGTCCATGATCCGGTCGGAAATATGCCCCAGATTCTCACGGATCCGGGCCAGTGCTTTGTTGACCTGATCATGAACCGCCTCCGGTGTCACGCCGTAAACATGATCGACCTGCGTCTGATAGATTTGCTCATATTTCGAAAATTCCCTGTTCAATCCACTGATTTCGTGAATGAAGACCGGCCCTCCCTTAACTACAGCAAAACCGACAAGTCCGAAGAAGACCACATAGATCGCCAGAATCGCCACGGAGCGGTTAAATCCGGCCCGGATCAGCCGGTTGACCAGCGGATGAAGCAGATAAGCCACCACTCCGGCCGCCGCAAACGGAAGCAGAACCCGCAGGATAAAAAGCAGCAGCACACTGAGCAGCGGAATCAGCCGGTAAAACAGGTAGCCGTTCAGAAACAGCAGCAAAATAATCAAGAGTATTTTCATCCATTGCAAAGCGGGCCACTTCCGCATGGTCATCCCTCCATGCTTCATGTTGCCCACTATCCGCCGAATTCATCAGGCAGAAGGATCGATGATCGAAAGATGGTCAGAAACCGTTCGCCTTGGCTTCACGTTCCGATTCTTTAAACAAGTCATTCAGTGTCGTCAGACTGCCGTCCTCTTCGATCTGGCTGAGCGACAGTTTCCCGTCAGTCAGGGTCAGTTCAATAAAACAGTTCCAGCAGTAATACTGATTGATCCCGAGTTTGCCGATATTCTTGTTCCCGCAGTTAGGGCATTTCATCTGTTTTCACCTCCACTGCATCGTCGTCATCGGATGATGCATTCATTGGGTTACTCGCATCCATGTCCAAAAAAGGAGCGTTATATACCTGTCATTGAAAAAATAAAAAAAAGGCTCGCTGTACCTGCAGGAGTCGCTTGCCCTTTGCTTGAAATCAATGGAGTGGCAAAAACAACATTATTTTTTCTATTATGAGCATCGAGCGGGAAAAAGTTTATTGCGGGGTGTTATCGGCTGAAGAAGCAGCACGGTCTTCTGCGCGCAGCCGTTCCTGAAGCTTACGGGCGAGATTGGAATGGCGGCCGTTGCTGTCGCTCGTATCCACAGCCTGGCGGAAAGCCTGCTCATCGCCGCAGAGCATCAGAAAATCTTTGCTGCGGGTGACGGCCGTATAGATCAGATTGCGCTTGAGCATCCGGTGATAGCCGCGAACAACCGGCAGAATGACAATCGGAAATTCACTGCCCTGAGCTTTATGAATCGAGCAGCAGTAGGCCAGTGTCAGCTGGTTCAGGTCGTGCCTGAGGTACTTGACTTCCGTCCCGTCGAACGACACAACGACGGTGTCTTCCTTATCCGTTGTTTCCTTTGCTTTCAGGATCGCGGCAATCTCACCGATGTCGCCGTTATAAACCTGATCGTCAGGGTTATTGACCAGCTGCAGAACTTTGTCATGGATACGCAGCACGTGGTCGCCGAAAGACAGCTCCCGCTTCTGATCGGAAGCAGGGTTGAAAAGTTCCTGCAGAGCGCGGTTCATTTTCTCAATCCCGGCATTCCCCCGATAGATCGGGGCCAGTACCTGGATGTCTTTCGGACTGTACCCTTTTTTCCGGGCTCCGGCAGCAATCTGGCAGACCACATCGGAAACCTGTGCCTGGCTGCAGCTGAAAAAGCGGCGGTCGTCCCGCGGCTGCCTGATGTCGGTCACCGAGTCATCTTTAATCTGATGGGCCAGTTCAATGATTGACGAACCTTTTGCCTGCCGGAAAATATCCGTCAGCCGGACCACCGGAATACTGCCGGAACTGAGTAGATCCGCCAGCACCTGCCCGGGACCGACTGAGGGCAGCTGATCTTCATCGCCGACGATGACCACTTTGATCTGTTCCGGCAATGATTTTAACAGCTGATTGGCCAGCCAGATATCGACCATCGACATCTCATCAACGACAAGCAATTGCCCTTCAACCGGATCATCCTCATCATGGGCGTAGTTCGAGCCGCCGGTCCAGCCGAGCAGGCGATGAATCGTTACCGCCGGAAGCCCGGTTGATTCCTTCATCCGTTTGGCCGCCCGTCCCGTCGGTGCGACGAGCAGCACCGGATACGGATGATCCTCGTCGTAATCTTTCGGCTCCAGCGACAGGCCGTTCAGTTCGGCAAACACTTCGACAATCCCGTGGATGACCGTTGTCTTTCCGGTGCCCGGTCCGCCGGTCAGGATCATCAGGGGAGAACGGATCGCCTGGCGGATCGCTTTCTGCTGACTTTCAGCATAGTGCATATCCAGCTTCTCTTCGACTTTTCCCAATGCTTCCAGAAACTCGGTTTCGGAAAATTCGTCATTGGAGGTATCCTGCTCGATCAGCTTCTGGACACCGGTGACGATCCCCTTTTCCGCATAATAGAGTTCCGGCAGATAAACGTCTTCTTCCTCACGGACAAGCTTTCCGTCCTCTTCAAGCGCATCGATTTCCCGGACCAGATCATCTTCACCGACTACAGATTCCGGCGTCGCCAGTAATTTTTCCGCGGCCTTCACGGTTTCATCATAATGCATGAAGACATGGCCGTCATTCATCGCCTGTTCATCCAGCCAGTAAAGGACAGCGGCCCGGATTCGTGCCGGGTTGTTGCCTGTGATGCCCAGAGTTGCGGCCAGCTCATCGGCCCGCTGAAACCCGATCCCGTCAATGTCTTCAATCAACTGATAAGGATTGTCGCGGATTGTCTCCAGTGTTTCATCCCCGTAAGTCTGATAGATCTTCATCGCCAGCTGCGATCCGAAGCCGAAGTCCGACAGCCCGATCAGTATTTTTTCCAGACCTTCATTTTTCATCAGGGTATCGGCAATGAATGACGATTTGTCCTTCGGCAGTCTGGGCACCTGATCGAGACAGGACGGATCATTCAGGATCTTCGTGATCGCATTGTCGCCAATGGTCGCGACAATCGTTTCTGCGGTTTTCTTTCCGATGCCGGGGAAGAGATCCCCAGACAGATACTGGACCATGCCTGCATGCGACTGCGGCAGCAGTTTGTGGTAACTGTCAACCTCGTATTGCCGGCCATATTTCGGATGTGTCTTTAACTTGCCGAAGAATTGATAGCTTTCCTGCAGATGGATGGCAGGAAAATAGCCGATCACCGTGATCTCATTTTCGTCGATCGGTTCATCGGTTTCGCTGATGTGGACGATTGCCACAGTATAACCATTCTCCGCATTCTGGAAAACGATCCTTTCCGGCTCTCCCTTAATTGAAGGGCGTTCCTCAGTAAACAGGTGCATCGATGCCTGTTCCGTCATGCTTCCCACCCCTAATCCTGCAGAATGACCGCTGCCCCGGCAGTCATTCCTGATGATCTGCGGATGAAGACTGCCGTTTGAGCTCTTTCAGCCCGTTCGCTGCCAGCAGATGCTTCGGATTTCGTTTAAGTGCTTTTTGAAAAAAAGTCTGTGCTTCTCCGGTGTTGCCCCGGAGCGTGGCCACAACGCCAAGGTTATAGCAGGCGTCGGCATGCTCCGGCTCAGCTTCAAGGACTTGATGGAACTGCTTTGCTGCGCCGTTAATCTGGCCGAAGCGGGCCAGGGCGAGTCCATACTGGAATCTCGCCTCAACATCCGATCCATTCAGTTCCACCGCACGCTGAAACGCGGCCAGAGCCTGTCCGGAACGGCCGATATTCAGGGCAGACCGGCCGATCATATAGTACAGATCACCATTTTCAAGCCCTGCTTTCTGTGCCGAGCCGAATGCATCTAGCGCCTCTTTCTCGTTTCCTGTTTCGAACAGCGCATTGCCGTAACCAAAAAAGGCTGAAGCATCCCCCGGATCCAGTTCAAGTGCACGTTTAAAAAAGGCGAGTGCCTTCTCCGGCTGGCCGACGGCGATCAAAAGATTGCCGAAATTCGTATAGCCCTCCGGATTCTTCGGTTCCTCAGTGATCGACTGATCCAGTATCCGGGCAGCTTCACTGAATTTTTTCTTCTCCAGCAGTTCCGCGACTTTCTCCATAATCGGTTTCACAATGATTCACCTCTGAAAAAGACCCGGCTCTCAGATCTGAGCCGAGTCGACAAAATCAAGTTCTGCATCCGTTCCCTGGTTGAGTACCGTGCTGATCGTCCCGCCGCCGAGGCAGGCATCGAAATCGTAAAGCACGACAGACTGGCCCGGTGTGACTGCCCATTCCAGTTCATCGAAAACCACTTCAATCCGGTGATCAGGAAGAATGTGCACGGTCACCGGGCGGTCCTTCTGACGATAACGGAATTTGGCGGTGCAATGGAACACTTTCTCTTCCGGTTCGCCGCTGATCCAGTTGACCTTTTCAGCAATCAGGCCCTGGGAATAGAGTGCAGGATGGTGCTTTCCCTCAGCAATATACAGAATATTTTTCTCCACATCTTTGCCGCAGACAAACCACGGACCGCCGGGACCGCCGATACCCAGCCCCTGACGCTGGCCGTTCGTATAGTACATCAGGCCGTCATGACGGCCCATCAGCCGGCCGTCGACCGTCCGGATCTCGCCGGGATTGGCCGGCAGATAGTGGCTGAGGAAGTCTTTGAAATTACGCTCTCCGATGAAACAAATGCCCGTGCTGTCTTTCTTATCGGCCGTTGCCAGGTGATGGTCGCGGGCGATTTCCCGTACTTCAGGCTTCTCAAGATCGCCGAGCGGAAACATCACCTTTGAAATCTGCTCCTGTGACAGCTGATTCAGGAAATAGGTCTGGTCCTTGTTCTGGTCCTGAGCCCGGATCATCCACGTCTTCCCGTCGCGCTTCTCCACGCGAGCATAATGGCCGGTTGCGACATAGTCGGCACCGAGCGCCATCGCATGATCCAGAAACGCTTTGAATTTGATCTCTTTATTACACATGACATCCGGGTTGGGTGTCCGGCCTGCTTTGTATTCGTCAAGAAAGTAGGTGAAGACACGGTCCCAGTACTGTTTTTCAAAATTCACCGCATAGTAGGGAATGCCGATCTGATTGGATACCCGCACAACATCATCATAATCTTCCGTTGCCGTGCAGACACCGTTCTCGTCGGTGTCGTCCCAGTTTTTCATAAAAATACCGACAACATCATAGCCCTGCTGCTTGAGCAGGAGGGCTGCTACCGTAGAATCCACGCCGCCGGACATGCCGACAACGACCCGCGTATGACCGGGGGATTGGGTCAAAGCCTTTCACCCGCCCTTCCTGTTTCAGTCAGTTCCCTGACCGAACGTGCAATAATGGTTCCTGCTTCAGCCACATTCTCAGGCGTGCTGCCGGCACCGAAACTGATCCGGATCGAGCTCTGCGTCTCAGGAGCGCCTTCGCCGAACATCGCGGTCAGCACGTGAGACGGTTCCACGGAACCCGCTGTGCAGGCCGAGCCGCTTGACACGGCGACGCCTTCCAGGTCCAGTTTCGTCAGCAGCGTCTCAACATGGGTCCCGGGGAAATACAGATTCAGTATCTGGGGCAGAAAATGCTCCGGATTGCCGTTAATCCGGTAATCCACATCCGAACGGTCAAGTGTCTGAAGCAGCGTCTTCCGTACCTTCAGGCAGTCCGCAATCCGGTCGGACAGGTCATCAGCCACCAGACCGACAGCTTTGCCGAGTCCGGCAATGGCCGGAACATTCTGCGTCCCGGCACGCCGCTTCCGCTCCTGATCGCCGCCGTGCGTGAAGGATGCGATATGGACCCCGTCACGAATATAGAGAAAACCGATTCCCTTCGGCCCGCCGATTTTATGTCCGGTCATCGATAACAGATCGATCGGCGTATCTTTGACATCCATATCCACGGTGCCGAATGCCTGAACCGCATCTGTGTGAAACAGGGTCCGCCGGCCGGCCAGAAGGTGCGCGATCTCCCGAATCGGCTGAATCGTGCCGACTTCGTTGTTGCCGAACATGATCGTGACGAGAATCGTATCTTCCCGCAGTTTTTCCTTTAGCTGATCAAGGGAAATCCGCCCTGTCCGGTCAACATCCAGATAATCGACGTCAAATCCCTGATTTTCAAGATATTCACAGGTTCTGAAAACCCCGTGATGTTCTATTTTTGTCGTAATGATATGTTTTCCGTATTTCTGATTTGCCAGCGCAGCACCGATGATGGCCATATTGTCGCCTTCTGTGCCGCCGCTCGTAAAGACGATTTCGCGACTGCGCGCACCAATATATTTTGCGATCGTATGGCGTGCATCATCGATGACTTTGCGCGCCTGTCTGCCGAAGGAATGGATGCTGGACGGATTGCCGATGACATTTTTATACGTATCCACCATCACATCCAGCACGTCCGGATCAATCGGCGTTGAGGCTGCATAGTCGAGATAGACAGGATCCATGCCTGTTCACTCCTTTATTTCTCTGCCGCCGAAACCCCGTTCACGCGAAACTCATGAACCGGGCCGGACGGTTTTTTCATAGGCTCTGTTCATCACGTCTGCTGCTTCTCGTTTTAGGTACTTGCTCTCTGCAACGGTCAGCACGGCTTCTTCATTAAATATAAAACATGTCCGGATCCTGGACCTGCGGATCGCTGTCGTAATGGATCAGGTCGTCCAGTGTGGTTCCCTGAAGCACATTGCGGACGGCATCTCTGATTTTCACCCACAGTTCACGTTTGGCCGGGTCGTCGTCTTCCATGACTTCCACAGGCTGAATCGGGCCTTCAAGCACGCGGATGACGTCAGCAGCCGTAATCTCGCTTGGAGACTTGGTCAGAATATAGCCGCCGTACGCGCCGCGGATACTGCTGACCAGGCCGGCATTGCGCAGCGGTGCAATCAGCTGCTCCAGATAGTGTTCGGACAGATTATGTTCACTGGCGATGGCTTTCAGAGACAATGGTCCCTTTCCTTCATTTTTTGCCAAAGCCATCATGATTGTCAGGCCGTAGCGTCCCTTCGTCGAAATTTTCATGGTAATCCTCCTTATGTATGTCCAAAGAACTCATTTGTCCTGAAAGAAACAGATGAGATGATATTATGTAAGGGGATGAGCGCAGGAATCACAAAAAAACAATGCGGCGAAGACGAACGCCTGCCGTCTGCCATGCGGTTCATCACACCAGATATGGTAAAATAAACACAGACTCTAAGTTATTATAAACGAAATCTGCCCGGCTTGCACGCAAGAAACCGGCATTTCTGAAAATTGACTGCAATGACAAAGGGATGACCGAAATGGACCTTTTTGACTTACCTGACGACTCTTCTGCCGGAATGAAGAACCGGCCTCTGGCAGACCGAATGCGCCCGCAGACGCTGGACGAATTTGTCGGCCAGGAGCAAATTGTCGGCAAGAACCGGCTGCTCCGGCGGGCGATCCAGGCAGACAAGCTGACACCGATGATCTTCTTCGGCCCCCCCGGAACAGGCAAAACGACACTGGCACATATTATTGCCAAGTCCACTTCTGCTTATTTCGAGCAGCTGAACGCGGTCACGGCAGGCGTCGGCGATCTGAGAAAAGTCATCTCCGGCGCTGAAGAACGGCTGAAATTCGACCGGCAGAAGACGATCCTTTTTATTGATGAAATCCACCGCTTCAGCAAAAGCCAGCAGGACGCCCTGCTGCCCTCCGTTGAAAAAGGCATTATTATTCTGATCGGGGCGACAACCGAAAGCCCGATGTTCGAGATCAATCCGGCACTGCTGTCACGATCCAGACTGTTCCGGTTTGTACCGCTCACAGAAGACGATATCCGCAGGATCCTGTTGAACGCCCTGCACGATAAAGAACGGGGGTATGGCAGCGAAAAGATCAGGCTCGACGCCGATGCGCTTGACCACCTCGTCCGGGTGGCCAGCGGTGACAGCCGGTCTGCGCTGCAGGCACTGGAACTCGCCGCACTGACGACCGATCCGGACAAGAACGGTGTCATTCATATCAATCTTGAAGTTGCTGAAGAATCAATCCAGAAAAAAGTGCTTCACTATGATAAAAAGGGCGATAACCACTACGACACGGTGTCGGCATTTATCAAAAGTATGCGCGGTTCCGACCCGAATGCCACGCTCTATTGGCTTGCCAAAATGATTGCTGCCGGCGAAGATCCGAAATTCATCGCCCGGCGCATCTTCATCCATGCGGCAGAAGACGTCGGACTTGCCGATCCGAACGCGATTCTTGTGGCCAATGCGGCCGTTACCGCAGTGACGTTTATCGGCCTTCCGGAAGCACGGATCCCGCTTGCCGAGGCCGCGCTCTATGTCGCTACCGCGCCGAAAAGCAACGCAGCCGTTGTCGGCATCGACCAGGCTCTGGACGCCGTAAAACATGACCGAACCGGCGAAGTGCCGATGCATCTTCGCGATGCCCATTATAAAGGGGCGGCAAAACTGGGCCATGGAAAAGGCTACCTGTACCCGCATGATTTCGAGGGCGGCTATGTCCCGCAGGCCTATCTGCCGCCGCATTTACAGGATAAAACATTCTATCACCCGTCGCCGCGCGGTTATGAACGCACCGTCCAAAAGCGGCTGGACTATTTCGCTCAGCGTGATCAGGCCGGTAAATAACCGGCGCTCTTTCAATCTCAGAAGATCCCTTGCCGGGTGTATAAAACAACTCTCGTTTGTCTATCCTTCTCGTATATTGATAAAAAAGGGAGCTTTTCGAAGAAGTCACCTAAGTTCCTGTCAGCATGATTGCCAGAAGGAGAGAATATCATGACAAAAGTGAGACAAGACGCCTGGTCGCATGAGGACGACCTGCTGCTCGCGGAAACCGTGCTGCGCCATATCCGTGAAGGCAGCACCCAGCTTGATGCATTTGAAGAAGTCGGTGACCGGCTGAACCGGACCGGTGCGGCCTGCGGTTTCCGCTGGAATGCGATCGTCCGCAGAAAATATGAGCAGGCAATAGAGATTGCCAAGAAGCAGCGCAAGCAGAAGAAGCGTGCCGAGCGGCAGACCCGTCCGGTGCGGCCGGTCGCCGGACCGGCAGTTCCGGTTATGGAGTTTGCTGAGATGGACATCCCTGAAGCAGGCCCGGCAGAAGCGACGCCGGAAACTGCTCCCCGGGAAACCGCCGGACCGGTTCAGAACACCGGATCTGCCTCATTCGGCCTTCCGGAAATTATTACTTATCTAAGAAAACTGGAAAGCGGAACATCATCGGGTTCCAGACTGGAACAGGAAAACAAGCATCTGAAAGCGGAGAATAGCCGTCTGCAAAACAAAGTTGACGAACTGGAGAAAGAAGTTGCTTCCCTTCAGAACCGCCAGCAGACCGTGGAGGACGACTATCAGGCACTGATCGGCATCATGGACCGTGCCCGCCGGATGGTTGCCTTTCAGGACCAGAGCGCCGAGCAAGGGGCAACATTCAAGATGGATCAGAACGGCAATCTTGAGAAAGTGGCGAAGTAATAGTAATTAAACTACAACATCAGATTTTTTGAATTGCTGACACGGATATGAGCGATATTTAAGCGCACTTGTCCGTGTTTTTATTTATCCTATTTTCCAGCTTTTAATTTACTTCCAACTCTGATTCATATTTCATTGATATATCGTATTCGCAGCCACCGGTTGTAAAACTGGTTTGGCAGAATTGCTCAAATCGTTCACTTGGGGATAAAAATAAATGTCTCCATGGGCACTTGTCTGTGGCGATGCCTGACCATCGATAACAACACCTCTATTAAAATAGAGTTTCGACTTATTCCCATCTTTCGGGTTGAAATCACCGTTTACATACACAGTCCGTTCAAATACTATATTACCATCTCCGCTATTATCCCTTCTGCTCATTTCTCCACCGACAAATACATAGCCTGTGTATTGATTGCCATTGCCATATGCAAGATTACCCTTAACATAGAGATTGCCGTCTACCTGAATATCTCCCTTTACAGTCAGACTGCCCTCAATATGTACATTCCCCTTAAAAACAATATTCCCTGAAATCGTTACATCCCCGTTAATGTAAACATTGTTTTCAAATGTTTTGTTCCCTGAAAAATCCATGTCGTTCGAATTTCCATAAATATCTCCGGAAATTGTGTTCCCTACAACCGGAGTGCCGCTGTCATCTTGCGTCGCCATAGGCATTCGGATGAAAGCATTTTCGACACCGCTCAAGTCAACTGTTTCCTCCGTGGGGTCAGTTTCATTTCCCGTATGATCATAAATATGAATATTGTCTTTTTTGCCCTTCCCTTGGATACCCCAGTGGCCCGGATTGACAATCACACTTCCATTCATATAAGGAAGAGACAGTCCCTGATGTTCTTCATTTCGCTGAAATTGATCATTCATCTGAATAATTTCATCTTGGGAAATGGTTCTTGTCTCATTTTGAGCGGACCCCTGCGAAACAATCTTAATCACAAACTGATGATCTGTACTCTGAATTTCTTTTTTATTGATTATTTCATATGTCGGATTGTTTGAGAGATTCAGGGTACGTTTCGGAACGCTGATATTCATGATCTGAGTCTTCAATTCATCAAATGAACTCGAATTTTCACTGGTATTGAGTGTTTGATACCACTTGTTCAATTTCAATTGATATTCCTTAAGTCCCATCTCCGCCGCATTTGTTGCCTGAATTTTAGCGGTAGACTGGCCGATTTGCCGGGAGTGGGCAAGCGTGACGCCGATAAGCATGAGGCCCATTACCGAAAAAACGGCCATGACAAGGAGAACGACTACGAGCGTTGAGCCATTTTCTTTTCTACATGTTTTTCTGATCCCGTTCATTGGCTGTCTCCGCTCCCGCCATCGCTCCATGGATAATGGAGTGTTGTGTCAAGATGAAAGCTCAAGTCTCCGTCTTCTGCGGTATTCTTTGGTTTGATTGTATAATCCAGAGCGAGATTTTTTGTGTTCTGGTTTACTTCTACGGAAACAGGTGTTCCCGAGTAGACAAGTTCGGCATCAGAAATCGTCTGGGTTTCGCCTGATTCGTCATCGTTCAGTTCAACCCGGCCATCATTAAGAGAAAGCGTAAACGGCTTTTGATTTTTATCATAGAACGCTTCAGTCAGTCGCTTCTGAACGAGATTGGCATCGCTCTGCAGATCATTTTCGGCCATCGTATGATTTGCCGATTTCTGTCCGGAAAGCCAGATACTGAAAATCAGGGAAAAACAGACGGTGGCCAGCGTCAGAACAGCCAGCAGCTCAACCAGTGTGAACCCCCTCTGACTGCCTTCCATTTTCCGGTATCTCTCATTTATCATTTGTCGTATAATAGTTGTAAAGTTCGACATATTTTGCACCATAGAAAGTCCGTATGACAACGGGCTGATTCTGATCCTCATCTTTGTTCAGAACGAAGGCGAACGTTTCATAGGAGGCATTTCCGACTGTGTCACTGCCTTCATACCGGTATTGTTTAACATTTTGCGGTGAAGACGGCGGAGCAGGCTGCGAAGCTGAAGGGGCCGGAAGGCTGTTTCCGCTCAGCACACCGGATAAATATTTCTGTGCCAGCTGCAGGGCAGTCTGCTTCGTTCCGTTGTCCGTCGTCGCCGCCTGACTCTGGATGAATACATAAGCAAAGGTAAGGATCACCAGACTTAACAGGGTAATCGATAGGATCACTTCGATGAGCGTCATGCCCTCCTGCCTATGATACATTAGTCCCGGTCCCTTCTTCTTTGAATTTCATTACCTATTTTATACGGAACGGTAAAAGATTGAAAGACTCGTTTTTTACCGAAACAATCGAATCAGGAGATGCTCTATGCAGCAGCGGACACACAGACGGCTGGGCGATTTACTGATCTCCGCCGGCCTGATTAATGAAGAACAGCTGAAAACCACACTGGAACAGAAAAACCCGGGTCAGAAACTGGGCGCAGCATTGATCGAACGGGGGTATATTTCCGAGCAGCAGTTAACTGACGCCTTATCCGATCAATTGTCGATTCCTCAGGTCCATCTGGCCGGCATCGTCATCGACCAGAGCGCCGCAGAACTGATCGATCAGGACTTTGCCCGGCGAAATGAACTCATTCCTTATAAAAAGAAGGACGGTCAGCTTTATGTGGCCATGGCCAATCCGCTCGACCTGTTTGCCATTGACGATCTGCAGATGATGACCGGTTTCCAGGTGACGGTGTCCCTGGCCCTGCCCAGTGAGATCACGCGCACGATAAACAGGCTGTATAACGAAGAAGATTCCGTCAGCGAACTGATGACCTCGATGAATATCCGGCCGGCTGAGGAATCGGCGGGTCTGTCTGTCGAGACCGATACGCCGATTATTCGGATCATCAACAAAATCCTGACAGGCGCTGTTGAAGAACGGGCCAGCGACATTCACATCGATCCCCGTGAATCCAGCGTTGTGATCCGCTTCCGCGTGGACGGCGCGCTGCGGACATTCCGCACGCTGCCCAGAGAAGTGCTCAGCGTACTGGTCACCCGAATCAAAGTGATGAGCCAATTGGATATCACCGAGAAAAGGCTGCCGCAGGACGGGCGGGTCACCGTCACCGTCGGCAAGCAGCGCTTCGATCTGCGCGTCTCCACGCTTCCGACATTGTTCGGTGAACGCGTCGTGCTCCGGCTGCTCAACACCGACAATCTGCTGCTGAAGATTCCCAACGTCGGCTTTACAAAAGAACAGGAAACCCTTTTCCGGAAAATGATTGCCCGGCCGACCGGACTGATTCTGATCACCGGGCCGACCGGATCCGGAAAGACATCGACGCTCTATGCGGCGCTGAATGAGCTGAACAGCGAGGAGCAGAATATCATCACGATTGAAGACCCCGTCGAATATCAGCTCGAAGGCATCAATCAGATACAGACTAACGCTCCGGTCGGGCTGACCTTTGCCAGGGGGCTGCGGGCGATTCTGCGCCAGGACCCCAACATCATTATGGTCGGCGAAATCCGTGATACCGAGACTGCGGAAATTGCCATCCGTGCCAGCCTGACCGGGCATCTTGTGCTTTCTACGCTCCACACGAACGACGTGCCGACGACCATCTACCGGCTGATCGACATGGGTGTCGATCCGTTCCTAGTCGCCGCCTCATTAACCGGGGTGGTTGCCCAGCGTCTGGTACGGCGGGTCTGCCGCGACTGCGCCCGTCCGGCGGCCGCAACATCGATTGAAAAGGGCCTGTTTGCCAAAGCCGGCATGCCCTGTCCGGATCGGCTGATCAAAGGTTCCGGCTGCAAGTCCTGCCATCAGACCGGCTATCTCGGCCGCACAGCTGTCCATGAGATGCTCGAAATCAATGAAGTCATCTCAGAACGGCTGATCAGCCATCATGATTTTAGAGACATCCGGAATCTGGTGCACGACGCCGGCGGCCGGAATATGCTCGAAAACGGGCTGACCAAAGTGAGCCAGGGCATTACAACGGTTGAAGAACTGCTGAAAGTCATCAGCTGAAACTATTTTTCAGGAAAGAAGCCTGTGACGATGAATGATGAATTGATTCAATATTTACGCACTGCCTGCGAGCGGAATGCGTCCGACCTTCACATTTCCGTCGGCATCCCGCCGACCGTCCGAATTAACGGTGAACTGATCGCACTCGACGCATCGGTGCTCAGGCCGGAAGACACGAATGGGATGGTGCAGGAGATTTTATCTGCCGATCAGCTGACGAAGCTCGATGCCGACGGAGAACTCGACTTTTCCTACAGTATCCCGAAACTGTCCCGTTTCCGTGTCAATGCCTTCAAACAGCGTTCCTGTTTCAGCCTTGCCTTTCGGGTGATCGCCCAGAAAGTGCCGGATCTCGCCTCGCTGCGGCTTCCGGACATTCTCGCTTCCCTCTGTGAGCGTCCGCACGGCCTTTTCCTGGTTACCGGTCCGACCGGAAGCGGCAAGTCGACGACCCTCGCTGCGCTCGTGGATAATATGAATAAACATCTCCGCCGTCATATCATCACACTTGAGGATCCGATCGAGTACCTGCACAGGCATGATCAATGTATCATTCAGCAGCGGGAGATCGGCAACGACACGAAGTCGTTCGCACTCGGCCTCCGCGCGGCACTCCGTGAGGACCCTGATGTGATTCTTGTCGGCGAAATGCGCGATCTCGAAACGATCCGGACAGCGCTGACCGCTGCCGAAACCGGACATCTTGTGCTGGCGACCCTTCATACAAATGACGCTGTTTCGACGGTTGACCGGATTATCGATGTATTTCCTGCAGAGCAGCAGGGCCAGATCCGGATCCAGCTGGCTGCCGAACTGGTCGCTGTGGTTTCCCAGCGCCTTTTCCCGACACCGGACTATTCCGGCCGCCGCGTGGCCACGGAACTGATGATCAACAACAAGGCGGTCAGCCATCTGATCCGTGAAAAGAAGATTTACCAGATTCCGAGTGTCATCCAGGTCAACCGCGCCCAGGGCATGCAGACGATGGCTTCATGCATCCAGGACATGCTCGCGCGTCGGGAAATCGCCGGTGAATCGGTTGAAAACTATCTCCTGAGAGGATAAAAGACAATGCCCCTATTTGACTACATCGGAACGGATACCCTGGGCAAGGCCAAAAAAGGTCGGCTGACGGCGGAAAACCGGCAGGAAGCACTGATTCAGGTTGCCCGGAAAGGCCTGGCCATCCGCTCGGTTCACGAGCATACTGAGACCCTCTGGAATAAGCCGCTGTCGCTCGGTTCGTCGATCAAACTTGCCGACAAGGTGGTGTTTCTCAGACAATTTGCGACGATCATCAAAGCCGGCGTCACTGTCTCCGAAGCCCTCGACATTCTGGCCGATCAGGAGGAAAAGAACCGGTCGTTTCGCGCCGTGATCGAGCAGATGGCCGCCGATCTTAAAGAAGGACGCACGCTTTCCCAGGCTTTTGAAAACCGGGGCAAAGTGTTCAGCCCGATGATCATCCACATGATCCGCGCCGGTGAAGGCAGTGGCCGCCTGGAAGAAAGTCTCGACCATCTGGCAATTTACTATGAAAGGCTGCACAAATCCCGGCAGAAGTTGACCACAGCCATGGTCTACCCGGTCTTCGTGCTGTGCCTGTCGCTCGCTGTCGTCATTTTCCTGCTCACCAGCATCATTCCGATGTTCCGGTCGATGTTCACAAGCATTCACGCCGGACTTCCGCTGATTACCCGGGCAACGCTCGCCGCCAGCGACTGGGTCCGTGCCTGCTGGCCGGTGCTGATCCTTTTGATACTGGCCGCTGTTGTTCTGGTGATTGTTTCCTTAAAAAATAAATCTAGTAAACTGAGGATCGATTATGCTATAATCAGGTTGCCTTTAATAGGACCTTTGGTCTATAAAAGTGAACTTTCACGACTGCTCTGGATGTTCGCTCTGCTCATCTCGAGTTCCGTACCGGTGATCGACGCGCTTCAGTCGGTGGAAAAGATAACCTCTAATCTGGCCATCCGCCGGGCGATACATAATGTTGCCGAAGCTCTTGATTTCGGCACGCCATTGTCTGAAGCGTTCAGTCGGGAAAAGATTTTTCCATCGATTGTCTATCATATGACGGCGATCGGCGAAAAAACCGGTATGCTCGATCAGATGCTGAATCACGTCGCCGGTTATTTTGAGAACGATGTCGCGCAGGCGAATGAACGACTAAAAGCATTAATTGAACCTGCCACTATTCTTTTTCTAGCAGTTGTTGTGGGTTTAATTGTACTATCTATCGTTATACCAATGTTTCAACTTTATCAAAACTTTAACTAATTGGAGGAGATTGAATGCTTAAAAAGCTTCAGAGAAATTCTCGAAATAATAAGAAGGGTTTTACCTTGGTTGAATTGCTCGCAGTCATCGTTATATTAGCAATAATTGCTGCAATAGCTGTCCCTATAATTACTAATGTTCTTTCCTCACAAAGAGAACAAGCAAACATACAAGATGCACTTAACATTATTCATGCTGCAAAACTATATGATGCTGAAAATGGTGTTGAAAATGGATCAGGTAAAGATGGAGGACTCTCATTAAGTGACCTTTCTAAATATATCGGGCATACATCTGATACTAGTTCAAATATAAAAGTTACGTCATCAAATGGAGTATATTCCATATCAGGACATAAGGCTAATTCAATATCAGGCATAAATAATCCCGCTACTGAACAAGATCTTGTGAATAAATCGAATAGATAGTTGCCATGCATACTATATTTTCCATTTATTTCCTAATTTTAGGGTTTATATTAGGTTCTTTCTACAATGTTGTTGGCCTTCGGGTTCCTGAAGGTCAGTCGATTATCACGCCGCCTTCGCACTGTCCGTCGTGCGGGCGGCGTTTGACTATTCGCGATCTTGTTCCGGTCTTCTCCTATATTTTTTTAAAGGGTAAATGCCGGACATGCGGGTCAAAGATTTCACCGGTCTATCCGATCATCGAGTTGACCACGGGACTGCTGTTTTTATTCAGCTTCCTTAGGGCAACATCCGTCGGAGCAATGCTTGCCGGCTGGCTGCTCATCTCGCTGCTGATCATTGTCCTTGTCAGCGATCTGGCAAAAATGATCATCCCGGATAAAGTGCTGCTCTGGTTTCTGCCCATTTTTATCCTGTTCAGAGTGATTGTGCCCTTGCAGCCGTGGTGGGATTCGCTGCTCGGCGCGGCGTCCGGTTTTCTTCTGCTGGCGGCGATCGCCCTGATCAGCCGCGGCGGGATGGGCGGCGGTGACGTGAAGCTCTTCGCCCTGATCGGCCTGTTTACCGGAACGAAGATCGTCCTGCTCGGCTTCATGCTGTCGGCGTTCTTCGGGGCGTTCTTCGGCATCATCGCGATGATGCTCGGTCTGGTCAAACGGCGCCAGCCGATCCCGTTTGCTCCGTTTATTATGCTCGGCGTTCTGACCGCGTATTTCTTCGGCGAGCAGATGATTTCGTTTTACTTGAGCCTTCTATATTAATTTCGGGAATGATGTCTTTTGCTGAATAAAGAAATACACCTGTTCCAAAGTCCTGTCAGCGTTGGTCTGACCTTCTCCGACTATGCCGTCCGCATGGTACGTTTCAGGGGCAGCGTGGATGATCTTTCCCGCCTCCAGTGCTGGAAGGAGCGGCTGCAGCCGGGTATTGTGGCCAGCGGCAGGATCAAGGATGAGCAGGCATTCACCGACGTGCTCAAAAATATGGTGCATACCTTGAAAGTCCGGCACAAACGGACTTTTTTCGCTGTTCCCGATTCGCAGCTCGTCCTCCGGCAGTTTGATCTGCCGGGCATCCTGTCCGACGCCGAACTGCAGAACTATTTTTTCATTGAGATCGGTCACAAGATTCAGCTGCCGTTCGAGCGTGCCGTCTTCGACTTTCATGTGCTGGACCGCAGCGCCACCGGAACACACGTCCTGCTGTTCGCTGCACCGGAAATGACCGTCCGGCGTTATCAGAAAGTACTGCGAGCCGCCGGTCTGGAACCGGTCAGTGCCGAATTCAGTGCCCTCGGGGTGGATCGCTGGGTACAGCACTTCACCCCTGGGAAGCCTGCAGAAAACCGGATGTATGCTCAGCTTGAAAAAGATGTTCTGAATGTCGCTGTCTTTCACGAGGACACGCCCCTGTTCATCCGTCAGATCAGCCTTAAGGATTCCGAGAGCATGCTTCCGGACCATGAACTGCTGCGCCATGCGGCGACCGAAACTGACCGGATGCTGAATTTTTATCAGTACAATCTGCAAAAGGGCAGCCAGGCCGTCTCGGAAATCCAGCTGCTGGGAACGATAAACACTGCTGAAAAATTCAAAAAGGCACTCCAGCAATTCCAATCTGTTCCGGTAAAACTGATCGTCATCGATCCCGAGCGGACGAACGGCCCGGAGGACCTCGATCCGGCTTTTATCCCGGCCATCGGCATGGCCATGAAGGGGGCTGCTGAATGATCGATATCAATCTGCTCCCCTATGAACAGAAAGTGTCGCGGAAACTGGTCTGGACGCTCTCGATCATCGGCGGCCTCTGTCTGCTCCTCTTTCTTGCACTGATTATCTATGGCTGGCATCTGAACAGTGAACAGAACAGTCTGCAGAAGGAACAAGCCGTCTGGAAAGCGAAGGCAACAAAAAAATTGGATCTCAGTCAGCCGAAGCTCAGCACCAAACCGACGCCGGCCGACGCAGTACAGATGATCCTGACCGAACGAAATTCCGTCTTCGCATCCTGGGCAGAAATACGCCGGCTGCTTCCCGCCGGCGGCTCCGTTACCAGTATCAATTATCAAAGTAACGGAAAAATGACCTTGCAGTGCCAACTGAACCGTTTTGCGGAGATTGATCCCTTTGTCTCCAGTCTGAGAAAAAGGGGATTTACATCCGTCGTCCTGACCCAGGCAGAAAAGCCGGTCCCGACGACAACCTCTTCTTCAGGCGGTTATCAAATCACCCTGACGATGAATACGAATTTTTCAGTGCCAATCAATCAGAAAAAGGGTCAATGATCATGAACAAAACATTTATCTGCAGTCTGATCGGTGCGACCGTCATCTGCGTCGGATTCACCCTGTTCTACCTGTTGAAAATCCTGCCGGTTGAGCAGAATATTGCTTATACCCAGTCAACGATCCGGATGTACAAACAAACGGTGGTGTCAAACCAGAAAGCGATCCTCCAGAACAAGAAGGACCTGGAGGCACGCAAAAAGCAAATTCAGAGAGAGGAAGCACTCGGCCGGAAAGTCAATCGATCGATTCTTCCTCTCCATCCGGATATTGAAAAGTTCTTTACATCCATTCAGGAAGAAGCAGGTGATCTTGGTGTTACTGTGGCCTCTATTGAAAAGGTGCAGCAATCATCGGACACGTCTTCAAACACCGGAAACAATAAAGCAAAAAAATCGTCACGTAAAACGGAACGAGCCTTGCAAAACTTGCTGACGGCAAACACTTATACGCTCACATTAAATGCGGACCGTGAACTGCCTCTACTGACCTACATCGGCTATCTGGAATCACGGAAGCGGCTGCTGACCATCGACCAGCTGAACTGGCAGCAGAATCCGGATACCCAATCAGCTGCGTCTTCAGACTCGTCCACTCTGCAGCAGGGAAGTTCGGACACATCCGGATCTTCAGGCAGTTTATCCAGCTCCGGCACGGATTCATCCGGTACTTCCGATTCTTCCTCCGCCGTGCCGGATCAGCCGCAATATACAGCAACACTGACGATGACGCTCTATTCTGCAAAGAAATAAATCTTTAATAGTCCGGCCTAATCCGGCGATGCGGATGAAAATCATGCCAAACTATATTTTATGATCAAATCAGGCCTATGTTCCCGGCTGCTAAGTCGTCCGGGAGCATATTTTTCTCATATAATAAAAAAATGAAAAGCCGGAACCAGGATTTTCTCTTGGTTCCGGCTTTTATTGTTAAATAAATAATAATGAATGTCCCGAACGTGCCGTTGTGAAGCCGCAGCTTTGAAACCCGCTCGTGAGCAGGTGGGTGCCCTGTTTCACAGTTTACGGGTCCCTTGTGCGGGCATGCGTGACGAGTGAAAACAACGGACTCCCATTTCAAATAAATGTTCGGTCAAAACATATCGACGTTCGACTAACACTCCAGGACGGATTCATTTATTTCATGGTTTTATGATACCACAGCTGTAAACGCTTATCAAGCGCCGCATTTTACCGTTCCGGCGTCTGATTACTTCAGCAGCGTAGCAACGTCCAGATGGAGCTCGGCCAGCTGCTGGTCGCTGACTGCGCTCGGCGCATGGGTCAGCAGGTCGGTCGCGCTGGCGGTTTTCGGGAAGGCGATCGTATCCCGGATGCTCGACGCACCGGCGAGCAGCATGACAATCCGGTCGATGCCAAGCGCCATGCCGCCATGCGGCGGTGTGCCGTACTCAAACGCCTGCATCAGGAAGCCGAACTGCTTCTCCGCGCGTTCTTTCGTAAAGCCCAGCACCTTGAACATTTTTTCCTGCATCTCGTGATTGCAGATACGTTCGGACCCGCTCCCCAGTTCAAAACCGTTCAGCACCATATCATAAGACTGAGCCCGTACACTGCCGGGATCGGTTTCAATCCGGTCGAGATCTTCAAGTACCGGCATCGTGAACGGATGGTGCTCCGCCACATAGCGATGCTCCTCTTCGCTGTAAGAAAGCAGCGGGAACTGAGTCACCCAGAGGAAATTGAATGCCGACTCATCGATCAGTCCGAGCAGTTTGCCGAGATGGAGGCGCAGCGCACCGAGACTGTCAGCAACGATTTTCTTCTTATCGGCAACGAACAGCAGCAGGTCGCCGGTTTCAGCATTCGTCCGGTCCATGATTCGCTTTGTGAGTGCCTCGTCAAAGAATTTGGCAATCGGTCCCTTCATGCCGCCCTCTTCAACTTTCAGCCAGGCGAGACCCTTGGCGCCATACGGCGAAACGACGTGGCGCAAGTCTTCATCAACCTGTTTCCGGGAGAAATGCGGTGCCTGTCCCTTGGCATTGATCGCTTTGACCTGTCCGCCTTTTTCCTGAACTTCCTTGAACACACGCAGCGTACTGTCAGCGGCGATGTCGGTGATATCGATCAGTTTCATCCCGAAACGGGTATCCGGTTTGTCGCTGCCGTACTGATCCATTGCTTCGGCATAGCTCAGTCGTTTGAATGGCCGCGGAATATCGATCCCCTTGACCTTCTTCATCAGATCGACGAGCATCGCTTCGATCATGTCCTGAAACGGCTTCAGTTCGAAGAAACTCATTTCAATGTCGACCTGGGTGAATTCAGGCTGGCGGTCGGCACGCAGGTCCTCATCACGGAAGCAGCGGGCAATCTGATAATATTTCTCCATGCCCGAAGCCATCAGCAGCTGTTTGAACAGCTGCGGCGACTGCGGCAGCGCATAGAATTCGCCCGGGTGGACACGGGACGGCACCAGATAGTCACGGGCGCCTTCCGGAGTACTCTTCGTCAGGATCGGCGTTTCGATATCAAGAAAACCGCGGTCGTCTAAAAATTGACGCAGCGTATGTTTGACCTTGTTACGGAGGATAAAGTTTTTCAGCATTTCCGGCCGTCTCAGGTCAAGATAACGATATTTAAGCCGGACGTCCTCAGACGCTTCAATACCGTCTTCAATCGGAAACGGCGGTGTCTTCGACTTGTTCAGTACCTTGATATCGCTGATCATGACTTCGATATCGCCGGTCTTGATCTTCGGATTGATTGCTTCCGGATCACGTTTGGAGACAACCCCGGTTACAGACAGACAGTATTCGCTCCGTACTTTGTCCGCCTTGTTCCAGGCGTCCTGGGACACTTTCGGATTAAACACAATCTGCACAAATCCGGAACGATCCCGCAAATCGATGAAAATGACGCCGCCCAGATCTCTGCGTTTCTGAACCCAACCGGCCAGCGTAACGGTTTTCCCGGCCAGTTCGGCCGTCAGTTCGCCGCAATTCGCATTACGATACATGATATCTGATTCACCTCATTAATCAGTTAATTTTGATTTTATATAATCCGGCAATTTTGAAAAGGAAACCGTTTCCTGCGAGCCGTCAGCCATTTTCTTGACCGATGCTTCCTGATGCGCCAACTCGTCGTCGCCAATGACGACAACAAATTTGGCATGCTCGCGGTCGGCCTGACGAAACTGAGCCTTGACTTTGCGGTCCATATAATCCTTATCGGCGCGCAGCCCGGCTTTTCTCAGTTCATTAAGCAGTGCGGGCACCTTTGCCTCAGCGTGCCCGCCGATCGCCGCCAGATAACAATCGAGCGAAGCCGGGCCGACAAGTGAAATGTCTTCAACATCGAGCGCCAGCAGCAGCCGTTCAATACTCAGTGCGAAGCCGACACCGGCCGTTTCCGGACCGCCGAGTTCGCTGACCAGCCCGTTATAGCGGCCGCCGCCGGCCAGTGTGCTGATCGCGCCCTTACTCGAACCCATGATTTCAAAAGTGGTGTGGTTGTAATAGTCAAGGCCGCGGACAAGAGTGGGATCCAGTTCATAGGTGATCCCCATCTCATCAAGCATCGCCTTCACGTTTTCAAAATAGGCCGCCGCCGAATCCGTCAGATAATCGATGATCGACGGGGCGGTCGCCATCAGCGGATGATCATGGTCCTTCTTGCAGTCAAGAATGCGCAGCGGATTTTTCTCGAGCCGCCGCTGGCAATCTTCGCAGAACTCGCCGATCGAAGGCTTAAAGTGGGCGATCAGCGCTTTGCGGTGCGCTGCCCGGGTTTCCGGATCGCCGAGACTGTTCAGAACGAGTTTAAGATGTTTCAAACCGAGCCGCTGATAAAATGTCAGCGCCAGGGCGATCACTTCGGCGTCAATCGACGGATCGGCGGAGCCGAGTGCTTCTACCCCGAACTGGGTAAACTGGCGTGTCCGTCCGGACTGCGGCCGCTCGTAGCGGAACATCGGACCGATGTAATACAGTTTGGTCGGCTGATCCGGAAGACCGTATAATTTATGTTCGACAAACGACCGGACAACGGAGGCCGTTCCTTCCGGCCTCAGGGTCAGATTCCGGTCACCCCGGTCCTTGAAGTTATACATTTCTTTCTGCACGATATCGGTCGTATCACCGACACCACGCTGAAAAAGATCGGTTGATTCAAATAATGGTGTGCGGATCTCTTTATAATTAAACAGATCGCAGACTGCTCTGGCGGTTTCTTCGATCTTCTGCCAGACTGGTGATTGATCAGGAAGCACGTCGTACGTACCTCTCGGGATCTGAATAAACAAAACTGTTTCCTCCTTCTGATGCTCTCTGTAATCTGAATAAATGGTTTTATCCGGGCTGCCCGCCGCTTTCGTACAATGAAACCGGCAGCCGGTCCGGGACATCAGCCAAAATAAAAATCCCCTGTCCGCGGATAAATAAATCCGACGGACAAGGGACGAATCTGCTTCGTGGTGCCACCCTTGATTCGAAACTTCTGCTGAAGCTTCCTCATAGACCGGTTAACGCCCGGCTGACGTTTTTTCCTAGTCTCAATACTAATTTCAGAAAAACGCCTCAGGAGTGTCTTCCTGCAGAAGCCGGTGCGGACATGCTCTCAGCCGACGACAGTCCTCTCTTTCGTTTGCGGCAAGACTGCAGTTTTTCTCCTTCATAGGTTTGTCTTTCTATCGTACATGATTCACAGAAAATGTCAAGTCTTATTGGGTGCCGAATCCGGGATCAGCGTAGCTCTGCTTCGCCCTTGCTTTCGATAATCAGCGTCACCGGTCCGTCATTGACCAGCGATACCTGCATATCCGCCCCGAACCGGCCGGTAGCGACTTCAAGCCCGGCGGCTCTGAGCCGTTCATTGAATGCTTCATAGAGCGGTTCGGCTGTTTCCGGACGGGCGGCGGTGATGAAACTCGGCCGCCGGCCATGCGCCACATCCCCATAGAGCGTAAACTGGGAAACAGACAGAATGGCTCCGCCGGCGTCCTGAATCGAACGGTTCATTTTCCCGTTTTCATCCTCAAAAATACGCAGCACAGCCACCTTGTCGGCGACGTAAGCGACGTCTGCTTCTGTATCACCCGTCCGGATGCCCACGAGCAGGAGCAGTCCGCCGTTAATCCGGCCGACAACTTCATCGTGAATCGTGACGGCGGCTTGCCTGACCCGCTGCAGTACAACTCTCATAAATCCTTCACCCCTGACGGTTATTGCATGACACGGCGGACCGAATAGATATCCGGAATCCGCTTGATCCGGTCGACGACCCGATGCAGATGGTCGATATTCGTAATCGCAATCGTCATGCTGATCGATGCCACTTTGTTCTTATCGGTCCGGCCGTTGATGCCGTTAATCGGCGTGTGCGTGTCGGCCACGCATTTCAGCACGTCATTGAGCAGTCCGCTCCGGTCGTACGCCTGGATTTCAATGTCGACGTTGTATTCTTTGGCCTTCGATTCATTGTTCTCCCATTCGACTTCCATCAGCCGCTGCTTCTCTTCATTTTGGATATTCGGACAGTCCTTGCGGTGAACGGTCACTCCCCGTCCGCGTGTGACGTAGCCGACAATCTGATCACCCGGCACCGGGTTGCAGCAGCGTGCCAGACGGACCAGCAAGTTGTCGACACCCTTGACCTGAATGCCCAGCGATGTCTTGCGACGGCTCGGCATCGGCTTCAGTTCCTGCGTCGGGGCGCCGGTATCCTGCTGCTGTTCCTGGTCCTTCTGCGCACTGTCGTCCTCAGTCAGACGGTTAACGACCTGACGGGCCGGTATCCCGTTATAGCCAACCGCAGCAAACAGCTCATTTTCATGGGAAAAGTTATACTTTTTCACCACTGCAACAATTTTCTCGTCGGTCAGATTGTCCTTAAGACTGGCGCCCTGATTACGCAGTTCCTTCTCAATCATCTCGCGGCCCTTGGCGACGTTCTCCTGGCGTTCCTGGCGCTTAAACCACTGCCTGATTTTGTTCTTGACCGCCGAACTCTTGGCGATTTTCAGCCAGTCTCGGCTTGGCCCGTAGGAATGTTTCGACGTGACAACTTCAACAATATCGCCGGTCTTCAGTTTATAATCGAGCGGGACCATCTTACCGTTGACGCGGGCACCAACCGTCTTATTGCCGATTTCAGTGTGGATGCGGTAGGCAAAATCAATCGGCACCGATCCGACCGGCAGCTCGATCACATCGCCTTTAGGTGTGAACACAAACACCGTATCGGAGAACAGATCCATTTTCAGCGACTCCATGAATTCCCGGGCATCATCGGTTTCTTTCTGATACTCGAGAATTTCACGGAACCACGTCAGCTTATCCTCAAATTTGTTATTGATATTTTTCGTTTTACCCTCTTTATAGGCCCAGTGGGCGGCGATGCCGTATTCCGCCACGTCATGCATTTCTTCCGTCCTGACCTGGACTTCCAGAGGATCTCCCTTCGGCCCGATCACGGTCGTGTGCAGCGACTGATACATATTCGCTTTCGGCATGGCAATATAATCTTTGAAACGGCCGGGCATCGGCTTCCAGTGCGTATGGATAATCCCGAGGATGGCATAGCAGTCCTTGATGCTTTCCACGATGATCCGCACGGCGAACAGATCGTAGATCTCATTAAACTGTTTATGCTGATTCACCATTTTGCGATAGATACTGTAGATATGTTTCGGCCGACCGGAGATTTCCGCTTTAATGTGCACGGACTTGACATATTTCTTCAGATCTTCGACGACCTGAGCAATGTAGGCTTCGCGTTCTTCACGCTTTTGCTTCATCAGATTGACAATTTTATAGTACTGCTGCGGATTGAGATATCGCAGCGAGATGTCTTCAAGTTCCCATTTAATCGCCGAAATACCAAGTCGGTTGGCGAGCGGCGCAAAGATTTCCATCGTTTCATTGGCTTTCTGGATCTGTTTCTCTTTGGTCATATATTTCAGCGTACGCATATTGTGCAACCGGTCGGCCAGTTTGACAATCACGCAGCGCAGATCGCGGGCCATGGCGACGAACATTTTTCGGTGATTTTCCGCCTGCTGGTCTTCTTTCGACGAATATTCGAAATGCCGCAGTTTCGTAACCCCGTCTACGAGCATCGCGACGTTATCGCCGAATTCATTCCGGACATCATCGAGCGTTACCGGTGTATCCTCGACGACGTCGTGTAGGAATCCGCTCATAATCGTCGTCACGTCCATCTTCAGATTGACCAGAATCCCGGCCACTTCTACCGGATGCGTGATATACGGTTCGCCCGATTTGCGCAGCTGTCCGGCATGCGCTTTTTTCGCATATTCATAAGCCTTTTTAATCAGCTCTATATCTTTTTCATCGAGATAGGTGGATGCTTTTGCAATCAGTTCATCCATCGTCATTGGTATCATCACCTGTAAAACACTGATTTTTCGATCATCTGTTACTGATCATTATCCGGAATTCCATAGTTATTGTAAAGTTTTTCATTTTCCTGAAGGTCAAATCGGGAAAAAGTGTGAAAAAGAGTGCCTGCACGCAGGCACTCCTCACAAAATCATTCAGTAATGAATCAATGACAGCACATCATAGTCTTTCAAATATTTCTTGCCGTTCAGTGCGGCCAGATCAATGAGAAAACCGACACCGGCAATGACGCCGCCAAGGTTTCTGACCAGTTTGATCGTCGCATCAATCGTCCCGCCGGTTGCCAGCAGATCATCGGTTACAAACACACGCTGTCCGGGTTTAATCGCATCTTTGTGCAGACACAGTTCATCCTTACCATATTCTTTCTCAAAAGTGACTGTCTCTACTGCACGCGGCAATTTCCCCGGCTTGCGGACCGGGACAAAGCCGAGACCGAGCGCGTAGGCAACAGGCCCGCCGATGACAAAGCCGCGGGCTTCAGGACCAACCACGACTTCTGCACCGCGTTCCCTGGCAAACGCCGCGAGCTCATCAATCGCCGCACGATACACAGGACCCTCCTGAAGAAGTGATGTGATATCTCTGAAATTAATTCCTTTTTCCGGAAAATCAGGTATTGATTTAATGTATTTCGCGTACTCCATCTATGTTCCCCTCCGGCCGGTCCGACTGTTTCCCGCCCGTCATGGTTTCAACAAACCACGCTCTTAGTTTTGAAATCGGCGAGTAACAAAAGAAGTCTTCAAGCTCCAGCAGATTTTTTTCTTTACGATATGTATCCGACTCGGTCAGTAACGCTTTATCCGGCGCAGGATTCGCAGTCAGGACACCTTTATCTATTTTAACAAAACCCAATTCAAAAAACACCTTCGTCATAAAAAAAACCGTACGTTCCGACCAGCCTTTGAATCTACTGATCCGGCTGGCCATCTGTTGGATCTGAAACCGGCGCTGCCGCCGGATCAGCGTGTAATACCAGACAAAATGCTGTCTCGGCGGGAACGCATTAAAGAAGTGATCCCGGCGATGAGCAAAAACAGCATAGATTCTGCTGATTTCCGGATTTTCTCTGAGTAAGCCGGCAAGCTGATCCCTGGTTTCCGGAAGATCCAGCAAGATCAGCGACGGTGTGGCAATCCGGATCTCCGGATGAAAAATTATTGGCGACAGTTCCGCCCCGACATTGGCCGCACGCTCTTCGTGAAAAGCCAGTAATGAGTAGCTGCCGTCCGGCAAATCCGACAGTTTTTCGCCGATTTGCTGACCGGAACGCCAGTCGAAGACCTGCGGCCCGGTCACGCGCAGATCCTCAATCATAAATTGCGGTTTACGGAATCCGTTCCATTCGTTAATCTGGAATTCTCCGACGGTGCCGATCCGGTCGGCCGTTGAAATCTGGGCAGCCAGCTCCCCGAGCCGGAAGCCGATCCCGTCAAGATTCACCTTCCGGCCCTTAAAGATCATTCTTAAATGCGCATGATCCCGGCCGACCGGAACGACCTTATCCAGGGCGACCGGATCCATCTGGAAAAGCGGGTGCGGGTTATCCGTCCCGAACGGTGCCAGCCGGGCCATCTCGTCGATGACTCCTGTGGTTATCTCGTCCGGCGTACACCGGCCGTCGATCACACATTCGGGAACCATCGCCGCATCATCAATCCGTTCGCCGGCAACATGAACGAAATCGGTCCGGAACGCATCAATCTCAGCTGCAGAAAGCGACAGCCCGGCCGCCATCTTGTGGCCGCCGAATTGTTCCAGATGGGCAGCACTGTCCGTCAGACCATGGTACAGGTCAAAGCCTGGAATACTGCGGCCGGAACCCTTGGCCTTTCCCGTTTCGCCGTTGACACTCAGAATGATGACCGGCCGGGCATATTTTTCAACTAATCGTGAAGCGGCGATGCCGATCACGCCCTGATGCCAGTGCTCGCCGGAAAGAACAAGTGCCCGGTCGCCGCGCTCAATGTAAGCCGCCGCCTGCTGTTCCGCAGCAGACGCCACCTCATCCACAAGTGCTTTTCGCTTCTGATTCAGCTTCTCCAGCTCATCAGCCAGCAGGCGGGCTTCCTCGCGGTCATCTGTGAGCAGGAGCCGGAGCGCCGGCTCTGCGTCCTTCAACCGGCCTGCCGCATTGAGTCTTGGCGCCAGCTGAAAGCCGACCGTATCACTGTCGACCGGGCCGTGATGTCCGGCACTCTCGATCAGCGCGTTAATACCGGCAAGTGACCCCTGATTCATTAATTCCAGTCCCTTTGAAGCAATCAGCCGGTTTTCATCTCTGAGCGGAACAAGATCGGCAATGGTGCCGATCGCCGCCAGAGCCGGCCAGTCGGCATCGAACAGGGGCTCAGGACAGAATGCCTGTACGAGTTTCAGGGCAATGCCTGCTCCGGACAATCCTTTAAAAGGATAACGGCAACCCGCCTGTTTTGGATTCACAATCGAATAAGCCTCCGGCAGAACGGACGGCGGCTCATGATGATCGGTGATGATGTAATCCATACCCAGCTGTCCGGCCGTTTCTGCCGCCTCATACGCGGCAATGCCGGAATCCACGGTGATAATCAGGGAAATACCGTCCTCCCCTGCCTTCTCGACAGCCCGACGGTTTGGTCCGTACCCGTCTTTGAACCGATTGGGAATGAAGACAGATACTTCTGCACCGCACGCCTTAAGGCCCAGATACAAAAGCGCGGTTGCCGTGACGCCGTCCGCATCGTAATCCCCGAAAATCCGGATGGAATCGCCTCTGCTGATCGCCTTTCTGATCCGTTTTACCGTTTTGTCCATACCCAGCATTCGGAGAGGGTCATAATAGCCGGTTTTTTCCGGATGCAGAAAAAGGTCTGCGTGTTCCGGGTTATCCACCCCGCGCAGAACCAGTAACTGTGCCGTCAGTTCGGAAAGTCCTGTCGCTTTCGCCAGCTGCTGCACGGTCTCCTTATTAACATGTTTTAAGATCCAATGCTGTTGTGAAGCCAGCATCCGTCTCTGCGCCTCCTTCATCTGTCACTCTCTCACGCAGGCGGACGATCACTTTCTGAAACGTGTATGCCTTCTTCGCGAGGACCGTGTTTCTTCTTCCCTTGCTGCCGATTGTTCGCCGGATGCGTGATCTGCCTGCCCGGGCTGAAGATCCGACACCTGTTCCAGCTCGCGTTCCAGCCGCCGGATCCGGTGCTGCTGCCGGTAGATTTTCAGATAGGTAAATGAACCGGTCAGAATCACACCGATCAGAACAGAGATAATGATCACGACGATTAGTGGCAGCTTCGCTGTGCCGAGCAGAAAATTAAAAGCGACACTGTCCACATTAGCCACCGACAACAGAACAACAATCAAGATGAAGATTAATCCGAGAAGCAGATTCCACTGTTTTCTCATTACTTTCCGCTCCTTTTTTCCATACGCCTGTTGTCAGCCCTGGGTCCTGACCGTTCTCCGGACTTTCCTTCCTGCCAGGTAATGAGCCTTCATGACAGCCCAGAGCGGACAAGCAATACAGATCGATGAATAAACACCGCAGAGCAGTCCGACCAGAAGTGCAATCGTAAACGTTTTGATTGAATCACTGCCGAAAATCAACAGGAAAATAACCGGGAAGAGCACGGTCAGGACGGTATTGATCGAACGCGTCAGCGTCTCACGAATGCTGACGTTGACCACATCGCCCAGTTCCTGAAGGGTCGACAGCCGTTTTCTGCTGAGTTTGATATTCTCACGGACACGATCGAAAGTAACAATCGTATCGTTGATCGAATAGCCGACAATCGTCAGAACGGCAGAGATGAACAATACGTTCACCTCAATATGAAAAAGACTGAATACGGTCACGATAAAGAACGCGTCGTGAATCAGAGCCAGAACGGCGGTCAGTCCCTGCAGGAACTCAAACCGGATCCAGACGTAAATGATGATAAATATGGAAGCAATGATCAATGCAAACAGGCCGTTTCGTGCCAGATCACGCCCGACCTGCGGAGATACCGTGCTAACATTCGGATTCACATGGTACTTCGTCTGAATATCATTCTTCAGCTGTGCGATCTGCTGCTGATTCAGTTCCCTGTTCAGCCGGACGGTCGCAATATGATTTTTATTACCTGACAGAACAACTGTGTCCGGTTTGTACCCCAGATCCGTAAATGCCTGAGTCACATGCTGAGAGGACAGCGGCTGGCTGCTCTGGATATCCACTCGCGTCCCGCTGGAAAAATCGATGCCCAGATTCATCCGGAAGACGAACAGAGATATAATGCCGAGCACGATCAGCGCACTGGAGAAGATAAAGAACACGTTCCGGTACTTCATGAAATCCAGATGGCTGTAAAATTTATTGTAATGTTTGTAATTCATATCACTCTTAGTTACCACGGATATCACTCCTTCTGACGCCGAACAGCTCCGGTTTGTCATTCAGCACACCGCTGTGGACGAGCAGCCCGAGGAAGAGCCTCTGTCCGTAAACCGATGCGATGAAGGTGACGATGTTGCTGATCAGCAGCATAACGGCGAATCCTTTAACCGAGCTGACCCCGAAGGCGAACAGCACGCCGGCGGCAATGATCGTCGTCAGGTTGGCATCGACGACCGTCGGCAATGCCCGTTTACTCCCGGCGCGGAATGCCGAAAGGATCGACTTGCCGCTGCGGATCTCATCTTTTATTCGTTCCAGAGTAATTATGTTCGCATCGACCGCCATGCCGATGCCAAGGATCAGCGCCGCAATGCCAGGCAGCGTAAGGACCGCCTGCAGACCGACGAAAACGCCCATAACGATAAAAATATAATAGGCCAGCGTGATATCGGCAACCAGCCCGCCAAGCCGGTAGAACAGCAGCATGAACAGAAGAATGGCTGCCACACCGATGGCCCCGGCAAACAGTGTATCCGTCATCGAGTTCTGCCCGAACTGTGCCCCGACCGAAGTGGAGTATACCTCAGTCATTTTCACTGGCAGGGAACCTGAATTCAGCAGATCGCGCAGTGTATTGGCTTCCTGCATCGTAAAATTGCCGGTGATCTGAACATCGTTTGTGTTCAGGACGCTTTGAACACTCGGTGCCGAAATGAACTTGTGGTTCGTCTTATTGGCTTCTTTCTGGAAGGAGTCGCCCTTCTGATAGTCCATCCAGATGACCATGACATTGTTCGGTGCCTCATTCAGGATCTTCCGGGTGACATTGGCAAACTTGCTCGCGCTCTTCAGCTGCAGCGTGACCATCGGGTGATTCAGTTCGTCAAAAGCCACTTTGGCTTTCCCGGGCTGCAGGTCGGACCCGTCCAGCATCAGACGGTCCTTATAATCACGGAACGTCAGGTTTGCTGTAGTCGACAGCAGCTGCCGCGCCCGTTTTTCATCTTTAACACCGGGCAGCTGGACGTCAATCCGGTTCCCGTTCTGAATCGAAATATTCGGCTCGCTGACGCCGAGTACATTGATTCGCTTGTTCAGCGCCGCCACAGCGTTGCTCATCGTATTGGCGTCAATTTTCTGCCCGGCTTTCAGAGGTTTGACCTGGTACAGCACCTCGAATCCGCCTTTCAGATCAAGCCCGAGTTTCACGTTATGTATGATGGGCATGGTGACCAGGCCTAAAATAACTGCTGAAACAATCAGAATTGCAAAAAAGGAAAAAAGGCGTCCTTTTTTTCTCATGACTTCAACTTGCTCCCTTCTCTGTCTCTTGCGGCACGGCCTTCCGCACCTTCGCAGACTGACTCACTTTTCTTCGGTTGAAATAGGCTGACGGGGAGCGATTCAATGAAAAAGCGAACGGTCAACAACGGGTGTCCCCTCTTTAAAGAGATCCCTACGCAGTTTGTTCATATAATCGTTCACGGATAAAGACATGACAGCGGCCACAATTTCATGAATGCGTTCCGGCCGTTCTTCTTTACTTCTTTCGATGGCTTCCTTGGCAAATTCCCAAAATTCATCAAGGGACAGATGACTGACTCCGAGCAGATGAAATTCATCAAGTTTGCTATTCAGAAAAGGGGCAATCTGATTCCGCCACTTCTCAAGATCATCAAAGGATTCCGGCATGTCTATTCCTCCCATAAACCATATCATAGCATACCTCAACGTTAATACGAAACACAAATTCTGCGATCCCTGATGCTTTTACGCGGCCGAAACCGAAACGTGCAGTCATGCCCGTCCCCCTACACTGCATATAATCCTGCGACCGGCATTGTTTTATCCTGGGCTTCCTCCGGGCTCACCCTTAACAAAGGGGGCGCATCGGATGAACCGTGCCGAATCGCGCATCCGTTCAGAGCACCCGGCTCCGGCGGATCGGAAAAAGGGGACAAACCCATGCCACGTCAGTCATTTCTCAAGGGATCGTTTATCTTAATGACCGCAGGGCTGGTCACACGAATTCTCGGGATGATTAACGGCATGGTCCTTGCCCGGGTGATCGGAGATGAAGGCGTCGGTCTGTTCATGATGGCGTTCCCGGCGATGCTGCTGGTGGTCACGCTGACCGAGCTCGGTCTTCCGGTCGCTATTTCCAAGCTCGTCGCCGAATCAGAAACATTCGGTGATCGCCGGCGGGTCCGGCTGATTCTCTCGCTTTCTCTGTCCATTGTCACCCTGATCAGCATTATCCTGACCGTGGCGATGCTGATCCTGATACCTTTTCTGTCCCGATTTATGTATGCCGACACACGTGTGGTCTATCCGCTCCTCGCCGTGACGCCGGTGATTCCGATCGTTGCCGTCAGTTCGGTGCTCCGCGGTTATTTTCAGGGGATCCGCAATATGAAACCGTACGCCTGGTCCGGCATCGTCGAACAAGTCGTGCGGATCTCGCTTGTCGCCACACTGGCAAATCTCCTGATGCCCTATGGTGTGGCTTATGCCGCTGCCGGTGCCATGGCCGCCGGTTCGGCGGGAGAATGCGCCTCGCTCATCTACATGCTGCACGTTTTTAAAAAAGAGAGCGGCCACCGGCTGAAACAGCGGGAAAAAACATCAGAGTCTGCCGGAAGGCGCCAGATCCTCAGTGATCTGCTGAGCATCGGACTGCCGACAATGGGCAGCCGCCTGATTGCCTCGCTTGGCAATTTCTTTGAACCGATGATCGTCTCGCACAGCTTGCTGATCGCCGGTTTCTCGATCAAAGATTCGGCAATTATGTACGGCCAGCTGACCGGATATGCAATGACACTGCTGCTTTTGCCAAGCTTCATCACGCACGCGCTTCATGTATCGCTCGTTCCGGCGATCAGCGAAGCTTTCGCCCGGAAATCATACGGGATGATCCATTACCGGCTGAATCAGGCACTGCGCATCGCCATGCTGACCGGAGGCCTGTCCATCGTCGTGACCTGCTCATTCGGACGCGAACTGATGGATCTGATCTATGATGCCCCTGAGTCAGCCCGCTTCCTGTATGTCATGGCACCGTTCTTCATCGTCTTCTATTTTCAGGCTCCGATGCACGCGGTACTGCAGGCGCTCAATCTCGCACGGGCAGCAATGATCAACACCTTCATCGGCGCGATTATCAAGATTGTGCTGCTGTTTCTGCTCACCAGCCGCCCGGAACTGGGGATTACCGGAACGGCCCTGGCCATCTGCATCAACGTTCTCGTTGTCACCGTGCTTCATGCCGCCGTCATGTTCCGGACGATCGGTTTTTCACTGATTCTGAAGGATTATGCCCGGACTACACTGCTTATCGCCATGTCCGGCATTTTTGCCCGGCTGATGCTGAAAACCTTCTTCCCGGGATGGGCTTTCCTGCCGCGGACGCTGTTTCTGATTTCCGCCGTCACTCTGTTTTATAGCCTGCTCGCCCTGATCCTTGGGATGATTCAAAAGGAGATGCTGGCGAATTTACCGGTGATCGGCAGGTGGATCCGCTGATCACTTTCGGAAGTCATCATCCAGATCCATAAAAAAATTTCCGGACCGGTCAATGGTCAGATAGCGAATCTGCCGCAGATCGCGGTAGCCGAAATGGCGCAGTTCCCGGCGCAGCCATAATTGAGTACGGTTCAGCTTGTTCAGGTTGTCCATTCTGATTTTTCCGTTCTCAATCAACGGCAGAGCCATTGGCGGAGGGCCTGTCGGGCCGCCGCCTGTTCCGGGCAGACGGGCGGCCTGAAAGGATACTTCCGCACCTTCTGAAGCGGCGGGTGTAAGCTTCTTTTCCGGCTCCGGTAAGCGGCCGGTCAGCAGGACGAGCCGATAAGCAAGAATCAACGTGACGAGCGGAACAAGGTAAACCTGAAACGGGATCTCCGGCTGAATAACGGCCATCGTGCCCGTGCCGGACGCCATCAGAACGGCAATCAGGTCGGCGGGTGTCCGGTCGGCCAGCTTCGTGCCGGACAGATTTCGGAAGCCGATACCCAGACATATCAGAATGAAAATGATCCTTGCTGTTGCCGTCTCCATGCTAAGTCCTCCTTGTTTCCTCTTTATATTATGAACGGCTCCGGCAAATCCATGTACCCGGCGCGGCGACTTTGCAGTCATGAAAACAGTCCGTCCGAATACACTGGTACAAGAGCCCGGACGACCGGCTTTTCACTGATCCTGTTATCGGAGGTGTCCTTTATGACGCGTCACTGGCTGGCAGCCATCGCATACGGCATGGTTGCATCTTTGCTGATCATTCTTGCTGCCGCTTTATTACTTGCTTCTCTGCTGCGGTTTACCTCTTTCTCAGAATCCGGAAACAGCTTTCTTCCAATTGTTATCTCGATGGTTGCCCTGTTTATTGGCGGAGCGATTGCCGGATCCAAGCTCAAACAGCGCGGCTTTCTGGCCGGAGGTCTGACCGGACTGTTCTTCGGCCTGTTCAGTCTCTGTTTTCAGTACCTCGGTTTAAATCAGTCACCCGGGATGATGCCGCTTCTTTTTTTTCTGACCAATATCGTTGCCGCAGCGCTCGGTGGTATCGCCGGCGTCAACCTGTTCTCCGGAAAGCACAGATACTGAACACTTTTTAAAGACTACGCTTAAACACCCAAAATACGCTCATAAAAAAAGCAGCCATACACGGCTGTTTTTTTGTTCTTACTTATTTTTCAGCTTTGTCCGCTGATTTGTCCTTGCCTGATTCTTTCCTGGTTTCCGGCGCAGAAGCCGGTGCTCCGGACTTTTTAACGATCGCACGAATCGCACTGCGTTCGAACGAAAGTTTGCTTGAGCTGCTTCTCAGGACAACGCTGCGGTCATCGAACGATTCAACCGTGCCTTCAAGGCCGCCGATTGTTACGATCTTATCGCCGCGCGACAGCGAAGACTGCATTTCCTTGGTTTCCTTGTTCCTCTTCTGCTGCGGACGCAGAATCAGGAAATAAAAAATCGCCACAAAAATAAGCAGTGGTATCAGCAAACCTGTAACACCGTTTCCCATGATGATCCCCCTTGGACATAATTAGAAATTTTTTGCATTCGGTTGATTAAAGCCATAGGCTTCAAAAAACGCTTCCCTGAAATCAAGCAGCCGGTCCTCCTGAATGGCAGAACGGACATGCTTCATTAAGTTTATCAAAAAATAAAGGTTATGGTAAGTAGTTAAGCGAAATCCGAACGTCTCGTTTGCTTTGATCAGATGCCGAATATACGCACGGGAGTAATTCCGGCAGACGGCGCAGCCGCACTGCGCATCAATCGGTCCGAAATCCCGCGCATAGGCAGCGTTTTTGATCACCAGCCGCCCCCTGGAGGTCATGCATGTACCGTTGCGGGCAATCCGTGTCGGCAGCACGCAGTCGAACATATCGATCCCGCGGATGACGCCGTCGATCAGCGAGTCCGGAGAGCCGACACCCATCAGATAGCGTGGCTTGCCCGCCGGTAAAAGAGGTGTCGTATACGCCAGCATCTCATTCATCGCCTGTTTCGGTTCACCCACAGACAGCCCGCCGATGGAATAGCCGGGAAAATCGAGCGACGTCAGATCCTCAGCCGACTTTTTCCGTAATTCTTTGAATGTTCCGCCCTGAACGATGCCGAACAGCGCCTGGTGCTCCGGATCGGCATTGGCCTTCAGGCAGCGTTCCGCCCAGCGGCTTGTCCGTGCTACAGAGTTCTTCATGTATTCGTAGGATGCCGGATACGGCGGACACTCGTCGAAAGACATCATGATATCCGAGCCGAGTGCATTCTGGATACCGACCGATTTTTCCGGAGTCAGGAACATCTTGGCGCCGTTCAGATGATTGCGAAAGTGAACGCCTTCTTCGGTGATCTCCCGGAGTTTGCTCAGGCTGAATACCTGGAAGCCGCCGGAATCGGTCAGAATTCCGCGGTCCCAGTTCATAAAATGGTGCAGCCCGCCGGCCTCACGGACAATATCCTCGCCGGGCCGGAGCCAGAGATGATACGTATTGCTCAAGATCACACCGGCGCCGATCTCCTTCAGCTCGCGCGGGCTCATCGTCTTCACCGTCGCCTGGGTGCCGACCGGCATGAACATCGGTGTGTCGAAGGTACCGTGGGGTGTATGCAGGCGGCCGAGACGGGCTCCGGTGTCTTTCTCGGTTTTTAGTAATTCATAGGTTACGGCAGCAGTCATTAATGTTTAATTCCTTCCTCAATGAACATCGCATCGCCGAAGCTGAAGAAACGGTACTTCTCCTTCACTGCCTCCCGATACGCTTTCAGAATAAAGTCGCGACCGGTAAAGGCGGCGACCAGCATGATCAGTGTCGATTTAGGCAAATGAAAATTCGTGATCATCGCGTCGATCGCTCTGTATCTGAATCCGGGATAGATAAAAATATCCGTCCATCCGGAAGCTTCCCGATACGCGCCGTCGAACTTCGCCGTGATCGTCTCCAGCGTGCGAATGACCGTCGTGCCGCAGGCGATGACCCGATGCCCTTCAGCCCTGGCTTTTGTCAGCGTATCCGCCGCTTCTTTCGATAACTGGTAGAATTCCGAATGCATCGTATGGTCTTCCACTTTGTCCGCTTTCACCGGACGGAAAGTGCCAAGCCCGACGTGCAGCGTCAGAAAGACGAGATGAACGCCTTTTTTCTCGATATCCTTAAGCAGTTCCCTGGTAAAATGCAGCCCTGCCGTCGGAGCGGCAGCCGAACCGTTATGTTTGGCATAAACGGTCTGGTACATGTCCGGATCATCCAGCTGTTTCTTGATATAGGGTGGCAGCGGCATTTTCCCAAGGGCTTCCAGAACTTCATAGAAAATGCCTTCATACTTGAACGTCACCACTCTGCGCCCTTCATCCAGTTCTTCACTGCAGGTTGCTTCCAGCCTGCCGTCACCGAACTGAATATGCTCACCGGCATGCACACGCTTGGCCGGCTTGGCCAGGCATTCCCAGGAATCGCCTTCCGTTCGTTTCAGAAGCAGCAGTTCAATTTTCGCCCCGGTTTCCTCTTTATACCCGATCAGACGCGCCGGGAGCACCCGGGTGTCGTTGAGCACCAGACAATCGCCGGGATTCAGGTAGTCGATGATATCACTGAAATGATGATGATGGGCCATCAGACCCGTATTCGGATTCAGCACCATCAGACGGGATGCCGCACGATTCTTAAGCGGTGTCTGAGCAATCAATTCTTTAGGCAGATCATAATCAAAATCAGATACTTCCATAGTTCACTGACACTCTCTTTCGTTTACCGTAGATGATTGATGAGATATAAGACCAGAGACAGAACACCGCTGATAACAAGACAAGTAACGACAGGAAAGAAAAAGGTGACATTACCCTTTTTTATAAAGAGATCGCCGGGAAGACGGCCGATCAGCGGCCAGCACAGTCCGGCAAGGAAGAGGACGATCCCGGCGGTCATCAGCCATTTCCCGATATCACCCACAGCGCTTCATTCCTTTCTTTTCATATGAAAGTGATGATAAGCCAGATCCGTGACAATTCTGCCGCGGGGCGTTCGCTGGATAAATCCGCTCTGGAGAAGATAGGGTTCATGAACGTCTTCAATTGTATGGCGCTCTTCCCCGATCGCCGCAGCCAGCGTATCCAGGCCGACCGGACCCCCTCCGAATTTCCGGATCATCCCCTCGATCAGCTGGTGGTCGACCCGGTCCAGTCCGGCATCATCCACCTGAAGCCGGTCCAGCCCGGTTCCGGCAACTTCTTTCGTGATGACACCGTCAGACTCAATCTGGGCAAAGTCGCGGATTCGTTTCAACAGGCGATTGGCGATCCGCGGCGTCCCTCTCGACCGGCGTGCAATCTCGTGACACGCATCCTCCCTGATGACCACATTCAGCACAGATGCGGTGCGCGATACAATCTGGGCGAGCTCTGCTGGGCTGTAAAACTGCAGCCGGCTGATCACGCCGAACCGGTCCCGGAGCGGAGGCGAAAGATAGCCGGCCCGCGTGGTGGCGCCGACAAGCGTGAACGGCGGCAGGTTCAGGCGCACCGAGTGTGCCGTGTCGTCCTTGCCGATCACAATATCCATGCAGAAATCCTCCATGGCCGGGTAGAGCACTTCCTCCACATGACGGCTGAGCCGATGAATTTCATCGATGAACAGCACATCACCGGGGCCAAGGGAGGACAGCACCGCCGCCAGGTCCCCCGGCCGCTCGAGTGCAGGTCCGGACGTGGTCCGGATCGCCGCACCCATTTCATGAGCGATAATTCTCGCCAGTGTCGTCTTGCCAAGCCCCGGCGGACCATAGAGCAGAACGTGATCCAGCGGTTCCTTGCGCTCTTTTGCCGCTGCAATAAAGATTCTTAGATTGTTTTTAATCTCTTCCTGCCCGATGTAATGTTCCAGATCATCGGGACGGATCGCCTGTTCCAGTCCCTGATCTTCCTGAATCGATTCACTGGAAAGCAGCCGGTCATCTGTCAATTCCGCCGCCTCCTTATCATGCATGTGTCAGCAGGCGAAGCGCGTCCTTCACATACAGCTCCGCTGTCAGATTCTTCTTTTTCAGTTCAGGCACGACCCGGTTGATTTCTTTTTCAGAATAGCCCAGCATCTTCAGTGCATCCACAGCCTCATCAAGTGTCGCATTTCCTGCAACTGTATCTGCAGAGGCCCGGCCGTCAACCGAAAAGTCTGCCATTTTTCCTTTCAGATCCAGGATAATCTGTCCTGCCGTTTTCTTGCCGATGCCGGGAAAGCGCGTCAGATACTTGCTGTCCTCCGACTCGATCGCCTGAATGACTTCATCCGGCTCTCCGGAAGCCAGAACAGCGAGCGCATTTTTGGGGCCGATTCCCGAAACGGATAGCAGGCGGATGAAAAGTTCCCGCTCTTCCCGCGTTTTAAAGCCGTACAGGATGATTGCATCCTCACGGACATATTGATACAGATAGATTTTTGTCTCCCGGTGAAGCAGCGGCTGATAACTGAACGGATTGGCGCAGACAATACTGTAGCCGACCCCCCCTAGTTCCACAACGATACCGTTCCCGGAAAGATAGGTCAGTTCCCCACGCAGATAATCGTACACGATCCTGACTCCATTTCGGACAAACCGATATTTCAAGGATTCTCTTCACATCATAGCACAAGCCTGATGGACTTCACAAAATTTGCCTGTTACCTGCCGGATAGCCGTGCAATAGAAAAGGGACATTATTTTCATGTCCCTGGTTGGTTCAGATCTACTTGTTGTCGGGCGCACCTGGTCATGTGTCCACTTTCTGAAACGGTATCAAAGCTTGGTTCAGGCTTCTTCCAGGTTGCTGTAAACGTCCTGGACATCATCATTATTTTCCAGTGTGTCCATCAGATTCTCCATTTTTTCCAGATCGTCACCGCTCAGTGACGTTTTCGTCTTCGGCACCATGGCGACTTCACCCCGGTCGATCTCATAGCCCTTTTTCTCCAGTGCATCCTTCACAGCGTCAAACGAATCCGGATCTGTAGTAATGATAAAGCGGTCCTCCCCGGTGCGGAGATCATCAGCACCGGCGTCAATGGCGTCCATCATCACCTGGTCTTCGTCAAGACCGTCTTTTTTCTCGATTTCGATCAGGCCCTGTTTATCAAACATAAAGGCAACACTGCCGGATTCGCCGAGATTGCCGCCGCTTTTGGTGAACGCATGCCGGATTTCCGATGCCGACCGGTTTCTGTTATCCGTCAGAACATCGACCATCACGGCAACACCGCCGGGGCCGTAGCCTTCATAAGTAATTTCATCATAAGTGACCCCGTCAAGATCGCCTGTTGCCTTCTTGATTGCCCGGGAAATATTGTCATTGGGCATATTGGCTGATTTCGCTTTCTCAATGGCGTGGCGCAGACCCGCGTTCATATCCGGATCTCCGCCGCCATGTCTCGCCTCAAGAAAAATATCCTTGGAGAGCTTCATGAAGATCTTTCCACGGATGGCGTCCATTGCATTTTTTTTATGTTGTATGTTGTTCCATTTAGAATGTCCTGACATCATTCTTCTCCTCTCTTCAAGAACCGTTACGGCTGCCGGGGTTCCGCGTCCGGCTGAATGCCTGCTCTTGGCAGATGAACCGCAGACGGTCCAAAACGGAATACCGTTTTTATTATACCTATTTTCACCATTGAAAAAAAGAGCAGAAAATTGAATTTCTGCTCTTTTACCGTTCTTTAAAAAAGTTTGGATTACTTACTGTTATTCTGGAACGGACGCTTCAAAGCATTCGCCAGATCATCAATAATCCCGGTAATATCTGTACGAACTTCTCTCAGACCCTTACCGGCATTAAAGTTTGCGGCTGCCGTCTGCACCCTTCCGAGATACCGTCTGTCTGTGGTCACGTAGACGGTCCGGTTACCGGCTTCAGGTTTAACCGTATCGGTCACCTTTTTCCTCAAAGTCTGCAAGTTCTTCTGTCCTTTTTCCGGAACAACGCCGACAGCGACATTATTTGCATTGACGACCGTATAGGCCCGGCTGACCCCGGGAACGCCATTCGCCAGATCAGCAATTTTCTTTACCAGACGCCGGTCGCTGCGATAGTTGTTCTGACCGGCCACCCGGTAATTCTCGTTGGTGACGTTGTTCGGTACATACGGATTACCCGGATTGGTCATGTTCGGATTAGGCTGATACGAAACATTGCGCGGCGGGTTCGGATTGTTATAGGCCGCATTTCCATACCCGCAGCCGGGAAGAATACTCCCGAATGTCAGGACAGCACTTAGTGCAAGCACAGCTCTTTTCAATGAAAATCCCCCTTTCGCCTTTATTCTTTGTGCGAAAAAGGGATTTTACCCTTGTTAATATTTTGTTTCCGCCAGTAAATATTAGCAAAAATGGTCCACTTAACGACCTGCCTGATTGTTTCTCCCTGCCGGTTGATAAATAGGCGGCGTCGCCGGTGAAAGCGCCGAGTACGGAATTTCTTCCGGCGGCCGGTTGCCGCCATAGTAGCCGATCTGCGGCGATGTACCGAAGGGCGAGTAGGGATACGAATAAGGCGCCGGTCCCCCGCATCCGCATGGTTTTCCCGCCTGCTTTTCCGGGATGAAAGGTTGCGGATAACCGCCGATATTTTCGGGTGCGACGGCGCTCCCTTTATTCGCCGCCGGCTTCATCCCCGGCATCGCCGCCGCCTTGTTCGCCGGTTTCACCGGAGCATTGGCTGCTGGTTTCACCGGAACATTGGCTGCCGGAGAAGTTGCGGACTGCGGCCACGGAGAAACTGGCGCGGCCGGGGCGTTGCCCTGTGCACCCACTGGCGCGTTGAGATGAATCGACCCTGCGGGAAGAAACGGATAGGATGCCTTCTTGGCAGGTTTAACGGCCGATTCATTCTTCTTACCGGTTTTTCCGGTTGCGGCCGGCGACACCGGTGCTGCCGGGGCAGGATTTGCGGCCGCAGCACCGGAAACCGGGGCCTGAGCAGGACTGACTGCAGCCGGTGGATGATTCACCGCTGCTGCCGGCGCCATCTGGGCTGGACTATAGGCCGGATAAGGATTCACATGAACGGGAGCCTGCGGAAAATAGTGCTGAGCCGGCGGCATCGGCGTAAAGCCTGACGGCGCGTAGAATCCCGGATTGTTCGGATAATTGACTTTTGCCGGAGCCGCCGGATGCCCGGAGTAATTGGCGTAAGGATTTATTGTCTGAGTCGGATGCATCGCCGGTGCGGGCGAATAACCTGGCGCCGGCCACTGTGGTGCCGAAGCTGCAGGACTGTGGAACTGCGCCCCGTAAGGCTGCGGCTGAGGCGGTTTGGCAGCACCCGCCAGATTGGGCAACGTACTGACGGCAGGGTAGAAAATAGTGTTATACTCGCCTGCTTTTTCCTGCGGCGCGGGTTCCTGAAGCGCGGGCTGTTTGGTTTCAGCAGCTGCCGGCTGCGGATTGGGTATCTGCGGTTTCGGCATCTTAACTTCAGGAGCCTTTACCTCCGGAACTTTCACCTCGGTCACAGGTGCTGCCGCTTCAGGCGCCTGCTGTTTGATCTTTTCCGAACGCTGCACTTTCAGAGGCTGAGCTGCTGCGGACACCCTGACTTTCATTCCCTGAACCAGCTTTTCATCAAGAATCCCGTCGTTCAGTGCTCTGAATTCAGGAACTGACATATGATGCTTTCCGGCAATTCCGGCGACTGAATCGCCGCTTTGAACCACATATAATTTCACGGTATCCATCCCTCCTGTGAATGTCGTTAATATATATATGGCTGTTCTGGGCGTTTTGTCACTGAAGATGGAAACAGGGACAGTTTTTACCCGGGCGGAACGGTGCATCCGCATCGCCGGATTCGCGGCATACGTGCAACATCGCCAGGATTTGACTATAATAAAAACAAAATCAAGCGGGTCCGATTCGTTCGGAACACAAAAATTGTCGGAGTGTCGTCAATGGAAAAAAACGGAGTAAAACCTATTCGCGCAAAGGACCGGCGCCGGCTGATTCTGGAGCATCTGCAGGGAGCCAGCGATCCGATTACCGGAAGTGAGCTGGCCGAACAGATGCATGTCAGCCGCCAGGTCATCGTTCAGGACATTTCACTGATCAAAGCGAAGAATGTTCCGATCATCGCGACGTCTCGGGGCTATCTGTTCATTGGTAAGAACAGCCCTGAATGGAAAACACGGACGATCGCATGCCGCCATACGATCGAAGAAACAGAACATGAGCTGAATCTGATTGTCGACTGCGGTGTGACAGTCGTTAACGTCACCGTCGAACATCCGCTCTATGGGGAGATGACCGGTTCACTGATGATCCGCAGCCGTTCCGATGTCGCTCATTTTATCACCCGGCTGAAAACAACCGGTGCCGCACTGCTTTCGTCGCTGACCGGCGGGATCCATCTGCATCTGCTTGAGGCACCTTCTGAAGTACAGATTGACAATGCCATGAAGGCATTAAAAAGAGCAGGCTATTTACTCTGACCTGCTCTTTTCTCAATTTTTTAAACCTGAAAATACTTGCATTTCTTTTTTGTTATGATGCGCTCAGGTGGTGTATTCAAATTCAAAGTCCATGACTCTTACCGTGTCACCGTCGGCAACGCCGCGTTTCCGAAGCGCCTCATCGACGCCCATGCTGCGCAGCTGGCGGGCAAAGCGCCGGACGGCTTCATCATGATGGAAGTTGGTCATTTTAAACAGCAGCTCAACCTTCGGACCGGAAACTTCAAACACGCCGTCGCTTCCCCGGGTAATGTGGAAGGTTTCCTCTGCATCTTCAAAACGATACACTGCTTTGTCGTCTGAACGCTCTTCAACCGGATCGAGCGGAAAATACGGTGTGTTTTTTAGTCGCTCATTAATCTGAGCGACCAGCGGTTTCAGTCCTTCATGGGTGACTGCCGACACCGGAAAGACCGGAACATCCGCACCCGCTTTTTTCCGGAACACGTCGAGGTTTTCCTGTGCCCCGGGCAAATCCATTTTACTCGCGACCACGATCTGCGGCCGCTCGCTCAGCCGAAGCTGATAATTCTTCAGTTCCTCATTAATTTTCAGGTAGTCTTCATAAGGGTCGCGGCCTTCGCTTCCCGACATATCCACGATGTGAACGATCACCCGTGTCCGTTCGATGTGCCTGAGGAACTGGTAACCCAGACCCGCACCCTGGCTTGCCCCCTCGATCAGGCCGGGAAGATCGGCGAGAACAAAACTTTCACCCTCATCAACCGCAACCACGCCAAGATTCGGGACGAGCGTTGTGAAGTGATAGGCCGCAATTTTCGGCTTTGCCGAAGTCACGGCGGCAAGCAGAGTCGATTTACCGACACTTGGGAACCCGACCATGCCGGCATCGGCAAGCAGCTTCAGTTCCAGCTGAATTTCGCGTTCCTGGCCCGGTTCTCCATTTTCGGAGATATAAGGTGCCGGATTGGCAGCCGTCGAAAAACGTGAATTTCCTCTGCCGCCGCGTCCCCCGGCAGCGATTACCGCGCGCTGGCCGTTTTGGGTCAGGTCGGCAATCACTTTGCCGGTTTCCGCTTCTTTAACCAGCGTACCCGGCGGAACCTGAACGACCAGCGGAGAGGCATTTTTGCCGTGCTGGTTCTTTGGCCGGCCGTTTTCACCTTTGTCTCCCTTAAAGTGACGTTTATAGCGGAAGTCCATCAGCGTTCTGAGTCCTTCATTGACTTGAAAGATCACATCGCCGCCCTTCCCGCCGTCGCCGCCTGCAGGGCCGCCGTCGGGTACGTATTTTTCGCGCCGGAAAGCAACCATGCCGTTGCCGCCGTCACCGCCTTTAACATAGATCTTTACTAAATCGACAAACAATATTGCCACCTCACTTTATTGGGCACTGAGTCATCTGCTTCATAGTGTTCGACACAGGGGAGCGTTCGATACGAGGCAGCCATCCGTTCACGAGCCTGTTTCGCATCTGTCAGCGTCCCTTCGAACCGTTCCGTCACGCTAAACGCAGGAGTATTCAGATGAAATGTGACCATTGCTCTGTTTGTTCCTGTGTCTGACGCAAATTTCTCCAGAATATCAAAGAAGTGTTCAAAGAATCGGACAAGCTGATGATCTCTTGCTGAGAGATCTGTCTCCCCGCCATCGACACCGACTGAAAATCGGAACGGATGTGCCGCCCAACTATAGGTGATCAGATAGAAAGCGCACTCCGGTATCTGCAAATGAGACAATTGTGCCTGTACTCTCAGCCTGTCCGTCAGTTGATCCATCAGTTCATTTGCTTTTTCAGTCCGCTTCAGAAAAAGGTAGCCCTTGATCAGCTGCAAATCATTGAGCAGGGCATGTCTTGCCGAACTGATCAGTTTCAGCCCGTCCGCTTCATTGAATGACATTGATGACCCTCCCGCTTATGGCATTGGGTACATTCAGTATATCAGAAAGCGTTACCCGATTAGTGATCCGTCTCTCATCACTGATCGTCAAAACAAAAAAACAGCCGGGGTCTCCTGCATCTGCAAAAAACCACTGGCTGTTCTCTTCGAAAAAGCATCTGAAAAAGCCGTTAAGGCTTCGCCGGAATCAGCGAATCAGGCTTCCTGTGCAGCTTCGACCGGATAAACACTGACTCTTTTACGGTCATGGCCGAATTTTTCAAACTTGACAACACCGTCTGTCGTTGCGAACAGTGTATCATCGCCGCCGCGGCCGACATTCGTTCCGGGATAAATCTTCGTGCCGCGCTGACGGTACAGAATCGAACCGCCAGTTACCAGCTGTCCGTCTGCTCTCTTCGCGCCGAGACGCTTGGAAATGGAATCACGGCCGTTCTTTGTACTGCCGACACCTTTTTTGGATGAGAAATACTGAAGATCAAGCTTCAACATGTCCGGTACCCCCTTCATCATAAATATGAATATATTGACCATATGACTGTTCGATTGTTTGCATCGATACAAGCATAGCTTCCAGAATCAGCCGGGCCCTACCGAGATCACCGGCACTGTCCTTTTTCGGCAGGCGGCAGCTGAGCCGCCCACCGTCAGGTGACTGCCGGACTTCAGGCGCCACAGCGGTCAGCTGTTCAATCGCATTCAGTGCGCCGAATGATACGGCTGACGCTCCGGCACAGACAAGGTCTGATCCGTAGGGTCCGCTGTTTGCATGGCCCTTCATTTCAAACCCGCAGATATTCCCGTCCGGACACCGTGCCACCCTTAAGGAGATCATAACCGATCCCCTCAGGCGTTGATTTTTTCAATGGTGACCTTTGTGAACGGCTGTCTGTGACCCTGCTTCCGGCGATAGTTCTTTCTTCTCTTGAACTTGAACACGATGATCTTCTTTGCGCGTCCCTGTTCAACGACCTTGCCGGTTACCGTAGCACCGTCAACAGTCGGTGTGCCGACCTTTGCGTCGTCACCGCCAACGAAGAGAACTTTGTCAAAAGTGACCGTTTCACCGGCTTCAGCAGCAAGCTTTTCGACAAAGATCGTCTTTCCTTCCTCAACCTTCAGCTGTTTGCCGCCTGTTTCGATAATAGCATACATTCTGATGCACCTCCTTAATAGAACTCAGACTCGCCAGTACGGGCAGCCCTCCGGCATTTTCGGAAACGGATAAGTGTCTGTTTCCGCCCTGTTCTGAGCGGTTGGAGCGAGAGGCTCCATGTCTGTATCTGTTCATACAATAACGAGTTTTATTTTACCGCATTATGCTGTTTTCTGTCAATACCCGGATCGATAACCCGCCGACAATCTGTTCAGCCCTGTCCGTTGCCGCTTTCGCGTCAGTTCAACGAGTCCCATCGGAGAAAAGCCATAAAGACGGATGGCAGACGGATCCTCGGCAAAAGCTGCTTTCAGCGCGTCCAGAATCGTTTCCCTGTCTTCAAGATTTTTCAGCCGGATGAAATCAATGACGATCATGCCTCCGGTTCCCCTGAGTCGGATTTGTCGGGCAATTTCCCCGGCTGCTTCCCGGTTGATCTTCAGAGCGGTCTTTTCCCAATCGCTGCCGGATGCCGCCGAGCCTGAGTTCACATCGATGGCGGTCAGCGTTTCCATGTGTTCGATATTAAGGTAGCCGCCGCCCCGGACGGGGACTCTGGCGCCTTGTGCTTCCTTAAACGCGGCATCCAGGTTCCAGCTTGAGAAGAGCGCTTCACCGGGCCGGCAGATAAAACGGACATCTGCGGGGAGCGGGGGGCCGTCAACCGGGATATTACTATAAACCGTGCATCCGCAAGGGAAGTGATTTTCATTAAGGATGGATTCAATAAACGAAAATTGCCGCCAGAGCCGTCCCGGTCCGGCCGCCCGCAGCGCACATTCCTGTATTTTTTTCCACTGATCCCGGCATGTCTTCAGTTCACGTTCCAGACGCGCCGCCGTCATTTTAACGGCCGACGTGCGGATGATCACACCTTCCGCACCGGTGCACCAGTCTGATGCCAGCCGGCGCAGCGTCTCCCGCGTCCCCGCGTCAATCCGACGGGAAACGGCGGTATAGCCGCCGTTAGGGAGATAGATCAGTCCGCGGCCGACGATCTGGATCTGTCTGGTTACCTGTGCCGGTTTTCCGGCCCGCGCTTCCTTCTGAATCTGAACGAGGCAATCGTTCCCGGAGGCAGGCACATTTTCAGAGAGACGCTCACTTTTCGGTAAGAATCCCGTCTCATGGTCACCAAGTTTCAAAAACCAGCCGATCCCGCGCATTCGGTCGCTGCCGATTCGTGCTTTATAGATATCGCCGATCCGGTGCACACCTGCCGACAGATAAAAAGACTTTACTTCCCCGTCCTCAAGGTAGGCAGCGCGCGTGCTGTTCCCTTTGCCGTCCACCACAATGACCGGTCCCTGATCCTGCATCTGACCACCCCGCCCTTTACACTGAGACCATTATCGCAAACCAGGCCGGGCGGTGCAATCAGATGAATCGGTCGGCCGGACGATCCCGGCAGTCTCCCAGCAGCGGTCCCGGATGGCGTCCCAGAAGATAGTCTGTGACCAGGCGCCGGCCCTCGAGCGGCCCGTCCCGGCTTCCTGTAATAAAAATGTGATGCTCACTGTTCCGGTAAAACATGGAAAAAACAGTGACGAGACGCGTCTCCGGACGAAGATACAGATTACGGATCCTTGCCGCCGGATGCGTCCTGCGGCTCAGCGCGAGCAGGAAGCGAATAAAGTGCAGCGGAATGGCCCGCCATTCTTTAAAGATGACAACTGTGAGAAACAGTGCAACGACAACAAAACTTGCCGAAAAGGAAAAGAGCCAGAGCATCAGCGCACTGAAGAGAATTAACACAACCCAGGAAAAAATGAGAATATATCGATAGGCCTGTCTAAATGGATAGAACTGCTGAAGAACCAGATGGAGCAGCCTCCCGCCGTCGAGCGGCCAGGCGGGGAGCAGATTGAACAGCAGAATTGCCAGATTCTGATTGCGAAAAATCTCCTGCTGCGCCGTTCCCCAGAAAGGAAGCAGAACCAGAAACGGACCGATCAGTGCCAGGACAACGTTCATCAGTGGTCCGGCAAGAATCACTGCGCTCTCCCGCCGGAACGAGTCATCTCCGTTTTCATCTAATTCTGCCACACCGCCGAAGGGAAGCAGCTCAATTTTCTTCACGATCCATCCGAAATGCAGTGCCATGGCGGCATGTCCGCATTCATGGATCAGTACAATGAAAAAAGCGATCGCTGCTTCCCAAAGATGGCCGGTCGCCATACCTGCCGCAATGATCAGCCAGAATAAGGGATGGATACGAAACTTCGTAAACAGAAGGCTAATCAAAGGACATCACCTGAATAGGGTCAATAAATTTCTGCCCTTTTTTCAGTGCAAAGTAGAATGTGCCTCCCTTTCCAGCTGAAGTGGTGCCTATTTTCTGTCCCTGTTTCACTTCATCATAAATTTTCACATCCACCTGATCCAGCTTCCCGTACCAGGATTCATCGTTTCCCTTGTGCTGGATAATCACCGTGCGGCCTGTCCCTTTTTTGTTCCCGACAAACACGACCAGCCCGTCCCTGAAGGCCTTAACTTCCGAGTGGGAAGGTGCTTTGACCGTAACGCCGCGTGTCCGGCTGCTGTAAGGTGTGGCTACCTGCCCGCTGACCGGCGCGGCAAAACTGGAAGAGCCGGTTCCTGACGTATTCCGGGTGCCGGAAGTACTGTTCCCGGTATTGCCGAGCCCCGGTAAAAAGGCCATCGGGTTGCCGAAATGTTGCTCATACCAGGAAGAAACCGCTGTGAATTGAAATTCCTGTGTCATGGCCGTGACCAGTGACTGGCGAACCGGCTGCATTGCCGGACTATGGCCGTTCTCTGCCCAGAAAGCGGCCCCGAACAGAATGATTGCCAGTGTCAGGCGAATAGCCAGGCTGCGCATCGGTCGATTTTTCTCCGGCTGTTTCGGTTGGCCGGCATCCCGATATTCCGGACCGAACGGACGGTTGTACGTCTGTGAATACCTGTCCGGTTCCTGAAAAGGGCGAGGCTGTCCGGCAGATTCAATCATCTTGCTTTTCCTTTCTTTGTGCCTTTGCCGCAATGCTTCCAGTTTATTCATCGCGCACCTCCGTCCGCTTGTCCTTTTATAAGGATCTTATGCGGATGAGCCGCAAATATGAAATCGGCAGCAAAGGCGGAATAACGTAAAAAAGCGTAAAAAAAAACGCCGGAAGGCCTGTCCCTTCTGCGACGTTCCTGATTTCGCTTACCGCATGCGAAGCAATGTTTTTATTTTTTGAATCAAACCGGGCTTTTCTTCAATCGCCATCAGCGGTACGGTTTCTCCGAGAATCCGCCGTCCGATATTACGATACGCCTGTGCCGCTTTGGAATTAGGATCCATCGCCACCGGCTGACCTTTATTTGACGAAGAAATGACCTCATCATCATCGAGCACGATGCCAAGAAGGTCAATGGCCAGAATATTCATGATTTCATCGATTTCCAGCATACCGCCGTTTTTCATCATATGCTGACGGATCCGGTTAATAATCAGACGCGGCGGGGTCAGCTGCTTCTCCTGTTCGAGCAGTCCGATAATTCGGTCGGCATCACGAACAGAGGAGATTTCCGGTGTGGTCACGACAATGGCGTGATCCGCACCGGCCACGGCATTTCTGAAACCGCGTTCAATACCGGCCGGACAATCAATGATCACGTAATCATAGTCTTCTTTAAGTGCATCAACCATTTTTTTCATCTGTTCCGGTTTCACAGCCATTTTATCGGTCGTTTGTGCAGCGGGCAGCAGAGTGAGGGAATCAAAACGCTTGTCTTTTACGAGCGCCTGATTCAGTTTGCATCGTCCTTCAGCCACATCGACCAGGTCATAGATGATCCGGTTTTCCAGTCCCATGACGACATCCAGATTACGCAATCCGATATCCGTATCGACCAGGCAGACCTTTTTTCCCTGAAGCGCCAGAACTGTACCGATATTCGCCGACGTTGTCGTTTTACCGACACCGCCCTTGCCAGAAGTTACGACGATAGCTTCCCCCATAGATGACACCCCTCTGATCAATAGAATTTACATATCTGCATTCATGACCGGTATAATCTGTTTCTGCTGGATCTGGTGCAGCTTATCAATAACAATTTTATCAACATCAGGATCGACATAGGCACATTCCAGAAAATGATCGTTTCTTAACTCATCCAGCTGGCTTTCATCGGTCCTGCTGATCCGGTCGCCGATCCGGAGCTGGGTAGGCTCCATGATCGATGCGGCGATCACAGCCTGCGGATTGCTGTCTCCGGTACCGGCACAGGCGATGCCGCGCAGTGCGCCAAAAACATAAATATTCCCGGTTGCCGTAACGGTACCGCCGGGATTCACGTCGCCAATCAGGAGCAGGTTCCCTTGAATGGACAGGACCTGACCGGACCGGATCACCCGGTTGACCGACACGAGCTGCTCCCGGACGCGTTTTTCTTCAAATTCTTTCTGTGTCATGACATTTGATTCAATTGCCGCCACCTTAAGATGGTGAAAAGAAGAGATCACACGTGTCAGCTCATCACGCTGTTCCGGTTTAAGGTAACGGTCACCTGCCTGAACTTTAACCGTAATGGTCGGACCTTCACGATACCGTGTCTGATTTTGCGACAGCTTTTGCTTCAGTTCTTCGAGCAGTGCATCAAAAGCGCACGTATCGTCAAGAACCAGAACAAAGCCATCTTTTTTTCCCATCAATGTGACGAGCGGCCGGTTGAGAGACATGGAAATGATTCACCTCAATCACTTTTATTCAATAAGCGACGCGCTAAATCCTGCTCCGAACCGGCAGATTTGAAAAGAAATAAAATAAATCTGCCGGAGAACGCCACAGGAAGTTGCCGTTACCGGACGTCCTCTTCATCCATACCGGACAGAAAATGCCAGAACGGAAAATAGAAGATCAATGTGAATATGATGTTCAGTACAAGTGTCGGCGGTAACCGCCAGATCAGGAATGCCGTCACCGGCTGGGTCGTCACGCCGATCATCAGGTAAATCAGATACACCTCGATCTGGCAGAGCAGAACGCCGAAAGCAGAAAGCGCGAGAGCTGTCATCAGGTTCAGATTGACCCATTTAGACAACAGATAGGTTAGATACAGAGACAGCCCCATGCTAAACGCATAGACACCAATCACCGAGGTGTTGACAATATCGTTGAGCAGGCCAAAAAGAATGGCATACCGCATGCCCCAGCGGACATTGGCAAAAAAAGCGATCAGCAGCACGGCAACCATCACAAATGCCGGGACAATTTCAAAATGGTCACCGGTCTGCAGGGGAAGCACATGCGGCAGGACCGTCCCTTCGATAAGAAAAAGAAGAAACAGAATAAAAAACAGCTTCACCTGTTTCAATCGCTCAGCCCCCGTTTCCGGCAGCCGTACTGCTTTTCTGGATGATCATCACATAGTTGATGTCGTTCAGACTGACAAAAGGTTTGACTTCGGCAGCCTTAGTCAAGCCGTAGGGATCCGTCGATACCGAAGTAATCTTTCCAATCAGGAGACCCGGGGGATACATTCCGCTAAGTCCGGAAGTTGTCACAACCTGGCCGTTTTTCAGATTGGCCTTAATCGGGATTTTCTGAAAGAGCAATACGCCCTTATGTGCGTTGTAGCCCTCGATCATACCGTAGATTTTCGACTTTTTAGTCAGAATCATCGCCGAAATCTGATTGACATTCTGTTGGTTGGAGATCAGGGACACCTGGCTGGTGAAATTACCGGTTTTTGAGATGCTTCCGATCAGTCCCGAAGAAGTGATCACCGGCATCCCTGCTTTTATTCCGTTAATGCGTCCCTTATTCACGGTCAGCTGCTGATTCCACTGATCGGCTGAACGGCTGATTACGGACGCCGGATACTTTTTGTATGATGCAAGCACCGGATCCTTTCCGATGTTCAGCATCTGCCGCAGCTGATTATTCCGCTGTGTCAGATCCTCATTCTGCTGCTGGACCCGGGCATAGTCTTCAAGATTGGCTTTCAGCTTCTTATTTTCCGAATAGGCGTTCCTGATATCACTGACGTTCTGAAAGAAACCCGCCGTATACTGGGCGGGAACATTAACGATATTCTGAAACAGGCCGACAGTGTCGCCGGTGAACTGCTGAATCCAGCTGGAACGGTCTCCCTGTCTCAATGAATAGCTGATCAGAGCGATCAGGATAATCAGACTTGAAAGCAGTACAATTAACTTTTTATTTGAAAAAAATGAAGGCATAAACACACCTGCTTAATCCGTCACAATTTCTTTATTTAGTTACTTCCGGTTCGCAGCGGCGCTTAAACGCGATTTTGAGCGAAACAGATGGATATTTTCCAGTGACCGGCCTGTCCCGATCGCCACACAGTCAAGCGGATTTTCGGCGACGATGACCGGCATCTTTGTCTCATCGCTCAGTAAGTGGTCAAGATTATTCAGCAGCGCACCGCCGCCGGTCAGAACGATACCGCGGTCCATGATATCGGCAGCCAGTTCCGGAGGCGTCTGTTCCAGCGTTACTTTAACGGCTTCAACAATCTGCCCGACCGTATCCTTCAGGGACGTGGCGACCTCCTTGCCGGTGACTTCAATCGTTTTCGGCAGTCCGGTCAGTAAATCACGGCCGCGAATGTCCATTGTCTTGCTCTGAACCGTTTCGTCTTCGCCGGCAGAACCAATTTCGATTTTCAGTGTCTCCGCGGTTCGTTCGCCGATCATCAGATTATAGTTTTTCTTAATATATTGTACAATAGCTTCGTCCATATCGTCACCGGCAATCCGGATCGACTGGCTGGTGACAATTCCGCCCAGTGAAATGATGGCGACTTCGGTTGTCCCGCCGCCGATATCGACAACCATGCTGCCTGTCGGTTCCCATACAGGAAGATTGGCTCCGACTGCTGCGGCAAATGGTTCCTCGATCGTGTAGGCTTCACGGGCACCGGCCTGTTTGGTTGCATCCTCAACGGCCCTCTTCTCAACGGCGGTAATGCCTGAAGGCACACAAACCATGATATTTGGTTTCCGTGAGAAAATAGAGCGCTGTTTCTGCGCTTCATTAATAAAATATTTCATCATCGTCGCAGTTGTATCGAAATCGGCGATCACACCGTCTTTCATCGGACGAACGGCGACGATGTTGCCCGGTGTTCTGCCGATCATATCCTTTGCAGGGGTGCCCACCGCTTCAACCAGACCTGAATCTGTGTGCAGGGCGACAACAGACGGCTCCCGGAGCACAACACCTTTTCCTTTTACATATACCAGCGTGTTCGCTGTTCCGAGGTCAATCCCCATATCTCTTGAAAATCCGCCAAACATCTATGTAATCTCCCTTCAGTTCTCAGAACTCATAAAATTAATTATATCTTACTTAGGATAAAAATTATAGACCTAACCCTAACCAGAAGACAAACCTCTGGTTCAGATCGCTACATCAATCCTTTTTGCTTCAGACTGACGAATTTTCGGTCACCGATCACAATATGGTCCAGTACATCCACTCCGATCATTTTCCCGCAGGCCACCAGCCGCTTCGTTACATCAATATCTTCCTGACTCGGCGAAGGATCGCCGCTCGGATGATTATGAAAGCAGATCATGGATGCTGCCGACCGGCGCACGGCTTCCTTAAAGACCTCACGCGGGTGGACAATCGACGCATTAAGGCTGCCGATGAAAATTGTTGACTTATGGATCACCTGGTTCTTCGTATTCAGGAAAACAGCGACAAAGTGCTCCTGATGTAACAGACGCATTTCCTCCATTACAAAATCAGCACCGTCTTCCGGTGAACGGACCGTGTAGCGATGATCGCGACGCTGACCGGCCACCCGGCTGCCGAATTCGATACACGCCTGAATCCGGACTGCTTTGGCGGTGCCGATGCCCTTAATTTTTCTGAGTTCCTCTATGCTGGCCTCCCTGAGGAACTCAAAGCCCTCAAAATGGCTGAGCAGCCGTCCGGACAGCTCAAGCACGGATTCATTGCGACTCCCGGAGCCAAGAATAACAGCCACCAGTTCACGGTCGGACAATGCCTGTCTGCCGTAACGGAGCAGTCTTTCCCTCGGTCTGTCTTCTTGCGGTACATCCCTCATCATGATTTGATCGCCCATTTTGATTCCCTCCATCAGGAACTCAGTCACGCTCCGCAGTCCGGATAAATACGTGCATCTTAACCATAACTGCCGGGAAATTGTTCTGCATCAGGAGAAAATTGCAAAAAAAAGCACGAATCACGAGTCATCTATTATTTTCGACGATATTTCAGCATTTATGACAATATAAAAGATGAAAGCAGATGAAATATTTTCATTTCAGAGATGGAGCACCAGATCCTGATAAGCGGCGATAAGTTCCAGAAGAGATTGCTGAAGCGCCGTGAAATCTGTCTCTCTGCCGTTTTTCAATGTCGATTCCAGGATTCGGACCGCATGATCGGCATCCTGATCAAATAAGGTCAGCCGGTTCAAGTCTGCCGTTTTCAGTCCGGAGACATTAATCTGTCTCAGAGCCGCACGGCTGCCCTGAACCTGACTGAAAAGATTCTGTTGTGCGTTCCTGTTCCCCGATGCCAGCCGGTCGGACGCCTGGTAAAGATCTTTGAGCAGAAGGTTCGCTTTCTCGGCATATGCAGCAGACGGTCCCTTCAGGAGTTTCTTGCCTGACTTCGGTCCGATCCGGATCTGCTTTTTATAGACAGGAAGGTGGCGGCTCCGGTATTTGTTCAGCAAATCATCCGCGCTCTGCGCTGATACAGAAGTACCGATCAGGACAGAAACCGGTTTTTCCCCTGCTGCAACGGCCGCAAAGCCCTGTTGTTTCAGACCTGTTACAGCAACGTCTGCCAGCTTTCGGGTAGAGAAAACGCCGGTCTGAATGACGGTGAACGTCTGAGACAGGCTGCCCGCCTGAATCGCAATGCTTCCGGCAGAAACGGGGGAAGCAGCAGGGCTCCTGGGCCAGACAGAACCGGCAACGCTATTTGTTCCTGAAAAGACACTGAGCAGACTCAGCCCGATAGCCAGACCGACAACCAGGGCAGCTGCGCCGGGCAGCCAGTACCTTTTGAAACGCCGGACGGCCCCTGTAAAACCGGCATTTCGTCCGGCAGTCTGCTTCAGCTTGCCCATTGTTGGCTGTGCCTTTTTTCTTCGGTCCGGCAGGGATGGATCGATTCGCTCCGTGCTCCTTTTTTCCTCACCATGATCGGAAAAGGCATGCTGCCAGTCCAGCTGACGCTCCTTCTCGGCGGCTTCCTCACGTGCCGTCCATTCGTCCAGATTATATTTCGCACCATTAAAGCGAATGATCGTGCCCGTCTTATGGCTCTTCTTGTTATCCATGACGGCCCTCCCGTTTTCATTGCAGGACTCTTTCGTTGCAGGATAACATAACCCTACTGAAAAGGGACAAGACTTCTGTCGTCCTGTCCCAACTTTTTTTCGTGTTTATTTTCAGTTGTATCACTCAGATATAACGGGCAACTTTGTTTTTTCCTTTTCTCTTGGCACCGATATACATGGCATGATCGGCATTCGTGAGCAGTTCCGACGGGCTCGACCCGTCCAACCGTGCCGTGGAGACGCCAATACTGATGGTAATATGAATCTGCCTGTATCTGCGTTCTTCCTCGATATAAACGAGAAAGGGATCATCTGCCACAGCCTGGCGGATCGACTCGGCAACAGCAAATCCGACATTTCTGTTGATTTTCGGCAAAACTACCGTAAACTCTTCACCGCCGAACCGGGAAATAATGCCAAGATCTTTAACCGTGCTGCGCAGTCGGTTTGCCACACCGACCAGTACGGCATTACCGTTCTGATGGCCAAAAGAGTCGTTGATCAGTTTGAAGTCATCGATATCCATCATGATTACACTGAATACATCAACGGACAGGTCGTCATACAATTGATCGAGCGTTTTCATCAAAAAACGGTAATTGTACAGATCCGTCAGCGGGTCATGTTCGCTCTGTTTTTTTCGGATTTCAAAGTTTCTGGCGTTTTCGAGGGCAATCGCCAGAAAATCGCCGACAATTTCCATGCCGATCCGATTTGATTTGGCATAGGCCTTGGATTGGTGAGAAGCAACGGTTAGGACGCCTGTCACCTGCCCGTGATACATCATCGGCACGGACAGGAAGGATTTGGCCTGACCGTCGGAGATCGCCTGCAGGAATGGATAGCTCTCCTTACTTCTCAGACCGATGACCGACTTGCCTTCTCTATATACAGACGGACTGATATCCGCCTCCTGCTGAAAAGGAATAAAATTGTCGGACTCCGATTTTCGATAAAGATGAATGACTTTTGGTTTATCCGGTAACCGGTAACTGACGATATAAAGATAATCTACCGGGAGCATCTCCGGTACTTTTCTGGTGAGCAGATCAACGACATGATTACGTGACAGTTCTTCCGTCAGTTTCTGGCCCAGATGGTTGACTTTCTGCAAAAACTGGACAAGATCCTGACTCGTATTAATCAGCCGGATAATAATCGACAATGCGACCATCGGCACGGCGATCATAAACATACCGGTCAGCCCTCTTGTCGCATACATCGTATAGAAAGCGATCCCAAGCGGCATCATCATGATCGTGATGACTGCTTCCCAGATCATATCCTTGTCAAACCATTTATTGCTTACCGGTTCCTGAAACAGCCAGCGGCGGATGGAAAAAATGAAAATCTCATTCACCAGATAGGCGGCAAGATAAAAGCCGAATACCTGTACAAGGTTGAGCGAGAAGAGGTGCGAACCCATCATTTCTGTCTTGCCGCCAAGGCCATAATAAACCCCGGCAGCCGATGCCGAAACCGCAAGAAACATCACTGAATTTAACGGAATCCGGTAAAGATCGCTTTTCCCGAGGCGCTGGGAAGCCAGATAAACCATGATGCCGAACTGTGTCATCAGGGCTTCGACAAACAACCCGAAAATGAGAAAGGCAGCCAGGCCGATTCCCTGAAGAACGATGATATCTGTGCCCTTGACACGGAAATTGAACAGGGCTGTAATCATAAAGACCGCGCAGACGGCAACAATTGTGGAGAACGAGTCACTTTTCGGCGGATCGGCCAGATACATCAGTGGCAGTGAAATCGACACAATAACCAGCCACACGAGCCAGACCGCTCTTTTTCTGGTTTTGCTCAATCTCACACCCCCTCCTCCGCCGCACCGGATTTGTTGTAAAAATCATACTATTTGACTAGTTTCATTGTAACAAGAACCCTATATGAAGAAAAGCATTTTTCAAAATTTCAAAAAAGTCTCAGGCAGGCCGGACGGTGCAGCCCAGCCTTCCCGCGCTGCAGAACCGCCCGATCATAGTTTCCCTCTTACGTTCCTGTCAATGGCTCTGTGCTGCTTTTCTCCGGCTGAGCAGTTCGGCGCGAACCAGTGAAATGAAGTAAAGCGACCCGCAGATCAGCAAAACTTCCTGATCGCCTGTGCCGTTAATCATCACGTTCAGCGCATGCTTCCAGTCCGGATCCTCTCTTTTAAGCGGGTGGCGGGATGCATCATACAGCAGACGGCTGCCGGCCGCACGCGGAAATGGAATCGTCGTCAGTGTAATTTCAGAGGCAACGGTCTCGATCAGCTGCACCATCTTCTCATACTGTTTGTCTTTCAGCGCAGCATACAGAACATGAATGGCCCGGCCGGGATAATAGCGATGCACGGTCTCCACGAGCGCTTCAGTGCCCTGGACATTGTGTGCACCATCAATAATAATTCTCGGTTTGTCCGACATTTGTTCAAATCTGCCCGGCCAGGCGGTGTCCCTCAGACCGTTACGGATTTCCTGATCTTCAGCGTGAATGCCGAAGAAGGTGTCCAGATAGTCAACGGTCATCAGTGCGGCCGCGGCATTCTTCAGCTGATGCACCCCTCTCATCTGTAGGATCAGATCTTTTTCATGCAGATAGGTGGCATCAAAATTAAAATGCTCGCCATCGGCATCATGACCTGTCGCCGTCACGGTGAACTCACTGCCGAAAACGTACAGATTGGACTGTTTTGCTTTTGCCTGTTCACGGATCACCTTAAGCGCGTCAGGATGTTCGGCCGTCGTGATGATGCCGACGCCGTTTTTAATGATTCCCGCCTTCTCGCGGGCAATGCTGGTAATCGTATTCCCGAGCTGTTTCATGTGATCCATCGCGACGTTGGTAATCACCGATACCAGCGGGTGAATGACATTTGTTGAATCCAGACGGCCGCCGAGTCCGACCTCATAGATCACAAGGTCGCACGGATTCATTTTCCCGAAATACACAAAACTCAGCATGGTGACCGTCTCAAATTCTGCAGGAAGGCCGAGATCAGTTTCCGCTTCCACGGCTTTCGTCAGCGGATAGACGATATTCGCCGCTTTAATGAGATCTTCATCACTGATCGGCACGCCGTTGATCATGATCCGTTCATTGAAGGAAGTAATATACGGTGAAATGAAGGTGCCGACTTTCAGCCCCGCCTGCTGATAGATATGGCGCAGATAGCTGACTGTCGAACCCTTGCCGTTCGTTCCGCCGACGTGCACGGCACGGATGCGATGTTCGGGATTGCCGATCCGGGCCAGCATCCATTCCATCCTCTGGGTGCCCGGTTTCATCCCGTGCGGAATCAGGCCGTGAATCCACTGGAGCGTTTCGTCTATTTTTGTAAACATTTCTTCTGTTCATCCCCCGGTTCGTCAAAATAAAACGGCGGCTGATTTTAAACCAGTCACCGTTATTGTGGGTCAGCAAAACCTGTTTGTCCACAGTCAGGCTTTTAATTCAGCAATTCTTTTCTGAATTTTATCGCGTTTCTGCAGATAGTCCCGTTCTTTCTCCCGTTCTTTCCGGACAATCGCTTCAGGCGCTTTTCCGACGAATCGTGAATTGCTGAGTTTTTTCTGAACCCGTGTCACTTCCGCATTCATCTTTTCCAGCTCCTTGTCGAGCCGGCCGATCTCTTCATCAAGATTGATCAGTCCGGCAAGCGGCAGGAAGACGTCCGCCCCGGTGACAACGGCAGAGATTGCCTTTTCCGGAGCTTCGACATCCGGACCGATCTCCAGCGAAGAAGGATTACAGAACTTCTCCAGATAAAATTTGTTCCGGTTCAGCCGGTCGGTGACTTCATCGGATTCCGTCTTGATCAGCAGGGCAACCGGTTTTTTCGGAGCCACGTTCTTCCCGGCGCGAATGTTGCGGACCGAGCGAATGATGCTCTGCAGCACCGTCATTTCCTTCTCTGTTTCCGGATCATCCCATTCTGCGACCGGCTGCGGCCAGTCGCTGTGCATAATCGTCTCGCCCTGATGCGGCAGGTGCTGCCATATCTCTTCGGTGATGAACGGCATGATCGGATGAAGCAGTTTGACAATTTTATCGAGCACATAGGTTAATACCGATTTTGTCGCCGTTTTGGCTGCTTCGTCCTCTCCATACAGAGGCAGTTTGGCCATCTCAATATACCAGTCGCAAAAATCATCCCAGACAAACTGATACAGATGGTGTCCGGCTTCACCGAAGTCGTAGCTCTCATACAGTTCGGTGACTTTACGGATCGTCTCGTTCAGCCGGGCGAGGATCCAGCGGTCGGCCAGCGATTTCTTCCCCGAAAGATCCAGATCGCCGAGCGTAAAGCCGTCCAGATTCATGATGGTGAACCGGGAAGCGTTCCAGATCTTATTGGCAAAGTTCCAGTTGGCTTCCACTTTGGTCCACTGAAAGGTCAGATCCTGCCCCGGTGTCGTACCCGTGGCCAGGGTATACCGAAGGGCATCGGCGCCATATTTATCGATGACATCCATCGGATCAATACCGTTCCCGAGCGATTTACTCATCTTGCGCCCTTGTTCGTCACGGACAAGGCCATGAATCAGAACATCACGGAACGGACTCTTTCCAGTGAATTCTGTGGACTGGAACATCATCCGCGCTACCCAGAAAAAGATGATGTCATAACCGGTAACCAGCGCATTCGTCGGAAAATAGCGTTTGAAATCAGCGGACTGTTCATCCGGCCAGCCCAACGTCGAAAACGGCCACAGTGCCGAACTGAACCAGGTGTCCAGAACATCCTCGTCCTGTTTCCAGTTCTCGATGTCCTTCGGAGCTTCCATGCCGACATAAACTTCACCGGTCTTCTTGTGATACCAGGCGGGAATGCGGTGGCCCCACCAGAGCTGACGTGAGACACACCAGTCGCGGATATTCTCCATCCAGTGTCTGTATGTCCCTTCAAAACGTTCCGGAATGAAGTTGACTTTATCATCGGTCTGCTGCATTTTCAGCGAGGCCTCAGCGAGCGGCTTCATTTTAACAAACCACTGTGTGGACAGAATCGGTTCGACAACGACACCGGTCCGTTCAGAATGGCCAACCGCGTGTTCATGATCCTCCACATAGGCCAGCGAGCCGTCCGCTTCCAGATCTTTGACAATCTGCTTCCGGCATTCATCACGGTCCAGGCCTTGATATTTTCCGGCATTTTCATTCATTTTGCCTGCTTCATCAATGACCAGGATCCGCGGCAGATGATGACGGTTGCCGACTGCGAAGTCGTTCGGATCATGTGCCGGCGTAATCTTCACGGCACCGGTACCAAATGACCGGTCGACGTAACTGTCGGCAATGATCGGGATCTCCCGGCCGACCAGCGGCAGAATCGCTGTTTTGCCAACCACACCCTTGTACCGTTCATCATCCGGATGAACCGCAATCGCCGTATCGCCGAGCATGGTCTCCGGACGGGTCGTGGCAATCTGAATCGATCCGGAACCGTCAGACAGCGGATAATTGACATGCCACAGATGTCCCGGAATCATCTTGTAGATGACTTCAATGTCCGACAATGCCGTCCGCGCCTGCGGATCCCAGTTGATGATGTAGGCGCCGCGATAGATCAGGCCCTTGTTGTACAGGCTGACAAACACCTTGCGGACCGCTTTCGACAGGCCGTCGTCCAGAGTGAACCGTTCCCGTGAATAGTCGAGGGAAAGGCCAAGCTTTGCCCATTGTTTCCGGATATAGTCGGCATACTTCTTCTTCCATTCCCAGGCGACCTCAAGGAATTTTTCACGCCCGAGGTCATAACGGGATTTTCCTTCCTGACGAAGTTTGGCATCGACTTTAGCCTGCGTCGCAATGCCGGCATGATCCATTCCCGGTAAATATAAAGTGTCGTAACCCTGCATCCGTTTGAAACGGATTAACAGATCCTGCATGGTTGTGTCCCAGGCATGCCCGAGATGCAGCTTGCCCGTGACATTCGGCGGCGGAATAACGATCGAATAAGGTTTTTTCGCCGGATCGCTGACTGCTTTGAAAAACCCTTTCTCCCGCCACGTTTGATACCATTTGGCCTCGGTCTTGCTCGGATCGTATTTCTTGGCCATTTCTTCCTGTGCCATAACTAAACGCCCCTTCATAATGGCTCTTCCGGCCCGGTCTGCCGTCCTTCGCTCCGATTCACAGAGCAATAATCGCGACATTCAGGCGTCACAGAGCCTTACAAATAGAAAGAGCCTTCTTCATCGAAAGGACGAAGAAAGCTCCGTGGTACCACCTTAATTTGCGTCAATCATCAGACGCAGACTCAATCTGGATAACGGGACTCCCGTAATTTCCTACTCAGCGGCAGCTTTTCAGAAATTCTGCTTGCGGGCAACTTCTGCTCCGGCAGCCTGGGGAATCTCTCAGCGCAACAATTCCCCTCTCTTACGAAAGCGGCAGATCATCCGCAGCTTTCTCCGGCATAAAGAGGCATACTACTCCCGGTCTTTGCATTATCTGTTTAAATAAATGGATTAAATGTTATTATACCCGTTGATCAGGATCGCCGTCAAGGTCCGGTTTTCTTTTCTGTCCCCGGTGCACAGGCGGCTGAAACCCGGCATAGAGTAAAAAAAGGGCAACCCGGATCGATTGCCGAATCAAACTTATCCGGACTGAAAGGAGCTCCTCTTATGTTCAAAAAAGGAAAATTTAGCCCATTTATGAAAAAGTGCCGGGAAGGCCTGAGCATTATTGTGCTGCCGCTGGCCTGCTTTCAGCTGATCCGGACAATTTTTATTCCGACTACTTTCGATGTTCTTCTTTGTGCCCTCCTGTTCTTTGTCTATATCGCCTTTCTGAAGAAATGGTTCTGAACCTAATCGGCTTTCGTCCCGGCCTTTTCACCCTGCTCTTTCGCTTCTTTTTTTCGCCTTTTTTCATTTACATAGTCACTGAGGCAGCTGAGCAGATTGCCCCGCGCTTTTGTAAACCGGTTCCATTTCCGTATAAACCATAATTCACTTTTTCCGTGATTTGTGACATATTCGCGGAACAGGTCGACCGGTACCGCCGGTGTCAGCAGATAGTGAAAAAGAAACGCATCTTCCTGGTCCGTCAGCGGACAAGCCGTGACATAAGAACGGATCAGGCTGTGCCACAAACCTCTGTCAGCCGGCAGCATGACATTGGCCTGGTCGAACAGGGCAGCGGTTTCGATAATGAAGAAGTCTTCATGGCAATTTTCAAAATTGGTCAGATAGCTTTGCTCTCCGGCAGCCAGCAGGTGGAGCGGGTTCAGCCGGCCATGGCACAGCGCCCGGCGCAGACCTGTGATGTGTCCAGCTTCATCTTTCTCCGGTCCGCCGAAAAAAAACACACCGCTCTGTTCCATGGGCGTGAGGTAACCCGGCGCTGTGTTCAGAACCACCTGTTCAAAGGGAGAAGGATAGACATGATGCTCCGCCCCGCTCAGAAACTGCTCCCATTCTGCCTTCCGCACGCCGGCCAGCTGACCGGCCGTCCGGAATAAAGCTGCCGGATCCTCTTTACCTTTCATCGTCTGACGGTGCAGCTGACCAGCTTTCACAAACAAGCGGCGGTAGCGTTCCGTAAGGTCGGACTCCGGAACCGTCTCCTCGATCCACGGCATCAAATAACAGTCACTTTCACCATCATGGAGAAACAGATCACCGTATTTTGACGGGAGCGGGCATACCGCATCAATCGTCAGACTTCGGGCGAGACGATACGCCCTGGTAAGGCTTATGCGCTGCTCCTCATCGAGCTTCTTTTCTTTCAACGCGAATACACCGCCTGACGCGGTGATCCGGATCAGTCCGTTCTGATCATCGATCCGGTACGGAAAAAGATCATACTGAAAAAGAAACCGCCTGATTCGACTATTGCTGCTGTCCATCGCCGGTCACCTGCCCTGCCGCTTCAGCCTGTTCCGGAAGAAACCGATTGAAAGAGGCTGATTATCCTTGTTTTTTGATCCCAGTTTTTCTTGAACACCTTAATCGCCTCCGGAGTCAGCTGGCTGCGGAGTGACGCTTCAGCAAGTGACAGCCATTCTCCGGGCTCATACCAGGCGGCTTGCAGAAGATCTGCTGTTTCCCGTTCGGCATGCGGTGATTGTATCAGATCCATAAAGAGCCGTCTGACAACAGCGTCACCTTCATTGTCCATTGATTCTATAAAAAAATCGGCCAGTTGCGGATAACCACTGACCCGTTCTGACTGTCCGAATTCGACAAACAGCGTTTCCAGCAGTTTCTTGCTGGGATACAGCCGGAAATCTGAAGGAAGCATGAAAACTTTTCCGTGACGGCTCCGGGCAAACCGCAGTTCATCACAGCGCGCTGCACGCGCCTCCGCTTCAGGATAGCAAAGCCGGAGCAATTTTTCTCCTTCGCCCGGATTCAGAGCAGACGTCCGCTCCATCCGGCGGAGCATCGATGCCAGCCGTTCCTGTGCCGGCTGTTCCATCGGCTGTCTGCTTTCGCCCTGGCTCTTCAGGAGCAGGGCATCGACCACTTCGCTCCAGAGCGGTTCATAACCTTGCACCAAAGCGGGCTCCGCGGGTGCATCATGACAGGTTATTGCATACCGGCCAAAACGCACAAATGGGCTTCCCGAGACCGTCACGTACATCCGGTCAACGAAAAAGGTACCTCCGGATAATTGCTTCCGCCAGTCAATATGGTTTCTGAGAAGACGTTCATCCGACCAGAACCGAAGACGTTTCATTCCGCGGTTCGTTTCAATCAGAACGGGATCCCAGTGCGTCACCAGGATCTCACGGAAGTGATAGTTCCGGCTCAGTACCGACATCAGTAAAGCGGTTTCCTCATTCATCCCTGATGCCTTTTTTGTTCGTCCGGGGAATGTAGAGGATCTCTCCGGCAGCGATATTGGCTGAAGCAAGCTCATTTTTCCGCAGCAGGCTCGTCACCGGAACATGATAGCGTTCAGAGATGCTTTCCAGCGAATCTCCGGACTGGACGATGCAGATCTTCACCGCGGTGCGCTGTTCGGATTCCTCTCCGGACAGAACTTTTGTCAAATACTGACTGCCGGCTACTTTTTCTGTTTCTTCCGCTGCAGGTTCCGGAGACGGTTCAGAAGATTCCTGTCCGGAAACCTGTGACGCTTGTTCGCTGCGTTCCGAAAAAGCAATCAGCGGCGACGTTTCGCCTGCTTCCGGTGCTTCCGGTTTCCGGAAAGCTTCGTACTGGAACTCTGCAGGTTCGTCATCGTCGTCGTGAAACGGACGGTCGGTCGGCATTTCCGGAAATTCACCCTGGAATTGGAATGCCGGATCTTCTTCCGGTGTGTCAGACCGTTTGATTTTGGATGCTTTCGCAGCTGCTTTTTTCCCTGCTTTCCCAACAGGAGCGGATGGCTGCGGCGCTTCCTGGGCGGGACTTGTCTGGGCTTTTTCCGCTTTGGCCGGTTTCACCGCTTCCTTACCCTTTTGTGCCGCTGTCGGTGCTTCAACCGCGGATTTGGCCGGCGGTGCCGGTTGCGCACTTTCCTGCTTTACCGCTGCTTTCTCCGCTTTTTTCACAGGCGCTTTCTTTTCTTCCTTGGCCGGTTTCAATTTTTCTGCAGGCGCCGACTTTTCTGCTTTAATCGGTTTCGGCGGTGCCGCAGGAGCAGCTTTTTCTGCTTTAACCGGTTTCGGCGGTGCCGCGGGAGCAGCTTTTTCTGCTTTAATCGGTTTCGGCGGTGCCGCGGGAGCAGCTTTTTCTGCTTTAAACGGTTTCGGCGGTGCCGCGGGAGCAGCTTTTTCTGCTTTAACCGGTTTCGGCGGTGCCGCGGGCGGGACAGCCTTCTCCGCCGGCTTTGCTTTAGCAGCCGGTTTCTCTTTACGTTCGGACACCGTATTGTCCAGTCCGGTAATGGCGATATCCGCCTGCAGCTGAATATGCCGCTGACCGGTCAGTTCGTAATCAAATGATTCGATCGTCACGTACAGATTCTCCAAATCCGGCACACGATCCGACGGAATGGTGATATCAATCGGGAAATGATGTTCCAGAACAGCGGTCCCCTCGTTTGTCTCGATAATTTCATCAATCTTCCGGAAGGGTGCCGGCTGGAATTGATCCGGTGTTTGCGAAGGTGCTCCCGGCCTGTATTCCCCGCTCAGCCGAAGATAGCCGCGGATTGTCACATCGTTCCGGTTCTCTTCCACCGTGATGTCCGGCTCCAGAGCCATTGACAGAATTTCTTCGGCCGGTGCGTCGTCCTTCAGCCACACCGATTCATTTATTGAAAACTGCAGTCGATCATCCGAAGTTTGAGACATGCTTTCCACCCTCTCATCCATTCTTAATAAAGGTCTATGCGGCTGTCGCCAGTTTATGCGGACACCCTGGTTTCAGAACAGACAAAAAAAGAAGCTTTTCAGCTTCCGGGTTTCCTTCCTGTCAAATTATAAGAACAGACACGGGTCAGGACGACTGATCAAGTTTTTCAAGAAATGTCCCCTCATCCGGTTTCCATTCCATGTAGAAAACATCTTCGGCCCGTTTTACGCCATGGCTTTTCAGCTCGCTTTGCAGCCAGGCTTCATTAAGACCTGCCCGTTTCAGGTTCTCCCAGTCCACTTCACCGTCGAGAATGATCGTAACCGGTAAATAAACCGGCTTTTGCGGTTGCTGTATGGCTTCATTCGTCGGCGCCGCATAACCTGACTTTTTCATCACACTGATCGTTCCGTCTGTTTCAAGTACCGCGAATGCTGCCTCCCGGATCGAAAAGCAATCCTTCTGGCGCAGAAGATTCTGAAGCATATTCAGATCAAGCTTCTCCTTCTTCATCGTCTCCCGCTCAAGATGCCCGTTGTGGATCACAATCGCCGGTTTTCCTTCCAGAAAGCCTCGGGTCGCCTTGAACTTCTGCGTGCACCATTCCACCAAATAGATCATCAGCCCCCACAACCCAATGGCGAACAGGATCGAAGGGACACCTGTCTCCTTATCATAAAGCGCATTTCCGACGAACTCACCAAGAACGATGGCCGAAATAAAATCGAAGGCAGTGACCTGGGAAAGTGTTGCCTTTCCCAGAATTTTCGTCAGGAGAAACAGTGCGGCAAAACCGATGATCAGTTCCGTGGCGATGTGTATAAAATGCATGTTCCGTCACCTTCAGAAACCAGAATGTCAAGCCTCTTTTAGTATGACTTGCGGCCGAAAAATTATGAATCGGACAGACTAAAAAACGCCCCTCTGCTGATGCAGAGAGTCGCCATTATTTGAATCGTTTCATCTTTTTTCCGATTCGGCAATCTGCCGGAAGGCATGCTCCGCAGCCTGAATTGTCTTTTCAATATCTTCATCCGAATGTTTTGTGGATAAAAAGACACCTTCAAACTGAGACGGCGGCAGTGAAACACCTTGCTCGATCATTGCGGCAAAATATTTTCTGAAGTGGTTCAAGTCCGACGACTTGGCCCGTTTGAAGTTTGTGACTTTCTGATCGGTGAAGAAGAAACCCATCATCGCCCCGGCCTGGTTCACCGTCAGAGGAATATGGTAGTTGCGGGCAGCATTCATGTAACCTTCAGCCAGACGGTCCGCTTTTTTCCGGAACTCCGGATAATCCTCCGGGGTCAGCTGCGACAGTGTCATATAGCCTGCCGCCATGGCCAGCGGATTGCCGGAAAGCGTACCGGCTTGATACACCGGGCCTTCAGGAGCAATCAGCTTCATGATATCCCGGCGGCCGCCGTACGCACCGACCGGAAGACCACCGCCGATGACCTTGCCGAGCGTCGTCAGATCGGGTGTCACACCAAAGTAGCCCTGGGCACAGTGATAAGCGACACGGAAGCCGGTCATGACCTCATCAAAAATAAACAGCGAACCATAGGCTTTGGTGATCCTGCGCAACGCTTCGAGAAAACCGGGTACAGGCGGTACAACGCCCATATTTCCGGCGACAGGTTCGACAATAATGCAGGCGATGTCGTGCCCGTACTGACGGAATACATCAGCCACTTTATCAGCATCGTTATAAGGTACCGTCAGTGTATCTTTGGCAAGCTGTGCCGGAACACCCGGGCTGTCGGGCAGTCCCAGAGTCGCCACACCGGATCCGGCTTTAATAAGAAGCGAATCCGAACTGCCGTGATAACTGCCTTCAAACTTCAGAATTTTATCCCGGCCTGTGTAGCCGCGGGCGAGCCGGATCGCGCTCATCGTCGCTTCTGTCCCTGAATTGACAAACCGGACGACATCGACGGACGGGACACGGTCGACCACAAGTTCGGCAAGCTTTGTTTCGAGTACGTGGGAGGCGCCGAAACTGGTGCCCTTCTCTGCTGTCTCCTTGAGAAATTCGATGACCTTTTCATCGGCGTGACCGAGAATCAGCGGTCCCCAGCTCAGCACATAGTCAATAAATTCATTGCCGTCCAGATCATAAATTTTAGAACCCTTCCCATGGTCCATATAGATCGGGTTCAGGTCGACCGACGGGAAGGCCCGGACCGGACTGCTTACGCCGCCCGGCATCACTTTTTTTGCTTCTGCAAACGCAGCAATTGATTTGCTGAAATCCATGTTTCTCCTTCTTCCTGTTGCTCTTTTTGATTTTTCTCTGTTAAACTCGGCGGTTGTTTTTGCTAAGGACGCCGGCTGATTCGGCACAACCAAAAAAGACGGATACGCAGGTTTCCGTCTTTTCCCTGTCTGCAAATGACAAAAACTTCCGGCCGGAGATTAATCGGGGTCCGCTGATCCGGAGATGTGTTCCACTGCGGATCCTGTGCGCGATACTTTCAGATAAGGCTCAAGCGCCTTCCACGCTTCATCTTTTCCCATCCCGGTGACGGACGAAAACAGAATCAGCGGATCGTCAGGGCTCAGTTTGAGATCACGGGCGATGATCTGCCGGTTTTTCTGATATTGGCCCTTCTTTATCTTATCCGCTTTCGTCGCGATGGTAATCACCGGATGATTGAAGTAAGCCAGGTAGTCATGCATCGTCACATCGTCTTTGGACGGCGGATGCCGCAGATCGACCACATGAACCACCGCACTCAGCATCTCACGTTCGGAAAAATACGCCTCCAGCATACGTCCCCAGGCAGCCTTGTCCTGTTTTGAAACTTTCGCATAGCCATACCCCGGTACATCGACAAAATAGAACGACCGGTTGATTTTGAAATAATTCAGTTTTTGCGTTTTCCCAGGCTTTTCCGATGTCCGGACAAGATTTCTTCTCCCCAGCATTTTATTGATAAACGAAGATTTTCCGACATTGGAGCGTCCGGCCAGAGCGATTTCCGGCAGCCCGTCCTTCGGGTACTGTCCCGGGCCGACTGCACTGATGATATATTCAGCCTGATTAATTTTCATCATCTGTTCTCCCCGGCGTATCTCGACACCATACGCCATTTTAACCTGCTCATGTAATCACCATTCTATCTTAAGATGCCGCCGGTGTCTAATGATATACTGCCTCCTTTCAGGGAAAAAAAGCAGCCGGTCTGCGCCGGCCGCTGATGAAACAGGTCTCTCTTTTACGATCCTTCTTTTCGTTCCGCCTGCCCGGCCGGGTGTGCGGAAAATGGCCTGTCGGCAAGTGCCGGATAAGCGCTTTGGCTGTTTTCCCGCGGGAACTTTTCTGCCGGCAATAATGCCCGGTCCAGAACTTCACGGAACGAATCCACCGGGATTATCTCGACCTTTTTCAGCTCTTTCAATGCCTCCTGCATATTCTCGCGGGGAATCATGACCCGGCCGGCACCGGCTTCCGATGCCGCCGCTACTTTAGCCATGATTCCGCCGACCGGTTTAACCTGCCCGTAGAGCCCAAGTTCTCCGGTAAGTGCCAGATCCGGGCAGACCGGGCGGCGAAGGATGGCCGAACAAATGGCAACAGCCATCGATATTCCCGCCGACGGACCATCGACGAGCGCCCCGCCGGGAAAATTGACATGGAGATGGTACCTGTAAGTGGCAAAACCGAGGCTGTTCAGCACCGTCAGCACATTTTCAACCGATCCGCGCGCCATGCTTTTTCGCGTCACCGACCGTCCGGAGGTACTCATCGTTTCCTCTTCAGCAATACCGGTAATCGTCAGGCTTCCTTCACGGCGCGTCTTTACCGCCACCGCTTCAATTTCAAGCAGCGCCCCCTGACCCGGACCATAAACAGCCAGCCCGCTGGCTCTGCCGATCTGCGGTCTCGCCGGAACTCTCCGGACCGGTTTCGGCGTCATCCGGCTGGCCCGGATCACCCATTCGATTTCCGCCAGACTGATCTTTCCGGCGTCGCCATGGCGGAAGACGGCCATTCCCGCGGCAATCTGCATCATGTTCACCGCCTCACGACCGTTTTTCGTATAATCGGAAATCTTTTCGAAACAGACTTCAGGCACCTTCAGATTAAGTTTCTCCGCAGCACGTGCGGCAATTTTTCGGACATCCGCCCGGCTCAGATCGTTAAAAAAGATCTCGAGACAGCGCGAACGTATTGCCGGCGGAATCTCTTCCGGGCGCCGGGTCGTCGCTCCGATCAGCCGAAAGTCGGCCGGAAGCCCTTGCTGGAAAATTTCATGGATATAGGCCGGAATCTGACGGTTTTCTTCGTTATAGTAGGCGCTCTCCAGAAACACTTTACGATCTTCAAGTACCTTCAGCAATTTGTTCAGCTGAATCGGATGCAGTTCTCCGATTTCATCAATGAAGAGCACGCCTCCATTCGCATGCGTCACGGCACCTTCCTTCGGCTGCGGAATCCCTGCCTGGCCCATCGAACCGGCCCCCTGGTAAATCGGGTCGTGCACCGATCCGATCAGCGGATCGGCAATACCCCGCTCGTCAAAGCGTGCCGTTGCGCCGTCAATTTCGACAAACGGAGCATCTTTTCTGAACGGTGAATCAGGATTCTGTTTTGCCTCTTCAAGCACAAGCCGTGCCGCAGCGGTCTTACCGATTCCCGGTGGTCCGTAGATAATCACATGCTGCGGATTTGTTCCGCAGAGTGCTGCTTTGAGTGCCTGAATCCCTTCTTGCTGGCCAATGACATCCTCCAGTATTCTCGGACGTATCCGTTCGGAAAGGGGCTCTGTAAGCGACATGCCGCGCATTCTGGCCAGACGATCCAGTTCCTTTTTCGATTCTCTGTCGATCGACACGCGCTGCACATGCTGACCGCGCAATAAATTCCAGAAATACAAACCAATAATCGCGCCAAAAAAAATCTGAGTAATGATCAGTAGAAACATCCAGCTCACCCGGATTACCTGCCTCTCTGCTGAGATCCGGCGCCGCAGCCTCCGGTCTCCTGTTTACTGGGCAGTATTTCCAAGCGGATCTCGGAATAAACTATACCTGCAATGAAATAACATGAGAAAAAAATGAATGTGCTTCCAAAAAATAGATTGACAATTTTATGAACACGGTCCAGAATTTTTAATTGGAAATGATTATCAATATCATCATTACTGCAGGAGGTACTTTCATGACCGTCCATTTATACGTTAAACGCTCACGCTGATCGTTGCGGCGCTGAACTTTGTCGCCCAGCGCAAGCTCCCTTACAAAAAGATGCTGGTGCTCACCGGAATCCTCCTGGGAATGGTCCTGATCGTCATGGTCGGCGAGGAAGTACAGGAGATGCAGCTGGCAGGATGGCTTGCAACAACGGAGATTGCCCTGCCGATTCCGGACTGGATCGGCCTGTGGTTCGCTATTTTCCCGAATGTGGAAGGCATCACGGCTCAGATTCTTGCTGTGCTGTTCGTACTGGGTTCCTACTTCGTTGCGCAGTACATGCGTTCCTGGAGACCGCGGAAACAGGCGCAGCTGAACCATGGTATTTAAGTAAGTGAAGCCCCCTGACGATTAACTTAAAAAAAGCCTCCGGTGAAGTTATTGCTTCGCCGGAGGCCTTTTAATACTACATTTTATTTTCTGGTTCTGAAAATCAGGAGCGTTATGCACTTTCCTTTGGCGTCTCGCCATTTTTGATGACCGTCGTGCCGTCACTCAACTGCAGCGTCGGCTGTTCCTTACCCTCAACGGTTGCCTTGGTAATAATGCACTTTTCAATGTCGTCACGGGACGGGATCTCATACATCAGATCGAGCGTCATGCTTTCAATAATGGAACGCAGCCCGCGGGCACCGGTCTTGCGGGCAATCGCCAGCTTGGCAATGGCACGCAGTGCGTCATCCGTAAATTCCAGCGTGACGTCGTCCAGTTCCATCAGCTTTTTATACTGTTTGATCAGCGCGTTTTTCGGTTTGGTCAGAATATCCACGAGTGCATCTTCATCAAGCTGCTTCAGGGTCGTAATGACCGGAAGACGGCCGATAAATTCCGGGATCAGGCCGAACTTCAGCAAGTCTTCCGGAAGGACATTCTTCAATGCGTTGTCCCGGTCGATTTCCTGAGATTTGATCCCAGCACCGAAACCGATCACCTGCTTGCCGAGCCGGCGCTTGATAATCTGCTCAATGCCGTCAAATGCACCGCCGCAGATAAACAGAATATTCGTCGTATCAATCTGAATGAATTCCTGATGCGGATGCTTGCGTCCCCCCTGCGGCGGAACGCTGGCTACCGTGCCTTCAAGAATTTTCAGCAGTGCCTGCTGGACACCTTCACCGGAAACATCACGGGTAATTGACGGGTTTTCCGATTTACGGGCAATCTTGTCGATTTCATCGATGTAGATAATCCCTTTTTCTGCTTTCTCAACATCGTAGTCTGCCGCCTGAATCAGCTTCAGCAGAATGTTTTCCACATCTTCACCGACATATCCGGCTTCGGTCAGCGACGTGGCATCGGCAATGGCAAACGGCACATTCAGAATCCGTGCCAGTGTCTGGGCCAGCAAAGTTTTCCCGCTGCCTGTCGGCCCGAGCATCATAATGTTGCTCTTGGAGAGCTCGACATCATCCGGTTTCTGCTTGGTATTGATTCTTTTATAGTGATTATAAACGGCAACGGACAGATTCTTTTTCGCTTCGTCCTGACCGATCACATAATCGTCAAGAATGGAACAGATTTCCTGAGGTTTCGGAATATCCTTAAATTCGACTTCTTCATCCGTTCCCAGTTCTTCCTCTACAATCTCTGTACATAATTCAATACATTCGTCGCAAATATAAACACCAGGTCCGGCAACGAGCTTGCGAACCTGATCCTGGGTTTTTCCGCAGAACGAACATTTAAGCTGTCCTTTTTCTTCGTTAAATTTAAACATGTTTTCACCCCTATTCATTCTATCGTCCGACACTTTACCGGGCAAGAACGAAGCATTTACTCATTCTCAGGCTGATCGCTGACGCGGACGGTTGCCTCAGTTCTCCATTATCTTTCCCTCAGTCAGACAGGAACATGACACTCCTGTTTCCGTGTACGCAAATCAACAGTTACACGCCTGTCTCCATGTTTATGTAGGCATTGTAACATAAAAGAAGTCTGCCGATAAGCTATATGCCTTACTCCGTACATTTATGTATCACGGGACCGGCCATATCCGTGTCCCTTTAAACACCGCAGGCGGACAGGCACTGATCGGTGTCTGCCCGCCTGTACGGTTCAGTAGTCTAACACCGAACCTTATTTTTTATCGTCGGCAGCTGTTTCTTTCTTTTCAGAATCTGCTTTTTCTGAAGGCTTCTCTGCAGCTTTCGGCTTGCTGTTATCGACAAGGAAGTCCAGTGCCTTGCGCAGTCTCAGGTCTCCTTCGACCAGCGTGGTGCTGCCAAGCGCCTTTTTCAGCTGATCCACCTTGATCTTGTAAGAATCAGCCATTTTCTTCAGTTCTTCATTAATCTCGTCTTCCGATACTTCAATGTTCTCCGCATTGGCAACGGCCTCGAGTGTCAGGTTGGTACGAACGCGTTTCTCCGCATCGTCCTTCATCTGATCACGAAGCGCGCTCTGATCCGTACCGGTCAGCTTGCTGTACGTTTCGAGATTGAGACCCTGCTGCTGCAGACGCTGTTCAAATTCTTTAACCATGTTGTCCTGTTCATTGGAAACCATGACTTCAGGAATATTGATTTCTGCATTCGCAGAAGCCTGCTCAACTACGCTCTCGCGCTTGCTTGATTTGGCGTCGGCTTCCTTATGTTCGATCAGACGGGCCTTGATCTTTTCTTTCAGTGCGTCAAATGTTTCAACATCTTCGTCGGTATCCTTGGCAAACTCATCATCGAGTGCCGGAAGCTGCTTCTGCTTGATCTCATGGATCTTAACTTTAAAGGTTGCTTCTTTTCCCTTCAGGTCTTCCGCATGATAGTCCTTCGGGAAAGTGACGACAACGTCCTTTTCCTCATTGACCTTCAAGCCGATCAGCTGATCCTCAAAGCCCGGAATGAACGAGCCGGAGCCGATTTCCAGCGAATAGTTGTCGGCTTTACCGCCTTCAAACTGTTTGCCGTCGACATAGCCGTCAAAATCGAGAACAACCGTGTCGCCTTTTTCAACCTGTCCGTCGTCCTTAACGACCAGTTCGGCATAGCGTTCCTGCAGATGTTTGATTTCGTGATCGACATCGGCATCGGTGACTTCCGTACTCTTTTCTTCGACTTCAAGCCCCTTATATGCACCGAGTTTTACCTCAGGCTTAACCGTTACGTCGGCCGTCAGCACGAGCTTCTTTCCCTTGCCGATTTCCTTGACATCGACTTTAGGACGATCCACCGGTTCGATGCCTGTCTGATCAATGGCTTCGGAATATGCATCCGGAAGCACAAAGTCAACGGCATCCTCATACAGCGCTTCTACGCCGAAACGCTGTTCAAACAGAATACGCGGCACACGGCCCTTACGAAATCCAGGTACATTGACCTTTTTGACAACTTTCCTGAAGGCCTTGTCCAGTGCCGTATTGAAACTGTCGGCATCCACTTCAAAAGTCAGTGTGCCTTCACTGCCTTCTTTCTTTTCCCAGCTTGCTTTTACAGTCATTTATGCTTACCTCCAACATCTATCTTCATACTTTATAGCTGCCGGCTGCTGATAGCAGACTGCTGTGCCCTGCCTTCAGCGACCGGAATGTCTTTCTCACGTACATTAAAATAATGCAGCTCTGTTATTATAGCATAAGAATTATACTGAAAAAACCAGTTTGCCTTAAATTGTCGGCATATCAGGCAAATCAGACACGAATCCCGGAAAAATTCAGCGTATTTCGTCGTCAGTAACGGCAGCAATCTCCCGACAGGCTGCTTCGAACGCGTCGGTGCGGACATCAAAAAGTTCCGGCATGTCTTCTGCCTGTTCACTCATCTGGCCGGCATGCGCTGCCTGTGCCGAAAACGCTGCCGCCCAGACACTGACCGATGAAGGGACCATTGGTTTCGGATAGACGGTCATCATAAAGAAGCGCTCCATATCGACTGCCAGGTCGGCCAGCGTCGGGTTCTGTGAATTGAGAACCTGCCGGATCTGCCGTTCCACCCGGTCGGTAAATCCTTTATGCAGGAACTCACTGTCGAAGACGACATGATACACTTTGCCAAACTTCCGGACATCAATCTGGCCGGCCAGTTGTTTCTCCCTGACGGCACAAAGCAGCATCGTCTTGATTTCCGGATTCTGGCGCTCATCAAGAAGGAAAGCCTCAACCTGAGGCAGATCCCGCTTCGTCAGCCGGTCTCCGACATCATGAATGAGCAGCAGCTGCTGCTTCGGATCCGCCGCCTCCAGTCTCTTCCAGTCCGCTCTCGAAGCAGTCTGCTCCGGTTCGGCCCGGTTTCCGGTTTCCCGCGATGGTTCGCGCAGCCGCAGCTCACAGAATTTCTTCATCTGGCGCAGAAATGCCCTGGATTCAGGTGGAAGGCCCTTGCGTCCGCTCGCACGACGAATTTCACTGAGTGCCTGACGGTAATCTTTTTTCTCGATCAGAATGGTCAGATAGAGACGAAAGACATCATTGTAATAAGGCGTGTTTATTGACAGCAGCTGACGCACCGCCTCCTCGGCGAGCGAATAGTCCCCTAGTTCCACCGAACAGACTGCCCATCCATACAAACCCTTCATGTTCTCCCTGTCCAGTTCAAGCATTTTTCCAAACAGAGACCGGGCTTCCTTATATTTTTTCTCCGTAACCAGCCCCGTTGCCTTGTCCAGCAGCCGCGCCTCCAGATCGGGGAACAAAATGATCTTGTTGCCGGGAACCGGCTTTTTTTCTCTTTTTTTCATTTTCCCATTCCCGTCCATGTGTCTTTGTGATTAGAATATCAGTTTCACCCCGCGTTCGCAATGCATCGCCGTATTCCTCCGTGCCGCAGGTTCTCCGTCTCCTGTTTCCCTGATTGAGCGGACAGAACGCATGTGTTTCCTGTTTTGATGATCATGTGATATCGAACATATATTCGTGTATAATAAGATCAGAATAAGCTGAGAGGTGACGGGCGATGAACCGCATGATTTTTCTTGTCGATATGGAAACCTTCTACGCATCCTGTGAGAAGGCGGATCATCCGGAATTCAGGGACCGGCCGCTGATTGTTGCCGGCGATCCGGAACAGCGCAGCGGCATCGTGCTGGCCGCCTGCCGCATTGCCAAAAGCCAGGGTGTATCTACGGCGGAGCCGCTCGGCCGGGCACGAATCAAATGCCCGCAGGCGGTCATTATCCGGCCGCGGATGCAGCATTATATTGACGTGTCCCTGCAGATCACCCGGATTCTGGAACACTATACAGATCAGGTGGAACCCTATTCGATCGACGAACAATTTATTGATGTGACCGGGAGCCTGCATTTCTATGCGTCACCGGCCGCACTGGCCCGCGCTATCCAGGATGAGATCATGAATACGACACACATCCGCGCCCGGATCGGCATGGGACCGAATAAAGTCCTTGCCAAAATGGCCTGCGATCATTTTGGTAAAAAAAATATGAGTGGCATCGCCGAACTTAATCAGAAAAACATTGAAAACAAACTCTGGCCGCTGCCGGTCGGTGAATTGTTCGGTGTGGGCCACCGGATGGAGCAGCATCTGATCGGCATGGGGATCCGAAAAATCGGCCATCTGGCCCACTATCCGCCGGAACAGCTTCGCAGGCGATGGGGCATCAACGGCGAACTGCTGTGGATGACGGCACATGGAATGGATACTTCTCCGGTTTCCGGCAGTACATTCAGGACGCAGAAAGCAGTCGGCCACCACATGACACTGCCCTATGATTTTGCCGATGCGGCCGATATCCGCGGCGTTCTGCTCGAACTGAGCGAAGAAGTCGCCGCCCGGGCACGGGCCAAAAACTATGCCGGCAGTGTCGTTTCCGTCGGCATATCCGGCAGTTTCGACCGCCACACCGGATTTCAGCGGCAGACAACACTGCCCTTTTGCACCAGCTTCGGTCTGGATATCTACCGGGCCGCCGAACGGCTGTTTATGGAGAGCTGGGACCGGCTGCCGGTGCGCAGCGCTTCAGTAGCTCTGACGGCTCTGCAGCCTGCAGACAATTGTCAGCTCGATCTGTTCGGACGACTGGAAGAAAAGGAGAAACTGAGTGCCGCTGTTGACGCGATCTCACGCAAGTACGGGAAAACAGCCATATTCCGCGGGCCGCTGCTCCGAACCTCCAGTCAGCTCTGGACGCGGTCCGCCAAGATCGGAGGTCATTTCAAATGACAGCAAATAAACTGACGAAAGGGTCGAATATGCGCTGGGAGTCCAGCCGGATGATCCTTCCCGAACATGTCCAGGCGTTGCGTCAGCATCTGCACACGCTTCAGAAAACGGACCGGCCGCAGCTTGACGAACAGGAAATGGCAGAGATCAACCGGATGCTGCGCATTGCCGCAGAAGAAGGGCGGGCGGTCACAGTCCGCTATTATAAAGACGGATTCATCCGGGCGGTGCATGGACACCTTTCCCTGCCCGACATACCGGGCGAACCTCTGCGGATCTGTGACCCGCCCGGCATTTCCTGGAAGATAGCGTTCCGGGATCTCATCGCCGTACAGGCCGACTGAATCCGTTCCGTCAGAATCTATTCTCACGGTCCGGCCGACGTATGATCCATCCGTGCAGCGGCAGGAGAAGTGTATAAACCAGGATAAATGCAATCAGTGAATAGATACTGTTCCATCCTTTATCCTTGAAATAGCCGGCCCACTCGCTGACCCAGTAGATGATCAGAGAGATCAGTGTAAACAGCGCAGTCAGCAGCCACTTGTTTCTTTTCGTCCGGAAATTCAGAAAAATGACCGACAAAGATGAAGGGATGAAAGCAAAGGCGATAAAATCCGCCAGACCAATGCTCGGTTTCCCGACATCATACAGATCCAGAAAAACGCCGGTCAGCGTATCCAGCATCCAGGCGGTAAGACCGATGATGCCATAGGTGACATAGATTTGTGTCCAATTCAGATACTTTTTCTTCATGAACAGGACGAACAGGATCAGAAAACAGGCGGCTGTAATGGGAAACCAGATGCCCCGGGAAAACAGATCGAGATTTTTGACGATGCTATTCATGAGTTAGTGACACCTCATTCGGTTATGTTTTACTGGCTGCAACTGCCATTAGTATCCTGATTATCCGTTTTTCCATACCGAAATCAGGTATTTTTTGGATATATTTAAAAGCGGCCGCCCGTGATGGGCAGCCGCTTTCATTGTCCTGGAAAGACATCCCGGCGCTTCCGGTCCTCGTAACGGGAAACGCCGGGTACATGTATTCTGACTCGGAATCAGGAATGATATCCCTTTTTCCCGGGCAAAAGATCAGAGGGAAGCGCGGAGAATCGCCAGTGTATCCTCTTTGTTCAGTTTCTTGAACTGGCCGAATTCGCCCCGGGCCATCGCACGGTCGGCAATTAAATCCAGCTTGCTGTCGTCAATGTCATAGTCGGCCAGCCGGCTCGGTGCCCCGATGCTCGTCCAGAAACGGCGCAATGCTTCGATCCCTTCAAGGGCCGCATCACGATCCGATTTTCCTTTCGGATCGACATCAAAAACACGGACAGCCATTTGCTTAAACCGGCCGACATTGACATCCAGATTGTGCTTCATCCAGTTTGGGAACAGGATGGCCAGACCGCCGCCGTGCGGAATATCATAGACGGCGGAAACAGCGTGCTCGATATTATGCGATGCCCAGTCGCCGTTGAAACCCATTGAAACCATACCGTTCAGCGCCATTGTCCCGCAGTAGAGAATCGTCTCACGCAGATCGTAATTATGCAGATCATTGACCAGTTTCGGTGCCGTTTCGATCACGGTTTTCAGAATCGACTCACAGAGCCGGTCCTGAAGCGGCGTATGCGGGGTCGGATGGAAATAGTGTTCAAATACATGAGCCATCATATCGACCATACCGTAGATCGTCTGATTCTTCGGCACAGAGAAAGTGAATGTCGGGTCAAGAATCGAAAAGGCCGGGTAAGAATAGGGACTGTTCCAGCCGTACTTCTCATGCGTATCCCAGTTCGTAATGACCGAGTTCGGATTCATTTCCGAACCGGTTGCCGCCAGCGTCAGGACAACACCGAAGGGCAATGCGTCGTGCACGGGTTTCTTACGTGTCACGAGATCCCACGGATCGCCGTCAAATCTGGCGCCGACGGCGATCGCTTTCGTGCAATCGATAACACTACCGCCGCCGACAGCCAGAAGAAACTGAATGTCCTTTGTGGCCACGATGTCGATTCCGCGTTTCACGGTGGTCAGGCGCGGATTGGGTTCTACTCCGGACAGTTCGGAAACTTCGGCATGCAGCCCGTCAAGAATCCCGCGCACCTGATCATAGAGACCGGTCCGTTTGATGCTGCCGCCGCCATAGACCAGCAGCACCCTTCGTCCATATTTCGGGATCTCATTTTTCAGCTGTTCCAGCTGTCCTTTCCCGAAAATCAGTTTTGTCGGATTATGAAACGTAAACTTGTCCAAAACAGATCACCCCGTTTATAGATTCCTGCTTTTGAAAGAAAGGTCTTTCCACTGCCATTATAGACTTGAGCCGTTCCGCTTTGCACGCAATCGGTCACAGCCAGGCGCCTGCAGCGGAAATCAACAGATAAGTTCAAGAGGATTCATAAAAAAGAAGGCAGTTTCCTGCCTGTTTCCCACCCTGTCTGATATGATAAATATATTGTCCTGAAGGCCAAATACCAAGCATTGGATGTGTCCTGATTGAACTTTTCCCGCTATCACATCGTTCAGCTCGTCATTGCCCTGTCGCTCGCCTTGTTCGTGATTGCTCTGTCCGTCCTGCTGACGCTGCTGTTCACACCGCTTTACTATTTTGACGTTCGCTACCTGAAGCTCACGGCGCAAACCGGTCTCAGCTACTCACGGATTATTGAAAATTACAACTACATGATCCAGTACTTACTCAACCCGCTGCCCCAGACCTTTCACCTGCCATCCCTCACCTACTCCGTTCACGGGCGCATTCATTTTGAAGACGTCAAAAGGCTGTTTGTCTTCGTTGATCTTCTGTTTGCCGTGGCCGGTATCATCAGTATCACCGGAATCATTTACAAGTTCAGGAACAAAGACTATTACTTTTTAAAAATCGCCGCGACCGCTATGGGCCTGTTCACAGCGGTACCGCTGATCGCCTTTCTGCTCGACTTTAACGATTCGTTTATTCTTTTTCATAAAATCTTTTTCCGGAATAATTACTGGATCTTCGATGCGGCAACCGATCCCGTCATCACGATCCTGCCGGAGACCTTTTTCATGCACGCCTTTCTGCTTGCGCTGGGACTGATCATCATCGGAATGATTATCCTGATTGTTTCCTTTAAAAAGTTATCCGGACAGAGCAGGAAAACTGCTGATTAAGACGGTTTTTCGAAGTTTCCGCAACCGTTCCGCTTATCTTTTGCCCCTTACAGGCATTGACAGGAGAAAACTGAACCTCTAAAATATAAAGGTCGTCATTTGAGATCGATAGAATCAATTGTCCAAGTAGCTCAGCTGGATAGAGCAACGGCCTTCTAAGCCGTGGGTCCAGGGTTCGAATCCCTGCTTGGGCATAGCGAAAAGCCTTGGTGTTCAAGGCTTTTTATTATATTTACAGATTATATTAATGATAAATAAGATGATCGTGGAGCAGAAATGGGGCAGAATATTATTTTTCTGCTCTTTTTTATAAAAAATGGATGCCCTTTTTAGCATCTGATTAAATTTTTGGCACTGTTCTAGATCGATTCCTTTTGAATATGAATTACTGTTTCAAAATCCCACGTGAAAATGAGGCGTAATAAATGGATATCCCTGTTACTGGTTTCGTGTTCCAATCTGATGATTCAGACCCACTTCATTCTCATCAACTTTTTATAACGAGTTGGGATGGCCGGCAAGTTCATGTTCACGAATTTCGCGGGGTCACCTCTTTTGAGATCGGGCACGCTCACCATTATGCCGGCACGACCGAACCGGCTCCGAGCGGGATTCCTCATACACATAGGTATTTTACTTTTACTTCTGTCGACGATGGTCACCGTCATGAGATTAGAGGTGTAACAGGTCCAGCCATTCCAATTCCAGGCGGAGGTCATTACCACGAGTTTAGGGGTACGACTACTATTAGCGGCGCCAACCCTCACTCTCATCACTATTCCGGAAATACCTCAAGAAATTTAAATAGGCGATGACATCTTGAAATGGGATTCTTTTTCACCATTTCTTTTCTTTTACCTGTTCCCATCCTTCACGGATTCAGGCATGGAAGTCGTGACGTTGAAGAGGCTCAAAGGGGAGGCTTGCCTGAAAAATTCAAGATATGCGGTCCTAAGCACCGCATCAGGAGAAAGCTGTGATTAAGCTTCATCCATGATACTAATCGGTCATGCTTAATTTTTACTTAAAAAGGCGTGTGAAACTTAGAAATGTGTATGAATGAAGTCAGAGACTTTATCGATCTGTTTCGGCAACTCCGACTGAGAACCCATCAACACTGGTGAGCAGTCCTCGCCATAATTGTCTTTGGGTAGAATTCTTGCGATCCGTGTTCAGAAAGCAGCAATCTCTAAGGTGAAGATAGTGCGGCGGCCTGATCGTCTGATTCTTTCTGTCCGCTTCAATGCTCTTTTTAAAACGGTCGGCGTTCGTGTTTAATGTGCGGATTAATGTTTCAATGAATTCGGTCTGCGGTAATGAGGCAAATTGAGCCGCCAGTTCTTTAAAATAAGTCTCGCCGGAAATGAGCATACCGGAAATCACCGTACCGCTCACATTCAGTGTGATCCCGGTCTCCATACCGCTGTTCGCCAGCATGACCAGCGAACTTAAAAATGTATCCTGTTTCAGCACTTCCTGATGATCTTTCTTCATTTTCTGACCCATCTCTCCCATGTTTTTTGCCTTATTATTGTAAAAGGCCGATCACACGCCGTCAATCCGTGAATATCAGCCGATTTCAGGATTTATCAGCCGATCTGAGAATATATCAGCCAGATTCAGTATATCAGTCGGAAGGGGACATGTCTGCGGTGCAGGAACATTGGGGTCATGGATTCACCGGACTTAATGCGGGGCTCCACACGCTGTACGTGTTCCATTTGCCCTTCTTCCGGTTCCTTGCGTATAATGAAATCAGAATAAACGGAAGGGATGTGTATGGGGTTGAAAAAAGCAAACCGTCATTAATTGAATACAGGCCGGAATGCAGGACAATTTCTTCTTCCGGCTGTCTTCATGAACGGTTTGCTGTCATTTTTCAATCCATACAAGGTTCCAGTACGGGGAGGCTGAGGTTTTGCTTCAGCATTTCTTCAGTATTGAGTCTTCCCATATGTATGGCCGGCAGACGCCGATTCGGTGCCTGCTTTTTTGTACGCTCATTACCGCTTTCATGAAGCAGCCCTTTCCGGCCTCATCAAATAAATATGAGGTGAGAACATGGGAACCATTCAAATACGTCACTTAACTTTTCGCTATGAGACAATGGAAAAACCGCTTTTTGACGATGTCACCCTGCAGATTGATGAAAGCTGGCGGCTCGGCCTGATCGGCCGCAATGGCCGCGGGAAGACCACGCTGCTTCGACTCTTGCAGCACCAGCTGACTTATTCTGGGATGATCGAAACGAATCTGAAATTCTCCTATTTTCCGCTGCCGATTCAGGATCCGGCGCAAATGACACGGAACGTCTTAATCGATACAGGTCAGGTTGCTGAAAATGAAGTCTGGAAGGCTGAACGGGAACTGACGCGTCTGGACATGGACGCCGGTGTACTGTACCGCCCGTTTAACGCGCTGAGCCCCGGCGAACAGACGAAGATCCTGCTGGCCGCGCTGTTTATCGATGACCGGCACTTTCAGCTGATTGATGAACCCACAAACCATCTGGACCAGACCGGGCGTAATCGTGTGGCCGGCTATCTGCGGCAGAAGAAGGGATTCATCGTAGTCAGTCATGACCGGCACTTTCTGAATCAGATCATCGACCACGTCATCTCACTTGATCGCGCCGGCATCTCGGTCTATAACGGAAATTTTGACACATGGTTTACCGCGAAAGCCCGTCAGGACGCGCTGGAACAGCGGGAAAACGCGGAATTGAAGTCTGAAATCAAGCGTCTGGAAAAGGCGTCGCGTCAGAAGGAACAGTGGTCGAGAAACGCCGAGCGCGGAAAATACGCAGGGACCGGACGCAGCGATCACAGTGATATCGATCGCGGTTTTGTCGGACACCGGGCGGCAAAAGTCATGAAACGCTCGGTATCGCTGGAAAAGCGCAGCCATAAAGCCATCAGCGACAAGCGAAAACTGCTGAACAATGTTGATGATAGGGCGCCGTTAACCTTGCCCTATCAACCGGCAAGAACCGGACAGACGCTGATCACCGTTGAAGATCTCGTGCTTGAGCAGAACGGGCAGGCACTGAACCGCCCTTTGAGTTTCACGTTGAAAACCGGTGAGCGGATCGCACTGACCGGGGTCAACGGTGCAGGAAAATCAACATTGATTCGCGCACTCCTTGATCACCGGCAAAGCCCGTTGATCCGCAGCGGTGTTGCCCGGGTGCACCGCGGCGTGCGGTTCTCTTATTTACCGCAGAATTTTGCCGGCCTCTCAGGGACGATTGAAAACTTCGTTGAGGAACGTCATGTACCCTATACGCTGCTGCTGACGATCTTGAGGAAACTGGGTTTTGAACGCGATCTGTTCCATGACCGGATCGAAAAGATGAGTATGGGACAGAAGCGGAAACTGGCTCTGGCCCGATCGCTCTGTGAGCCGGCACAGCTGTATATCTGGGATGAACCGCTGAATTATCTGGACGTCATCACCCGTGAGCAGATCCGGCAGGTCATCTCTGAGGTCCGGCCGACGATGCTCATCGTCGACCATGACCTTGATTTTATTAATACCGTCGCTACGCGGAATATCGTTCTTGATCCCGTGCCGTAAAGCGGTTATTGTTTCACTTCATCCGGAACGCCGGTAATCAAAATTTCCATCAAAAAACAATCCACGGATCAATGACCGGCGGTATCGCTGTCATTGGCTTCACGTGGATTTTTTATCAGCTTTCAGGATCGCCCCCGGACAGAGCGCAGGACCATCAGATTCTCGAACCAGTTTCTGTCACGGGTGGCCAGCGCCAGATCGATCATGCTGTCGATCTCGCCCGGGGAGAAGCGATAGCCCTTCTCGCCGATCACATCATCATAAGAAATTTCAAGCCACTTCATACCCGGATATCGGTCACACTGCGTCACCCGCAGTTTACAGCGCTGAAAGCCGGGATACAAAGCCGTAATAAATCCGATGCAATGATGTTTCCCCAAATATTTCGTATGGACCCATTCCCCGATTTTCATGGTTCATCGCCTCACTATGAATCATGATCCATGGCCGACTGGTATGTTTCTCTCTACAGCATATTCACCGACAGCCTGACCGGCTACCTTTGGACTGCCTTTCCGCCCGGAACCTTTACGTCCGGAGAAGGGAACGCATTCCTCCCTGGTTGAATACCCTGTTCTTGCAAGGGAGGAATGCAGTAATGGATCAGGATGCCTATCAGTATGATAACGACGAATCGTACCGTGCGCCGAATAATGCGGCGAACCATCCGGTGAACAATGCGATGCAGGGGAACCCGGCAATGCTTCCGGATCACAGACAGCTCAAAGCATTGGCTGAAAAATACCAGAATCATTATGTTACCGGTCATTTAAAGGACGGAAGGATTATTGAGGGGATCATTCTCGGTGCAGATCATGAAGCGGTCACTCTGCTTATTGTTGAAAAAAATGCCTTACCGAGAGATGACGACAGCCGGCAGTTTGGGCGTTTTCCCGGATTTTTTCGATTCACGCCCTTTCGGTTCCCTTTTCCTTTTTTCGCCCCGCCCTTCTTCTCACCATTTATTTTTCCGTTCTTCTGGATTTAACCGGGTATGGCAGCCAAATCGGACGAAGCGTGTATGGACCGTTCATACACGCTTTGTCTGTATGCCCGGACTCAGCTGAACTTCCGGACAGTTGACATCCGGTCTGTCTCTTATACAATTTAAAGTGTAAGACGCTGCATCAATGCAGTCTGAAAGAGACGGTGAGTAATGTGAACGATATATCGGTCAACCAGGCAATTCAACTGATCGACCAGGGCAGAGAACTGGACTTCACCTATCAGGGCGAGACGTATTCGATCACCCATCTGGGCAACGCTAAAGAAATCACCCATCACGGCTTATGGATGGATTATCAATCCGGTGAAGCCCTTTTCACGCAGCACCGGATTCAAGGAAAGCGGCTCGCCGATATCTGGAAAAATGCTGAAGTGGATATCATTTTTTGATCATGGAAATGACTCTTGCAATCCGAGGTGAGTGCAGTGTGCGGCAGGTTCACAATTATCGCCCCTTATGAATACGTCATTTATCGGTTCGCTATTAAGCGCAGTGCACCGAAATTCGAATTCCGGCAGAGCTACAATGTCGCTCCCGGCCAGAAGATCATGGCCGTAGTCAGTGACGGCTCGCAGAATCGGCTCGGCGATTTAAAATGGGGACTGATTCCGCCCTGGGCAAAAGATCCGAAAATCGGCTACAAACTGATCAATGCACGGGCCGAGTCGGTCGCCGACAAACCCAGCTTTCAAAAAGCATTCCGAAAACATCGCTGTCTGATTATCGCCGACAGTTTCTATGAATGGACCCATGACAATCCAAAAAACAAGCGGCCCTTTCGTTTTAAACTGAAAAGCGGCGACTTGTTTGCCATGGCCGGACTCTGGGAAGCATGGCGGTCCCCTGAGGGCGGAGTCACCCATTCGGCTGCGATTATCACAACGGATGCCAATGCGCTGATGGCCCCGATTCACAACCGGATGCCGGTAATACTCAGAAAAGAAGATGAACAGAAATGGATTGATCCGTCCGTTCAGCAAAGCGAGCAGCTGAGCCTCTTTCTGAAGCCGTATGCCAGTAAAGAAATGGAAGCCTATGAGGTCTCCAGGGATGTCAATTCACCGCGTCACGATGACGCCCATTTGATCGACCGTATCTGAGCCTGTTACCTGCTATGTTGGCTAAGTTATGGCGAATTGAGTGATTTGTCCCGTTCATCGACCCTCTTACGGCCATATAATACCGTATCACGCAACGAGGAGGTGTCACTTTTGAGCTATGATGGTGGTGGCTACAGCCACGGGAACAGCTTTGCACTGATTGTCGTTCTGTTCATTCTCCTGATTATTGTCGGTACGGCTTTCATTTATTAAGCGAACACATCCGCTCTGCCGCCTGAAACCTTCAGTACCTCCTCCAGAATCAAGGCACCCGCGCACCCGGGTGCCTTTTTCGTCCGTCCGTAATTGCTCCACGATCCGAATAACGAACTTATTTTTCTGCTAATCAATATTTATTTATCGTTTATCGATAATTTTATACTGTTTTTCGATATATAATATGGTATACTCTTTCTGGAATTTAATGGAGAGGTGAGTGCAGATGAAGATATTGGATCAAAACGGGCTTTCCGGACTCGTCAACGGGCTGCTGCATCTGATTTTGCTCGGGGGCGCCGTCATTTTTGTCAGCCTGCCCTGGTCGGTTAAATGGTACATGAACGTACTGCCCTACGAATCGTCAGAGAACTATGCGTTTCTGCTGGCCTTCTTTGCGATTACCGGTTTATTTGCATTGACGATTGTTTATGAACTGATCCGGATTTTCCGGACACTGAACCGACATGACCCGTTCCAGTGGGATAATGTCCATAGTCTCAGAAAAATAGCCGTGGCATCGTTCCTGATTGCCGCCGGCTATATCGTCAAGATGATTTTTTTTAATTCCTTTCTGACTGTCATTCTCGTCATGGTCTTTGTCATTGCCGGATTTTTTTCGATCATCCTTGCAGAAGTATTCCGGCAGGCGGTAATTGTTAAAGAAGAAAACGATCTAACGATTTGAGGGGTGCAATATGTCGATTATTGTGAATCTTGACGTGGTCATGGCACAAAAGAAAATCAGCGCCTCGGAACTTGCCGAAAGCGTCGGCATTACACCGGCCAATCTGTCGATTCTGAAAAACAACAAGGCAAAGGCAATCCGTTTTTCCACTCTGGAAGCGATCTGCCATGCTCTTGACTGCCAGCCCGGAGATCTGCTCGAATATGTTGCTCCATCGGCCCATGAGCCGGCAAAACAGTTTAAAAAGGAGCGGAGATAGATGAAAAATAATCATCCTTTTCACTCGATGAAAAAAAGCCGTACGCTGCTGTTGAGCACCATTTTGCTTGGTGTGCTTGTCGACATCCTGTTCTATGATAGGATGCTGGGTGTCTCTTATCCGATTTTTGTCGCTGCATTCTACAGTCTGTTTTTCTGGAATTTCCGAAACCGGATTCAGGTCCGGCTCAGCTTCGGCTGGCTGCTGCTGATCCCGATTTTTCTGCTGTCGCTGACCTATTTATTTTTCTCCAACATGATTTTCTACGTGCTGAATTTTGTTGCCGTTCCCTTCCTGGTTGTGGTGCAGACCCTGCTTGTGACCGACAGGGCCACGCGGCGCTGGCACAGCGTATCCTTTCTTAATGACCTGATTTACAGTTTCTTCTACAGGCCGTTTGCTTATGTGACGGTGCCTTTCGTTCTGTTATCAAAGGGGCTGCTCACCAAATCGCGGATTAAAAAAGACAGTACCCTGCTGAAAGTGATTATCGGTATCCTGATTACCCTTCCGCTGCTCGCGCTGATCCTGTCCCTGCTGGCTTCGGCGGATGAAGTCTTCGGTCACTTGTTCGGCCAGATCCCCATGCTGCTGGCAAAGATCCCCTGGAACACATTCGTCGGCCGGATTGTACTGGCAGGTATTGTCGCCGTGGTTCTGTTCAGCTATATCTGGAGTCTGATGCGGCCGAAGCCGGAAAACGAATCACGAATCCAGCGTTTTGGCGCGTCCGGGCCGAAGCCGCGGATCGACCCCGTCATCGCGGTCACTCTGCTCAGCCTCATCGATGCAATTTATGTGCTCTTTACGTTGATTCAGTTTTCCTATCTGTTCGGCGGACCCGCAATAGCGCTCCCGGCACATTTTTCTTATGCCGGATATGCCCGGAGAGGATTCTTTGAACTGATCGTTGTGACGCTGATCAATTTCAGCGTGCTCCTGACGCTGATCTATCTGATTAAGGAGAGCGGACGGCTGATCGGCAGGGCCGTCCGCCTGTTCGAATCGCTGCTTGTCGTCTGCACGCTGGTCATGCTGCTTTCTGCTTTCTTCAGAATGGCGCTGTATGAACAGGCCTATGGCTACACCTATCTTCGCCTGCTGACGCATGCGTTCATGATCTTTCTCTTTGTCCTGTTTATTCTGACTTTCTGGAAAATCTGGAAGAAGAAAGTGCCCCTGTATAAATATTATCTGGTCACTGCGATCGCGGCTTATGTTACGATCAACTATGTGAACATCGACCAGCTGATTACAAAATACAACATTGAGCGCTACCAGCTGACCGGAAAAATCGACGTCAGCTATCTCTCCACGCTATCTGATGATGCCGTTGCCGGCAGCGTCCGCCTGCTGCATGTAAAGGATCTGTCTGTCTCCGGTCGCATGGAAAATATGCTCTATTTCCGGAATCAGAGCCTATCCGCTCCGGAGCCATGGCAATCCTTCAATCTGTCGCATCACCGCGCAAAGAAAATCCTGTCCGGCTATACACTGCACCATCGGCAGAACTATGATCAGCCGCCGGCCGCATCATTCAATGAGCCCTGATTCAGCCGGCGAATGCGAGCATGACAATGGCCGTCACAACGGTCAACGCCGGCAACAGAAAGGTCAGTGCTTTGGCAAATGTTTCACTGGATGTGCTGTTCATATGTCTCACCCGTCTTTCCTGTTCAGTATAACCGGGCAAGTTTAAAAATTTGTGAAACCACGATTAGAAATTGATGAGTGGCCGATGCATGATTTTCAGCCGATTGAGGAAAATTAACGATGCTTTAAAAAAGGAGGAGATTCGACGATGTCTGTCATGAGCAATTGGGATCAGTGGAAAGATTTTCTGGCCGACCAGATGCACCGGGCAGAAAACATCGGCGCCAGTTCGGAGATCATCAATGATTTTGCCACGAAAATCGGCGGCTATCTCTCCGATCACGTCGACCCGAAAAATGAACAGCAGCGGATGCTTGCCGATCTTTGGCACGTTGCCGATACCGAGGAACAAAAAACCATCGCGCGCCTGATCATGAAACTGGTCAACAATAACGGTACACTCCAGCAGCCTGAACTGCAGCGTTGATACGACGAATAAGTGTATGGGAAGCCATCAGAACCCTCCGGAAGCTCCGGAGGGTTTCGGTGCCTGCAAGCGATTTTTAATATGCTATAATGCGAATGATTCAGTAAAATTTTTTTGCCCGCGGGGCTATGGAGGAAACGTCAATGAAAATTTATACCGGACACGGTGACGCCGGGAGGACACTAACCTTAAACGGTTCCCAGCCTTTGAAAAACAGCCCGCTGATTCAGTTGAACGGGAGTCTTGACGAAGTGTCGGCATCTGCCGGTTACCTGATCACACTGATCGGCAGCCGGAACAACCGTTCAGAAGAACAAGAGGATCTGGTCTGGATACAGAACGTGCTTTACCATATCGGTATCGAAGTCAGTTCGGCTTTTTCCAGGCTTTATATTGATTCGTCCTGTGTTGCCGCACTGGAATCCCGGATCGACCGGCTTGACGGGCAGAATGATCCGCTGACGGAGTTTATTTTATACAGCGGCACGATGCCGGCCGCTTATGCGCAGGTCACACGATCGGTGACGCGGCGCTGTGAACGGGACTTTGTCACTTTTTTAAGCGAAGCCGATCAGAAGATCCCTCAAAGCTATCTGTTCATCAACCGGCTCTCCGACTATTTCTTTGTTCTCGCCCGTTATCTGAATAAATGCAGCGGGATCAAGGAGGCAACCGTATCCAAATGGAAGCAGATTGATGGTTGAATTCCGGATCAAATCGGTTCTGCGGCTGATACGCGGCAAACAGTGCACCTGCAGCGGAAAACTGCAGCCGGGTTTTAACGGCATCTTAAAAATAAATCCCCGGCCGCGGCAGCGTTTCTGCATCAGTCAGGGAGGAGTCATCATTATGTACGGCCGGTCAAAAAAGACCGGCTGAAGAACTGTTCCGATCTGCAGCATCAGTAGCCCCGCTGCTTCTTGAGTTTCGTATCCCACCAAATAATCCCTACCACCGGAAGAATCATAACAATTGTGCCAAACACACCTACTGCTGTCATCTCTGTCTCACTCCTATCGTGGAAATGAAATAAAATGTAATCGCTTCCACATCTATATTATATCCTGAATCTGTTGATTGATTCAATGCTTTTGCCTGCCGGAGGAAATCTTTTTCCCTGTTCTGCATTTTCATTGATGAAATTAAAAAAGCAGGACCTTCTTCGGGTCCTGAATTAGGGGGGTCTTGCCTGATTCGAGATTAAAAGGATTGTTTCAAGCTGAACAATCCCAGCAATATATACGATGGAGCCCGCCGATTCGGTTCAGAATGCTGAAAATGAGTCGCCGAATCAAAACCTCAGTATCATTGCGATAACGATCGCCCAGAACGGCAGGCAGATCGCCGTCGCCCAGGCTGCTCCCTTAAAAAAATTTCCTTCCAAAAAAACCACCCTCGGTGACTGTGGATCGACTCAAGCCAACCCACTTTTATCAGGCAGTTTTCCCATATATTCTGAAATTCATTCCATCCATTCACCCGGCAGCGCCGTAAGCCGGGATTAGCTGCCGGAGGACCCGGTCAACCGCTCATTGCCCCCGGGAATACACCTTTGAAAATTGGGGAACCGGCTCACCTTTGAAGTTATAATAACGGACAGCTGCCTGCTTCTCGTCCGCACTAAGCTCAAGGACGACATACGTCCCCTCCTGATAATTTCTCGGCAGACGCAGACTTCCCGGGTTGATGCCGATCATGCCTGCTTCTTTAAAGGAACCGGCAAAGTGCGTATGGCCGTAGCAGATGATGTCTGCCTTCACCTCAAGTCCCCGGTAGCAAATTCTGGCCGGCGACTGCCGGACGCCAAGCAGATGACCGTGTGCCACCAGAAATTTCAGCGGCCCGGACTGTTTCACGATCTCATCCGGAAAACGTCCGGGAAAATCGCAGTTGCCCTCAACCGTCAGATAACCCTTCAGTTCCGGACTGTCCGGTTTGAGTTCCGAATCCCCGCAATGGATCAATGCTTCGACTTTCCCCTGATATCGTGCTCTGAGCACAGCCAGTTCGCGCTTCATTCCGTGTGTGTCACTGACAATCAGCCATTTCATTTTCTTTTCCCTACCCATTCTGGCCATTTTCGGCGTAATTCCTGCAATGCCCGTGCACGATGGCTGATCCGGTTCTTCTTCGCTTCACCCATTTCAGCGAATGTTTCCTTCTCATCCGGAACAAGAAAGACCGGATCATAGCCGAATCCGTCGGCACCGCGCCGTTCCGTCGTAATGACACCGTCGCAGCGTCCGACCGCAAAACGGGTCGGCGTACCGGGAATGCTGAGTGCCAGCGTACAGCTGAAATGTGCTGTACGCCGATCCGTCGGTACGCCCTTCAGGTTTCCGAGCAGTTTATCAATATTCCGTTCGCTGTCCTTTTCGGGTCCGGAATAACGTGCTGAGTAAATGCCGGGTTCCCCGTGCAGTGCGTCGACCGACAGTCCCGAGTCGTCGGCAATGGTGATCAAATGCGTCTCTTTGGACAAGGCTTCTGCTTTCAATGCTGCGTTTTCCTTAAAGGTCTTCCCTGTTTCCGGCACATCAATGACGATGTTCAGGTCCTTCAGGGAACGGATGTTGACATCGAAGTCCTCGAGGAGTTCCTTGATTTCTTTTATCTTCCCCTGGTTATTCGACGCAATCAGTACCTGAGTCATCTGTCGATCCCCACCTTGTTTTTGGTCAGAATAGTCCCGATGACCGCCTGTTCGGCGTGAATCAGTTCACGGATGCCCTTCTTCGCGAGCCGGAGCAGTTCAGCCAGCTCTTCATCACTGAAAGTGGCCTCTTCTCCGGTCCCCTGAATCTCGACAAAACGTCCTTCGCCGTTCATGACAATGTTCATATCCACGTCGGTTGTCGAATCCTCCTGATAGCACAGATCAAGGACCGGACCGAACTGCGGATGAATCCCGACCGATGTCGCTGCCAGGTAGGTTGAAACCGGAAGCTTGTCGATCATTTTTCTGTCCATCGCCGTATTAAAGGCCAGCACCATCGCCACGAAGGCTCCGGTAATTGAAGCGGTGCGCGTCCCGCCGTCCGCCTGAATGACGTCGCAGTCAATCCAGATCGTCCGCTCACCGATGGCGCTCAAATCAACGACCGATCGCAGGGCGCGCCCGATCAGACGCTGGATCTCCATCGTCCGGCCGGCAACCCGCCCTCTTGAAGACTCACGCATCGTCCGTTCCGGAGTGGCCCGCGGCAGCATTGAATATTCCGCTGTAATCCAGCCCTTCTTCTGTCCGCGCATAAACGGCGGCACACGATCCTCAATACTTGCATTGCAGATGACTTTTGTCCGGCCGATCGATATCAGAACCGACCCTTCCGGATGAATAATAAAATCCGGTTGTATTTTAACGGCGCGAAGCTCGTCACTGTTTCTTCCGTCTGGTCTCATTGCTCGATTCCTCCGCTGTATATCTGAAACTTGATTCACTTTAAAGTGCCTGCCTCGTCATTTATGAACTGTATTTCAGAGATGATTCGCAGCCCATGGATTGTTCCATTAAAAAAGAACAGCATGCCGCTGCTCTTTTACTATACCATAATTTTAAAACGGTATTATAAACCTGTTGCGTCCACCATTTTCCGGGATACCGGTCCGGAAATAACTTTCCCGGATTCAAGCAGGATGCGCTCCGAATTGCCGACCTTGATAGCGACCTGACGGATTCCCGGCTCGCCGGTCAGGGTCAGAACGAGACTGCGTAGCGCCTGATCACTGATTTTTTTTGCCTTCGGGCTGTCAAAAATGGCATTATTAAAATGCAGCCGCACGACACCGTCGCTGATCGTCGGTTTTTCAACCAGCTTTGTATCCGGGTTAAACGGCGAAATGAAATCGCTTGAAGCAGGTTCATGAATCAGCGCCGCAACCAGCCCCGACAGGATATCTCCCTGATCAGCAATTCTGACGGTGACCGGCACCTCATAGGTTTTCCCTTTATCTGCCGCAAGATAGTAGACCGTCTGCTGACTGCTCCCGGTGACATCGGCCAGTGAACCGAAGACGGGATTAATGCCATCCGCTCGGGTCAATTCGCGGCCGACCACCTGAGCAGCCCCGGCGGATCCGCCCGACGCACCTTTTCCGGCAGCAATCCGGACGGTGACTGACTTCACCTGATCAAACTGTGTGGCTGTCCAGACAATCGACTGAAGGATCTGCTGCCTGTCCGCTCCGGTGCCGATCAGTTCTTTAGAAAAATCGGCCGTCAGGTTTCCCCTTGCATCTAGCGACGTATGTGTCACTTCCGTATCCGGCGGGAGCACCGCCTGAAATCCATTGGGCAGGAGATCGGTGACCGGACCGTCCTTGACCAGATATTGCAGGGTCTGCCGGATGGCATCCTTCGTCTCGGGCAGTCCGACTGCCTGGGGAATCAGCACACCTGTCGCATTGGACAAGTACAGCTGCCGCTGAATATAGGTGGTCGCCTTTGACGCTTTCTGAAGATCCGATTTGCTTTTAACATAACTCAGGCTGTCCGGTTTCTGGGTGTCCGCACCGCCGCAGCCGGCAAGCAGCGAAGCAGACAAAAGAAATACCAGAATTACGGCACTGCAGGTAAATCGACGATACCTCATCATATTTGCCCTCCCGATTGGGTTTGTACTCTCATGTATACGAGCCCTCGGAATGAATAGACCTGCAGGCGGGCGATTTTATTCGCGTCCGCGGAATAAAAATATCGTCACGCCGGATGATGTTTAAAAACGACACGATTTTGCCGATTATGTTATTATGAAAATAATTTTTTAATCAGTATGCTTCACCCGGAGGTTTTTACGATTACATCTAAACCGATTCATTTTGTTGAAATTCCCTTTATCGAAGATCTGACGCAAATCCATCAATACAATCAGACATTAACCGTCACTCTGCATGACTATCCGATGGATCCTGGCCGAAAACCGGTGCCGGGAACACTGGCTTTCCGTACTGCCGGAGCAAACATCATCGATTTTGTCGGCGTACAGGCCTTTCCAGTATGGATCATCGAGCAGCGAAAAATATACGCCGACGGAGACCGGATCGTTGTCAGAATGAACGATGGCCGGATCTTTGCCGGCATCTCCCGCTTACTCACCCCACAAACGCTGATTCTGCGTGACTGCCGGGGGATTAACCGTGAAGTCATTGAGTTCTCAAACGTTGGCTTTATGGGCCGCCTGGTTTGCGGAATGAACGCCGGTTAACCAGCCCGGCATGTATCCGGAACGGGCACCCGGCTTCTCCGGTCCCATCGTTATTTTTCCAGCCTGTCCAGTCTGTCGAGCAGGTGCTGATAGTGAACCAGCGTCTCCTGATCCGCGACCTCGACGCCCGACCGATAATAAGTCACATGGCCCGTCCCGCCGCCGGTCTGATGACGGCCGGCAAGGATGCGTTTAAGATTGCGTGCTGTGCCCGGACCGCCGTCGATAATATCCGTACCTTCAGGAAACAGTTCCCTGAAACTGTCCCTGAAAAAAGGAAAATGCGTACAGCCGAGGACGACCGTCCCATATTCTGTGACGTCGAATCCGGCGAGTTGTTCCTTAAGGTAGGGAATGACATGGTTACGGTCAAAATCAAATTTTTCAGCAAGGGTGACGAGGCCGGGAAGCGGCAGACCGTCAACCCGGTCGTTTTTGTCAAGACGTTCGACAAGGTGGTGATATTTCGCTTCACTCAGTGTCAGTCGTGTCGCCGTCACCAAAACTTTCTTCCCTCGTTCCTCGCTCTCCCGGACAGCCGGTTTCACCGCCGGTTCGATGCCGAGGACCGGGAATGCATACTTCGCCCGCAAATCGTCAATCGCGACACTGGTCGCTGTGTTGCAGGCCACCACTAGTGCCTTAAGATGCTGCTGATTCAGAAAATCGGCTGCATCCATCACAAAGCCCCTGACTTCCTCTTTGGGCTTCTCGCCATAAGGAACATGTGCCGTATCGGCAAAAAAGATATAATCTTCGTCGGGCAGCAGTTTCATCGCCTGGTGAAGCACGGTGATGCCGCCGATCCCGGAATCAAAAACAGCTATTTTCACGAATTCCACTCTCTTTTATTTTTTTGCCCTGTTAAACGTAATGGTATTTTTACCACTCGATCGTCCAGAGCGAAGGGTGCCGGACTCCCGCGGGGAAAACAAGCACCTGCCGCGGAAAACGACTGCCAAATTTAATAGAGCCCTTTTTTCAAATGCCATAACTCTTTCAGTATATATGTACAGCCGGCAAAATGCATCGTTGTAAATTAAATGTCGTTATTCCCTGCCTGAAGGCACAGGCATGTTTACTTTCGGGGAATGGCGCCGGTTGTTCTCCATCTGACCGACGAGGTCGTTCAGAATCTGCAACTTTTCTTTCACCCGGTCCAGATGCCGGCTTGACCTTCGAAACAAGGCGATAAAAGACTGATATTCCTGACTCATGGTGTATAAAACTCCTTTATCCGCTGCGGGTGACTCCCACAGAGGGACTGCTGTGTGCAACAGAATCATACCATCTTATTTTTCCGGATGCATCTCTCACACCCCGGACGCCTGTCTTCCCGCGGTTCCATATCCATCAGCCGAATTTTAGAAAGAGATCCGACCGACGGGTCCCCGATGTTCCATATTAAGAAAAAAAACAACAGCCGGTCCTTCATCAGAACCGGCCGATGCTATAATTTGAGTTCTCCGAGCCTGAGCAATTCAACAACCGCCTGGGAGCGTCCTTTTACGCCCAGTTTTTGCATCGTATTGGAAATATGGTTGCGAACTGTTTTCTCACTGATAAAAAGTTCCCCGGCAATATCACGGGTTGTTTTGTCCTGAACGAGCAGCTCAAAGACTTCTCTTTCTCTTTTTGTCAGTAAAGGTTTCGGATGATGGTAGGCTTCCTTCAACAATTCCCCCTCCTTGCTCGGCAGAAGAGCGGGCGGGAAAGGCTTTTAGTCACTGATAGTCTATGTTACCGGGAAACGGGGTGTGACCCGAAAAATCTGCTCAGAGCGCCCGTTACATGTTATCGCTGCCGAAGAAGTCGCGGAACGACTGGCCGACTGTGGCGCGGTTCAGCACCGCAATCGACGTCGTCAGCGGAATGCCTTTAGGGCATACCTGCACGCAGTTCTGTGAATTACCGCAGCCGGCAATACCGCCGGGACCCATAATGGCGTGCAGCCGTTCCGCTTTATTCATGGCACCGGTCGGATGGGCATTAAACAGGCGAACCTGTGACAACGGCGCAGGGCCCATGAAATCCGACTTGCTGTTCACATTCGGGCATGCTTCCAGGCAGACACCGCAGGTCATACATTTGGAGAGTTCATAGGCCCACTGCCGCTTGCTCTCTGCCATACGCGGTCCCGGTCCGAGATCATAGGTTCCGTCAATCGGGATCCATGCTTTGACCTGCTTCAGCGCATCAAACATCCGGCTCCGGTCGACGATCAGATCACGGACAATCGGGAATGTACCCATCGGCTCCAGGCGAATGGGCTTTTCCAGCTTATCGATCAGCGCCGTGCATGCCTGACGCGGACGCCCGTTGATCACCATTGAACAGGCACCGCACACTTCCTCCAGACAGTTCATCTCCCATTGCGGGGGCGACGTCTTTTTCCCTCCTGCGGTAACCGGATTACGGCGGATCGCCATTAGCGCTGAGATGACATTCATATTCGGGCGATAGGGCACCTCAAAGGTTTCCTTATAGGGAGGCGCATCCGGACCGTCCTGGCGAGTGATAATCAACTGAATTGACTTCGGACGACTTTCCTCACTCATATGTTTCTCCCCCCTTATTTATCGTGTGTATAATCCCGTTTCCGCGGTTTGATCAGCGAAATATCAACCGGCTCGTACTCAAAATCCGGGCCGTTCGTGTCCGGATTATATTTGGCTTTGGTCGTTTTGAGCCAGTCTTCATCATTACGTTCAGGAAACTCCGGTTTGTAGTGAGCGCCGCGGCTTTCATTACGGTTATATGCGCCAAGGGTGATCACACGGGCCAGTTCCATCATATTCCACAGCTGACGGGTAAATGACGCGCCGCTGTTGCTCCACTTCGAAGTGTCGTTGATATTTATGTGCTTATAGCGCTCCATCAGCTCCTGAATGTGCTGATCCGTCGCAAGCAATGTTTTGTTTTCACGGACCACAGTCACATATTTTGTCATCCATTCGCCAAGTTCTTTATGGAGTACGTAGGCATTCTCATCGCCGTCCATTTCCGTGATGCGGCGGTATCTCTCCTTCTCACGTTCCCGGGCGTCGTCGAACAGCGCCGAAGATTCCTCTTCGCTTGATTTGTCCAGGCCCTTGAGATAACGGACGGCATTCGGTCCGGCGACCATGCCGCCGTAGATTGCCGACAGCAGGGAATTCGCGCCGAGCCGGTTGGCACCGTGATACTGGTAGTCGCACTCACCGCAGGCAAACAGGCCCTTGATATTGGTCATCTGGTCGAAATCCACCCAGAGGCCGCCCATCGAATAGTGCACCGCCGGGAAGACCTTCATCGGCACTTTATGCGGATCTTCGCCGACGAATTTTTCATAGATATCGATAATGCCGCCCAGTTTCACATCCAGCTCATGCGGATCCTTATGCGACAGATCCAGGTACACCATATTTTCACCATTGATCCCCAGATGCTGGTTGACGCAGATATCGAAGATCGCACGAGTAGCTACATCACGGGGTACAAGGTTGCCGTAGGCCGGGTACATTTCTTCAAGAAAATACCACGGTTTGCCGTTTTTATAGGTCCACAGCCGGCCGCCTTCACCACGTGCCGATTCGCTCATCAGCCGAAGCTTGTCCTCGCCCGGAATCGCCGTCGGATGAATCTGGATAAATTCTCCGTTGGCAAAATAGGCACCTTGCTGATAAAGCTCTCCGGCAGCCGAGCCGGTATTGATCATTGAATTGGTTGATTTCCCATAAATCATTCCGAGCCCGCCGGAAGCAACGATCACCGCGTCTGCACGATAGACCTGAATCTCCATAGATTTCAGATCCTGGACGACAATACCGTGACAGACCTTGTCGTCATCAATGACGGCGGAGAGAAATTCCTCATATTCATGCTTGTGAACCAGGCCGTTGACTTCCTGTCGCCGGACCTGCTCATCCAGGGCGTACAGCAGCTGCTGGCCGGTCGTGGCGCCGGCATATGCGGTTCTATGGTACTTTGTCCCGCCGAACTGGCGGAAATCAAGCAGGCCCTCAGGTGTCCGGTTGAACATCACACCCATCCGGTCGAGCAGATGAATGATACCCGGTGCGGCTTCGCACATCGCCTTGACCGGCGGCTGGTTGGCCAGAAAGTCGCCGCCGTAAATCGTGTCGTCCAGATGCTCCCAGGGAGAATCACCTTCGCCTTTTGTGTTTACAGCTCCGTTGATTCCGCCCTGCGCGCAGACAGAATGGGACCGCTTCACAGGAACCACCGAGAACAGATCAACTTCCACGCCGGCTTCTGCGGCTTTTATCGCGGACATCAGTCCGGCAAGTCCGCCGCCGACGATAATAATTTTACCTTTGCCCAAATGGATTCACTCCTTTTCCTGCTGTCTCTGCGCTTATGATTCTTTTGAGCCTGTCTTCTTTCAGCGCTTCATCAGATAAATGCAAACAGTGCACGAATGCCGACATAACTGAGCAATACAAAAATAACGAGAGATACATAGGTTCCGATTCTCTGAGATTTCGGCGATACCAGGATGCCCCAGTGAACGCAGAAAGCCCAGAGGCCATTTGAAAAGTGGTAGACGGCACAGAGGATACCGACAAGGTAAAAGATCACGATCCCCGGATTGCTCAGTGCGTGAACCATCAGCTCATAGTTGAGCGGCGTACCAAGCGCCATCGCGATTCGTGTCTGCCACAAATGCCAGGCCAGAAAAATAACAAGAAAAAGTCCGGAAAACCGTTGAAACACAAACATCCAGTTCCTGAAAAAGCTGAAATTTCCGACATTGTTCTTTGCAGTAAACGCAATATACACCCCGAACACTGCATGGAACAGAATCGGCAGATAGATCATGATCAACTCCAGGAAAAGCAAATAAGGCAGGCTCTCCATCGCGGATGCCGCATGATTGAATGCATCTGCTCCCTTTGTCGCCTGATAGTTGACCGTCAGGTGTACAATCAGGAACAATCCAATCGGGATCACACCCAGAAGCGAGTGCAATCGGTGCAGCCCGTATTCATGATCTTCCATGGTACGTCTCCTCCTCCGGCTGAAATGACAGCGCTTTATATTTTTGATTTTAAAAAATCCGGGCAACTGTCATAAGTAATTTTATGGCTGTTATCCAACACAATCAATTGTAACGCCCGATATTTTTGCCGTCAATTTTACCGAATATGGCAATTTCATGTTATGATAGTGAACCGAAAGAAAAAAAGATATAATAGTCCCTGGAGGGATACAGATGTCAAAAAAAGAAATCATTCCGGGACCTGAGCAATTCGGAGATGCCAGCGTCCCGGCCTTCGGCTACGAGCTGCTCAGGAACCAGCTGCTACCGGAACTTCTGGGAAAAGAAACCGCATCAATCCTTTACTGGGCCGGCCGGAAACTGGCCAGGAATTATCCCGCCCGGAGCGAGGAAGAGATCGAGCAGTTCTTCGCCCATGCCGGCTGGGGGGAATTGAAACTGACTGAAAGCAAAAAAACAAAAATGGTTTTTGAATGCCATTCTTCACTCATAGAATCCCGAATCAAGGATCATCCGAATACCGTTCTGTTTACGATGGAAGCTGGTTTTCTCGCTGAACAGATCCAGAAAATCCATGGCTTTATCGCCGAATCCTATACCGACATCCGCACCGGCAGGGATAAAAAAGTGATTTTCTCGGTCGAGTGGGATGCCAGGGATCCTGTTCAAACGGCTTCACGGACTTGATCAAAGATTTACATAGCACAATAAAGAAAATAATCAGTGCCGGGCAGTTCGCTGCACCGGCACTTTGACGATCTATTGCTGATAAATGGAAGCTTGATCCGGTCCGTATCCCCTGGTGCCCTCAGATGCTCAGATCACGTTTCGTGTAAAAATAATATGCGGCGGCAGCAAACAGCCCGGCAAGAGCAAGCGAGAGGATCACCGGCCAGGCACCGATCCCCTCACCGCGGACAATATCGGCCGCATCAAAGTACTTAAACGGCGAAAGGATGTTCAGCACATTAAGATGCGTGGTGATGTCCGTAACCTTGGCAATGATATAGGCGCCGAATAAAACGGAAGTCGCCACGGCCCCTGATGCTTTTGAATGCCGCAGTACCGCGGCAAGCAGTGCCCCAAGCGAAAGAAAAACCAGCTGAACGACGAGCAGCGTGACGCAGAACAGGATAATCTCACCGGTAATATCCTTTCCTTTATTATATGCGGCAACAAAGAAAACCGATGAGAGCAGCGTGACAAGATTAAGAAGGATCAGATTGACCAGTGCCGCCAGCAGTTTTGCCGTGATGACGCGGGCACGTGATATCGGCTTCACCATCAGGAATTCCGTCGTCTTATCACGTTCCTCTTTGGCAATAATCGTACTCCCCAGCAATGCGGCGTGGACGGCAACCGCAAGCTCAATATAAGAAAACAGGAAAGCATAAAAGCCGCTCATCGACGCGACATCAAATGACCCCATACCGAAAACCGCCCGAATCGTATGCGGCAGCGCCATCAGTGCGGCACTGGCCGCGCCCCCGGAAGAGTACGTGGTATATTTGCTCATCCCGCTCAGCACGCCGATCACCATGCAGATACTCCAGATGATCAGCGCTTTGCGATTTGCCTTAAGTTCCCTGAAAAACAGATTCATGTGCTCTACCTCCCTGTTATCCGGATTCCGTGGCAGTCAGCTTACCGCATGGATATCTTTTTTTGAATAAACAATATAAGTGACAAGAACCGCCGCTACCACAATTCCCGCCGCCGTGATCAGATAAGGTGCTTCATAGGCGGAATGACGAATAATGTAAGCCGAGTTAAAATAATTGAACGGTGAAAAATAGCGGACCGCCGGATCGTTCTTCCCCGAATTGATCAGAGCACCGATCAGATAGAAACCGATAACCACACCGAGCGAGAGCGGCAGCACGGTTTTGAGCTTGCCGAATAGAACGGACAAAGCCATGCCGACGGCAAAGAAAATCAGCTGAATGAACAGCAGCGTTAAATTGATCAGGAAAAAGACTTTTCCGTCGAAATTATCTGTTTTTACCCCATTGGCGATAAGGATTGCCGCAGCATAAAAGATCCAGTAAGTGGCAAGAATCGCCGTCAGCGAGGCAAAGAGTTTGGCTGTGACGATCGCCGGCCGCGAAACCGGCTTGACGAGCAAAAAATCAGCCGTCTGTTCACGCGATTCCTTGGAGAGGACGGAGAGGCCAAGATTCATGCCCTGAATCGCACCGCACAGGACAATAAAGGAAAAAATCATCGAGTAGAAGCCCAGAATGGAGGTGATGTAACTCAGGTTGATGCCCAGCATCGCCCGGATCTGCGGCGGATAATTGGCAAGAAGCCGGACGAAGTCTTTTGCGTCATGTGCCATTCCGGGATAAATGGATAAGTACATTACAGCCAGCCCGATCAGCACCACGGTCCAGAGCATCGTCGATTTTCTCAGAGCTTTCAGCTCATGCACGTACATATTCATGACAGTCAGCGCTCCTTTTCATAATAGTGCAGGAAAATTTCTTCAAGATCGGGTTCGCCGACCGACAGGTTAATCAGGTCGAGCCCGGCGATTTTTCGGATCACCGCATTGATGTCTCCTCTGAAAATAAAACTTGCCTCATTGTCCCTGACTTTCAGATCGCCGACACCGTCGATCTGGAAAATGTTTTTGTCGAGTCGGTTTCTCGCTTCCACATGAATCCGCTTATAATTGTTTTCCCGAAGTGTCCGGACCTTCTCGACCTGAATAATTCTCCCTTCCTTAATGAAGGCCACGCGGTCGCACATACGCTGCACTTCGGTCAGGATGTGCGATGAGAAAAAGACGGTGGCGCCTTTCTTGTTTTCCTCACGGATCAGTTCGAAAAACTTCTGCTGCATCAGCGGATCAAGCCCGCCGGTCGGCTCATCAAGAATAATCAGTTGCGGATCATGGAGGAGTCCCTGGACAATCCCGACTTTCTTCCTGTTGCCGTAGGAGAGGTCGGCAATCTTCCTTTTCAGGTCAAGATTCATCGCATCGGCCAGTTCATGAATTCGCCTGGTACAATCCTTTTTATAAAAGCTTGCGGAATACTTCAACAGATCGATAACCCGCATTTTTTCGTAGTAAAAAACCTCTGATGGCAGATAGCCCAGTTCTTTCCGGACTTCCGGATGGTCAAAGCAGCTCTTGCCGAAGATCGTTGCCGATCCGCTCGTCGGATGAATCAGCCCGAGCAGCGTCCGGATCGTCGTCGATTTTCCGGCCCCGTTCGGACCGATGAACCCGAAAATCTCTCCCTGTTCGACGTTCAGATTAACATCGTTAATCCCTCTGGATTTTCCGTAATTTTTCGTCAGGTGTTTCAGTTCAATCACGTTCATAATCGAGGTCCCTCCCGCATTTTTACTTAGTTGCTTTTTGAAACCGGCCTTTTGCTCAGGACAATCTCAGGCAATCGTCATGACTGATAACATGCTTTCTTCAGCAGATTCAGGCAGTCCATGAATTCTGTATAAAAGGCATCAAAATCAGGGTCTGCATCGGAAGTCAGATCGTTGAAATAGCCTTCAGACATCCAGATCAGCATTTTCAGTATCAGTTTCGGATCAATGCCTTCTTTAAATTTGGACGTGTCCATGCCTTCGAAAACCATTTTTTCACGGAAAGCGGATGCCTCTTTGCCGGCGATGATCGCATGCACTTCCGGCTTAACCTCATCGGCCGTCTCGTTCATCACACTGCTCAGAAAAGGAAGGACACCGGGCCGTTTCCGGAGCACATCGAACTTGATCTCGGCGGCCATGCGGATACGTTCAAAAAAATCGGTGTTGTTTCTGTTCAGCTTTTCACTGACTTCAGTCATGACTGTCTCGCCGCACAGCTGAATCAAATAAAGGTAAAGTGCTTTTTTGTTTCCGAAGTAGTGAAAAATCATCGCCTTTGAAATCCCGGCTGCCTCAGCGATATCTTTTGCCGATGTTTTTTTATAGCCATTTGATCCGAATGCGTTCAACGCCGCATCAATAATTTTGTTCTGTTTTTCCACCGGAATTTTATGAAAATGATCCAGTCCTTCCATCAAATCGCCTCCTTATCAATTTCGACCGATTCGGTTTACATTGAGAGTATATTGCTATCAACCGATTCGGTCAATAGCAGAGTAAAAAAAATTGTTGCTCTCCGTCCGATTGCGGCCAGGAAAGCGCAAAAACTGCTCGGGTGTCTAAACCCAGAGCAGTTTTAGAAACAGTCTGTAAAAAGATGTGCAGTATTTTACATAGAGCTTGTTGAAAGACGCTGTTAAACGTGTCGGTTGTATTTCGCTGCAGACGCTCGCTTTCCGCGGGCGATCCGCGAGCTTTTCCCGCAGGAACCTCGCGCCTTCCGCTCAGAACAACACAGTATAAAACAACAGTAAACGTGAACAGAGCTTTTTGAAAAGGAGTGATTGACAATTCTTTAGAGTCTGACGGATTCCTCTTCGGTCAGACGGAACGTGTCGTGCAGCGTTTCGAGTGCTTCCTGCAGCTTGTCCTCGTCAATAATCGTCGACACTTTTATCTCAGAAGTGCTGATCATTTTCACTTTGATCCCCTTCTCCGCCAGCGCATGGAACATCTGAGCCGCTACCCCGGGATTCGAGGCCATGCCGGAACCGACAATCGACACTTTGGCAAGACCGGATTCATGGATCAGGTGCTGAAAATGCAGAGCCTTTTCCTGTGTCTTCAGCACATCCAACGTTTCGTTCAGCAGATCGCGGTCGACGGTGAACGACAGGCTGGTCTTTTCCTGATCGAGCACATTCTGAACAATGACATCAATATTGATATGTTTGGCGGCAATCGCGTCGAATACCTTTGAAACCGCGCAGACGCTGTTCGGCAGGCCAAGCAAGGTTACTTTGGTGACATTTTTCTCAAATGCGAGCCCGCGAACGCTCTTTGACTTCTCCATAAAAACTTCCTCCTTAATCACCGTACCCTCTTCATCGGAAAAAGAGGAGCGAACAACCAGCTCGATATGATTATTCTTTGCATATTCAACGGCACGCGGATGAAGGACACCGGCACCGAGATAGGCCATTTCAAGCATTTCGTCATAGCTGATCTCTTTAAGTTTGCGTGCATTAACCACATAACGCGGATCCGTGGTAAAGACGCCGGTGACATCCGTGTAGATCTCGCATTTTGCCGCACCAAAAGCAGCAGCCAGCGCCACGGCAGAGGTATCTGAGCCGCCGCGGCCGAGTGTCGTGATCTCTCCGATTTCCGTGACGCCCTGAAAACCGGCAACAATCACAATCGTCCCTTTTTTCAGATGAGGTCGGATCAGCGATGTATCAATGGCACCGATCCGCGCACTTTCATGAACATCTTCCGTTTTAATACCCGCCTGCCAGCCGGTAAAGGAGATCGCATCGTACCCGCGCTGGATCAGAACCATCGACAGGAGTGCAATGGTGACCTGCTCACCGGTCGAAAGCAGGACATCCATCTCACGCTTCGACGGCCTGTCCGAAATTTCGCCAGCCATCCGGACAAGCTCGTCGGTTGTCTTCCCCATGGCGGAGACAACAACGATCAGCTGATCGCCGGTCTTCTTCTGTTTGATAATCCTGTCTGCAACTTTCTGAAGCCGTTCCACATTTGCCACTGATGTTCCGCCAAACTTCATCACTGTTAAAGCCACTCTCTACTCGCTCCTTTAAATTAGGCAGCAGTTCTACTGCCGCTTTCTCCCGCTCTCCCGCATCCTCTCTGAACGATTCGCCGGGATGATCTTTTGAAAAGAGCTGCACTTTCACGAAGATCTTCAGTGACAAAAAGAACAGCAGGGATCCCCGCTGTTGAATCGATACTCTTTTTCAACATGCTGAGATAGTTCTCCACCCGGACACGGATTTCCGGCATGTTTCATAACCGGTCGTCATCATTTATGTCCGTGTGACAGCCCTGCACTTGTTCAGTGCAGTTCCAGCCCGGCAACGTGATGATCCGTTCCCCGCTTCGGCAGCGTCCCCTTTGAGCTGTGATCGCCGAAGGTCATCCTTCTCACACAGCCTACTGATGAATACTGCTCCTCTATCACTTCAGATTTTTGAAAAGTTTAATTTATGCAAATTATAGCAGAGCTGCTCTCCGGTGACAATGCCTTCAGTCCGGCGTCTTCAAATATTTCTGTACCGACTCGGCGACATGCTGCGGCAGGCCGGCATCTCTCAGGTCGGCGCTGCTGGCTTCGCGAATCTTTTTGACCGAACCGAACTTGCGCAGCAGAGCCATTTTCCGCTGGCGGCCGATGCCCGGAATATCATCAAGCACGGAATGAAGCATTTCTTTTCCATGAACCTGTCTGTGAAAAGTGATCGCAAACCGGTGCACTTCATCCTGAATGCGCTGCAGCAGATAAAAGGCCTGGCTGTTCCTTGCCAGCGGGACAAAAACCGGCGGCTCTCCGGCAACAAGCTGTGCCGTCCGGTGCTTGTCGTCCTTGGCCAGCCCGCATACCGGAATATAAAGACCGAATTCATTTTCCAGCACGTCAATGGCAGCCGACAGCTGACCCTTACCGCCGTCAATCAGGATCAGGTCGGGCAGAACCGCGCCTTCCCGCAGCAACCGGGAATAGCGCCTGCGGATGACCTCTTTCATCGTCGCAAAATCATCCGGGCCGCTGACCGTCTTGACACGGTATTTCCGGTAGTCGCTCTTCTTCGGCCGCCCGTCTTCGAAAACAACCATCGCCGACACTGGATCGGCCCCCTGAATATTCGAATTATCAAAGGTCTCGATCCGGCGCGGTGCCGGCATATCCAGAGCTACGCCAAGCTGTTCGACGGCACCGATCGTGCGCTTTTCATCCCGTTCAATCAGCGCGAATTTCTCTTTCAGCGCAATCTGACCGTTTTTGACCGCCATATTGACCAGGTCTTTTTTCCGCCCGCGTTGCGGCTGAAGCACCGTCACACCAAGCATTTGCCCGGCAAGTCCGGCATCGGCGCGCTCCGGCAGCAGCACTTCTTTCGGCTTGATATGATTGCGATGCGAATAGAACTGTCCGATGAACGTCAGGAAGTCTTCTTCCGGCTCCTGATAAAAAGGAAATAGTGAAACGGCGCGTTCGATCAGTTTCCCCTGCCGCATGAAGAAGACCTGGACGCACATCCAGCCTTTGTCAAAGGCATAGCCGAAAACATCACAGTCATCCAGATCGTTAAAAATGATTTTCTGTTTCTCCATGATTGTCTCGATGCTGCGGATCTGATCGCGGTATTCCTTCGCCTTTTCAAAATGGAGCTGTTCCGATGCTTTAAGCATCTTTTCCTTGAGTTCCCGTTTCACATCCTGATAGCCGCCGTTCAGAAAATGGCTGATATCGTCGGTCATCTTCTGATAAACCTCCGGCGCAATCACGTTGACGCAGGGCGCCAGGCACTGGCCGATATGATAGTAAAGGCAGACGCGGTGCGGGAGTGTGCGGCACTTTCGCAGCGGATAGAGCCGGTCGAGCAGTCGTTTTGTTTCGTTCGCCGCCGTCACGTTCGGGTACGGGCCGAAGTATTTCCCGCTTTTTCGGTTAACTTTCCGGGTAATGATCAGGCGCGGATATTTTTCTTTCGTCAGTTTGATATACGGATAACTTTTGTCATCCTTCAGCATGATATTGTATCTGGGTTCAAACTTTTTAATCAGATTGATCTCGAGCAGCAGGGATTCAATTTCCGAAGAAACAACGATGTATTCGAAATCCGCAATATCGGCGACCAGGCGTTGCGTTTTCGCATCGTGCGAACCGCTGAAATAAGAATGCACACGGTTGAATAAGTTCTTCGCCTTGCCGACGTAAATAATTTCACCCTGGCTGTTCTTCATCTGGTAGCAGCCCGGCTGTTTCGGGAGCAGGCTGAGTTTCTCTTTGATTTTCTGGTTAACCATAAACTTTTCACCTTTTGCAAAATCTGTCTGACGTATCGAAAGGAGCGAACAGACTGTCTCATTTCATTATCAACAAAAAGACGGAAACAATCAAATGTCCGGGGTTTTGTCTCGCTGAGTCCCGCACCTTCCGTTCCAAACAATCTTTTCAAAAAAAGGCTCTGTTCACATTTACTGTTGCTTTATGCAGTGTTGTTCTGAGCGGAAGGCGCGAGACTCCTGCGGGATCAGTGAGCCAGGTGAGACCCCGCACGAGGAGGCTCACGGATCGCCCGTGAAAAGCGAGCGCCTGCAGCGAAAAACAACAGACAAGTTTAACATCGCCAAAAAAAGAAGCTGCCCCGTTTCAGGAAGCAGCCTCTTTTCAGATCAAATTGTCGAATCAGCCGACATGTTCATTGATGCGGTCGAGCAATGCCTCTTTTGGCGTGAAGCCGACGATCTTATCGGCGATTTCGCCATCCTTGAACAGGAACATTGTCGGAATGCTCATGACACCGAATTTGCTGGCGGTCGCATGATTTTCCTCCACATCAAGTTTGACGATTTTCAGCTTATCTTTTAATTCGGAATCCACTTCTTCGAGAACCGGAGCCATCATCTTGCATGGTCCGCACCATGTTGCCCAGAAATCGGCAAGCACAAGTCCCTTCGATGTTTCATCCGCAAAATTTGCATCGTTTACCTGACTGATAGCCATTATGAGTAAACCTCCTTAATTGGTTCTTGCATCATCCTGAGAAACAGTATAGCATCTCCGGTTCTGAGATGCCATTTCCCTGCCTGAAAAGGTCATTTGAAGTCGACAACGGTAACGCCGCTTCCCCCTTCGCCCTGATTGCCGAGCCGCGAGCTTTTGACATTCGGATGACGCTCGATCAATTTGGTCACGCCCTTGCGCAGGGCACCGGTACCCTTCCCGTGGATGATCGACACGCGCGGATAACCGGCGAGCATGGCTTCATCCAGATATTTTTCCACTTTCAGCATGGCATCCTCATACCGGTCGCCGCGCAGATCCAGTTCCGGACGGACCGTCTCTCCGGACGTCCGGACATTGACAACCGGTCGGGTTTTCTTTTCTTCTTTAACCAGTTTCAGGTCCGAATCCTGAACATTCATTTTCAGTACACCGGCCTGAACCAGATATTCATGATCATTGATTTTATCAACAATGTACCCATCCTGGCCGAAGCTCGTCATCCGGACATGATCCCCGGATTTGAAGCCGGCAGGCATCTTTTTCGGTACCTGAATCCGGTGCTTTATTTTCCGCGAGTCTGTGCTTTCCAGCGCATCAAGGGCGTGCGACAGCCGTGTTTTCGCGTCGATCAGCTGATGTTCCTTCACATTGCCGCTGTTTTTATAGTGGTGCAGGGCCGCGATAATCTCGTCAGCTTCCTGTCTTGCCTTTTTCACCGCACGTTCTGCTTTTTCCTTCGCCTGAATAAGAATCTGTTCTTTGTTCCGCTCCAGATCGTTCAGTTTCTTCGTCAGCTCTGCTTCCCGTGCTTGAGCGTCATGTTTCAGTTTCCGGGCGTTTTCCTCTTCGGTTTCAGCCGCCTTCCGGTTCTGTTCCAGAGACGCAATCATCTTATCGATCTGGTTCGTCTCATGGCTGATCTGCAGACGGGCCTCATCGATGATTTCTTCAGGCAAACCGAGCTTCTTCGAGATTTCAAACGCGTTGCTGCGTCCGGGAATGCCAAGCAGCAGCCGGTATGTCGGACTGAGCGTTTCAACGTCAAATTCGACGCTGGCATTCATGACACCGGGCCGTTCATAGGCGTAGGCTTTGAGTTCGCTGTAATGGGTCGTGCAGACGATCGTCGCGCCGCGTCCGTAAACCGTATCCAGAATGGCAATCGACAGCGCGGCGCCTTCCTGGGGATCCGTCCCCGCTCCAAGCTCGTCGAAAAGCACCAGGCTCTGGTCGTCAACCTGGCCAAGAATTCCGACGATGTTGGTCATATGTGAGGAAAATGTGCTCAGGCTCTGCTCAATCGACTGCTCGTCCCCAATATCGGCGAACACCTTCTTGAACACACTGACTTCCGAGCCCTCTTCCGCGGGGATCTGCAAGCCGGACTGAGCCATCAGCGTGAGCAGACCGGTTGTTTTCAGTGAAACGGTTTTTCCACCGGTGTTCGGTCCGGTGATGATCAGGGCGTGCGTCTGTTCATCGAAAAGGACATCGATCGGCACCACCCGGTCGGGACTGATCAGCGGATGGCGTGCCCTTTTCAGCCGGATCACCCCGCGGTCATTCAGCCGCGGCCGGGATGCTTTCATCTGATGCCCGTAGGATGCTTTGGCAAAGATGAAATCCAGCTGAGCCAGTCCGGCAACCGAGTCCAGCAGTCCGTCGGCATATTCTGCCGTCTTCTCGGAAAGGACGCGTAAAATGCGTTCCACTTCGTGCCGTTCTTTCGCCCTTGCTTCACTCAGCTGATTGTTCAGGTCGACGATCGACTGGGGTTCGATAAACAGCGTGGCTCCGGAAGCCGATTGATCATGAACAATGCCCCCGAACGCCCCGCGGTATTCCTGCTTCACGGGAATGACCTGGCGATCGTTGCGGATCGTGATGATCGCCTCGGACAGCATCTTTCCACTTGAATGTACGATATTCTCCAGCTTTTGTTTCACCCGGCTGTCGAAGGTCCGGATCTGGCCGCGGATGTGGCGCAGCGTCGTGCTGGCCGAGTCCATCACGCCGCCCTGATCGTCGATCGCGCTGCGAATCTCCCGTTCCAGGCCACCGGGCACTGTCATATGCTCAACCAGCCCGGTCAGAATCGGAAGATCCAGTTCCTGATCCTCAGCCAGATCGAGAATAAAGGACTTCATCAGCCGGATGCCGCGTATGGTGTCGGCAATGTCGATCAGTTCCTTCGCCAGCAGCATGCTGCCGATTTTCGTGCGCTTCAGCGCCGGACGGATGTCCGTAATCCCGCCGAACGGGATTGACCCTTTAAGCCTCAGTACAGTTGCCCCTTCGTCGGTTTCTTCCTGAAGATTTCTGACCGCTTCAAGAGTTTCCGCCGGCTGCAGCTGCTCAATTCGGCGCTTACCCAGCGAAGACGCTGTATAGTGCATCAGCTGCTGCTTGATTTTACTGTATTCCAATGCCTTCAGTGCATGGTCGTTCATAACTTTTATCACCCTCATCAAAGCGGCCTTTTTCCGTTCATCAGCCGGGCTGCTTCCCTGCCTTGATAAAATCGGAAAACTGCGCCGCACTCATCGTATTGATCACCGACTCCGGCCGGATCCAGCCACGTACTGCCGTCTGCACACCAAGAGCCATGTCTTCCATCATCTTTTTCGAGTGGCTGTCGGTATCGATGGCAATTTTCACGCCGGCCTGCTGGGCTTTTCGGACCCATTTTGCCGACAGATCAAGCCGGTTTCGGTTGCTGTTTAATTCCAGTGCTGTGCCGGTTTCCTTCGCCAGGCGAATCAGCGCATCCACGTCCACCGGATAGCCCCGCCGTCTCCCAAGCAGACGTCCGGTCGGATGGGCAATCAGCCGCACAAAGGGATTCCTGCAGGCATTGGCGAGCCGCTTCATGATCTGCTTCTTACTCTGGGAAAAAGAGGAGTGGATCGATGCGATCACAAAGTCAAGCTGTTTCAGAATTTCATCACTATAATCGAGCGATCCGTCCGGCAGAATGTCCATTTCCACTCCGGAATAGAGTGTAAAATCAGTAAACCGCGCATTGACACTGGCTACCTCGTCCAGCTGCCGAAGCAGACGGTCTTCCGAAAGGCCCGTTGCCACACGCAGCGATTTTGAATGGTCGGTCAGGCAGGCATACGCATAGCCTCTGGCTTCCATTGCCTCTGCCATCGCCTGAATCGTCTCATTCCCGTCGCTCCAGGTAGAATGCATGTGCAGATCGCCCTTAATATCCGAGAGACGGATCAGTCCGAGCGGTGCCTCCATGGCCCGCTCGACTTCATCCGTGCCCTCGCGTACTTCCGGGGGAATGTCGTTTAACCCAAGGTGATGATAGAACGCCGCTTCGCTGGAAAACGTCAGCACCGGTCCCTGTACCGGGGTTACGCCGTACTCGCTGATCTTCTCCCCGTGTTCTTTGGCCAGATGCCTGAGCAGAATATTGTGGTCCCTGGACCCGGTAAAGTGATGAAGCATCATGATGAAGTCCGCTGCCGAGGTAAATCTGAAATCAACGGAGACGCCGTAAGTATCCGGAAGCACGACCGTCATTTTGGCTTCGCCCTGACCGGTCACTTCTCTAACGTTAAGGCGCTCTCTGATCTGGCCTGAAACGCCTTCCGGATCCGCCGTCTCAATCACAAAATCCAGGTCTTTCATGGATTCCCTGGCACGCCGCAGACTGCCGGCACGAGAGAAGCGGACGATCCCCGGAATAGTGACCAGTACTTTCTCAATCGACTCGGCCAGACCGACCATGTAGGCAATGGGCAGTTCTGCCGGCCGCTGGTTCAATTTCTGTACCGCTTCGAGCAATTTTTCTTCTGTTTTCTCGCCGAATCCCGGAAGTGCCCGGACTTTTCCGGATTGACATGCCTGGATGAGCGAGGCCGTATCCGTGACGTTCAGTTCACGATACAGGCGGCCGATTTTCTTACCGCCGAGCCCCTGGATCTTCACCAGTTCCAGGAGACTTGCAGGGACTTCCTGTTTCAGTGTATTCAGCACGGAAGACTCACCGGTCGCGATCAGTTCCCTGATGACATCGCCTGTTCCCTTGCCGATCCCTTTGATTTTGCTGAAGTCATCGATCCCGCCGATCGACCGTTCATCGGTTTCCAGAGCCTGTCCGGCGCGGCGGTAAGCAGTAATTTTAAACGGATTCTCTCCCTGTATTTCCAGATACAGGGCAATACGATCGAGAACATCAATGACCTGCTTCTTATCCACACGACTCACTCTTTTCCAACTGAAAAGTGACGCTGAATCCTTTTTACCGGGAAACGGAGCCGATCAGCCCGGCCCACAGACTTTGCAGCGTTTTCGAGAATCCCGGCGTATGTCCGATAATCGCCTGAGCCAGCGACGACCCATGGATCGACGACTGCACCCAGCTGATCGGCGTTAAGGCACCAACAAACAGCAGGATGAAGACAATCAGGTACAGTTCGGCAAAACCGAACAGGCCCCCCGTCAGATGATTGACGGAACGGAGAATCGGCAGTTCCGCCAGAAAATCGAGCATATGTCCGATAATCGTTAAAATAATTTTTGTCGCCAGAAAAAGGATCAGAAAAGCGATGGCCTGATAATAAGCCGACTGCAGATCCGTCGTGCCAAGAAAACTGAACGTCCCGCTGTTTGCGGCCGACGTCGGAAACGGAATCCAGAGTCTGACCGTCGGCGCCAGCTGCCTGTAATACAGAAAAGCAACGATATATGCGATGATGAATCCCGCCAGATGAACGAGCTGGAGCACCAGCCCGCGCCGGAACCCCATAAAGAATCCCGAAGCAAGAAGGATCAGTATAATCAGATTGAGCATCATGTTAACACCAGCTTTCGATAATCATTCACTGCTCTAATCATATCAAAAACCTGATGGTAAATGAAGTGAGCGCAGAGGGAGCTGTGGCGCGCAGCAGTTTTTTGCTGAAGACCGAAAACTTCACTGCGAAGACCGATAAACTTGTCCGGGCCCACTTTTGCAAAAAAAAAGAGAACGGGCCGGAGCCTGTCCTCTTCAATCCATTCAGTTTCAGCCGCGCAGTTCGGCCCCGCATTCTTCTTCACACGCTTTGAGAATCCGGTCATGGACCGCATTAACCTCGTCATCGGTCAGCGTGCGTTCCGGATCAAAGTAAGTGAGCGAGAAAGCCATCGACTTCTCGTCTTTGGCCACATGTCCGCCTTCATAGACGTCGAACAGGCGGACAGACTGAAGCAGCGGTGCACCGTTTTTCTGAATCACATGGTACAGATCTGCAGCAGGGACCGTCCGTTTGACCACCAGTGCAATATCCCGGGCGGTCGACGGGAAGCGCGGCAGCCCGCTGTAGACAATTTCCGGCTGCTTCCCGCGCAGCAGCGGTTCGATCGCGATTTCGAAAACAAAGGTCGGATTCAGCTCTTCCTTTTTCAGCACGGCCGGATGGAGGGCACCGACATAGCCGATGACCTTGCCGTCCAGGAAGACGTCCGCCGTCTGTCCCGGATGCAGGCCTTCCCTTTTTGCCGGACGATAGTCGATCCGGTCCGAAAGCGCCAGCGCGTCGAACAGGTTCTCCAGAATCCCCTTTGCCGTAAAGAAATCAACCGGCTGCGGTTCGCCTTCCCAGTTGCGTTCTGTCCGGTTTCCGGTGATTGCGCCGGCAAGGTGCTCCTCTTCATCCGGACGCGGATCTCCTGATTTGGGAAGAAAAACTTTTCCGATTTCATAGAATGCGACATCTGTCATCTGCCGGTTCAGATGATAGCCGACTGCATTGATCAGCTGCGGTACGATACTTTCCCGCAGCACTGCGTGCTCTTCACTCATCGGCCAGATGACCCGTGTCGGCCTGCGATCCGTATCATGGATGGTATAGGCTGCGGCATTTTCGTCTGTCGTCAGTGAATAGGTGAATGCCTGGTTCAGCCCGCAGTCCTCCATCAGCTGTTCCGTCCGCCGCATCAGTTTCTGGTACGGAGTCAGGCTTGCCTTGATCGCTTCGCCTTCCGGCAGTGTTGCCGGCAGGTTATTGTAGCCGTAGATCCGTCCGACTTCTTCAACCAGATCTTCAGGAATCGACACATCGAAGCGTCGTGTCGGAACGCTGACATGAAGCGTATCGCCCTCAATCGCGGCAGTGAACCCAAGCCGTTTCAGAATCCCGCTGATCTGTTCCGGCGGCAGCCCGGCACCGAGCACCCGGTTGATCTTCTGCCAGGGCATGGTAATCGTCTGCTCCGCCACAGTCTGCGGTCCTTGCCCGACGATGCCCCTAAGAACCTTAGCGGATGCATATTTCGTCAGCAGCTCGGCCGCACGATCCGATGCCGCCGCGACGCGGTTGCGGTCGACCCCTTTTTCATAGCGGCTGCTCGCTGACGTCCGCATCTGCAGGTGCAGCGCCGCCTTCCGGATCGTCATCGGGTCAAAAATGGCCGATTCAAGCAGCACCGTATGTGTGTCTGCAGTTACTTCAGAACTCTCTCCGCCCATGACCCCGGCGACGGCTTCCGCTTTCTTTCCATTGGTAATGACGACATCCGTCGGTTCAAGCTTTCTCTGCTGCTTGTCCAGCGTTTCAATCGTCTCGTTCTCACCGGCGAAGCGGACCAGCACGTGATTCGAACCAAAGGCATCAAAATCGAAGGTGTGCAGCGGCTGGCCGTACTCCAGCATGACGTAGTTGGAAATATCGACCACGTTGCTGATCGGCCGGATACCGGCGGCGATCAGGCGCAGCTGCATCCAGCGCGGCGACGGGCCTACCTGAATGCCCTTGATCAGCCGGGCCCCGTAGTAGGGCACCTTGTCACCGGCATCGACCGCCACACTGATGGCATCTGCTGCCGCCTCATCCGTTTCATGCGGATCAGGCACCGGAATATGGACAGGCCGGTTCAGCACCGCGCCCACTTCGTAAGCAACGCCGATCATATTCATACAGTGCGCACTGCTGACAAGAATATCCAGATCGAGAATCGCATCGTCCAGGTTGAGATACGGCAGCGCATCCGCACCGACCGGCACCTCGTCGTCAAACACATAGATTCCGTCTTCATACGGTGCCAGCGCCTTATCGACACCCAGTTCGCTCAGCGCGCAGATCATCCCGTTCGACTCTTCGCCGCGGAACTTCGTGCGCTTGATCGATACATGGCCGGCGATCCGGGCACCGTTTGTCGCCACAGGCACCTTCTGCCCGGCGGCGACGTTCGGGGCGCCGCAGACAATCTGCACCGTCTCTGAACCGAGATCGACCTGACACAGGTGCAGGTGATCGGATTCCGGATGCGGCTCGCACGTTAAAATTTTCCCGACGACAATGTTCTTGAGCCCTTCTCCGGGATACGTCAGATGTTCTACTTCAATTCCGGAGTTGGTGATCCGGTCGGCCAGCGCTTCCGGCGTCACCCCGTCCAGATCGACAAAATCTTTTAACCACTTATAAGAAACCAGCATTGTCTCTCTCTCCCTTTAAGCCCGCCTGAATTGATTCAGAAAACGGATATCGTCCGTATAGAAATGTCTGATGTCTTCAATCCCGTACTTCAGCATCGCAATCCGTTCCGGCCCCATGCCGAAAGCGAATCCTGTATAGACCGACGGATCAAAACCCGACATCCGCAGCACATTGGGATGCACCATGCCGGCGCCGAGGATTTCGATCCAGCCGGTACCCTTGCAGACGGCACAGCCATGGCCGCCGCAGCGGAAACAGGAAATATCCATTTCAACAGAAGGTTCGGTAAACGGGAAAAAGCTCGGCCGCAGCCGAATCTCGCGGTCTTCACCAAAAATATGCTTGGCAAACACGGTCAATACGCCTTTCAGATCACTGAGCCGGATATGCTTATCGACGCACAGCCCCTCGATTTGCATGAACTGGTGGGAATGCGTCGCATCATCCGTATCGCGCCGGTACACTTTGCCCGGGCAGATAATCTTCACCGGACCCTTGCCTTTGTGCGCTTCCAGCGTCCGCGCCTGCATCGGCGACGTATGCGTCCGCATCAGAATCTCATCGGTGATGTAAAAAGAGTCCTGCATATCACGCGCCGGATGATCCTTCGGCAGATTCAGCGCTTCAAAATTGTAGTAGTCTTCCTCAACCTCGGGTCCTTCGGCAACTGAGAATCCAAGCCCGATAAACAGATCTTCCACCTCACGAATAACGGAGGCGAGTAAGTGGTGGCTGCCGGTCCGGATCTTTCGTCCCGGCAGCGTCACATCGATTTTCTCGTTTTCCAGTTCCTTTTCAAGCAGCTTTTGTTCAAGCTCCGCTTTCTTTGTATCAATGATGTTTCCAATCGCATTTCGGACATCGTTGGCCAGCTGGCCGATGACCGGGCGCTCTTCCTTACTCAGCTTGCCCATGCCCTTCAATATTTCCGTGATCGGTCCTTTTTTACCGAGAAAACGGACCCGCAGATCCTGAAGGTTCTTCAGATCTTCCGCCGACTCCACGTTTTCGAACGCTTTCCTGCGCAGTTCCATCAACTTTTCCTGCAGCACATTCATTTCTTCCCTTCTGGCATTCCTCTGAAATTTTTACCGGATCACAAAAAACGCCCCGCCCCTGAAAAGGGACGAAGCGTCGCGGTACCACCCTTGTTGACATTTCTGTAAGACAATGCCCACTCGATATCGGATAACGGCGAAAAACCGGCACACTCTAAACGAAAACCTGTCTTCGAATGTACAGCTCCGGAGCGAATTCCCGCTGTCCGTTCCGCAAACACGCTTTCAGTCGGTGACGTGTTCTCCCTGAGCGGCGGTGCAGCCGTACTGCTCTCCTTCATTGCTTTTGCTTCAGCAACCATGAGAAAGCATTCAGCATTTTTCTCAGTTGGTATCTCTAAGTATAGGCATTTCACGCCTGATGTGCAAGTTCATCCGCACTCAACCAGTACAGCAGGATGCCCGCCGCCACGGCGACGTTCATCGACTCGGCCCGGCCGGCCATCGGAATCCTGATCTGTATATCGGTTTCGGCAAGCAGTTCCGGCTGAGCGCCGTTCCCTTCATTGCCGACGATCAGGGCATAATCATTTTTGTCCCCGTCTGTCTTTTTCATATTCTGCCCCTGCAGAGAAGAACCGTAAATCGGAATGCCCTGCTGCTTCATTGCCGCAACAACCGTAAACAGATTGCGATGGACAACCGGCAGGTGAAAATGAGAGCCCTGTGCCGACCGGAGCGTTTTGCCGTTATAGCCGTCGACGCACCCTTCACCGAGAAAAACAGCATCCAGTCCGAATGCATCTGCTGTCCGGATCAGTGTCCCGAGATTGCCCGGGTCCTGGACGCCGTCAATGAGCAGGTAACGCCCCTGATGGACGGTCACCGCCGGCTGCACCATCCGGCAGACGGCAATGATCCCCTGCGGTGTCTCCGTCTGGGATAGTTCGGTAAAAATTTTATGCGTCACCTGATAGACTTCAACATCGTCGAGCGGCCAGTCTTCCGGCAGACGGAAAGCTTCGTCAATAAGCACGGCACTCAGCAGGTGACGGGCCGAGAAAGCTGCTTCCTGGACCAGATGCGGGCCTTCCAGCAAATACATCTGTTCCCGCTCCCGCCATTTTCGCAGCTTCAGCTTTTTCCACAATTTAACTTTTTCATTTTGCATCGAAACCATTCGTCTCAAACAAAGGAACCCCTTTAACACACTCTGAAGCGGTATAAACCACTGCTTTTAATCCATACTATACCATACTGTCTGAAAAAATTGCTTGCAGAAAGAAGGAAGGCACCATGGATCTTGATATTCGCCGCGCCGTACTGCAAAATCTGAAAGGAAATAATAAAGAGCAGCTGCAGGAAACGATCGTCGACGCCATTACCAACGGAGAAGAAAAAATGCTTCCGGGTCTCGGCGTGCTGATGGAAGTCATCTGGAACAAAGCGGACGCCCCATTCCGTGACCAGATGCTCATGCGGCTGGAACAAGGCGTCTGATTTCCGTTTTCCAGATCAAGCAGAGTTCAAACGAGCTGCCTCATCATGATCATTGATGAGGCAGCCCGTTTTTTTACAGATTCCTGATTCACAGAAAATAACGGACCAGAAGCCCGGTCACAATACCGATCACGACAGACGGCAGAAAGTGCCGGGTCAGCCGGACAGCCAGAGCGGCAATCAGACAGCTGATCAGGACCGGGAAAGAGAGCACGAGACGGCCCGATGTCGGAATGAAAATTTGCTTGACAATTAACGCGGTAATGATGGCAACCGGAACATAATTAAAATAAAGACGCAATGCCGAGCTCATCTTTCGCCCGGCCATGAGTTCAACACCCAGAAGGCGTGACAGGTAAGTGACAATCGCAAGAATACCGATGAACAGCCACTGATTAAGCATGTTTCTGCCTCCCGTGCAGCCAGAGGCCGACGAGCGGTGCAAGCAGTCCCGTAGTGATAATCGTCAGCTGATTGCCGGGGGCAAAATAGTCCATACTGATGGCGATCACTGCCGCTGCCAGTGCCGTGGCGATCACCGGTTTCCCCTTCAGCCCCGGAACGAGCAGTGCGGCAAAGGTCACCGGAAAAGCCAGATCCAGCCCCCACTGCTGCGGATCCAGCTGACTGCCCATCAAGGCACCGAAATACCCGGCGAGAATCCAGGCAATGTAGAACATTCCGGTCACGATGGAGAAATAGACGGGGTCGGGACCGAATTTTTTGAAACGGGAACTGGACAGAACAAATGGTTCATCTGAAATGCCGAATGCCAGTAATGCCTTCCATTTTCCTGCCGGTGCCAGACCTTCGGCGAGTGCGGCACCGTATAACAGATTCCGCAGGTTCAGCAGCATCACTGTCAGAAGGATACTGATCATGCCGGCTCCGCCCGCTGCCATGGCCACAGCCACCAGCTGTGCGGATCCGGAAAAGACCAGGACAGACATCGCCGCTGCTGTCAGCAGGCTGAATCCGGCCTGAACAGCCATGACGCCATAAGACAAGCCATAGGCGGCAATGGCAATGGCAAGCGGCAGTGCCTCGATGCAGGCTGTTTTCACTGTACTCTTGCGATGCTCCATTTTCTTTCACCACATCTTTCATTTCTAGGGTAAAAAAATATAAATGAAGCCCCCTCCTGTCATCAGAACAGGAAAGGGGCCGGGTCACCGTGAAGCTGCAGAATTGCATCTGTCACGGCTATTTGATTTTCATTCAGATAGCAGCTTTTGCTTTTTCAGCCAGTGTGGCGAACGCTTTTTCGTCGTTCACAGCCAGATCGGCCAGCATTTTGCGGTTGACTTCAATACCGGCCACTTTCAGGCCATGAATCAGCGTACTGTAAGAAAGGCCGTTAATCCGGGCCGCCGCATTAATCCGGGCGATCCACAGTTTGCGGAAATTCCGCTTCGTCTGACGACGGTCGCGGTAAGCATAGGTCAGGGATTTGAAGACCTGTTCCTGAGCGACCTTGAATAATTTATGTTTTGCGCCATAATAACCCTTCGCAAGTTTCAGAATTTTCTTGTGTCTGCGCCGAGTCACAAATCCGCCTTTAACTCTTGCCATTGTAAAAAACCTCCTAGAATAGCCTGCCCGTGAACAACCGGAGAAACGTCACAGTTTCCTGACGCCGCATCGGACAGTCTTCAAAAAATAGTGCAAATCTTTAGCTGCCTGTTCTCAGGCGTTGATCATTTTTTTGACTTTTTTAGCTAATGTAGACGTTGCGATCGCGCTCTTGCGTAGATTGCGTTTCTGCTTCTGAGACTTGTGGCTCATCATATGGCTCGTATATGAATGATTCCGTTTCATTTTTCCCGATGCAGTTTTTCTGAAGCGCTTTGCAGCACCTTTGTGTGTTTTCATTTTTGGCATTGAAAATTTCCTCCCGGCGGAGCAGCTGAAAGCCGTCGACTGAACTTATGCCGCTCCAAATACTGTTTTACTTATCGACTTTCGGGGCAAGCACGAGAAACATGCTGCGGCCTTCCATCTTCGGCCTTGCCTCGACGACACTGACTTCCGCACATTCCCTGGCAAGTTTCTCGAGCACCTGGCGGCCAAGATCAGAGTGAGTGATGGCGCGTCCTCTGAAGCGGACGGACACCTTCACTTTGTCGCCCTTCTCAAGAAACTTGCGGGCATTGCGCATCTTGGTGTTGAAATCATGTTCCTCAATGCTCGGACTCAGACGGATTTCCTTGATGCTGATCACTTTCTGATTCTTGCGGGCTTCCCGGTCCTTCTTCTGCTGCTCGAACCGGTACTTTCCGTAATCCATGATGCGGCATACAGGCGGTTTTGCGCCCGGTGCAACCATCACAAGATCAAGATTCACATTGCGGGCCATTGCCAGAGCTTCCGATTTGGACTTGATGCCGACCTGACCGCCGTTCTGGTCGATCAGACGGACTTGCTGAGCACGGATACCCTCGTTGACAATCATGTCTTTGCTAATATTGAGCCACCTCCAGATTATTTTGAGCAAAGCTTCAGGCAATTCCTTTTCAAGTTCAAAGGCAAAAGAAAATGCGGGCGTAAACGCCCGCATGGAAAAATCAATCGTTATACCGACCTGACAACAACATCTCTGCATCGTTCAGGTGAGAAGCGGGGCGCCTCTGCTTTACTCAAACATTAACTTACTTAATATAGCATGACATCCAATACTTTGCAAGGCCGGAAATCAGAAAACGTAGCCGCCCGTTATCCCGCAAGATCTTTCTGTTTATTTAACGACCGGTTTTTTCGTGACCCGGTTTTTAATTTCCTCAAGTATCTTTGCTTTAAAATCCGCATAAGGTACCGTTTCCGTAGCCTTTTCACCGTATTTCCGGACCGTCACAGTGTGATCCTTGATCTCATTGTCACCGATAACCAGAGTATATGGAATCTTGTGTGTCTGTGCGTCGCGGATCTTGTAGCTCAGTTTCTCTTCACGTGTGTCGGCATGCGCACGGATCTGCAGCGCCTTCAGATCGCGTTCCAGGCCCTTTACATAATCCGTATGCACATCGGCAACCGGAAGCAGTTCAGCCTGAACCGGTGCCAGCCAGGTCGGGAATGCGCCTGCGAAGTGTTCGATCAGAATGCCGATGAAGCGGTCAAGCGAACCATAAATGGCGCGGTGCAGAACTACCGGGCGTGCCTTCTCGTTATTCTGATCGGTATAGGTCAGATCGAACTTCAGCGGCATCTGATAGTCAAGCTGGATCGTCGCGCACTGATGGCTGCGTCCCAGCGCATCCTTAATATGGAAGTCGATCTTCGGGCCGTAGAACGCGCCGTCGCCTTCATTAATCGTGTAAGGCACGTCCATGACGCTCAGCGCATGCTTCAGTGATGCTTCCGCGGAATCCCAGAGTTCGATGCTGCCCATGTGATCCTCAGGACGGGTCGACAGCTCGACGGTATAGGGGAAACCGAACGTGCCGTATATTTTCTTGATCAGACCGAAGATGTTCTGGATTTCGCTCTCAATCTGATCCGGACGGATGAAAATGTGTGCATCATCCTGACAGAATGTGCGGACACGGAACATGCCGTTCAGCGCACCGCTGAGTTCATGACGATGGACCTGTCCGAATTCAGCGATCCGGATCGGCAGGTCACGGTAGGAATGCAGCGTATTCTTGTAGATCAGCATGTGTCCCGGACAGTTCATCGGTTTCAGTGCATAGTTGACGTCATCCACTTTGGTAAAATACATATTTTCATGGTAATGTGCCCAGTGCCCTGAGTTTTCCCAAAGTCTCTGGTTCATAATCAGCGGCGTCCGCACTTCTTCGTAATCCGCCTGACGCTGCAGCTGGCGTGCAAAGTCCTCCAGCTCCGTCCGGATAATCATCCCGTTCGCCAGATAGAACGGCATGCCCGGTGCTTCTTCCGAGAACATGAACAGATCAAGCTGTTTGCCGATCTTCCGGTGGTCGCGTTTCGCGGCTTCATCAAGGAAATGGAGATAGTGATCCAGGTCTTTCTGGTTCAGGAAAGCCGTGCCGTAGACACGCTGCAGCATTTTATTATTGCTGTCCCCGCGCCAGTAGGCACCGGCCACGCTCATCAGCTTGAATGCCTTAATCTTGCCGGTCGACGGCAGATGCGGTCCGCGGCAGAGATCAACATAATCACCCTGCCTGTAGGTCGTGATCGTTTCTCCCTCCGGAAGTTCGCGGATCAGCTCTGTTTTCAGCGGATCATCGGCGAAGATTTCCAGTGCTTCGTCCCGGGAAACTTCCTTCCGTTCGATCGGCAGGTTTTCACTGACGATTTTCTTCATTTCCTTCTCAATCGCCGGAAAATCTTCCTTTGAAAGGGAGTGATCCATATCGACATCATAATAGAACCCGTTTTCAATGACCGGACCGATGCCAAGCTTGACATCGGGATACAGGTGTCTGAGCGCCTGCGCCAGCAAATGGGCGCAGCTGTGTCTCATCACCTTCAGACCTTCATCGGAATCCTGAGGAAGGATTTCAATGGTAGCGTCCGAAACAATTGGCCGGTCGAGATCATAAAGATCACCATTGACTTTACCGAGAACAGCCTTTTTCTTCAGACTGTTTGAGATCGAAGCGGCAACGTCTTCCGTCGTTACCCCTGATTCGAAATTCCTGACACTCTGATCAGGAAACGTAAGATGAATCACTGACATGAAAGAACACTCCTTTGTATCACAGCTTATTGACTGATTAATTCCGGTGACGGCAAAGCCCCTGTCTGGACGCAAAAAAACACCCGTCCCTGTAAAGGGACGAGTGTCTGCCCGCGGTTCCACCCTTGTTCCCGCCCGGTACAAACCGGACAGCTCAAGAATCTGATAACGGAAAATTTTTCCGCCGGCGGATACTGATTTCCCCGCCGAAGTTCGGAGGTGGTGAGCTTTTCACACCGCCGGGAACGTTGCACCTATGGTTCCCTCTCTGCAGACAGTCTTGAAAAGTCCGTGTCCTCGTCGTCACCGATCACTGATTAACTTAATGTCGATTATAGCCTGACCTGACTTGAAAATCAAGACGCGCTAATAATTTTAGGTCAGGCCCTGACTTTATCCCGGTTTTCCATCAGAAAATCAAACAGCATCGCCTTGCTAACCTGATCCGCTTCGTTTTCCAGGCCGAGCTGACGGAGCAGTTCCAGACCGATCGGCAGTGTTGTGCCTGCCGCGCGCGATGTAATGATATTTCCTGAGACAACCACAGGGTCTTCCAGATAATCCGCATCCTTGATGTGGCTGCGGAAGTCCGGATTGCTCGTCACTTTTTCACCTTTCAGAATGCCGGCACGTTCCAAAGCAATAGGCGCCGCACAGATGGCCGCGACCTTTTTCCCGTTGTCGTAATAATACCGGATCAGTTTCTGAACACGTGCATCATCTCTGAGCGTCTTCGCGCCTTTCGTCCCGCCGGGCAGATAGATACCGTCGAAATCAGTCAGTCCGTCACTGTCAATGGTTGTATCCGCCTGCAGCGTAATGCGGTGTGATCCTTCGACCAGTTTTCCGCCGAGCGAACAGAGCACCACCTCAACACCGCCTCTGAGCAGGACATCAATCGCCGTTACTGCTTCGGTTTCTTCAAATCCGTTTGCAAGCAAGACAAGAATCCGCTTCAAGTCTGTCGCCTCCCAAGTGATTTCATCAGTCTCATCGTAACATACAGAGGAACGATTACAAAACGCACTGTCTCACCTGCTTTTTTAAAAAGAGGCCGGCAGCCGGCTGTTTTAGCAGCCCGCTGCCGGCCATTACCGGATCAGAAGTCCCCATTCCTGTACGTCCGTTACTGTGCATAGCGAATCTGCTTTTTTGATCATTTTGAACTCCCCCTTTGCCATGTATCTGGTAAGATCTGATTTTTCATTTCTATGCGCCGGAAATCAGCGAATAAACCGGGAATAGTTCAGACGTCGGGTCAGCATATCATCCTGCATCGACCTGACGCGCTGCGCGTCACGATAACGGGCCGCCGTCATTTTCGCTCTCTGAACGGAAATCGTTACATTAAGCGCAAACAGGTTTAATTTCAGCATCAAATCCCCTCCCCTCACAATTGGTATGGTTTCTTGATTATTTCCGACAGCGCAACTGTTTTCTCTGATCATTAATGCATCCATCTTAACGACCTCCCACAAATCATTTATATAAAAGCGTCCCGAATCAGGAACGGCTTTATACCTGAGACCATTCGTGCGTTTCGTGTTTCTCTCTGCAATCAGTCCGAAGACGCAGAAAGGCCGTAGGGGCATCGGCATGAGACGGTTTTTCTGAAGCAAAATAGGGCACAGAAAAACCGCAGCCAGTGACCGGCCTGCGGCAGTTAGTTGTGTTCTGATTGAAAAAAGCGGATCAGTCAGCAGAGCGCTCTTGCCGAGGCCATGAAAAACGATATGCAGTTGATGATACCGTATGCGTTGTTCGTGTATTCATCATCATATCGTGATGACCTCCTTAAATTTCTGCTGTTTACTTTTACAGTATAAATGGAAATGATTTCTTTGTAAACCCTTCCGGTGCCCATTTTTACGGATAGCCGGCCTGGTCCTCAGTATGAAATGATGAGGGCAGGAAGCAGACCCGGTCTTCGAAGACCTGGTGCAGCGTTCTCATAATGCTGTGCTCCGGCCGGTCGGTATGGACGATCACCTGCTGCGGAGCCAGTGCGATCAAGGTCAGTATGATCGATGGTTCCGCCTCGATCCCCCACTGTTTGAGCAGCGGGTAAAACGAACGGACGGACTGGTCATTGCGAACCGGCCGGTGCCGGTCGTCATAGAGTCTGAAGGGCTGTTCGTCGAAAACTTCAATCCGGTTGCACAGCGGCCGGTAGCTTCTGATGATCCGCCGCAGTTTGTCGATAAACACTTGATACTCCTGTTCGAGCTTATACTCATCGATCGCAATTTCAACGAACCGGCGCAGCACATCCCGATAGGCCGTCAGCCGGAAGCGAAGAAATGACCCGTAAGTGAACGTCCGGCGCTCCTGAAAGACCTCATTCAGCGCGCCGACCATCAGTTCACGCCGGTCCGGAAGCGTCCCTGCCTGTGGCAGATCCTTTTTCTCTCCGGCAAAAATCGCCTGGACAATGCTCAGAATGGCGACCTTCTCCGCAGGATCGGTAAAAAGGTAGTATTTCTCAATCATTTCGAGCAGCCAGTTTCGTTCGGACTGCTCGATGATGTGCCGCGCAGTCAGATTCGCCAGTTCTTTGTAGTCCTCATCGTTTTCGGAAACGATGGCCAGGCTGCTGTTGATCAGGAGGACTCCTGACGCCTGGCGGAACACCGCCGGGAGTTCTCTGTAAAGACCGGCTGCTTCCTCTCTGGTTTCAAATACGATCTCCAATCGCTTATCCTCCCCGTCCACATCTTTATAAAGACTATATGGGGGACACAGCCGGATCATGCGCTGAAAAGAAGAAATAAAAAAAGACCTTTTTCAGGTCGCAGATCGCACGATAATTCAATGATAAATAAGCAGTTTTCCTGTTCAATAATTAACGAGAGGAAAGGGGATGTTTCGTCGTTGACGGGAAATGCAAAGAAAGCGCAGGAATGTTAAGAAAGAGAACAAAATTAACAACTGCCTGATCCATTTTTCAATGTTCCTGAAAAAAAGAGACTGATTACTCCGGAATAGATCCGCCGGAAAGTGTTTTATCAGCCGATTTGAAAATATATCAGCCAAAATGAAATGCTCGATTAATCTACGATGCAGTCCGGCATTATCTGCGGTTTGCGCCCTCCATCTTCACCTGGACTGTGAAATGGCGGATCCGTTCCATCAGCCGGCGGGCTTTCACGTATTCCACTCCGCTCTTCTGAGAATAGGAAAAATGATCCTCAAGTTCGTCGTAATTAAAGTTCGAGGTATAAAGCGTCGGCAGATGCTCCATCATCCGGTACTGAAGGACACTTCCGAGCACCTCATCGCGGATCCACGGGGTCATGGTCTCCGCACCGATATCGTCCAGGATCAGAACAGGGGCCTTCTTCAGCACATCAAGCTTGGTATCAACCGTATTATCCTGAATGGCACTTTTTATTTCCCTGAAAAAATCCGGTGCGTAAACGATTAATGAAGCAACATGCTTCCGTTCCGCCAGACTGTTCATGATGGCGCCCATCAGATACGTTTTTCCGACACCGAATTGACCGCAGAGATAGAGTCCCTTTGCCGTTTCAGGATTGTCGAGATAGGCCCGGACAAAATCGCCGGCCGCTTTCAACGCAAGCTGACGGCCGCTATCCAGTTTGTCAATATTCTTAAACGTGGCACGGAGGATATCCTTGGGTACATAATAGCTTCGGATCAGCTGGCTCTGCCGCTGCTCGGCTTCCCGTTCCAGAAGCAGCGGGCAAGGCGAAAAGGTCAGTGTCAGGCTGCCTCTGTCGTTCACCAGATCGGGCCTGTAGCCGGAAAGCAGGTTGGGGCAATGATCGAGTCCCGGGCAATGGTCACAATGATTCCATTCCTCAGTAAACTGATACAGGCGGTTCAGCGATCTTGACCAGTCCTTATCGCCGAGTGATGGATTCTGAGCCGCGAAACGCTGCACTCTTGGGTTTTTCTTAAGTTCCGCCAGAACTTGTTCTCTGTCGGTCCGTCCGTTCCCGCCGTTCCCCATACTCTTCAGTAACGACTTAATCGGCTCCATCAGTGATCCCTCCTCTCATCAGATACTGTTCAGATAATCATCCAGCCACTTGGCTCTTTTTCTTGCCTCTTCATCGGGAATCTTTGCCGTTTCTTTCGCAGCCGGCCGGTTCATCCACTCCGGAACCACTTCATGGTGTCCGCTTCCCGATGGCCTTCTCGCCGCCGGTTTCTTCGCCGTCGTCCGGTTCCGCCGCTTTTTTTGTTCCGCCCGGGCCACGGACATCGCCTGACGGACCGTCCGGATATTGGCGCGTGACCACTGAGCCGCGATTTTTTCAACGAATGCCTGATTCAGCTTATTATGATTGACATGAACAATATAGTCGATCAGCACATTGATGACGCCGGGATTCAGCCTGGTCGTAAACATCAGATTTTCGACCAGGCGTAGATCCGGCGGCTGAGGTTTGCTGCCGTTTCCGAGCTGTTCCAGCAGCTGATAAGGCGAATTGGATTCATACCAGAGAATCAGCCGCTGCTCTTCCGTCTCCGGCTTCTTCCCTGCCATTTCGCGGTCGGCAGCCGGCTGTGTGCGTTCATACAAAGCTGGCAGCTCATCGGCTCCATGCTCGAGGCGGTAAAAATCGCGTACTTCTTTCCTCAACGACTCAATATCCACGTTTCCGGTCTCAAGCGAAGCGGATTCGATCGCCCGGCTCATGTCAAAAGGATCCGTCTGATAGATAAAAGCAAGCTTTTCCACGGCGGAACGGACTTCGGCAGTAAGCGCGTCTTCGGAAACAATCGCATCCGACAAATACCCCTTCAATGCCTTGAAATCAAATGTATGCCGGATCCGGACACCGGGCGCCTTTACGCGCTTCGCCCACTGGCTGGTTTCGTCCGTCAGCCGCTGCGTTTCCTCAGCTTCAGACTGGGGAACTGTTTCAAAAACATCATTGAAGGCAGCAGATATCTCCTCGAACGCATCCGGGGAAGGCTGCTGTTCAGCCTTAAAAAGCGTGCTGAGCCGCTGATAATCGTGCGGGCCGACCTGATGATAAAGAAATGTACTGAGCAGTCCGTCATGAAAGAAACGGTCCGGCTGCATCGGCGGATTCAGCTGATAGAGAAAAAAGCCGGGATCTGTTTGCTCCTTGCGGAATGTCCGGAGCAATCCGACAGCCTCCAGTTTCTTGCGCGCCTTCAGAATCCGGTCGAGCGAAAGGTTCATAAAACTCATAAGCTGATGATGCGTTTCAGAAATCGTTTCCCCTGCCGGATCCTGTTCCTGCCAGAACGTAAAATACAGGCTCGTCGCTTCGATCCCGACAAGCGGCTGATACAGACAAGTGATGATTCTCTGGTCGTAAACACTTAATAAACCGGCCGTTCTGACTTCATAACGGTCACCCGGGAGGATTTCCTTCCACGACTGAATCATACCGGCAACCCCTTTCCGAACAGTTTCCGGGCCATCTTCCGCGCCCCTTCGGCTGCAGGGTTACCCTTTCTTACTGTTCTTCTCACGTTCAAGCTGATCTTTCAATTCCTGAATTTCTCTCGCAAAGACATTGATATCCTTGAACCGGCGGTAGACCGATGCAAAGCGAACATAGGCGACCTCGTCCACCTTGGCAAGCTCGTTCATCACCAGTTCGCCGATCTCATGACTGTGAACCTCAGAACGCCCGTCGTCGCGAAGCGTTTTCTCAACTCGACTGGCGATGTCCTCAAGCTTTTCCAGCGGTACAGGGCGCTTCTCGCAGGCCTTGATCAACCCATGGAGAATCTTCTCCGAACTGAAGGCTTCACGGGTGTCCCCTTTTTTGACAACAACCAGCGGTGTCTGTTCTACCCGTTCAAAAGTCGTAAACCGAAAATGGCAATGTTCACATTCTCTTCTTCTGCGAATGGCTTTTCCGCTGTTCACAGGGCGAGAGTCAAGCACTTTTGTCCCATCTTTTTTACAGCTTGGACAGCGCATCATTACCCACCTCAATCGCAGTTTTACTGTTACTTACATTTTATCCTAACCGAACACAGAAGAAAAGCGCCGCCCCGCCGGCGTGTCACAAGAGGTGCCACTGTTTCAGCAGGCCGGCGAGCTGCCGCTCGGTGGATGCGACCGAGCCGTCGTTCTGAATGACCGCGTCGGCGCGCCTCTTTTTCTCCTCAAGTGACATCTGCGACCGAATCCGCGCCAGCGCTTCCGTCTTCGACAGGTGATCCCGCTGCATCAGGCGGGACAGTTCGGTTTCCGGGGTGACATAGACGACAATTGTCCGGTCGGTCCAGCTTGTAAAAGGGCCCTCGAACAGCAACGGTACGTCGAGAACAACCACAGGGCATCCCTGCGCTTCACAGGTTGCCATCTGTTCGCGCATTCTCTTCCGGATCAGCGGATGAAGCAAATCATCCAGCTGCTTTCGCTTCTCAGAATCATGGAAAATCATCGCACCAAGCCGGGCACGGTCAAGTTTTCCATCTGCCGCCACGACTTCCGGACCAAAGGCTTTGATGACCCGCCTCAGGCCTTCTTCCCCGGGGGCAACCACCTGACGGGCAATCCGGTCGGCATCGATCACCGGGAAACCGTGGCGCCGAAACCAGCCGGAGACCGTGCTTTTCCCGCTGGCAATGCCGCCGGTGAGCCCGATCCGCATCATGATTTCCGCCTTCTTGCCTGGCACTTCGGACAAAAATGCGTCCCGCGGCCACCGACCCGGGTTTTCTCAATCCGCGTGCCGCATCGGACACAAGGCTGCCCTTCTCTTCCGTAGACGCAGAGTTTCTGCTGAAAAAAGCCCATCTCACCCTGCCCGTTGACAAACGTTCTGACACTGCTCCCGCCCATCCGGACAGCTTCGCGCAACGTTTCAACAATCGCTTTTCTTAGTGCTGAGATTTGTTTCACGGTCAGATTTGCCGCAGGGGTCAGCGGATGGATCCGGGCGCGAAAGAGCGATTCGTCGACGTAGATATTGCCCAGGCCGACGACCGCTGTCTGATCAAGGAGCAGCGGTTTGATCGCCCGGGTTGTCTTCCGGCAGACAGAACGCAGAAACGCATCCGTGAATACCGGTGAAAAAGGTTCCGGTCCGAGCTTGCTGAGCGGAAGGCTGTCCCATTCGCGACCCTTTTCAAACAGATGCATCGTCCCGAATTTGCGTACATCGCGGTAACGAAGGGCCGTCCCATCTGTGAAATGAAAAATGACATGCGTATAACGGTCAACCGGCACTTCTTCAGATTCCAGCCGGTATCTCCCTTCCATTCGCAGATGGGAGACGACGACTTCATCATCAAAACAAAGCAGAAGAAATTTTCCTCTCCTGCCGACATGGTGCAGCGTTTCTCCTATTAATAGGCGGGCAAACTGCCGGCTGTCCTGCGGCCGGCGGATGATGTGCGGCCAGCGGATCTCAACGTTCGCCACCGTTTTCCCTATCACGAGTTCATTCAATGTTCTTTTGACCGTTTCCACTTCGGGCAGTTCGGGCACAAAAATTTCCCCTTTACTTCTGTTTATTGACCACAGATGCAGTGAATTTCCCACACAATTAAATAGAAACGGAAAAGCTGAAATACTTCCCAGCCTTTCCGTCTTTACAAAATGCGGTCATTTTGCATCATACCATGTGGGTCCGTAGGCACATTCGACTTTCAGCGGTACTTTAAGCTGAATGGCATGTTCCATGACATCGGGTACGATTTTCTTCATCGTCTCAAGCTCGTCCGCGGGTACTTCAAAGATCAGTTCGTCATGCACCTGAAGCAGCATTCGTGCCTTGAGCCGTTCCTGCTCGAGCCGGTCTTGCATCTGGATCATCGCCAGTTTAATCACGTCTGCCGCGCTGCCCTGAATCGGCGTATTCATTGCCGTCCGCTCCGCAAAACTGCGCCGATTGAAATTCCGGCTGTTGATATCCGGCAGATAGCGGCGCCGGTTAAGCAGTGTCGTGACATAGCCTTCCTGATGCGCTTTGGCAACAATTTCCGCCATATAATTCCGGACACCGGGATAACTTTTCAGATAAGTTTCAATGAACTGCCCGGCCTGTTTGCGCGTAATCCCGATGTTCTGAGAGAGGCCGTAATCGCTGATTCCATAAATGATACCGAAGTTGACTGCTTTGGCATGCCGGCGCATCAGCGGTGTGACGTCTTCCTTCGGTACACCGAAAACATCCATGGCTGTCCGCGTGTGAATATCCATACCGTCGATGAACGCCTGCTGGAGATTGGCATCATCGGCAATATGCGCAAGCACGCGCAGTTCGATCTGCGAATAGTCGGCCGAAAACATTTGCCAGCCTTGTTCCGACGGCAGAAATGCCTTGCGAATCTTCCGGCCCTCTTCCATACGGATGGGAATATTCTGGAGGTTCGGATCATTGGAACTTAACCGGCCGGTCTGCGTCAGCGCCTGATTGTATACGGTATGGATCTTGCCTGTTTTGGGATGGATGACTTTCAGTAAGCCTTCAACATAGGTTGATTTCAGTTTGCCGAGCTGCCGGTAATCCAGGATCCGGTCAATGATCTCATGACGCCCGCGTAATTTTTCCAGAACATCGGCTGCCGTTGAATAGCCTGTCTTGGTCTTTTTGATGGCCGGAAGCTGCAGTTTCTCAAACAGAATTTCACCCAGTTGCTTCGGTGAGTTGATATTGAATGTCACGCCGGCCATCTGGTAAATCTCATTCTCGATGACTTCAAGTGTCCGGTCGAGTTCGCTGCCCATGGCGGTTAACGTCTCTTTACTTGTTCGCACGCCGGTGAACTCCATTCTCGCCAGCACCCGCGAAAGCGGCATTTCCAGATCAAAGAGCAGCTTCTCCTGCTGATTGGCTTTCAGCTTCTCCATCAGTTTCGGCTGCAGCTTCAGAAGCGCATCGGCCCTCTCGCCGAGATGCTGCGCCTGTCCGTCATCCGGAGGTATCTGCCGCTTCGCTCCTTTTCCATAGAAAACGTCGTCGGTCTTCAGATTCGGAATGCCGTATTTACCGGCAAGCAGCGCCACGTCCTGACCAGCTTCAGACGGATCAATCAGATAAGCGGCAAGGCGGATGTCGAAAGAGATCCCTTTTAGCGTCAGCCCGCGCCATTTAAGCGCTACCTCGGCCTGTTTGCCGTCAAGCACGACTTTCTTGCGCGCACTGTCGGCCAGCCACTCGGCAAAACAGGCATCCTTCAATGCCGCTTCGGTCTGAATAAAATATGTGCCTGTGCGGTTTGCAACGCTAAAACCGGTGATGGCCGCATAATGATAATTGTCGTCAAGCATGTTCACAAGCAGTGCAGAAGGCGAGACCAACTGCTCTTTGGAGAAAGCATCGACTGAAGTCACTTTAATTTCTTCAGATGCCTTAACGTCCTCTTCTTCTGTCGGCACATCCATTTTTTCCAGCATCGACTGGAAACCGAGTTCATGAAACAGATCTGTCAGTTCCGGTGTCACGCTTTCTTCAAAAGCGCAGTCCTCTACCTTCAGCGCAACAGGGGCATCACGGTCAATCGTCGCTACCTGCTTGCTCATCATTGCCTGTTCCCGGTTGTTTTCCAGTCTCTCTTTCAGCTTCTTGCCGGAAACCTCATCAAGATGCCCATAGACGCCCTCAACTGTTCCGAAGCGGCTGAGCAGCTTGACGGCGGTCTTTTCTCCGACACCGGGAACTCCGGGGATGTTGTCCGAGGCATCGCCCATCAATCCCTTTAAATCGATCACTCCTGACGGTTTCAGCCCTCCGTAGCGCTGTCCGACCTGATCGACATTATAATCCACCGTATCGGTGATTCCTTTTTTGATTAAAGAGACATGGATGTGGTCACCGACCAGCTGGAGGTAATCCTTGTCCCCTGTGATGATCCGGACTTCGAAACCTTCCTGCTGTGCCCGTCTGGACAGTGTGCCGACAATATCGTCCGCCTCATAGTTATCCAGTTCATAACGCTTGATGCCCATTGCATCGAGCAGCTCATAGACAAAAGGAAATTGCTGCGAAAGTTCAGGAGGCGTTTTCTGCCGACCGCCTTTATAGTCTTTATATGTCTTGTGCCTGAAGGTCGTTTTTCCCGCATCAAAAGCAACCAGCAGGTGTGTCGGTTTCTCTTCCATGATCACTTTCATCAGCATCGTTGTAAATCCATAGATTGCATTCGTGTACATACCCTGATTATTGCTTAGTAAGGGAAGCGCAAAAAAAGCGCGGTAGACGACATTGTTGCCGTCAATCAGTACGAGTTTTTTCATAGACTGCCTCCCGGATTCATGCCGCTTATTCTTATATTTTAAGGCATGACCGGCAAATTATCCATTCGGCGGCGACGTTCTCCGGAAAGATATGACAAAAGTTGTCCCTTTTCCCGGTTCACTCTGTACCTCAATATGTCCCTTATGCGCTTCAACCAGATGCTTAACAATAGCCAGGCCCAGACCCGTACCGCCTGAATCCCGGCTTCTGGCCTTATCCACACGGTAAAAGCGTTCGAATATCCTCGGAATCTGTTCTTTTTCAATACCCATACCATTATCCGTTATCGTAAAGGCGGACGTTTTCTCCTTTTCACTGATGGAAAGACGAACCGTTCCGCCTTCCGGAGTGTAGGCAATCGCATTAGAAATCAGATTAATCATGATCTGACGGATTCGGAACGGGTCGCCGAGCGCCCAGCCTTCATCCCCTGGAACGCGGATCAGACGGATTTTCTTCGCATCTGCCTTTTCCCTGAAGATCAGCAGGGCAGCATCCATAATCTTTGTCAGCGACACGGTCTGCCAGTCAATCGAGAAATGTTCGCGTTCAATCTTCGAGAGATCGAGCAGATCCCGGACGAGGTCCTGAAGGCGTCTTGCTTCATGAAGCATGATATTCAGAAACTGTTCTTCAAGTTGTTTATCGTCTTTCGCTCCGTCGAGCAGTGTCTCTGTGAAACCGATCAGGGAAGTGATCGGTGTCTTCAGTTCATGAGAGACATTGGCAACAAAATCGCGGCGGATATTTTCAAGCTTCTTGAGACTGGTAATATCATGAAATACCGCGACGATACCGCGTACTTTCTGCCGTCTATCAAGAATCGGCGCACAGGACACATCAAAATGTTTCCGCTCAATATCGACCGGAAGCTGCACCTGACGAATCGCTCTCTTCTTACTTTGATAGACACCGGCAATCATCTCATTAATTTCAGGATAAGGGATCACTTCCTGATACTCCGCGAAATCCCAGTGCGCGGCCTCTGTTTTGAAATCGTCCTTGAACGTCCGGTTGACATAGTCGATCCGGCCGTTGCCATCAATGAAAATCAGGCCGTTTCCAATATTCTCAATCAGTGTTTCCATGCTGTCGCGCTGCTCTGTATAGGACCGGTTGATTTCATGAAGAGATTCGGAGAGCCGGTTCATAGCCAGATTAAGCCGCAGGACACTGTCATGCCGCTCACTGTTTGAAGCGATCATGGTGTACTTACCGTCAAGCATATTCTCTGCCATATTTGCAGCAAAACGTACCGGTGCTTTATAAGAGTGGACAAGAAAATCCCGGTAAAACAGCAGAGCGATCCCTGATAAAAAGATAAGCCAATAGAACAGTCCCAGCCCAACAATGACGGTTCTGGGACTCCGCAGTTCCAGATAACCGATTGTCTGATGGTCTGCCCTGATCGGCGTCATCAAGTAAGCGAACTGACCACTGAGCCTGAACGGTTTCGAGTCTGCAGAAAGCTTAGGGTTCAGCATTGAATCCGATGTATAAACCGGCTGCCCTGCCGCATTATAGACAGAGATCCGCACCTTTTTCTGATGTCCATAATTTGTGAGTCCGGGTCCGACAGCCGAAAGGTGGATTTTCCCCTGACGAACAATAAGGGTACTGATCCACTCCGAACGCTCGTCAAGAAGCTGGCGGTCCTGTTCGGCACAGGCGATCAGGATCACCTGATGGACTACATAGATTAAGAACAGCAAACAGGCGATGACATATGACCAGCGAATCCACTGCCTTGTCTCAAACCTTTGGCTCTTCAAATTTATAACCCAACCCTCGCACTGTCTTGATATAGAGTGGTTTTCGTGTAACCTTCTCTATTTTTTCGCGCAGATGGCTGACGTGCACATCCACGATCCGGGTATCTCCGGCAAAATCATAATTCCAGACGGCGTTAAGCAATTGTTCACGCGTCAGAACAATGCCCTTATGTTTCAGCATATAAACAAGCAGTTCAAATTCCTTGGGTGTCAGCAGTAATTCCTCATCTTTGAACTGCGCTTCAAACTTATTCGGATAAACCTTCAGATCACCGGCTGTCAGTACTTCACCCTGAGGCTGGCGGCCAAGATCGGCCCGGCGAAAGATGGCTTTGACCCTTGCAACTACTTCGCGGGGACTGAACGGTTTCGTCATATAATCGTCGGCACCCAGTTCCAGGCCAAGCACCTTATCCAGTTCGTCATCTCTGGCCGTAAGCATAATAATTGGAATATAGATAAATTCCTGACGCAGTTGTTTGCAGACATCCATCCCGTCCATCTCCGGGAGCATCAGATCGAGAATGATCAGATCCGGATGCTTCTCTTTGACAAGCGGCAGAACTTCCGTCCCTTTACCTGCGGTGATGGTTTCATAACCTGCTTTTTTCAGATTAAATGCAAGCAGCGTCACAATTGACGGTTCATCGTCAACAACCAGTATTAACTTCGCCATGTCTGATCGCTCCCTCTCTGTTCTCACTCTTATCATACCTTTTTTTAAAATCGGATACATCCGCCGGTTGACCGGATATCATGAGTGAGGACCAGCGACTTCAGGGGATCGCAGCAGGGCACATCACAGCAGATCAGCCGAAACGTCCCGAAATATAATCGGCCGTAGCCTTTTTCACCGGGTGCGTGAACAGGTCTTTAGTATGGCCGAATTCCACAAGCTCGCCTTGATAGAAGAAAGCTGTATAGTCAGCAATACGTGCGGCCTGCTGCATATTATGTGTGACGATAACAATCGTATATTTTTTCTTAAGTTCAAGCAGCTGCTCTTCAATTTTTGATGTTGAGACCGGATCCAGTGCAGAAGTCGGTTCATCCAGAAGCAGGACACTCGGCTTCAGGGCCAGTGCTCTGGCAATGCAGAGACGCTGCTGCTGGCCACCGGACAATCCGGTTGCCGAGTGATCCAGACGGTCTTTCACTTCGTCCCACAAGGCCACCTGTTTCAGACTGTCCTCTGTCGTCTCGTTCAGCAATCTCTTATTGTGAACGCCGGCAAATTTCAGCGGCAGCTGAATATTTTCACTGATTGATTTGGGAAACGGGTTAGGCTGCTGAAAGACCATACCGATTTCTTTGCGCAGCTGTACCACATCGATCTTTTTATTTAAAATATTATAGTCCCTATAGTTGATTTCTCCTTCACACCTGGCCGAAGGAATCAGATCATTCATCCGGTTAATCGAGCGGATGAATGTCGACTTGCCGCATCCGGAAGGCCCGATCAGCGCCGTAATTGAATTCCGGTGAATCGGCATATTGACATCCTTGACGGCGTGATTCGACCCATAATAAATATTCACATGATTTACTTGTATTTGGATTGGCGTTTCATCTGTTTGCCCGTTCATAAAATTTTCCATTTTTGTATTCAGCTGAATCATCATTCAACTCGACCCCCTCAGGATTTTCCTGACAATTTCCGATTGATTGCTTTCCCTAATCCCCGTGCCAGCAGGTTAAACAGCAGGACACAGATAACCAGAACTGCGGCTGAGCCATTGGCCACTGTCTGAATATCCGGTATGATCCCTGAAGTATTTACCGCCCAGATGTGAACGGATAACGTTTCAGCCGATCTGAAAATATTCAGCGGCGAATTGGGTGCTGCCGGATTCCAGTTTGTAAAATCAAGGTTCGGTGTGGAAAGTCCGGCGGTGAAAAGAAGTGCCGCTGATTCACCGAAGACTCTGCCGGCTGAAAGGATAACCCCCGTAAGAATGCTTGGGAATGCCGCAGGTAAGAGAATGGTTTTAATTGTGTGCCAATGTGTCAGGCCAAGCGCCAGCCCGCCTTCTTTCTGGTGCAGCGACAAGGCGCTGAATCCATCTTCGGTGACGCGGACGATAACCGGCAGATTAAACACGGTCAGTGCCAGGGCACCTGAGAGAACAGAGTAATGAAATCCGAAATAGTTAACAAAAATCAGCATCCCGAACATGCCGACAACAATGGACGGAAGTGAAGCCAATACTTCGACACAAGAGCGAATGAACGAAGTCAGTTTGCCCGGTTTTGCATATTCGGCAAGATAGATGCCTCCGCTGACGCCGATCGGAATCGTGATCAGCATCGTAATCAGCAGAACATAGAATGAATTCCAGAGCTGGTCCTTAATGCCCCCGCCGGCCAGAAAGGGATTGGATTCGGAAGTCAGAAAGTGCCAGGATATACTGCCAAGCCCCTGGTATAAAATATAGCCAAGCAATGCCGCAAGTGTCCCGGCCATGATGACCGCACAGAGAACGATCAGAGACAGGGCTACCCGGTTGGTTATCTTACTGTTCATCAGACCACCCTCTTTCGTGACAGATAACGGATGATCAGGATAAAGATATAGGAAATTGCCAGAAGGATCAGCCCAAGCGACCAGAGGGCATCATTCAGCACGCTTCCGGTTGTGGTGTTTCCCATACTGAGCGTAATGATGGTTGTCAGCGTTGCCGACGGATCAAAAATCGAATGCGGCAGATTGCGTGCATTGCCAATCACCATCTGGACCGCCAGCGCCTCTCCGAAAGCCCGGGACATGCCAAGTACAATAGCGGTCATCAGACTCGATCCGGCTGCGGGAATCACGACTTTCCAGATCGTCTGCCACTTGGTTCCACCGATCGCGTAGGATGCTTCCCGGAGTTTGTCCGGGACAGCTCGGATACTGTCGGCGGCAATACTCGCCACAGTCGGCAGGATCATAATGCCGACCACAAGTGCGCCGGCCAGTAAATTGAAACCTGAGCCGCCGAAATGCGCGCGCATAAGCGGAACGAAAACCGACAAACCGATCAGCCCGTAAACAACTGAAGGGATCCCCACAAGGATCTCGATAACCGGCTGCATGATTCTCTGACCCCATTTGTTCGCCAGCTCAGCCATGAAAATTGCTGTGCCGATGGCGATCGGAGTAGCCAGCAGGGCGGCAAGAAGCGTTACGGCCACGGAACCGAAAATGAATGGAAACGCGCCAAACTGAGGGTTACTCGCGCGATCCGGATACCATTCAGTCCCAGTGAGAAAATTCCATATGTTCAAATGATCAATGACGAAAGAACGGAGCCCCTGAAGGGTCAGAAACAATGTGATGGCCACTACCGCAATAATCATCAAAAAGGCACTGCTGTAGATGATCGCTTTTCCTCTGCTCTCACTGTAGCGGTCCGTAAATCGTTTAATGATCCCTTTTTCTCTAAGTAACGACGGCCCGGCCGGAACATTAGCCGCCGAATCAGCCATTGCTTTTCTGGTATTCATCATCACACCCCATTTATCTGACAGTCTGTATACGGCGGTAAGCGGGATTAAGTGACTCATCCCGCTTCGCCGTATTGACTGATTTTAGCCGTATGAATTATTTATTCGTCGTTTTGCCGGATGCGTCACGCTGAACCGTCATCTTCGATTCTGAGAAGTAGCCCTGAGCCGGTACGTCTTTACTCTGAACCGCATCGCTCATCACGAAGTCGATAAACGCTTTGGTCAGACCGGTCGGTGCGCCTTTCGTATACATGTGTTCATATGCCCAGACAGGGAACTTTCCGGATGCAACATTTTCATAAGTTGCATCGACACCGTCGATGGACAGCTTAACCACTGAATGATCGTTTGCTGTGAAGTAGGAAAGTGCCATGTAGCCGATCGCCCCCGGCGTCTGAGCAACAATTTTCTTAACGGTGTTCGTTGAATCCTGAGTGATTCCTTCTGCCGGAGTCTGTTTGTCCAGTGCGAACTGGTCAAAGGTTGCCCGTGTTCCTGAACCATCCGGACGGTTAACGAGCGTGATCTTAACATTCTTTCCGCCCACCTGCTTCCAGTTCCTGACTTTGCCTGTGAACACTTTGATCAGGTCTGCTTTGGACAGGTTCTTGACGCCCGCTTTCGGGTTGACTGCCGCGGTCATGCCGACAACAGCAACCTTATTGTCTGTCAGAGCTTTTGCATCGATATTCTTACCGTTCTCAGCAAAGATATCGGACATGCCGATATTAAAGTTCCCTGCAGAAACTTCGCTCAGGCCTGTGCCGCTGCCCCCGCCCTGGACGTCAATCTGCACGCCCGGATTCTTGTCCATAAACTCTTTTGCCGCCTGTGCCGCCAGAGGCTGGAGCGCTGTCGAACCGCCGATAGTCAGTTTGCCGGAAAGTGCTTTGGAACTTGACGCCGAACTGCTTGAAGAGCTGCTTCCTGCCGTGCTGCTTCCACATGCACCCAATACCAGGATGAATGACAGTGCGAGAAGCATTCCAAGTGTGAGCAAACTTTTCTTTTTCATGAGAACTTTTTTCCCCCTCAGTTTTAACGTACCCTCATTGCATAATTAATAATAATCTTGCTCTTTTAAAGGCATATAAACCTAATGTAAATAAATTGTAAAGACGCTTTTTGTCGGTTCATACAGACGATATACACCCTGGCGCATCAAAAAAGCGGCAATTCGCATGTTCTGCGAATCGCCGCTTTTTGTGTGCCGCTGCACGTTCATTCAGATGTTACCCAGCACCGCCTTGACGGATGCCACTGAACGATCCAGTGCCGACTTTTCTTCCTTGGTCAGGCTCAGTTCAACAATTTTTTCAATCCCGTTGCGTCCAAGGACAACCGGAACGCCCAGATAAATGTCGTTGTAACCATATTCACCGTCGAGATAGGCAATAGCCGGGAGAACACGGCGTTTATCTTTCAGGATCGCTTCCGCCATTTGAAAGAGTGCCGCCGCAGGAGCATAATAAGCGCTTCCATTTCCGAGCAGGGAAACAATTTCTCCGCCGCCCTTGCGCGTCCTTTCAATAATCGCATCAATCCGCTCGCGGGAGATCAGCCTGTCGATCGGAATACCGCCCGCATAGGAATATTGAATCAGCGGAACCATGGAGTCGCCATGGCCGCCCAGAACAAAACCGCTGACGTCGGCCACCGACAGATTCAGCTCATCGGCAATAAAGGTGCGGAACCTCGCCGTATCGAGCACGCCCGACTGCCCGATGACTCTGTTCTTCGGGAATCCTGATTCCTTATATACTGTGTAAGTCATCGCATCGACCGGATTGCTGAGCACGATGATCGTCGTATCGGGTGAATAGCGAACCACATTTTTTGTGACTTCCTTCATGATCCCGACATTAATCGACACAAGGTCGTCACGGCTCATTCCCGGTTTTCTGGCAATACCTGCAGTAATAATCACCAGATCCGAATCTGCTGTTTCGCTGTAATCTGAAGTGCCGGTGATTTTGGAATCGAAGCCGAGAATCGGGGAGGACTCACGCATATCCAGTGCTTTTCCCCGAGTCGGGCTTTCCATCCCGGGTATATCCACAAGCACGACATCCGCCAGCTCCTTCTGGGCTATAAGGTAAGCAGTTGTAGCACCCGTGAATCCCGCACCAACGACAGTGACTTTTCTGTGACGAACAGACATGATGATTCCTCCTTGATTTCTGGCACAGGCATTCCAAGACGCAAAATGTATGCGCTATCATTTTTTTGAAAAAGTCTGGAGGCAGTGCCTCTCACGCCGGATACTGTCTCCATGGCTTTATCCTGTCTCTATTATAGTGCATGATTCGGAATGGCGGCAACTTCAGTTACAAATTTGCAATAACCGCATCCGCAAATTCCGAACATTTTACTTCATGCGCATTCTCCATCAGGCGGGCGAAATCGTAGGTCACCGTTTTGCTCGAGATGGTCTTCTCAATCGCCTGAATGATCAATTTGGCCGGTTCATACCATTTCAGATGTTCAAACATCAGGACACCGGAAAGAATGACCGAGGAAGGATTGACTTTGTCCAGCCCGGTATATTTCGGTGCTGTGCCGTGTGTTGCTTCAAAAATAGCGATGCCGGTCTCATAGTTGATATTCGCACCCGGTGCGATGCCGATCCCTCCGACCTGAGCCGCAAGGGCGTCGGAGATATAATCCCCATCGAGATTCATCGTTGCCACGACATCATGATCTGCAGGACGGGTGAGAATCTGCTGCAGAAAATTATCGGCGATGGCATCCTTAACGATGATCTTCCCCTCGGACTGCGCCTGCTTCTGAGCTTCAGCGGCGGCCGCTTTGCCGCGCTTCGCCGCAATGGCATCAAACTGGCGCCAGGTGAACGTTTGCTCCGGAAATTCCTTTTCAGCGACATCATAACCCCAGTTTTTAAATGCGCCTTCTGTGAATTTCATGATGTTGCCCTTGTGAACCAGCGTAACACTCTTACGGTGCTCACTGATGGCATAACGGATCGCTGCCCGGACCAGTCGGCTCGTGCCTTCTTTGGAAACCGGTTTGATGCCGATACCTGAAGTTTCAGGGAAACGGATCTTGTGTACACCCATTTCATCCTGCAGGAACCGGATCACCTTTTTCACTTCAGGCGTACCAGACTCGAATTCAATCCCGGCATAGATATCTTCCGTATTTTCACGGAAAATGACCATATCGACAAGTTCCGGATGCTTGACCGGCGAAGGCACGCCGTCAAAGTAGCGGACCGGGCGCAGACAGGTAAAAAGATCAAGCTGCTGCCGAAGTGCCACATTCAAGGAACGGATCCCGCCGCCGACCGGTGTCGTCAGCGGTCCCTTGATCGCAATCACATATTGCCGGATCGCATCAAGTGTCGCCTGTGGGAGCCACTCCCCTGTCCGGTCGAATGCTTTCTGTCCGGCAAGGACTTCCTTCCAGACGATTTCTTTCTTCCCACCGTATGCTTTCTCCACAGCAGCATCAAACACCCGCGACGCTGCCCGCCAGATGTCCGGCCCGATTCCGTCGCCTTCAATAAACGGAATCACCGGACGGTCCGGTACGTTTAATACACCATCATTGACTGTAATCGGTTCACCCTGTGTCACTTCATTGCCTCCCTGCATCAATCTGATTAACAAAAGTTACTAAATCCATTATATCAGTTCCATAAACCGCAACGTGTGCGATTCACCGCTCATTCAACGGAAGAAATGCCCGCTGTGACGGCCCGTTATACTCCGCTCTCGGACGGATGAGCCGGTTATCACTGTACTGTTCCAGAATGTGCGCTGCCCAGCCGGATATTCTGCTCACCGCAAATACCGGTGTGAATAAATCTTTTTCAATGCCCAGCGTGTGGTATAGCGTTGCCGAATAGAAATCCGTATTCGGCAGCAGGTGCTTGCGTTCTTTCATCAGTTCTTCAATCCGCTCAGACATCTCAAAATAGTGTTCATCTCCGCTCAGCCGGCAGAGCTGAGCAACCATTTTTTTAATGATGCGTGCACGCGGATCGCCGTTTTTATACACTCTGTGTCCAAAACCCATGATCTTCTTCTTCTCGTCAAGCGCATTTTCAATATAATCGTCAACCCGATCGATCGATCCGATCTCCTCAAGCATTTTCATGACCTGTTCATTGGCACCGCCGTGAAGCGGTCCCTTCAGAGCGCCGATCGCCGAAGTGATCCCGGAATAAATGTCTGAGAGCGTCGCCACACAGACCCGTGCCGTGAATGTCGAAGCATTCAGTTCATGATCGGCGTGGAGGATAAGCGCGGTATCAAAGTCTCGTGCTTCAACTTCGGTCGGTACACGCCCTTTGAGCATATATAAAAAATTGGCCGCAAGACTGAGATCTTTTCTTGGTGCGATCGGTTCCTGACCCTTCCGTATCCGAGCAAATCCCGCGACCAGCGTCGGTGCCTTTGCCTGGATCCGAATCGCTTTTTCTTTGTTCGACAGCAAATCCATCCGGTCGGCATCTGAATCAAGCACCCCAAGAGTTGAAATTGCTGTGCGCAGTACGGCCATGGGATGAACGCTTTGCAAAGGAAAAGCCTTCATTGATTCAAAAAGTTGATCGGGAACATCGGCATTGTCGGCCAGTCGCTTTTTGAAATCTTCCAGCTGGTCTTCCGTCGGCAAATCACCATTCCAAAGCAGATAGATGACTTCTTCAAAATTTGAATGCTCTGCCAGATCCTGTATGCTGTATCCACGGTAAGTCAGTACGTCCTGATGAATCGAACTGATTGCTGAAGTCGTTGCGACAACACCTTCGAGACCCTTAGTCGTTGTCAATGGAACCCCTCCCTGTTTGAATCCTGAATAATACGAATGCTAGTTTGTAAGCGCTTAATTATTTCTGACCCAAAAAAGCCGACCTTTTAAATTGATTATATCGGTTTGTAACAATATTGTGAACAGAAATGCTCTGCCGGGGACGGCCGGCCTGAAGATTGGGACATACTCCCATGTTTTCTGCATAGCTATTGAGAAGGACTTTTTAAGCGTTGCCTGCCGTTCTGCATGCCGATCCTGCCAAATGAAAGAAGCCGCATTCAACGGACACAAAGCATTAAGAAAAAGGATGGATTCGTGCGATGAATTCAGCGGAGAAACGCTCCTTAACGAAACAAATACGGATATTTTTAAGGGCACTCTGCGTGATCTGTGCCGCTCTGCTGTTCGTCCTCGCTGTTTATTTTGCGGTTCGTCTTGCACTCCCGCTCCTGCTTGCCTGCATCCTGTCGGCATTCTTAAATCCGGTGATCTCCAGGATTGTCGAACGGACCGGGCTGTCCCGCGGGCTGGCAACGTTTGTGATCCTGTTCTTACTCTTCTCGCTGACATTGAGCGCCCTTGTGCTGCTTGCGATGACACTGGTCAACGGCCTGTCTTCATTCAGCCGCACCATCCCCGGAAATTTCTCAACACTGGCGGGCGATCTGCAAAGCCTCTTCTTTTCACGGCTGCTTCCCTCCTGGGAGAACGCCATTCGTCTCTATTCCGGCCTGAGTCCGGACCACCAGCATCTGATTCAGCTGAATATTGAGAAAATGGCCGGAACACTGATCCAATTTCTCAATGATCTGGGCACCCGGCTGCTCCGCAGTCTGACACAATTTATCTCATCCCTGCCACAGACACTCATTTCTGTTCTGTTTATCTTTCTTGCCGCTTTTTTTCTTTCAAAAGATTTGGAAGTAATCCGTACCCGTCTGAACCGGATCCCTTTCCTTAAGTCGTGTATCGACTCCATACAAAAAATATGGCAGGATTTGAAAAATACATGTGCCGGTTTTCTGCGTGCCCAGCTGCTGCTTGTCATGATGACCGTGGGACTGATCTATCTCGGACTCCTGATCCTCAGAGTCGATCATGCGTTCACGATTGCTTTTATCACTGGGTTCTTTGATCTGATCCCCTACCTGGGCACCGGTGCTGTTTTCATCCCATGGATGCTCTACATGTTCCTGATCAGCCGCTTTTCATTTGCCGTCTGTCTGGCAGCCCTTTATCTGGCGGTTATTATTCAGCGCCAGCTGGCAGAGCCTAAAATGCTTGCCTCCGGTACAGGGCTTGATCCGCTCGCCCTCCTGGTCGTCATTTATTTCGGATTCCGGTGGTTTGGATTTACCGGCATGCTGGTCGGCCCCGTCCTGCTCATTCTCTTCCGCGCTGTCTATCGGACCGGGTCATGGCACCGCGTATGGCAGTACATCCTGAATGGAAAGACACATTAAAGTTCACCGCCTGAAATCGTCGAAATACCAGATCCCCCCCTTGAATTGATTCCGCAGCCAGCCGTTCAGCCGCCGCAGAAGTCCCCGGCGCACAGCCGGAACCAGAAGCAGCAAACCTGCGGCATCACTGATGAACCCCGGAATGGCAATCAGGATACCGCCGATGATCCGGACAAAACCATCCAGCAGAGGCAGCCCGGGCAGCCGATGCTCGCTCAGTTCCCTCCAGATGGCTTTGAATAGGGACACGCCTTGCTTCATCACCAGCCACAGACCAATGACGGCACAGACAGCCAGCAATAAGATGGTGTTCAGCGCACCGAACCGGCGACCGACCCAGATCAGCAGACTGATTTCCGCAATCAGATAAACAAGCAGGATCAGCGGAATGTATTTGAATCTGATCCGGATTCCGGAGGGCCTGATTCTGCGGATCTTATGAATCCGGCTCATCGGCATTCCTTTTCCTGGCTGAGCAGCCGGTTCAACTCCGGATCCTTTTTTCGCAGTGAAACCGGACGCATCCGGTCATCGGTCCAGCAATGTTCACTGTAGCCATCAACCAGTAATTGGCCGTCCTCCTCACGAATAATCCGATAATTAAAGCTTAATTTAATGGTGTCGTAATCTTTCATCGACGTTTCCACAATGACTGCGTCGTCAAATCGTGCAGAAGCATGGTAGCGTACACGGATACCGATCACCGGAAGCATCAGCCCCCTTTCCTCGATCTGCCTGAAACTCAGGCCGAATTGGCGGACCCAATCTGTTCGTGCCACCTCAAACCAGTTGACATACTGGCTGTGATGAACAATGCCCATTTTGTCCGTTTCATTGTATCTGGCAACGATTCTGGTTCGTGTCGTGGTCAACAAGAACACTCCTGTCTGTAATAAAATGACGCTGAATAAAAGTTAAGAGAAGGTACGGTGCTTGTACCCTCTCTTACCATAAATCATTGAATTTCTGATAAAAAACAGTGTTTCTTAATGAATCAGGCTTCTGACAGACTTTCACCGACGCGATGAACTCTGAGCACGTTGGTCTTGCCTTGTGCCGCTACAGGCAGGCCGGCCGTGATGACTACCAGATCATCGTCTTTGACAAGTCCTGTTTTCTCGCCGCTGTCTACAGCAATCTCGAACATTTCATCAGTTGTCTTTGCCTGTTCTGCCAGAACCGGTGTCACACCCCAGGCAAGACACATTTTATGTGCCACACGCTCTGAGTTTGTCACTGCAACGATCGGCGCTTTCGGACGATAATGAGAAACAACGCGAGCCGTATAGCCGCTGACCGTTGCCGAAATAATCGCGCTGACATCAAGACTGAGGGCCGTATGCGCCACAGCTTCGCCAATCGCTGCGGTCACGGACGGTTCACTCTTTTCACTCAGTCTGTTCAGGATTGCATGATAATCGAGAGCCGTTTCCGTCTTCTTGGCGATATGATCCATCGTCGTTACAGCTTCCACCGGATATTTACCGGAAGCCGTTTCACCGGACAGCATGATGGCGTCGGTGCCGTCAAAGATGGCGTTGGCCACGTCGCTGGCTTCTGCACGGGTGCAACGTGGATTGCGAATCATCGAATCCAGCATCTGAGTCGCCGTAATAACTGTCTTGCCGGCCTTGTTGCACATCTTGATCAGACGTTTCTGAACCAACGGAACATCTTCCGGAGGAATTTCCACGCCGAGGTCGCCACGGGCAACCATCAAACCGTCTGAAGCTTCGAGAATTTCATCGATATTGTCGACAGCTTCCTGGCTTTCGATCTTCGGGAAGATGTGAATATCGTTTGCGCCGTGTTCCTTGCAGAGCTTGCGAATCGCATGAACATCAGATGCGTGACGGACGAACGAGGCGGCAATGAAATCAATACCCTCACCGATACCGAAGACGATGTCATTGGCGTCTTTATCAGTCATGCCTGGAAGATTAATGCTGACATTAGGAACAATAATCCCTTTTTTGCTCTTCAGCACACCGGTATTCATAATCTTGTTATGAATCAGGCCTTTTTCCTTATCGATGCCGGTAACGACCAGTTCGACCAGTCCGTCATCAATCAGAATTCGTGAACCTACCTTGACGTCATTAATCAGATCCGCATAAGTAATTGAGAACTTTTCCGCCGTTCCGGCAACTTCCGTCGTTGAAATATCAACTGATTTGCCTTCTTCAAGCAGAACTTCCGGAGTCGCCATATCATGTGTGCGAATTTCCGGTCCTTTTGTATCCAGCAGAATACCGATCGTCTTCCCGGTAATCTTCATCGCTTTTCTCAGATTGATCACTTTCTGATGATGCTCTGCATGATCACCGTGTGAAAAGTTGAAGCGTGCCACATTCATTCCTGCATTAATCAGTTGAACGAGCTTTTCAACCGTATCACTTGCAGGGCCTAACGTGCAGACAATCTTGGTTTTTCTCATCTTAATACCCCCAGCTTTTATTTGGAAAAATGTCAGAGATTGTTCAATAGATCACAAGGAGAGGCAAACTAATAGAAAGCCGCCCATTCCTCCGAACGCTCTCTTATATAGATAATTCTTTAGCCAGCTGATAAAGATCTTCGTTGAACGGATGTTTTTTTGTCAGCAGGTCAAGAATATCATGAGCAACAATCTGGTTATTCTGAATGGCAATCATCTTGCCGGCCGTACCTTCAAGCAGCAATTCAACCGCTTTGCTGCCCATCCGGCTTGCAAGAACGCGGTCAAATGCCGTCGGCGAGCCGCCACGCTGAACATGACCGAGAACAGTGACACGTGTGTCTTCCATTTTGGTTCTCTGCTTGATTTGTTTGGCGACATCAAAAGCACTTCCTGCGCCTTCGGCAACAACGATAATGTTGTGCTTTTTGCCGCGTTCGATGCCATGATTCAGGCGCTTGACGATTGCATCGTAGTTCTGCTCTTTTTCCGGAACAATAATCGTTTCCGCACCGTCGGCCAGACCCGACCAGAGTGCCAGATCACCGCAGCCGCGGCCCATGACTTCAATGATGAACCGGCGTTCATGCGACGTCGCCGTATCACGGATTTTGTCAATCGCATCGATGATCGTGTTCAGTGCCGTATCGAAGCCAAGTGTAAAATCGGTTTCCGGGATATCGTTATCAATCGTTCCCGGAATGCCGATTGTCGGAAAACCAAGTTGCGTCAGCTTGACACCGCCCATGAAGGAACCGTCGCCGCCAATCACGACAAGTCCTTCGATGCCAAACTTCTTCAACTGCTTGATCGCCGTCGCGCGGCCTTCCTCAGTCTTGAATTCTTCGCAACGCGCCGTATACAAAATCGTACCACCACGCTGAACGATGTCACCGACATCGGAAACTCCGAGTTTCTTAATATTCCCGGTAATCAATCCCTTGTAACCGTGATAGATACCGTAAACCTCAACACCACGGTAAATGCCGGCGCGAACGACTGCACGGATCGCCGCGTTCATCCCCGGGGCATCACCGCCACTCGTCAGAACACCAATCTTTTTCAACAATGTCTTCACCTCATTTGCAATCGCTGCAGATTATGATAAATAAGTAAATCCGGATTAATCCTGAGTCTGATTCTCTATGGTGTCAAAATCGCCGATTTTCCGATACTTCAACCGGCGCTGCTGTTGCAGCTCCGCACTGTTCATCTTGTCGAGTTCTGTCAGGGCAGCGGACAATGCGGTGTCGATCAGCTCCGACTGTTTCTTCGGATCGTGGTGCGCACCACCTAAAACCTCCGGAATTAGTTTATCAATAATGCCAAGTTTTTTCAAATCCAGTCCGGTGATTTTCATCGTTTCAGCAGCCTTTTCAGCCTGGCCTGCATCTTTCCAGAGAAGTGCCGCCGCACCTTCCGGAGAAATCACCGAATACCAGGAATTTTCGAGCATCAGAATCTGGTTTCCGACACCAATCGCCAGGGCGCCGCCGCTGGCTCCTTCGCCGATCACCACGCTGATTACCGGCACGCCCAGGCCGGACATCTCATACAGATTCCGGGCAATGGCTTCACTCTGGCCGCGCTCTTCAGCCGCCTTTCCGGGAAAAGCGCCTTTTGTGTCAATAAACGTAATTATCGGCCGATGAAATTTATTCGCCTGTTTCATCATTCTCAGAGCCTTACGGTAGCCCTCCGGATGCGGCATACCGAAATTTCTCCGGATGTTTTCCTTCGTATCCCTGCCGCGCTGCTCTCCAATAATGGTTACCGGCCGGCCGTGAAATTTGGCAATGCCGGCGACAACCGCTGCGTCGTCTCCAAACAATCTGTCTCCGTGACATTCGAGAAAATCCTTAAAAAGCAGCGGAATATAGTCCAGCGTTGTCGGCCGGGTAAACTCTCTGGCAATCTGAACACGTTCCCATGGCGACAGCTTCCCGTAAGTCTCTTTTTCAAGGGCGACAAGACGCTCTTCCAGCTTGCCCACTTCACCGGACAGATCGATATCTTTCTCGTCCATAAACCGCTTCAGTTCGGCAATCTTGTCTTTAATTTCCCGGATCGGTTTCTCAAATTCCAGTTCCGGACCCACCTGCAGCACTCCCTTCCGCATGTATCGACAGGACATTTGCCAGCACGTGTTTCAGTTTGCTGCGCGGAATAACCTGATCAAGCTGGCCGTGTTCCAGCAGAAATTCAGCTGTCTGAAAATCTTTCGGCAGCTCTTCACCGATCGTCTGTTCGATAATCCGTCTGCCGGCAAAACCAATCAGAGCCCCGGGTTCGGCAAAATTATAGTCGCCCAGGGATGCAAAGCTGGCTGAAACACCGCCGGTTGTCGGATGCGTCATCACGGAGATATACAGGCCGCCGTGTTCGCCGAATACCTTCAACGCCGCACTTGTTTTCGCCATCTGCATCAGGCTGAGCATACCCTCCTGCATTCTTGCGCCGCCGGACGCCGAAAAAATAATCACGGGAATATGCTGCCGGTCGGCGTATTCAATCACACGTGTGATCTTCTCACCGACAACAGAACCCATGCTGCCCATCCGGAACCCTTTGTCCATAATGGCAACGGCGGCTGAGAATCCCTCGATTTTCCCCTTGCCGGTCAGCACGGCTTCATTCAAACCGGTTTTCTTCCTGTCCTTATCCAGCTTGTTCATGTAATTGGGAAACTGAAGCGGATTTTCCGAGATCATGTCTTTGTCAAATTCTTCAAAAGTGTCTTCGTCAAAAATCATCGCTGCCCGGTCAAAGGCTCCGAGCGGATAATGATAGCCACAGGACTGGCAGACATAAAGATGCTTTTTCAGTTCTTTGACATACATGATTTTCTTACATTTCGGACATTTCATCACAATGCCTTCCGGGACTTCCTGCCCGGATCGTTTCGAAGGCACCGTCGCATATTTTTTCTTTTTCATGAAAAAGTCCTTTATCAAAGTATATCACCCTCTATCCTGGTCAAGCCTTTGTTCCGATCGACTGCCCGACAGTTCATATATTCTTCATGAATTCTCCAACAAATCGTCGATCATCCGGTTTTCCGGTCGGGTTTCCTGTCTGACAGGCCTAAACTTCATTATTATAACAGAGGGGTCGGCAAAAATTAAGGATTATTCCTGCCTGCCCCGACAATCACATTTTCATTTCCCAGAAATTGTTTCAGCCATCCGATGAATCGTCCGCCGACCGATGCCGTGTATTCCTCTGCGAGTGCCAGTGTTTTTCCACTTTGCACGTAGTGAATCACCACGCGATGGTGATCCGGGCAGGCAAGAAGCTGCTCTTTCAGACGATCGAGCAGCTCTGTCCGCTGATGTGCCCGGTCGATCTGCAGGAAAACGACGGCCCGCTTCCGCTTCATATAGTCTCTAAGAGGGATCACCTGATCAATGATCAGCTGGTTCCCGTCCCTCCCCTTTCGTCCGGAAACAGATGCCTGGATCAGCAGCAGCCGGCCTTCCTGGAGCTCGGGCTGAACGCGGCTGTAGCATTCCGGGAAGCAGATTGCTTCCGCCGCACCCGATTCGTCGCTGACCGACAGAAAAGCCATCGTTTTCCCTGCTTTTGTCCGGATAACTTTCACGTCTTCGATCATAATCGCAAGCGGGAGCGCCCGTTTCATTTCTGCACCGGTCCCAGTGAATTCGGAAATTTTCGGAAATGCCGTCGGAAGATCTTTCCGGTACCGCTGCAGCGGATGTGCGGAAAGATACACTCCGAGTACTTCCCGTTCATAATGCAGTTTTTCCATTGCTGTCAGCGGCGGTACCTCAATATAACTTTCCTCTTCGTTCTCCGCAAGATTCATCGATTCCTGGCCCGCAGCGTTCTTCTGGTCCTCTTCACCAGCCTGAATGGCCCGGTCGAGTGAGGCCAGAAGAACCGCCCGATCCGTGCCGAAATCATCCATCGCGCCGGCAAAGATCATCGATTCAATGGCTTTTCGGTTGACTTTTCGCAGCGACACACGTCGGCAGAAATCAAATAAATTGCGGAACATGCCGCCGTTTCGGCGCTGATGAATCAGTTCATCGATCGCTCCGTCGCCAAGATTTTTAATGGCCGACAGCCCGAACCGGATTCCGTCCTGTTCCTGTTCAAAAGTCTTTCGGCTCTTATTGACCGAAGGCGGAAAAACAGCAATCTCATGCCGGCGAAGTTCCTGAAGTGCGGCGTTTACTTTCTCATCATTTCCGGAAATGCTTGACAGATGGCAGGCCATAAATACTTGCGGATAATGGGCTTTAAGAAAGGCCAGCCGGTAAGAAACCATTCCGTAGGCGACCGCATGCGACCGGTTGAACCCATAGTTGGCAAACCGGACGATCAGATCAAATATCGATTCCGCCACTTCTGAGCGATATCCGTTCCTGATACTGCCGGCAAGAAAATCTTTCTTCTGATCCTCCAGCAGATCACGCTTCTTCTTTGCAACCGCCCGCCGGAGAATATCGGCCTGTCCAAGGGAATAGCCGGCCATCTTAACCGCGATCTGCATGATCTGTTCCTGATAGACGAGAACGCCGTACGTCGGTGCCAGTATCTTTTCCAGATCCGGATGGGGATAGGTGACGGCCTCTTCGCCATGCTTTCGTTTAATATAACGGTCAATGAACTGCACGGGTCCGGGCCGGTAAAGCGAGATAACGGCGACAATATCTTCAAAGTCCGTCGGTTTCAGTTTGCGTAAAAACTGCCGCATGCCTTCCGATTCAAGCTGAAAAATACCAGTCGTGTCGCCGCGTCCCAGCATTTCATATGTTTTCTGATCCTCAACCGGAATGGTCTCCGGAGACAGTGGTTTTCCGGAAAGTGCAGTCACTCTCTGGATCACTTCTCTCAGGAAGGTCAGATTGCGCAGTCCGAGAAAATCAATTTTCAGCATCCCCAGCGACTCCAGAACGTCCATGGGATACTGCGTCACCGGTATGTCCTCGTGCCCCTCCTGCAGCGGAACAGTGTCCGTCAAAGGACGATCGCTGAAGACGACGCCTGCAGCATGGATCGACGAGTGCCGCGGCAGCCCTTCAATCTGACCGGCAAGCCGGAACAGTTCAGCCGCATCTGCAGAAGTCTGAATCAACGTCCGGAGTTTCGGTGCCTCGCTTAAAGCTCTTTTTAACGTCATTTTGGGGACCGACGGGATCAGCCGCGCCATTTTGTCCGGCAGACGGGGATCCGAATCCATCGCCCTTCCCGCATCACGGACAGCCGCCCGGGCTGCCAGCGTTCCGAAAGTGACGATCTGAGCCACATGATCCCGGCCGTATTTATGGCTGGCATAGACAATCATCTTGTCCCGGTCGACGTCGGGAAAATCCATGTCGATATCGGGCATCGTCACACGCTCCGGATTCAGGAATCGTTCAAACAGCAAATGATATTTTATCGGATCTACTTCCGTAATGTTCAATATGTAGGCGACCAGCGAACCGGCCGCTGAACCCCGGCCCGGACCGGGGGTGAATCCGGATCTTCTGGCGTGATCGATCAGGTCGCTGACAATCAGAAAATAATCGTCGAATCCCATCTGGCCGATGATCGCCAGTTCCTTCTCCAGCCGCGACCGGACTTGATCGGTGACGACCGGATATTTATTTTGCAAGCCGCGTTCGCAGTCTTCTCTCAATACCTGGGCCGAAGTCTTTCCGGCAGGCACCGGATAGGCGGGCAGCTGCATCCGGCCGAACGAAAAAGTCACACGGCACTGAGCGGCGATTTTCATCGTGTTTGCCAGTGCCTCCGGTAAATCGGAGAACCTGCGCTCCATCTCGCCGGTGGATTTGAAATCGTTGTCATGCGATTCCGCATCCTGTTCATCATTCAGTCTTGTCCCGTTCTCGATACACCTGAGGCAGGCGTACGCACGCGATTCCCCGGCATCAAGATAATGAATACTGCCGGTCGCAACAAGCGGCACCGACAAGGCACGGCTCAATCCAATGATCGCCTGCTCGTTCTGTGTTCCGCGTGCCGACCCGCGGCGCTGCACTTCAAGATAAAACCGGCCGGGAAAAATTTTTGCCAGCGTTCCGGCCGCTTTCTCTGCGCATTCTGGATTCCCGGCAGCAATCAGCTGGTCGATCAGACCTGCCGGCCCGCCGGAAAGGGCAATCAATCCGCTGGCATAAGCTGCCAGCTTCTCCAGGCCGACCTGATGTTCCTCATGCAGCTGAACAAGCGATGCGAGCTTGACAAGGTGAACATATCCCTGCTGATTCTCAGCGAGCAGAACAAGCGTCCCCTGTGCCTTGTCCGGACGGACTGCACCCCACTGGACGGATAACTCGATCCCGATCACAGGGTGAATGCCCGCTTCTTTACAGGCATTATAAAAAGGGATCACACCGTACATGACATTTTTGTCCGTCAGTGCAAGTGCTGTCTGCCCCTCTTTCACCGCCCGGGCGACCAGCTGCCTGATCCGGCAGGTACTGTGGAGCAGGCTGAATTCACTGTAAACATGGAGATGGGCAAATGACATCGGACAAGCCCCTTTCAGACGGAAATGCTAGGAACACCGCAGCGCCTTCACTTTTCCGGCCGGCATAAAGCGACTAGCGCATCGATCAGACGGTCGGCCTCATCCCAGCTGTAAACCGTTGCCCCCGAAGCAAGCGGATGCCCGCCGCCGTGATAGTCTGCAGCAAGGCTGTTAATCACCGGGCCTTTCGAACGGAGACGTACACGGATCCGGCTTTCCTCCTCGGAAAAGAGGGCCCATGCCTTCAGTCCTTCAGTCATCGAAAAGCTGTTCACCAGGGCGGCGGCATCAGACGGCTCGAGATGGTAGGACCGGATCAGATCAAGCGGCAGCTTAATATATCCCGCACCTTCACGGGTCAGCGTAAAATGCTGAAGGACATAACCGTTTAAACGGACCAGATCCAGCTTTTTCTGATAGAGCCGGTCAAAGAAAGCCTGTCTGTCAAAAGGGCGGCTGACCAGTCTGGCCGATGCAAGAAAGGTCTCTTTCGTGACATTGCTGAACTGAAAGCGCCCGGTGTCGCCGACGATCCCCGCAAAGAGCAGTCTTGCCGCCGCATCGGAAAGCGTCAGTTCCGGATGTTTCATGTATATCGAGGTAATCATTTCACTCGTTGAGCTGGCTTCCGTCCGGACCCACTGCGGATCTCCGTAAGCATCGACGACCGGATGATGATCGATTTTGATCAGCGCGTCACCGAGTGTATAGCGGGCATCGGAAATGCGTGCCTGATTGGCGGTATCACAGACAATCACCAGTGCGCCACGGTATGCCGCATCCTCAATCCGGTCCATGCGTACCAGAAAGCGCAGGTCGGCCGCTTCCTCACCGACGGAATAGACCTTTTTTTCCGGAAAGTTATCGCGGATCAAGCGTGCAAGCCCGCCCTGCGACCCAAGTGCATCCGGATCCGGACGGACGTGGCGATGAATGATAATGGTGTTGTAGTGACGTATTTTGTCAAGTATCTGTTCGATCAAGGTGAATCCTCCAGGTAGTAAATTTTTAGACTGCGGCGGCAATCAGAAACGGTCAATAAACTGAGCCGTCAGAAGCGCCTTCCCGGCGAGCTGGCCGTCGGCAAATAATTCCATATCCAGTTTCCCATTGCGTCGCGTTCGTTCCAGCACTTTCGGCCGCACCGTCACATTTTGCTCCAGCTGTACCGGTTTGAAAAAGTAGAAGGATAGATTGTCGACTACCAGATCCCCTTTCTTAATCCGGTTCAGAACCCTTCTGCCGACTACAGTCACCAGTGCGGTCATCACGCCATATGAGAGAAAGCCGAGATAATCCGTCATCTGCGGCGTCACGGCAAAGCGAAAGACATCATGATCCTCGTCCGATTCGTCGGTCAGATTTGCAGAGACGAGATCATCGATCGTCTCCCCCATCTGAGGCTGCTGCTGAACCATCTGCAGCGCCTTGAGCACATCGCGCCGGGTAATGATGCCGATCAGAAGAGAATGATCATGGTCGACTACCGGAAGGCACTCGATTCCCTCCCAGATCATCCGGTGTGCTGCCGCAGCCACCGAAGTCCCCGGTGTGACGGTCAGCGGATCCGACGTCATCACATCACGGATCCTGTCCGTTTCCTGATGTCCGATCACATCTTTCATGGTTACGATGCCGACTACTTTCATTTTGCTGTCGACAACGGGAAAGCGGCCGTGCGTCGTCGTCCGGTTCAGTTCCTCCCAACGGGTCAGCGGATCAGCGGAAAAGAGAAAACGGGTTTTGGATAAGGGGATCAGAATATCGGAAACATGGACGATCTCTTTTTTGATCATCTGGTCATAGATGGCCCGATTGATCTTTGCGGCTACCGTAAAGGTATCATATGAGGTGGAAATGACCGGAAGCTCAAGCTGATCCGCCAGTGACCGGATCTTCTCGCTTGCCTCAAAACCGCCGGTAATCAGCACGGCTGCTCCGCTGTTCAGGGCGCAGCGGTGAACGGCTTCCCGGTTGCCGGCAATCATCAGATCGTCGGTTCCGATATATCTCTTCATCGCGTCAATTTCCATTGCCCCGATGACAAAATGATGGAGCGATTTCGACAGCCCGCCTCGTCCGCCGAGAACCTGGCCGTCAACCATTTTCACCACCGAATCAAAAGTCAGTTTCTCGATGCTCGGTTTCTGCTTCTTCTCAATCCGGATTGTCCCGACGCGTTCGACGGTACTGACGAAGCCCTGCGCCTCGGCATCTTTAATCGCCCGGTATGCGGTGCCTTCACTCACATTGAGTGTTTTCGCCGTCTGACGCACCGAAATCCGGCTTCCGGTCTCTAAGTCCTGAATATATTTCATAATCAGGTCATGTTTTGTTTCTGTCTCCACTTTGTCCGCACACCACGCTTCTTAAAATGACTTACAGCTCCAGTGACCGGCCGGGTTCCAGAACCAGGCCGTGGCCATCGAGCCCGGACACAAACTTTTCGGGATCCTGGCGAATCACCGGGAATGTATTGTAATGAATTGGAACAACCTTCTCGGCACCGATCCATTTTGCAGCGGTCTGCGCGTCTTCCGGACCCATCGTAAAGTTATCGCCGATCGGCAGGAAGGCCAGATCGATCGAGTAGCGTTCACCCAGCAGTTTCATGTCTGAGTAAAGTGCCGTATCCCCGGCATGATAGATCGTCTTGCCGTCCAGCTGCAGCAGAAGACCGGCTGGCATTCCGGTATAAACGATCTGCCGGCGTTCGGGATCGGCAATGCTCGATCCGTGAAAAGCCTGCGTCAGTTTAACCGTTCCGAACGGAAAAGTATACGCGCCGCCGATCGACATACCATGGGTCCGCAAGCCTTTCCAGCCGAACCAGGTGGCCAGTTCCGCAACAGCTATGATCAGCGATCCGTCGCGCCTGGCGATCGCCTCCACATCCTGAGTATGGTCACCGTGGCCATGGGTCAGAAGAATGGCATCGATTTTCGGAAGATCTTCAATCCTGGTCTTGATCAGACTGTTTCCGGTGATAAACGGATCAATCAGCAGATTTGCCTGACTGGTCTGAAGCAGGACTGTTGCGTGACCGATATAAGTGATTTTCATCAAATTCCCTCCCGAAAGGAATAGTTTTAATTCTTCAGTACGCTTCAGATTTTTCTCACCGAATGACTGTTCGGTTTAACTTTATCAGTATCATTATACACTACGCCCTGCCGGATTCGTGAAAAAGGCATCATGATAACTGCCTGAGGAATGGATATATTTTGTAATTTTCTTTCATCCTGTGACGACAGGCAGCAAATTTATGTTACATTTAAAGTATTATTATTTATTGGAGTGACTTTTATTGGCAGACAAAATTTCTGAAATCGAAACCTGGCTGCAGCAGCATGACGGCAGTTTTGCCTACATTGCCGACCCAACCAATGTTTTCTACCTGACCCATTTCAAATGCGACCCGCACGAACGGTTTCTCGGACTGTTTGTCTTTCCCGAAGCAGCGCCTTTTTTGGTCTGTCCGGAGCTTGAAGTCGGTCAGGCGCGGGATTCAGCCTTTGGCCGCGAAGTGATCGGCTATCGTGACGACCAGGATCCCTGGTCATTTGTCAATAAGGCGCTGGAAGCACGCAAACCTTCTTCAGGAAAAATCTATATCGAACCGTCCACGCTTCCGTTCCGCAAGGCGATGGCCGTTAAAGAATTGTATCCTGAAGCCGTCTTTGCTTCAATCGAAAATTTCCTGGCGTCACTGAGAAAAATCAAAGATGCGCACGAACTTGCAGCGATGCGAAAGGCCGGTGAGCTGGCCGATTATGCTGTAAAACTGGGTATCGAAGCGATCAAGAAGGGCCGGACCGAGCAGGCAATCATCGCTGAGATCGAGCATGAACTGGCCAAGCAGGGCTATTCTGAAATGGCTTTCGAGACGATGTGCCTGACCGGTGAGAACAGTGCGAAGCCGCATGGTCGTCCGGGAAGCCGCCAGATCAAGGAAGGGGACTTTGTTCTCTTTGATCTCGGCGTTGTGATCGACGGGTACTGCTCGGATATCACCCGTACGGTCTGCTACAAATATATTTCGGATGAACAAAGAAAAATATACGAGACAACTCTTGCGGCCAACAGGGAAGCCATTAAGGCGGTGCACGAGGGCCTGCGTATCGGCGACCTGGACGGTGTGGCAAGGAAAGTGATCACCGATGCCGGTTACGGCGACTACTTCACGCATCGGGTCGGCCACGGTCTCGGACTTGGTGAGCATGAGGAGCCTTCGATGAGTGCCGATAATGACCAGACATTGGAAACCGGTATGGTCTTCACGATTGAACCGGGCATTTACGTACCGGATGTCGGCGGTGTACGGATTGAGGACGACATCTATCTGGGCGCAGACGGCCCCGAAACACTGACCCATTATCCCAAGGATCTGCAGATTATTTCCTGATTCAGACTTATTGAAAAAAACACAGGAATCGCAATTATGGCGATTCCTGTGTTTTTTACTAACTATGTATGATCAGTCGGCATAAGGCCCACCGGTTACCTGTTTCCGGGTTCCGGTATCTTCCGCATAGCAGCGAAATAAGAAGCCAAGTTCTCCGCGGTAATTCTTCTGCCAGGGTTTCTGTTTTCCGCAAAAATGCAGAAAAACAGTATGCGTTTCAATCCATGACAGCTGACTTGCCTTCTTACGATTCGGCAGCAGCTTTGCCAGATCGTAGTACCGGGCATCATAATTATAATATGGCCAGGCGGCAGGGATAACCTGGTCCCAGTAGAGGGCATTAAAGACATCCTGGTCCGGGAGCAGCAGCTGGTGACGATGGCTTTCGATAAATCGAATAACCGGGCAAAACGGCTGATCGCTTTTCAGTTTGCGAACATTGATTAACAGTACGCCGGTATTATAATAGCCCTTTGCAGCCGGCGTTTTGAGACGGATCTTATTAAATGTCCGGGCCATCCTGGCTGAATAACCATGTTCCGCCGCAATATACCGGGCGTGGTGAAAAGAGCGGCCATAGAATTTTTCGACAGAATTCAGAACAACAATATCCGGATCCAGATAGAGGATACGGTCTACCGAATCAGGAAGATAGCGACAGGCAATCAGCCTGTAATACATTTCTGAAGAGAAATGACGGTGCACGGCGGCATGGCCGAACAGATCCGGACTGACGTAGATCGGAGACAATTCCTGTCCTTGACGGGCAACAAAAAGACGCAGCTTCTCGATCTGGTTCCGGGTCAGTTCTGAATGCATCAGATAGATATGAAAATGAGCCTCAGGATTATTAATAAATAAAGAGCGGAGCATAACCCTGAGCGGGTACAGATAATTTGCATTCAGTGCAACAAGAATATTCATTCATCCTCACCTCCGTTTTCTCTGCGTCCGGATCAGGGATTCAGGCAGTGAGGAACAGCTCGGTACTGGATCGGCCGCTGCCGATCAGATTTTCTGGTGCTGCCGGGAGAGACGAACCGTATCTCTGGCGATCATAACTTCCTCATTTGTCGGTATGACCAGTACTTTAACCGGAGAATGCGGCGCACTGACCACTGCTTCTTCACCGATCACCTGATTTTTCTCATGATCCGCATAAATGCCCATGAATTCCAGTCCCTCCATAACCCGTTCCCGGATCATCGGACTGTGTTCACCGATACCTGCAGTAAAAATAACCGCATCGACGCCGGATAATTTAGCCGCATAGGCCCCGATAAACTTCTGGATGCGCTCGATAAACACATCAATCGCCATTTTGGCACGCTTGTTCCCGCGTTTCGCCTCTTTCTCGATATCCCGCAGGTCGCTCGAAAACCCGGTCAGTCCGAGGAGACCGCTTTTCTTGTTCAGTACATTGACGACTTCAGTCGCGTTCATACCCGTTTTATCCATAATGTACGGAATCAGGGCCGGATCAATGTCACCCGACCGGGTACCCATCGTCAGTCCGGCAAGCGGTGTGAAACCCATCGAAGTATCAATCGATTTTCCGCCCTTTACCGCTGTGATACTGGCACCATTGCCCAGGTGGCAGGAAATCAGCCGGAGTTTTTCCAGAGGACGGTGAAGCAGTTCCGCAGCCCGGCCGGTTACATATTTGTGACTTGTCCCGTGAAAACCATATTTCCTGACTCCATATTTCGTGTAATAGTCATAGGGGACACTGTAAAGATAAGCTTCGCTGCCCATGGTCTGATGAAAAGCCGTGTCGAAGACCACTACTTCAGGGACGTCGGGAAGTACCTGTCGGAAGGCTCTGATACCGACAAGGTTGGCCGGGTTGTGCAGCGGTGCCAGGTCGGACAGATTCTCTATCTTCTTGATCACCTCATCGGTGACCAGTGCCGAATCATTGAACGTTTCGCCCCCGTGGACGACACGATGGCCGACACCGTCAATTTCCTTCAGTGAATGGATGATTTTCAGCGAGACCAGTTTGTCGAGAAGCAGCCGCACAGCTACTTCATGGTCCCCGATGGCTTCGATTTTCTGAATTTTTTCTCCGTTTACACTGATCGTGAAAATCGAATCCGACAGGCCGATTCTTTCTACGGAACCTTTTGTAACCAGTTTTTCAGCGGGCATATTCAGAAGCTGGAATTTAAGTGAGGAACTGCCAGCATTGATTGCAAGAATTAAAGCCATGCCCTTCACCCCCTTCTTAACTTCTCAGGCTGAATGTTCAGCAAGCCAGTCATTCAGCTGAGCCATAAAAGCAGTCATCTTGTCTTCTTCCATGAAATCAGGCATTTCTGCAAGCAGCGTTTGTTTCGGAACCTTCACGTGTTCGCCCTTCTTCTGCATCAGAATAATGCTTTTGGCGTTTTTCGCGTCCTGGAACAGACCGGCAGGCAACTGGAGCAATGCCAAAATGATTGCGCTTTTTTTCACATAATCATGGAAAAGGCGATCCTTATCCTCTGTAAAAAGGCTGTTTGGAATCAAATAGACCAGATAACCCGCCTCTTTCAGATGATTCAGCCCTTGTTCGATAAATAAAAAGTGCGTGTAAGCTTTGCCGTTAATCCCGTTTAACGCATATTGCTCCGCCGATTCCTGATCCGGGTAATAGCCGACAGGTACATCGCAGACAACAAAATCGGCAGGGTCGCAGGGAATCGGCTTCAGACCGTCCTGATGCAGCAGGTGAACGTCTTTTTGCTGCAGATTGGCGCTGGTGTAAGCCACTTTAATCAGAAGATCGTCCGTGTCTGCCCCGAATGCATCAACCTGATCGGTCTCAGACTGGTTCAGGATACCCGTCAGCAGATTTGCGGTACCGACAGCCGGATCAAGCAAAGTATACGGACGGCTGCCGGCAAGTACGGATACAATATGCCCGATCAGCAGCACGAGCGTATCCGGTGTCATCTCGCGACCGGGTTTCGGGTCCGCCTTCATCCCTTTGAGCACGGCAAGCTGAAAAGCACGCCGCACGTCCTCACTGGTCATCTTCTCACGGAAGAACGACCGGTTCAGCTTTTCCAGCTGATCCCGGAGTGAAGCATCAACGACCTGCTCCGTATAGATTCCCTCACCTGCGAGGCAGAGTGCTTCCAGATAAGTGATTTTCTTCTTTTCCTTTAATAATGATGCCGCCTGATCCAGGTCGGAAAACAGATCGCTAACCAGTGTTGTCTCCAAATCCATTCCTCCAAAACATTTAAAAGCGCTTACAATACCCAACAAAGGCAAAAAAAATATTTATATTGCAGCTCTATCCCCTGCAGAGGGTTCGGCTGATGTCTGACACATCGCAGAGGGTGCCGTATTGTTCCCATTCTTCAAGAACACGGTGCGGCATTTACCGGACATCACTCTGCGCTCTGCAGCCATCATCGCCCCCTCCGCCTTACAGTAAAAGTCCGTAATTATTCAGGTTTTACACTTTTAATTTTAACGACCACGCACTAAGAACGCAAGCAGCTTCTGATTTCTTCACAAACCGGAATTTCCGGACACTGTTTCCGCTTTGGCAAAGTTCCCCAGCCGTGAAAGAAGCACCGAAACGGTGACAGGTCACTTGTTCCGGTGCTTCTTATTAACGTGCTGATTGTTAGTCATCTTCATCGTACCAGCGATTTTTGTCCTTCCGTCTGGAAACGTCCGCTTTTTGCTTGCTGTTTCGACCGGGGACTGCCTGTTCCAGTACATCCTTGATTTTTTCAATCGTCTGCGGCGTGAGATCGAGTACCCGCTCGTAGAGATGCGTCCGGTTATCCAGATGAATGGTCTTGACGCCTCGAGGACCGATGATCAGGAAGGCAATCGGTGTGATCGATACGCCTCCCCCGGCGCCGCCGCCAAAAGGAAGATAGGCTTCCGTTTCTTCTGAAGGATCTTCATCCTGATTTTCATTTTGTGTATTAAATTCGCTTCCGCCGGCGACAAAACCGAAACCGACCTTGGAAATCGTAATGATCAAGTGACCGTCCTCAGTTCGGATCGGTTCGCCAATGATGGTCCTGACATCAGTCATCGACCGTAAACTTTCAAGCGCTGTTTTCATCAGCCCCTGGATCGGATGATCGGCCATTGGCTGTTCCCTCTTTCTGCTTCTGCCTGATTTTCAGCATGACAGTCATAGCTTCTCCCACCTTGATGGTCATCATGCATGAAAACCATGATTCAAAACGCCGCTCCTGGAAAAAAGGAACAACATCGATCCGGGCATCCTCCGCAGAATGCAGAAGCGGACAGAGCAGTGACTGGGCCGACCGGATCAGGCCGCAGAAAATGGCGGTCTGTGCGGCATCACCGGACCCGTATTCAGTGATCCAGGAGATGCGGCGAAGCCGGAGCCTGCCGGATCGGAAGACCTGCCGGCCGGCAGCCGTCAGGTCCGAACACAGCCGTTTCCAGTCGGCGATCGAATGCAGCAGGTCCGCTCTCTCGGCCGGCTGTCTCTGCAGCTCACCGGAAAGCTCTGCCATCCATTTTTCTATCTCCCGTTTATTTAATTGCAGACAATAGACTTCTTTCTTCCAGAGAATGAGCCGGATGATGGCGCTGTTTTCCAGCCTGCCGACATGTGCTTCAATCGTGATTCCCAGCAGACTTCGCAGAAGCAGAAAAATGATGATGGCAAGAACCGCAGCACCGGTACCGATAATAAGCAATACGGTGATCATCCAGCAGGACTCCTTAAGTGGCAGCTTTTTAATTAGTTTTCTGACGTTCCCGGCTTTTTATCCATGATCGGAGGTACAAAAAAAGGCCCTCACACCCCGAGGTACCTTTTCCCCTGTTGATCTCAGTCCAGTTTCTTTGCTTTTTCACGCTGAAATTCACTTTTTTCACGGTGACGTTTTTCCAGAACATGCAGCACGCGGTCGAAACCGACGTTCTGTTCCCGGAGCATTACCAGCGTATGATAGATGACATCGGAAACTTCCCATTCGAGTTCCTCGGCCGAGCGATTTTTGGCGGCAATGATGACTTCCGAAGTTTCTTCGCCGATCTTCTTCAGGATCTTATCAATGCCCTCGTTAAACAGGTAAGTGGTATACGTCCCCTCGGGGCGCTCGGCTTCCCGTTTCGCAATCACATGCTCCAGTTCGGCCAGAATGCCGAAACGGTCACTGCCGCTCTGAACAGCTTCCTGTTTATCGCTTTTCTCGTCCCGGAAGCAGCTGTAAGTGCCGGTATGACAGGCAGGTCCCGCCGGATTGACTTTAAGCAGCAGCGTGTCGGCATCGCAGTCCAGCGCCCAGTCGATGATCTTCTGAGTATTTCCTGATGTTTCTCCCTTGTGCCACAGTTTCTGACGCGACCTGCTGAAAAACCAGGTCTCACCGGTTTCCAGAGATTTCTCCAACGATTCCTTATTCATATAAGCAACCATCAGGATTTCTTTGCTTTGGGCATCCTGTATTACGGCAGGTACCAGCCCCTTTTCATCAAACTTAACATCTGCTACATTCATCGAACGGCCACTCCTTCTTCTCTCAGATATGCTTTGACTTTGCTGACTGATGTTTCTTTATAATGAAAAATTGATGCAGCGAGCGCAGCGTCCGCTTTGCCTTCCTGAAAGGCATCCAGAAAATCCGATGCCTTGCCTGCACCTCCGGAAGCAATGACCGGAACGGCAACGGCTTCGCTGACTTCGCGCGTCAGGTTCAGTTCAAATCCGTCTTTTTCACCGTCGCGGTCCATGCTCGTCAGCAGAATTTCTCCGGCGCCCAGAGCCACCGCTTTTTTCGCCCATTGAACGGCATCCAGACCGGTTTTCTCCTGTCCCCCGTGGGTATAGACGCGATATGTACCTGATTCTTTATCCCACTTGGCATCGATGGCGCAGACGATGCACTGACAGCCGAAGAACTCCGCGCCGGCAGTAATCAGTTCCGGATGGGCTACCGCCGAACTGTTCAGTGAGACTTTGTCAGCACCGGCACGGAGCAGATTTTTAATATTCGCCATTGAATGAATCCCGCCGCCGACCGTAAAGGGAATGGCCAGTTTCGCAGCGACTGCACGGACAACGTCGACCATCGTATTTCTTCCTTCATTTGTTGCGGAAATATCAAGAAATACGAGCTCATCGGCACCTTGCTGGTTATAATACATGGCCAGCTCAACCGGATCACCGGCATCGTGCAAATGAATAAACTTTTTCCCCTTAACGACGCGGCCGTCTTTCACGTCAAGACATGGGATGATTCGTTTTGCCAGCAATGGCATTCACCGTCCTTATGGCCCGGCCAAGATCAATCTGTCCGGTATACAGTGCCCGGCCAATGATGACGCCGCTGATTCTGCCGGAACTTCTTCCGGCAATTTTTTCAAGTTCGGTTTGTGTCGTGACACCGCCGGACAGAACCACAGGCAGGCCGATTTTTTCCGCCAGTTGCTCCGCGCCGTTAAAGTCGGCGCCCTTCAAGGCCCCGTCCCGGCTGATATCCGTATAAATAAACTGCCGGGCGCCGGCCTGGATCAGTTCAACGGCCAGCGCTTCAGCACTGATCCCGGACACTTCCCGCCATCCTTCAACCGCAACCTTGCCGTCTTTGACATCCAGGCCGATAGCCACAGCATAGGGATACTGGCGCAGCGCTTCTCTAGTAAAGCCCGGATCAGAAATTGCCGAGCTGCCAAGGACCACTCTGCTTACTCCGCTGTCCAGGTAGGCCTTCACCGTATCCATATCGCGGATGCCGCCGCCGACTTCAATTTTCACCGATACGTCTCTTGCAATCTTTTTGATGACCCGGTCATTGACCGGCCGTCCGCTTTTTGCGCCATCCAGATCGACGATATGAATCCAGTCCGCACCCTGATTGCAGAACTTTGCGGCAATCCGGTCAGGTGAGTCATCATAGACCATTGACTGGCCGTAATCTCCCTGATAAAGCCGGACACATTTTCCGCCGAGAATGTCAATTGCCGGATAAACGGTGAACATCAGTTTTCCCTCCTGTCTGCTTCCTGACGGCTGTGCATGCTCCCGGCCGCGTATTTCAGAAAATTTCCAAGCAGCGACTGGCCGAAAGCGCCGCTCTTTTCCGGATGGAACTGTGTGCCGAACACGGAACCTCTGCCGACAACTGCCGGAACCTCCTGATGGTAATCGGTCGTCGCAGTTAAAATATCCGGCTGCGGTGTCTGCACGTAATAAGAGTGGACAAAATACGCATAATCCGGTTTCAGCCCGGTTAGAAGCGGCGCCTCCGGCTGGCGGAATGTCAGCATGTTCCAGCCCATATGCGGTACTTTATAGGAAATACCCCGGTTGTCGATGCCGCTGAACCGGACGACCCGGCCGGGAAGCAGCTTCAGTCCTTCAGTCAGCCGGCCCTCTTCGCTCTCATCGAACAGCAGCTGCATGCCGAGACAAATCCCGAGCAGCGGCTTTTCTGCAGCATAGTGACGGATAAAACCGGTCAGTTTCTTTTGATTCAGCAGCAGCATGGCATCTCTGAAGGCGCCCACCCCCGGAAGAATTAACCCGTCTGCTTTTGCCAGCTCATTTTCATTATCACTGATAAAATACGCTTCCTCAAGACGGATCAGGGCACGGCTCAGACTATATAAATTACCCATTCCATAATCGACGATGCCGATCATCCCAACGTTCCTTTCGTTGACAGGACCCCTTGAATCCTGGGATTTTTAAGTGTCGCCGCGTCAAGGGCGCGACCGAGCGCCTTGAAAACAGACTCAATGATATGATGGGTATTCGCTCCGTAACGCACGGTAACATGAAGATTCATGCGCGCTTCGATGGCCAGTTTATCCAGAAATTCCTGAACCAGTTCCGTGTCGAATGTCCCGACCTTCTGCGCCGGCAGGGTACCGTGAAAAACAAAAGCCGGCCGGTCGCTGAGGTCAATCACGACCTCAGACAATGCTTCATCCATCGGCACAACCGCATAGCCGTAACGATTGATCCCTTTTTTATCCCCGAGCGCCTGGCGGATCGCCTGCCCGAGACAGATCGCAATATCTTCAGTAGTATGATGATCATCGACGTCGGTATCACCATGTGCCTCAACAGAGAGCCGGAACAATCCGTGTTTCGTAAAAAGCGTCAGCATATGGGTCAGAAACGGGACACCGGTTTCCAGGTCCGATGTACCATCGCCGTCGATCAGAAAATGGAGCTTGATTTGCGTTTCAAATGTATTCCGTTCAATTTCCCCTGAACGCTCAGCCATGGATGGCAGCCCCTTTCAGCCTTTTTTCAACAGCCCGGGCATGTGCTTCAAGCCCCTCATAGCGGGCAAATGCTTCAATAGCGGCCCCGTTCTTCTTCAACGCCTGATCCGTGTAGCGAATCACGCTGGACCGTTTGATAAAGCTGTCCACACCAAGCGGACTGGCATAACGCGCCGATCCATTAGTCGGAATAATGTGGTTGGGCCCGGCAAAGTAGTCACCGACCGGTTCGGAACTGTACCTGCCGAGGAAAATCGCTCCGGCATGACGGATCAGCGGCAGGGCCGCCTCAGGATCGGCCGTCGCAATTTCCAGATGTTCCGGTGCAATCCGGTTGACGGTTTCCGCGCCTTCCGCAAGATCCTTTACCAAAATGATTTTGCCGACCTGTTCGATGGACGGACCGGCGATATCACGCCTCGGCAGCGTTGCCAGCTGGCGGTCAACTTCCTTGTCCACTAGTTCCCCGAATGCCCGGGAGGCCGTAATCAGTACCGGCATCGACATTTTATCGTGCTCCGCCTGAGACAAAAGATCGGCGGCCACCCAGACGGGGTTCGCCGTTTCATCAGCCAGAACCGTGACCTCACTGGGTCCGGCCAGACTGTCGATCGCAACATCGCCGAATACCTGCTTTTTTGCCAGCATGACATATATATTTCCAGGGCCGACAATTTTATCGACCGGAACGATCGTTTCCGTACCGTAAGCAAGCGCGGCAATCGCCTGGGCACCGCCGGCCTGATAAATTTCTTTGATCCCGATTTCCCTGGCTGCGGCCAGAACCCCGGCGGCAATTAATCCGTCCTTCTGCGGCGGTGAGATCAGGACGACCCGCCGGACACCGGCAACCAGTGCCGGAATCGCGCCCATCAGAACCGAAGACGGGTAGCAGGCAGTCCCGCCGGGAACGTAAACGCCGACAGAATCCAGCGGAGTGACTTTCTGCCCGAGTACAACGCCGTCATCCACCTTTTCCGTCCATGAATGCTGCAGCTGCTTCTCATGAAAAGCCCGGATGTTCTGAGCCGCCTGATGAATGGCCCGGCGCACGTCATCCGGAACCTTTTTCACTGCTTCGGAAATCATGTCTTCGCTGACGCGCAGATCGTTTAAGGCAATGCCGTCGAATTTCTTTGTGTAGGCCTTGAGCGCCGCATCGCCTTTGGCTTTAACTTCGTCAATAATCCCCTGTACGGCCTGCCGGGCTTCCTGCTTCGCTTCCACTTTTCTGCTCTTAAGAAATGCCAGATTCCCGTCCTCAATCCATTCCAATTTTGGTCCCCTCCGTGATTCCGATGATTTTCTCGATAATCCGGTCGATTGCCTGCTTCTTCATCCGGTAGCTAACCGGATTGACAATCAGCCGCGAACTGATATCCATCAGCCGGTCGTATTCCACAAGCCCGTTATCCTTCAAGGTCCGTCCGGTCGACACAATATCGACAATGGCGTCGGCAAGCCCGACGATCGGAGCAAGTTCGATCGACCCGTTAAGTGCAATCAGTTCAACCTGTTCCCCGCGTTTCCGGTAATAATCGGAGGCGATGTGCGGATATTTTGTCGCGATCTTTAAAAAAGGATGAACGCCGCGGTGACCGGGCAGACCGGCAACCGCCATATGGCATTTGCTGATACCGAGGTCGACCACTTCGTACACATCGCGGCCGCTTTCAAGCAGCACGTCCTTTCCGGCAATGCCAATATCGACGGCACCGTATTCGACATAGGTCGGTACATCCACAGGTTTTGCCAGAATGAACCGAAAAGGCTCATCCTCCAGATCAAAAATCAGCTTTCGTGTCGTTTCAAATGTCTCGGGAAGCGCGAATCCTGCTTTCCGGAGCAGGCGGCAGGCATCCCCGAAAATACGTCCCTTCGGCATGGCCACGGTTATTAAAGAATCCTTCATTCTCCTGTCTCCGTTCTCTCCTGAGTCAGAAATCTCCTGATCGTTGTAAACTGTCCGGCAAATGCATCCGGATCATCAATCCCTCCGGAATGCTGGAGAACAACGGTTTTACCGGCATCACGTACCTGGTTTGCAAATCTCAGGGCCTCTTCTGCATGTTCGTGATCGTAAATCACCGCGAGTTTTCTCGGACCTTTCCTCAGACCGGCCTTCCGATCGTCGGTCTTTACCGCGCTCATCAGCCGGTCCAGCCGGATACCGAAGCCGGTCGCCGGGCAGGGCCGATTAAACTGAGCGAGTAAATCATCGTAACGGCCGCCGCTGGCAACCGGAAAACCGAGACCGCCGCCGAAGCCCTGAAAAACAAAACCGGTGTAATAACTAAGATGGGGCACAAGGGTGATATCCAGATCGATTTTCCCGTCCAGCCGGTCAATCTTCAGCAAGTCCAATAATTCAAGAATATTCTGGTAATAAGAGTGAACCGGCATTGCCGCACCTGATGTCAGTGTCTTCAGGTAGTCCAGTGTAGCCGCATTATCCAGCCGTCTCGAATCGACAAACCGGTTCAGTTTTCCGGCTGCGGCTTCGGAAAGATTCAGTGATGCGACATATTCGCGGAATCCGACATCATTTTTATTGTAAAGAAGATGGCGAAGCCGCCGTACGGTTTCTTTATCCTTCACCATATCATAAAAGAAGGCATTGACAAACCCTACGTGGCCGACTGCTACACGAATGGATTCCAGTCCCGTCTTTTCAAGCAGCGAAATCATCAGAGAGATGACCTCGACATCGGCATAAGGGGTTCCGTCGCCGATCAGCTCCGCACCGGTCTGTTCAAATTCACTCGGATGGCCGCCTTCCCTTTTCTGACTGCGATATAAATTGGCCGTATATGCCAGCCGAAGCGGTAAGGGCTGTCCGCGCAGGCTCGATGCAGCGATCCGGGCAATCGGCGTCGTCATATCCGGCCTGAGCACGACAGGATGCCCCTCCGCATCAAAAAACTTAAACAGCTGCCCGTCTTCAATCGCCGATGCACGGCCGATTGTTTCGGCAAATTCCAGAGCCGGTGTCCGGAGAAAATCATAGCCCCACCGATTTAATTCATTGTGAAACAAATCTTCAAGTTGCGCCGTCGCACGCTGTGCCGGCGGAAGCAAATCGCGGAGTCCGAGCGGCTTTTCGAACATATAGGGTTGCGTCATTGATCGGTTTCCCTTCTCTGCAGTTTTTCTTTGTCTGAGGTACAATACCAGAGCTTTTTACCCGGTAGAACATTTGCTCATTCGCTTTAATTCACTAGTACGATAAAGTATGTAATGTGTATTTTAGTGTAAAAAAAAAAAGAAGTCAATAGAAAAAAGGATGTTTGCGGCTGGGATAACATTGAAAGCGGTTTTTAAAAAATGGCTCTGTTAAACTTGTCTGTTGTTTTTCGCTGCAGGCGCTCGCTTTCCGCGGGCGATCCGCTCAAAACAACGCAGCATAAAACAACAGTAAATGTGAACAGAGCTAAAAAATATATGGCGGATTCTCGTATCCGGAGCGGAAAAACAGCGTAGAATTTAAAACATCATTAAGAAAAGTAAAAAGGGACGGCATCAGCCGTCCCCTTGACAGTCTTTTTCATCTGGATCAGAACTTGCCGCTCAGTGCAGTTGCGACAAGACGCTTAGTGATTTCACCACCGACGGAACCATTGGCACGTGAGGTTGTATCCGGGCCAAGATGAACACCGAATTCAGAAGCGATTTCAGTCTTCATCTGTTCAAGAGCCTGTTCTGCACCCGGAACAAGAATTTTGTTGTTTTCAGCCATGTTTCTCACCTCCTTGTGCCATTATCATGTGCAGGCATGATCGGTACCATTCAGAAGTGAGTATGGTAATTATTTCAACCGGGTGAAGTCATCTTGTCCCGGAGGCAGAACGCAAAGGATTAAAGCAACTGGTTAAATGTATCCTTCTGGTTCTCATCCGCAGCTGTCTGTACGACGATACCGCGGACCGCCTCGTCAACAAGTGCGTCGATGTCCAGTGCCCGTTCGAAACGGGCCGCATGAATACGATCAGGACGCGTTCTCGGCGCTTTCGGCAAAAAGATCGTGCAGCAGTCCTCATACGGACGGATCGATATATCATAAGTGTCGATCTTTTTTGCAAGACGTGCGATCTCGATCTTGTCCATCGTGATCAGCGGCCTCAGGATCGGCAGATTGGTCACCTGGTTGATTGTATTCATGCTCTCCATTGTCTGGCTTGCGACCTGGCCGAGGCTTTCACCGGTAGCCAGCGCCAGCGCCCCGGTCCTCTGTGCTTCTTTCTCGGCAATCCGGAACATCAGGCGGCGCATGATCGTCACCCGGTAATCTTCAGGGATCTGATCACGGATCGCCAGCTGCGCCTTGGTGAAAGGAACAATATGGATCCGGACAGTACCGCCGAACGACTCGATTTTACCAGCCAGGTCAATGACCTTCTGCCTTGCACGGTCGCTGGTATAGGGCGGGCTTTGAAAATGAATGGCGTCAACAGTGGCCCCTCTTTTTGCGAGCAGATATCCGGCAACCGGGCTGTCAATCCCCCCGGAGAGAAGCAGCAGCACTTTCCCGCTGCTCCCGACCGGAAGTCCGCCGGCACCGTCGTATTCATGACCATAAATTCTTGTCTCATGATAGCCGACTTCAACACGCACGGTCAGATCCGGGTGATGCACATCGACGCTGACCCCTTCGCAGTTTTTCAGTACGCAGGCGCCCAATTCCTGATTCAGTTCACTCCCATGAACCGGAAATTGCTTATTCTTGCGGCGTGCCGCAATTTTAAATGTATGCACGTCCTTCTCGGCACCCATAACACGCAGAACGCCGGCACGGATGGCATCCAGATTATTTTCGACTTTGATCGCGGTAGAGATGTTCTGAATGCCAAAAATCCGCGTCAGAACGTGAATCACCGGCTCCGCATCCTCGCCATTCAGATGAATCTCCAGATCATCAAAATGACGTTTGACATCAAGTTTCGTGAAACGACTCAGCTTCGCCCGGACATCATTTTCAAGTTTCAGGACAAAATCCTTTTTGTTTTTACCTTTTAAGGTGATTTCGCCGAAGCGGATCACCAGATAATCATAAATCACTGAATTCACCTCATGACAGGTTTCAATTGACGCACCTTATCGGCCAGAACCGAAAGAAACGCGGCAATATCCTCTTCTGTATTTTCAAAAGCCGTGCTGATCCGGATCGCCTGACGCGCTTCCTGCTCATCTACACCCATCGCCAGAAGTACACCGCTCGCTCCGCTGTCCTTTGACGAGCAGGCAGACTTTGTCGACACATAAATTTGATTCTCTTCAAGCGCATGAACCAGCACTTCCGATCGGATGCCTTTCAACGACACGTTCATAATACTTGGCGCTGCGCCATCTTCCGGAGTATGGATCACTGCGTCATCGATCCGCGACAGTCCCTTCCGCAATTGCTGCTGCAGAGCAAGAAGGTGCCCGATCCCGTCCTTCTCATGTTCCTTCGTTATCCGCAGTGCCTTGACCATCCCGCAGATACCGGGAAGATTTTCCGTACCGGAACGCAGGCCGCCTTCCTGACCGCCTCCGGAAAGAAGCGGCGACAGCGATGTACCTTTTCGTACATAGAGAATACCCGTACCCTTTGGTCCATGAAACTTGTGTCCGGAAATGGTACACAGATCAATCCCGCTGTCTTTAAGTTCCAGAGGCACCTTCGAGAATCCCTGTACGTGGTCCACATGAAAGACCGTCGTCGGTTTCGTCTTGAGAAATTCTGCAATTTCCCGGATCGGCTGCACCGTGCCGACTTCATTATTCACATGCATCACCGACACAAGAATCGTATCTTTGCGGTACGCTTTTTTGAAATCGTCAAAAGAAATCCGGCAGTCACGGTCAACCGGAAGATAAGTCACCTCAAAGCCAAGTTCTTCCAGCTGATGGAAAGCATTGAGACTCGACGCGTGTTCCACCGTTGTCGTAATCAGATGGCGCCCGCGTCCGCGATATGCGAGTGCGGCTCCTTTCACAGCCAGATTGTTTCCTTCTGTCCCGCCTGAGGTAAATACAATCTCATCAGGATCAACACCAAGAAGTGACGCTGCCTGTTCACGTGATTTTGCCAGCAAGGATTCGCTTCGCCCGCCGAGGGAATGAATCGACGAAGGATTGGCAAAGAAATCTTCAGAAACCTTCTGGTAGGTTTCAATCGCCTCAGTATATGGTTTTGTGGTCGCACTATTATCCAGATAAATCATTATTTTCCATAACTCCTTTCATTTCCATACCGGATCACCCGTCATGAATCAGGCTGCTTTCTTCAGACAAAGAGCGTATCATGGAATGGCTCCAATGTCGATGATTACGCCTGATGTTGCGGGAATAAATCGGTCCTTTTTAATATTTTCGGTTCTTTCCGTTCGACAGCTTCGATAGCTGTTTTCACCGCTCCCGAATAGTCATACGCACGGAACTGTGCCTCGGCCTTGCTCAGATCACTGTCGATCTGCGGGTCGCTGCTCCGATAGCGGTTCCCGTAACGGATCATAAATTCCGCATACCCCGCCGTATCCACAAGCGAACGCGCCTGACGAGCCACTTCTTCGACGTCCTTTCCCGCTGCTTTGAGTGCCTCCCGCACTTCCTCCATGTTCAGGGGCTTCGCATCAAGTTTTTCATCAACAAACTTAATGTGATCGCCGGCCTGCTCCATAGCCGCAGAAAAAGACTGCGGTGCCCCGGGAAGATTGCTCCGCCGGAACAACTGGCCGGTTTCAAAAAGTGAATGCCGCAGCTGAACCATCGTATCCCGTGCTTCAATTTCATCTTTCCGCAAAGCTTTCAGTTTTTGATCAAATTCAAGGGTCAGCGAAGCAACATTATCGATATCCGACTGAATCTTTTTCAGTTGATCAAGCGCCAGACTGAAGGCTTCCGTATGACGGGAGAGCTGATCATCTGTCTGATTGAAATTTTTCTGCAGCTTCTGATAAGTCCTTCCGATTTCCCGCTGCGCGCTGAGATCCTCTTCCCTGATCCGGTAGCTGTCCCTGAGTGCCTCCGTCGAACGCGTCACCGCCTCAAGTCGTGTTCCGGTGTCTTCCAGTTTCGAACCGATCTCGGGAATCATCTCGATCACTTGCTTGCGGCTGTCCACTTCTTTATCAAGCTGACTGTAGAGCCAGTCCAGCTGATCATGGATGCCTTTAAGTCCTGCAGCAACCTGATCCAGTTCCAGTTTATCGACAAGATCTTTAAGTACCTGAAGCTGTTCTTCTGTCTCCCTGATCAGTGTATCGATGCGCAGATGTCCCAGCGAATAACCCTGTTCCTCCATTTCTTCCTTGCCCTGGCTCAGTTCTTTGAGCTGATCCGGAATCGACTGAAGGATTTCTTCATAGAAATCGGGTACTTGTTCAATCTGCCCGTTTACCTTTTCAATTTTTGTTTTCACTTGAAGGAGGATGTCCCTGGCTTCAATATAATTCCCGTTCTCTGTTTCACTGCCGTACTTTTCATAGTGATCGTCAATTTCCTTCACCGATGCTTCGAGCAGATTGAGGGCTCCGCGGAACTGGCTCCGTTTCGTGATCATCAGCTTTTTGATCTGATGGTAGGCTTCTTTAATCGGTGTGACATCATTCCTGTTCTTACGCTCGCTGTCCACCACCATGTTGATTTCCTTCAGGATCCGGTCCGTCTTTTCTTTTATGCCTTCCATCTGACGGTCCATCTGCGCCACCAGCGCGGCCGCTTTTTTAAACCGGTATCTGTCGGTGGATTCTTCCGCTTTAAACAGCTGTTCCTCAATGGAAGGCAGCTCGGCCGTTACAATGCTGTCCCAGTCTTTTCGCCACTGCTCAAACTTTTTTTCCGTATCGCCGGCCATTTTCAGCTGCTTGATTTTGGCGATTTCCCCGGCCAGCGGCAGCGCCGCAAGTGCGGTACGCGTTTCTTCAGCCCGATCGATGGCGCCGTAGGTTTTCTTCCTCATCCAGCCACCATACGAAATAACTATAATAATGAGAAGTATCAGTCCGATGATCAGATAAAGCATACGGAATTTCCTCCATTCTCGCATGAAACCCTGCTTACAATTATTATCTATTGTAACAAAAAAACAGCCTGTTAAGATTAAAAAAAGTAAGAAACAGTCGATTTTTGTGACATGGACGAACCCTTGCTGAACTCAGCGGCGTCCTGCACAAACGGTCCGGTGAATGCTATTATAATCAGCGTATTCTTGATCACATTCATCGAATGAACGGGGATGGCTGCGCGGTGACAGGCTTATGGACCACTCTTTTTCTGCTGACTTCAGGTTTCACGTCCGGTTTTATTGATGCGGTGGTCGGAGGAGGCGGGCTGATTTCGACACCGGCTCTGCTTGCCGCCGGACTCCCGCCGCAGATTGCGCTGGGCACCAATAAACTGGCCAGTTCGGCCGGATCACTGACCAGCTCGCTGACGTTTATCCGTTCCGGCAAAATCGACCTGAAACTGACGCTGAAACTTTTTCCTCTTTCCTTCTGCGGTGCCGTTTTCGGCGTCATGCTCGTCCATTTTCTCTCACCGGCCCTGCTTCGTCCGCTGATCCTGTTTCTGCTCTGTGCGGTCACTGTTTATACACTGGTGAACAAACAGTGGGGTGCGGCATCAACGTATACCGGTCTGACCCGAAAAAAAGCGGCCGGGTTTCTGCCGCTTACGTTTATTATCGGATTTTATGACGGTTTTCTCGGTGCCGGAACCGGTTCTTTCCTGATTTTCTCATTTCTGATGCTGGGTTTTGACTTTCTCTATGCTGCCGGAAACGCTAAAGTACTTAATTTCGGCAGCAACATCGCGGCACTGATCACCTTCGCCATTCTCGGCTACGTCGATCTGATGATCGGAATCATCATGGCGGCCGGCCTGCTGACCGGTTCATGGTGCGGCGCGAAATTTGCGATTAAAAAAGGTTCGTCTTACGTCAAAGTCCTGTTCATCATGATTACCGTTACACTGATTGGAAAAAACATCTTTGACTATCTAAGTACACTGTTTCACTGAAGACCTGTTTCCGGCAGGCGTTCCGTACGGTCCGTCAGTCGGGCGACCCATCTGCGGATGTAGCGAAGATAATTTGCGCGGAACGCTGCCTCACGCGGGTTCAGATAATAGACCTCTCTGAGGTACTGCGGCTGCATAAAGGGCATCGTGATGAGGTCCCGGTATTGCAGCATGACAAAGTCCGCGTTCAGCGGATCGGTTGCCGCATCATGAATAACTTGCCGGAACAGCCGGTCGAGCAAATATTTTTCTTTCATCAGATAGCTGGACATCAGTTCGCGGACAAGCTGGTTGTCCAGCGTCATCTCCCGGTGAACGAACCGCGAGAGATAGAAATAGTTCTGCTGGTAGCCGATCAGCTTATCCGCCACGTGAATCAGCCGTTCCTGAGACGACAGTCCGGATTCCGCCGCATCCTTCATGCCCCGTTCCAGTTCACTGAGATATCCCTCAAAGAACGAAGCCATCAGGTCCTCGAGAAGCCCCTGCTTTCCCCCAAAATAGTAGGAAACAAGTGCCAGGTTGACCCCCGCATCGGCGGCAATCGCCCGGACAGACGTCCCGTCGAATCCGGAGATGTTGAACAGCTTCAACGCAGAATGAACGACTGCCTCCTTCGATTTCGTACGTACTGAATGTCTGGACTCCGGCGCCATGCAGCGTCATCCTTTCCCTGGAATTTTTTCTGGACCGGCTGCTGCCCGGCCGCTTCTAACCTCTATAATACATTCGTCCTGAAATCCGTCTACCCTGCAAAAACTTTTTGTTCTCCCTGCTGAAAGTTGTAAAATGATCTGATAGAATGAGGTTATTAATGACTGTATCAAAGAAAGCAGAGGAGAAAACAAATGAATTCTGTAAATAAAACCCGGCTTCAGGTACTCGAATCGCTGGTTAAGGATGAACCGAGCCGGATCGCCAATCTGGCCAACAGTTCATCCTGGCTGAATGAATGTCTGGACCGTGTCAATTGGGTCGGTTTCTACCTGCTCGACAAAAAAGAACTGGTACTGGGGCCGTTTCAGGGAAAGCCGGCATGTGTCCGCATCCCTCTGGGAAAGGGCGTCTGTGGTACGGCCGCCCAGAATAATGAAATTGTCCGCGTTGCCGATGTCCACGATTTTCCGGGGTATATTTCCTGTGATGAAGAATCCCGGTCGGAAATTGTTGTACCGCTCATTTCCGGCAACAGGCTGATCGGTGTGCTCGACATCGACAGCCCGGTTACCGACCGGTTTTCAGAGGACGACCAGCAGTTTCTTGAAGCGTTTGCCGAAACGCTCGTCCGTTATCTGTAAAACTTGCTGCAGCGGAGCGCGGCCTGTTGACAGTGCCTGCGCGAAAACAGTATAATAGTCAGCGTGTAAAATGAGGCAGTGCCGGTAAGTTTCGGAAGTTTATTCTGTTCCTCTCCGTGAGGTGCATCATGTAACCTAGGCTGCCTGGGCGAAGATGCAAGATGGCAGAATCGCTTCGGAAGAACAGCCGGAGGTGTCATTTTATGCCGATACGGATAACGCGTTTATCCAATAAAATGACAAAGGAGGAGTCATCTTTATGGCTCGCTATACTGGTCCGATATGGAAGAAATCACGCCGTCTGGGAATTTCTCTCAGCGGTACAGGAAAAGAACTCGAAAGGCGTCCATATGCACCTGGGCAGCACGGCCCGACCCAGCGTATCAAATTGTCCGAATACGGCCTGCAACAGCAGGAAAAGCAGAAACTGCGGTTCATGTATGGTCTGAACGAACGGCAGTTCCGCCGGACATTTGACGATGCTGCGAAAATGAAAGGCGTACACGGCGCCAACTTTATGATTCTGCTTGAATCCCGTCTTGATAACCTGGTTTATCGGATCGGCTTCGCCAGAACCCGCCGTCAGGCTCGTCAGCTCGTCAATCACGGACATATTACCGTGAACGGCAAACGTGTGGACATTCCTTCCTATCGTGTTAAGCCGGGACAGACGATCGGCCTTCGCGAGAAATCGAGGAACCTGACCATCGTCAAAGACGCACTCGATACGAATACGTTCGTTCCTGAATATCTTTCCTTCGATGAAAAGAAGCTGGAAGCTACGTTCAGCCGGCTTCCGGAACGCTCAGAACTTCCTGCAGAAATCACAGAAGCCATGATCGTCGAATTCTATTCCAAATAATCCGCTGGACAACGTCCCGTCTGCTTTATGCAGGCGGGATTTTTTTCGGCCGATTTAACAAACGATAAGAAACCCGTACGGCTGCCGCAGTGAAGGCAGCTGCCATTCCCTTCCATTGCTTCCTGGTTTACGTTAAGATAGAAGAAACACGTCACTTGAGTGACGACTAGGAGCACAGTACAGATATAAAAAGGAGACTGGCAATGCGGTCCGGTATCAAAAAAATTTCCGAGTATTTCGATAAGTTGGCTGCGTTCTGGGCTGCCAGCCCAAAGATCCGCAAGTTCCATACAGTCGGGAAGACCATTTGGAATTCCTTCCTGATCACGGTCAGTGTCGTCTTCATCGTGGTCTGCTTCGGCGCCGGCGCACTGTCGGGTTATTTTGCCAGACTAGTGCGGGATCAGCCGGTTCTCAGCTATCAGACGCTGAACGCCGATATCAACAATTACAGTGAAAGCAGCATGAGCTTCTTTGCCGGGAATATCCCGATCGGACGGCTGAACAGCGAGCTGATCCGGAGCAAGACCAAATTCAGCGACCTCTCACCCAATCTCACACATGCTGTGATCTCCATTGAAGATGAGCTGTACTATCAACACCACGGCGTCGTTCCGAAGGCCGTCATCCGCGCCAGTCTGGAACAGGTGATGCACGATCCGCAAGTGACCGGCGGCAGTTCCATTACTCAGCAGTTGGTGAAAAATCAGATTCTGGGCAGTCAGGTTACCGTCGACAGAAAGTTCCGGGAGATCCTGCTTGCTCTGCGTCTGGAGAAATTCTTCACCAAAAATCAAATTCTTGAATCTTACCTCAATATGGCCCCGTTCGGACGGGACTCAACCGGGAGGAATGTGGCCGGCGCTCAGGCGGCCGCAGAGGGTATCTTTCATGTCCGTGCGGACCGGCTGAATCTGCCTCAGGCCGCTTTTCTTGCCGGTTTACCGAAGAATCCGTTTGCTTATACACCGTTCATGAATCAGGGCGGTCTTAAAAAAGATATCTCGGCAGGCGTCGGCCGGGCACATCAGGTTCTCAAACGGATGTATCATACCGGGACGATCACCAAAAGTCAGTTGAATACAGCGCTGAACTATGATTACCGGAAACATTTTGCAAAGCCGGGAAAACCGGTTTATTCCGATTACCCGTATCTGTCCCTCGAAGTGGAAAACCGGGCGACGCTGATTCTCGCTGAGAAGATGGCGGGCGAACAGGGACAGAACGGTCAGGTCCTCTATCAGGATTATCAAAACTACCGCAAGTTAATTTATGAAGCAGACAATCATTTGTACGGGAACCGCACGATCAGCGAGATCGCCGGGATTCACCATGAAAATTTCGAAACATTAAAGAACCATTACCAGCTCTTCTCAAGTCTTGAGAGTGCCGCACGGAAAAACCTCCAGTACGGCGGTTACCGGATTTATACAACGATCAACAAACCGATCTATGACGACATGCAGACATTTGCGGAAAATTATCAGGGCTACGGCCCGGATAAAACGGTCGCGGCCGGTAGAACAAAAACAGGTGCAGTGAAAAAAGTGTCGGATCCGATGCAGGTAGGCGCTGTCCTGATCGAAAACAAAACGGGTAAAATCATCAGTTTTGTCGGCGGGCGCGGCTTTAAATCATCGGAATATAATTATGCTACCGGTGTCACACGGCAGAATGGATCGACAATGAAACCGCTGCTTGTCTACGCACCGGCGATGGAACTTGGCCTGATTCAACCGGGCTCGATTGTCGCCGATCTTCCCTATTCACGGATCGTCAACGGTCATAAATATGAACCGACAGACTACGGTTCCACATCGACAACGAAAATTTTCAGCGGTTTTGAAACGGCCAGAAAAGCACTGGCCCTGTCCCATAATGTGCCTGCTGTCGATACATTTACCCGTCTGAGTTCGGCGACGGACAATGCCCCCGACTATCTTAAGAAAATGGGTGTGACTTCACTTGTGGGCAGTGACGGGCACAATGTTTCGGCAGCTTTGGGCGGCATCACAAAAGGGATCACCGTTGAAGAGAACACCAATGCGTATACAACATTTGCCAATGAGGGACAGTTCGTCGATGCCTATCTGATCGATAAAATTGTCGACGGCAGGGGCCGGATCGTTTATCAGCATCAGTCGAATCCGGTTCGCGTCTTCACGCCGCAGACCAGCTACCTGATGCTGGACATGATGCGTGATGTCGTGAAGAGCGGTACGGCACGTGCTCTTCCCGGTCTGCTTCAGTTTTCTGCCGACTGGGCAGGGAAAACCGGTACTTCTCAGAACTGGCATGATTCCTGGCTGGTCGCGTCGAACCCGAACATCACGATGGGCGTCTGGAACGGTTACGCCCATAACAGCCGGCTTAATCGCTATACGTATTCAACGCAGACACGCCAGCTCTGGGCAGGATTCGCCAACAGTGCCTATCATAACGATCCGCAGCTCATGGCGCCGACTGCGAAGTTTGCCCGGCCTTCAGGCATGTCCCGGACAGCCATGTGCGGACTTAGCGATCAGAAACCCACGGCCATCTGTCAGGCAGCCGGATTTGTGACAACGGATCTGGTGAATAATAAATATTTGCCGAAAACGTCGGTCGAAGCGCTTCAGCCGTCAGACGCTGCAGATTCCGGAACAGCCGGTGACCGGTACCGGATCAAACCGGAAATCATGAACTCGCGGTTTCCCTATATCAACCTGCATCAGGCCAACCCGAAATTGCTCGGAAAGATTATCCCCTGAATGCAGTGGAAAACAACCGTTCAGCTTAACACAAAAAACCGTCTTCCCCGGAAGACGGTTTTTTACTGTTCACTAATAAAGATTCATGCAGCCGATTGCTTCATTTCGTCGACTGCCGGTATTCAATCCGGTGCGGCAGAACGACCGTCACATTTTCGACCTTCTCGTTGTTCATGAGCTTCGTCAGCAGGCGCATGGCAACAGCGCCGATGTCGTAAGTCGGTTCGGCAATGCTGGAAAGCGTCGGACGGACCATCTGGACAAGCCGGGTGTTCTCGCTGCTGATGACTTCAATATCGTCAGGAACCTTCAGGCCGCGATCCTGGATTTGGGTGATCGCCCCGATCGCCATTTCATCCGAATCCGCAAAAATAGCAGTAGGCTTGTTCTCCTGATCGAGAAACTGCTCAGTCGCTTCTTTTCCGGATTCATAAGTATAATCCCCGACGGACAGCAGTGTCTCGTCAAACGGGATCGCTGCTTCTTTAAGCGCGCGTTTATAACCGTTCAGCTTCTCCTTGCCGCTGATCGGCACTTCCAGAGGACCATCGATAAAACCGATTTTCCTGTGCCCCTTCGCGATCAGTCCGGACACAACCTCATAAGCTGCCTGTTCATAGTTGATGTTGACGGAAGGAATCTTCTTATTCTCATCCACTGTGGCTGCAAGAACAATCGGAACAGACGTGTTGTTAAATTCTTCCGCATGTTCCTTCGTGATCTTCCCGCCCATAAAGACGATACCGTCAACCTGTTTTCCCAGCAGTGTCTGAAGCAGACGGATTTCCTTTTCCTTGTTCTGATCAGAATTGCAAAGAATAATATTGTACTTATACATCGTTGCGATATCTTCAATACCCCTGGCCAGTTCCGAAAAAAAGACACTGGATATATCCGGTATGATCACTCCGACCGTGGTTGTTTTTTTGCTGGCCAGGCCACGGGCAACGGCGTTCGGGCGGTAACCAAGCCTTTTAATGGCTTGCGACACCTTTTTTCTTGTGGTCGGCTTGACATTGGGATTCCCATTGACAACACGGGAAACGGTTGCCATCGATACACCGGCTTCACGGGCAACATCATAAATTGTAGCGCTCAAAACCATTCCTCCTCTTCCTGATCAGCCTTTCTGAACGGCTGTAACGTTTTCATTTTTCTGCACCTCAAAAAAGCCTGGCAGAACCAAACTTCCGATGCACCCGACTCGTCTTTGCCGGAACAGCAAGGCGGATAACGCCTGAGAAACGTTAATCGGGAACAGCTGACAATATATGACTATCATAACAAATTTTTCGCCATGAAACCAACATTGCCCGTAAAAAATTTTATGATACGACAAATTTCCTTCAGATATAATCTTTCGGAATCGGTATCATTTGCTGATCTTCATCGCTCGAGCGATGTTTCAGAAAATCAGCGGCTCTTTTCAGATCAATCGTCTTTTTCTGCGCACTCCGATAAAGCCTGGCACGCTCCGCATTTAACGCGGCACTTTGACTCTTTAGCCATTCCTTCCCTGAAGGAACGAATGAAAAATAAACTGCGGCGGCGCCCAGAAAACCGCCTGCCAGAAAACCTGTGAGAAAAGCCGTGCGTCTCCCGGTCCGGCTGTTCGATTGCGTCATAACCTGTCCCTTCTTTTGTCGAAAAAGATCATGAATCCGCTGATCTTCTGTTTTTCCAGCGATGGATCAGATCAATCGCTGCCTTGCCCCACTGCAATGCCTGTGCCGTCTTCCCGGCATGTTCCTCACCACTGCGCGCCACACTGGACGTGATCTTCCGAATGGAATCGTTTACTGTTCCGAGTGATTCCCCGAATCCCTGTACAGCATCGAACACACTGTTCAGAGATTTGGACTTCTGCTGGACATCTTCAGCCAGTTGGTTTGTCCGGTGCAGCAGTTCCGTTGTTTCTGCGTTGAGCCCTTTCATCTGTTCCTGAACATTTTCCAGTGTCGATGCCACGTCATCCATGGTTTTCTGAGCCGCGCTCAATGTCTGGGCCAGGAAATACACCAGGATGGAAAAAGCAACCGCAATAACGGCCACGGCCAGATACAGGATAATAATCACGGTAAGTCCCCCTTAATTAGCAAGTCCGTTTTAGTTTGATATATAAATGTTTTTCTATTCGCTTTTTTTCAGATCGAACGGTTCCGGAAACGAGTCATCTGAAAAAAGTTCTCATTATATATTATCATGGAATAACCGCAAAAAAAAGGAGAAGGGGGGACACCTTCTCTCACGGATTGAGCAATTTCTTATATTCACTCTGGTATTTCTGAATATCCCCGGCACCCATAAACAGGAGCACACTATGATGGAACGTGGTCAGCTCTTCAATATTGCTGTTGTGCAGGATGTGTGAACCCGGGATCCGGTCCTGCAGATCATGAATCGACGTTCTGCCGGTCTTTTCCCTGGCAGAACCGAAGATATCGCAGAGATAGACATCGTCCGCCGTTTTCAGCGTCTCAGCAAATTCGTCCATAAACGTCATTGTCCGGGAGTACGTATGCGGCTGGAAAATGGCCACCAGTTTCCGGTCCGGATATTTTTCCCTCGCCGCCTGCATGGTCACCCGGATTTCTGTCGGATGATGCGCATAATCATCAATCATCACCTGATCGAATTTATGAAGGCGTGTTTCGCTGAATCTGCGCTTGACGCCTTCAAACTCAGCCAGACGTTCCTGAATCAGCGTCAGCGGCACATTCATGTAATTGCAGAAAGCAATGACGGCCAGGGCATTCAGTACATTGTGCTTCCCATACCCGCGGATTTTAAAATGACCATACAGGTCGTTGCGAATATAGGCATCGAATGTGGTACCCGAATCGTCGGCCTGGAAAACCACATTCCGCGCCTGAAAATCATTATCCTCATTGAATCCATAATAAATAATCGGCACATTGGATTTGATCGTCTGCAACTGTTCATTATCGCCACAGGCAAAAATCGCCTTATTCACTTTCAGCGCCAGTTCCTGGAAAGCACTGACAACATCTTTCAGATCTTTATAATAGTCCGAATGGTCAAATTCAATATTCGTGATGATGCAATAATCTGGTGTGCTGTGAAGAAAATGCCGTTTGTACTCGCAGGACTCCCAGATAAAATACTTTGCATTCTCGCTTCCCGACCCGGTTCCGTCACCGATCAGATACGATGTCGGCGCAAATTTCTCGAACACGAATGAAAGCATTCCGGTCGTCGACGTCTTGCCGTGTGTGCCTGTCACCGCCACACTGGTATACTTTTTTGCCAGGTCGCCGAGAAAATCATAATACCGGCGGACCGGTACATTCAGTTCCCGGGCACGGACAATTTCTTCATTGGTGTCGGGAAAAGCATTTCCGGCAATCACGGTTTCATCCGGTTGGATATTCGATTTTGAGAAAGGCAGAATTTTGATCTGTTTCTCTTCCAGGGCTTTCTGCGTAAAGAATCGTTTTTCTACGTCAGATCCCTGAACTTCATTGTGCAGGCCCTGAAGAACCTGTGCCAGTGCACTCATTCCTGTACCCTTTATCCCAACAAAATGGTACTTCGTCATAAAATGACCTCCATAACATGCTTCATCATTCATTCATGCAGAGACATTGCAGTATACTCGTTGTTGCCAAGATGAGTGCCCGCCGCTGCCTTAACCCGGATGGCTGCGGCACCCGGACCTTTTTTTCAGAATAACGGTCCGGGCTGTTTTCATCCCGGACCATCGACCCGACACTTATTTTAACCTTTCTCATTCAGGTTGTAAAAGCATAATTCGACGGGGTTCAAAATTCCCTGAACAGGCGTGATTTTCCTGAAAAAGCACCAGGTGCGCAGTTTTGCCGGTTACCGGTCTGTGTGATGTTCTCCGGTAATCAGGACACGTCGCGGCTTACTGCCGTTCGCACCGGAAACCACATTGCGGGATTCCAGATCCTCCACCAGACGTGCAGCCCGATTGTACCCGATCCGAAAGTGGCGCTGAAGGCTGGACACCGATGCCTGGCCTTGTTCGATGACAAACGCCGCAGCATCATCCAGCAAGTCATCTTCAGAGTTCCCGGCGTCCTCGATCCGTTCATGCAGGTCTTCCGCTGAAAAAAGGTAATCAGCTTTTTGAGACGCAGCGCTGCTGGCAGCGACCCGGTTAATCTCTTCATCCGAAACAAAGCATCCTTGCAGGCGCTGCTGGCCGCGCATCCCATTTCCGGAAAAAAGCATATCTCCTCTTCCCAGCAGCCGTTCCGCTCCGCCGCTGTCGAGAATCGTCCGGGAGTCTGCCTGAGAAGATACACTGAAGGCAATTCGTGTCGGAATATTCGACTTGATCAGCCCGGTAATCACGTCCACCGACGGCCGCTGTGTTGCCAGGAGCAGATGAATTCCTGCAGCACGCGCTTTCTGGGCGATGCGGCAGACCGACTCTTCAACTTCCTGAGGCGACGTCATCATCAGATCGGCAAGTTCGTCGATGATAATCACGAGATAAGGAAGTGTTTCTCTTCCCACGGCTTTCAACTTCTTATTATAACCTTCAATGTCACGGACGCGTTCTGCCGCAAATTTACGGTAACGCGTCTCCATTTCGTCGACCGCCCATTTCAGAGCGAGTGCTGCCTCTTTCGGTTCCGTGATGACCGGTGCGGCAAGATGGGGGATCTGCTGGTACGGCGCCAGTTCGACAACCTTCGGATCAATCAGAAGCAGCCGCACATCCGCCGGTGAGTTTCGATAGATCAGGCTGATAATCAGCGAATGGATGCAGACACTCTTTCCGGATCCGGTTGCACCCGCAATCAGGCCATGGGGCATCGTTGCCAGATCAGTGACAATCTGATTCCCGGCAACATCCTGGCCGAGGGCCACGGTCAGCGGCTTCCGGCTCTCCCGAAAGGCTTTTGAACTCAGAATCTGTTTCAGAACAACCGGTTTGCGAATTTCGTTCGGTATCTCAATGCCGACAATACTCTTCCCCGGGACCGGTGCAATTCTGATTTGCCGGACGGCCAGACTCAGCTTGATATCTTCAGAAAGCCGCACCACTTTATTGATTTTTACACCCGGATGAAGCTGTATTTCAAAACGCGTCACACTCGGTCCCTGAACATAACCGGTCACTTTTGCAGCCACATGGAAGTTTGTCAGCGTCTCCGCAAGCCGCTGCTGCTTTTGGCTGATCCACGTTCCACTGTCCCCGCCCGTTTCCGGCGGATCGTCCAGCAGACTGAGCGGCAGACGCAGCGAGCCATACCGGTTGCCGCTGTTTGGCGCCGCATTGTTCGCGAATGACTGCTGCAGCGGACGGGCAGGACGCGAAGCAGCTTCCCGGTCCTGCCGGAACATCAGTACATTAAAAGGCACTCTCGATGCGGTTCCGGAATGATGGATCGAACGGTTCAGCCGGGTTCCCGCCGGAACAGGCTGATCGGTTTCTACTTGCCTGGTACCGGCACCTGTCTCGCCGGCCTTATGTACGCTTGCTTCATCACGATCAGCATGGTGTTCCGCATGCAGCGAGTCAGATTCCTGTTGCACCGGATCGTCTGCTGTACCCGGACGGCGCAATGAATCATTTGCGGCCCGGCTGTCCGTCGCCGTCGATGCTGCTGCACGTGCAGCAGCATCGTCCTGCGCCGCATCCCGCTCATTTTCCGGAAGCCGTGTTAGAGAGGGCTTTTCAGTCACTTCAGAATCCACAACCGGCCCGTTCCCGTGTGGCGTCAGTAATGGCGGAGCGGCTCGCTTCTCTGCCGCTTTTGCTTCCTGAATCTGCTTTTTCTCCTGAATCTCTTTATCCGGATTAAGATAAAAATCACGATGCTCATCGGTGCGGTAAAAATTTTCAGGCGGTTTCCTGTAGCCGAAGATCGGGGATGGTACCTTGCTCGGCCGGAACCGCTGCCGGATCGTCGGTTTATCTTTTACTGTCGGCGTTTCCGGCATTTTCGGGATTTTCGGGATTTTCGGCGCATCCGGACGTACAGCAGGCGAAGCCTCCGGGATACCGTCATCCTGAGTTTTCCGGTTCTGAACCGGGCTGCCGGAGACTTTTCTCATCCCGTCCGGGTATTGGGACAGCATCCTGACCTTTACTGTGTGACGAGCATCATGGAAGCGCCCGGTACCGAAGGAATGGCCGTTCTCGGGCTCCTCCGGCCGCAGCCGCTGCTCTGGATCCGCATTTTCTTTTAAATCATCATCAAAAAGTCGATGCCACCAGTCTTTCCAATTCACAGAGTCCGCCTCCTTTTGCCGTCATTCAGTGGTTCATCAGGCCATTTTCATTTCCTTATTGAAGTAGGCGTAAAAATCGAGTCCGGGCGTCACACGGTTATCAAGAATCAGAATGCCGCGTTTCTGCGGTGCACCGGGAAGGCCAAGTTCCCGTGCCGAACAGATCATCCCGTCGGACGCCACACCGCGCAGCACTGAAGGCCGGATGATCTGGCCATTGGGCATCAGGGCGCCTGTCCTTGCCACAACAACCTTCTGTCCCTGACCGATATTCGGCGCACCGCAAACAATCTGCAGGTTTTCCTCACCGACATCAACCCGGCAAATATGCAGGTGATCGGAATCCGGATGCTTCTTCAGCGATACAACATAACCGGTGACGATATGGGCATGACGGTCTGCTGCCAGTAAATCCTGAAAACCGGCACCGGTAATCTTCTCATTCAGCTGGTTCAGGAGGATGCTGTCGGGAATGATGCGGCCGCCGGCCTGACCGGTGCCGAGTATTCCCGAGGCGGTGAAAAAATTGTATCCCAGCGTTTCACCGGATTCCGGATCAAAAATCCGGGCAACATCCAACCGGCGTTCAAACGCTTCGCCGGTACCTTCTTTCAGGTAACAGATCAATGTGTCACCAATACTTTGCTTGTTATAATAAAGAATCATCTCTTGCTTTCTCCTTCCAATGGCATGAATCTTTTCGCATCACAAACGTGTCGCTCCTGGCACCGGAAGCCCGCCGGTCAGCGATTATCCTTACGCTGTCCTGGCTGAGGCCGTCTGTTGGCCATGATAAATATGGGTTCAAGCTGTCCCTGATCATAGATAAACGGAAGCAGGCTGACCGGAACACGGCCCTCCGCATAGAATTTCATGACCATCTGTGCCAGAATATCGTAGCCTTCCGGATTAACCAGATCGGCAAAGATCAGTACATCCTGATGAGGAACAGCGACGGCCAGATCCCCATGTGCTTTGGCTTTCATCATATTCAGCAACTGCCGGTTGAGAATTCTGCTGGCATCGTACCCGTCATTCTCATTTATAAAGTAAAATACGTTGTGCCGGACCATGTCCTTCTTCGGGCTGGCCGGCAGTGCCGTCAGATTCGCAGCTGCATCTCTTGTCACCTGACTGCTGTCCATGCCTTCTTCTTCCGCCCAGGATTCATCGATCATCCGATAGGCTTCACCCAGATCGAGCACATAAAAGATGCGGGTTTCCGCAGTGTGCGGCCGGGAGATCAGACGTTTTCCGGATTTTGTCTTCTGCGGAAATGAAGCGGACCGGACAACCGGAAAGATCCGGTTCTCATGGCCGCGAAGATGAAGCGTTGTATGCAGTGCGGCGAGTCCCTTGCGGATTGTCCGGATACACTCATCCACCGCATTCTCACCGGTCTGTTCAAATTGCCTCAAAAGGTCCGGCAGAGACACGCTGAATCCCTTTCCGGTTTGTTTATCCTCAATACGCAATTTCCCGGAGCGGCTGTCAAAATGGATAGTCCGGCCGTCAGTGTTCAGTTCATCCGTTATTTTTTGTCTCAGTTTGTGAAGATCCACAGACGATCAACCTTCTTTATTCTCCATTAAGATCTGCAGTGTGGTGTTTTTAAACAGTTAAACTCATTTTATCATAGATCACCGCTACAGTGCTGACCGCAAGCTGCCCCGTGCTTCATGCAGGTGCAGTTGTCAGTTCCGGCTGTGGGCATAAAGACCGCCGATCAGCCGGAGAATATCCAGAAACATATCGCTCCGGGTCACGCGCCCGTCGGTCAGAATACCGATTGTCCCGCCATGCTGATGAACATTTTTCTGATGGACATAGTCGTCGACGACATCGCCGAGTTCCCGGCCGTCAAGAATGCCCCTGGAAAGCGCATCGGGAAGAACGATTCTTGCTCCTCCCGCCGTAATGATGCGGCCGGAACGATCGGCGGCCGCACCCCAGTTCACCAGAAACATTTGTTCATCCAGCATGCTGACGCCGCCCTCCAGTCCGATGCCGAAAGTCACTTCCGGATCAGCCGCCAGTACGGCGCGTGCCCGGTTCATTGCCCCGAGACGGGTCTCGTGATCGCTCATCGGCATCGCGGAGACGCCGGTAGCCACGTCGTACCCGGTCACTTTTGCAGTCAGGCCAAACTCTGCAGCATAGCGTTCGACCGCATCAAGTTTCGCCGGATTCAGCGTACCGACGCCGATTTTCATAGTTGTCATGCGTACACTTCCATTCTGTTCAGCCGGAAGACCCGGCGGTTTTTCGATGAATCACTTGGTTTCAGGCGATGTTCCGAATATACTTAATGGAGCAGGACAACGCCAACATGTATCGGAGGGGCAATTATGAAACGAAACATCGGTTCAATCATCCTTGCGGCAGCTGCTGCCGGTTTTACCGCCGGCTTCATACTTGAAAAACAGAACAAAAAGAGACCGCTCACACCTGAGAAAGTCCTCGAGCTTGTGAAAAAGTCGTTGCAGAACAAGCTGCCGGTGAACGGTGTCTGGATTTTTTTATCCCCGCATGAAGTCATCCGAAACGACCTGAAGACATATGCCTATCAGGGCGGCCTTACCGTCAAGAAGGGTGAGGGCGTAAAACATTATGATTTCGTTGCCGATGCGGAAACAGGCAGCCTGATCGACCTGAAGGCACAGCGATAAGGCTGTGGTTCAGTCGCTGCAGACTGCCTCACAACGATAGATTCTCTGCCCTTTGTCCGTAAATTTTTCCTCATATTCCGTCATCACGTTATCCTTGGCATCGCGCGCATGCTGAAGGTCAAGACTGATATTCCGTAACAGGAAGCCATACTGTGAAAAGCTTTCAAGGGAATACTCAAAAAGCCCCTGATTGTCGGTTTTGAAGTGGATCACGCCGTGACTTTTCAGGACATATTCATACTGTGCGAGAAAAGCCGAATACGTCAGGCGCCGCTTTTCATGCCGCTTCTTCGGCCAGGGATCACAGAAATTGAGATACAGATCGTCGACCTCGTCCTCCGCAAAAAAGTCTGTGAGCCCGCGGGCATCTTCATTGATCAGCCGTACATTGGTGGCACCGGCCTCAAGACACTTCTCAAGTGCCGAAACAATGATACTCTCATTCAGTTCAATGCCGATAAAGTTTGCATCGGGACGTTTCTTCGCCATCCCGATAATAAACTTGCCTTTTCCTGTGCCGATTTCCACACACAGCGGGGCTTCGCGATGAAAGACTTCGCCCCATTCGCCGTTATAATACCTGGGCGACGGGATGACAATGTCGGAATGTTTCTCCAGTTTACCCCTTGCCCATGGTTTATGACGTACTCTCATAATCAGGTTCCCCTTTTTTCATGCGTGAAATTTCCGCTCTTCGACCCCCCCAGTGCCGGCTGCGGCTGTCCGAGCAGAATTCCGTTAGTTCCTCATTTATTTAATGACTTCAGACCGTATGCTGATCGTCAGCCGATGTGCACAGCATAATCATTCAGCCAGAGAAGGTCTTTTTCAAAAAGAATCAGCTTCTTTGTATCTGCGTGCTCCTGATGCCAGAACATAAACCGGAGTGTCATTGCAATCATGTGCCAGACCAGCCGGAGCTGAAGTGAGGAATTCAGTTCCCAGCCGTACAGTTTCAGCCACTCGCCCCATTGATCCTCTTCCACGTACCAGTAAAGCAGCATCGCCAGATCCATCGCCGGATCGGCGATGACCGCCTGATCCCAGTCAACAAGGTAGAGGCTGTTGTCGCTTGTATTCAGCAGCCAGTTATTGCGGTTGACGTCGCTATGACAGACAAATTTCTCCTGGTGGTCCGCTTGATCCGCCGATTCCAGAAGAAAACGTATCGACTTTTGCAGCCCGGGGATTTCTCCCCGTCCGCCTGCCCTTGCCGCCAGCTCGCCGGCAATTTGCCGGGTTGACACAGGACGCTTGCCCAGGCGTTTTAACATGTTCAGGAGCGGCACCGACGTATGGATTTTCTTCAGCAAGGCAGCCACTTCGGCCGATTTCATTTCCTCTGTCTTCAGCACTCTGCCGTTCATCCACTGCTGGGCGGTCAGTACATCGCCATTGTACATGCGCCGGGTCCACAATAATTTTGGAACAATGCCCTCTGCGGATAAAACAGCGAGGAACGGCGATGAATTCCGTTTGATAAATAATTTGTTTTCGCCTGAAGTGGCCATATAGGCTTCACCGGTCAGACCTCCGGCGGATGAAAGCTCCCAATCCTCACTGTCGAAAAACTTCATCGGACAGGCCACCTTTACTGCAAATATCAGAGTGCTGCACCACAGGAACCGGCAACATTTCACTTCTCCGGCTTCCCTGAGCTGTCCATATCGCGGATACCGTCAATTTCATATATGAATAATCGTTAGAATAAAGATAAATCTGCATGAATCAAAATATATCACTTTCCGTCGAATCGGACAAATATTTATTTTTGATCAGTTTCCGGGATGAGGATCCTGAGTGTCATGGTATTCCCTTTTTACAGCGGGAAGCGGGATTCATCAACCGTCTCAAAATGAGCCAGCAGCGCTTCTGCCGCCAGAACCTGCCCCTTCTTCAGGATCAGGGAATGTCTGGCTATTTCATCCAGCCAGTTTCGCAGACTGCGCCGGTCCACCAGGGAAACCCCGCGGTCATCCGGGACGAATTCGATAAAGCTTTCCGTACTCAGAACAGCAGATGCCGTTCTCATCTCAAGCCCTTCCTGTTTCAGAAAAGCATCTATGACTTTCTGAGTACGTTTCAGGGAGATCAGCGGACTGATCAGTGTACGTTCACCGCCGCTGATAATTTCCCGCCATCTGCGGCCGGAGATTTCCTGGAAAACACTTCCTGTTTCCCCCGGCAGTGACAGGATACACCAGACGACATCGTTTGTAATCAGCAGTGAATCCAGCTGGACGGCTCCGGATCGTGTCAGAAGGACGGGCTTATAGGCAATGAAGGAAAGATCATTGATCTGATGCAGCAATTTTTGAACCCACAGAGCCCGCTGCATGTCATCGGGACAGGCCGACCGCCGATCCGCGGTCCGTGTGGCCCAGTCCAGCTGCATCCGGAACAGCCAGTGTTCAAAATTACGCCCTGTTCCTTCCTGCCGGTCGTCCCATTCGGCGGCCCGTCTGCTTTTCAGTCTGAGAAATCGGCCTGCATAGCGCAGCACATCATTCTGATAGCGTGAAACACATTGACCGACCTTGATCAGCTGAGCCATAGTCCCACCTTTTCTTTTAAGCTCTTACGGCGAGTTTATCTTCTCCATGGATTGGAACGAAAAATAACCGCGAGATGTATTAAGTCTTAGTAAATCAGTTTTATTGTATCTCAAAACGAGGTGATGGGTAACACTGTCAGGACAGTTTGAGCGAAAAAGCTCCTTCTGAATGATATTCAGGTGTCTGTCCCGGCCAGATTGAATAAAGGACGATCCTGTCCGTGATCCATGACTGTCCTGCCGCCGCACACGCCATTGATCTCCAGTCTCCGGATTCACCGGACTGCCAGTTTTTGGCAAGCGTAATATGCGGATGGTACGGCCGTTTTTCCGTCCGGAAACCGGATTCATCCAGACTGCACATGAGATCACTGTGCAGTCTTATCAGCGAAGCGCTGGGTTCCGTGCCGAAGAAAATCACCCGCGGATGGCCCTTCGAACCGAAGCCGCCCGGGCCGGACAGTGTCAAATGGAAAGGACGATGCTTTGCAGCGGTTTCTGCAGACAGTAGCCGAACTTTTTCCAGCTGCTCTGGATCCAGTCCGCCGAAAAAATGCAGGGTGATATGATAGTCGCCGCAGCCCGTCCATTTTCGGTAGGCCCACTTGTCCTTCAGCAGATCGGCTTCCTGTTTCAGACTCAGACGGATGTGTTCCGGAATCGGAACGGCAAGAAAATAATATCTGTCCATTTGTAAGCACCTCCACGATTATCCTTTCCACCGTTCATTACAAAAGATTCAAAATCCTCATCTATTTTACCATGTAACGATCATTCCACGTTCTTAAATATGGAAAAAGCCAACTACGCCTGCCGGATGCCGGACAATCCTGTATAATGGAAAGAAAGCATGCAGGCGGTAATCCTTTTTCCGGCCGTTTGGCCGGTAAGCCGCTGTTTCTGATGAACATGTGTTTTTAGTTATCGAAGAAAGAGAGTGACTGTGATGGTTAAAGTGGCTGCAACGATGGCCGACCTGGTCGGCCAGACACCAATGGTCCGGCTCAACAGAATCCCTGATCCGAACGGTGCGACGATTTATGCCAAGCTTGACTATTTTAATCCGACAAAGAGTGTCAAAGACCGGGCGGCCCTGAATATGATTCTGGCCGCTGAAAAAGACGGCAGGTTAAAAAAAGGTGCGACGATCATCGAACCCACATCCGGAAATATGGGGATCGGGCTCGCGATGAACGCGGTTTCCAGGGGATACCAGGCAATGATCGTCATGCCCGATACAATGACTCAGGAACGGATTAAACTGCTGAAGGCATTCGGTGCTCAGGTGGTCCTGACACCGGGAAAAGATAAAATGCCGGGAGCGATTCGCAAGGCGCGTGAGCTTTCTCAGCAGATACCCGGCAGCTTTATGCCGATGCAGTTCTCCAACCCGGATAATCCGGAAGCGCACCGAAAAACGACGGCCCCGGAAATTATCGAGGATATGCGGACGCTCGGCAAACCGCTCACCGCGTTTATCGGCGCAGCCGGCACAGGGGGTACGGTTTCAGGAACCGGAGAAGCGCTTAAAAAAGCATTTCCGAAAATGACCATTCATATTTGCGAACCGGCCGGATCCCCGGTATTGACGGGCGGGAAACCCGGCAGACACAAAATTGTCGGGACAAGCCCGGGGTTTATCCCCGACACGCTTGATCTTTCTCTGATTAATGAAATCATACCCGTGACTGATGAAGATGCCTACGAAATCACCCGGAGGCTGGCACGCGAAGAAGGGATTCTCTGCGGCCCTTCTTCCGGAGCCTCTGTTTTTGTCGCACTTCAAGTTGCACGGCGTTTTAAACCCGATGACATCGTCGTCTGTATGATCAACGACACAGGAGAACGTTATTTGTCCGGAGATATCTTTCAACGCTGAAAGCGAAAAGGGTATCTCCCTTTTTTAGCCTGGTGTCTCTTCACAGCAAATGTTCAGGCAAAAAGGTCCATGAATCACTTCCGGACAGTGTGCTTCCGGAGAGAAAGAACAGACCGTGCGACAAATTTCACTGTAAACAGAAATTTTTCGTCAAAAACCGAACATTACCGAAGAGAAGATGATAATTATTTGACTTTTCACGATGAAGCGGTATATTAATTATAGTTAATTAATAGAATAGTTTCATTATTCAACTTGCATACCCTGAACTTCCATCATTCTGAATTTGGTCGTTGCTTCATCAGAGAAGCCGGAGAGATCCGAAATGGACCCGTCCGATTCTTTAATGATAAAACTTTCGGGGAGTGGTGATTTGAGTCCTTCAACTGATCGTATGTTAACTCGTGTAAAGTCGGTCTATTTATTTATTCGTAAACAAGGTCCGGTCTCAACGAAAGAACTGGTTGAAGAATTTGACATGACACAAAGAACAATGCAAAGAGACTTAAATATTCTTACCTATAACCGGCTGGTCCGAAGCCCAAAAAGAGGCCAGTGGGTGGTTACCGAAAGGAAAGTCAGAGTATCGTGAGCTGTTGTGAAACAGCTCTTTTTATTTTCGCCTACCTCGGCCTGATCTTATCCTGCCGTCACCGATCCGGGCGTTTGCCCCGAACTGCGGTCAATTTCAGGCTTCAGTCATAGACTGTTTACTGAACCGGCAATAAGGCATATGACCAGGGAGGAATTGATCAATGTTTCATCCATATGATCCACAGAATTACCCGGGAACTTTTTCGCCGCAGGACCAGACGGCTTCACGCCTGCCCGCAGGTCCGGAGGCTGCTGTTCCTCAGGGATTTGTCACAGACAGCTTTTCTCAATATCCGGATAGCCCGTCGGCAGCTTATTCTGTACCCGGAAATACATTTGAATGGTATGGTGCCCCTTCACTGCCCGACGACCGCCAGCCCCCCCGACCGCCGCAGCAGCAGCCCGGGGGTGACCGGCTCAGCCGGCTGGAACGCCGGGTGGACCGGCTGGAGCGCCAACAGGAGCGCCTGAGCCGGGAAGTGGACCGGATCGACCGGCGCCTGCGTGTTGTTGAACGGCGAATCGGCATTCCTGTTCCGCCCGTACCGTTTCCGCCGAGATGATGATCCTGTCGCAGTCAGAACGGTCTCGTCCTCTGACTCCGGATCATTTTTAACCAAACCTTCTCAGAAAAAAAACAGCCGTCCACCAGGATACCGGATCATCCCGGTCTCACGATGGACGGCTGTACTTATTAACCCCGTTTCCGGACGCTCAGGCGTGTTCCGCCTGAAATCCGCCGGAGCAATCCGGTCCACTTCGCCAGGGTGAGATAGACCGCTGCCCCGATCAGAACCGCCAGCAGCGTGATCATCAGGGCAGGCAGCCTTCCGCCCGGAATAGCACCGCCGGTCAGCATAAAGATGATTTTGATGATCAGCGCCATGATCCCTGTATAAGCGAGAATATGGACGATCTGCTGACCCAGCAGGGAGAATTGGTAATCTGTTGTTTTCCGGATCGCAATGAAGATCATGATAATGGAGACCGTATAACCGATATCTGTCGCGATGATCGAGCCGATCATCCCGAACAGTTTCATCGAGATCGGATTGAGCAGAATCTTGAGCAGAATGCCCGCACCAAGCGCTATAAGTGTAACAAACTGCCGGTTAATGCCCTGCAGGATCGACGCGCCGACCTGAAACAGGGCAAACAGGAGCGCGGTCGGCGCATACCAGCGTAAAATTTTTCCCCCGATCGCCAGTTGCTGGGGATCAGCTGTATATAGAAAACCATGGACCATATAGCCGAGCATCGATAATCCGACGGCAGCAGGGACGGTCAGAAAAAGAACAAGCTCAAATGCCTGGGTAATCTTCTCGTGGACCGCACGCAGATCTTTATTGGCAAAGGAAGAGATGATGGCCGGAACAGCACTGACTGCCAGCGAAGTGGCCAGAGTGACAGGAATCAGCACCAGTTTCTGGTCGTTCATCGTCAGGTCGCCAACAACGATATCCTTGATATCTTCCGAATAGGGCAGATAGTGGAACGCCATCATCTGATCGATCAGCTGGTACGCCTGCATCGCGATGCCGACAGCGACAAACGGTGCGGCATAGGTGATCAGTTCCTTGTACATCGACCAGAGCGACATCCGGTACCTTTGTGTCGTCCCCGCTTTTTCTGCCATCGCCGCAATTTTCCGATGGCGGGTTACCCAGTAATGAAGCACCACATAGAGACCGGCAACCGCACCGATGAACGCGGCAAAAGTAGCCAGTGCCGCCGCCGTAACTACCGAGCCGTGCAGGACGTTCATGACGACAAAAGAACTGACAAGTATGAACGCGACACGCATGACCTGTTCGACGACCTGGGAAACGGCCGTCGGCCCCATCGACTGAAATCCCTGAAAATAGCCGCGTAAAAGGCTCATCAGCGGAACAATCGTGATCGCAATACTGACAGCGCGAATCATCAGAACGATATTATCAAAATTCGCAGCAGGAATACCGTAGGCGTCTGCCAGTGCCGGAGCGCCCAAAAACAGAATCAGAAAACCCGCAAACCCGGCGGCGAGCATCAGGACAACGCCGGATTTCAGCAGCCTTCTTCCTGATTCATAGTCACCGAGCGTATTATATTTTGACACGAATTTAGAGACTGCCAGCGGCAGCCCAAGAGTGGAAATGCTCAGCATAATGGCGTAAAGCGTATAGGCATTGGCATAGAGATAAGAACCCTCGGATCCGGTGAGCCAATAATATGGAACCATAAAAAAGATGCCTAAAAAGCGCGAAACAACAGCGGCAACGGTAAGAATCATCGTTCCCCTGATCATTTTTGATGCAGCCATGAAAAGTACACTCCTATTAATGCGGCAGTTTCCGAGCCCGCAACTCTATGTATTTTACCACATTAATCCGGGTTTCAAATCACCCGGGTTTGTCGGATCGAGGAAAAATATGCCGACCGATGCAAAAAAAGATTGCCGCGGCAAGGAGCACCGGGCAATCTTCAGTCCGTTCATCTGTTTTTTCGGAATCGGGCCATTTCCCCTGTCCAGGCCGCCGAACCGTTTCGATGATCCACATAGAGACGAAACGGTCCCGCCTGTCCGGCTTGAACAGAATGAGCCGGCGTCATTTAGCGACGATATTCACCAGTTTATCCGGCACGGCAATGACTTTGCGCACCGTCTTGCCGGCGAGCAGTTCCGAAATCCGGTTCTCGCCCAGCGCCTTCTTCTCGAGCGCATCCTTAGGCGTTCCCTTATCCAGCGTCAGCCGGGCACGGATCTTGCCGTTGACCTGGACAATCACTTCGACCTGCTTTTCTGTCAGCCTGGACGCATCAAAGGTCGGCCACGATGATTTTTCAATCGACTGATTATGACCGAGAAGCGACCATATCTCTTCACAGATGTGCGGGCAGACCGGAGACAGCAGCTGTATGAATCCTTCAGCCATCCGTTTCGGGATCTTGTTCTGCTTATACGCATCGTTGATAAATGTCATCATCTGGGCAATGGCCGTATTGTAATGCATCATCGTATAATCTTCGGTTACTTTCTTGACCGTCTGATTATAGATCTTGTCAAACTCCCGGTCGGCCTGAACACCATCGGCAACATTGTCCGATAGATCACCGTCTGCCGAGACAAACAGTCTCCAGACGCGATCCAGAAATCTGCGGGCGCCGTCGATGCCCTTTTCCGACCAGGAAACCGCCGCATCAATCGGCCCCATGAACATTTCATACAGGCGAAGGGTGTCGGCTCCGTGTGACGCGACGATATCATCCGGATTGACCACATTTCCCTTCGACTTGCTCATCTTTTCGTGATTGCCGCCGAGAATCATGCCCTGGTTGACCAGTTTGTGGAATGGTTCCTTTGTCGGTACAATGCCGATATCATAAAGGAACTTGTGCCAGAAACGCGAATAGAGCAGATGCAGGACGGCATGTTCCGCGCCGCCGACGTACAGATCGACCGGGAACCAGTGCTTCAGTTTTTCCGGATCAGCAAGCTGTTTCTTATTGTGCGGATCAACGTATCTGAGGAAATACCAGCTGCTGCCCGCCCATTGCGGCATCGTATTCGTTTCACGCCGGCCTTTCTTTCCGGTTTTCGGATCGGTCACTTCAATCCAATCCTTGTCCTTGGCCAGCGGCGACTCACCGTTGCCTGTCGGTTTGATGTCCTTCATCACCGGCAGCCTGAGCGGCAGCTCGTCTTCCGATACCGTCGTGGTCGTTCCGTCTTCCCAATGAATAACCGGAATCGGTTCGCCCCAATAGCGCTGGCGGCTGAACAGCCAGTCGCGCAGCCGGTAGGTCACTTTCCGTTTGCCGACATGACGGGTTTCCAGCCAGTCGATCATCGCAGAGATGGCTTCCTGTTTGCCCATTCCGTCCAGAAAACCGGAATTGACATGTTTTCCGTCTCCTGTATAGGCTTCTTTTGAAAGATCACCGCCGGCAACCACTTCAACCACAGGCAGGCCAAATTTCTTCGCGAATTCATAATCACGGTCATCATGACCCGGAACCGCCATGATGGCCCCGGAGCCGTAGGTGATCAGGACATAATCGGCAATCCAGACCGGAACCTTGCGGCCGTTGACCGGATTCACTGCGTAGGCGCCGGTGAATGCGCCGGTCTTTGTCTTGTTCAGATCGGTGCGTTCCAGATCGCTTTTGACGGCAACTTTCTTACGATAGGCATCCACTGCTGCCTTTTGTTCCGGTGTCGTAATCTTGTCGACCAGTTTATGTTCCGGGGCAAGCACCATGTAGGTAGCACCGAAAAGCGTATCCGGCCGGGTGGTAAAAACGGTGACCGATGCATCCGGATGCCCGTCGATTTCAAAGACGACTTCGGCGCCCTCGGAACGTCCGATCCAGTTGCGCTGCATCTCTTTGATGCTTTCCGGCCAGTCCAGTCCGTCCAGATCTTTGATCAGCCGGTCGGCGTAAGCCGTAATCTTCAGCATCCACTGCTTCATCGGCCTGCGGATGACAGGAAAACCGCCGCGTTCGCTTTTCCCGTCAATGACTTCCTCGTTGGCAAGCACTGTCCCGAGTGCCGGACACCAGTTTACCGGTACTTCCGCCTCATAGGCGAGTCCTTTTTTATAGAGTTGCAGAAAAATCCACTGAGTCCATCTATAATACTCCGGATCCGTTGTATTGATTTCACGGGTCCAGTCATATGAAAAGCCAAGCGATTTGATCTGACGTTTAAAAGTGCCGATATTCTGCGCCGTGAATTCCTTCGGATCATGTCCTGTGTTCAGCGCGTATTGTTCGGCAGGAAGCCCGAAAGCATCCCAGCCCATCGGGTGCAGCACTTCGAAGCCCTGCATCCGTTTCATTCGCGCCAGAATATCGGTCGCCGTATAGCCCTCCGGATGGCCGACATGAAGTCCCTTGCCGGATGGATACGGAAACATATCCATTACATAATATTTCGGCTTACCTGAATGATCATCCGTTTTAAAAGTCTGATGATCATCCCAGTATTTCTGCCATTTTGCTTCGATCTTGCGATGATCATAAGCCAGTCCCATTGCGAATCCTCCCCTTTTGATCCACTCAACATGAAAATAAACCTCCCGTCACTGACACGTTTGTCAGGGACGAGAGGTTGTTAACAGATAGACTATTTCCCGCGGTACCACCCAGATTAGCATGCAGCCCGAACGCGGACCGCCGCTCACTTGATCCCGTAACGCAGGGTAACGGCAGAACTGTCCAGTCAAGGACTTCTGCAGCTCAGAGACGAGTTCATCACTTTATCCGGCCGGCTCGCACCTTCCGCCGGCTCTCTGAAGCGGATGCGGTGATTACTGCTCCCCGTCATTGCTTTTCCTGATTAATTAGGCTGTGTAATCCATTTTATGTATTCTCATGCGACATGTCAACAGTCTGCGACAATCAACCCTGTATTTTCTCTTCGCGCCCGCGTCCCTGCCTTTAAGTTTTCTCCGAACTCTGATAAAATTTTTCAGTAGATTACGGAAGGGGGGCTGCCACACATGCCCGAGAACGAACGGCCGGCCTTTTTCGGCTCTGAAAAACGTTTCTATTCCTGGAACACCTATCTGCGGAATCAGTTCGGAGAAAAAGTGTTCAAAGTCCCTCTTGACGGCGGCTTCGACTGCCCGAACCGTGACGGGAAAGTAGCCTATGGAGGCTGCACGTTCTGCGACCAGCGCGGATCGGGTGACTTTGCAGGAGATCGTCGCGATGATCTGGTCACCCAGTTCAAAACCGTCAAGGCAAGAATGCTGCAGAAGTGGCCGCATGCCAGAAAATACATTGGATTCTTTCAGGCATTCACGAATACCTACGCTCCGGTCAGCGTGCTCCGCGAGCGATTTGAAGTGATTCTGGAACAGGAAGGGGTTGTCGGACTGTCGATTGCCACACGGCCCGACTGTCTGCCTGACGATGTCGTTGCCTACCTGGCTGAGCTGAACCGGCGGACCTTTCTCTGGGTTGAGCTCGGCCTGCAGACCATTCATGATGAAACCGGCAGGCTGATCAACCGGGCTCACGACTACCAGTGCTTCATCGACGGCGTCCGGAAGCTGCGGAATCAGGGAATTCGTGTCTGTGTGCATATTATTGACGGACTGCCGCTTGAAACAACGGAGATGATGATGGAAACGGCCCGGGCGGTCGCCGGACTGGATATCCAGGGAATCAAAATCCATCTGCTGCATTTATTGCGAAAAACAGCAATGGTCCGGCAATATCAAAAAGGCATGGTGAAATTTCTCGATTTCCGGACTTACATTCAGCTTGTCTGTGATCAGCTGGAAGTGCTGCCGCCGCAAATGATCATTCATCGGCTCACCGGTGACGGGCCGGCGGATCTGCTGATCGGTCCGATGTGGAGCCTCAACAAATGGGAAGTTCTCGATGCAATCGATGCGGAGCTAAAACGGCGTGACAGCTGGCAGGGGAAATGTTACAAAGCACCGGTGATTCACTAGGCAAAGGGAAAAGCGGAAACAAACCCAATCTCATGCATAAGGTAAAGGTTAACAGCCGGGAGCAGGCGTTCACAGCTCCCGGCTGTTTTTCTCATGAGAAATTTTGCCGCAGTCTCCGATAAATCCATCCGTTGAGGAAGAAGAACAGACCGCATCCCCCGGAATGACGGATCAGTTTTCTGGCGAGAATCCGGACATTGCGCTGCCGGGCGACTTTCTTATCCGCCAGATAGATACCGAGAAGACCCCGGTTGATCATTTTATGGAAATTCCGATCCGGCATGTCCGCAATCGAGGTATCCGCCTCTTCGATGAAATGATTGAACCGCCGCATCATTTCTTCTTCGCTGTCGTAATAGAAGCAGAAATTGAGGTCCCCCTCTTTCCGGTCCTCTTCCTGATCAACAAAATAATCCATCAGAATATGCAGGCCCTGTACCCAGGGGAAATAGCTGCCCCGGATGATCCCGGTCAGGCGTGCCATCTCATCTCCGCGGGAAGCGGCATAACCGACAATGCAGAAGATGCCGAGTGTGGAACCGGAGCACGCAGCAAACTCATACCAGCTCATCTCAGGAAACCGCTCCTGATGTTTCCGGAACCAGGCAATCAGTCTCGGAACACGCTGATCCTTTCGGATATGTTTATACACCTGAAGATCGCAGTAAAGTCCGGCCAGTTCCTGCAATGATGCCCGGATAAGAGGATAGGCAGGCAAACGGGCCAGGACGCTCTGACAGGCAGTGACGAGCCCGTCAAGATACCCATCATCACCTAAAGACCCGCGAAACCGGTAATAGTCCGAATGCGGGGCGCCAGGCGTCAGTGCCTCGAGCATTGATGCATGAAGGCAGCGAAAATCTTCAGGATCCAGCGAGATACTCCGGTCGCACAAGTTGTCCAGATAATCACTGATCGTCTGGTAGGCAATGATAAACGCCATGACCTCCTTGCGCCGATCACCGGCAAGAAGCCCGTAGATGGCGCCGCCTTCACAGTGAAAGGTTTTCGTTTCGATGCTTGCCAGTGCCTGCCTGCGCAGTTCCGGATCCGGAATCTTTTCCGCCTTTTGCTGCCACGTGCCCAGGCGGCGATGCACTTCAGGGAGCACATGCCTGTAAATCTGCGACATCAGTCTGATTGGCGTTGTGGGTACAGCCATCGTCTCTTTGCTCCCTTCCGGACAGAATGTATTCTCCGTCTTCATTCCATTCGCAATGCTGCGGTAAATCTGTCTGTTGGCCACAGGACCCGGTCACTTCTTTATATCTATTATAGACACATCATAGAAATAAATCCCTTCAGCATACGTTATGTTCAGAAGCCAAAGAATCTCCGGCACAGTCTGCCGGAGATCCTGTTTTTCAAATCAATAAGTTTTAGTCAAGATGCGTTGCGGCAAAAGAACCGTTGCTGATCTGCTGTTTCAGCAGCTCTGCTTTATCTGTCTTTTCCCAGGGCAGATCGATGTCCGTCCGGCCGAAATGGCCGTATGCCGCCGTCTGCCTGTAAATGGGACGGCGCAGATCAAGCATTTTGATAATGCCTGCCGGACGCAGGTCAAAATTATGGCGGATCAGCTGAACGAGCTGTTCTTCCGACGCTTTACCCGTGCCGAAAGTATCGACGGAAATGGATACAGGACGGGCAACGCCGATGGCATAGGCAAACTGTACTTCACATTTATCAGCCAGGCCTGCAGCGACAATGTTCTTGGCTACATAGCGGGCAGCATAAGAGGCCGAGCGGTCGACCTTCGTAGCGTCTTTTCCGGAGAATGCGCCCCCGCCGTGGCGGGCATAACCGCCATACGTATCCACGATGATCTTTCGTCCGGTCAGTCCGGCATCCCCCTGAGGCCCGCCGATGACAAACCGTCCGGTCGGATTAATGAAAAATTTCGTCTCATCATCAATTAATCCTTCAGGAACAGAAGGGGCGATCACATGTTCACGAATATCTCTCGTAATCTGCGCCAGTGAGACATCGGGATCATGCTGCGTGGATACGACAATCGTGTCAATCCGTGCAGGATGCCCTTCTTCATCATATTCCACCGTCACCTGCGTCTTGCCGTCCGGGCGCAGATAAGTTAACTCTTGCGACTTGCGCACATCCGCCAGCTTCTTCGCCAGTTTATGCGCCAATGAAATCGGCAGCGGCATCAGCTCCGGCGTCTCGTTGACCGCAAAGCCGAACATCATCCCCTGATCACCGGCACCGATTGCTTCAATTTCATCATCCGACATTTTCCCCTCACGTGCCTCAAGCGCCTGATCAACGCCCTGTGCAATATCAGGGGACTGTTCTTCAATGGAGGTCAGAATGGCGCAGTTCGATGCATCAAATCCGTACTTTGCATCCGTGTAGCCGATTTCGCGGATCGTCCGGCGAACGATCTTAGGAATATCTACATAAGTCGATGTCGAAATTTCTCCGGTGACAAGGACCAGTCCCGTGTTTACTGCCGTTTCACAGGCCACCCTGGCGTTCGAATCCCCTTTAAGCAATTCGTCAAGAATCGCATCGGAAATCTGATCGCAAATCTTATCCGGATGTCCCTCCGTTACTGATTCCGAAGTAAAAAGCCTTCTGGAAAATTTTTTGCTCATCGTCAATCACCCAGCCTTTCAAACAGTATATGAGGTTGTCACTAATTGCGTCAAAGCTGCCGGCCAGGCGAGCTTCGGCGACTGCTGATCTCCCGCAGCCTGCCCGCACAAACCCTTCCCTGGGCATGTCCGGTGCCGACAAGTCAACGGCATCCGATCCTCTTTGTTTTAAAGGCATGAAAAAAGCCCACTCCGATACAGGATCAGGCTTACTCTCTGAATGTGCCTCTTATTTTCAGAAGGACATATCGTTCTCCTGCAGGTTAGCACCGTGCCGAAACGGCCGGTTGCCGGGTTTCATCGGGCCTGTCCCTCCGCCTGCTCGGAATAAGAGCAGCCATATTGATTAATTCATATAATACAGCAGGGATATAAAAGTGTCAACGTACTTTCTCGGGAACAGAATGTGCCGGACCCGGCATCCGGAACTGCATTAAATTATTTGTGAATTATTTCACAGATAACCCCTTAATTTAGAAAAATGTTATTTTTCTGTGCTATACTTTAGGTGTCAAATAGAATTCCATATCAGGAAGGGATGTCGGTTATGAATGCTACCGTTTCAAAAACAACCATCTCTGAATTATTGAAAACCGGGAATACGTTTGTGAATCTGCCTTCCGCCGTGCTTGTCGAGAAAGCGCTGTCAAATAATGAAGGCGTTTTAACGGATCGCGGTTCACTTGCAGTGACCACCGGTAAATATACCGGAAGGTCACCGCATGACAAATTTTTCGTGAAAGACCGGACCACCGAAGATCAGATCGACTGGACGCGCAACCAGGCAATCAGCGAAGAAGTCTTTCAGAGCCTCTTTCACAAGGTGGTGCATTATCTGGCTGATCTTCCGGAACGCTTTGTTTTCAAGGGCTTCGCCGGTGCGGATCCGCAGCAGCGCCTGCCGATCCAGATTGTTAATGAATACGCATGGCAGAACCTGTTCTGTCACCAGTTGTTCATCGCTCCGACGCCTGACGAACTGGTCCGGCATCAAGCCGAATTTACCGTACTCTCAGCACCAGGCTTTAAGGCCGTTCCAGAGCGCGATCATACACGTTCGGAAGCATTCATCATCATCTCAATCACACACAAGGTAGTTCTGATCGGAGGTACTGAATACGGCGGTGAAATCAAGAAATCAATATTCACAGTGATGAATTACCTGCTGCCGGGACGCGGCGTCATGTCGATGCACTGCTCGGCTAATCAGGGAACAAACGGCAATACAGCGCTCTTTTTCGGGCTGTCGGGTACCGGCAAGACCACGCTCTCCAATGTTCCCGACCGCGATCTGATTGGTGATGACGAGCACGGCTGGTCAGACAAGGGCATCTTCAACATCGAAGGCGGCTGCTATGCGAAGACGATCCGTCTCTCTAAAGAAAGAGAACCCCAGATCTATAACAGCATCCGGTTCGCTACCGTCCTTGAAAATGTAATCGTTTCCAAATCCGACCGTCATCCGGACTATGACAACGGCTCGCTGACGGAAAACACCCGGGCTGCTTATACGCTTGAAAATGTATCCAATGCCCTGATTCCAAGCATCGGCGGGCACCCGTCGGCCATTATCTTCCTCACAGCAGATGCCTTCGGTGTGCTGCCGCCGATCAGCCTGCTGACACCGGAACAGGCGATGTATCAGTTCCTGTCCGGGTACACCAGCAAACTGGCAGGTACCGAACGCGGTGTCACCGATCCGGAGGCAACGTTCTCAACCTGCTTCGGTGCTCCATTTATGCCGCGTCCGGCGTCCGTCTATGCGGAACTGCTCGGCCGGCAGATCAGGAAGCATCATGTCAAGGCCTATCTGGTCAATACCGGATGGACTGGAGGCCCATACGGAACCGGTTCAAGAATGAAACTGGCTTATACCCGGAAGATGATTCAGGAAGCTCTGGACGGCCACTTCGATCATTCTGCAACTCGGACAGACCCGATTTTCGGCCTTCATATTCCAAACGAATGCCCCGGCGTTCCGGACGACGTCCTGCTGCCGTGGAAGACATGGCAGGACGCGAAAGCCTATGATCGGACCGCCCGTCTGCTGGCCCTTAAATTTAAAGATAATTTCAATCATTTCCCTGAAGCTTCTGATGAGATCCGTCAAGCCGGTCCGATCGTTTAAACAAGATCCCGGATGAGCATGACTGGCCATGGGTTTCAGCTGAATGTTTCAACGACACACAGGGGGACCGCTCAGACCTGACACAGGTTTGTGAGCGGCCCCCCTGTATTTTTTCATCGGCTCTGTAAAAGCCAGCCGTTGTTTTCAGGCGCAGGCGATCGCTTTCCGCAGGAGTCTCATGCCTTCCGCACCAGACAGCAGAGTGGCCATAAACAATAATAGGATCAGGACCTTTTCGTTTCACGCGCACGGTTCAGCCTGTTCCTCTCTCACGCCATTCGCAATACCGCTTCCATTCATCTTCAAGTTCGGACAATGTAAGTGCTTTCAATTTTGCCGAATTTGAAACGGCATGATTGCTCTCCAATAGCTCAATCAAATGGCTTTTACGCTTCTCCACTGCCGTTCTTAAAAGGTTCAGATGATTCATAAACTGTACAGGATCCGGACAAGTAATCGCTTACAAAATGATTTGCCCGAACCCTTCCCTCCTTTCCTGTTTTGCGCTGTGATTATAGATCCACCGCTCATCCTATTATTTACTGTTCGACCATTGGCTATACTTAAGATGATTATTCATTTAGTATACACAAAAAACGATAAATATTTCACAATTTGCTGTTAAAAAATCCTGTTGATTTTCGCTGCTCCGTCGCCCGGGGCAGGAATCAACAGGACCATAAAACAGGGTCAGTAAACGCCGGCCTTTATTGTGCCGCTGCCATCCGCCGCTCGCGCACTTTTTTCTGAAAAGCATCGCGTTCTTCACGGGACATTTTCTTATAGTCGCGGATAAAGCTTTCGTACTTCGGCATGACGTCCTTCATCAGGCCGTAGTCCTCGACCTGGCCATACTGGATCCACAGGGCCTTCTCACAGAACTTTTTCATCTGATTCAGCGAATGACTGATGAAGAAAATGGTTTTTCCTTCAGCCTTAAATTCATTCATTTTGTCCAGACATTTGTCGGCAAAGGTCTGGTCGCCGACGGACAGCGCCTCATCAATAATCAGTATATCCGGATTGATGTGGATTGAAATCGCGAAGCCGAGCCGTGAACGCATCCCGCTTGAATACGACTTAACCGGCTGATCGATGAAGTCGCCGATATCGGCGAAATCAATAATATTCGGTGCCATCTCTTTGATTTCTTTTTTCGTAAATCCGAGCATCAGACATTTCAGTTCAATATTCTCCCGCCCGGTAAGCTCCCACTTCAGTCCGGACTGAATGGCAATCAGCGCCGCTTCACCATTCACGGTGACCGTGCCCGAAGTCGGCGGAATGACGCCGCCGATGATGTTCGACAAGGTCGACTTCCCCGAACCGTTGACACCGATGATCCCGACGACATCGCCTTTGTCAGCATCAAAACTGATATCCTGAAGAGCATAGAAAGACTGTCCATAGCCGCCCGGGAGGATCAGATCAAGAATTTTCTCCGAATTCTTTGTAAACATTTTATATTCTTTGGAAACATGACTGACGATAACTGATTTAACCATTTATTTTTTCCACCTTACAGATAATCTACGAAGCGATCCCTGAACTTCAGGTGAAGGGTTGACCCGATGATAAAGGTCACCACAACAAACGCCCAGAAGTAAAGGGTATATTTGTAGTGTTCAATGCCATACCAGGACAGGCCGAGCATCGATGAACGATAGCCTTCAATCAGATAGTACATCGGATTGATCAGCATGATATGGGCCAGCGTTCTCGACTTTTCATCCAGAAGAGACGGCGGCCAGAGAATCGGCGTCAGATAGAACATCATCCGCATCATTGAAATCAGGATCTGATGAAAATCACGGACAATCGTCGAGAACGTCGACGTGATCAGCGACACCGACAGTAAGAAAGCGAATGCGGCAAACATAAAGTATGGCAGCTGGATAATATAAACACTGACCTTGTACGGTGTAAACTGCAAAATAATAAAAATAATCAGCGTCAGCATTAAGTGTTGATAAAATTTCTCAAAGATCACATAACTGGGAATGGCGCTCATCGGAAAATTCATTTTTGCGATAAACCGAATCCGCTGATAGATCGAACTTGAACCCTGAACGACAGAAGGCTGGAGAAAGAACCAGACAATAATCCCGGCCATCAGCCAGTCGATGTAGGGTATACCCCGTCCGTTTTCCAGGACGCCTGCCCGGTCAAGAATCATCCCGAAGACAAGCCAGTAAATCAGGATTTGAATCAGCGGATTGATGATCACCCAGGACATGCCCAGATAATTGTTATTGTTTTCACTTTTCAATTCATACAGTGAGAGACGTCTGATCAGATAGAAGCTGCTGATCTGTTCCTTAAACACTTTCCATGCCGACTTCATATCAATATCCTTCCAACTCCGAAATTAACTAACGAGTACACAGAACCGGCTGTTTTCCAAAACACCGAATTCCAAGCTTTACTTTATCACAGCTGATCCACAAAAGAAAAGCCCTTCCACAGGATCGCCCTCCCGAATGCTGCCGCTGTTTACAATTTCGCTGTCACGCCCGTAATCCTGTCTGTCCGCGGAATATTTTTCACGGGCAGCGGGCAATCTACCTGGAGATAATAAAGCTTGTGACACAAAAGTACGGATCGCGGCAAAGAGGGGACCTGTGATGCTCACTGTTTTTCTATATCTCAGTTACTTTGCCCTGCTGCTTGTCTTCTTTATCAGTGTGTTTTTCAGAATTGATGTACTGAGCGCCCTGCTGATGTATGCGGTGATTGCCTGGCTTTGCATCGTTCCGCTGATCGTCATCTACATCGATGCCGCAAAATATGAGCAGAAAAAATCGAGAATCGAAAAAAAGAAGAACAACATGAACTGAAATGAGGCAAACGCATGTTCCGGAATAAAAAAAGGCAGCAGCAGGCCAGCAAAAATAAAGATCCGAAAACAATTGGCGATGTTCTCGACCACCTCGGCAAGAGCCGCGATTTTGTTCATTTTCAACATGGCAACACGCATTTCAGCTGCTGGATTTCTTACTTCCGGACACTGATCGATATCGACTATGTCCACCGTGACGTCTTCCCATTTCTCTATAGTGACAGTATTCGCAATATGGCCGATATTAAGGATCAGCTGCCGCTTGAGAAATTGATCCAGACGAAAGACATCCATGAGATTCAGTCGAAACTGCTGGAAGGATACATCATTATTCAAAAGGATGAGCGATCTCCGGAGTGCCTGATCGTCCCTTCGGTCAAGATACAGGGACGGCAGATTGAGAAATCAGAAGTGGAAACGAGTATCATCGGTCCGAAAGAAACGTTCGTTGAATCGATCGATACGAACATCAATCTCATCCGCAAGCGCATCCCTGTGCCGCAGCTGACGCTGAAAGAAATCCGTGTCGGCAAACTGTCGCGGACACAGGTCGGCATCATATATATCGACGGTATCGCCAGCGAAGAAAATGTCAATACCGTGCTGCAGCGTATCCAAAGTCTTGAAGTTGCCAGCCTGATCGATGCCACGATGCTGGCGCTGATGATCACGGACAATAACTGGACCATTTTTCCTCAGTTCACAGATACGGAACGGCCCGACCGTGTTTCCGGTGCCGTCTACGAAGGAAAAATCGCCGTACTGGTCGACGGCTCGCCGAACGCATTGATTCTGCCTTCAACAATCGTCGAATTTTTCGCAGCATTTGACGACTATTTCCTTCCCTGGAACATCAGCTCAGCTTATCGTCTGCTGCGTCTGTTCGCCGTAGCACTGTCGGCTCTGTCATCATCGCTCTATGTTGCCCTGCTGACCTATCATTACCAGCTGCTTCCTAAAGATTTACTCGGTTCGCTGATCAGCTCGCGCAGCTCCGTCCCCTTTGACCCGGTGATGGAGGTGCTGATTCTTGAAGTCATGATTGAACTGCTGCGCGAAGCCGGCGCCCGGCTGCCGACAAAGGTTGGTCAGACTATCGGTATTGTGGGCGGTATTGTTATCGGTACGGCAACTGTTCAGGCCGGTCTGAGCAGCAATATCCTGCTGATCATCATCGCAATGTCCGCCCTGGCTGCTTTTATCACGCCGAATTACCGGATGGCGACGACCATTCGTTTTATTCGTTTTCCGTTTATTATTAGTGCCCAGATGTTCGGACTGCTCGGCATTGGCATGTGCTTTACGTATTTCGTCACCCATCTGATCCGGCTGACATCACTCGGCAGGCCGTATATCGAACCGATTTTTCCGTTCCGGGCATCTGATTTGAAAGACGCCTTTATCCGCCTGCCGTTCCAGCTTCAGAACAGTCGTCCGATGTTCCTTCGCCCGGGCGATCCGGCACGAATGAATACGACACGGACCAGCCAAGAGAAAGGGAAAAAGAGTCCCGACATTGATGAATAAAGGGTTAGAAGAGCTTAAACGAACTGTGGAGATGATTCGGCCATGGCTTTAAACAAAATCAATGAAACGCACCAGTTAGGTCCGATGAGCAGTTTCTTTCTGATACAGGTCACACAGATCGGTATCGGATTTTTCTCATTCCAGCAGCCGCTGTCGCGCTTCAGTGCCCAGGATGCCTGGGTGGCCTGCCTGATCGGCGGATTGTCCTCGCTTGGCGTCATGTGGCTCATCCTGCGCCTTCTCGAAAATGAACACAAGTATGGACGAGCCGATTTGTTTTCGATTCATACCCGGATTTTTGGAAAATGGATCGGCGGTGTACTGAATCTGGCCACCATCATTTTTTTCATGCTCTACGCGGCTATTTATCTGCGCAGTTATATTGAAATTCTTCAAGTCTGGATTTTCCCTCAACTCTCGATTCTGGTCTTTACTGCTCTTTTCTGCCTTCTGATTGCCTATATTGTGCTTGGCGGCATGCGCACGATCGGCGGGATCTTTCTACTCAGCTTCGTCTATATGATCCCGCTTTACGCGGAAACGGTATTTGCCGTGCCCGGCGCCCATTTTTCGAACCTGCTTCCCTTGTTTGATCACGGGCCGAAATCTCTGCTTCTGTCGGTCTTCTACTCGATTCATATTTATCTTGGAAGTGAAATGATCCTTTTCTACTACCCGTTCATCAAACATCCGGAACAGGCGAAAAAATGGTGCTATTTTGCATTACTAGATACCCTCTTCATCTATCTGATGATAATGATCCTCGGCACGGCCTACTTCAGCCAGGGAGAGATGAAACTGACCATCTGGCCGACGGTGACTTTCTGGAAAAGTATTACATTTCCGCTTTTTGAACATGTGGATATGATCAACATCGTCTATATGATCTGGATTCTTCTGCCCAGCATGGCACTGTCCGCATGGATTGTTTCCCGCGGCATCAAACTGACCTTTCCGGTGATCCGGCAGAAATATGCGCTTATATTCGTCCTTGCCGTTTTCATTGTTGTTGCCGAGATTGTCTACAATGGCGAACTGGTCGCAACAGCCAATGCCCTTTTCTCCAAGCTTGGTTTTTGTTTTAACTACATCTACATTCCCCTGCTCCTGCTCTGCCAGTGGATTGTCAAGAAGGTGAAGGGGGAGCCGGCATGAGAATAAAGATCCTCCTCCTGTGCCTCTTCCTGCTCCTTCTGACCGGCTGTCTGCCGTCAAACATCATCGACGACATTCTGATGGTTGAAGCAGAGGGGTATGACTATCTCGGAAAAGGACAGATCATGGGCACTGCGACCATGCCGAACTATGTCGAGAGCGGTAATCCGGGCAGTCAGGGCGCGGGGCTGCCGTCTACCGCGGCGATGATGCGCTACATCTCAGGCGTCACTTATGACGGGAAGTCGCTGGTCGACAAGTTTCAGCCGGAAGGTCAGCGTCAGCTGAAGATCGGGAAGATCAGAGTGATGCTGTTTGATGATAAGCTGGCCAGACACGGACTTAGTAAACAGCTTGATTTCAGAAACCGCGATCCGGACACACCGCGGGACCTGACGCTCGCTGTCGTTGAGGGGAGCACCCGGGAAATGCTTACCGCAGCGGATTACCAGACCCAGATTCCGGTCTCTCGTTATATTCAGGATCTGATCCAGCAGAACAGTCAGCAGAACTACCCGGATTCTGATCTGGCCCAAATTCTCTACAGCTATTACGGAGAATATATGGACGCGTTCATGCCGATCATCCAGAAACAAGGCGATCATCTGGCACTGGTCGGGGTTGCCGCATTTAAGAAAGACAAGTACGTCATGAAGATCGACGGCGACGATGTATTTGTGTTCAAAATGTTATTTCAGCCATTCGACCAGGGAGTCTATGACTATGAATTTGCCAGGGGCAAACATATCGCGCTCAGAAATGTCCATACCTCAGCAAGCTTTAAGGTGCGGAACGGGAACAGTTCGTCTCCGGATATTTACGCCCGGGTCAAAATTTCTGCTCAGGTCCGTCAGGCATTTCCCGGATCCATCAGCAAAAAGAATGCAGATCACATCACAAAGCTGCTGAATCGTCATCTGGAATGGGAAGCCCGGCAATTGGTGCATCGTTTTCAGACTTATCGTGTCGATCCGCTCGGGCTGGGCAATACCGTCCGAAGTTTCACCTATCGTTTCGACGGGCATTCCTGGCCGGACCGTTATCCCCATGCCCGTTTCCACTGCCGGGTCAACGTCAATATTGTTCAGACGGGAATTTCTCAGTAACGGTCCGATGCCGGAGAAAGCACTTTCATTTATTAAACGTCTCGTTTGCGTTATAATAAAAAGATTAACAGGAAGGGGGATGATGCTTCATGGGTTTTAACCGTGGCCAGCAAGAACCGGTTCCTGAAGAAGAAACAGTTGTCTGGACATGCACGAATGATGACTGTTCCGGATGGATGAGGGACGCTTATTCTTTCGACAGTCATCCGAAATGTCCGCTCTGCCATTCTGATATGAAAAAGGAAACGAGAATGCTTCCGGTGATCAGCTGATCGTCATCAATCATTCCCACTGAACCAGAGTCATGTGACTGGACGGGGCAATCGATTCATTCGGAATTCTCTAAAAAATCGGATAAGGACGCGGCGATTATTTTGCCGGCTGTGTTTTAACGGACCGCTCCTCATCGATACATTTTGGCTGACAGAGCGCATCTTTTTACAGAAAAGCGCTCTGTATTTTTATGCATTTGTATTTGTGTACCGGTTTGGCTTTTTATGGCCCTTCTTTACAGAGAAGGAAAAGCTGCGTTCACTTTCCGGTGAATTAGGCTACAATAGATAGAGATACGGCGAAGGTGATTCGATGCGACTGTACAGAATGAAAAGAAAATATGCAGACCGGCGCGGCTGGCGCAGAATCGTGAAAAAAAGAATAATGGAAAAAGCATATATGTGGCCGGACTTTCACGGCCGAGCTGTGCTGCTGCATTTTGATGCGATCAAAGCACCGATGTCGGTGGTTTACGGCGGGGTCCGGAATAAAACGGTGGACAGAAATTACTCCTGGCTGCAGCTTTTCCCGGAAGGCGACTGCGGGTTTGTGCTGACCGCTATGTTTAACCAGCATCGCCGGCTCGTGCAGTGTTATTTTGATATTGTCAAACAAATCGGTCGCGAGCGTGACGGAGTGCTGTGGTTCGATGATCTTTACCTTGATTTTATCCTCTTCCCGGACCGCAGTCTCTTCTTTGTTGATGAAGAAGAACTGGATGAGGCGCTGGAAACCGGAATCATCACCCAGGCGCTCCATGACCGTGCCTGGGTCAAAGCCGGGAAACTCAAGATCTTTCTGGAACGGCATCCCGACCATTTTCTTCGTCTTGTCCGTAAGATCATGACCACCTTTCCCGAGACGATGGAGACAGACAATGATCACCCAAAAGTAAATGCCCGCAATGTTGAAATGTAGGCACTCCGGTCCACATGCTCCCGGGCCCAGGCCACTGTCACCCTGAGCGGATCTGAATAGAATAGAGACAGGTGCGACAGACAGGATGGGAGAACCATGAATAACACCGAACTGGCCAGAAATCTTGCGCTGGCCTCTATTGCCGCCGGAAAAACAATCAATGCTGTGGGTAAAACACCTGAGATCCCGCTCACCAGTGAGCTCCGCAACCAACTTGCGCTCACCAGCAGCCTGATTCAGTTTGGCGGCGGTGCCTTACTGACTGATGTAATCCGGACAAATCCCGAGTTTCAGTTCATTGTCCGACTGAACTTTCTCAACTACAGCATTTTTTCGATTCAACTGATTCAGGATGTACATGATGATCCGCTGCTGATCAGGCAGGCACTTTCAGCGAATCTCAGAGAAATCGCCGGTGATCTGATGCTGCTGACGATTCATTCGATCTGGAGTAAACTGTATTCCTTGATCGGCATTACCCTCATCGCCCTCGGCCATATGATGCAGGCACTGGGGCGCAGGCAGCAGCTCGATCAGGAGGCCACATTCACAGAAGTGAACAAACAGATCACTTTGGGTTCATGGATCGATGCCTGTGGATCAACAATCATTCTGCTTGGTAATCTCGCTGATACGGTATAAGATGCTTCAGGCGGTCCCTCCTCGTCCGGTCCATTCGCTGTTCCTGCAGAAGTCTCATGAAAAAAATGATGTTTAGCCAGTTTTAGAAATTAAAAAAAACAGAATGGATTGTTTCCACTCTGTTTTTACCTTTAACTTTCACTTTTTCATTAATCCATCAGCGAACCAGCTGGTTTTCTTCCGAATACTCCAGTGCTTCAACCAGCAGATCTGCAATGTGAACCGCTCTCATTTTCCCCTTATTGCCGCTGCGCTCAACACCTGCTTTCATCTCAAGCAGACAGCCGGGATTCGCCGTGACAATCGTCTGCGCCTCGGTCTTCTCCACCTTGGCCATTTTATGATCAAGAATCTGCATCGCCATCTCCGGCTGGACGATATTATAATCGCCGGCCGAGCCGCAGCAAGTGTTCGCACCCTCCATCTCTTCATATCTGACCCCTTCGATGGACTGAAGGAGGATTCTTGGCTCCTTATAAGTGTGCATCACATTTCTCAGGTGGCAGGAGTCCTGATAGGTGACCGTCTGCGGCGAAAGCTGCAAATGATGCTGATGGTGAAAATCAAGGTCGACCAGTATCGCCGAAATATCCTTCAGTCTGGAAACAAATTGTTTTGCCCGGTCTGCCCATTCAGGCTCGCCGGCTAGCAGGTGATCGTATTCGATCAGAAAAGCACTGCAGCCGCCGGCATTCGTGATGATGTAATCAAAGTGCCCGGCCTCAAACGCTTCGATATTCTGCTTTGCCATTTTCTTCGACTGTTCAAGCTCACCGTTGTGGCCGTGCAGCGCTCCGCAGCACAGCTGATGTTCCGGAATGGTCACATCGCAGCCGGCTTTCTGCAGCAGCCGGATCGTGGCATTGTTCGTTTTAAAAAACAGCGTATCCATCAGGCAGCCGGCAAACAAAGCGACATCTGCTTTTTTCTCCCCTTCGTGAGGAAAAAAGCGCGGCCGCTCCCTGATTTCCTTTTTCGTCGGGGCTTCGGGAAGGATTTTTTCCATCGCGGCCATACTTTCCGGAAAAAGATTCATAAATCCGATTTTCCGGCCGACCTTGGACAGACCGCTGCGCTGATAAAACCCGAGCAGTCCCGTGGCCGCTTCGATGCGGTTCTGATGGGGGAATAGACCATTAAACACGCCCTTCCTGATTAATTTTACCGGTACCGATTGTTTCTTATGTTTCTGAAGAATGCTGCGGGCGTCCTCCAGCAGATGGCCATATTTGACACCGGAAGGGCAGACCGGTTCACAAGCCCGGCAGCCCAGGCATAGGTCAAGCGAATGGGCAATATCCTCGTCTGGCTCAACGACGCCGTCTGTGATCCCTTTCATTAACGCAATCCGGCCGCGCGGAGAATATTTCTCCTTATGGCCTGTTTCAATATAAGTCGGACATGAAGGCAGACAGAAGCCGCAACGCATACAGTTCAGCAGTTCGTCATAATCCATGTTCTTCTGAAAGTCTTTTTGGATCTGCCGTTTATCTTTTTCCGTCATCATTTCACATTCGCCTCTCTTTCGCTCGCTGCCTCTGCAAACACTTTCCCCGGATTCATAATGCCGGAAGGATCCAGAGCCTGTTTAATCCCGCGCATCACGGCCACACCCGCTTTGCCTAGCTTCCATTCGAGATAAGGCGCTTTGGTCATCCCGATACCGTGTTCCCCGGTGAGCGTCCCGCCAAGCTCAAGCGCCTTCTCGAAAATCTCGGCAAAGGCTTTCTCGACCCGCTGCATTTCGTCATGATCCCGCGCATCTGTCAGACACGTCGGGTGAAGATTGCCGTCGCCTGCATGACCGAATGTCGAGATACGCACATTATATTTTCTGGCTATTTCAGTGATCGCCCGGACCATCGGCGCAATCTCCGAGCGGGGCACCGTTGCGTCCTCAAGGATCGTCGTCGGTTTCAGCCGGGCCAGGGCACTCAGGGCTGACCGACGTGCCGTCGCCAGTTGTTCTGCCTCCTGCTCGGAAGCAGCCAGCCGGACATCCACGGCCTGTTTACTGCGGCAGATCTCCGCGATCCGGTGAATGTCACGATCGACAATTTCCTTAGGTCCGTCCTGAACAATCAGCAGGATGGCCTGGACATCGGTGGGAAGCCCGATATGGGCAAAATCTTCAACAGCTTTCAGCGTATCCTGATCAATAAATTCGAGTGTGACGGGAATCATCTTATCGGCGATAATGGCCGACACCGAACGAGCCGCTGCTTCAATGTCCTGATACAGCGCCAGAATTGTTTTCTGCGACTCCGGTTTCGGGATCAGCTTCAGGGTGGCTTCAGTAATCACGCCCAGTGTTCCTTCAGATCCGACAAACAGTCTGGTGAGGTCGTACCCGGCAACGTCTTTCGTCAGTTTTCCGCCTGTGCGTATCAGTTCCCCGTCAGGTAAGGCAACCTGAAGCGCCATGACATAGTCCCGGGTCACGCCGTACTTTAACCCGCGAAGGCCGCCGGAGTTTTCACTGAGATTCCCGCCGATTGTCGAAATCTTCATTGAACTGGGATCCGGGGGATAAAAGAGCCCTTCTTTCTCAACCGTATCGCTGATCTCCTTCGTGATCACCCCCGGCTGGACCGTAATCGTCAGGTTCTCTTTATCGAGCTCCAGAATCCGGTTCAGACGCTTCGTCAGCAGAACAACTCCGCCATGAACCGGACAGGTATCCGCACACAGATTGGTGCCGGAACCTCTTGAATAAACCGGTGTTCCCGTTTCATTACATAGTTTTAGCAGCGCGGCGACCTCTTCGGCATTTCCCGGCGCAGCGACAAAATCAGGCAGCGATTGATAATTCGGCGTGGCATCATATGAATAAACCAGCCTTTCACTGGACGAGCTGTCCACATTTTCCTTCCCCACGATTGCAGCAATCTGTTCTTCAGTGATTTTCTGCTTTTTCTTCAAACGAAGCAGCGGCATCGTATCCCCTCCAGTCAAAAAGTAAAGCGTTTACTTGAAATCTATTATAGCGGCACTTTTTTTATTTTACTAATCATAGGCACAGACAGGATGCGACAGAAAACGAATGCTTCGACAGAATGCCCCCCACAAACGGCTCTGTTTAAAAATTGTTTGATTCCACTCCGTTGTCGGGCGGAATCAAACAACACTCGCAGCCAAAATAAAAAACCGGGCAAATTCACTCGTCCGGTTTTCATATCTATATTTTTTTGTCATAGCCCTGTTCTTCAGCACGTTCACTTTAAAAATTACAGTTCAAAGTCTGGCCTGCTTCAATCTCAGGCTGTTCACAATGACCGATACAGAACTGAACGCCATGGCCGCACCGGCAATCCACGGGGTCAGCAAACCGAGTGCGGCGACCGGTATTCCGACCGTATTATAAAACAGTGCCCAAAACAGATTCTGGCGAATATTGCGCATGGTTTTGCGACTCAAGTCAAGCGCATGAAGAACGTGCATCAGGTCACCGCCAACAAGCGTAATATCGGCCGTCTCTATAGCCACATCCGTCCCGGTACCGATGGCCATGCCGATATCGGCAACCGCCAGAGCAGGTGCATCGTTGATCCCGTCGCCGACCATCGCAACGTTGAGCCCCTGGGCCTGCAGTTCGCGTACTTTATTCGCTTTATCCTCAGGAAGGACTTCCGCAAAAACATGATCAATGCCTGCTTTTCTGGCAATCGCTTCAGCCGTCCGCTGATTGTCGCCGGTGATCATATAAACGCCGAGTCCGCGTGCCTTGAGTTTTTCGATGGCCAGCCGCGACGTCGGCTTAATCGTGTCGGCAACTGCGATGACGCCTTGAAGCTTCCTGTCGAGAGCGAAAAACATCACTGTTTTCCCGTCCGACTCCAGGCGGCGAACTTCGTGGGCCATCTCATGAACGGAGACGTCCTCATTACTCATCAGCCGTTTCGTACCGATCGCGATCCGATGCCCGGAAACCTGGACGGTGATACCGGCGCCCGTATGTGCTGTAAAACGACTTGATGGCAGCTGTTCCTGAAGATGCTGCGATTTCCCATAAGCGATAATCGCCCGCGCCAAAGGATGCTTACTTAAATGTTCTGCCTCTGTGGCGAGGCGGATCAGCACATCCCGGTCGATATCCCCGCAGAGAACAACATCGGTCACTTCAGGTTTCCCGTTGGTAATCGTTCCGGTTTTATCCAGCATGATCGACTGGAGGTTCTGCGCGGCCTCAAGATACTCGCCGCCTTTGAATAAAATACCGTTTTCTGCACCTTTTCCCGTGCCGACCATAATCGCTGTCGGCGTTGCCAGACCAAGTGCACAGGGGCAGGCAATCACCAGTACGCTGATCGCGGCAATCAGTGCCGGCAGCCATTCTCCCGGACGAATCGCCGAGATCCAGACAATAAAGACAAGAACGGCGATGGTGATTACAATCGGTACAAAAACTCCGGAAATACTGTCGGCAAGCCGCTGAACCGGTGCTTTGGAGCTCTGCGCTTTTTCTACAATCCGGACAATTTCGGAGAGTGCTGTTGCTTTGCCGACCTTTTCAACACGGACAACCAGCGTTCCGTTCACATTCAAGGTGGCGCCGATCACCTTATCTCCGGTCTGACGGGTCACGGGGAGTGATTCTCCGGTGATCATCGATTCGTCGATCGACGAACGTCCGTCGACAATGATGCCGTCTGCAGGAATTTTTTCACCGGGCCGGACCCTGAGAAGATCTCCGGTAACAACAGACTGGATCGGCACTTTTTTCTCCACACCGTTTTCAATCCGGGTGGCGTCTTTCGCCTGGAGGTCCAGCAGTTCGCGAATCGCCGTCGTTGTCTGCCGCTTCGCACGGGCTTCAAAATATTTGCCAACCAGTACAAGCGTAATGAGAATGGCACTGGTTTCAAAATACAGATCCGGATGAGCCATACCGGAAAACTGATAGCGCAGTGTCTCCGCCAGACTGTAAAAATAGGCGGCGCTTGTTCCGAGTGCGACAAGCACATCCATATTGGCGCTTTTTTTAATTAATGCCTGTGCTGCGCTGACATAGAACGGCCAGCCGATATAGAACTGTACGATGCTCGCAAGAATTAGCTGAAGCCATGGATTGATCAGCAGATCAGGCAGCGGCAGGCCTGTATTAAAAGGGAGATGAGCGACCATCGTGTAAAGCAGGGGAAGTGACAATACCGCAGACAAAATCAGTTTCTTTTTCTTCTTCCGGAGCACTTTCCGCTTTTCATCCGCTTTGATCCGATCCATCACCGCTGACGGATAGCCCAGCTGCGCGATTCTGTTCAGGATCAGTTCCGGCTCAGTGATGCCAGGAACGTAAACGACCATACCTTTTTCAGCTTCCGGATTCACATGGACGGAGAGGATACCGGGCATTTGATGCAACCCGTTCTCAATCTGTGCGGCATCAGCCGTGCCGCGCATTCCTGAAACGGTCAGATGAAAATGTTTCTGCTGCACGCCGTAGCCGAGTTTCTCAATTCGGGCGATGATCTCCTGCGGGGTTGTCCGCGCGTCTTCGATCGTTACCCGGGCATTATCCAGACCAAGATTAACGGTGGCCGAAACACCGTCCATCCGATTCAGAACTTTTTCTATTCGATCCGAACAGGCAGCACAGGTCATACCTGTAATGCCTATTGAAATTTCTTTTTCCATTCCGCAGCGCCTCCACCTTTGACGATCTATTTGTAGAATTGCTGGAGTACTTTTAATAACTCGTTGATCTGATCTGAACCATGCCCTTCTTCAATCGCTTTAGCAACGCATGACTTGGCATGGCGCTCCAGTACGGAAAAGCCGATTTTTTTTAACGCCGCCTGGGCAGCCGACAGCTGAATCAGAATATCAACACAATAGCGATCGTCCTCAATCATTTTCTGGAGGCCTCTGATCTGGCCTTCCACCCGTTTCAGGCGATTGATGATTCTCTGCTTCTCTTCCAAAGTCCTCGGTGCTGCCGGCGATTTGTCGGGCTGCATCGCGAGACCTTCGTCTGGCGCACTGCAGCAGCAATCTTCGCGTTCATTCATCGCCTACCACCCCTTCTCCCTGCATTATACCCCCATTGGGTATAAGAAACAAACTGCCGATCATCGTGCATCCGGCTCACACCAGAGATTCTCCGACATACTCCACTTACCATATGATAGTGCAATTCCCCGTTTTAGAAAACGGATACATCATCCCGGGCACATCGATGCAGATGCGGATTGCCGGCAACGGTTTTACTGCGGCAAATTTCGCCAGCGCAAAAAAGCAGCCCAGGAAGCTGCTTTTTGCGTGAGTGAGAAAGGAGAGGTGTAAGTCACTATGATTCTTTTGATACCCGTGATGCCCCGATCGATTTCCTGAACAACATGACGATCCCTTTGTATGATGTTCCGGGAAGAAATAGGCAGGTTCTGCAGGATGAATCAGTGTGTCACGGCATCCGGCCGGATAACATGCCTTCCTGATCCTGCTGGTACAGAAGACGGCTGCCCGTTCAGCCACATGCATAGACATGCCCCAGGTCCGGCACATGGCGGATAAATTCGTTCGCCGTACGCTTTCACAGTTTTCACGCAGCCGTTCTGCCGAGACGGACCGGCGGCATCTGCCGTGAACGCTGATTGCCACCTTGCTGTTCCTGCTGTTTTTCTTCTGTTTCATCATATGGGATCCGTCAGTCCAGCGCAAAGTCATAAAAGCACTGAAAGCAATGGAAATCCCTACTGATTTTGCTGTATTTTGATTTCCGGACACTTTTTTCACCCAATTATTCTGAAAAAAGAACAATTCTTTCGTTAATTGTCTTTCAGCTTATTGACCATCAGACCGGCAAGAAAATCATAACCTGCATCCGAAAAATGTAAACCGTCGGCCAAAAGCAGAGGTTCATAGTTGTCCTTCCCGGCCATTTCCCGATTGAGATCGATCAGAACTGCTCCATGTGAACGGGCACATGTTCTGACGGCTTGCGCATAGAGTGATACGCGCTCATTGGTCCGCTTCCCGATCTGTCTTGCATCGATGACCGGCGACGGCGTCATCAGGATTACTTTATCGGGCGAAATGGCCCGGACGATTCGATCCAGATTACGAATAAATCTCGTCAGCGGGATCCCCTTATGAAACGAGGAATCATTAGCTCCGAAAAGCACCGTTACCTTGTCGTACGGCAGATCAAGTACGTCATGATCGAGTCTCCTGACTGCCTGATCCGTTGTCTCCCCGGAAACGCCGGCATTTCTGACCTGACAGTTCAGTCCGGAAACAAGGCGATCGGTCAGCCGCGGTGTGTCTTTTTCGCCATTCCATCCGGCGGTAATACTGTCTCCGAAACAGATTAACTGATGCATCCATTCAATCCCCAATCCTGTTGCGATCACCGGGAACACATTGATTTACGTGTTCATTCCCGGTTTCTTTGCTATTGCCCTCTTCATTATAATAGAATAAATACAGTAGTGTATCCGGTGATCCGGATCAATTCAACCAGGAAGAGGTGCGTACATGGAAATTATCGAAACAGATCTACCCGGAATCGGGAAGAAATTTCAATTATCTACGGAAAACGGAGATAAAGTCGTCATCATTATTCATGACGACGGCAGGCGGGATGTTTATCATTATGATGATTCAGATCCTGACGAAAGTATCTCCTGCGCCAGTTTTAATGATGCTGAATCAAGGCAGGTTGCGGCAATACTGGGCGGCATGACCTATAAACCCAAAACAGTGGCGTCCGTCGAGCTTGCGTTAAATAACTTAATTATCGACTGGTATAAGGTTGGTGCCGGTTCACCGATTTCGGGAAAGACAATCGGTGGTCTCGGCATCCGCCGGAACTATCAGGTTAATGTCATCGGGATCATCGGAAAGAACCACGCAAAGCAGCTGAATCCCGGAGCCGGCGCAATTCTCGATACAGGTGACACCATTGTTGTTTCCGGCGAACGGACGCATCTCCGGAAATTCCACGACGCGCTCCTGGCCGGAGATAAGGGGGAATAAATGGACCATCTCATTCTTGAAACAGGCATTGCGTTCGTTCTTGTCGCTGCAGCCGCACTGATCGCCAATAAACTCAAATTTTCCATTATTCCCTTTCTGATTATTGCCGGGATGCTGGTCGGCCCTCATGCGCCGAAGATCGGCGTCTTCAGTCTGAAATTTATTGAGAGTGCACCGTTCATTAATTTTCTCGGCCGGATCGGTATTCTTTTCTTACTCTTCTATCTCGGACTTGAATTTTCAACAGGCAAACTGCTCAAATCCGGAAAGTCCATCCTGCTCGGAGGCACGGTTTACATCGGTATGAATTTCGGCCTGGGCATCCTCTATCCGCTGGTGCTTGGCTTCCCGCTGAAAGAGATCCTGATCATCGCCGGGATCACCACTGTCTCCTCCAGTGCCATCGTCGCAAAAGTCCTCGTCGACTTGCGCCGGACAGGCAATTCGGAGACCGAACTGATTCTGGGCATCATCATGTTTGAAGACATCTTTCTGGCCGTATATCTCTCGGCGGTATCCGGCCTGATCCTCGGGAATTCGCAGTCATTCGGGAAATCGCTGCTCTCGATCGGGATCTCACTGGCTTATATGATCCTCTTCTTTGTCATTGCCCGGTTTGCCGCGCCGCTGTTGAACAAGCTGCTCCGCATCCGGTCCGATGAGATCTTTATCATCGTCATCTTCGCTTCGCTTTTCTTCATCGCCGGGTTTTCGGAGACGATTCATGTCGCTGAGGCGATCGGTGCGCTGCTGCTCGGTCTGGTTTACTCGGAGACAACGCAGGCCGAACGCATTGAACGTCTGGTTATCCCTTTCCGTGATTTCTTCGGTGCTGTGTTCTTTTTCAGTTTCGGACTCGGCATTGATCCTGCTCAGCTTGGCGGTGCCGTCTGGCTCACAATTGGTGCCGTTTTGATCACAGTCGCCGGCAATTTCGCCGCCGGACTGATCGGCGGCCGCCTGTCAGGCCTCTCCTATAAAGCATCGACAAATATCGGACTGACGATTGTTTCCCGCGGCGAATTCTCAATCATCATGGCGAATCTCGGCATTGTCGGCGGGCTGATGCCGGTCCTCAAGCCGTTTTCGGCATTATATGTGCTGATTCTGGCCATTCTCGGCCCGATCATGACCAAAGAATCCAAAAAAATCTTTGCTTTACTGAACCGGATTTTTAAATGGCAGAGGACGCAAAAGACGCGAGCCGCGGAATAGGCGACCCATTGTCTTCCGAAAGCCGGAAACCATCCGTTTGAATGTTTTGATTTTATCAGCCTGGTTTCTTTATAATTAAAGTGAACCTAAATTTTAAACGAGGCGATAAATTCATGGAAACTACATCAATCAGGGGAACGGACCTTCATCCGACACGCATCGCCCTGGGTACATGGGCAATCGGCGGCTGGATGTGGGGCGGTTCGGATGACCGTGAATCAATCAGAACCATTCATCAGGCTCTGGACAGCGGCATCCGGACAATTGATACTGCCCCTGCGTACGGACAGGGACATGCTGAGAAAGTTGTCGGACAGGCCCTCAAGGAATACGGCCACCGGGATCAGATCGTACTGGCTACCAAGGTTTGCCTTGATTGGGTGGGTAGCGATGTCTTCCGAAATGGGTCTCGTGAACTGATCAAAAGGCAGGTTGAGGACTCTCTCCAACGGCTGGGAACAGATTATATCGACATTTACCAGGTTCACTGGCCGGATCCGCTCGTTCCGATTGAAGAAACGGCAGAAGCCATGGGCGACCTGTACAAAGAAGGAAAAATCAGGGCGATTGGGGTCAGCAACTTCACTGTGGACCAGATGAAAGCATTTAAAGCCGTTGCGCCGATCCACACTGTCCAGCCGCCGTACAACTTGTTTGAACGGGATATTGAGAAGGACGTGCTGCCCTACAGTAAAGAAAACGGGATTGTTGCATTATGTTACGGCAGTCTCTGCCGCGGGATGCTGTCCGGAAAAATGACGGCCGACCGCAAATTCGGCGGTGACGATCTGCGGCTCTCTGATCCGAAGTTCAAGGCACCGCACTTCGCCCACTATCTGGCGGCAGTTGATGATCTGGCTAAACTTGCTAAGGACCGATACGGTAAATCCGTCAGAGCACTCGCCGTCCGCTGGATTCTCGATCAGACTAAGGATGGGATTGCCCTCTGGGGCGCGCGTCATCCGGATCAGATTGCCGCTGCCACTGAAGTAGCGGATTTCCATCTTGACGATCAGACGCTGAAAGACATCGATGCCATTCTGAAGCGTCACGTTCCGGAACCGATCGGCACTGAATTCATGGCTCCGCCAACCCGCAAGGAATATGAAGCATCAAAAAAATGAAACAAACAGACCCGGAGCGGCGTTTCGATCCCGCTTCTCCAACGGCTGAAGATCGGCAACCATGTTTGCCTTAATAGGGAACAGGGCTGCCGTTTTTTCTTATCACCTGTCCCGGCAGCTGTATTCCGCTTCAGGTGCTCACTTTTTCCCGCGGAAGTCTCGCACACCTTTCGCTCCGGATCACGAAGTATCAAAACAGAGCTTCATGGAACAGTTTTTAAATTAAGGGCTTTAAGAGAAAGGTTGTATCAGGTTGAATCATACAGTAGAACACGCACAGGTGCCTGTGAAAGAAAGATCAAAGCATAAAGGTCTGACAATCCGTCAGTTGATTGTCAGACTGCTTCTGATCAGTATCGGCGTCTTTTTTGAAGCCATTTCGCTGGAAAGCTTTCTCGTTCCGAATAAGATTATCGACGGTGGTGTAACAGGCATTTCGATCATGATGACCCATCTCAGCGGCCTGCCGATCGGCATTTTTCTCATCATCTTCAATTTTCCCTTCTTCATCGTCGGCTATAAACAAATGGGCAAGACATTCACCGTCACTTCTGCCTGTGCGGTCACGGCACTCGCCCTGCTGACGACTTTTTCGGGAATTCCGCAGTTTACCAATGACCTTCTTCTTGCCGCCGTATTCGGAGGCATTATCATGGGCATCGGCGTCGGTCTGGTCATCCGCAACGGCGGATCTTCAGACGGAACCGAAATTCTTGCCGTCCTTTTTAATGAAAAAACACCGTTCTCCGTCGGTGAAGTGGTCATGTTTATCAATATTTTCATTCTCGGATCCGCCGGTTTCGTGTTTGGATGGAACTACGCCATGTACTCGCTGATCGCCTACTTTATCGCCTTTAAAATGATCGATATTACAAGCGAAGGTCTGGAGTCTTCGAAGGCGGTATGGATTATCAGCGACCTCCATCAGGAAATCGGCGATGCCCTGAACGACCGGCTTGGCCGCGGGGTGACCTATCTCAACGGCGAGGGTGCCTATACGGGAAACGATAAAAATGTTATTTTTACCGTGATCAGCCGGCTGGAAGAAGCGAAAGTCAAAAACATCGTGGACTCGATTGATAAAAATGCCTTTCTTGCGATCAGTGATATCCATGACGTGAAAGGCGGCCGCTTTAAGAAGCGCAGCATTCATTAAACCGTTTTTCAAAGATCGTTTCCAGATCGCTGCGTTGCTTTGCGCTCAGTCCGCCGCGCCGCAAGCGTGGAGACTACCAGCCAGGCGGCATTGGCAAACAGCAGCGCACTGGTTGAGTAGAAAACAAAGCGAATACCGAATGAAGCGGCCATATGTCCGCCGAGCAATGACCCTCCGAGTGTGCCGAGAAACTGTGCGGATTGATTGTATCCGAACAGACGCCCGGTAATCGCTGCAGGGGCCATTTTTTTAACGATCGTATTGATTGCCGGCAGGATACCCGCCGTCGCCAGCCCGAGTAAAAATCTCAGCCCGGAGAGCTGCCACGGATCGGAGACGAACGCCTGGGGAATGAAGACAAGACCTGTGAAGATCAGCGCAGCCAGCAGTACCCGCCGCGGGCCGATCCGATCCGTCAGCCGGCCCAGAAACGGTGCTGCGATCACGCTGGCAAGACCTGCGGACGCAACAACAACGCCGGAGATCAAAGCCAGCTGGGTAGCCTGCGGTGCGAGTAATTTAACGTAGACCGTGATGATCGGCTGGATCGACATGTTTGCCAGCTGAACCATAAACGTGGTGACGAACATGGCGATAAACATGCCCATATGCGGCGTCATCATCCAGACCTGGCGAAATGAGATCTTTTTCTTATCCTGAACGACAAACTTCTCACGGATAAACAGCAGCGATGCCAGAAAAGCCGCACCCAGGGACAGACTGGTGCTGATAAATACGAAACGCATGCCGACCAGATCAGAAAGAAAGCCGCCCAGTAAGGGCCCGATCAGTGAACCGCTGATCCCGCCGGTGGATAACATGCTCAGTGCCCAGCCGGAGTGGCTTTTCGGTGTCTGCATCGCCACCAGAATGATCGACGCGGGAATATACCCTGAGACAACCCCCTGCACCATCCTCAGAAAAAACAGCTGATAGACATTCTGTGAAAAACCCATGCAGAAAACGACGAGGCACATGCCGAGACTGGCGCGAAGCAGCATCGGTTTGCGCCCGTACTTATCGGCAAGTGCGCCCCAGAGCGGTGAAACCAGCGCTGAAACCAGAAATGTGGCTCCGAAGACCAGTCCGGACCATCGTTCGATATCTGATGTATTATGCACACCGAGCTGTTCGATAAAAAGCGGCAGAAAAGGAATGATCTGACTCATTCCCGCCGCCGTTGCAAACGCACCGAACCAGCAGACATATAAGTTCTTTTTCCATAAAGGAAGCGACATCAACACACACCTTGCTTTTCCCATTGTCTCTTGAAACAGAGTTTTACATGTGACAGAAGTACGTGAAAAAAAGGCGCCTGAAATAGGGCACCTTTTTTCAGCACTACTAATAATAGATGGATTTTTACTTTTTAACAAACGATTGGATCACAGCCTGCCCTGAAAACTCAGAGCTTAAACGTTCAGACCGCCTGATTTTTATTGACCGGATGCGTCTGCTTCTTCTGAGTGAACCAGCCGGCAAAAAGAACGGCAAGGATGATCAGAATCACAACCGGCCACTCGATCCACGCGGCGAGACCGCCCAGACCTTTTCTGACCAATGGTTCGGCAAAAAGCATTTTCCCGGCCGTCATGGCCAGAATGGCTGCCCCGACATAGATCAGCCACGGGAAACGGTCGGTCAGTTTCATAATCACAGCGCTGCCGCCCATCAGTAATGGAACACTGAACAGCAGACCGACAATCACCAGCAGCGGATCATTTTGCGCCGCCCCGGCAACAGCCAGCATATTGTCCAGACTCATCAGGGCATCAGCCAGAATAATAGTCCGGACTGCCGCCCAGATACTCGCCGCAGCTTTAATTTCGCTTTTTTTAGCTGATCCGTCATCAGGAAGCAGCAATTTATAGGCAATCCAGACAAGCAGCAGCCCGCCGGCAAAATGCAGGCCGGGGATCATCAGCAGATACACAACCGTGACCGTACAAAGGATCCGGATGATTACCGCGCCAACCGTCCCGTAGAGAATCGCTCTGACCCGTTCATGATCCGGCAGCCGTCTCGCGGCCATCGCAATAACAATCGCATTATCACCGGCAAGAAACAGGTCGATGCCGATAATCACAACCAGGGATGACCAGAATGCTAAAGTAAACAGTTCCATGACTCCTATTGCCTCCTACAAAACCCACCTGTATATAGATGTCCGCGGGAATTATTTTCGCCGCGGGAATGGTGTTGATTCAAAAAACATTCAGCCGATCCGCGTGCAGGGAGGTACTTCAGGACGAGCGGGTTTCATTGACAGGCGCCGCTGCCGTCAGTTTTCCTGCCTGCTGCTTCCGCCACCCGAAATAGATCACACCGGCAATGATCAGGGCAATCACTGCCCACTTAATCCAGGACGCCCCTTCGACCCCCTGAGTAATAAAGTGTTCGGCAAATATCATTTTCCCGGCCGTAAATGCCAGTACGCCGGATCCGGCGTAGGTGATCCATGAGAAGCGGTCGACAAGTTTAAGAAAGAGCGTACTGCCGCCCATAATCATCGGAACACTGATCAGCAGTCCGAGAATAACCAGCAGATAATTTCCCGAAGCAGCGCCGCCAATCGCCAGCACATTATCCAGTCCCATCAGCGCATCGGCGGTAATGATCGTTCCGATGGCTGCGCTCAGGCTTGTTTTTGCCTCTACTTTCCGGTCTTTCTGCTGGTTTTTAAGCAACCCATAGGCAATCCATACGAGCAGCAGACCGCCGACAAGGTGCAGACCGGGCATCTTAAGCAGCCAGACAACGGCCAGTGTGGCGACCGCACGAATGGCGACAGCTCCGAGTGTGCCGTACAATATGGCACGTTTTCTCTGGTGATCCTGAAGGCGGGCAGCGGCAAGCGCAATCACAATGGCGTTGTCCCCGGCAAGAATCAGGTCGATACCCACGATCAAAAGCAGCGACATCAGGAACTCGGCTGAAAATAATTCCATTTCATCATCCTCCTGAACTAATTGATTGGCAATCTTTTTTTCTGAAAATCGAACAAAATAAATACAGCCCCTCCAACGTCTGGAAAGGCTGCATCAATAAAAATACCTTTGCCTTTTTCCGTTCGAGGCAAAGGTCTCGCCAGCAGTTCTTCACTGCCAGAGAATGCCGGGGATTTTCTCCCGTAATGACGGCTCTTCTCTTTCGGCTACTCCCCTTTAAAAGAGAGGCTATTCAATTTGTTACTCTAAGTATAATTGATGGTCGCAGAATCTGTCAACGTTCATTTGATGGATTATCCGCCCGATTTTTCCTGAAACAGATGATTTCGGTAGGCATCGCCGTCACACCTGGTTGATACTTACATCTATGACCTGAAAATCAAAATCGATCTTTCCCGGCGGTAACCGTTTTAAAGCCGCTGAACCGCCGTACGGCTTTCCTGATAACTCAACTATACAGGCAGAATCGCAACATTTCCATAGACCGGGAACGGTTTCCCGCTCCGTCCCAAGACGGAGAAATAGCGTTGGTCTCTGAAATAAAAGTTTGTCTTGCCGCGGAACAGGGAATAATTCAATCAGTATGACAAGAAGGAGTGAATGCACATGGATCAAAAAGATGCACTGATTGCCGGACTGAATCAGGATCTGGCAGGAGAATATGCAGCCGTGATTCAGTATACTTACTACGCAACAACAGTGACCGGACTGAACTATCAGATTCTCAAACCATTTTTCGAAGCGGAAATTCCTGATGAACTCGGACACGCCGCTTATCTTTCGGAAAAAATCAGCCATCTTGGCGGTGAACCGACCACCATGCCGGCACCGGTAGAACAGGTTGGGGATGCCCGGGCAATGCTTGAAGCCGCCCTTAAGGCCGAGTCGGACACATTGGAGAATTACCAGATCCGCCGCAGTCAGGCACAGGACCTGAAGATGATCGAACTGGTTGTCAAACTTGAAGACATGATCTCAGATGAACAGAATCATCTCGAAAAACTGTCGCGGATTCTTCATGATCCCGTTTTTTCCTGAAACAAAGCATGAAGCAGACAAACCGTCCGGAGAATAATCTCCGGGCGGTTTGTCTGTCGGTTATTTTTGCGCGGACAGCCGGTGCGCCGTATAGCCGTAAGTAAACAGCAGCGAAACGAGTCCACCGGCGGCCAGGAGCACCGGAAAGAGAAGTATTCGTCCGGGTCCGGCCGCCCCGGCAAGACTCAGCAGCACCGTCTGGATGGCCAGCAGCGTAAAAACCAGGCGGATAAAGCTGTGCCTTTTCATGGCCGGGGCAATGGGATACAGACCCTCAAGCGCCTGGGGAAACGGATGCGACCAGAGCGGAAGCAGCTGAAGACCGGTCAGATAAACCACTGAGACAACGACAAATCCGGTGTACTTGCCGTTGTTCAGGAAGTAGCTTGCCAGCATGCCGATCACGGTCAGGCGCAAATACTGTGCAAAATAGTCATCGGACCGGAGCCATGTTTTTAAAAAGAGCTGCGGGTAAATCCGGTTTGAGCGGAACGAGCGGACTGGAAACAGTGTGCTGATGATCCGGCGCGGATGAACGGAATGTCTCAGGCGCGGCACGTCCGTAAACAGATTGACGAATCTGAGAAACTGAAGTGCCTGCAGGTTGTCCATCTCGATCAGCCGGTACCAGTCAAGCAGGCCTGTTGCTGTCTGCCGGTGAAAAAGCAGGACAGAAACTGCGAGCATCACAGCCGCGCAGATGACCGGCGCAGGAGTTGGCAGCCCTCCGGCAATTCCGTAAATAAGCAGAAACGTCAGCCCTGAACGGAGCACCTTCAGCGGCAAGGTATCCCTGATAAATTGTTCCTGCCAGCGGCTGTCGATATTCCAGACTTTCGCCGCCAGAAGCACTGCAGCAACCAGAAGGAATGGCGCCGCATTCCGCCCGGATGTGTACTGATAGAGCGGCCAGCAAATAATCTGAACCAGCAGAAGGATCGCTCCCTGAAAGCAGAAACTATACCATCGGCTGTGTCTGAAATAAGCGCGCAGCTCGGCTTCAGCAGGCAGAAGGAAGACTGCATCAGCCTTCACCAGAAATGTCCGGATCGGCGAACGCATGGCTGCCAGTGCCAGAATCACGCTGACAAGAAGAAGCCCCGGAAAGCCGTGAGGGAGCGATTCCAGCCATTTTTTATAGTAGAATCCGCTGATGATCACCATGGCGTACAGAAAAAACATCAGTCCGCTGTTTTTCCCGATCAGATTCCAATAGCGAAGTGCCCGCCGGAAATGAGCCTGCTGCCTTGTTTTCCAAAGTCCGCTCAGTTCGTCCATGTCGTCTCACCCCTGGCCACAGACAGATAGATGTCCTGCAGAGAAGCACCGGCGTCCCCGAATCGTTTTCTGATCTGATCCAGCGTTCCCTGAACAGCAATTCTGCCTTCGTGCAGGATGATAAAACGGTCACAGTATTGTTCCGCGGTTGAGAGGATGTGCGTGGACATCAGAATTGATGAGCCGCTTTTTTTCATTTCGACCATCAGATCAAGCAGAGACTGTATTCCGATCGGATCCAGTCCGACAAAGGGTTCATCAACAATATACAGATCCGGATGTACGAGAAAGGCGCACATGATCATCACTTTCTGCCGCATGCCCTTGGAAAAATGGATTGGGAACCAGTGAAGCTTCTTCTCCATATGAAAGAGTGCGAGCAGCCTGCTGCTTCTTTCCTGATACGTGCGGCGATCCAGATGGTAGGCCATCGCTGTCAACTGCAGATGTTCTTCAAGCGTCAGCTGTTCATACAGTTCGGGAAGTTCCGGAACATAAGCCAGCTGACGGCGATAACCCGTTTTATCTTCCCGGATCGTCTTGCCGCCGATCCGGATTTCCCCTTCATAGGGATCCAGAAGACCGAGAATATGTTTAATTGTCGTACTTTTTCCGGCTCCGTTCAGCCCGACCAGCCCGACCAGTTCACCGGGACCGATCGCAAAAGACAGATCATGCAGCACCGGGCTCCGGCGTGTATAGCCGCCGCTTAGATGAGCCACCGATAAGATTGCTGTCATTTTATTAACTCCTGTATTGGTCTTCGCGATGCGTCGCCTCATTCGGAACTGCGCATCGCGTGTGTTTTACATCCCTGTCTATTCTACTTAATTTCCGGCGTCACAGGCAAGGAAGGCGTGCACGAATCACGCATCGCCTGAAGATCCGCCTTCCCGCTGACAAATCACCGACTTGTGATAAAATGAAAATAATTGAAGTCAGACTAGAAAACAGCAACAGAAAGGATGATTGAAATGGCTGAAGAGAACGACTGCATTTTTTGCAAAATCATTAAAGGGGAAATCCCCAGTGCCAAAGTGTATGAAGACGAAGATGTCTATGCATTTCTCGATCTTGGACAGATTACCAAAGGACACACGCTCATCGTGCCCAAAGTCCATCAGAAAGACATCTTCCATCTGGATCCGGAGATCGCCGCAAAATTATTCCGCCGCGTGCCGGTTATTGCCGACGCGATCAACAAAGCATTCCATCCTGTCGGACTGAATCTGCTGAATAATAACGGTACGCTTGCCGGACAGAGCGTCTTCCACTACCATGTTCATCTGATTCCGCGCTACGGTAAGGACGATACGATTAATTTCGGCTTCCAGACGCACACGGATGATTATACGAATGAACAGCGTGCCGCCATTGCTCAGGCGATCAGCAGCCATATTCACTGATACGGGCAGACGGATCCGGCGCTGACGGTATGTTTGGAATTGGTTGCATTTTCTGAAGAATGAGTGTATATTGATTTTACACCTTGCAGCAGGTCGGTGGGACACTGCTGGAGGAAACAACAGGATAGTTGAGGAGAGATTAGTTATGAAGCTTAAGAATTTAGTCATTATTGCCGTGTTTCTTGCGATCGGAACTGTTTTGCATGCTTTTATGCCGCCGATCTTGTTCGGTATGAAACCGGACCTGATGCTGGTCATGATCTTTCTTTCTCTTTTCTTCTTTGCGGATAAGAAATCATTTCTGGCCGTCGGTCTTGCTGCCGCGATTCTCGGCGCGCTGACGACGTCGATGCCTGCAGGGCAGATTCCGTCGGTGATCGATAAATTCACGACAACGGTGGTTGTGTTTCTGGCATTTAAATTGATCGCCGGGAACAGAACCCGGTTGCCGAAATACATTACCGGCATTATTCTCGGATTTTTCGGTACGGCGATCAGCGGGGCTTTATTCCTTGGAAGCATGATTCTTCTGATGAATGCACCATTGTCGTTCACAACACTGTATCTGGCGCTCGTACTGCCGACAGCCGTATTCAATACGGTCTGTGTTGCAGTTCTTTATCCAATCGTGGAAAAGATTGCTGCACGAAGCGGGTTTATTCACACCGCACCGAAGCCTTCCGTACGTTAATCGAACTGTCCGGCCCCGCCTTTAAAAGCGGGGCTTTTTATTTTACCTTACAGGGCGGATAAGTGATAAGCAAGCCATTCTGGGGTATAATAATTTTAGTTGAGAGAATTCTGAAGGAAGAGGTGGAATGACCTATGGGTAAATTTCTTTCATACACGATTGGTGCTGTCATCGGCGGCGCAGTCGGCGGCACGATTGTCCTGCTGACGACACCGAAGAAGGGGGAAGAAATACGTCAGGAGATCAAGACGAAAGCTTCTCTGGTACAGCAGCCTCTGAAAGACGCGGCATCCAACCTGGGCGAGGTTAAAGACCGGGTCATCGCTTTGAAAGATGAAAGTGTGCCTGTACTGAAATCAACCGTCAGCGACCTCGGTACTTTGCTGAAAGAATGGAAAGAAGATATCCAGCCATATCTGACAAAAATCAAAAATAACGTCGTTCAGCTTGAAGCCGCCAAAGAGAAACTGACGAATAAGCTGAAGACCGATGCACCGGAGAAGAAAACAGGAGAAGAAGAAACACCGCCTTCTCTGTAACTTTCGTCTGGCAGTAAAAAATGATTGGCAAAAAGGCCCGGGAATGAACCTTCCCGGACCTTTTTTACTGCCTGTCCGATGGATGAATTTCAAACCATTCAGTCACTCATAGTGCCCAATGTCCCTGGCGAAATACGGGCTCACGCTTCCCATCAGCTGTTTCACCATCGATGTCAAGTTCTCCTGAACCGATCATGAAATCAACATGGATCAGACTGTTATTCGCACCGTGAGCATCAAGCTGTTCGCGGGTCATCTGTTCACCGCCGTCAAGGCAGGTCGGATAAGCTTTGCCGATGGCTAAATGACAGGAGGCATTCTCATCATACAGGGTTTCATAAAAAGTCAGCCCTGAAGCAGAAATCGGCGAATCCACAGGAACAAGGGCAACCTCGCCGAGATAATGCGCTGCGTCCTCTGTCCCGATCAGCCGTTTGAGCACGTCTTCACCTTTATCCGCTGAAGCGTGGACGATCCGTCCGTCTTTAAATTCAAGTGCTATTCCTTCAATCAGCGTGCCTTCATAATTCAACGGTTTCGTGCTCACTACGGTCCCGTTCACACCGGTCTTCAAAGGCAGCGTATAGACTTCCTCCGTCGGCAGATTGGCGACAAAGGATGTCCCGTCCGTCGTCCTGGATGCGCCGCCGTCCCAGTGACTGGCCGGATCAAAGGAGATTTCCAGATCCGTTCCCGGACCCTTGTAGTGCAGCTTACGAAACTTTTTCCGGTTTAAGATACCCTTCTTTTCCTCTAATGTAGCCAGGTGGTCACGCCAGGCTTTTAACGGATCTTCACTGTCCGTCCGCGTCATCCGGAAGATCACTTTCCAGAGATCACGAACAGCAAGTTCTCTGATCTTACCCGGGAACAACTTTTTACCCCATTCAACCGACGGATAGATCAGGATGGTCCAGCTGACCCGGTCGGACATCCGGTAATCATAGTACGTATTCAAGGCATTCCAGGCGGTTTCCTGGTCCAGTGCCAGTTTGTCGGGATCAACACCGTCAGTCATTCCGATCCCGGTTGTCCTTATGTCAATGCAGGCGGCGCCCCGTTTCACCAGCGATTCCAGCTGATTCACCTTCCAGGCCGGATAATCCCTGATGACCTCCTCAGACGCGTGTTGTAGCCGCAGACGTTCGAGCCGGTCATCGATCCAGTTAAAATAAACACAACGGGCTCCGGCTTCATACGACTTCTCAGCAACCAGCCTGGCCAGTGCGCCGGCATCGACCGGACATTTGACAAGAACGTCCTGACCTTTCTGAACATTAGCGCCAATTTTAACGGCAAGTTCCGCATACCTGTCCAGCATCTCTGCAAATGTTTTCATAAGTCTGATCCTCCCCGGAAAATACCTGTAGCTTCTGAAAAACTGAAAACGCTAATTAAACTTAACAGATCTATTTTATCACTTCATGATCCGTTGGATGCAAGCGCTCACATGTATGTTCACAACACTGTCGCTTTTTCTCATTGATAGACATTAAAAGAAACGTCATTATTCGGCAAATCAATCGATCTCGCTCTCAGGAACATGCCGCCCTGCATTTTAATCTGGCTCAGGTTGATATAAACCTGACGTTCACCCGGACGGATGATGACCCATTTGGGAAAATGACTTCCGGCCTTAAGAAAGCCGAGTACTTCCTGATCCGGAAGCCGGATACTGCCCAGCTTTACTTCAGACTCCTTCAGCACAATATCGCCGTGACTTACCGATGGATTGAATTTTAACGAAAAAGGAATTCCGGTGAAAAGAAGCCGGTACGTTCCTTTTAACTCCACCTGATTGCCGATCGCAACCTGATAAGTCAGTTTACTGTCTTTACCACTTTTCATCTGACGGTTAATTAACGTTTCCAGCTGCTGCTTATTTGCCTGGACGGTAAAAATAGGCTGCCCTTTTGCGGCGTCCTGCACCTTTCCCGGCAGTGTCGAACTGGCGGTAAACCCGTTTGTCAGAAAACCGGCAAGCAGCAGTATGGCGAGTAAGAGGGTCAGGAGCAAGGCAAAAAAGGCAGATCTCCAGAAATTTCTCCTTCGTCGTCCGGCAATGTTTCTTCGATTCATTTCCATGCCTTTTTCCCCTCCATATTGATTACCACTTTTATTAGAAGATATCCGTATGTACTTGGCCACTTCTGTCCTTGATAAGTTTTAATTATATCGTTTTTTACGTTCCGCTGCCGCAAAAAGGATGAATCCCTCTGCAAATGATCTTCAACAATTAACCGGAACCCAGTCGTTTCTCGACATTTCCTGCCATTTTGGGTATGATAAACAGTGTTGCCATCACAGAAGATCATGTATTTCCTGCTAGACGGCAAATTTGAGACGGAATGCATCCGTGTTGATCGAAAATTAATTACTAGATACAAATTTGATTAGGAGTGGACGTAGTGAAGAAATTAATCATGATACTGGCTGCCGTACTTATGCTGTCAAGTCTGGCTGCCTGCGGTAACAGCGGGGACAACGCGACCGTCGTCACAACGAAGAGCGGTAATATCACCAAAGCGGATTTTTACAATGAGCTGAAGAAGACGAACGGATCTCAGGTACTTCAGAATATGGTATATGAGAAGCTGCTAGAGAAGAAATACAATGTCTCCAAGAAAGCAGTGGATGCCAAATACAATCAGGTACGCAAGACATTCTCCAGCGAAACTCAGTTTCAGCAGGCGCTGGCTCAGAACAATCTGACGACAAGCCAGTTCCGCCGCCAGATCAAAGATTCGCTGATGATGACCAAAGCGCAGCAGGCCGGCATTAAAGTGACCGATCAGGCACTGAAGGACTACTACAACAAGAACAAAGTACAGCTGACCGAACTGAAGGCCCGCCATATTCTGGTCAAAGATAAGAAAACAGCCAATGCCGTGCTGAAAAAGCTGAAAAGCGGCGCTGATTTTGCTAAACTGGCCAAGCAGTATTCCACCGACAACGGGTCCAAAGCCAAGGGCGGCGAGCTGGGCTGGTTCAAACAGTCAACAATGGTTCCGGAATTCAGCAACGCAGCAATGAAGCTGAAGGTCGGCCAGATCAGTAACCCGGTTTATTCAAACAACGATGGCGGTTATCACATTATCCAGCTTGAAGGAAAACGAGACGACTATAACCATCTCAAAGCTTCTGTTAAAGACGCTTACCTTGCCAGCAAGGAAAAATCCCAGAGTGTCGTCATGCAGACACTGATTAAAAATGCAGATATCAAGGTACAGGACAATCAGTTCAAGAATCTGTTCAGTTCATCAAATTCAACAACCACTGTTCAGCCGTAACCAGATCCTGAGATCGCTTATCTGCTTCTGACGATCTGATCGAATAAAAATGTGTCTTATTGCCGGTTATTCGGTGATAAGACACATTTTTTCTTCCCTTGCATGAATAATTAAACTGATCGTCCGCGACTCAAAATATAGAGACCAAAAAAAAGGCACCCCCGGCCGGTTTACTGCATGGCCCCTGGATGCTTTTTATTTCTGCGCCGCTCTTTTTCGTCTCTCATTCTTCTGATAAAAATATTTCCTTGTTCTTCATTCCACTCGTCATCGATCTCTTTGTCCTGCTTTGACAAGGTAAATGCCTTATAGCCGCTGAACAGAATACCGGCAATGACCAGATAGACCCACCAGGCAATCCCAAGCAGCTTTGTAATGACCGGTTCGATCAATCCGAGCTGCTGCATCATAAATAAAAGAAAGAGCAGCGCAATCGCATATAACGCACGTTTTGCCTGTTTCATGAACAATCTCCTCCCGGGTAACAGTGATTCAGTACCTTTACTGTCCCCTTATTCCTATGAGAAGGATTGTCCCTTTATGCCGGGAACTGAAGATTTCCCGATTCGGCCGTCAACAGTCTTCGCTCCCGGTTTATTGATCCCCGGCATCAAACGCAGGTCTGTATAATGTACGGTTGTTCATCGCAAAGATCCGTTCTGAGAACTCTCCCGGACGCGTCTTGCGAATCGCCCGTGTCATCACATTGATCTTGGCATCCATGTCGTCCAGCATATGAAGGATTTCCGCCTCTTTAAACATCGGCGGTTTCGGACTGCCCCATTCCGGATTCTCATGATGGCTGAGCACCATATGCTGAAGCAGCAATACTTCTTCCCGGTCTTCGATCCCAAGTTCCTTCGCCGTTTCGCCGATCTCATCAATCATGATCGAGATATGGCCGAGCAGATTGCCGGCCAGTGTATAGGTGGTCGACGTCACACCGGACAGTTCTTTCAATTTGCCCATATCATGCAGCAGAATCCCTGAATAGAGCAAGTCGCTGTCAATCTCCGGATACATCCGGACAACTTCTCTCGCCATATCGAGCATACAGCAGACATGGAAAGCAAGCCCGGACAGAAAATTGTGGTGAATGCTCATCGCTGCCGGATATTCAAAGAAATCTTTCTGGTGCTTTTTGAGCAGTGCACGTGTCAGGCGCTGAATAACCGGATTCTTAATCTCAAAGAGATACTGGGTGACCTTCTCTTCAAGCTCGGAAACTGAAAGTGGCGCAGCCATGACAAGATCCGACTTCCTGATCGCTTCATTTTCCGCCTTCAGCCGGATGTTACGGATTTTCAGCTGATTTCTCCCCCGGAAATGATTGATATCCCCTTCGACCAGAACAATGACACCGGCAACATATTCTCTTTCATCCTCTGGAGAACTGCCCCACAGTTTTGCATCGATTTCTCCGGTCTTATCCTGCAGTATGATGGTCAGAAAAGGTTTCCCGTTGCTTGCTGTGCCACGGGTTGCCGATTTGATCAGCAGAAAATCCTTGATGTGTTCTCCTTCTTTATAATAAGCAATGCCCTTCAATTCATCGCACCCTTTCGCTATCACTTATACTCCGGATATCCGGTTCCGGCAACTTGCTTTTCTGCGACGTTTACGACCCTGCTTCTCCCGGAAGCACTTCCTTCGGCGGAGCGGGGAACGTGACCTGGAAGTTGACGCCTTTCGGCAGATTGATCGCTTTTATTGATCCTGAGTGTGCCTGAACAATCCGCCGGACAATCGCCAGACCCAGACCGAACTGACCTTTCACGCCCTTCTCGAACGGCAGGAAGATACCCTCCCTTTCTTTCTCGGGAATACGGTTTCCGTCATTACCGACCGTCATTACCGTTACTTCTCCCTGTTTTTCAGCGGTCATCCAGATCCTGCTTTCTGCATAGCGCAGACTGTTTTCCAGCAGATTTTCCAGAACCGTCTGAAGTTGTTCGCGATCTCCCCATAATATGGTCTCGTCACCGTCAATATGAATCGAGATCTCTTTACGCTGGGCAATCAGCCGTTCACGGATGAGCACGGCAAGATCACCGAACCGGACCAGTTCGTGTTTCGGTTTCTGTTCATTAAGTGAATCATACCGGGTAAAGTATAACAGCTTTTTCACCCGTTCTTCCATTCGCTCGGATTCGTGAATCACCACATCGATCGAGTCATCGAGATTTCCCTTAGGATAAATATGATCCTTCATCGACTGGGCATAGCTGTGAATGACCATGATCGGCGTCTTCAACTCATGAGAAGCCTGCTGGAGAAATACTTTCTGCGAATGGTCATACTTGATCAGATTGACACGCATCTTCTCAAACTGTGAGGACAGACGTTCAAATTCTTCATCGCCTTTCCATTCGAAGGGTTTCTCCCAGTTCATCCCGGCGATCTCCTCGAACCGCCTGCCCAGGATATCAAGCGGTTTTTTCAAATACCTGGCCAGCCCGAAGGCAATAAACAGGCTCAGGACGCCGATCATGATGAAAATATAGATCATCCGCGTCCACAGTTTGTGCATCAGTTCTTTTGGATACGTATCCCACATGTATGAAATAAAGTAGCCATTCCCCAGATTTGTATTAACTTTACTGATGACATAATAAAGTGTCGACCCCTGATAATGAAGTTCATAACGCCCGGAAACCGATTTCTGCCTCATCATTTCACGGACCATCGGCCGATAGATACCCTGTTCTTTGATTAAATTACCCTCTGTCTGCCGGAAACTGCTGTCGACAAACAGATTTCCTACCGATTTGGCAGCCCGCTGTTTATTCATTTCAGTGGTCGAATTCCCGAACCCGTAGCTTCCCTGCCCCTGGTAAAGGGTACTCTGAACATACTCAATGGTGTCGAATGAATCTTCACGAAGGGCATTTTTAATCATAAAGGGATAGACGACCGACATCAGCACACCGATGAGAATGATCAGAAGTGCGAACGACATCCAGATCCGTTTCGTCAGCGTCATTCTTAATCTGAATGGAAGTTTCATGAGACAATCCTGTATCCGGAACCGTAGACGGTCTCGAGCGACAGCCGGTTCAGCTTCCGGCGGATCCGGCGAACCACATCATCGACCGCACGATCCGAACCGACGTAGTCCCTGCCCCATACTTCAGTAAGGATTTCTTCCCGCGATTTTGCGACGTTGGCATTTTCTACCAGATAGAGCAGCACATCAAATTCTTTTGTCGTCAGTTCGATCGCGTTCCCGTCTTCATCAAAAACATCACGTCGGACCACATCGATCTGGTATCTGGAGATGACCATTTTGCTGTCGTGGAGACCGCCGCCATAGACCCGGTGCAGCAGTTTCCGTGCCCGGATGACCAGTTCTTTCGGGAGGAACGGTTTGGCCAGATAATCGTCGCTGCCCATTTCCAGTCCGATAATTTTATCCAGATCCTGGTCCCGTGCGGAGATAAAGATAACCGGCTGCTCCGAATGATTTTCCTTAATCTTCTTTAGCAGGTCATAGCCCGACATGCCAGGAAGCATAATATCAAGAATCCACAGATGAACCCCGTTATGCAGGTATTCAAGTGCTTCCTCGGCGGAATGAAATACGGAGACCTTCCAGCCTTCCTTTTCGAGATAGGCCTTAAGAATTGAAGCCAGGCTGTCTTCGTCTTCAACCAGGTTGATTTTATACTCTGTCTCTTCCATCTGAATCATCCTTATCCATAGCTTATCACTTGAATTATATCATGAGGACCGATGTTTGAAGAGAATTGAAACAATTCACATATTGTGCCCGGGCTGTGCCGGCCGGCACTCAGACTGCCGCCGGGTCAAGCCGGATGACCGACTCGGAAGGCATTTCCCTGAGAAACGTCTCATGACAGGTAAACAGAATGACCTGCCGGCCGGCTGCCATATTGTTCAGCATATCGAGAACCTGTCCGGCACGGTTTCGATCGAAATTCACCAGCCCATCATCGATGATGACCGGCAATTTTTCTTCCGGTCCGACCTGATCGGCAAGCGCCAGACGGAGCGCGAGATAGAGCTGTTCCGCCGTGCCCCGGCTCAGCTGCTCCGCTCTGAAATGACGGCCGTCCTTTCGTCCGACGATAAATCCGCCTGTCGGGTCCACTTCAAGAGAAAGATACGTTCCTGACGTGATCTGTGAAAAACGGCTTGCCGCCTCATGAAGAATCCTGGGCAGTTTCTGTTTGCGGTAGCGGTCCCTGGCGGTCTCAACCGCCCACTGCGCGGTCCGGTAGACCATCCACTCCCTGGCGCGGGCATTGGCCTCCGTCAGGAGCTGCTGATGGTTGTCCAGCACCTCACGATAACTGGTATTTTCCTCCAGACCGCTGAGCTCGGTACGATCGTGCAGCAGAGCTTCCTGCGCGGTCCGGATCTTTCCGTCCAGTTCATCCAGCTGATTTTTAAAACTGTCCTCATCCCTGTTGGTCCAGATGCCGCCGTCCAGCATTTCGCCAAAGGTGCGCAGCCGTTCTTCACCGCCGGACTGTTCCAGCATCTGAATCCGCCGCTGATCCCGCTGCTCGGCCAGTTTCACCCGCTTCCTGGCCTGAGCCGCTTTTTCGAGAAAGGCGTCCGGCCGATCTGTTCCGGCCTCACGAAGCAGTGCCGATTCTTCAGATTTCAGTCGGTCCAGCCGGCCGGCTTTAACCGCTCTCTGTTTGACGTAAACATCACGCTTCGCCTTCAGTTCCTGCCGTGCGGTGTCGTTTTCTTTTTCCTTTCTGAAACAGCGCTCAATATATTCCGGGTCGCCTTCCGGCAAATCAAGACGGTCTGTCAGCCGTGCTTTCTCCTCCAGAAAACGTTGGTGACGGACCTGTAAAGCGTTAAGGTTCCGGGTCATCCCGTCAATCTGATCCTGAAGGCCCCTCGCTTTTTCCACAATGCTTACCGCTTCATCAGCCCATTCAATCGTACAGTCCGGATATCCGTTTGCCGTGAGCAGACGGTTTACTCTCTCTTCCTGTTCCTTCTGGTCCGCCGTCAGTTTTTCCAGCAGCTCCTTTTTCTCCCGGCAGGAAGCCGATGCGTCGGCCAGTTGTTCCCTGACCAGACTGATTTCTGCTTCACGACGCCGGTCCGGCTCGTCCGCGGTAATCGGCTGCATCCTGCTGCGCCGCCCGGCGGCATCCCGAAACAGCAGCAGGGTCAGCACGCCGCCGGTCAGAAAAACAGGAATGGCTGCCGGAGTCGTGAAAAAAAGGGCTGACAGGAAAGACAGAACAAGCGTGGCGCCCAGCGACAGAAATGGCAGAATCGGGTACGGGCGCCGTGTTTGCTGCTGATCTTTACGGGCATATTGTCTTCGCCCGGAAGCTGTTTCATATCCGCTTTCCTGCCGGCAACGGTTCAGCTTCTCTTTAAGCTGCTCCATCAGCCGCTGCCGGATCCGCTGTTCGCCCTCTTCCTGCCTGCGCTCCGATGCCCGTGATTTCCACTCAGCCGTCTCGCGTTCAATCTGATGGGCAAACGACAGCGTCACCGATGCTTTTCTCAGTGTTTCCTCGTCCCATGCCGTGCCGAGACGATGCAGCAGGGCACTCAACTCAACCCCTACTGCATTCCGGTCGCGTTCCAGTCTTTCCGCGTCTTTCTGTTCCTGTTCATCGCGCACGGCGGCATGGAACCATGCCGTCAGGTCGCCTTCAGCCTTCAGCCAGTCCTGACGCACCGGATTTGCGGCGATCGACTGATCGAGCAGACGGATCTGTTCCTCCAGACCGGAAATCTCGTTCGTAATGGCTTTAATCTCTTTCTGGCCTTCCTCATACCGGGACTGTCCGTTCGCCGGAAAGCCGGCCACGCCGCTCAAGCTGGAAATCTCTTTATTCATAGCCCGGTACCCGATAATCATCGGACGGACTGCCGCAAATACCGACCATTCCCGGAACTGGTCCTGAATCTTCCGTTTCTGTGCCTCGAGTGCTTCGATATTTTTTTGTTCCAGAGCGGACCGGCGGCGAAGCGCACGGTAGCCGTCCATCTTTTCCGACCATTCGTTCAGCGACTTCTCCGAAGCTTCCAGCTGTTTGAACAACTGATTCAGCTCAGGATTTCTCCCGCTTTTTTTAAACAGCTCACCGGTCTTTTTTTCGAGACGCTGTTCCAGTGCGGCCAGTTCGCTGCTGCCGACCATACCGGCGCCCAGAAGCAGATGGTTTAACTCCGACGGTTTCTTCTTTTCAATCCCGTTCAGCCCGTCAAGATCAAAGCAGAAAACATCTTGATACAGCAGCCGATTAATGCCGTGCAGGACCGAACCGGTGTCGCCTGCTTCAGTGCCGTTTTTTAAAAGAACCGGTGCAGGACCGGCTAGAAAACGCTCCAGGCGATAATCGGCGCCGTCATTGCCGGTAAACAGCAGTGATCCCCCGACCTTGCCCTCATCCGCATCATCCAGCCATTTCTTCATTCCGTTACCGGACGGATAGCCGAACCACGTATCCAGAATGAACTGCATGAGGGTTGATTTGCCGGCTTCATTTTCACCGTAAACGATCACGAACGGTGTGTCCGGAAAGGTGATTCTGCGATGGGTAAACCGGCCGAACCGGTTGATTTCCAAAGTTGTGATTCTCATTTGGTTTCGGCAGTTCCCCTGCCGTGCCTCCTTCCTCGGGTCAGTCGTCCTGTTTCTGGCGGATCAAGTGTTCCGCAATCAGTTCTTCTGCCGCCTGACGAATGGCCTGACGGGCGTCCGGATCCGGCGGGGCCAGAAAACGGCGTCCGGACCGATGGCTGAGCAGTGGTGCCGCCGCATCAGCCACACTGCCATTCTGCTCAATCAGCCGGAAAACATCGCCGATAAAATGTCTGCTGTGCAGCAGGCTGTCGCGGTCCCATTCCGGAGTAAGCGTCAATTCAGGCGGCATAAACCAGATAAAATTGTCCCGGTTCTCTTCGCCTTCATTCATCGCTTCCGTCATTTCACTAAACAGCTGTTCCAGTGCATCAGCCGTCTGTGATGTTTCTGAAAGTACCGCATGGATTTTGAGCAGTACCCCGGTCCCTGCGGCACGGCGCAATTCTTTTTGCACCTGTTCGAGAACCGATTCCAGCCGGTTGGCGTCCAGTTCACCGGTTAGCGGCAGTTCTTTTTTCTCCCAGAGAATATCGGCCGTCGGGAAAAAGGCGACATCCGCTCCCTGTTTATTCAGCGTAACAATTGAAGCGCCTTTTTCCCCGGTCTCCTTGACAGACAGGCCCTGGATATCTCCCGGATACCAGGCGGGCAGCGGCGGATTCAGTTGCTGACGTTTGTGGATATGGCCGAGTGCCCAATAGTCAAATTCTTTTTCAGCCAGCTCACCGGCGGTAAACGGCGCATAATCATCTTCTCCGTTCCCGGAGCGCTGAGCGCCATGAAGAATACCGATCTGATAAGCTGCATCTTCACCGCGGAGATAGCGGCTGACGATATCCTCATGGATATGCCGGTGCGCATAGCTGAACCCATGCAGATCCGCCTGATCGCCGCCGGCTTTCCGATAGTGAAAGACAGTAGGTGCAGCCGGAAAAAGATGCACGTTATCCGGCAGGGTCAGCCGGTTCCACGGATCATCCAGATGATCATGATTGCCGAAGACCGCATAAACCGGAATACCGGCTCCCTTGAGCGTCTCCATCGACTGTATAAACCGCCGCTGGGCGACGAGACTTCTGTGGCTGTCGTCAAAAATATCACCGGCGATGATCATAAAATCCGGATGTTCGGCAACCGTCCGTTCAGTCAGCCGGTCAAGTGCCCTGAATGTACTCGCCCGGATACGCCGGTACAGTTGTCCGGGGAGTCCGGATAATCCCTCAAACGGTTTGTCCAGATGCAAATCCGCTGTATGAATGAACCGTATCATGCTGCTTCTCCGCCTCTCCATGACTCACATAGGTTCAGTTTATCATACTCCGGGAACGATCACACGTTCCCCTCAATAAAACAAAACTCTGTTAAAAAAAATACTGTTAGTTCAAAACACAGGCAAATCAAAAAAAGACCCGATTTATCGGATCTTGAGCAATGATCAACGGATCAATAGGTTGTTAGTGTACACGCAGCTGTTTGCGGAAGATCTCTCTGACCGCATAGGCGACGCCGTCCATATCACTGGAACGGGTAACCCAGTCCGCCGCTGTTTTGACCTCTGCAGGGGCTGTGCGCATCGCCACACCCAGTCCTGCTTTGGCAATCATTTCCGCATCTTCCGGTCCATCACCGACCGCGACAATTTCATGGAGCGGAATGCCCAGCTGTCCGGCAAAGAAGAGCAGACCATTGAATTTTGACGTCCCCTGGCGAACAAGCGTGAGATCTGTCGGCGCCGTGCGCCGGATGTCGATCGCCGGAAAATAATTATTCAGTGCCTTTTCCAGCTCGCCAAGGGCCGCGGTGTCATTTAACTTGACTTTAACATCGGTCGCACCTTCATAATTTTCAAGCAGATACTGGCTCAGAGTATCCACATAAGTGACCGGATAAAACAAAGGTTCGTTCATCCCGATCGTCATTTTTGCGATCAGATTTTTCTGCCGCGGCCGGTTGCTGATCGACAGCCGTTCATGCGAGATCTGAATCTGGCACGGATAAGTCTCAAGAAACTCCGTCAGCTGGACCAGCACACTGTGATCAATTTTACTCGTGTAAACGGGATGATCGATCGATGAAGAAACAAACGCACCGTTATGTGTAATAAGCGGCTGATCCAGTTTCAGCGCCCGCGCCACTTTAGCTGCTGCATGAAAATGGCGTTCAGATACAAGCGTAACAATAATACCCTTCTTTCGTGCGTACGCGATTGCGTCCCTTGTCCGCCGGTCCAGCCGGTTATTACTGGTCAAAAGAGTCCCGTCGATGTCTAATGCGAGCAGCCGATATACCAAGGTCCTCCCCCTTTTCGGAATGCCACATAAATTTTTTCTGCAATTTTCCGGATTCCTGTTCCCAATTTATGACCCTGTATCCAAAATTAGAACAAGACCCGGGAGACAGGCTGCTTCGCAAATGGAAAGATCAGAACAGAAGCAAGACGATACCCTGAAGCAGTCCGATGATCCCGCCGAGAAGATAACCGAGGCGGGCAATCATTTTCAGCTCTTTTTTTGAGATGGAGAAGATCATCGCCTCCAGTTCGGACAAGGAAAACGTCCGTACCTGCTGACTGACCAGCTGTTCCAGATTCAGGACGTCAAGCAGATCATGGACATGCCCGGCAAGATAAGCGGCGCCGCGCGCCGTGATGCGCGGGATCCAGTCATCCCGCAAGGAACGTTGCAACGCCGGCGGCAGTTCCGCCCAGGTCAGCCCGGTCAGCTGATCAAAAAAGCCTGGAATCACCGTCTTCCTTAAAAAGTTTGTTGCTGCGGACGATGATCCGCACGGCAACAGGCTTTGGCTGATCGGCTGCTCCCAGAACCGGCGCAATTCAACAGTGATCCAGTCGGTAAGACCCTGCTTCAGCACCGGAGACTCCAGCATGTCTGTCACACCGGGGACAAAGTGCCTGGAAACCGTATTTTTCCCGGCAATCTTCAGCACCATCTCGCCAATAAAACCTTGCTGCCCGATAAAATCGGTAATTGCCTGTCCGACCAGCCGGCGTCCGGCATCGCTTTCCAGATAAGCTTTCAGATCATTTAACAGGAGCGCCGATACGTCCGGCACTTTTCCTTCCAGTCGGATCAAAACATCCGGTGAAAAAAGCGCAGACAGAGGTGCTTCCCGGTATTTTGAAAAAAATGTTTCCATGAGGCACTGACCTGTATCGCAAAAATTAGTACGCAATTTCTGCTTCGTTTCACCTTGTCCGGAAACAAAAAAGTCGATGATTTTATCTGACCCGGCCGTTTTCCTCTGCAGCTTGTCCAGAAAGACCTGTGTGAGCTGCCGGATTAATTCAGGATCCTGAAATTTCTTTCTCAGGACATCTGCCGTCAGGAGATGGTCGATGACCATTTTACCCAGTCTGTCCGCAATTTCTTCACGGCGCTTGGGAATCAGTCCCGGGGTAAAGGGAAGACGCCATTTTCCAATGTAAATGGCGGTGAACGGATGAAACAGCATTTTTATCGCCAGAATGTTTGTCAGTCCGCCGACGAGCGCACCGACGACTGTTGGAATCAGGATCTGATAAAGAATGCTCACTAAGGGTCCTTTCCTTCCACCAATATCTGCCTCCATTCTATCAGAGCGGAGACTGCCCGAACAAGACCGCCCGACACTTTCAGAACGCAGAAAAAGGACGGCATTATTGCCGTCCTCAACGCTTATTACTTGAGATTCCAATGACTTACTGTTGTCCGCCAAAGCGTGACTGTGCCTGGGCTACCAGGCGCTTGGTAATTTCTCCGCCGACTGAGCCGTTTGCTCTTGAAATCGTGTCCGGTCCGAGGCTGACACCAAATTCACGAGCAATCTCTGCTTTCATCTGGTCCAGTGCCTGCTGTACGCCAGGAACTACTAAAGAATTTGCCATGCGTCTCACCCCCTTATAACTCTATTCTGCGCAGCCGTCAGAATCTGATCGCTGAAAAATACTGGAAATTATCCGCGCAGAAAAGTTCAGTCCGTCAGGGATGATCCCGTTATGTATCTCAGTCGTTAACCGGTCTGAGCGCACCGGTTTTCGGATCGATCACCAAACCGTAAACAGGTGTTCCTTCCGGCAGCAGCGGGTGATTTTTGACCACCGCAACGCTGCGGCTGACCTGTTCATCGACCGATTGAAAACCGTTCAGCCACTCTTCCGGCTTAACACCCTGTTTGCGGGCGTCTTCAAAAGCATGATCGGCAGCGCCGCGCTTTTTAATATCCGCAATCATTTTTTCCGCTTTCAGTCCGTGCATGCCGCAATCCGTGTGACCGATCACATAAACTGCTTCAGAGCCCAGCTCGTAGAGTGAGACAAGGATGCTTTTCATCGTGCTGCCGTAAGCATCTTCAATCATTCCTCCGGCACATTTGATTACAATCGCGTCGCCATTGCGGATATTCAGGGCTTTCGGCATCAGTTCAATCAGCCGGCAGTCCATACAGGTCACAATGGTCAGTTTTTTGGCCGGATGCCCGGACGCTTCATAAGGAACATAGGCCTCTTTCGCCACAAAATCTTTGTTAAATGTTAAAATATCGTCAAGCTGCGACATATTACGGCCTCCATCTCACCATGAAATCCCATTTTTTATTAAGCTCATTAATCATTATTTTAAGAGTCATGAAAATTTTTATCCATTAAGATGCATTTTTGTGAGATGCATCATTGCAAAAAGACTGCCGCAGGCGAACCAGGCAGCCATCATTCATGTGCCACAAACATTTTAAGGATCTTCTCCAGATCTTCCTCCTGCCTGACAAACAGCAGAACCCGGCGTTTTTCGCATTCAATGACCAGAACGCCGTCTTTGGACAGTTTCATCTTCTTAATACCGGCGTACGCATTATAGGATAGCCCGTAATAAAAGCCCTTTTCTTTAAACCGTGCCTTCGGAGCATAGAAAATGACGCCGTAAAGCAGGACCATTGTGAGCAGCAGCAGGAATAAGTCCGTCAGTCCGCCGCCGCCATGAACCCTGTTGTTGATAAAAATAATCACGACGATTCCGGCAAAAATCAGCTGATCCGCATAATTCCTCCGTCTCAGTCTGACCGTAAGCACGGTTTTTCCACCAAGAAAAGGCTGAATCAGTCCGTCGAACAAATAGTAACCGCTGTAAGCAATGACAATCAATAACAGGATAATGTCCGTCACCGTCATCGATCCGTACCTCCTTTCTTCTAGTCAGCTGAATAATCGCTAAAAGGCCCCCTTGGCAAATGTCATCGTGCAAAGGCAGTATACGCTGTTTTCAGTTAAATGAACAGACGGACCGGCATTGTTCGCAATTCCATGACCCATGTTGGAAACTTGTCGGGACGAACGGTCCGAATGAGTGTCGCAAAATAATTATGTTTACTTATATGTACTTGATTTTACTTATAGGACTGATTACAATTACTTTGAAAGAAGGTGATGATCGTGTTCCAGGAAGAACGGCTGGCGCTGATTCTCAGCCATCTGAAAACATCACGCACCCTTTCCGTCGGTGAGATCTGCCGGCTCTTTCATGTATCGCGTGATACTGCGCGCCGGGATATTGTCAAACTGGTGCGTAAAGGAGCAGCAGCCCGGACACATGGCGGCATCGCGCTGCTCGACCTGCAGAACGCGGTACTTGGCTATCATCAGCGCGCCTACAACTTCTCGGATGAAAAAAAGAAGATCGGCACTTGTGCGCAGCAGTTTCTGATACCCGGACAGTTATATTTTCTGAACGCTTCCACATCCATTTCCTGTATGGCGAAAATGATTGACAGGAAAGTTACGGTCTACACCCACTCGCTGGATACCGCGGAAATTCTTTCTCAGCGGGGAGGAAACCATGTATACCTGCTGGGCGGCTTGCTGAATGAGAAAAATCGTTACTTCTATGACCCGGAAAGTGCCGGTAAACTGAGCGAGATCCGCTTTGACAGCGCCTTTTTGGGTACGGCTGCAATCACGGAAGATGGATTTTATTATGATAATCCGGATGACGCAGCAATCAATGGCCTGGCTGTTACACGGTCGGACCGGATCTTTGTTCTTGCGGAACATATGAAATTTGCGAAGAAGAGCTATTTCAAGGGATTCGGCTGGGAAGATGTGCAGACAATCATCACAGATCAGAACATTCCGGCAAAATTCCTGCCGGTTGCCGCTGTTGCCGGAACTGAAGTGATTCTCGCGTGACCGGACCGGGCAAAAATAGCGTGAGGATACTAAGCGGCCGGCTTCAGCAAAAAGAAAAAACAAAAAGAAGGCGCTACAGATGACTTTTAAAATGATTTTCAGTGATATTGACGGAACACTCCTGACTTCAGAACACCGGATCAGTCCGAAAACGAAACAGGCCATCCTTGCTTGCAAAGAACGGCACATCCCGTTTATCCTCGTCTCCGCACGGATGCCTGACGGGATCAGCCCGATTCAGAAACAGCTTGCAATTCATGATCCGATGGTCTGTTACGGAGGCGCGTTAATCGTCAATGAGGGAGACATCGGGCATCCGCTGCTGAACATTTCCATGGATCCTGATCTTGTAACCCGATTCGATCAGCTAAAATGTAATCGTTTTCCAGATATCTGTTTCTCGGCCTACAGCATTAACTCATGGCTCGTCCCGGAACCGGAAAATAAATGGATCCGTCAGGAACAGGAAATTGCCGGCACAGCGCTTCAGGTCTTCGATTTTGAGACTGGAAATCCCGTGCCTCCGGTTAATAAAGTGCTGTGTATGGGGAATCCGGATCAGATCACAGCACTGGAAAACCTGCTGGTTGAAAGACAAACAGAGGCCACGTTCTACAAGTCTAAACCGACTTATCTCGAGATCACGGATAAAAAAGCGACTAAGGCGTTTGCTCTTGACTTTCTGACCAAAAGACTCGGCATCCGGCGTGAAGAAACAATGGCCTTCGGGGACAACTATAATGACATTGAAATGCTGCGTTTTGCCGGAAAGGGACTGGCGATGGGCAATGCTCCGGAAGGTGTAAAAGAAGCCGCCGACGATGTGACCTCCTCAAATAATCAGGATGGCATCGCAGCGGCGCTCAAAAAGTTCGGTGTGATCTGAAGGTCCGGTTTCAATCCCGATCTGCGGCGGCAGACCAGGCATCCAGAAACTGAAAAAGCAGGCGGCGGTTTTTATCAATGGTCTCTTGCTTTCCAAGCAGTTCCGCCTCCGTCTGAATGTGCGGTCCGGGAACAAGCTCATCCTGTGAATGGCGAATCAGCCGGCGGACATTAGCATCCGCAACTTCAAGGTGAAACTGGAGACCAATCACATTCTGCCGGAACACAAATGCCTGGTTCACGGTCACCTTGCTCGAAGCCGTCCGACGCGCCCCTTCTGGAAGCGCGAACGTGTCACTGTGCCAGTGCAGGACATTCAGCTGATCCGGAAGGACACGGAACGGACTCTCCTGCGCCGCGTGGATCGTTACCGGAAACCAGCCGATTTCTTTTTCCCTGCCCGGATACACTCTAGCGCCGAGACTGTCGGCGAGCAGCTGCGCCCCGAGGCAGATGCCGAGTATCGGAATATGCCGGTCAAGGGTATTTTTAATAAACTGTTTCTCGTCACGCAGCCACGGAAAGGCCGCGTCTTCATAGATATTCATCGGCCCGCCCATGATCATCAGCCGGTCAATCTGTCCGATCTCGGGGAGCGCGGCATCAGGTTTGTAAAAATGTGTACCGGTCATTACATGTCCGCGTCTTTCCGCCCAGTCAGCGATCATTCCCGGTGTTTCGAACGGCACATGCTGAAAATAGTGAATGTGCATGCTGAAGCCCTTCTTTCTGTGCATGATTTACCCCGCATCGTCCTCAATAGCCGTCACGCTATGTATGAAAGAATCCGCTGCAAGAGCCGGATTCTGTTGCAATCAGTTGCTTCGGAACCGCAATCTTAAACATCAGTCGAACAGGTCGCCGAGAAAATCCAGCGGGGATTTTTTCTTTTTCCTGTGTCCGTAATCCTGATGGCGATCATGATCCTGTCTTTCGCCGTACCGCCCTTTTCGATCGTACACATCTTCATCATCATGGCTGTCATACCGGCTTCCTGTCCATTCTTTTTCCTGCCGCACAACACGGGTGATTTTATCAAGTTCCCCGCGGTCAAGCCACACGCCTTTGCAGTTCGGACAGATATCGACGACCACCGAACCTTTTTCAACTTCCTTCATCCTGACATCGTCACATACGGGACACAACATGGAATCGCTTCCCTTCCGAATGGATTGTTAGACTGTCTGAATTAAGTTTATCAAAAAAGAAGCATAAGTACCCGTATCAAGCAGGTGAATCCATGCAAAAAGCCGGAAGCCGAATATATACTTCCGGTTTTCTGACAGATAAGACAGAACACAGGCTCCTTGAATCGCCTTTTATTTTGTCCGGCTTTCAAACAACAGCGTTTCTCCGGCCTTAACATGTCCGGGTTCTGCCCAGTCAAAAGTAAATTTGTTCGCCATACTGTTCGTAACGACAACCATCGTCAGATCTGATTTTGCTTTTTCACGAATCGTCTTCAGATCCGCTTCGATGATCTTCTGCCCTGCTGCGACCTGGTCGCCCTCCTTGGCAAAAGCCGCAAATCCTTCGCCTTTCAGATTCACCGTATCCAGACCGATATGAACCAGAATCTCTTCACCAAGCGGTGTCCGGATACCGAAAGCATGCTTCGTCTTGCCAAGCTGGATGAGTTCGCCGCCCACCGGAGCCACAAAGACGCCGTTCTCAGGCCTGATCGCAATGCCTTTACCCATCATTCCCTGCGAGAAGACCGGATCCGGCACTTCCTTGAGAGGCAGGGTTTTGCCATCCGCCGGAGCGTATATTTTCTCTGTTCCGGGCAAAGCTGCTCCGGAATCCGGGGCGTTCGCCGCCGTCGGAGCTGCCGCTGCGGCATGCACCGGGTCGGCGATGAATTTCAGCGCATCGGCCACAAATTCCACATCGGTTCCGATGATGATCTGCAGATTTTTCTGATTGAGCTTGACCACTCCGCGTGCGCCGGCCGCTTTAATCGCTTTTTCATTGACAGATTCTGTATCTTTGACCGTCAGGCGGAGACGTGTGGTACAGTAGTCAATCACTTCCAGGTTGTCATTACCGCCGATGGCCCTGAAAAAGCGATCGGCCATGACCTGATACTTGTCCTTTGACTGACTCTGTGTTTGCGCTTCTTCGTCAAAACCCTGGTCACTGATAATGCCGGCACCAGCAAAGGCTATTGCATCGTCATCTTCACGTCCCGGCGTTTTGATGTCGAATTTTTTGATCGCCCAGTAGAATATCCCGAAGTAGACGAAGAAGAAGACAATGCCGATCGGAATCAGTTCCCAGGCACGGGTTCCGTGCGTAAAGTTGAGCGCAAAGTCAATCGCCCCGGCGCTGAAGCTGAATCCAAGTTTAATGCCGAGCAGATTGGTGATCAGCCCTGAGATACCGGCAAGCAAAGCGTGGACGACATACAGCGGGTAGGCAAGGAACATGAACGAGAATTCGATCGGTTCAGTAATCCCGGTCAGGAAAGCAGTAAGCGCGACCGAGAGCATCATGCCGAACGTCTCTTTCCGTTTTTCCTTTTTTGCCGTGAGCACCATTGCCAGAGCAGCTCCAGGAAGACCGAACATCATAATCGGGAAAAACCCGACCTGATAAGTTCCGGCCGTCGGATCACCGGCGAAGAACCGGTTGATATCACCGGTCACACCGTGATATTTACCGAACCCGAACCAGAGATACGTATTCAGTACATGGTGCAGACCGGTCGGAATCAGCATGCGGTTGGCAAAACCGAAGACCGCTGCACCGACAGCCCCGGCCGAGACAATCCAACTGTTAATACTGTTCAGCACATCCTGTACATAAGGCCAGACCACCCCGAAAATAAGAACGAGAACAATCGCCGCAACAGCGTTTAAAAGTATAGCAAGATGCTTTCCATTAAAATAAGGACGGTCGGTCATTTTGTCGTAGAATCGATTATAAATAATCGGTGTGAAAAGACCGGCGATAAAACCTGCAAAAACGCCCATGTTGATGTTTTTATCAACACCGACAACCCCGAAATTCAAGATAAAGTAAACAATGGCTCCGCTGAGTGCCGCGGCACCCTTGCCATCCCTGGACAGCCCGATAGCAATGCCCATTGCAAAAAGCAGCGGCAGATAACTGAATATAGAATTGCCGCCCGCATTAATAAAGGGGATGTTCAGGACATCTGACGCGCCGAGGCGGTTGAGCAAGCCCGCCGCCGGAAGCACGGCAATCGGCAGCATCAATGATTTGCCTAATCTCTGCAGTCCACCTAAACCATTCATTCAGATTCCCCCCTTTATTTGATATGAGCCAGCACGATCTGAGCGACAAAGGCGCCAAGAAACAATGCATAGACACTGGTAATAATCGGAACGAAACGGCGTCCGCCGAAGAAGGCCAGCCAGTCCGGCAAGTGGATATTGTAAAATTTGTTATAGAGCCAGCCGGCTACCGTTCCGGTCAGGCAGGCACAAATCAAGAAGAAAATGATCGTTACGGTCAGACCTCCGCCGACCGTTACCGGCATCGTCAGATCAAAAACAAGTTTTGCATTGACGATTGATGTCAGCGAGGCGGAAAAAACCAGATAGCCGACACAGCCGGCCAGCGCCGAAGCACCGCTCTGATCGCGAGAAATGCCGATGGCCAGTCCGACGGAAAGAATCAGCGGCAGAAAATAACCGAATGTGTGCGCCACACCGCTGAATCCTCCGAATCCGGTTAATGAAAGAAGCCAGAAAAAAGCATAGACAATCAGTGCCAGAACCGGATAGATCAGACCGGCAAATAATCGCTTGTAAAGCTTCACTTGCTTCATCTCAATTTCTCCCTTTTATTTGTTATTTGATCTGACAATTATTATCTGATCCTCTCCTTCTTCATGCAGATTCATTGCTTTTCATGTAATATAATGAGATTGTAAACCAATCGTTTTAAAAAATAAAGAAGGGATCAGGAATTTGTGTTATAAAAGTTAACACAAATTCCTGATCCCCTGTTCCCATACCATCACACACTCTGCTATCAAAGCGAGCGCCTGCAGCGAAAAACAGCAGACAGGTTTAACAAAGCCCTTAGAAAAAGAATAACCCATATCAAAAAAAGGCGTCCACTCAAGATAAGTGCCTTGAGTAGTCGCTCATGAACAGGTTATTGAAAATCCTTCTGATCCGGTTCATATTGATTCTGCGGCTGATATGTACCCTGTTGCTCAATAGAATAAAACCAAGACGCCGTTCCGGATCAATCCAGAAGGAGGTTCCGGTGAAACCGGTGTGTCCGAAGCTTCGTTCTGAAAGAAAGTAACCCGCCGGGGACTGATCGTCCATGAGCTGCCAGCCGAAGCCGCGGCTTGCTCCGAGATCCCGTGTATAGTTCCGTTCACTGGCCTGCAGCATGGCCGGCGACAGAAAATAATCACCGTTCTCTGTCCTTCCACGATTCAGGAGCATCTGAACATAAATTTTCAGATCGTGGAGATCGGAAAATAAACCCGCGTGGCCGGAAACGCCGCCTAAATAATTTGCATTTTCATCATGGACTTTTCCCCACTGATAACGCTGCTGCTCCGGGAGCCATTCTGTAGCGGCAACCGCAGACAGATCCGTGTCCGGATTAAAGCCGGTATGATTCATCTTTAGAGGCTGGTAAATATGCTCCCTGGTAAACACATCAAGCCGGCGCTTCGTCAGTTTCTCAACCAGAAAGCCGAGTAGCATAAAATTCAGATCACTGTAGACGACCTTTTGTCCCGGTGCACTGTCCAGTGAGAGTATATAGCCGAGAATCTGCTCTTTGGACCAATGATACTGGTAAAAGGGAACGGACGGCGGAAACCCGCTTGTGTGTGTCAGCAAATGCTTCAGTGTCAGCGATCCGTTTTCTTCTTCTGGAAAGAATCGCCGGACCGGATCATCGAAGTCCAGCACGCCTCGTTCCACGAGCAGCAGAATGCTTGGGAGCGTGGCGCATACCTTTGTCAGAGACGCCAGGTCAAAAAGTGTATCCAGCTGCATCGGTATTTTCTTTCCAAGGTGGGCATAGCCCACCGCATTTTCTGTCAATGTCTGCTTTTCATTGACCACAGCGTATACCGCACCGGGAATCTGCTGCACGCGAACCATCTCCTGCAAAAAATCAGCCGGCGAAGAAAAATTCTGATCCATCGTCATCACTCCTCCTGTGTCGCAGCTATTTCAAAACCCTGATGCTCTTTACGATCGTTGAGTCTGTCCCCAAAAGCACGAAAAAGCAGCATGCATCCGCTGCTTTTTTGATCCTGCTCCTCGCTGCTGCACGGGTTCTTTCATTGCCCCGGTCGATGATAAAACTGCCTGATGATGCCCTGTGTCATCATATCTGCCATCATCAGTGCCTGCCGCTCAATCTCGTCAAACAGCCGGACACTCTCCGGATATTTCCGGGTCAGTAAAGCAACAGCTTCCGCCTTGGTCAGTGCCAGATGCTCATGGAGCATCGCCCGCCACTGCTGCTCCGACCAGTACGGATTGATGCTTCCAAGAAAGCGGGCAATTTGATCCGCGTTCTGATACCAGCTGCGTTCGGCCGCCTCCGCGGCCCGGGTATCACCGGCTTTTGCTGCTTTGACCAGCTGAGCAGCGATCTGCAGATGGTCGGTAAACAACCGGACAAACTGTGACGTGGCCGGTTCACCATAATATATTCTGAGGATTCCGCCAAAATCTGCCGGATTCCGAAGCAGACGCTCCGTGGACGCCGTCAGATCCGGAAGATCCGAAACAATGCCCAGAATCACCAGTCGGGTCCAGAATACATGCTGTTCCCAGAGTGTCCGCATCGCATCATGAAGTTCCTGCGGTCCGGGAACAGGAACAGGTTGCAAAGGGGACTGCCTGAATTCGGGACCGGTACCCGCTGAGTCATACGGATTCATAGTGTCGTCATCGTACAAAGACCTCACCGCTTTCGCCTTTTCCATCAGGGTATGAACGTCCTGTCGAGTCGGCGCCTTGTCTTATCCAAATCCGTTAAAAAATAAGATGCCGATGAAATCAAGGGCAATCGGGAAGATTCCCTCAAAGGTTGAACGGCTCACAGCTGAATCGTCACCTCGCCGGTTTTTTTCACCGTGAACACAGTCTGATTTCCGGAATCACTAAAAGCAACCGGTTCACCCTCCAGCGTGATTGCTGCAGGATGAATCTGGTTCACGATAAACCGGAAGGAACGATAACCTTTTTCGTATCCTGCATGCTTTTTCTCCGCTGAAATTCGGATCGTCTTCCCGTCTCCGCCAGCGGTAACGTCAAACTGATACAGGTTAAAGGCACCCTTACGGTAGGCAAAACTTTCCCCGTCGTCCTGATAGTGCCGGTAGCTGCGGATACCCTTTCTCGCCGGATAGACATCCAGCGTCAGTTCCGTCACCGGCTGTTCACCAACATAGTGCTGAACCGGATACAATGGGATGACGGCGCCGGACCGGATATAAATCGGGCAGACATCCAGCGGTGTTTCCCGGATGATATACTGGCCGCCCTTATAGACAGTCTTCGTCCAGTAATCCACCCAGTCGCTTCCTTCCGGCAAGTAAACGGCACGTGCTTTTTCCCCCTGTGTCACCACCGGAGCGACAAGCAGATCATCGCCGCAGAGAAATTCGTCATTGATCTCATACGTCCTTGGATCATGCTGATCGTTCAGCAGAAGCGGCCGGATCAACGGCAGCCCGTTCTTCTCTTCCTGGTGAAACAGGTCATAGAGGTAGGGAAGCAGCCGGTACCGCAGTTTGATATATTTCCTGCAGATCGCCTCAGTCTGTTCGCCAAAGGCCCATGGTTCCTGGTCTCTTGTATAGATACTGGAATGATTGCGGAACAGCGGAGTGAAGGCGCCGACCTGAATCCAGCGTGCGAGCAGTTCTGCGGTGCAGTCAAAGCCGAAGCCGCCGACATCGGTGCCGCAGAAAGGGACCCCGCTGAGCCCGAGGTTCATCAGCATCGGCAGCGACATCCGCAGATGTTCCCACAGACTCTGATTATCACCCGTCCAGACCGTCGAATATTTCTGCGTTCCGGCGTAGCATGCGCGGGTAATGACGAACGGCCGCTTTCCGGTTGCCTTTTTGAGCCCTTCATAGGTGGCTTTGGCCATATAATGGCCGTAGACATTATGGATCTCGCGGTGATCTGCAGGCACGCCGTCGTGCTGGAACTGCACGTCGTCCGGGAGCGGTCCGTTGAAGCTCGCCGGCTCGTTCATATCGTTCCAGATACCGGACACACCGGTGTCGGTCATGATTTTCTGATTGGCCGCCCACCAGGACCGGACTTTGTGACTGGAGAAATCCGGATAGAGGGCGTCACCCGGCCAGACTTTATTGACATAGGGAAGGCCGTCTTTATCCGTCGCAAAGTAGTGGCCGGCCATGCCCTGGTCGTAAATTGGGTACCCTTTATCCTTTTTCACCCCGGGATCGATGATCGTCACCACTTTAAAGCCCTGTTCTCTCAAGTCCTGCAGCGTCTTGTGAGGATCCGGAAACTTCTTCTTATCCCAGGTGAACACCCTGTAGCCGTCCATATAGTCGATGTCCAGGTAAAGCGCGTCGCAAGGAATATCTTTCCGGCGGAAGGTCTCTGCGACCTCGCGCAGCCGCTGCTCCGGAACGTACGCCCAGCGGCACTGCTGATAGCCGAGCGTCCAGAGCTGAGGCAGCGGCGCGGTGCCTGTCAGGTGTGTATACCCGCCGACCACTTCTTTGGCCGACGGTCCATAAATAAAATAATAGTCAAGGTTGCCGTCAACAGCGCCGAACGCGTAATAATTGCTGTTTTCCTTGCCCAGATCGAACACGGATTCATACGTATTATCAAGAAAATAGCCGAATGCCTGCCGGTCTTTCAGGGCGATAAAAAATGGAATCGATTTGTACAAAGTTTCAAAACTCTCCACATGAGGACTCGGATCATCGGTATTCCACATCTTATAGTGATAGCCCTTCTTGTTCAGATGCCCGGTCTTCTCACCCAGGCCGTAGAAAAACATGTCGTGCTCCATCTTTTTCCGCACCTGAAACTTCAGTTTGTTTCGCTCTGCTTCGAGTTTGTGCCCTTCCGCAGCGGCCAGTTCCAGGCCTTCACCGGCACCCCGGCGAATAAAAGGCGCCGCCGTTCCCGGATCATCTTCACTCAGGACGCGTCCGTCTTTGTCCAGAACCGTTGTCCGAAAGTCGTCACCGATCCGGACCGTCAGTTTCTCTGTTTCGATCACCGCTTCACCGTTCCCGCTGCGGACGGTAAACGATCCCGGCGTTTTCTGCAGCTGTTCAATCGCTTTCGACGGTTGCTGTTTGGCTGTAAATGGAACAAAGAAACGGACGATGCCCGGTGTGATAATGTCCACCGTCGCCGCTTTCTGTTCAAAGCGGATCGTCACACTGCTGCCCTGCTGCTGAAAACCTTTTAGTTTCCCGAACATGAAAAGAATCCCTCCTCACTGCCGATAAAACAATTCTGTGACATGAAACCTATACTAAGATCAATATAGACCACTGGCCGGAAGCCGACAATAACAAGAGGCGTTAAAAATGCATACGTTTTCAGATAAAAAAGATCAGCAGCGCCCGCACTAAGCGGGAACACTATTGATCCTGTGTCGTCCATGAATTTGGTCCATCCGGTTGCACCGCTCACCCGTCCTGACGGTTGCGATGCACCTCGCCGTTCTCGCAGCTGAACAGGGTCGGATGCTCATCGACCACTGTCAGCAAATGAACCGGTCTCCCCCAGAGCTGTACGACATATTTCAGCACACCTTCAAGCTCCCTGACATCCAGTTCGACGCCTTCATAGCGGTGTTTCAAAAGCAGCTCGCCGTTATCCCGGTAATCGCCGTCTTCGACCACGATATACGGAAAACCCCCGTTCACCCGCATGGCAACGAGCTGATCCCGGACATTCCGATAATCTTTGTCCGTGATGGTATAGTTCTCTCCTTTTTTCTCAAAAAGGAACAGGTCCTCCTGCCGGACAAGATCCTTACTCAGATAGTTACGGATAAACGACTGGTCGGATTCCAGCTCCCGGACTTCAAAAATTTTCTCACGGCCGGACCCCTCCCGGACGCCGGTCCGGCTCAGTTCATCGTTCGGATCGTCATAATTTTTTTCAATATCCTCATAAATCTTCAGTCCGAGGTAATAAGGATTGAGACTGTTCTGTGAAGGCTGAACAACCTGGGCATTGAGTTTGGCAAATTCAACGGCTTCATCGGACGTCAAATCCAGCTCGCGCATAATCCGGACATGCCAGTAAGACGCCCAGCCCTCATTCATAATCTTGGTTTCCAGCTGCGGCCAGAAATAGAGCATTTCCTCCCGCAGCATCGTAAGAATATCGCGCTGCCAGTCTTCCAGTATCCTGCTGTACTCTTCAATAAAAAACAGCAGATCCTTTTCCGGACGCCTGGGAAACCGGGTCACCTCTTCGGCCGGCTCATCCTGCCGACTGTTGTCCAGATTCAGCAGGTCCTGATAAGCAGATAACGGACGTTTCTTCTTTTTCGCCGGTTTCCCCGGTTTATTGTCCAGCCAGTCGCCCTTTCTGATGATCCGCGGATCCACGTGCTCCTGAATCGCCAGGACCGCGTCGATAAATTTCTCTACTTTCTTTCTTCCGTACTGCTTTTCATAGCGGTGAATCCGCTCTGCCGTCGCACCCATACTCTCAACCATGTCCCGCCGCGTATTGACAAAGCGGATATTATTTTTGAAGAAATCGCAGTGTGCAAGAACATGGGCGACGATCATTTTGTTCTGAACCAGACTGTTCGTATTGAGCAGAAAGGCGTAACAGGGATCGGAATTAATCACCAGTTCGTAAATTTTACTCAGGCCGAGGTCATACTGCATTTTCATTTTGTAATACTGTTTGCCGAAGCTCCAGTGTGAGAAACGGGTCGGCATCCCGTAAGCCCCGAATGTATAAATGATTTCCGCGGGACAGATCTCATAGCGCATCGGGTAAAAGTCGAGGCCGAATCCTTCTGCAATTTCCGTGATCTCGTCTATGGCTTGTTCCAGTGCTTTTCGTTCGCTGCCGTTTATGGGCATTGGTCTTCCCGCCTTTCCGGCCATCTGCAATGGTCTTTCTTCATCCTATGTTCCGTCCCGCTTTTATAAAACCGGAACCAGCCTGCCGGAGATGCCGGGAAGTTAAAAAAGCCCTGACAGACGAGAAAAGCAGAAACGTCGTCAGCGTACATTCACGATTTTTTTGGTGCATCGGCCAACTTTGCGGCGATAAGACGCAGGTTGGTCATGATTGCCGACTGATCCGCCCGGGAAAGCCCGGCCTGATCTGAATAGATCAGCTGTTCATAACGCTGCGTCAGTTCCTGCATCGCCCTGCCGGAAATCTTCCCGTCCACTTCCTCGGCAAATTCACGAAGAGTCTGGGAATCTTTACGTCTCATCCCATTCAGACGCAGCAGTGACAGCACGCGCGCATAAGCTCGGTTAAATGAGACTCCGTCAGTCACCGCAAGCCTGGTCAGGCGCCGGCTCAGAAGCCGGCTCAGCCATGATTTCCGGGTCAGAAATGCGACCAGCAGAACGGCCGGCACAAGAATTCCGGCGGCTACGCTCAGCAGCCGCGGCAGCAGAGAGACATGCCCTGCAGCTGCTTGTTTCCCGGAATGATCACTAAAAGGCGACTTCTGCGGCACGCTCCCGGAATCAGGCGCCATGCTCTGAGCCGGTGTACGGTTTGAACGGGACGCTGCCTGCGCAGACGACGTACTGGAAGACGCTCCCGGCGTCCGGGGTGTTCGCCCTGACGCAGGGCTGCTGCTTCCGCTGCTCCCTGTTTCAGTGAAAACCGACGGATCGGCAAATGTCGGTGTCGGATCAAAACTCACCCAGCCGCTGCCGGGGAAGTAGACGTCCGCCCAGGAATGCGCATCGGAATTTTTTACTTGATAGATGGATGCCGGGACCGTCTTTCCATTGACTCTTGCTTCGGTTTGTCCGGTATATTCTCCGGAAGTAAACCCTTTGACCCACCGCGCCGGTATCCCCGCCGATCGCAGCAGGACAACCATGGAAGTCGAAAAATTATCACAGTAGCCGGTCCGTGAAGTAAACAGGAACTGGTCAACATAGTCCTGATTCCCGGCGGGCCGCGGCACCTGATCCGTGGAATAGGAGAAGCGCGGCGATTTCAGATAGTTCATCACCGCCATAACTGCATCATAGCGGTTGGTACTCTTTGCGGTCAGTTTCCGGGCCAGGGTGCGCACGCGATCCGGAAGTTCTCCGGGAAGCTGCAGATAACGGCTTCGGATCGACTCAGGATCCGGACTCCCCTTAACCCGGCGCAAGCTGGGAATCTGGTAGACCGGCTGCAGATAGCTGATGGTTTCCGTACGAACCGGTTTTTCATCTGCCGTCAGCACCTGGCCCGCATCCGGATTGATTTTCAAGGTTGGATTTGATGCCGCTACTGAGGCCGGCTGGCCGATATAGGGAAGAATCGCCGGACTGTCATTGGTAAAAGTCAGCCGGGCTGACTGTTTCGTCGTTTTCGTATTCTTCCCATAGAGCGCGATGCGGTTCAGATTCTGTGTTCGGTCGACCAGCGGAACAAAATAACCGCTTTTCCCGGCCGACCAGCCTTTTCCTGTATAAATATGTTTGGTGGCCACGCGCCAGTATCCGGCATCACCGCTGATGCGGGCTGTGAACAGGACGGTGGCATCCATGCCAAGTGATCCGCCGAGACGCGTATCATCGCTGTCATAACCGATTCGCTGGCTCGTCAGCAGTCCGCCGGAGATCAGGCCTTTGTTCTGAAGATAGACGAGCGGGCTTGTCCATCGAGGATCCATTTTGGGACCGGCAAAACCGGTTGCCAGAATAAGAAAAAGTGATGCCGTCACGATCAGCAGCCATTTAATGAAACCGGTTCGGTTCACGGCCGGCCCTGCCGCTTCATCCAGCCGGCTGTAATTTTCGATGCCGACCATAAGAAGGCCTGCGACGATCACGAAAGGCAGTGACTGCGCGGCTTTTACATCTGTAAACGTATCGACCATACTGATCGCTGCCACAGACAGAAAAAAATAGAGATAAAGTCTGCCTGTTTTTAACCAGCGCCATACCACCACGCAGATCAGCCACAGGAGCACATAAAACAGGAACGCGCTGAACAGGTCGGACATACCGGTCAGATTGCCCTGCCAGACCATCCGTGCATTCCTGTTCAGCTCACGAACGGTACGTACCAGCCACTGACTGTCCAGCAGCGGCAGATCATTGAAAAAATAGTTGTGAATGGCCCACCCGGTCTGAAGAATTCCTGCGAGCCCGGCCAGCCAGAATGGCGCCCCGATACTCAGCAGAAGGAGCGGGATAAAAAAGAACAGGAAAAGCTGTAAAGGCTGGTTCAGGATCGTCAGCGTCATAACCGGCCGGACGCATGTCCAGAAAATGAATACGGCCAGGAGCCATGACAGCAGATGCGGCCACTTTCGAAACTTGTTTCGCATTAATGACTCACCTTCTGAATGGCTGAGAAATCATCTCCGGGAACGCGAAAAAGAACGGTTCCTTTCGGCATTCCCTCTGCCCTGATCTCAGATTGCACCGGATCAGAAAAATAAAAACAGAGCCTTTCCCTGTGAAGGGATCGGCCGGCGAGATCGCGCCCCATGATCACTGTGACGGATGTCTGTCCTGCCGGCACTTTTTCAGAACGGTCCCGACCTTGCCCGTCACTTCGATGCAGTCCCGCAAGCAGATGAAGCAGTTCTGCACGTTCCTTCTTGCCATAGGCCTGCAGCGTAAGCCGTACCGGTGAAGCGCCGCCGGCCGTCAGCTGCACCCGGGAACTCTTTGCCAACAGGGCGATGACCATCGACGCAGTAAATGAGACGGCACGTTCGAAAATCACTGCCGGATCATCCTTAAAGGAAGACAGGACGACTTCAGCATGATGTTCGACCTCCGGCTCAAACTGACGGGCAACCGGCGCATTTTTTCGCGCACTCGCTTTCCAGTCCATCCAGGACAGGCGGTCACCCGGCTGGTAATCCCGCAAACCGCTGAACTGGAAAATATCCGCATCGCCTGAAATCGAGGCACGATCCAGACGGTTTCTCAGCCCGGACAGGACGACCGGTCTGATTTTCGGATAAACCGTCAGCGTACTCCGGCAGGGGAGCGTGCACCTCTTCTGGAAGAAGCCAAAAGGATCCCCGAATGCAACATGTACGGACGAAAATGTATGAATGCCGCGCGGAACAGAGGCCAGACAGCCGGTAAACGAGGTATTTTTTCCCATCCAGGCAAGTCTCATCGGATAACCTGCCTCTTCAGGAATGCCGGAATCCGGTTCCGGATGCTCACCGGCCGCAACCATAAAAAACGGAATGACGGCTTTCCGGCTCAGGTCCAGTTTGACGGGTACAGGATCACCGCCGAACAGTTCTCCGCCCGGCACGATCCGGGTCGCTGCGATCCATTTTGGCGGATAAAGGAAAATAAGGGTCAGATAAAGCATGACCGGCAGAAAAGTGTAGAAAAGGAACCAGCTGATAAAGCCGCCCTGTACCATAGCAAAATAGAACATCAGGATAAAAACAAGCAGTGCAGCCCAGAATCTGAGCTGCAATTTATTTTTGAGGAAACGGAACGAACTGAGCCGTCGTTTCATCGGATGGATTCCTTTGTACGGACAGGAACGTGGATGGATGCGATAATGCTCCGGATCAGTTCGGCAGCTTTCTGCCCGCCGGTCTGATCCCCGCGCAGGATAATCCGGTGACCCAGTACATAAGGAGCGACTTCCTTCAGGTCGTCCGGAACTGTGTAGTTCCGCCGGCAGATGAAGGCATAGGCGCGTGCCGCCTGCAGAAAAGCCAGCGAGCCGCGCGGACTGACGCCAAGGTAAATATCCGGATGATGCCGGGTTGCTTCAACAATATCCAGCAAATAATTTTTCATACTGTCAGAAACATAGACTTCTCTTACCTGGCGGCGAAGCTCCAGTATCTGTTCGATCGTGAGCACCGGCTGCAGGCGTTCCAGCGGATTTTCACCTGACAGCCGGTTAAGAATCGCCAGTTCGTCTGCCCGGCTCGGATAGCCCATGGACAGTTTCAGAAGAAACCGGTCCAGCTGTGCTTCCGGCAAAGCATACGTCCCTTCATACTCAATCGGGTTCTGAGTCGCCATCACAAAGAACAGATCCGGAAGCTTATGTGTCGTCCCGTCCACGGTGACCCGGCCCTCCGCCATCCCTTCAAGCAGGGCGGACTGAGTCTTCGGCGAAGTCCGGTTGATCTCGTCGGCGAGAACGACATTGCCCATCAGCGGACCAGGCCGGAACTGGAATTCACCGGTTTTCTGATTGAACACGGACATCCCGGTAATATCCGAGGGAAGAAGATCCGGTGTAAACTGGATGCGTTTGAAATCCGCACCGATCGACCTGGCGATCGACCGGACAAGAACGGTCTTTCCGACTCCGGGAATATCCTCGATCAGGACATGCCCGCCGGCAAGAAGCGCGACAGTGATCAGTCTGATAATCTTTCTTTTCCCAACAACAACCGTTTCCACATGGTCGATCATATCGGCAATCAATTGATGTGAGGCGGGGCTTGGCGTCATGGCATTTCCTCTCTTTTTTGATCATTTCCGACTATTTCAACAACTATTTTCATTCTACCTAACGATCGTCCTTATTTCCATTAAAGTGCCCGTCGTCCAGGATAGCCACCGAAGACAAAAAACGGGCTATGCACAGTTCATTCGCATCGTCCGTTTGTTTTTTGTCTTGTGTGTCTTTTAATGCCAGTCTGCGTGTCTTATAGTTTCTGCATCAGGCGTGTGACTGAATCGGAAAGGGTATTTGTCCCCTGGCCGATCTGTTCCGTGATTTCTGCCAGCGTTTCCGCATTGCTGTCCACCTTCTTCGACAGTTTGTTGCTTCTGTCGACGGCAGTGATGATCTGTTCAAACTTTTTCCCCGTGTCTCTGGACTCTTTCATTCCTTTTTCAATGATTTCTGTGGCATCTGCCAGAGACGTCACGACATTCCCGGTTACTCTGGATGAATTTGCAATCAAGGAAGAGATTTGTGCTGTCGCCTGATTGGTCTCTTCAGCGAGTTTCCGGATTTCTTCGGAAACAACGCTGAATCCCTTACCGTACTCGCCGGCTCTGGCTGCCTCAATCGCCGAATTCAGCGCCAGGATATTGGTCTGTTCGGAGATGTCCCGGACCAGGTCGGTCACGCGCCCGATTTCCTGTGATGCCTGCTTCAGGCGACCGACCATCGTTCCCATGTCCGTGATTGACCGATTGGCCATGCTTACCTGATCAAGAAGGCGCTCGAGCTGAACTTTTCCTTCTGAAGCCTGGTTCTTAGCCTTTTCCGTTTCTTCACTGCTGGAATGCACCGTTGTCTGAACAAGGTTAAAGTGATCCTGCAACTTTTTCACTGCGGCCCTGGTGCGGCTCGTCACCTCGTTCAGACTGCCGCTGATTTGCGTCATTCCCGAACGGAGATCCTGACGGCCCTGCTCGAATTCCCCTTCCAGATTTCTGGCGTATTCCCGGTCATAGACTTCAAGGACAATCTGCTGTTCCAGACTGATCATTTTATTGATGGCGTGAATCGCCTGCTCTGCCGCAGGATGGTCCCCGACCTCACGAAAGACAATGTGAATCAGATGATACTGGATATTCTGAAAAGTGCCCATATAGTAGCTTGGTGTCAGATTGATCTTATAGTGCATGCGCCCGACTTGTGCCCGGCTTTCGACAAACGCATCATCGATTTTTCCATCAAAAAAATTCATGATATGGCCGGCAAGTGTCTTGCTCAGCTTTTCGACCGTACTGTACCGGTCAATGATTTTCCGGAGCGGTTCAATCTCATAGAAACTGGCATAAAACTTTTCCGCGATCGCATCGATCTCTTTGGCAACAAACGGACGGAGGGCCTTTAACAACTGAAGATCATGGGCTGTCAACTCAAGCATGTCCAGCTTTTCTTTGATCTTCGGATCGCTGACGCCAATGGCAACAGTTTCGTTTTCCGCCTGTTTCAGCCAGCTGCTTTCGGTATTTTTCCTGGTGCGTAAAAACATGTAGCTACTTCTCCCTTCAAATCAACCGGTCAATAACCTTCTGTACTATTTATCGGCATAAAGGTCAACAATCTGGAGTCCCGGCACCGGTGACGGGCCGCCTCCTTGTCTTTCTTTATGAAAAGCGCTGTAATAGTGAGGGGTGTTTTTGCTGTTGTCCGGAGCGAAAAACGAGGGTCCGCAACGGAAAACAAGCAGACATAATCTTAAAAAAATTACTTTTTCATGATAGCATAGTTTATCTGCAGGATTGCCGTTTCCCAGATCTGTAATCGACTTTTTTGTGAACAATGGCCTGCACCCTGAGTCCCCTAAGACTTGATTTTGACGTCAATGACCGGATTCAAAATTGACGCTCTGGCGCTTTCGTGCTAAAATGCAACTAAATTAATTAACTCTTATTCAGAGCGGCGGAGGGACTGGCCCAATGAAGCCCGGCAACCTTTCCATTTTCATGAAAAAGGTGCCAATTCCAGCAAAGCGTCATGATTGACGGCTTTGAAAAATAAGAGGGTGCGGATGAATACAAAAGCCTCTCTGATTCTATCGGAGAGGTTTTTTATTCAGTCATTTTTCTGCAGCCGCTAAACAGGAGGGCAAGTTCATGGCAACTGTATTAAGTGCAAATCTGGGTTATCCGAGAATCGGGGAAAAGCGAGAATGGAAAAGGGCGCTGGAACATTTCTGGTCGCACAAAATCTCAAAAGATGAATTTCTGGCAAAGGTGAAAGCACTGCGCCTCAGCTATCTGAAGAAACAGCGTGACATCGGTGTCGATCTGATTCCGGTCGGTGACTTCAGTCTTTATGATCACGTATTGGATACGGCGGTCCTTTTCGGACTGATCCCGGATCGGTTCGATCAGGGTGAAAAAGAAATTTCTCTGGAAACCTATTTTTCCATTGCCCGCGGCAATAAGGATGCTGAAGCATCGGAAATGACCAAATGGTTCGATACGAACTATCACTATATCGTGCCGGAGATCAGCAACCGGACGCAGCCGCGGATCACGAGAAACCGGCTCCTCGATTTGTTTCAGGAAGCGAAGCAGGAACTGGGCATTACGGCAAAGCCCGTGATTCTCGGCCCGATCACTTTGCTGAAACTGTCAAAGGGCTATGATCAGGAGCACTTCCGGACTCTGCTGGACGCCCTGATCCCGCTCTACATCAAAGTACTGAATGAGCTGCATCAGGCCGGCGCCGAATGGGTCCAGATCGACGAACCGATTCTTGTTAAGACGCTGCCTGAGGAAGACCTGGCCGTCTTTAAACCTGTTTATCAGCAGATCAAGAATGGCGTTCCCGGATTGAAACTGCTGCTCCAGACCTATTTCGAAGCTGTTGATGCTTATCGCGACATCGTTCAGCTTCCTGTTGACGGCATCGGGCTTGACTTTGTCTATGGGAAAGCCGCCAACCTTGCTGCTGTTAAAAAATACGGGTTCCCTGCCGATAAAGTGCTCGCCGCCGGTGTCATCGACGGACGCAATGTTTGGAAGAATGATCTTTCCGCGACCTTTGCCGAACTTGAAACACTGCTTCAGGCCGCCGGTGGAAAAGATAAGCTTTGGGTCACACCGTCATCGAGTCTTCTGCATGTGCCGGTCACCATTACAAATGAAAAAGAGCTGGATCCCGTGCTGAAAAACGCACTGGCATTCGCGGATGAGAAGCTTGGTGAAGCAGTAACGCTGACTCACGGGCTGAACGAAGGCAAAGCTGCCATTACCGGACTGCTTGAGGCCAATAAAAAAGATATTGAGACGCTCCAGCAATCCGCCCACAGGAACAACCAGGCTGTCCGGAAAGAACTCGATCAGCTTGGGGACGACCTGCCGACCCGCCCCGGCTCCTACAGGCTCAGGCAGCAGATTCAGGCGGATGCGTTTAATCTTCCGCTCCTGCCGACGACAACGATTGGCAGTTTCCCGCAGACAACAGAAGTCCGACAGGCGAGACGCAACCTGCGCAAGGGTGAATGGACGAAGGCACAGTACGATCAGTTTATCCGGGACGAGATCGCCAGATGGATCAAAATCCAGGAGGAAATCGGCATCGATGTGCTCGTCCATGGCGAATTCGAGCGGAACGATATGGTCGAATATTTCGGCGAGAAACTGGCCGGATTTGCGTTTACCCGGTTCGGCTGGGTTCAGTCATATGGATCACGCTGCGTCAAACCGCCGCTGATTTTCGGAGACGTCGCCTGGACAGGTCCGATGACCGTGAAGGAGAGCGCCTTTGCTCAGTCGCTGACCCGGCTGCCGGTTAAAGGCATGCTTACCGGACCGGTCACGATCTACAACTGGTCGTTTGTCCGGAACGATATTCCACAGGCTGATGTCTTCAACCAGATCGCTCTGGCCCTGCAGAAAGAAGTGCACGCGCTCGAAGAAGCGGATATCCGCATGATTCAGGTGGATGAACCCGCCCTGCGCGAAGGTCTGCCGCTGAAAGAAGAAAAGAAGAAGGGATATCTGCACAATGCAGTCTATGCCTTCCGCCTGGCAACCTCATTTGTCAATAATGACACGCAAATTCACACACATATGTGTTATTCCGAGTTTGACGAGATCATTGAGGCGATTGACGCGCTCGATACCGACGTCATTTCGATTGAAGCGGCAAGAAGCCACGGCGAGATCATCTCAACTTTTGAAGATTTTAAATACAAAAAAGGAATCGGGCTTGGTGTCTACGACATCCACAGCCCGCGCATTCCCAGTGTTGATGAGATTAAATCGTACGCCGAACGGGCGCTTAAAGTGCTCGATCCGAAAATCTTCTGGATCAATCCGGACTGCGGTCTGAAAACGCGCAAGCCGGAAGAAGCGATCCCGGCTCTGAAGAACATGGTGGAAGCTGCTAAAGAGGTACGCCAGGAACTGAGCGACCGGATTGAAAAATAAGCGTCTGTCCCTCCTGTGGCAAGCAATACTTGCTGCCTGAGATTATGGATAGATGATTAGAGAACCTTAAGAAGAGCCGTATAACACGGCTTTTCTTTTTTTGTGCCACCATCTCTTCGTCCAGTCATAAGTAATTCGTCTGAATAAGGCAGATCGTTCAAAAAAATCCTGAAATCCAGCCGTCAGCGCACAAAATCCAGCCGTCAGCGCGTGAAATCCAGCGGTCAGCGTGCAAAATCCAGCCGTCAGCGCGCAAAATCCAGCCGAACACCATATTCTGGAAAATAATGTCCCGCACAGCCGCCGTGTTGATAAAAAAAAACAGGAGACCGTGTCCCCTGTTTTTTTACTTCTTCAATTGGCTTACAGATTATGACTGGAATCGCGCAGTTCGATTTCCGGATGCTTCTGCTGAAACCAGCGGAGCGAAAAATCATTTTCAAAAATGATCACCGGTCGATCCTTATAATCCGTTACGACGAGATTATTCGAATTCCGCCGCAGCGCTTCAGCGTCGTCGCGGCTGACAATCCACTTGGCCACCTGATGCGGCATCCGTTCAATGTCCAGCTTTACTCCGTACTCGGCTTCCATCCGGTAGACAAACACGTCGAACTGCAGTGTCCCGACAACGCCGAGAATCGTCTCCTCGTAAGGCGTTTTGTATACCTGTATGGCGCCTTCCTGGGCGAGCTGGCTGACGCCTTTCAGAAAATGTTTCTGTTTCATCGCGTCTTTTGCCCGCACTTTGGCAAAATGTTCCGGAGAGAACTGCGGCAGCGCACCGAAATTGAACGTCTCCTTCTCCGAACAGACGGCGTCGCCGATCTGATAGAATCCTGTATCGTACAGCCCGACGATGTCGCCAGGATAGGCATCATCGATCAGTTCCCGACTGTCGGCAAAGAACTGCTGCGGCTGCGCGAGTTTCAGCTGTTTGCCGGTCCGGTCGAGATAGACGTTCATGCCGCGTTCAAATTTTCCGGAAACAATGCGGAGAAAGGCAATACGGTCCCGGTGCGACGGATTCATATTGGCCTGGATTTTAAAGACGAAACCAGAGAAGCGCGGGTCATCCGGCTGAACAATACCTGCGCTGGACCGGCGCGGCTGCGGTCCCGGTGCCATCTTCAGATAGTGCTCAAGAAAGGTCGGCACACCGAAACTGGAAATGGCGCTTCCGAAAAAGACCGGTGTCTGCTTACCGGCTTTGATCCGCTCAAAATCGTAGGTGGAGCCCGCTTCGTCCAGAAGCATCAGATTTTCTTCCAGCTGGCTGAGGGTATAATCATCAACCTGGCCCTTCAGAATGGTCGACAATTCATCGACCTCATCCAGTTTCTGGACCTGCCGTTCCCGTTTCTCATTGTACCATTCGATTTTATGTTCCTGACGGTCATAGACACCGCGGAAGGAGCGGCCCATGCCGATCGGATAATTAATCGGATAGGACTCAATGCCGAGTACCTTTTCAATCTCTTCAAAAAGTTCCAGCGGATCCCTGCCGTCCCGGTCCAGCTTATTGATAAAGGTAAAAATCGGAATGCCGCGGTCACGGCACACCTTGAATAACTTAATCGTCTGCGGCTCGACGCCTTTCGCCGCATCGATGATCATGACCACACTGTCGACGGCCATCAGTGTCCGGTACGTGTCTTCACTGAAATCCTGGTGTCCCGGCGTATCCAGAATATTAATCTTATAGTCGTCATACTCAAACTGCATCACACTGGAAGTGACCGAGATGCCGCGTTTCTTCTCAAGTTCCATCCAGTCCGACGTCGCAAACTTCTCCGCTTTGCGCGATTTGACCGCACCCGCAGTACGTATCGCACCGCCCAGAACCAGCAGCTTTTCGGTTAACGTCGTTTTCCCTGCATCCGGATGGGAAATGATCGCGAATGTGCGCCGCCGGCTGATTTCCTGCTGTAACTTATTCATGAGTTCCTCCTGAAACACATACTCCATATTTAAAATGCCACTGAATCACTGAACAAAAAAGCATTCGCCGAAGCCTTGCCGCACTAAAAAACGAAGCAGCTGAAAGCAAGCCATTCTCCTGCGCGAATGTTTTCATGGAAACTACCTATATTATAGACAAAAACAGAGGAGTTTGCTCAGGGCGTCGTGCAGAGCCCGGGACCAGAACTCCTCTGTTTTCTACCTAATTATTTATTGACAAGATGGTGAACCCGATCCATGACGGCCGACTTCAATGCAGCAAACTTGCTGTCACGGTCGGACGCGTCTTTCCCCTTAACACCGAAATAAAACTTGATTTTCGGTTCGGTACCCGACGGACGCAGGCAGAACCAGGAATCATCACTCAGCTTATATTTCAGCACGTTAGATACCGGCAGCGTGATCTTTGTTTTCTTGCCCGAAGCAGCATCCGTGCTGACCGATTGCTCATAATCCTCAATCGTCGCCACTTTGGCTCCGGCCGCTTCAACCGGCGGATGATTTCTGAAGTCATCCATAATCGCATTGATTTCCTCCTTGCCGGAGATGCCTTTCAAGGTGATGGATTCCAGACCCTCTTCGAAATAGCCGTATGTCTTGTAGATCTCCTGAAGCGCGTCGTACAGCGACTGGCCTTTAGATTTATAGTAAGCGGCCGCTTCTGCGGCAAATACAGACGCCTGAACCGCATCCTTGTCGCGTACGAATGAACCGATCAGGCAGCCATAGCTCTCTTCATAGCCGAATAAGAACTGGTGCGCACCGCTGACTTCATACTGATGAATTTTCTCACCGATGAATTTAAAACCGGTCAGCGTATCCACCGTCGGAATGCCGAATGCTGCAGCAATAACCCGGCCAATTTCCGAAGTCACAATGGTCTTGACGACAATACCGTTTTTCGGAAGCTGCCCCTTCGCCTTGCGCTGCGTCAGCAGATAGTTAAGGAGAATGGCGCCGGTCTGGTTGCCGGTAAGTACCGTGTATTCACCGGCATCATTCTTGACCGCCACACCGAGGCGATCGGAATCGGGGTCCGTCCCAAGCAGAATATCGGCATCGATCTTCTTGCCGTAACCGATGGCCAGCTTGAATGCCGCGTGTTCCTCAGGGTTCGGCGATTTCACCGTCGAGAACTCCGGATCCGGTTCGGCCTGTTCTTTAACCACCGTGACGTTGGTGAAACCCCAGTTTTTCAGACCATTGATCACCGGATGGTAACTCGACCCGTGAAGTGGTGTGAACACAATTTTCAGATCCGGTCCGACCTTTTTGATCACGTCCGGATTCAGCGACAGTGTCTTCAGCTTTTCCTGATAGGCATCGTCTACTTTCTTGCCGACGACTTCGAGCAGGCCCTTCGCCTTCAGTTCGTCTTCGTCGCCGACCTTGACTTTAAGCTCATCTTCCACGGTCCCGACAAAGCGAATGACATCATCCGCTTCAGCCGGCGGAAGCTGACCGCCGAACTGATCGTAAACTTTATAGCCGTTGTACTGCGGCGGATTATGACTGGCAGTAATCACAATTCCGGAATACGTATGAAGATAACGGACGGCAAAGGAAAGCACAGGCGTCGGCCGTAAACTGTCGAAAATAAATGTTTTAATTCCATGGGCGCCTAATGTTTTGGCCGCTTCCAGAGTGAATTCCGGTGAGAAGTGACGCGGATCATGAGCGATAACCACGCCGCGCTTCACTGCATCTTCACCGGCGTGTTCAATATATCTTGCCAGCCCTTCGGAAGCCTTCCGTACCGTATAAATATTCAGGCGGTTCGTGCCCGGACCGATCTCTCCGCGCATGCCGCCTGTACCGAATTCCAGATTTTTGTAGAAGCAGTCTTCCAGTTTTGCCGGATCGCCGGCGATCTCGTCCAGCTGCTTCTTCAGATCCGGATCCAGCTGCGGATCACTGTTCCATTTTTCATAAACTGTTTTCCAGCTCATTGTTACACCCCGTTTGGAAGTAAATAACATCAATCTCGACTCTATTATATAACAAAAAGGGCAGCGGCGGCGGCATCGTTTTCACTGAAAAGCCGTTTATTTGCCCCTATCGTTTTACGGGAAGCGAAAAGTACTGGATCAGCCGTTTCAGACGGACGTCCTGAAGCGAATTGAAGCAGCCGTCCACATGGCCGAACGGCAGCTGTTTGGTGACCGCATTCGGCACAACAATGCAGGTCATGCCCGCTTTCTTTGCCGCCAGCGAACCGTTGAATGAGTCCTCAATCGCCAGCGCTTCCTTCGGCGAAACCTCAAGATCTTCCAGGATCTGAAGATATAAAGCAGGATCCGGCTTCACCCGCTGAACGTCATCCGTCGATTTAATCGTCTGAAAGTAGCCGGAGATACCGAGCCGTTTCAGATGTTTCAGCGGCCAGTCGCCTCTTGAACTCGTCACAAGACCGATTTTCAGCCCCAGTTCCCGTGCCTGTCTGAGCACCGACCGGACCCCGGGAAGCACATCCTCTTTTTCGATAAGCTGGTGGAACAGCTCATCCCTTTTCGCAATAAAATCATCACGCTTGATCTGCACATGCGCCTTATCTTCCAGATATTTGATTGAGTCAAACCCGTGCTGGGTGCCGATGGCCTGACTCCACAGGCTGAGCGGAAGTTCTGTCTGATAGTCATGGAACATTTTCGTCATAACCAGGTACATCATCCGTTCACTGTCAAGAATGACACCATCAAAGTCAAAAATAATGGCCTTTATCATTTACAGACAACCCTTCTCTTTCTTCATAATGCCATTTTACCACGACCTGTTTCGAAACGAGAAAAATCATCCGGCTGTTTCGGTCATAAACTTTGGTTTCTTTACAATTCTATGAATTCAGGAAGCGCTCAGATAAGTGTATCAATTGAGTCAAGATTTACGCTTCAGCATCATAAACTGGATCAATAAGCCTGTGAGACAATGCCAGGCGGAGAACGACCAGGAGGGGAAAACTACGTTGAAAAACTTTCTGATTTCGGAAGAGCAGTGGGATCTGCACCGGAAGGGCGAACAGGATCAGCGCCGGCATTCGGAGAAGGTTAAAGAAGCCATTAAAAATAATCTTCCTGATCTGGTCAGCAGCGAAAGCATCATTCTGTCGGACGGGAAAAAGACGACACGGATACCGATTCGTTCACTCGACGAGTACAAGCTGCGATACAACTATGATAAAGCGAAACATGTCGGCCAGGGCAAGGGCAACAGCAAAGTCGGCGACGTAATCGCCAGGGCACCGGGCAAGAAGCCGGGCGCCGGGCAAGGTCCCGGCAAGGGTAAAGGCGCAGGAAGCCAGCCGGGAATTGATTACTATGAAGCGAACGTATCGATCATGGAAATTGAAAATCTTTTCTTCAACGAGCTCGAACTGCCCCATTTGAAACAGAAACAGGAACCGGAAATCGTCGTCGATCATATCGATTACCGGGATATTCGTCGCAAAGGGTTGATGGGCAACATCGACAAACGGCGTACCATACTTTCTGCGATCAAGAGAAATGCCCGTGACGGGAAAACGCAGATCTATCCAATCCGGGATGAGGATCTGCGGTTCAAGACATGGGACACGATCATCAAGCCGGAAAGTAAAGCGGTCGTCCTGGCGATGATGGACACAAGCGGCTCCATGGGCGTCTGGGAAAAATATATTGCCCGCAGCTTCTTCTTCTGGATGACCCGGTTCCTGCGCACCAAATATGAAAAAGTGTCGATTCAGTTCATCGCCCACCACACCGAGGCGACCGTCGTCAGTGAAGAGGATTTCTTTTCAAAAGGAGAAAGCGGCGGAACCATTTGCTCGTCGGCCTACATCAAAGCGCTCGAACTGATCGACTCGAAATACCCGTCTTCCTTATATAACGTCTACCCGTTTCATTTCTCCGACGGCGACAATCTCTCTTCGGATAATCCCAAATGTGTCCGGCTCGTTAATGAGATTATGGAACTGACCGATTTCTTCGGCTACGGCGAGATTAACCCTTATCACCGTTCCAGCACGCTGATGGGCGCATACCGGAATATCGGTCATGATGCCTTTCACTCTTATATTCTGAAGCAGAAGAGTGATGTCTACCATGCCATGAAATACTTTTTCAAAAAGGATACAGAAAACGCCGTGATCTGACTCAATAAGGTATGGAGAAAAGCGCTCCGGCAGCGGGGCGCTTTTCTTATTGTCCCTGATTCAGAGAAGACCCCTGTCAAAGTGCCCTTCCCAAAAAGTGAAAAAGCGCCCGGAAAAACCGGTCGCTGCTTTTCAAAAAAATCCAAATTATCGAATCCAGGCTACGAGATGAACGGTTCCCCAGACATTTGTCGGCCAATAACGGAAAGCGACTTTGCCGACGACCCGTTTCTCATCAACGAAACCGAAATACCGGCTGTCTTCACTGTTCTGCCGGTTATCGCCCATCACCCAGAGTTTCCCTTTCGGCACAACAGTTTTCCCTGTATAGCCTTTGAGTGTAAAGTTTCCGGTCAGATCGGTGCCCTTCGGCAGATTGGCTTTGTAGGCCTTCAGATAAGGCTCAGGCACCGGTTTCCCGTTCACATACAGCTGATCGTTGTGATACTCGATCCGGTCTCCGGGCAGCCCGATGATCCGTTTGACATAGTCGTCGGTCGGTGTCGCATGGAACACAATGATATCAAAACGATGCGGTTTCCCGAACGTGTAGTCAAGCTTGCTGACGATCAGCCGGTTGCCGTTCTGAAGCGTCGGCATCATCGATTCTCCACTGACAATATAATTGCTGAAAATAAACTGCCGGACAAGTGCCACGACGATCAGTGCGATCACAATGGCCTTGATCCAGCTCCAGATTTCCTTCATTCGTGCATTTCATCAACTTTCTCTTTTTCGGATCGCTGCCCTGTCGGAAATCCAATCCGGTCCGGACAGGTATCTGAATTCCGGAACTCATCGATTGAGCAGACTGCCTACATATCTTAGTAGTTCGTTCGCCGACGTTGAATTGTAGCCGTACTCATCCACAAGCCGGGCAATAACTTCATTGACGCGTTTCAACTGCGTCTCATCAGGCGTTTTGCTCGATGTTGTAATTTTAACAACATCTTTGAGATCCGCAAACAGTTTTTTCTGAATCGCTTCTTTCAGTCGTTCATGAGACTGATAGTTGAATCGTTTGCCCTTGCGCGCGTAAGCGGAGATACGGATCAGGATCTCTTCACGGAACGCCTTCTTGGCATTTTCTGAAATACCGATCTGTTCCTCGATCGACCGCATCAGTTTCTCATCCGGATCGACCTCATCGCCGGTAATCGGGTCAAAGATCTTATTGCTGTTGCAGTAGGCTTCAACATTATCCAGATAGTTATCCATCAGGGTCTTTGCCGATTCTTCAAAGGAATAGACAAAGGCTTTCTGCACCTCACGCTTGGCCAGCTCATCATATTCCCGCCGGGCAATGGCGATAAATTCAAAGTAACGGTTGCGGTCTTCATCGGTAATCGACGGATGCTGGTCGAGCCCCTCTTTAATCGAACGGAGGATGTCGAGCGCATTGATCGACGGAACGCCCTTGCGGATGATTGCCGAAGAGATCCGGTTGATGACATACCGCGGATCGATTCCGCTCATGCCTTCATCAGAAAATTCATTCTGCAGCTCTTTAATGTCGGCCGCATTGAATCCTTCAACCAGCTCACCGTCATAGAGGCGCATCTTTTTGACCAGATCAATCCCGTTGCTTTTGGTTTCCTTAAGCCGCGTGAGGATGGAGAACACTGCGGCTGTGCGCAGCGCGTGCGGCGCAATATGAACATTCGCCACATCACTCTCCGAGATCAGTTTCTGATAGATTCGCTCCTCATCGCTGACTTTCAGATTATAAGGAACCGGCATCACGATCATTCGCGAGTGCAGCGCCTCATTTTTCTTGTTACTGATGAATGTCCTGTATTCTGTTTCGTTGGTGTGGGCGACGATCAGCTCATCCGCAGAAATCAGTGCGAACCGCCCTGCTTTGAAATTTCCTTCCTGCGTCAGGGACAGCAGATGCCAGAGAAATTTCTCATCACATTTCAGCATTTCCTGGAATTCCATCAGACCGCGGTTTGCTTTGTTCAGTTCACCGTCGAACCGATATGCCCGCGGATCCGATTCCGATCCGAATTCAGCAATCGTTGAAAAGTCGATACTGCCGGTCAGATCGGCAATATCCTGCGACTTCGGATCCGACGGGCTGAACGTCCCGATACCGATCCGCTTGTCCTCCGAGAGAAAAATCCGTTCGACGGTCACATCTTCAATTTTTCCATTATAATCGTTTTCCAGACGCATGGCATTCAGCGGCGACAGGTTTCCTTCGATCCGGATACCCGTTTCCTGATAAAAGTCTTCACGCAGATGCGGCGGAATCAGGTGGAGCGGGTCCTCATGCATCGGGCAGTTCTTAATCGCGTAGACGGCGCCTTCATCTGTCCAGGAGTACCGTTCGAGCCCGCGTTTCAGCATCGTCACGATCGTCGACTTCCCGCCGCTGACCGGCCCCATAAGGAGCAGAATCCGTTTTTTTACATCGAGGCGTTTGGCCGCCGGATGGAAATATTCCTCCACGAGCCGCTCGATGGCTTCTTCAAGTCCGTAAATCTGTCCGTCAAAAAAGTGGTACTGCTTATGCCCATCCTTCTCGGTCACCCCTGCAGAGGTGATCATCTGATACACTCGTGAATGCGCGGATTGGGCGATCACCGGGTTTTTCCTGACCAGTTCCAGGTAGTCTGCAAAAGTGCCTTCCCACTTCAGTTGTTCCTCATAGTCGCGGAATTGTTTCAGCTTATCAAGAAAGTTCATCGAATCCCCCCAGAAAAGATTCACCCTAGTAGTTAAGAGTGTATGCGGGGACTCGGCAATCTTTCATTAAATCTGGTACGGACACCTGCAAAATCATCGCAGCCGGTTCAGGTCAGATCCGGAAAGTGCTGCTGGCGCAGTGCTTCATAGATGATAATTGCCGCTGAATTGGACAGATTCAATGATCGGATTTTATCAGTCATCGGCAGCCGGACGCAGCGGTCGCGATACGCGCGGATAAACGGCTTCGGAAGTCCGGTCGTTTCCCGGCCGAAAAAGAAATAGTAATCTTTCGCCGGGTCGCTGTAATCAAATTCGCTGTAGGGCCGGCTGCCGTCCGTCTCGACCAGATACCGCTCACCCTCCGGATGCTTTGTGAAAAAGTCATCCAGCGAATCATAATAATGAAGATCCACCGACGGCCAGTAGTCCAGACCGGCACGTTTCAGATGCTTGTCGTCTGTCGAAAAGCCGAGCGGCCGGATCAGATGCAGCGAGCTGTGCGTGCCGGCACAGGTTCTGGCAATATTGCCGGTATTTGGCGGAATCAGCGGCTGATACAACACAACATGAATACCCATTTTGAAAAAACACCTCTGCGGCATCAGCCTGCCTGAGCAGGGTTTGACGATGCCCTCAACCATCTTTAAAATTCGTAGCCCTTTTCCGGTGAAAAGCGGCAGGTTCCGGCCACTGATCCACCGTCAGACGGGCTCATTTATTATACCATAGGAGGCGGCTGTTCAGACGTCGTCTTCAATATGAAAAAATTTGTAGTGTATTTTCGGCGTCCACGCCGGTGAATCTGTATAACTCCAGTAACGGTTCCGTGTATCATAGGTGTGGGCATTCACCAGCGGCTGGCCGGATGCGTCCAGTGCCGTCACGATGGTATTGTGGTTCCAGTGCCCGTCGCCGTTGAAATCGTAGCAAATGACGTCGCCGGGAACGAGTTGATCCGCACGTTCCTTCTCGGTCGCCCCGATCACGTTGCCGCTGCGGCTCAGATACCAGCGCAGGCTGTTGGCCACCGCCCAGCTGAAACTCCAGCTCGACCGCTGATGCCACCAGCCGCGGCTCCGGACCGGCCGGCCCCACATCGGAATGGCGCCGGCATGCAGACATTGCGAGATAAAGTTGGTACAGTCATTTTCTACCTGAGGATACGCAGGATTGCGCCGGTTCCACCAGAGTTCGGCATATCGGACGGCTTCGCGCCGGTTATATCTCCGCCCGCCGCGGAACAGATCGGCCGGCCGGTCGGCCAGAACAATCGGTTGCCTGTGCCTGTCAGGTAGTGCCGCCGGCATCCGGCTGTCCGAAACGAGGAGCCCGCCGCGGACCACGGCCTGCCTGTTTTCTATTTTTTCTTCCAGATAAAGCGAAGCGCTTTGCCGGATCAGCCACTGAATATGGAACTGATAGTCGATCACCTGATCTTCCCGTTTCTCTGTGACCCGTTTTTCTCCGACACGAACCACAGCCTTTTCAATCACGGCCCCGCGTTCTTTCAGCTCATTGATTTTGCGCATGTTGCAAAGACGCTCTTCGGCAGCCGCAAATAAGGCCGGCCCATCTGATCGCCCGACCCACCAGTCGCCAAGGCCGCGCAGATACGCGTTGAAACTGTCCTGTCCGTTCACGCTTTCACCCGCTTTCACCACTCATGCCTAAACTATGCGGGATATGTCCGGTGAATACGTCGGAATCCGGCAGGCGTGGACGTTTCAGGAAAGTGACGAAGAAACGGCCTTGATTTTACCCGGCTTTTCAAGCTCCAGCAGACGCTTCTTCCGGTCCAGACCGCCACCGTAGCCGACAAGTGCCCCGTTCGTCCCGATGACCCGGTGACAGGGAATGACGATTGGAAGCGGATTTCTGTGATTCGCACCGCCGACGGCACGAATCGCTTTCGGCCTTCCGACCGCCACCGCAACATCTTTATACGTCCGTGTTTCCCCGTAAGGAATAGCCGCCAGTGCCTTCCAGACCTCTTTCTGGAAGGCCGTTCCGATCAACAGAAGATCAAGATCGAAAGTTTTTCGTCTGCCGGAAAAATAGTCATGAAGCTGTTCCGCCGCCTGTTCACCGGCCTGCGAAACGTCACTGACCGACGCCGGCAAACCGTTCCGCTTCGCCCAGTGAATCAGTCCGGCTGTTGTATCCTCCGCCGTGCCGAAATCAATGTGGCAGAGCCGGTCGCGGTAAAAAGCCAGCGTCAGCAGACCGACCGGTGAGGAAACCGTGGAAACAAGCAGTTCTTCTTTTACTTTCATCGTCAATGATCACCTCAGTTGTGTCTTGAACGGAATCAATATGTGGTAAACTGAAAACAGAAAATGCTCGTGTCAGGAGGTTCGCCATGTGTGACGTATCTATTTCAGCATCATTAAAACAAGTCATTCCGGATTTTAAAGCTGCTGTCATCTGCTATCAGCATATCGTGATCTCCGACATACCGCCAATCATTTCTGAACGGCTGCCGCTCTACTATGAGAATATCAGATTGTCGCTGGAAGACCAGCCCATTCAGGAGGTTCCGGGTGTAAGCGAATGGCGCGCCGTGTTTCGAAAGGTCGGGACGGACCCTTCCCGATACCGTCCGTCGCAGGAAGCGCTTCTCCGGAAGATCAGGCGCGACGGACAGCCGCACCAAATTCATTCGGCAGTCGATCTGAATAACTTCTTCAGTGTCCAGTACGGCATTCCACTGGGGATCTATGATCTTGATCGGGTGAAACTGCCAGTGCAGCTGAAAATCGGCGGTGCCGAAGACCGGTATGACGGCCTGAACGGACGGGTGATGCACATGGAAAATAAAATTGTTTCGGCCGACAGCGCAGGCGCATTCGGCAGTCCGATTGTCGACTCGAAGCGCACCTGTGTCACGGAAAAGACGAAAAATGCGCTGCAGATCGTCTATCTCCGCCCGTCCATGTCGGCCCAGGAAGCGAGGAAACTGGCGGCCAGGACCGCGGAGATGTTTACACAGGTTCACGGCGGTGAACATGAATGGACGATCGTCAGCTGACATACCATCCATTAGTCGGGCTATGGTGGATGAAGACTTGTTACAGGGAGTGAAAGTCATGGATTCGAATCTTTTCAGTGTAGACTATTTTAAAAGCGCGCTGCAGCTTCAGATCAGTAAAAACAACGGCCGAATGACGCCTAATCAGACGCTCAACAGTTATTATCATACCGTTGTCTCCGCAATCATTCAGGACCGGATCAATAAAAATTTTGAACTGATTCGCCGGATACGCAATCTGGATACGGCTTACAATGCTGTCAAAAAAGAAGTTCAATTGCAGGCACAGGAGCAGCAGCAGCAATAAATGCAATGCGTACCTGATGCAGACAGCGCCGGCGGTAGCGAACCGCCGGCGCTGTCTGCATCTATGATTCATCTTGCCCGTGAAGCACGAAATCCGGCATTAGCCGCTGCTGAGCGCGTCCTGAAGCAGATTTCTGCTTTTGTGACTTTATAATACCGTTCCGATGGCAGATGATAGATCTTCCCGCGATCCGAAATATTCCCTTTAATCCCACCGCTGCAATTTCCCGAACTGTCCGGCGGGAAACCGCCGGAAGCCGAAGCTGCCGAGGATTTTGAAGAATTCCCCCGGCGGCTTTGTGTTCCGCGATGAATCTCCTTATAAGCAGCCGTTCCCTTCATGACTTCAGGGTGAAAGCCGTCTGCCCCGGCGTATCCGCTGACCGACCAGATATTCAGTCTTTTCTGCCGTGCTGCTGCTTCATCCGCCCGGTACTGATCCAGATATTTCGTGTTCGGCGGGAAAATATAAGCAACCCGCGCCAGGCCCTTCGAGAGCTGCAGCCCTTCATAGGACTTGCCGCCGACAAAGACATAAGCAAGGAGACGGCCATATTTGTCTCTTCCCCCGTTAACGGCGACTTCCAGATTGACTGTCTTTCCGTCCAATAGCTGATGCGCATAACGGCTCGCTTCCGGACCATAAGGCTGGACACCGAGAATCGGATGATGCGTTTCCGGCGTGTCGATCAGAAGAATACGGACGGTGGTCACCTTTTTGTGATAAATCACGTCAAACGTATCCCCGTCGACTACCTTGACCACCCGGGCCGGCACGCCTGGAACTTTGGCTTTCGCCTTTTTCTTCGCTTTATGTATCGGGGCTCCCGCCGGTCTGGAACTTGAATTACCCGCCGTCGACGATTCGTTATCCGTAGACGTTGACAGTGTACTTTGATCCGGCGATGAGGCCGGTTCCGCATGAGAGGATGAACCCGTTCCCGACCCGGCATCACAGCCGGCAACCAGCAGCAATGCGATCAGAACGGCAAAAATTTTTCTTCCTGCTGCTTTCAATTCCGTCACCTTTAATTCAATGAACTGAAACATTGAGATTTTCTTATTCTCTCAATGCTTGCTCAGTGCCTTTTCCTTAAATCGATCGCTTCTTGTGACACGTTCGGCCAGTCCGTCACAGCCTGCAGATATTCATCGGACATTTGTCTTCACAGTGGCAGATCGCCTTGATGTAACCCAGATCACGAAGTACAATCGTCCCGTGTGCATAGTCAATCGCACCATCACTCTTCCAGGATTGCAGCATCCGGTTGACCGTTTCGCGGGTTGAGCCGATCAACTGCGCCAGATCCGTGTTGGTCAGGCTGATCGAGAAGTGGATACCGTCTGCTTCCCGTTTTCCGTAACCATGGGCCATCCGCAGCAAAGTTGAGGCAAGCGCACCGTTTTTCCCGTAAAACAGCAGGTCGCGAAGTTTAATCTCCGTATAGCGGCTCATCAGACCGATCCATTTCATGAATTCGAAGGATAGGCTCGAATTGGGCATGAGCAGTGCCTCCAGATCGCGTTCTGCGATCACGCCGACGACGCAGTCCGTAATTGCATGGGCCGTAAACGAATAGTCCTCAAACCCGAAACAATTCAGTTCGCCGAACAGATCGCCCGGTATAAAATAGTGCAGGACCAGATCCTTTCCGTCATAGGCCGACTTAAATAATTTTACGCGGCCCTCAATCAGAAAGTAGAGCTTATCCGCTGCGTCCCCCTCCCAGTAGATATTGGCACCCTTTTTAAATTCCGCCTTATTCATTATTGATTGAATTAGTTCAAGATTCCGGTCAGAAAACATCGTCGTGTTATTTGTTTGAATCTGCGTCGGATCCGTTTTATTTACCACTGCATTCACGCCCTTATTTAATGAACTTTTTAATAAGGCCTTCTTCTACACTAATTATACAAGATAATCCGGCGAATTGGGACGCTCTGTGTGACGGAAATCATACACATTCGCAAAAACAGCACTATCCCCGGAAGGGTATAGCGCTGTTTTACACGTGCATATACACTATTTCCTGATCAGCTCTCCAGCAGGAGCGTTTCCGGATCCTCCAGCAGTTTTTTGACAATCACGAGAAAGCGGACCGCTTCACTTCCGTCGACAATCCGGTGGTCATAGGACAGGGCAATATACATCATCGGCCGAATCTCGATTTTATCCCCTTCCGGCGTTTCGACAGCGATCGGACGTTTCTTGATCCCATGCATGCCGAGGATGCCGACCTGCGGTGCGTTGATAATCGGCGTGGACAGCAGCGAACCGAACGTCCCGCCATTTGTGATCGTGAATGTCCCGCCTTTAAGATCGCTGAATGTCAGTTTGTTCGTCCGTGCCTTGACGGCCAGATCTTTGATGGATTGTTCAATCTCCGCAAAGTTCAGCCGGTCGGCGTCACGGACGACAGGTACAACCAGCCCCTGATCGGTCGCCACGGCAATGCCGATATCATAATATTTTTTCACGATCAGATCCGTACCGCTGATTTCCGCGTTCAGCAGCGGGAAGCTCTTCAGTGCGCCGACTACCGCTTTCGTGAAGAAGGACATAAAGCCGAGCTTCACATCGTGTTCTTTAATGAACGCTTCTTTCCGGCGCTTGCGGATCGCCATAATCGCCGTCAGGTCCACTTCATTGAATGTCGTCAGCATCGCTGCTTCGTGCTGCGCCGCAACCAGTCTTGAGGCGATTGTCTGACGCCGACGCGTCATTTTGATCCGTTCGACCGGTTTCCCGGGATCCTGCTGATCAATGAACAGAGGTTTGGCAGCCGGCGCCGGCGCTGGTGCAGCCTCAGGCTGTCGGGCAACATCATTGGCACGGATCCGTCCAAGCGGGTCGGCCGTATGAACAGTGTTCAGGTCAACACCCTTCTCGCGGGCCAGACGACGTGCAGCCGGTGAGGCAATCTGCTGTCTTCCGGGGACATGAGCTGCCGGTTCGGCTGCCGGAGGAACCGGAGTCGCAGCAGCCGGTTTTTCCGGTTTTGCAGCCGGGGGAGCCGGGTCGGCCGGTGCCGCTGCAACATCGGACTCCGCATTGTCATCCAGCAGTGCAATGACTTCACCGACCTCAACCGTATCGTCGACATCTTTTTCTTTCTTCTTCAATACCCCTGCCTGTTCTGCGCTGATCTGCACATTCACTTTATCGGTTTCAATTTCAGCGATATCATCGCCCTGATTCACCTGATTTCCCACATCAACAAGCCACCTGACAATGGTTCCCTCAGTAATTGATTCCGCAAGCTCCGGGACTTTAACTTCGATCATTCCGGTTCCCCTCCCCATCTTTTACCATTAATTTTTAATGTGTATGCAAGGTTTCAAAGATAATCCGTTTCTGTTCCTGTTTATGAAATTTCGGTTCGCCGGTGGCCGTGCTTGAGCGTTCCGGACGGCCGATGTAATTGAGGATCACCCCGTCCGGAGTGATCTTCCGAATCTTCGGTGCCGCATAGTTCCAGGCGCCCATATTCTTCGGCTCTTCCTGAAGCCAGACAATCTCTTTCAGTTTAGGGAACCGGTCGAAGTAGGCTTTCAGTTCGCTTGCCGGGAAAGGGTACAGTTCCTCAACACGAAGGACTTTCAGCCAGTTCAGGTTCTCTGTCGATGCTTCAATGTCAACGGCCAGATCAACAGCGACTTTTCCACTGCAAAGCACGATACGTTCGGTCTGTTCGGCACTTCCCGGTGTCCGCGGTTCTTCGATCACCGGCTGGAAACCGCCTTCGGACAGATCAACCGGTGCAGAGGTCGCCTTCGGATGGCGCAGCAGACTCTTCGGTGTCATAATCACCAGCGGACGGACCAGATCCGTATTCAGAATCGCTGCCTGACGCCGAAGAATGTGAAAATACTGTGCCGGTGTCGTCAGATTGGCCACAACCCAGTTGTTCTCGGCGGACAGCTGAAGATAACGTTCCAGCCTGCCGCTTGAATGTTCCGGACCCATGCCCTCGTAGGCGTGCGGCAGCAGGATGACGAGTCCGGATTTCTGACCCCACTTGGCCCGTCCGCCGGTAATGAACTGGTCGAACATCACCTGACCGACATTGGCAAAGTCACCGAACTGCGCTTCCCAGAGAACGAGCGTTTCCGGGGCAAACACATTGTATCCATATTCGAAACCGATCACCGCTGTCTCGGACAATGGGCTGTTGCGGATGTCGAACGAGACGGCGACGCCTTTCAAATGATGATATGGGGAGTACTGTGCGCCGGTTTCGACGTCATGCAGGATGGCATGGCGCTGGGCGAACGTGCCGCGCTCTACATCCTGCCCGGTGAACCGAATCGGCGTACCATCACGAAGGATTGAAGCAAACGCCAGCGATTCAGCCGTGCTCCAGTCGAGCCGGTGCCCGGCATTCAGTGCTGTCTTGCGGCGGCGCAGAATCTTTGCCAGTTTCGGATAAACGTGCAGACGTTCCGGCCAGTCAAGCAGCTCGCTATTCAGTCCCCGAAGCGTATCCGCCGGAACTTGCGTGTGAATGGAACTCAGCGGTTCCGCCAGTTTCTTCGGGAACGGCAGTTCTTTCAGATCCTTCTCCTTCTCACGCGATGCCGTATAAATTTTCTGGAATTTATCAGTCAAATGCTTCTTGTACCGATCCAGTTCCTCACCTTTAACGATGTCTTCCTTCACCAGTTCTTTCTGATAGATACCGGCCACCGTCGGATGTTTACGAATCCTCGCATAGAGCAGCGGCTGCGTCGGTGCCGGATCATCCGATTCATTATGGCCGAACCGCCGGTAACCGCACAGATCAATCAGAAAGTCCTTGCCGAATGTCTTCCGGTAGGCATAGGCCAGCGAAATGGCGCCGAGGCAGGCTTCCGGATCATCGGCATTGACGTGCATGATCGGAATTTCAAAACCCTTAGCGAGATCACTGGAATAGGCTGTCGACCGCTCATCCTGATGGTCGGTCGTAAATCCAAGCTGGTTATTGGCAATAATGTGTATGGTCCCGCCGGTATTGAAACCGTTCAGCCGGCTCAGATTCAGTGTTTCAGCAACGACCCCTTCTCCCGGAAAGGCGGAATCGCCATGAATCATGATCGGCAGCGCCTGATTCGTGTTTCTTTCCGGAAAGCCGCTCCGGTGACGATTATCCTGTGCCGCGCGTGCATAGCCCTCAATCACCGGATCGACCATTTCCAGATGGCTCGGATTATTGGCCAGTGTCAGGCGCACCTGAAAGTTCTTTGCATCCGCCTCATCACCCTGATGGTACTGAAGCAGGTATCTGCGGTTCCGGTCTTCAATCGAACGGGCGGCACCAAGATGGTACTTCACGTCGCCCGTCCAGCCGTAATTGATGCCTTTCGACCCTTCGGACGGAACCATGCTCTTGATCGGTGCATGAACAAATTCTGCCAGAATCTTCTCATAAGGTTTGCCGAGAATATGGGCCAGGACGCTGAGCCGGCCGCGATGAGCCATGCTGATGATAAACTGCCCGGTTCCGTCCCTGGCACCAAACTGAATCAACTTATCAAGCATCGGAACCAGAACGTCCAGCCCTTCGATCGAGAACCGTTTCTGGCCGACGAATGTGTGATGCAGAAAATGCTCAAAAGTTTCAACTTTAATCAGCTGTTTCAGCAAATCCCGTTTCTCATCGGCGGTTGCATGATACACATAGCGGCTGGTTTCAACCGCCTCGTTCAGCCATTTCTTTTCATTAAGATCCTGCACATGGGAAAACTCATAGGCCACCGAGCGTGAATACAGATCACGAAGGTAGTTGACCACGTCAAGCGCATTCCGGACACCTGCCGGAGCCTCAGGCCAGATAACTTTCGATGGAATCGCTTTCATTTTTCGCGGAGACAAGTTAAATGAGGCAAGATCCATGAGATGTGTTTCAATCACCCGGGAATCCTGTAATGGATTAACATGAGCCAGTAAATGACCGTACCTGCGGATCCGGTCGGCAAGCCGTACAGATCCGACAACCTGGTCCAGATCATACTCCGGTGTCTGAGCTTCTGTCTGCCCGTGCGGCAGTTCAACAACCGTCCCGGAAGGCGCCTGCGGTCTTCCCCACTGATCAAATAAATTTCTCAACGTCTGGTCTACGGATTTCGGATCGTCCAGATACTTATCATACTGTTCATCAAGGTAGCCCATATTCAGGCCGGAGAAACTTTTCCACGGATCCGGTCGTTCAGAAGCATACAGTTCGAATGCCGACACAACACATCGCTCCCCGAAATCTTTATTTTTCTTTTCAAAATGAAGCGAGATCAGATCACAGTCATATGAATACGCTTTCTGTTCTCTTGCAGGTACATTCTATCATAGCCATCAGCAACTTTAAATTGTTACGAATCGATGAAATTATGCTTTTTTGTAATCTCATTCATTCACTTGTCGATATTTTGCTATTGACAATATACATTTTATGTGAACTAAAAGAAAAAACAGGTTTTCACGGTTTTTCGTAAAAAACGGGCTGCATGGTATAATAAAGGTCATATGACCGGCGTCTTGCAAGAAAAAGACAGCCAGGTAAAAAGAAGGGGATTATTTGGACGAGCTGAAAGCAGGGAACGTGGCCACATTGCATTTCTCCCACAAAGCACCGTTCGGCTATTTTCTAACCGACGGCAAGCAGGAAATCCTGCTCCATGAAAATGACATCACCGGTCCGGTCGATGAAAATGCGGATCTGACCGTCTTTCTCTATCAGGACCATGAAGGCCGGCTGGCGGCAACAATGCACCTCCCGAAGATTCAGATGGGCCGCTACGACTGGGCGACCGTTGCTTCGATGCATAAAAAATACGGGGTCTTCGTCGATATCGGGATTAACAAAGACATTCTCCTGTCGAAGGACGACCTGCCTGATGAATGGCCCGACTGGCCTGCGGCAGGCGACAAAGTATACTGCAGCCTGAAACGGGACAAGAAAGACCGGCTGTTCCTCCGGCTTGCTGATGAATCGATCATGAAAGTGATCTCGCTCCCGGCCCCTTCAGATTCTCTGAACAAAGAGTTTGACGCAACAGTCTACAGAAAAATGCTGGACGGTGTTCATGTAATCACCAGTGAGGGCTATCTCGGTTTTATTCATTACCGGGAAACCACCGGCAGACTCCGGCTCGGGGAACGCGTTCATACACGCGTAATCGAAGTGAAAGACTCCGGAAGTCTCAACCTGTCGATGCGCCCGCGGAGCTACGAACAGATCAGTCCGCATGCCGAAGCGATTCTTAACTATATGAACGGACGCGGCGGTGCCATGCCTTTTACAGACAAAAGCCTGCCTGAAGATATCCGGAAACAGTTCGGGATCAGTAAGGGTGATTTCAAAAAGGCACTGGGAAAATTAATGAAGGAAAAGAAACTTGTTCAGGAGAAGGGCTGGAGTTATCTCGTTGCGGGGAAAAGCAAAAAGTGATTTTCGCCATGGAGCGTCAGTGGTCAGGCGACCCATTCACCGGGATTGATCTGCGGCAGAGCGGCGTCGCTCCAGCAGCATCTGAAAAGCCATCCCGGAAAAATAGGCCGCAGCGTTGAACAGCACGATAAAAAAACTGACCGGTGCGTTGGTCGCATATCCGGCAGTCAGGCCGAACCAGACACTCAGTACAGCAATCAGTGCCGAAAACAGAATCATGCCGGAAATCGAATGGGTGTAAAAACGTGCCGCAGCTGCCGGCACCGTCATTAATGCAAAGACAAGAAGCGCACCGACGATCTGTACCGTCACGCTGACCGCGACGGCAAGAAGAAGTAGAAAAGCCACAGAGATCAGACCGATCGGCAGACCGGCTGCCTGCGCACCGGTCTGATCAAAGGAATCAAACTTCAGCCAGCGATACCCGGCGGCAAGGACAAACAGTACAAAAGAAGATATTGCAACAATCAGCCAGATGTCCTGGAGACTGATCCCGACAACGCTTCCGAACAGGAGTGTACTCGAATAGTTACCCTGAACGTTCCCAAGCGAAAGGAAAAGGATCCCAAGGCCGAGTGCCACACTTAGGACCACACTGATCGAAGCGTCACGGCGGAACATCCGGACACCGAGCCGGCCGATTCCGGCAGCACCGGTCAATGTGAACAGGAGCAGGCCGGCCAGCGGATCAATCCCGGCGAATGCCGCGAACGCCGCTCCGGCAAAACCGATATGCGACAGCGTATGCGCGACAAATGAAAGATTTCTGGCAATGACAAATACGCCGGTGATGCCGCACATCAGGCCGATGAGCGTTCCTGCAATAAATGCATGCTGCATAAAATCATACTGAAACATCAAAAACCCTCCATGTGATTCATCTATTGATGCCATTGATCCGGGGCTTAAGAGGAGAAAGACACATCGCCCATCCGGGAACCATCTCCGGATTCGGGATAGATCCTGGTTTCCGCCGAATGATAAGCCTTTTTCAGCAATGCCGGATCGTTCAGGATGGTCTCCTGGTCTCCCGTCAGAGAAAAGTCCCTGGCCATGAGCAGAACGCGATCGGCATACATCTCCACCTGATGAAGATCATGACTGATAAAAATAACGGCGACACCCCAGTCACGGGCGGCACGGCGGACAAGATCCATCACCCGGATCTGTGCTTCCGGGTCGAGACTCGCCGTCGATTCATCCAGAAGCAGCAGATCAGGACGGCGAACAAGCGCCTGAGCCAGAAAAGCGCGCTGTCGTTCACCCCCGGACAATCTGCCGACCGGTTTGGATGCAAAACACAGTGTGTCGGTAAACGCCATGATGTCTTTCAAGGTCTGTCTCTCTGAAGCAGAATGCCACGGCAGGAAGCCGGACACCTGGCCAAGTGATACAAAGTCCCGCGCACTGACCGGTGTTTCTTCATCAATGGCCCGCGACTGCGGCACATAGCCGATCACCGTCCGTTTCTTGCCGGAATCCAGCAACACCGTACCGTGCTGCGGCCGGAGCACACCAAGAATTGCCTTCAGCAAAGTCGACTTTCCCGCACCATTCGGGCCGATCACCGCCAGCATCTCGCCTGCTGACATCTGAAAAGAAAGATCGTTCAGGACACGTTCTCCGTTGAAACTGACTTCCAGATGACTGACTTTCATCTTTTTAAGCATCGAACCGGACTCCTTACATGAGCTTCTCCTCATATCAGAAACGCACTTCATCTTTTTGTCTGGCTTTGTTGATCGGTCTATAAATCGTAATTATTACGATTTATAGACCAAAGACCAACTTCCTTTCTACGAATATTACATTTCTAAATAGTAATCGTTCCGTATTAACCTGTCAAGTGGTTTCCTTCTCAAATGAAACAGATTGAACATAGAAAAACAGGATCCGGGCGATTCGGTATATTATAATAGATAGGAATGTTAATCAATGGGGGTATGTTTCTTGAAAATCGCAATGGCAAGTGACCATGCCGGATATGAATTAAAAGGTGAAATAAAGAAATGGCTCGAAGCGCAGGGCCATGAGGTACTCGATTTTGGAACAGACAGCACCGAATCCTGTGATCTGTCCGATTATGTCTACCCTGCATCCCTGGCTGTTGCCAGGGGTGAAGCCGACCGCGGTATTTTCGTCGACGGTGTCGGCTACGGCAGTGCGCTGATCGCGAACCGGATCTACGGACTGACTGCTGCTGTCTGTCAGGATCCTTTCTGTGCCAAGCTCGCCCGTCAGCATACGGACAGCAATGTTCTTTGCATCGGCGGAAAGATCATCGGCCCCGGGATTGCTCTGGAAATTGTCAACGTCTGGATGCATACCGACCCGATCACAGATGTGCCGAAATACACCCGCCGCAATGAGAAGGTCAAAGCAATCACCGAGAAGCATCTGAAAAAACTTTCGGAAATCTGATTTTCCGGGAGAAACATCAAAGAAAAGCACCGGCAGTGATGATTTCTGTCGGTGTTTTTGTACCCAAAAAGGAGATTGGAGTGAGCCATGTGAAAAAATTGATTCACATTAATTGCTCACTTTTTTCGGCGAAGATACTGGCCTCACCTTCCATTCACCGCTCCGGCCAATCCCGGCATAAATTCACACATCAATTTGACATTTTCATGCGGGTTATACATTTTTAAAAATATGTGCTAAAACATAGTCGTAAACGCAAAGAGTGCCGGATCAGAGCCATCTAGTCATTCTCTCTTGCTCGGAACTCTCTTTAAAAAGGTATCCATACTTACTCAAAGGACGCGGCTGCAGCTGTGATTGAATCGTTTTCTTTGAAAAGGCATGGATTCCGAAGAAATATAAATCCACAGGAGGTTTTTAATTTGGTGGAAAGACTGGTAGATACTCAAGCACCACAGTTTCGTCTAGATTGTGTCAATCCCGACGGAACATTCGGTAAGGCAGATCTGGGTGAAAATATAAAAGCAGGAAAGTGGACGGTATTTTTCTTTTATCCGATGGATTTTACATTTGTCTGTCCGACAGAGATTACCGCATTTAGCGATCGGTACAATGAATTCAAAGATTTAAATGCCGACATTATTGGCTGTTCGTGCGATACGATATACACACATCAGGCATGGATGAAAACTTCGCGTAAAGAAGGCGGCATCGGGAAGATCAATTTCCGCCTGGCTGCCGACCATACGCACGAAACAGCCGAAAAGTACGGTGTCCTTCTTCCAGATGAAGGGGTTGCCTTACGGGGTCTCTTTATCGTTAATCCTAAAGGTGATCTTCGCTACTCTGTCATCAATGATAACAATATCGGCCGCGACGTAGACGAAACATTGCGTGTGCTTCAGGCTCTCCAAACGGGTGGCATGTGCCCGGCAAACTGGCAGCCCGGCGATGATACACTACACGTCTAAGATACTTCCTGTCCCTCGATACATTGAAGAAAAATTAAAGCTGGGATGCATCCCAGTAAAAATGGAAAGCAGGTTTTATCATTGACAGAGAATGTTACAGAAAAAATCGAACTCAAAGATTACGGCAGTGATCCGTTCGCGGTTCATCTTGCTGACGCGGCAAAACAGAATACCCGTTATCGGACAACCCTGTGGACCGGCGATCATTTTCAGGTAACACTGATGTCCATACCTGCCGGTGGTGGTGATATTGGTATGGAAATTCACCATGGTAATGATCAGTTCCTGTATTTGGTTGATGGAAAAGGCAAGGTAGAGATGGGGAAGGATAAAAACAAGATCACGGTTTCCCGTGAGGTTACTGGCGGAGATGCTGTCATCGTTCCTGATGAAACCTGGCACAACGTGACGAATATTGGTGACAAACCAATGAAAGTTTATTCCATCTATTCACCTGTTAAGCATGCCAAAAATACGGATGAAGAGACAAAAGCAGATGCCATCAAACAAGAGGGACCGCTCGAGGGAACAAATGAGTAATGCCCTGATGCTTATGCATTTGCTTAAAGCCTGAAATGGCCGGAACACATCATGCTCCGGCCATTTCGCTGTCTTATGATCCATTCAGCGAACAGATGCCTGGATGACTACTTACATCAAAGAGATTAGAGGTACCTATATGAAAGAAGCAGCAAAACATGGAGGAATAATTGATCACCGTTTTCTTTTTATCTTGATTCTTCTCGCCGGAACATTCACCATGTCCCTCAGTCAATCCTCACTGTCGACAGCCTATCCTGCACTGATGGCACACTTCGGTGTCAATGCGTCCACGATCCAGTGGCTGACGACAGGATTCATGCTGGTTATGTGCATTCTGATGCCGGTCAGTCCCTGGCTGCTGAACAATATACACTTTAAAATTCTTTTCCTAAGTGTTCTCGCGCTTTTCGCCGTCGGGACCATAGTGATCATTCTTGCCCCGAATTTTCCGGTCATGATGGTCGGCAGAGTTCTGGAAGCCGCTGCAGTCGGCATTCTTTTTCCGTCATTTCAAGCCGTGCTGATGATCATTTCAGAAAAAGATCTGCGCAGCACGATCATGGGTGTTGCCGGACTTGTCATGGGATCGGCGCTTGCCTGTGGGCCGATTATTTCCGGCATCATTTTGCAAACAATTAATTGGCGGGGGCTGTTCCTGTTTTTCCTGATCGTCATCGCTTGCGTCTTTCTTCTTGCCCTTGTCTTTATCAAGAATGTCGTGCCGCTCCACCGTTCACAGCTTGATTTTCTGTCGGTCATTTACTCTTTGGGTCTTATCGGGATCCTTTATGTCATCAACGAAATCGGCAAATCCGGTACGAATGCAGGCACAGATCCTGCCATCCTGGCAGTCAGCCTGATTGCCCTGATTCTTTTCACACTCAGGCAGCTGAAGCTGAAGACACCGCTGCTGCAACTGCGCGTTTTCAGTGTGCTCCGATTTGATTGTGCGATCTTTCTGACAGCCATGTCTTATGTTGCACTGATCGTCACAACTATCATTTTCCCGCTGTATTTCCAGGGCATGATCGGCCTTCCGCCACTCGCCTCAGGTCTGTCTCTGGTTCCTGCTGCCGCACTGTTAAGCATTCTAAACCCGGTCACAGGAAAACTGGCAGATAAGTTTGGTTTCAAAACAACCATGCTCATCGGTATGATCAGTATTGTTGCCGGCTGGTTCGCACTTGCTGTGATCCCCGGCAAGATGAATCTTGCCGTGATGATCCTCATTTCAATGATCATTGAAGGAGGCAATGCTTTTGTGATGATGCCGGCCGTGACTATGGGCGCAAATGCTTTACCCTCTCAGTTGATTGCGGACAGTACTGCAGTGATCACCACAATGCGCCAGATTTTCGGATCCACCGGCGTCGCTGTTGCAATGCTGATTCTAGTTAATGTCAGTGCAGAACAGTTCAAACAGGGGCAAACCATTGTAACTGCCTCACTCACCGGTTATCATGCAGTTTTCATAACCTTCCTGATCATTGAAGTGATTGGACTCATTCTGTCCCTGTTCTTAAAAAATCCTTCAAAGGAGGGACACTAAATTTTTAATCACGATTGATGCCGATCTATATACTTTTTTCCTTTGATTAAAATTTTGGCCAGGAAAGTTTTGCGCTTCCACGGATTGTAGGAGATAAAATCTTCTTCACTCAATTCTTTATAATCACTGTGCTTTAAACGATCCTGACGGTTGAATATGGGCCAGCTCGGATAATAGATCCGTTTCTCATGGTATGGATGGCGTTCATGTTGGAGATACAAATCCCTTAATTTTTCCCTTTCCGATTGAGACAGGGTCATCAGAAGCATCTCCCTTCTGATTCTCAATTATAGCACAATATTATCACATTATTGTCACAATTGATCAGTAAAAAAAGCAGTACGCGGTTCTGAACTCCGCGTACTGTTTTTTCTATTATCTATTTAATTCAAAAAAGCTAATTGCGAGGCACAATCAGTGGCTTACTTATATTGCAGTTCCGACACTTTAACCGTTGAATCATCCAGCGGTGCCTTATTCAGGAAAGCCTGCATCATCCAGATATCTTTATCAAGAGCCGTCTTCATACCGATAATCATATCCTGGGAACTCAGATCATTCTCTTCACCGCTGATATCGATTGTTTCCTGATACTGATCCCTCAACGTCTTGAAATCCGCGACAAGATCACTGATCCGTTCAGGCAAATTCTTCGCATCAAAAGTCGTTTTGACATCTTTCAATACCGTATGGTCAAGAAATTCAGTAAGAGAAGCATAGGGTGCACCGCCAATGGCAATCAGGCGTTCAGCCACATCATCGAGCTGACCGTTCAGCATATCGAGAAATTCGTCCATTTTTGGATGCATCGTGTAAAAGTTAAGGCCGCGCATATACCAATGTGCCTGATGCACTTTTGCGCTCAATTCACTAATGTCGGCAATCAGCTGATTCAGGGCTGCCTTAGTCTTCGGGAAATTATAATCGTACTTTTTCACGGTTCTATCTCTCCATTATTTATAATTATTATCTATTTATCACTTCTATTATATTATAATAATTATCATAAAAAGTCAAATTATGATCTGATTTTCAACTGTTGTTAATCATTTATTAATCTTCATGTCCTATCCTTATACCATCAAAGCAAAAGGCGGTGCACCATGGATAAAAAAGATTTCAGACGACTCATCGACTATCTGCGCATCGAAATGGAAATGAACGGAACGGACACGAGCAAACTGAGCGACGGAGAAATTTTGATTATGCACCAGAAAAGGAAAAACAGATAATCTTCGCAATTCCGGAAAAATAGAATACAGACACTGAAGGCAAGCCCCCTGCATGGAGGCTTGCCTTCAATTTTTAAACGCATTGCTATTTGCCCGAAAAGCAGCCGGTCACTTCTCCTTTACTGCTTCCGCCTCAATATAAGAAGTCTTTGACGACTCCTGCATGCGCCAGTAGACGAGCAGACTGACGAAGATGCAGGCAGCAACATAGAAAAAGAACACAGTCTCAATGCCGAGACTTTTGAACAGCAAGGCGATAAACTCAGCGGTTCCGCCGAAGACGGCAACGGTCAGGCCGTATGGAAGGCCGACACCGAGCGCCCGTATTTCAGTCGGAAACAGTTCGGCCTTGACGATCGCATTGATCGACGTATAACCGGTCACGATGACCAGACCGAGCAGCATCAGCAGAAAGGCGGCAAGCGCACTGTGCGATGAGCGCATGACCAGAAACAATGGAACCGTCAGCAGCGAGCCGGAGATACCGAAAGCGAACAGCAGCGGCCGGCGGCCAATATGGTCCGACAACAGGCCGGCGAGCGGCTGCAGAATCAGGAAGATCAGCAGCGCCAGGAAGTTGATCAGGCTGACGACTTCCTTATCCAGTCCGACCGAATTGATCATGAACTTCTGCAGATAAGTCGTGTAGGTATAGAAGGCCACGGTCCCGCCCAGCGTCAGTCCGAAAACGGTCAGGACCGACCGCGGATATTTCATCAAAGCTTTTATCGTGCCGGCACTCTGTTTCTTTTTCCCGGACATCTTCTTGAACTGGTCGGATTCATCCATGGTCAGCCGCAGCCAGAGAACGGCAAGTGCGCCGAGCGCACCGATCACGAACGGAATCCGCCAGCCGAACGCTTTAAGCTGGGCCTCGTTAAGCGACAGCTGAAGAATAATCTGCACCCCAAGTGCAACCAGCTGTCCGCCGACCAGTGTCACATATTGAAAACTTGAGTAAAACCCGCGGCGGCCTTTATTGGCCATTTCGGACAGATACGTTGCGGACGTTCCATATTCACCGCCCAGCGACAGGCCCTGAAACAGTCGGGCGAGCACGAGAATAATCGGGGCGAAGACACCGATTGTCTGATAGTTTGGTGTCGCCGCGATGATCAGCGAACCGCTGGCCATGATCGTGATCGACAGCGTCAGCGCGGCACGCCGGCCATGGCGGTCGGCATAGCGCCCCATGATCAGACTGCCGATCGGGCGCATCAGAAAGCCGATGGCAAAAACAGCGGCCGTATTCAGCAACTGTGACGTCGTATCTTCTGCCGGAAAGAAGTCGGTTGAGAAATAGACAGCAAAAGCGGCATAGACATACCAGTCATACCATTCAATCATATTTCCCAAAGAACCCTTAAAGATATTACTGGCGATATGGCGTGAATTCACGCGGCCGGTAACTTTTGCTTCAGCCACAACAGCATCTCCTTTTACGAGAACCAGCTACCATTTCATCTTTCTCATAATTATTGCTCAATGGTCGGGTGATTCTATTTTGTTATTATAATGATAACATGAAAGTTATAGAATAACAGCGTTTTGGCTGGATTTGAAAGTAATATTTCATACTATATTTATTTTCCCCAAAATTATTTTCCAACGAACCAGAGCTCAAACCGTTTAGAAACCATACTCCTTTTCCTTTTCTTCATGGACCTTTGCGTAGGTTTTGGTTAACAGAACAGCATCCTCAACCAGACGGTCGATACGATCGATAATGTCGTCATTATGGATCTTGTTCTGGTAAAAGTCCTTCTCTTCAATGAAGACATATGTCTGGACAATTTCCGCCTTCATATAGGCGAGAATCGGCTTTAATTGCTGCTCGGCCATCAGATAGTGTTTTGGCGTTCCGGCAGTCACAATCATGCCGACGACTTTATTCCGGAATGCATTGACCGGGAGCAGATCAAATAAATTCTTCAGCGACGCAGGGATGGACGCCTGAAATACAGGTGTGCCGATAATGATTGCGTCTGCTTCCATCACTTTTTTTGCGACATAGCGTGTATCGCCTTCATAGTCCAGATAATTACGTCCGTCGCTGAAGCGAACGTCATAGTCCGCTAAATCGATCAGCGTTGTGTCAATCTCCGGATACTTTTCACTTAGCGTCTTCACGATGCGATCCATAGCAATTCTTGTTTTCTTGCCGACAATCGCTCCGGACAGCCCGACAATTTTCATCTTTCCCACCTCATTTCTTCTTCGCTGTATATTTTCTGATCGCCGGTAAAATTTCCGATCTGATCACGTCACTATTTTTCATGACCTTGTCAAACGGCATCCCGCCAAAATCAATCTGGACGATGTAGCGTTGATTGTAGAAAACTTCATGTTGATAAAGAATTTTCTCAATGATCTGCTGCGGGCTGCCCACATTCATGATATTGTGCGGATCGGCGCCCTGGGCGAATAGCTTTTTCGGGAACCCTTGCCCATTGGTTCGTTTCATCCCTTCATTTATACGGGGATACAGCTCACAGAGTGCCTGACGGGTATCCTCCGCCGCATAGAAAAAGCCTGCTGTGGGCGACCGGGAGCTGTGCCGGATCATACCCCTTCGCTCATTCTGAAAGCCGGAGCGGTAAAAATTCCTTGGTGACGCCTGACTTTGTGAGCACCAGCGGGGAAACGTCTCCTTACTTATTTATAGTAGCACAGTCGTGTCACAGATTAGTCACATTTAAATTGAGAGCAGAGAAGTGAAGTTGTTCTCACTCAGAAATTGCTCGTCGGATTGGTACTGTTTTGCCGGATTCAGTGCGGGTTTAAATTTTGGAGCCCCTTCGGACCGATTCGGAACGTTTTCGAGCCGCCGCAATGCAAAAACCCCGTTCTGTAAAAGAACGAGGTTGTCGCTGCACTTCCCTTTTCAGCAGACATCAGTGATCAGAAATACGCCGCCCCATCATCGAAACCTGCCTGCGCATTCTCAATCTTCTTCGAACTCTGATAAAACTTGAAAATCGGAATCATACCTCCCGGGCAAACGGGTAAAAAAGGATCATTCAATGGGTATACACGGGTTTATTCTCATACACATGAATCAGATTTTTAGGATCAAGCAGTTTCAGTACAGATTCGGGTACATCCGGCAGCTGCCCGGCCAGAGTCTGGATGGGTGTTCCTGTCTGCAGAGATTCTTTGACGAGCGTGCATGTTTTGCTGTAGCCAATATATGGCGTCAATGCTGTTGCGAGAATGGCACAATGATTTGCTTCATCGGTGCATCTTGGGCGATTGGCCTCGATGCCGTTGATGCAGTTGATCCGGAAGGTGACCAGTGTTTTAGACAGCAGTCTTGACGTGACAATTAAGTTGCGTACGATAATCGGCTCAAACGCATTCAGCTCCAGTTGTCCGGCTTCAGCGGCGAGAGTAATTGTCGTGTCATAACCCATGATCTGGAAGGCGACCTGATTGACCAATTCAGGGATGACTGGATTAACCTTGCCCGGCATAATCGATGAACCCGCCTGCTTTTTAGGCAAAAATAACTCGTTAAAGCCGAATTGCGGTCCGCTGGAGAGCAGGCGGAGATCACTGGCCATCTTGGATAAGGTGACCGCAAATAATTTATAAGCATGCGAGAGCCGGACAAAAGCATCAACATTCTGTGTGGCGTCAATTAAGTTGTCAGCCTGGCTGAGTTCTTCGCCAAACAGCTTGCTGACCTCGGGAACAATGTGACGGACATAATACTCGGAAGCATTGACGGATGTACCGATGGCCGTTCCGCCGAGATTCAGGGTTTTCAGCCCATGACGGCTATGGTTGATTTCATCAAGATTCCGGCCAGCAGCAGCAGCGTATGCTTTGAACGTATCGCCGACCGTCGTCGGCAGTGCATCCTGGAGTTGGGTACGCCCGATTTTAACTATATCTTTCAGCTCACTTGCCTTTTGGTCCAGACTGTCGATAAATCGATCGATTTCCAAGGTAAGCTGACGGCTGAGACGCAGCAAGGCAAGTTTGCCTGCGGATGGGAAGGTATCATTGGTTGACTGGCCACGGTTGACATCATCATTCGGGTGTATTATTGAGTAGCTGCCTTTTTCTCCGCCCAGGAGTTCAATCGCCCGATTGGCAATGACTTCGTTGGCATTCATATTGATCGACGTCCCGGCGCTCCCCTGAATCGACGGCACAATGAACGCATGATCCAGTTTTCGTTCGAGAACCTCATCACACGCCCGGCGGATTGCTGCTGCTTTTTCTTTGCTGAGTGAACCGTCTTTTCTATTAACGCTGGCTGCCGCTTTTTTTATAATGGCAAGCCCATCGATCAGCTCCGGATCAATTGTTTCCGAAGTCACATTGAAATTTTCTTTTGCGCGCAGTGCATGAATGCCGTAATATGCTGATGAAGGGACTTCCTTCGTGCCGATGGCATCTGTTTCAATTCTCACTGCTGACTCCTCCTCATTTATTCCCTGGATAGGATTAAAATAATCCAGGAAGAACGGAAAGGCGATAGCTTTTAAAGAACTTGTTCAATAAAATAATTTTCTGGTATTTCTTTTTCATTTAATAATTTTTTCGGTTAAAAATAATAACAAAAACAAATTAGATGTGTAAGACAACCTGACAATAAATTTAATTTTCTATTAGTGGAGTGCCTATAATAATAGACGAATGGAGAAAGGGTGGCCTGTTGAATGGATGCCATAGACCGGAAGATTATTAATCGGCTCCAGCAAAATGCCCGTGTGTCGCTCAAAGAGCTGGCGAAGGAATGTTATATCTCTCCACCAACGATTTCCGCCCGAATACGTCACATGGAGAAATCGGGTGTTATCAAAAATTACTACACGTTGATTGATCCTAAAAAAGCCGGATACCATATCAAAGCGTTTATTAATGTAAAGGTGGAGCCGGCAGACAAGGCCGCGTTTTATACCTACATTAGAGATGTTCCTAACGTCCTTGAATGCAATTGTATTTCCGGCGAATTCTCCATGCTCATTAAAGTCATATTTGAGAGTACAGAATTGCTGGATTCATTCATCAATTCATTGCAAAAATTTGGCAAAACGAATACGCAAATCGTTTTTTCAACGCCAGTGGATGTACGCGGGATACACCTGAGTGAATAAGTGATAAGTGATATACACCCTGTTACTACCCGTTGAATTTTTCCCGGGGCTTTGTTACAGTGAAGGATATTCTTCTGAAAGGGAGCTCGTTGCGATGAAAATCAATCGTCTTCACCACTGTGCCGTGATCTGCTCGGACTACCGGCGTTCCAGACATTTCTATGTTGATTTACTGGGACTTACCATTATTCATGAGATGTATCGCAAAGAACGGGATTCCTATAAACTGGATCTGGCGGTCGGCGACAGCAGCGACCGGATCGAGCTGTTTTCATTTCCTGATCCGCCGGCCCGGTTAACCCATCCGGAAGCATCCGGACTCAGGCATCTGGCCTTTGCTGTCGATGATGTAGCTGAGACCGTGCAGGAGCTGAATGCCAGGGGTATCCCCACAGAGGCCGTGCGCGTGGATCCGGTGACCGGTAAACGCTTTACCTTTTTCAAAGATCCCGACGACCTGCCGCTGGAACTTTACCAGGAGTGAGATTATCTTGTGAAGACCACTTCAAAGACTTCGCAGACACAGGGAATGGCCGTACTGAAGGTTAAACCGGCTTCGGCATATTCCTCCTTAAAAAAAGCTTCATGAACCTCCCGCCAGTAAGCTAATGAACGATCCCCTTCGCCCTCATGCCAGGCATGTTCCGAGGATACGGACTGGAACGGCACGATTTCCGTAACAACGGTTTTCGTGATCGCCACAGGCTCCCCGCTTCCGTCAAGGATGATATTATACTCCCCTGGCTGAGGGAGCGGTTCATCAGCCTCGTAGAGCTTATAAGCCGATGTGGTCGCTGTCTTCACACCTCTGACAACCAATTCCGCCAGCTGATCAGCTGTTTCGGGCGTATAACCGAAAGACCAGGCCTGATAGTTGTCATGAGTTATCTCCTGTTGCACCTTAAATGCCTTCCAGAATTTTTTAATCGATGCTTCATTTGTCATTATTACTACCTCAATTCAGCTATTTTGTATCTTAAAGTACTTAATGAAAGACGAGAGCGCTAAGTTCCAAGAATCGTTGAAGCAGTTCACGATTAATGGGTTCATTGTTTTGTACCTCGTGTAACAATTCGTGAAAGACCGGCTGAAGTCCATAAAAGGTTTGCACTCTTGAGAACAATGCTTCCCTTGACTCAGTATGTAGATGTGTTCCCTGAAACTCCGATAATTGGATGCTGTGCAACTTTGTTAAAAAGTCAGCAATCAGCCTGGCATTTTCATGACTCGCTTGAAAATTGTTTAGACATTGACTGAGCGACTCGCCTTTCAACAGCGGATAGGATACACCCTTTATTCTACTGCCCTCGTAAACAGGCTGGTATCTTGGAATCTGCAGAACAGGATCTTTCATCGCTAAGCGCTGCAATATGGTCAGTTCATCAGTAAACTGATCAAGCATCCCTTCTTTTTTTGGAAATCGGAACGCGATCCGTTTGTTAATGATCAGCAAATCATTATCCCAGCCGCTGCTGATGAACTGAACCTTTTTGATTGCCTGACGGGGCAGCGATGCTTCGGCGATTCTGATCATTTGATCCTTTTGCATTGGGCATCTTTCCTTCAGGCAGAGTGATTTTCCGTTTTCTGATTCTCTTTTCCGGGCGCCTCATTCATCGCCATCAGTCCCTTAATGAAGGTATCAAAGGCAACGGAAATCGAATCGTCCAGCGGGACTTCGATTTGAAATCCGCCCTGGTATTCGAGTGTACTGAAACCATGAGCAAGCGCACGCAACCCCCGGACGAAATGAATCGCCCTTACATTACCAAAATGGTACGGCTCGAGCACTTTTATAATGATCGCGACAATTGCGGAGCTCTCCTGGTCAATATCCGGATCCTGCAGGTCTGGGGCAATCAGAGTCGCCGCATATAAACCAGGATTTTCGCGCATAAAATGAATGAAAGCAAACCCGATCGCTTTCAATGCCCCATCTCCCGAACGTCCGACTGCCGACTGGGTCACTTCATAATTCAGTTGTTTGAGCGCATCAAGCGCCAATTCTTTTCTCAAATCCTTTAAACCCGATATATGGTTATATAAAGACGGCGTCTTTATTTTTAGTGCCTTGGCAACCCGGGCGAGCGTCAGGGCATCATAGCCTTCCTGATTGACAATGTCTCTGCTGACACTGAGTATCGCCTGTTTGGTAATCTTTTCTTTCACCTTTTCACCACCTCTTCAGCAACTTGCGCCTGCCGGATTGCCTGAGCCATGACTGTTTTCGGATCCGTTAAAAAGTGCCCGTGTCCGACGCCCAATAAAGTCGGAGACAAGTGTACAAGTTTTATCGCACTTTGAATTGCCGCTTCCTTGTTCCAGGTTGCCCAGGCCGGGAAGGGAAAAAAGGGTTTCAACTGACCCGATACGGCCACCCCGCCCCGCACCTGAAAGGCGTCGCCGGCAAGCAGCACGCCCGACGCCTCATTGTACAAAGCGATATGTCCGGGCGTGTGCCCGGGTGTTGCAACCACACGGAAAGAACCGACGACATCGCCTTCCGAAACTTCACGGTCCGGCACCGTCTTAATGGTTCCCGGCTTAGGGACACCGCCCCTGACCTTTGTTTGCGGTTCGTTCGTATCAAGTGTCACATCACCCCTGAGCAGTTTCGCATCCCGGGCCGAAATCACCACCTCGCAGTCCGGAAGCAGTGCCTTCAATTTATCCAGCGCCCCAATATGATCGCTGTGGGCATGCGTCAGGATAATTCGCGAGATCGGTTTGCCGATGGCTTCGGCAGTTTTCAAAATCCCCTTATAACTGAACGGCAGCGCCGCATCAATCAGTGTCAGTGCATCCCCTTCATCTGCCAGATAACTGTTCACAGGAAACCAGGACGGGAAAAACGTCAGCTGAAAAATACTGTCTTTTTGTGTCACCTTCATCATTTATCATCTCCCTGGTACTATTATATTTAGTATTTTAACTAATGTTATTAGTTTTGTAAAGCAGAACAGCCCTTTTCTTTTCCAATCCATGAAACTTTTCGGAATCGCTCGCTCTTCCAGGAGGGATCCCCGGCCCGCTCATGCCGGACTGACAGCGTAGTATACATTTTACCGACCGGCGCCGGATTTTTTCAATTGTATTATATAATTATCATATAGTCTCCAGCTCAGTGCAAAGAATGAACCATCAAATTACAGCCATCACCTTTGCAATCATCATCGCCTAACCAGCCAAAATCAACATTTATATAGAATTAATATTAATTAGTTTTAATTTTAATTAATCTATGATATCCTCAGATCATACTCCAAAGGAAGAGGGGAAGACATGAGCGACAACACGAACAAATTAACGACAAGTTGGGGAGCTCCGGTGGGGGATAACCAAAACTCGATGACAGCAGGTTCATCAGGACCGACATTGATCCAGGATGTGGCTTTGCTGGATAAGCTGGCACACTTCGACCGCGAACGCGTTCCCGAACGCGTCGTGCATGCGAAAGGTGCCGGAGCGCACGGTTACTTCGAAGTGACAAATGATCTTTCGCGCTACACGAAAGCGGACTTTCTGTCGGAAATCGGGAAACATACACCGGTGTTTGTCCGCTTCTCAACAGTTGCGGGTGAGCTGGGATCGGCGGATACCGTCCGCGATCCGAGAGGTTTTGCCGTTAAATTTTACACGAATGAGGGCAATTATGACTTGGTCGGCAACAACACGCCGGTGTTCTTCATTCGCGATGCCATCAAATTCCCTGATTTCATTCATACCCAGAAACGCGATCCGCGGACACATCTGAAGAACCCGACAGCCGTCTGGGATTTCTGGTCGCTTTCGCCTGAGTCGCTCCATCAAGTCACGATTCTCGCTTCTGATCGCGGCATACCGGCGACACTCCGTCATATGCACGGTTACGGCAGCCACACCTTCAAATGGACGAACGCCGAAGGAAAAAGCGTGTGGGTAAAATATCACTGGAAAACCGATCAGGGGATCAAAAATCTTGATGTCAATCTCGCCGAAAAATTAGCCGGGGAGAATCCGGATTATCATACTCAGGATTTGTTTAATGCGATTGAAGCCGGTGAGTTCCCTTCATGGACGTTAAAAGTGCAAATCATGCCGCTTGAAGAGGCAAAAACATATCGATTCAATCCGTTTGACGTGACCAAGGTCTGGTCTCAGAAAGATTATCCGCTGATCGAAGTCGGTCGAATGGTGTTAAACAAGAATCCTGAAAATTACTTTGCCGAAGTTGAGCAGGCCGCCTTCTCACCGGCGACACTGGTTCCCGGTATCGGTGTATCGCCGGACAAAATGCTGCAGGGCAGACTCTTCTCCTATGCGGATACGCAGCGGCACCGGATCGGACCGAATTATCAGTTGCTGCCGATTAACCGCCCGCTGAATCATGCGACGAATTACTATCGGGATGGAGCTATGCGGTTTGACGACAATGGCGGCCGCTCGGCCTACTATGAACCGAACAGCTTCGGCGGACCGCATGAAACCCCGGAGAACAAACAGGCTGAATTTGACGTCAGCGGTACGGCAGCAAGCGTTCCTTATGACGATGATGACTTTTATACCCAGGCCGGCGACCTGTACCGCTTAATGAGTGAGGACGAACGCACCAGGCTCATCAACAATCTTGTGAACTGGATGAAGCCAGTTGAAAAAGACTCGATTAAAGAACGGCAGATTCGCCACTTCTACAAAGCTGACCCGGAATACGGCAGACGTGTCGCCGAGGGCCTCGGTCTCCCGGTTCCGGAAAATATTATTTGAAATCAATCTGTACTGTCATGAATCAACCCGGCATGGGAATGCACGTCTCATGCCGGGTTGATTCGTGCATTTGATTCGGTTTTCATAGATAATGTGTCATTTCTATATCGTCGATAATCACCGATAGATTCTCATTCTTGCGAGATTTCCAACTGACCAGCTTACTGTTTCAGGGCGAGAAGCACTGGCGATTACATGCAGACCGGCCCAATAGGCAAGTTGCATTGCATTCAATCCGACGCCGCCTGTACCATTAATAATCAGAATGTTCTTTTCTCGCAGTTGCCAGTTCTATTGATGTTATGAACGTCTTTTTGACAAAATGAGTTTTACCGGTTTGCAGACGGCAGACGCGGCAATGGCATTGATCACCGCTTCCGGGATCCCGCTGGTCAGGACGGTCAAACCAATGATATCCAGCATAGCTTTGCCGACAAGTGAGGAATATTGAGCCCCAAAGAACAGCCAGATGCCGCCCATAACGCCAAAAGTATTCGTCAGACTGCCCAGCGCAGCGCTCAATGAAAAGCAGAGTACATTTTTCCCGGGAAAAATTTTGGACAGTGCCTGATAGACCAAACCGGTCACGACCCCAATTAAGATACGCGGCACAAAGCTGATCAGCAGGCTTCCGAAATTGCCATGAAATTTTCCAAAAGAGTAAAACGGTGAGAACACAAAAGCTGAAATCGGCATCGGAGGGATTAACGTCCAGATGATTAAACTGAACAGCCCCGCGAATGCACCCATCGCAGCACCTGCTCCGGTTCCGAGCAGCAGGGCCGTGATGACGACAGGAATCGCGGACAAAGTGGCGACAATCGGACCAAGCGCCGGTAACGAACCAAGCGGAGTAAAGCAAAACACAATTTCAATTGCTAGTAAAATACTAAACTGGGTCAGGAAAAGCGTTCTATTTTTCTTAGTCATAAAATGAATTCCCCCTCATTGTCTTTCCTCTGGATGCAACTTGCAATATGTGATCTTACTATAGCACAGATTGAAACCGGATCGTTTTCCAGGATCCAATGCAACAATACTCAAGTGTATTAAACCACCATTTTTTAAGATTCACAGATCGTTTCAGCCATTCAGATCAGTAGAAATCCTTCTATTCAATGTAACTTTTTATATCAAAGCATTGCTTTCATAATCTATTAATGATTAATTAAGCAAAAAATCAAAAACCCGGTATGGGATTATCCGCCTCATACCGGGTTTTTGATTTTTACTAGTTCTATTGATCTTTCGAAATGATGGGTATCGCTTTGATACGCCTGAGCATGGCCCATAAAAATCCCGAACAGACCGCAGTGAATGCTGCAAAAATAAAGATCATTAGCCAGGTGTTGGTCCCGGTCAAAATCATGGAAACAGCCATCTCTATTTTTTCCATATTTTAGTATATTGTGTGAAATGCGCGCATTTATTTCAATTTGCGCGCAATTTTCCGGAAATGCGCGCATATTTCCGGAAATACGCGTGATTTTCCAGAAATGCGCGCATTTCCGAGTTACAGATCAAAATTCAATTGAATACAATACCGCAGTCAATTAATACAGACTGGCCGGTCATATAGTCCGAATTGCTCAATGCCATGAATGAAACAAAGTTGGCAATATCCTCCGGTTTTTCAGGACGGCCCAGCGAGATGCTCTCGATGGCTTTCTTAAATGCCTCACCTTTATTAATCCCTTCATAGTTCGTCATGACATCGTCAATGCGATCCCACATGCCTGTGCCGACAATTCCCGGGCAATAAGCATTGACTGTAATATTGTACTTGGCCAGTTCCTTTGCCGCTGCCTGAGTAAAGCCGCGCACGGCAAATTTTGTAATAATGTACATGCATTATAGATTGTGCATCATTAAATTTCAACCTAATACCGGGACTCTTTATTAAAGGTTGGCAGCAATAAAGCAGCGGGTTGATCTGAACATATCCTGCTGCTTTTAATCGCTGTACGATTTTCTCGAGAATACCCGAGTACTCGGTGTTCCTACTTTCTGGGGTAATAGACTCTTAACCACGATTTAAGGACCACAATCAGATATTCAAAATCTCCCTGATGTCTTTCTCCGTTAACCTGGACAACGACTGATCACCTGGTTCTACGACTGATTCAATTAAATCTCGTTTATTTTGTTGCAGTTTATGGATTTTCTCTTCAATGGTACCTTGAGTAATCATACGAATCACCTGCACAATGTGCCGCTGACCGATCCGATGAGCTCTTCCGACCGCCTGATCCTCTACCGCAGGATTCCACCACAGATCAAAAAGGATTACCATATCGGCTCCAGTTAAATTAAGTCCTGTATTTCCCGCCTTCAGGGAAAGAAGAAAGACGTTTTTCTCCCCTTGATTGAACTGTTCGACCATATCCACTCTGTTTTTCGCCGGTGTTTGTCCATCAAGGTAAAAAAAGCTAATCCCTTCTTTATCCAATGCCTGACGAATAATTGCCAGCATACTGGTAAACTGAGAAAAAATGAGCATCCTCCTGCCATTATCGAGTCCGTCGGAGATCAGCTCCAGCAGATGCTGCAGTTTGCCGGATTCCCCATGATAGTCTTCAACAAAAAGAGCGGGATGACAGCAAATCTGCCGAAGACGGGTAAGCCCTGCCAGGATCTTGATCCGATTCTTCTCAAATCCTTCTTTTTTAAGAGAATCCTTTGTTTGTTCCCGGATTTTCCGAAGATACGCCAGATAGAGTTCTTTCTGCTCTTTGGTCAGTTCAGATGTCTGGACCGTCTCGATCTTGTCCGGAAGTTCCGACAAAACATCCTTTTTGACTCGGCGAAGCAAGAAAGGCCGAATCATTTTTGCTATTTTTTCCTTATCTAATTTTTTAAAATCCGAAAGTCCGGGAAAAAATCCAGGCAAAATAGTCTGGAAGATCGACCAGAGCTCATCAATCGAATTTTCAATTGGCGTTCCACTCAGCGCAAACCGATTCCGAGCATTAATTTTACGGATGGATCTGGCTGTCTTGGTATTAAAATTCTTAACGGCTTGCGCCTCATCAAGAATCAGCGTGCTGAATGCCTGATCCTCATAGGTACGGATATCCTGCCTGAGCGTCTGGTAAGAAGTAATCCAGATATCCGGTCCCTGTTCTTGCCGGTACATGGCTTTCCGCTCCTGCGCCGTACCGGAGGCAACAACGGCATGCAGATTCGGTGCAAACTTCGTCAGTTCATTCTTCCAGTTATAGATCAATGATGCCGGGGTTACAATCAGTACCGGTTGAATTTCAGTTGCCTTCTCTTTTTCCGATAACAGAAATGCGACACTTTGCACCGTCTTGCCCAGCCCCATCTCATCAGCAAGAATACCGCCAAGACCATACTGGCCAAGTGTTTTCATCCATTGATAACCGTAAAGCTGATAATCTCTGAGCCTGGCATGCAGCGCTTCCGGGACTTCATAGTCAATCAGATCAGGATTTTTCAATCGGTTCAGAAAACGTCGAAATGTCTTACTGAAGCCAATCGCCGTATGTTCTTCGCCAATAATCGATTCGATTTGACTGCCGCGATAAAGCGGCAGTTCCACTTGATCGTGCTGAAGTTCTGACTTTGAAAGGTTCAGCGCTTCCAGCATTTGACCGACCGATGCAAACTCTTCATCTTCCAGCGGGACAAATGCTCCGCCGGGGAGGCGATAGTATTTCTTCTTCTCAACAAGCGATCGAAGTATTTCCTGGATATCTTTCTCCTCGATGCCGTCAATCTGAAATTTGACCTCCAGCCAATTACCGCCGGAGTCCACATCTATCGATGCAAAAGGTTTCTTTCGTTCCGGCAGCAAGAGTTCCCTGACCGAATTTGTCATGAATATGTCCGCTAAATCTTCCAATCTGGGAAGTGTTTCAAATAAGAATGCGTAAATATTTGCCTCTCCTTCAGCGCAAACCTGTTTTCTCCTCACCTTTAATTGGGCGGATTCGAGTATATCCATAATTCTTTGTTCTTTTTCCGCATCACGAATAAAAATCTGTTCGTCTGAACCCACGCTTTTCTCTTTTTCGAAGGGTTTCACGACTGTATCGCCATAATGATATTCCAGTTGAACAGTCAGCTGTTCAGCTTCACGATCAATCCACAGTTTTGCGTGCAGCGGATAGGATGCCATTCGATCTGAGATTTCATCGGCAATCGTCAGCTGACTGATTTTTTTCAAACCGGGGGCAACATGAGAGAGAAACGGCTCGATTTGTTTTTTCCCAATCGGCAGTGAGGTGAGCTGCGAGCTCCTGACGATCGACATCAGCTCCCTGGTGAAATCCTGCTGAGCGGAAGAAAGCGGGTACAGCCCGTCATTTTTCATAAGACAGCCGTATTCATCCATATATTCCGATTCATTCAAATCAGACAGATCCACCTCATAATGACCGTCGGGACGCTGATCAAGGTGAAGGGCAAACGGAATCTCCTGTTCATGTATGACCGCTTTCATCCGTCCTGAACGGTCATCGTCAATATAGAAGGAGCAGGATTTTAGCTTACTCACCAGGGTGGGAAACAGCATCGGCGGAATAATAAACTGGCGCTCATCAGAGCTCGCGTAACCGCCCAGATAAGCATATTGCAGATTTCGATAATTTCGTCGTTCCATTTGTTCATTGATCAGGTCAATCACGGCCCTGTCTTCCGGGGAGAATCCGTGCTCTGAAGGGCTGAATGAAAACTTGCCTGTAAATCGATATGAAGTCTGATTGGCTACTGAAGTAATAAAATTCCTGATCTTGCGAACTATGTACAGCCGCTCCGTGCCGCTTGTCATCTCCAAAGCAAACCATGAAGAATGGCGCTTAAGTGTCCATTCAATACGCATCCGCTGTTTCCGTTCATTGTACTCATAGTCACGTTCGTTCTGCTGAAACCTGGAAAACGTATCAATCAGCTGATCCGTCAGTACCTCTTCACGGCGCAATTGCTGAAGCTCAGCACGACGTGAAGAAATCAAAGAGGCAGAAGTTGTTCGCCTTCCTGTCGATCGATTTCCCGGTATCATCCTCCCGCTTTGTTGATATTCATATAGTTTCAAGAGAACCGACGCCACATGCTTGCATGGATTTGAAAAACGATGAGCCGCCGGACAGTCGCAATGATAGAAAAATGATTGACCTTCAAATCGAACGCTAACCTTGTATTGCCCAGTTCCGTTAACTTCTGCCTGCCAGCAGCCGCTTTCCGCATCAAAACGAAGTTCTCCGACATGCCCGCTTGTATAGTATCGATGACCTCTCTGATAAATCGAAGGCGAAAAAAGACCCTTGATCTTTTTCTCCGATAGTTGAATATCCATCAATAATTAACACACCTGTTCATTGAGTTTGATGATAATTCTGTGGATTGAACGACATACAAAATCAACTATAACACAGAACCGGTTATCGGCTCATGAAATGTCTGAATCCGAAATGAGATAGTGGTCTTTCACTGAGGGCAGCAAAGTAACTGCCTGAATCGCCATCCCTAGAAAGAGGTAGAAGACATGAATAAACGCAATCGCCTGAAAAATGTATACTTCGATCATAATCCAGCCGATGAGGATAAAGCCAATGTAAAGGGAAACATTCCATGCCCAGTGAATGTCTTTATAGAGACTGAATCCTCTGCCAAAGCGAGGCCTTTTCTCCGTAATCAGAAAAAAAGCAGCGATCAGTGGAAGTACGCCAAGCACAGAAAAGAGAATGAGTCCAGGAATCAAAAAGGTATGAAATGGACTGTAGCGAAGTAGTTCAATCGGTATCCGGAGCAGTGTGCCATCAGGCGACAGGATCAAAGCCCCGCCGCCGAAAATCGCACCGACCCCAAGCAGAAGCTGCAGGAAGATAAGTACAGAGCACCATCCAGTTTTATGCTTCGCTGACCGCATTCAGGATCAACTCCATAAGTGTTTTTTCCTTCATGATTTATTATAATTAATTACTCGTGTTTCAACCCTGACGAATTTTCCCGTTTCTTCAGGGGATTTTTCCAAAAGCCGATAATCAGTCCGGAGATCACGGCACCGATCAGAATGGCAGCGATAAACAGAAACGGCTGATTGCTCAGGGCAACAACAAAGATGCCTCCATGCGGTGCCGGAATGCTGACTTTCCATAATTGCGTCAAAGCGCCTGCGGTCGCCGAACCGATAATGCTTGAACAGATAATGCGCAGAGGGTCGGCAGCGGCGAATGGAATGGCGCCCTCTGTAATAAACGATAACCCAAGCACATAATTCGTAATTCCTGCCTTACGTTCTTCTTCATTGAACTTTGCTCTGAAGAAGGTTGTGGCCAAGGCGATTGCGAGCGGCGGAACCATCCCGCCGGCCATGACTGCGGCCATCATCAGACCGCCGTTTGACGCACCGCTGGTGAAGACGCCGATCGCAAATGTGTAAGCTGCCTTGTTCACAGGACCGCCCATATCAACGGCCTGCATCCCGCCGAGAACGAGTCCGAGCAATATAGCATTCCCGGTGCCAAGATGACTCAGCGCACCGACCAGGCCTGTATTAACCCATGTGAAAATTGGATCGAGGATATAATACATGAGCCCTCCAGTAATCAGCAACCCAAATACCGGAAAGAGTAGAATTGGTTTCAAACCGTTGAGTGTCCTAGGAAGTCCGGCAAATACTTTCTTCAGCAGAATGATCACCCAGCCAGCAAGGAAGCCGGCTGCCAGGCCGCCGAGAAACCCGGCGTTCGAAGAATATGCCATAAACCCGCCGACAACACCGGGCATCAATGCAGGACGGTCGCCGATGCTTACGGCAATATATCCGGCCAGAATCGCGATCAGGAAGTGGAACGCCCCGGTCTGGCCGCCGGCAACCGAACTCAGCATCTGAAAAATGGTGTTATTCTTTCCAAGATGCTCAAACATAAACGAAATAGCCAGAAGAATACCACCGCCGACAACGAACGGCAGCATGTGTGAAATACCGTTCATCAGGTCTTTATAGATCCTGTTCCAGATGCTGACTGTGCTTTCAGATTCGGAAAAATCCACACCGCCTTCTGCATGATACACAGGAGCCTGTCCGTGAAGCACCTTATTAATCAATTCCTCAGGCTTGCGGATACCGTCACTGACCGGCGTCTGAAGCACCTTCTTGCCATCGAACCGGGCCATTTCCACCTTTTTGTCAGCCGCAACAATAACCCCGGCCGCCCGTTTGATTTCATCGTGGGTTAGTACGTGCTTGGCGCCTTCAGATCCGTCTGTTTCAACCCGGATGGCCACGCCCATCTCTGCAGCTTTCTTCTTCAGTGCATCTTCAGCCATGTAGGTGTGGGCAATGCCTGTCGGGCAGGCGGTAACGGCTACGACAAATTTGTCATCGTCCGAAGTCTCCTGCGCCGGATGAGCCGCTTCTTTCTTCTCAGCTTTCTCTTTTTCAGCCTGCTTATCATCAAATAATCTGGCTACTTGCTCAGGCGTCTCAGCCTGCTTAACCTCGGCAACAAAGTCCTGATCAATCAACAACCGTGACAGCGCTGCCAGCGTCTGCAAATGGACATTGGATGCGCCCTCAGGTGCGGCAATCATAAAGAACAGATAGGACGGCTTGCCGTCGAGCGCCTTGTAATCCACACCTTTTTTGCTGCGCCCGAAGACAACTGTTGCTTCATTTACTGCTTTAGTTTTTGCATGCGGCATGGCGATTCCGTCGCCGATACCGGTGCTCGATTCCGCTTCTCTTTTCAGAATCATTTCTTTGAAGAGTTTCGGGTCGTTGATCCTTTCATTCCTCTCCAGGCTGGCGATCAGTTCATCGATCGCTTCTTCTTTAGTTGTCGCCTGCATGTCCATGACCATGGCACGCTTGATCATCAGATCGGTCATCTTCATCTTCACTCACCCTCATGTCATTATCGAATCGCCTGAACCCTTACAGCCCATTCGTTTGTCTTTGATATTTTTTGTGAAACATTTCCCTTATTGGAACAGTCGTCAACTGGTCCTGTCATTCATTCGTGCGATACGCAATACATTGTATTTAGTCCAGATCTCCATTTCACAAGGTACATTCTTATGATGTAACCGTTAACATTTCATACTATAAAAAATTGAAACCCTTCACGATACACAAAACGATGGTTGACTGCAGAGCTAACCTCCTCACCGTTTAAATGTAAATAATTTTAATTTATATCTATTACATGTAATTTATTTTAATTTTACCACTTGAGTCTGTTTTGTCAATGAAATCTCTGGCTCAAAAATTATCTGAAAAAGATCCGTTCATATCAAAAAAATCATTTAAAGGGATCACAATATTGTTGGATATACGATTTGTTAGTATAAAGCCAAAAGACAACAAAAAAGCCAGCACTCTGATTTACTCAAAGCACTGACTGTCCTCGGTTTAATGGGCCCTTTAATCCAATAAATGATACCGGCGGTGGGGGTCGAACCCACACTCCTTGCGGAACACGATTTTGAGTCGTGCGCGTCTGCCTATTCCGCCACGCCGGCATAAATAAAAATAAACATAAAAAAATGGAGGCGACACCCGGAATCGAACCGGGGATAAGGGTTTTGCAGACCCGTGCCTTACCGCTTGGCTATGCCGCCACATATAATGGAGCGGAAGACGGGATTCGAACCCGCGACCCCCACCATGGCAAGGTGATGTTCTACCACTGAACTACTTCCGCATTTTTACTGGCCCAGCTGGATTCGAACCAGCGCATGACGGCACCAAAAACCGTTGCCTTACCGCTTGGCTATGGGCCAAAAAACCAAGGGCGGTTAGTGGGGTTCGAACCCACGCGTGCCGGAACCACAATCCGGTGTGTTAAACCGCTTCACCATAACCGCCATCGTAATAAGCAGGGGTAGTAGGAATTGAACCCACACTGGAGGTTTTGGAGACCTCAGTTCTACCTTTAAACTATACCCCTATAATATAAATGGAGGGAGAAGGTTTCGAACCTTCGAACCCTAAGGGAGCGGATTTACAGTCCGCCGCGTTTAGCCTCTTCGCTATCCCTCCAGATTGTAAATAAACATAAAAATGGTGCCGGTCAGAGGACTTGAACCCCCAACCTACTGATTACAAGTCAGTTGCTCTACCAATTGAGCTAGACCGGCACATCATAATGGTGGCTCGAGGCGGAGTCGAACCACCGACACGAGGATTTTCAGTCCTCTGCTCTACCTGCTGAGCTATCGAGCCATAATAAAAAGATAAATCTTTATGTAAACTAAAGAAGATAAACAAAATAATAAAAATGGCGGGTCCGAGCGGGTTTGAACCGCCGATCTCCTGCGTGACAGGCAGGCATGTTAGACCACTACACCACGGACCCATTGGTTGCGGGGGCAGGATTTGAACCTGCGACCTTCGGGTTATGAGCCCGACGAGCTACCAGACTGCTCCACCCCGCGAT
>NZ_KB899044.1 GCF_000377985.1 Sporolactobacillus vineae DSM 21990 = SL153
ATCATCAAGGAAGAGAAGTATATCGCTCTTCAACGGCTGACGCGGACGCGTTATCAACTGATCCATCAGATGACGGAGTGTAAGCAGCACTTTCTGGAAAATCTTTATTACAAGTGCAACACGCTGACCCGAGAGCTCCCAACTTCTGTCTTTAGTGCGTCGATCATGGACATCCTCAGTGATTCTCTCTCCCTGGATGACATTGCCCAAATGGATGTAGCGGATCTTGCGACCCGGTTAAACCAGGCGGGCAAAGGCCGCTTTAGTGACCCGGAGAAACTCGCTCAGGTCATTCAAAAGGCCGTCCGCGATGCCTACCGTCTGGGCAAAGTCCTTCAGGATTCGGTAGACATCGTGCTGGCCAGTTATGCGCGCATCATTGCCGGATTAAAAAAGCAAATCCAGAGCTTGGATAAAAATATTGAAGCCATGTACCAGATCATTCCGGAGACGCAAAGTCTACTGAGTGTCCCCGGAATCGGCCCGGTCTACGCCGCCGGGCTTATCGCTGAGGTCGGCCAGATCGACCGGTTCGACCATGAGGCCCAATTAGCCAAGTATGCCGGGCTCTACTGGAAAGTGTCTCAGTCCGGCCACTTTCAGGCGGAACGCACGCCGCGAACCCACACAGGTAATGAGTACCTCCGTTATTACTTGATTGAAGCTGCCAATTCAGTAAAAAACCGGGACCCGGTTTACCGGGCCTATTACCTGAAGAAGTTCCATGAAGTTCCCAAGTTTCGTCATAAACGGGCTCTCGTCCTGACCGCAAGAAAATTAGTTCGACTGGTGGATGTGCTACTCCGCGACCACCTGCTCTACACTCCGAAGGGAAGTGAGACAACCGAAACGAAGTAATTTCGGCTTCCCTTCCAGTCTTTGAAAAATTTGTATTTTTCGAAGGCCCGGTTTAGTGTTGTCAAATTTTAAGACCGCTCACGAATAATGAAAAATCACGTATTACTTAGGCCTTGACTTAATACCACAAGACTCTAAAGTTTCTTGTCTTTATCCACACTTTGTCAGGATATTCACCCGGTTCAGCGGATGACACACTCAATCCATCATGAGTATCCGGTTCAGTTGAAAAAGCATTAATGTTCACAAATTAGACACATAAAGTTACAATATAGGTGATCAAAATAACAGCGCTTACAATACTCTGTTGGAGGCATATCCGATGTTCAAAACTATTTCTGTTATTGGCTCCGGTGTTATGGGGAGCGGTATTGCACAATCATTTGCAGTCGGCGGTTATTCAGTGATCGTGAACGATATTAAGCAGGAGTTTCTGGATAAGGCAAAGAAAAATATTCATGAAAATCTGAACCTGCTGGTCGGTTCCGGTGATCTGACCGAAGCCGACCGGAACGCAGCATTGGGTCGGATCCGGTTCACTACGGATCTTAAAGAGGCTGCAGGAGAAGCGGATCTGATCATTGAAGCGATTCCGGAAGTGATTGACCTGAAGTGGAATCTGTACGATGATCTGGCGACATACAAGAAACCGGATGCTGTTGTTTCGTCGAATACATCCACATTTCCGATTACGAAACTGACGGCGCGTGAATCTTTTGATGGAAAATTTATCATTACTCATTTCTTTAATCCGGCCAATCTTGTTCCGCTGGTTGAAATTGTAAAGAAGAAGGATACGGATTTGAATCTTGTTCAGTCTGTGAAGAACCTGCTCCTGAGCATCGGCAAGACGCCGGTTGTCCTGAAAAAAGAGATTAACGGATTCATTGCGAACCGTCTGCAAACGGCACTGATGCGGGAAGCCTTCTCCCTTGTCGGGCAGGGCGTCGCCGATGCTGACGATGTAGATAAGGCAATCACTGCCGGACCGGGATTTCGCTGGGCTTTTGTCGGACCGACACGGATCGCGGACTTCGGGGGGCTGGACACATGGAAAAGGGTATTTGATAATATTGCGCCGGATCTTGATAAAAGTGAAGGGGCACCGGAACTGATCAATAAACTGGTGAGCACGCATAAACTGGGGACGAAAACAGGTGAAGGGCTTTATAAATATTCAGGTGATGATGTCCGTGCGCAACTGAAGAAACGGGACAATTACTTTCTGGAACTCGGGCGGATCAAAAAAGTAAATGAATAACGAAGAGCAAATAAAAAAGGGCGGCTGCCCTTTTTTATTTGCCTATTGGATTGTTTTTTTCCGAAGGCGGTACTGTGACCACTGGTAATGAATAAAGCAGCCGATGCAGAAGCCAAGGATGGCAACGAAAGCGGCGGTACCGACGATAGCTGTAAAAACAATAGCCGCAATTTTAAAATGAAACAGATAGCTGAAAAAGCCAAGGGTCAGAAAAGAAACGGCAATGGTCTGGTTAAACTGCTGCTGATCACGATCTTCCGGAATATAGGCAGAGGCCGGTTTCCTCAGAAATCGTTTTGCCAGCCGGATGATCGGCTGATAATGAAATACAAGGCCGGAAATGCCGGCGACGAGAGGCAGGAGCAGTATCCAGTAGAAGCCGCTCAGCCAGGTAATCAGGACGCTCAGAACGATGACCCATTGATTCGTCCGGACGAGCGGGCGGGGAATCGATTGATGCTTGTCAGGTGAACCGGCCATATATAACACACCTTTCCTATATGTTTAAATACATATTACACGCATTGACTAGATTTGTGAACTGATTTTACCTGATCGGCTTGCCGGGATGCCGGATTACCGCTAAAATAGACAAGTATTTTTCCAGACGGCCACATTTGCCAGTCATTTTAAACAATTGAGCGTCAGCGAACACCATTATTTATAAAAAAGAGCTATTTTACAGGAATCAGGTGATTTTAGTGTCACAGCGCAGCAAACGTGATCTGAGCGCTGAACTGTTCCGAACATCGGAAGCCATATTCAGATGCCCGGTTTGCGGGAAAGATATGAAGGTCGTCGGTACAGAAAGCATGGCCTGCCCGCAGCATCATACTTTTGACTTTACACGGCAGGGCTATTTAAATCTGACCACACGGATGGTGAAGACGAATTACGACCGGAATTTATTTACGGCACGCAAGAGAATCATGGGTGATTACGGATTTTTTAATCCGGCACTCGATCAGATCGTTTCCCTGATCGGGCAAGCGCATCCGGTGCATACGGAACCGTTCTACTTGCTTGATATGGGCTGCGGTGAAGGGTCGCATCTCTCCCGTATCTGCGAACGGCTCCGCAGCAGAAACAAGGTCAGTGTGACCGGCATCGGCATGGATCTGGCAAAAACCGGTATTCATGAAGCAGCGGCAAACTATCCGGGTACACTCTGGACCGTTGCTGATCTGGCCGATCCGCCGCTGAAGCCGCATACGGCCGGTTTGATTCTGAACATCCTTTCACCTTCAAATTATCAGGTATTCAAACAACTCCTGACGGAAAACGGTCTGCTCATTAAAGTGGTGCCGGGCAATGATTATTTGAAAGAACTCCGTTCGTTTTTTTATGAGGGGACCGTGAAGGCGACTTACTCAAATAAAGAGATCATCAAGAACCTGAAGAATCATCTTGAGATTCGTGAAGTGATTCCGATACGCTATACACGCAGACTGGACCGGGACGGGCTTAAAGCTCTGAGCCGCATGACGCCGCTGGCCTGGAAAATGGGTAAAGACAGGGTGGAGCAATGGCTTAATACCGGAATTTCAGAGGTGACGGTGGATCTGGTGCTGATTGTGGCCGGAAAGAGACAAATGCCGGAGTGACGGAAATGTAAGCGTTGAAGGTTTTTGACATAAAACGATTGATTTTGAATGTAAGCGTGATACAATAACAGAGTGGAGGCGGAGATATGTTAGCTGAAGAACGACAACAATTCATCATGCGGCAACTTGCAGACAGTCGCGTTGTCAAACTCCAGGATCTTGTCTGCTCCCTGAATGCTTCAGAATCTACTGTTCGCCGTGATCTGCAGGAGCTTGAAGAACATCATTTGCTGAGACGGATTCATGGGGGGGCATCGCTTCTTCAGCGCCGAAGCGATGAACCGGATATGGAAACGAAAACGTCCAAAAACATTCAGCAGAAGAAAGCGATTGCTAAAACGGCTGCCGGTTTTATCAGAGACAACGAGTGCGTGTATCTGGATGCAGGAACGACAACTCTCGAAATGATTCCATTTATCACAGCGTCAAATGTAACCGTTGTCACCAATGGACCGGCTCACGCGGAAACGCTGTCGACGAGAAATGTGCTTTGCTATTTAATCGGCGGGATGATGAAGCGGACGACTAATGCGGTTGTCGGTAGTATGGCGGTGGACAATCTCAATCTTTTCCGTTTCGACCGGGCATTCATCGGAACAAACGGAATTGATGCGGTGATGGGCTATACGACCCCGGATCCGGAAGAAGCAGCAGTGAAGAAAAAGGCTTTGGAACTATCCGGTCAGACGTATATTGTCGCCGACAGCAGCAAATTTTCAGAAGTCTCTTTCTGCAAAATGTTTGATCTGGAGAAGGCTACTATTATCACCGAAGCGCTTCCGGAATCAGTCAGAGAGGAGCTTTCGAGCCGAACGAAAGTCTACTGCGCCAGTCCGGTACAAGACAAGACGGGAGTTGAATGAAAAGGTGTATGACCGGAACAACAATCTCCAGGGGATGGGATACTTTTTCTACAGAAAGGGAAATGATTAGTGTAGAAAGGACATGCCGTTCAGAGCAGAGCGATTCCGTTGTCATAGCGTAAATAAGGAGTGAGTTGAAGTGAAGATTACAGATCTGATGATTGAGCGCGCAATGGTCATGGACATGCATGCGACAACAAAAGAAGAGGCCATTGACGAACTGATTGCCAGCCTGGAAAAGAACGGACGGATCAATGATCCGAAACTATTTAAAGAAATGATTCTGAAAAGGGAAGCAGAGTCCAGCACCGGCATCGGTGATGGTATTGCGATGCCGCATGCCAAGACGAAAGCTGTTAACGAAGCAACCGTCGTTTTTGGCCGCAGTAAGAACGGTGTCGACTACAAGGCGCTGGATGGCAAGCCTTCCTATCTGTTCTTTATGATTGCAGCGCCGGAGGGAGCAGCCAATGTACATCTGCAGACGTTGGCAGCACTTTCCCGGCTTCTGATTGATCAGGATTTTGTTGCTCAGGTCAAGAAGGCCGAAACGCCTGCAGAAGTTGCCAAACTGTTTGACGACAAGCAGGCCGAAAAGGAAGCCGCGGAAAAGAAAGAATCCGCTCAGGCTGCTCCGAAAGCACCGGCAAATGAAAAATTTGTTGTTGCCGTAACCGCCTGTCCGACAGGCATTGCACATACGTACATGGCAGAAGATGCACTGAAGAAAAAGGCGAAGGAAATGGGTGTTTCAATCCGTGTTGAGACGGATGGTTCAGAAGGCGCCAAACATGTGCTGACGTCGGATGAAATCTCACGTGCCGCCGGCATCATTGTCGCGGCGGATAAAAAGGTTGAAATGGCACGCTTTAGCGGCAAGAAGGTACTGCAGACGCCGGTCAGCGACGGCATTCGCAAGCCTGAAGAACTGATCACCAAAGCGCTGCACGGACAGGCTCCGGTTTACCATGCGGAGGCCGGTGCAGTTGAAGAAACGGCCGGGAGTTCAAGCGGATCAGTGTGGAGCAGGATTTATAAAGACCTGATGAACGGTATTTCGCATATGCTCCCATTCGTTGTCGGTGGTGGTATTTTACTTGCGATTTCCTTCATGTTCGAGCATCTTGGGAAGAACAATACGATTTTCCAGATGCTGAGTGCGGTTGCCGGCGGAGATACCGGTGCCTTTCATTTCCTGATTGCGATCCTGGCCGGTTATATCGCCGTCAGCATCGGTGACCGGCCGGCATTGATGCCTGGTATTGTTGGCGGCTTTATGGCCTATTCGTCCAATGCCGGATTCCTCGGCGGCCTCGCAGCAGGCTTTCTGGCCGGCTGGGTCATCATCCTGCTGAAAAAAGTATTCGCAGGCTTACCGAAGGCACTGGACGGACTGAAACCGATCTTGCTGTATCCGGTCCTTGGGCTGCTGATTACGGGCGGTCTTATGTACTATATTTTCGATCCGATTTTCAAATGGATCAATACAGGTCTTATTGGTGCCCTGAGCCATCTTGGTACCGGTAATGCAGTATTACTTGGACTGGTTCTCGGCGGTATGATGGCTGTCGATTTAGGCGGACCTGTAAACAAGGCAGCCTACACGTTTGCCATCGGCGTATTCACCAGCGGCGCGTCCAACGGGGGTCTGATGATGGCTGCAGTTATGGCCGGCGGCATGGTCCCGCCACTTGCCATCGCGCTTGCTTCAACGTTCTTCAAGGGTAAATTTACTGCAGAAGAGCGCAAAGCAGGCATTACGAACTATGTTCTGGGTCTCTCGTTTATTACCGAAGGTGCCATTCCATTTGCCGCTTCCGATCCGTTGCGAATCATCGGTTCCAGTATTGTCGGCTCGGCGATCGCAGGGGCATTAACGCAGCTGTGGAGAGTCAGTATTCCGGCACCGCACGGCGGCATCTTCGTGGTCGCCTTAAGTAATCAGCCGTTCCTGTTCATTCTGGCGATCCTGATCGGCGCGGTTATTTCGGGACTGATTCTTGGCTTCTGGAAGAAATCCGCTGCCGATAAAACAGAGACAGTGGCCGAACGGGCATAATGATTACGACAGTTTTACTCAATAAAACATTTTACGAGGCACGGTCCGAATTTGGACTGTGTCTTTTTTTGGCGTTTTCCGCTGCGATGCAGGAGGCCAATGAATCCGGACGAATGAACAGGGGAAATGATCCGGTGCTGTCCGGGAATGATATGGTTTCGTTCCTTTCATCTGGAATAAAGAATATCACCCCGGCCGGAGAAAAGATTTCACTTGGACGCAAAGATGAAAAATGAGGTAAACTGTTTAAGGGTAACAACCTGCAGATAAATTTTGAAATAGGGTGAAAGAATATGCGTATCGGTTTAATCGGACTTGGGAAGATGGGTTATAATCTGGCCCAGAATATGGCAGAAAATGATTTTGAGGTCAAAGCCTTTGACCTGTCCGCAGCGGCGGTCCAAAAAGCAGAGAAAATTAACGGCGTGACAGCCTTCACAACAATTGAACAATTGGTTCAAAGTCTGGACAAGCCGCGTGTTTTCTGGATGATGGTGCCGGCAGGCGAACCTGCGGATCAGACGTTGACGGCTTTATTGACCTTAGCAGATCCGGGCGATATTGTGCTTGACGGCGGTAATTCAAAATATACCGACTCGCTTCGTCACTATCAGCAGTGCAAGGACAAAGGCGTTTCATTTATGGATGTAGGAACATCCGGCGGGATCAGCGGCGCACGCCGCGGCGCCTGTGTAATGGTCGGCGGAGACAAAGAAACGTTTGATTATCTCGAACCGCTGTTTAAAGCGATTTCGGTTGAGGACGGCTATCTTTACACGGGTAAAGCAGGGAGCGGCCATTTTCTCAAGATGGTACATAACGGGATTGAATACGGCATGATGCAGTCCATTGCCGAAGGATTCGATGTCCTTGAGAAAAGTGACTTTAATTATGATAACGCCGCGGTGGCTAAAGTCTGGAATCACGGTTCGGTGATCCGCAGCTGGCTGATTGAGCTCCTCGAAGACGCGTTCTCCAAAGATAATCATCTTGAGCAACTTAGCGGGGTCATGGCTTCTTCCGGAGAGGGGAAGTGGACACTGGAAACAGCGCTGAATATGCAGCTGCCGACGCCGGTTATAGCCCTGTCGCTGATGATGCGTTATCGGTCACTGGAGAGCGATACTTTCTCAGGAAAAATCGTTGCCGCGCTTCGCAATGAATTCGGCGGCCATCCGGTTGTGAAAAAATAATTGTTCCCGTCAGAAAATTTGACTGGATCTTTTCACTGGCTTCATAACAGCTAAACAATCCGCTGTTAAAGTATTGATGAGAACAAGGTTATCGCCCCTGTTTCTCGCGTCATACTCCATTTTATTTGGCCTCCGACCGGGGCCGCTTTTTTTTGCGATCGTTCAGGATAAGTCTGAATGAAAATCCGGCCGTTAAGGTTAAAAATCCGGCAATATTACATTTTGTGGAAAATAAAATTGCCATTTCCGTTGCTCCGGTCATGCGATAATTTTCTGAACGACAAAAAGCATCCGTCGTTGAGACGAATGCTTTAGCTTAGAACTTTTTGATGAATTTTTCATGAATCACAGAAAATGGCGGACAACATCTTTCATTGGCGGCATTTTCTCAAGTTTATGATTTTCAAGGACCGATTTCGAAGCGAATTTCGCATAGCCCTTAGCTTCATCCATCACAATTTTGCCCGGGAGCGGAGCGGCATCCGCATTTACCGAGACATCGATGATGGCTGGTACATCTGAATTCTTAGCACCTTCGAAAGCGTCGTGCAGCTGATCGTATTTCTCAACACGATAGCCCTTTCCGCCGCAGGCTTCAGCAAATTTTGCATAGTCAATATCGCCGAAGTTGATGCCGTAATTCAACTGGCCGGCAGACTGCTGCTCATATTTGATAAAGGACAGCTGCTTGTTGTTCAGAATGACGACGATCAGCGGCCATTTGTAGTGAACAGCGGTTGAGAAGTCCTGCATCACCATGGCGAAGGCGCCGTCTCCGCAAATCGCAATTGCCTGGCGGTCCGGGAAGGCCTCTTTTGCGGCGATTGCGCCCGGAAGCCCGCAGCCCATCGTGCCGAGCCATGCTGAGACAATGAAGTCCTGATTGGTAACGTGCAGATAACGCGTCGACCAAACCGTTGCCGTACCGACATCAACTGAGAAGATCGCATTGTCATCGGCAATCGACTGGATCGCCTTCATCACTGCCTGTGGCGCAATCGGTGTTTTCTTATTTTCTTTATCTTCGTCCATCCAGCTCCACCATTTGGCCATATGTTCCTGGCAGGTTTTCAGGAACGGACGGTCGCTGACCGGTGTGACGTGGCTGGTCAGATAAGTCAGGGCTTCAGCTGCATCACCGACGATGCCTGTTGTGACCGAATATCTCTTGCCGATTTTCACCGGATCGATGTCGATCTGAACACATTTTGCACCTTCAGGCAGGTAGGCCGCATAAGGATAATCAGTACCGACCATGATCAGGAGATCGGCACTCTTCATTGCTTCATAGGCCGGTTTGGTGCCGATTTTACCGATATTGCCGATAAAGTTTGGATGTTCATCCGGCAGGGCACCCTTGCCCGGGAGCGTGACCGCAACCGGTGCAGAGATGCGCTCTGCAAATGCTTTCAGTTCTTTCTTAGCATGCTTTGAGCCGACACCGGCAAGGATGACCGGATTCTTTGCTGCATTAATTAGAGCGACGGCATCACTCAGATCATCTTCAACGAGTCCGGGAATCTTTTTCTCAAAAACGGTGTTCAGCTGCAGTGCCTGATCGGAAATTTCACCGGTCGGTACATCGTCCGGAATCGACAGGACGGCGACGCCGCGTTTCTGATATGCGGTACGGATCGCTTGATTGGCAACAGCCGGGAAGCTTTCCGCACTGGTTACTTCTTTGTTATATACAGCAACATCCTTGAACAGATCGACCGTGTTCACTTCCTGGAAGTAATCGGTACCCGTCAGTTTTGAAGGGATATGTCCCACCAGTACGAGCATCGGGACATGATCCATCTTCGCGTCATACATGCCGTTGAGCAGATGAATGGCACCGGGACCGCCGATCGCCAGGCAGACCCCGATCTTCCCCGTCAGTTTCGCATAGGCTGAAGCAGCCATGGATGCGACCTCTTCATGACGTACGGTGTAAAATTTGATTTTGCTTTCCTGTTTTCTTAATGCTTCAACCATCGTGTCGATGGAATCGCCGGGGATCCCGTAAATACGGTCGATGCCCCATTTCTCAAACAGACCGACTACAGCGTCGCTTGCCTTGATCTTTCCCATAGAGAAAGTCCTCCTTCAGATAAAAAAGCTTCTTTTGAATGTGGTTCTGCCACATTTCAATGTTTCTGTCTCTATAAATTTGACAATCTAGTGAACCTTACGAGTCTATTCTATGACATTTTCCTGGAAATGCAAATATTCGAGCTTCATTTTTTTAACCTTTTTCAGGTGCTTCATGATCTTGTATCAAATATCCTGTATAACTTTTTAAAAGGTATAATGGAGGAAGCACAAATGAACGGCTGAATGGCCGGGCATTACAATGATCAATGAATGCGATGATGAAACAGAAGAGGGGTATGCATCATGAGTTTCGTGTCAATTATTGCATCAACACAGCGAGTCAGTGCTGTGAGTGACGGAACACTGGTAGAGGTGAACGGGGAGGGACACATTACCGCTTTGCCGGGTGCGAAACCGAGTCTGATCCGGATTTCAGACACCCAGCTGGTTGCCTGCACCGGGAGTGCATCGGTGCTTCGCCGCCTGAAGGAAAGATTCCCGTACAAAAAAGAACCGTACGTTATTGATAAAGAGATCCGTGATGAGCTGAAACAGGAGGCATGTTCCGTCCCGTTCAGCCAGCAGGATGTTCTGATTGCCGTGGCGGAGGTCACAGCCGGCGTTGTCTGCCGGATCATTTCAAATCAACCGGGGGCTGCCTGGCAGACTTTGGTTCCGAGCCCGAACCGCCTCGCCGCACTGTATCTTGCCGGACGGGCAGTCAACGAGGAAGAGATCAAAGAGATTGCAGCTGAGGCAGACAGGCAACTGCAATTATTCGGAAAAGAAACACCGGAACAGATCCTAAACGTCCAAAAATCGCTAAACCGCTTCGTCGCCGGCAAGGATGCTGCAGTTGGACAGCGAATCTTTAAAATGGTCATGGAAAAGTGAAAAGATGCGGGGGGCCGACCAGAATGAGCGGAGCGGAGTGATACCGGTTCACCGGACTATTTTTGCTGATTAAAAGCGGCCGGACCTTAAAATGGCGAAAAGCACGACCAGCAGCATGAAAGCGACAATGGCACCGGCAATATCAAGAACAGGAAAACCGGCTAAGACCGGGTGGCTCCCGAATGCCTCGCCAAGAATGATGCCGGTCAGGATAATACTGAAAGCCAGCAGGATGATGCTGAAGGAAATCCGGTTGGCAACGCGGTCCAGTCTGGCAAGCAGGGTTTCCAGCTGGGGCAGTTCCATTTCAACGTGTGTCTTTCCCTTATACAGATGCGTCAGTGTTTTTCGCAGCAGCGATGGAATCTGTGCACTGTTCTCGGTGAAATCGTAAAATTCGTTAATCAGTTTTTTGGACAGATGTTCCGGACTGATCCTGCGCAGCATCAGTTTACGCCCATATGGCTCCGCCAGCTCCAGAATACTGATTTGATTATCCAGTTTTGAGATCAGTCCTTCAAGGGTGATGAGCGCCTTTCCCAGCAAAGTGAAGTTCTTCGGAATACGAATATGATTTTTCTTCGTCGTTTCAAAGATATCCCCGATCACTTCGCCAATATGAATTTCCTTAAAGGGAATGTTGTAGTATTTATCACGAAGCAGTTCAAGATCTGCCTTGAACAGCCGATCGTCGAGATCTTCCGGCATGGATGCCATCTGCTCGATGGTCCGGAACAGCAGGTCGGTATCGCCTTTCATCAGGCCGATGATCAGATTGGCAAACTCATGCTGCATCTCTGTGTTCAGAATCCCGACCTGTCCGAAATCAATGTAGGCAATTTTGTTGCCCTGAAAGAAGAGAAGGTTTCCGGGATGCGGGTCTCCGTGGAAAACACCGGCTGTCAGCGCCTGATCAAGAAATGAGCGTACCAGCCGTTCGGCGATGGTCCGGCGATTGAACGCCGCGTCGTCAAACAATTGAGCAAATTTAACACCGCGGATATAGTCGAGCGTAAGTATCTGACTGCTTGAGTAGCGCCAGTATACTTTCGGGATGATAATCTCGTTACGGTCGTTGAAGAAGCGATACAGTTTGTCCGTATTGCGTCCCTCGCGCTGATAATCCATTTCCATCCGGATCGCTTTGGAAAATTCATCGACGACATCACTCAGCTGGAAATCCCGGGCCCAATCATAATGCTTCTCAAGAAGTGAAACAAGATCGGTCAGAATTTCGATATCCGTCGTGACGACAGCGTCGATATTCGGACGTCTGATCTTGACCACCACGTGTTCGCCTGTTTTGAGCTGAGCCTGGTATACTTGTGCGATGGAGGCGGCAGCCAGACAGTGATCGTCGAAGGACGCGAACACTGTTTCTGCCGGAGCACCCAGTTCGTCAGCAATGATCTTTTTAATAGCTTCCGGAGGAACAGGCGTCACCTGGTCCTGAAGCTGCCGGAGCTCGTCGGCAATCAGTTCCGGTATCAGATCGGCGCGCAGGCTCAGCATCTGCCCAAGTTTAATAAATGTCGGCCCCAGCTCTTCACACATCAGGCAGATTTTTCGGCCGACAGGCTTTGATTCTGATCCTGAGCCGGAAAAATCCGCTGCCATCTGTCTGGGCAGCGACAGGAGATGGGTTAAACCGACATCCCGGACCATATAACCGAAACCGTATTTCACGAGCACCGTCACAATCTCCCGGTATCGTTTAATGTGACGAATGCGTCTTCCCATCATCGTTGTCACCTGTCTGTTGCCTGATCGTCTGATCCCCTGGTTGCTGCTTCATCCTGATCGGCAGTCTTTGAATTTTTTTCAAGCGCCGCAATACGTTCAGCCAGCTCATTGTATTGATCCACTGTCACAAAGCCCAGATTTTCGATGGTTTTCCTGATCTCATTATTGAAATCATTTTGCAGCTGATCTTTCTTATCCTTTCCTTTATTATTGAGCTTTGTCAGGTACGACTTTGCTTCTTCGGCAGCTGCACCGCCGCCTTCGCTCAGTTCACGCAGCACTTTCTCCGCTTTTTCTTTGCCCGCCGCCGTGACACCGAGGCCAACGAGAAAAATCTTTTTCAATGATTCGTTCATTGCACTCACCTCATCTTTTATAGTTTAATTTTAACCAATTTTTCTGATATTGTATATCCGGTTCACTGTGGATCCGGAAATCCCTCCCGATAAAAAACAGGAGCCGGTTAAAACCGGCTCCGAAGTATCGATCCATTTCGTTTTTCACAGACCGGACAATGCGCCTTACTGTATTGTCCGGAACACGCCGATGACTTTGCCAAGGATGGTGCAGTTGTCAAGAAGGATGGGATCCATCGACGGATTCTCCGGCTGAAGGCGGATGTGATTCTTCTCTTTAAAAAAGCGTTTAACCGTTGCTTCATCATCCTCGGTCATCGCCACAACAATTTCGCCGTTTTCAGCCGTACTCTGCTGCCGGACAATGACTTTATCGCCATCAAGAATGCCTGCGTTGATCATACTTTCTCCGGAAACATTCAAAATAAATGCTTCATTATCTTCCACCATGGAAAAAGGTACAGGGAAATATTCTTCAATGTTTTCGACAGCGCTGATCGGCATACCGGCCGTCACCTTGCCAATAACGGGAACAGGCACAGATTTTTCACTGTAAATATCATTGTCGTGATCCAGAATCTCGATGGCTCTCGGCTTTGTCGGGTCCCGACGAATCAGTCCTTTTTTCTCAAGGCGTTCAAGATGTCCGTGGACGGTCGAACTCGAAGCCAGTCCCACGGCGCTACAAATTTCACGGACTGAAGGCGGATAGCCCTTTGCCGCCACTTCATGTTTGATAAAATCCAGTATTGCCTGCTGACGGTTTGAGATTTTCATGTTACAGCTCCTTTGACGCAGCGTGATGTGCATGCGGCATCCTGCGCTTTTTTCATGGCCTGACCGGCTGGATGAAGAACAGATCGCTCATACCGGACAAGAATGCATGGTTTTTAAACAAGTTGCACAGATTGTTTTACAGTGTAAAAACCAGATTACTTATTTAATTATAGCATTCGAAAATCATTGTGCAAACATTTGTTCGAACGGTTGACGCAAACGGGTGTTCGCTATATAATCAAATCAACGAACATACGAACGCATATTCGCGGGAACGTATATTCCTTATAACAGACAGCAGATTTCAACGGAGGGATTTTAATGTACACATTTTTCGCCAACCACCGGATTAAAGGATTTTCCTACCTCATTGTTTTGATTCTTGTTGCTTTTTTTCTGTTCCTGTCTCTCACCGGCCGGGCGGTGGCAGATCATGCAGAATACAAAACGATCACGGTCGGCCAGGGGGATACATTGTGGTCCATTGCCAGAGAATATCATTCGGTGCAGCCCGGGCTGTCGACGGAGTCGTTCATTGAGTGGGTGGAAGACGAAAACGGAGTGTCGCGTAATCATATCGAAATCAACCAGAAGCTGGTTCTCCCGGTCAAGAATTGATTTCACAAATCCTTCTGCACTTACGGCAGTAATAAAATCATGGAAAAAAACTGTCTTTCGGTTTGCAAGACAGTTTTTCTGTGCTATACTGTTATATAACAAAGGGTATTTGAGATGGCACTGTACTGATACACTTTGTAAATTCGTTTAATCGCGTGCATCCCTATCAGGGTTTGCCGATTAAAATATGTTTAGTTCCTTTCGGTGATTATCCTTGCCTTCACCGTCAGGTTATATTTCATCCTCCTTCAGAACGCGTTCTATCAGTCAACTTTAGATAGATCGCCTTTTTTTATGGGTATGCGCCCGGAAGCAGTTGACCTGATTTCATGCGATAGTGTAAACTGAGTAATGGAAATTTGACAGAAGGGGGAGCGGATAAATGCTGTGGTTATACATATTAATTGGCGTGGTCGGTATTGCCGTCGGTTTGATACTTGGCTTCCTGATCGCCCGTAGATATATGATGAACTATCTGAAAAAGAATCCGCCGATCAATGAACAAATGCTGCGCGTGATGATGAATCAGATGGGCCAGCATCCATCGACGAAGAAGATCAATCAAATGATGAAAGCCATTAACAATCAGATGAAATAAGAAGAATTCGCCGGATGCACGTTACAGCCGGCGGATTTTTTTAATCAGGCAAATCGGTTTGCAGACAGATTCATGCTAGAATGGATTAAATAATAGAAGAAAAGCGATTAATGGAGATGATTGAAGTGCATATCGGTGTCGTAGGGATCGGGTCAATTGCGCAGAAGGCCTATTTGCCGGTTTATGCCGGACTGGACGGCGTGTCTTTCAGCTTCTGCACGCGGAAGGAACAGACGCTGGAGCAGCTTCATGAACAGTACGGCTGGGACAGCCTGTATACCTCGCTTGATGATTTAATTGCAAGCGGTATCACTGCAGCGTTTGTCCATGCGGCAACTGCAGCACATCCGCAAATTGTTGAGAAACTGCTGAATCACGGTATTTCTGTCTATATCGATAAGCCTTTGTCGGATCAATTCGAAACAACAAAGCATTTGACCGGTCTTGCCGAGAGCAAGGGGGTACTGCTGATGACCGGATTTAACCGGCGGTTTGCTCCGATGAATCGCCGGCTGGCCGAAGTTCGTGAAAAATCGACCATTGTCTACCAGAAAAACAGGATTAATGATCCGAAAGAAATTCGTACCTTTGTTTATGACGACTTTATCCATGTTGTCGATACCATACGCTTTTTGCTGGATGAGCCGGTGGAAACAATCGATGTTCATGCACGCAAGAACCGGCAGGGCAGATATACCGACCTGACCGTAATTTTTCATGCCGGACAGCAGCTTGCGGTGGCCTTGATGAACCGGATCAGCGGTGTCAATCGGGAATCCGTTCAGGCGATTGCGCCCTCCGGTGAATATTTTGTCCGGAATCTAACTGAGCTGGAACAAATCAGGGGAATCGAAACCACCAGGATACCCTTCGGCGACTGGGAGAGTACGCTTTACAAGCGGGGCTTTGAGCAGATTGTCCGTGCCTTTATCGACGCCTTAAGCAACCACCTGAATGAACCGATCACCAAGTCAGATGCTTTGGAAACTCACCTCATCTGTGAGAAGATCATTCATAAAGCATTAAAAAACAGCTGATGATCGGTTTCAGGGTCATCATACTGTCTGGAGATGAACGACATGTTCGAAGAATTATCAGGTGTTCTTATCGGCGTACTTTTTGCTGCCATGGTGATTGTGATCCGGCTGAAAGCGTCGAAGCATCCGACAAACGCAAAAAAGTTACTGCTGCCGCCGGTATTTATGGCAACAGGATTTCTGATGTTTCTTTACCCGGGCACCTGGCTTCCGGCCTGGGAAGGGCTGCTTGCTTTTCTGACCGGTATGGTCTTTTCCTTGTTGCTGATCCGTACGTCGAAGTTTGAGCGTACGGGAGATGCGGTTTATCTTAAGAGATCGAAGGCCTTTGCTTTGATTCTTGTCAGTCTGCTCGTCATCCGGACATTGATGAAGATGGCCCTGCAGCAAGCGGTCAGTCTGCCGCAGACCGGATCCTTTTTCTTTATTCTCGCCTTCGGAATGATTCTGCCCTGGCGTCTTTCCATGTATCGTCAGTATCGTAAGCTGCTCAGAGGCTGATTATTCATTCGTGATCCTATTTGCTGCATGAAGGGAGATTCATTTTGATTACAATCGGACTGACAGGCTGGGGTGACTCTGTACTTATCCGTCTGCACGGGAGAAACACAGCCGGCTGGCTGAATCACGGACCGAACTGGCAGGCAGTACGCTGCCTGTACCGCTATTCCGCCGAAGAAATGGATCAGCTTGCGGGCTATGTGGCCGCGCTTGCCCGCCGCGTGCAGAATAGCTGCATCCTGTTTAATAATAATTCCGGCGGGGCTGCTGCCGATAATGCCCGGCAGTTGATCGGGCTGCTTGGTCTGCATTATTCAGGACTGGCTTCCCGGCAAATCGATCTTTTCTGATTTTTTTACAGATCAATGTCTAGTTGTCTATACATATTTAGCACGTTGTGGTAAACTAAAAGAAAAAAGGAAGCGGTAACAATGGTCAGTAAAGTAGTCGGCTGTTCAATTTATTCGAATCATGACTGGATTGAAAATGGAACTCTGACGTTTGATCACGGAAAGATTGTCGGTGTCGGACATTCACTGGAACAACCCGGCGATAAAGTGATTCAGTTTCCTGCCGGATACAAGTGTATTCCGGGAATGATTGATATGCATATTCATGGGGCCAATGCAGCGGACACCATGGATGCGACTCACGAAGCGCTGAGCACCATTGCTTCAGTCTTGCCTGAAGAAGCGACCACTTCTTTTCTGGCGACCACCATCACTCAGTCTGAAGAAGCGATTCAGGCAGCATTAAAAAATGCCGCCGAGGTCATCGGCCATCAGAAGCCGGGTGAAGCAGAAATACTCGGCGTTCATCTCGAAGGACCGTTTATCAGTAAGGAGAAGTGCGGGGCACAGCCTGAAGAATATATCTCCGACGCAGATACGGAACGCTTCGACAACTGGCAGAAATTGAGTGGCAATCACATCAGGGAAGTGACACTTGCTCCAGAAATCAAGGGCGGTATGGAACTGATCCGCCACCTGGCCGCTCAGGGTGTGGTTGCGTCCATAGGGCACAGTAACGGTTACGATGAAGATGTGATCCGTGCCATCGATGCCGGAGCAACTCAGGTCACTCATGTTTACAATGGGATGCGGGGGATGCATCACCGTGAACCGGGAATCCTCGGCGGCGCTCTGCTGCATCACGGACTGTACACGGAGCTGATCTGTGACGGCAAACACGTGTGCCAGGGCATGGTCAATCTTGCCTATAAACTTAAGGGCAGCGACCGGATGATTCTGATCACCGATGCGATGCGTGCCAAATGTCTTAAGAACGGAACTTATGATCTTGGCGGGCAGGAAGTTCATGTCAAAGACGGGCTTGCTGTCCTCTCTTCGGGAACCATTGCCGGAAGCGTATTGAAAATGGATCAGGCGTTCCGCAATATGCTCGCCTTCACCGATGCGACGATCGAAGATATTGTTCAGATGGGCGCGATTAATCCGGCACTTCAGTGCAATGTCTTTGACCGAAAAGGCTCCCTCGAAATTGGCAAAGATGCTGACTTCATCGTTCTTGACAAGAACAATCAGCTTGCGCTGACTGTCTGCCGGGGCGAAATTGCTTATCAGAGAAAGGAGATCGTTCAGAAATGAAACTTATTGAAGTGAAAAATAGAGAAGAACTGGGGATCAAAGCTGCCTCACTGATTTCAGACCTGGTCCGCCGGAAACCCGATGCCGTGCTCGGACTGGCAACAGGTGGCACGCCGGTGGAAACCTACCGGCATCTTGTTGAAGACCATCACGCCAACCGGACCAGCTACCGGAAAATTCGTACTGTGAATCTGGACGAATATGTCGGGCTCGGCACTTCCGATTCGAACAGCTACCATGCATATATGGAAGCGCATTTATTTCGTTTTATTGATCTTCCGGCGGCACAGCATCATGTACCGGATGGTCAGGCGCTGGATCTTGACCGCGCATGCCGCGATTATGATCAGCTGATTGACCGGCTTGGCGGCATCGATTTGCAGCTGCTGGGCATCGGAAGAAACGGTCATATCGGATTTAATGAGCCGGGCAGTTCCTTTTCGATCGGAACACACATCGTTCGCCTGACAGAGTCGACCCGCGCTGCCAATGCCCGTTATTTTTCCCGTCCGGAAGATGTACCGGAGCGCGCCATCACCATGGGTATCGGGACCATCCTCAAGAGCAGACAGATTCTTCTGATCGTATCCGGTAAAAATAAGGCAGAGGCGATGAAACAATTCCTTAAATACAGTAAGCCGGAGAATGATTTTCCGGCATCGGCCTTGATTTCTCATCCGGATGTTACGGTGATTGCCGATGAGGAAGCATTATCTCTGGCAGGTCAGGAGAGGGCAGGGATTTCGAAATGATCAACAGGCGGTCGCCTGTTCCGGTATATTTTCAGATCGAACAGTATATTGAAGAACTGATTGATGCGAAAGGAATGAAAGAGGGAGACCGGATTCCCTCAGAAAAAGCATTCACCGATCAGTTCCATGTCTCACGCATGACCGTCAGACAGGCGATTACCAACCTTGTTCACAAGGGTATTCTCGTACGTTCGCAAGGAAGAGGGACTTTTGTTTCCGGCCGGCGGAAGCTCGAGAAACCGTTGAACATATTGAACGGTTTTACACAGGATACGATTGGACGGGGGCTGAAACCAACAAGTAAGATTCTTGGTTTCAGACAAATAAAGGCACCGGAAAAAGTGGCCGGGAAACTGCTGCTCAAAGGCGACGATGAGGTAGTCGAAGTCCGGCGTGTCCGTTTTGCCGATGCGTGTCCGGTAGCACTTGAAACAACCTATGTTCCGTCAGTCCTGTTTCCGGGATTTACCGTTGCGCAAGCCGACCGTTCACTTTACGACTATGTTGAAAAGACCTGCGGCAAAACGATTGATTACGCGGATCAGACGGTCGAAGCAGCGCAGGTTACCACAGGGGAAGCCAGGGTTCTGGATGTGCCCAGGCGGTCTCCGGTGCTGCTCATTGAACGTGTGTCGACACTGATCGACGGCATCCCGTTCGAACTGACAAGATCTCTCTATCGTGCAGATCGATATAAATTTGTTGTTCACTTGCCGCGTAAATGAACGTTATTTCAGACTCACCCCTGATCCTCGGATCGGGGGTGAGCTTTTAAGAATGAATGATTTTACTTATATGTGTCAATCTCGTAAGATAATAATTGAGACGTTTCTGATGGAATAAAGGAGAGGGTGAAGGTATGGCAACGAGCACGGTTAAAAATGGGGAACGGCTGAAAGATTTTTTTCACGCGCGCAAACAATTTACCAGCGGTGGAAAAACCTACAATTACTACAGCCTGGATGCATTGAACGAGTTTGGCGACATTGAACGACTTCCCTATTCGATTAAAGTACTTCTGGAAGCGGTTTTACGGCAATGCGACGGGAAAGTGATTAAAACGGAGCATGTCGAGAATCTGGCACGGTGGGGAACTGAAGCGCTGGATAAACGAATTGATGTGCCATTTAATCCCTCACGGATCATTCTTCAGGATTTTACCGGTGTTCCCGCGGTTGTCGACCTGGCGTCATTGAGAAAGGCAATGGCCGACCTGGGCGGTGATCCTGAGGAGATCAATCCGGAAAAACCTGTGGATCTGGTCGTCGATCATTCTGTTCAGGTCGATCGGTTTGGCACGACGGACGCCCTTTCTTTCAACATGAATCGCGAATTTGAGCGGAACGGTGAACGGTATAAATTTCTTAAGTGGGCCCAGAAATCATTTAAGAATTTCCGTGCTGTTCCTCCGGCAACAGGGATTGTCCACCAGGTGAATCTGGAATATCTGGCATCAGTTGTCCATGCTGTAAAAGAAGCAGGCGGCGGGCTGCTGGCTTATCCCGATACGCTGGTGGGTACGGATTCCCATACGACGATGATCAACGGTCTGGGCGTGCTCGGCTGGGGCGTCGGCGGGATCGAAGCCGAAGCCGGCATGCTTGGGCAGCCATCCTATTTCCCGGTACCTGACGTCATCGGCGTCCGGCTCACAGGAAGGCTTCCGGAAGGGACGACGGCGACGGATCTGGCCCTTAGGGTTACACAGTTGCTCAGAGAAGAAAGCGTTGTCGGTAAGTTTGTTGAATTTTTCGGCCCGAGTCTCTCTCATATGTCCCTGGCGGATCGTGCAACGGTGTCCAATATGTCGCCTGAGAACGGGGCTACCGCTACTTTCTTCCCGGTGGATCAGGTCACTCTCGATTATCTGCATCTGACCGGTCGGACCGATGAAGCCGTTCAACTGGTTGCCGATTATTGTCAGGCAAACGGCCTGTTCTATGGTCCCGATGCGAAGGAGCCACGCTTTACCAAAGTGGTTGATCTCAACCTTTCTGATGTTCAGCCGTCCCTCTCCGGACCGAAGCGGCCGCAGGACAGGATTCCGCTGACTGAAATAAAAGATGAGTTTGCGGCGACACTGACCCGTCCGTCCGGCAATCACGGCTTTGGTCTGAAATCTGATGAGATTAATAAAAAAGGCTATGCTGTCCACGAAGACGGCAGCAAGACAGAACTGAAGACCGGCGCGGTGGTCATTGCTGCTATCACCAGCTGTACAAATACTAGTAATCCGAGCGTTATGATTGGCGCCGGCCTTGTGGCCAAGAAGGCAGTTGAAAAAGGACTCACCGTTCCGGATTATGTAAAAACGAGCCTGGCACCCGGCTCGAAAGTCGTTACGGACTATCTGACCCGGGCCGGACTGATGCCGTATCTTGAAAAACTCGGCTTCGATCTGGTCGGCTATGGCTGTACGACATGTATCGGAAATTCCGGACCGCTGCCCGCACCGGTCGAGAAGGCAATTACCGAGAATGACCTGACTGTCTCAGCCGTTCTGTCGGGCAACCGGAATTTTGAAGGAAGAATCCATCCGCTGATCCGGGCTAATTATCTGGCTTCTCCGCCACTCGTTGTCGCTTTTGCGCTGGCCGGAAACATTCATTTCGATATGGCTCATGATTCTTTCGGTAAAGACAGTAATGGTCACGATATTACGTTCAAGGATCTCTGGCCATCACACAAGGAAATTGAAGAAGTGATGAACCGGTCGGTCAGTCCGGATATGTTTAAGAAAGAGTATTCCCGCGTGTTTACGGAGAATGATCGCTGGAATGCCATTAAAACCAGTGAAGGCGAGCTCTACGACTGGGATCCCGACTCCACTTATATCCAGAATCCGCCTTTCTTCGAGCACTTGTCTGCGGAACTGAAAGAGATCAAACCGATTGAAAATCTCCGTGTGATCGGAAAATTCGGGGATTCCGTAACAACAGATCATATTTCACCGGCCGGTTCGATCGCGCCGAAAAGCCCGGCGGGGCAGTATCTTCTCGGCAAAGGCGTGAAGATGTTCGACTTTAATTCCTATGGCTCGCGTCGCGGCAACCACGAGGTGATGATGCGCGGAACTTTCGCAAATGTTCGGATCCGGAACCAGATTGCCCCGGGCACAGAAGGCGGATTTACGACGTACTGGCCGACAGGCACCGTCATGCCGATTTATGATGCGGCAATGAACTATAAGAAAGACGGTACCGGTCTCGTCGTCCTGGCTGGTAAAGATTACGGAATGGGCAGCTCGCGCGACTGGGCGGCTAAGGGCACGAATCTGCTCGGGATCAAAGCCGTGATTGCCCAAAGCTTTGAACGGATCCATCGCAGCAATCTGGTGATGATGGGTGTCCTGCCGCTGCAGTTCAAACCGGGCGAAGGGGCGGATTCACTTGGCCTGACCGGTAAGGAAAGCATCAGTATTGCTATCGACAGCCATGTTCAGCCGGGGGATACCGTTAAGGCTCAAGCCGTCGCTGAAGACGGCAAAGTGACGCCGTTTGACGTCACCGTCCGTTTTGACAGTGAAGTCGAGATTGACTATTACAGAAACGGCGGCATCCTGCAAACGGTACTTCGTCGTAAACTGAGCTGAGAGAGAATTAGAAAGAAATGGCAGGAATCAGTTTTTCTGTTCCGGACATGATAATGAGCGAAGGGGAATGGAATTTAATCCAGTCTTCCGGCAAGCAGCACCGGGTTGAATCTGTTGACAAGAATGACTTGATCGGCATTTTCTTTCAGACTGCTCAGTCACCCGGATGCAAAAAGCCAAAGAGTCTGAATTTCCTTTCATCTTCTTCATCTGGGGGATCGTCCATTGCGGACGATCCTTTTTTCGCTTTTGCATCATGTGGTAAAATGAATGAGCCGGAACAAAACGGATGTTCGCCGGCAATGGAGGTCAGATGATGTCGGAAGGTATCGTAATTGTTCCTTACAGGGAAGACTGGACCGACGACTATCGGCGGGAGTCGGCCAGAATTGTCCGCAGTCTTCAGCCGATGCTTACTGCAATCGAGCATATCGGCAGTACATCAATTCCGCAGATGGCTGCTCAGCCTGTCGTGGACATACTCGCCGGGATTTCAAATTTGAATGCGGCGGATCAGCTGAATGATCGTTTGAAAAGCATCGGTTACCGACGCACGGCTACCGCCGATCTGCAGAATCACCGATTCTTTGTGAAAGAAAATCAGCAGGGACAGCCTCTCTTCGATCTGTATCTGTTTGATGATCAGACAGAAGATGCGATCCGTTTTCTGGCTTTCCGTGATTATTTGAGAACCCATAAGGAAGATGCGGCACTTTACGGTCAGATAAAATTAAAGCTGTCGAAAACTTTTTCGTCCGACAGAGAAAGTTACACGACGGCAAAGCGTGCAGCGATCAGGCAGATCGAAGACCGTGCCTTGTCATGGTGGTATGAACAATAACGGACGGGATTCGAGGTGCAGAATCATTAAGAAAGTTTTGTCGGTCATGCTTGTTGTCGTTCTTATTCTGGCAGCAAGTCTTGCAATCTATCACTTCCGGCCGCAACCGCATGCACAGCCAAAGGTCAAACCGATCACTTATCACTACCGGATTGTGGCACTCGGTGATTCGCTCACTGAAGGCGTGGGTAACGAAAAGAAGCACGGCTATGTCGGCATTACGGCGGATACATTAAAGAAGCAGAAAAATGTGAAGCAGGTTGCTTACACGGATCTCGGCCATCGCGGGGACACGTCGGCCGATTTACTGGATGTGCTGAAAAAACCTGCCGCGCGCCGGCAGGTTCAAAAAGCGAACACCATTTTTCTGACAATTGGCGGGAATGACCTCGTTCGTGTCCTGAGAAACCATTTTATGGATCTGACGGCCAGTGATTTCAGCGCAGAGCAGAAAAAATTTACGCCCCGGCTTCAGAAAATATTTACGACGATCCGGACGCTGAATCCGCGTGCTCCTGTATATTTCTTCGGCTTATATAATCCATTTGAGGATTATCTCGGTCAGGCGAACAAAGATTTCGTGCCGATTCTGAACCGCTGGAATGCAAATAGTAAGAAAGTCGCCGGCAAATACAGGGATGTTCATTTTATTCCAACGTATGATCTTTTCAAAGGAAAGATCAATACACTCCTGTACGATGATCACTTTCATCCGAATCCGAAGGGCTACAAACTGCTCTCGGCCCGTCTCGTAACGACGATGAAACGGGATCAGTAAGAAGCAATGGTGCCGATCCGTTTGAAAAAGGGATTGTCTGTTCAGAAGAGGTAGAATATACTGAATGAGTATATGGAATGGATGCAGCTAAATCACAGGAGGGACCATAGTGAGCCAGTTTATTTTGTATCAGGATCAGATCGTACCGCGTGACCAGGGCAAGGTGGATATTGAAGACCGCGGCTATCAGTTTGGTGACGGCATTTATGAGGCCATCGCCGTCTATAGCGGGGAATTGTTCCTTCTTGATTTACATATGAAACGGCTGCAGCGAAGTGCCCGGGAACTGAGTATTCAGCTGCCTTATAGCATTGATCATCTGACGGATAATCTGAATAAACTGATCAAAGCCAATGCCATTGATGACGGGGTGGTTTATTTTCAGATCACCCGCGGGGCCGCGCCGAGGGTCCACTATTTCCCAGATAAAATTCCGACGGTTCTGACCGGATCAACCGAGGATCACCTGACGGAGAATGACCGGACAAAAGGGATCCGGACAACCCTTGCGGAGGATATCCGCTGGCTGCGCTGTGATATTAAAACACTCAATCTGCTGGGCAATGTACTGGCAAATCAAAAGGCACATGAGCTCGGCGTTGCTGAAGCGATTCTTCACCGCGGCGATACCGTTACCGAGGGCTCATCGAGCAATGTCTTCATTGTAAAAGACGGGAAGCTGATCACCCATCCGGCGGATCACTTTATTTTGAACGGAATCACCCGCCAGTTTGTGATCCGTCTGGCCGGAGAGATCGGAATTCCGGTTGACGAACGAACTTACTCCGTTGATGAACTGCTCGCATCGGATGAAGCATTTATTTCCAGCACAGGCAACCAGGCTATGCCGATTATCGCCATTGATCAGACGGAAATCTCGGGAGGAAAACCGGGACCGGTCACCCGGCAAATTAATGCGGCTATTTCTGAAAAAGTGAAAGCGTTCAGGAAAGCTGCCGTTTCCCGGTAATTCCCGGCCGTAAACGTTGTGAATAATAATAAAGCCTGCCGGTGTCCTCAGGAAGAAATGTCCTGAGGACACCGGCAGGCTTTTTCTGTGCCTTTATTATTCCATACGTGTCAGCGGCCACCACCGGAAACCGTCGAGTGCGAGCAGCCGGTCCGATGCGGAAGGCCCCATGGTACCCGCTTCGTATGTATTCAAAGGAATATCCTTCCAGGTAGCGGCGATCGAATCCGTCAGCGACCAGGAATACGCGACCTCATCCCAGCGAGTAAAGTTTGTCGAATCGCCGCGCAGGCAGTCGGACAAAAGACGCTCGTAAGCATCATGTTTCTTTATCTGGTGCTTGGGGCTGTTACTGATAAAGTTCATCGCAATCGGGAGCGTATCTCCGTGATCACCGAACTGTTTCACATTCAATTTCAGCGACAGCCCTTCATCCGGCTGAATGTGTATGACAAGAAGGTTCGGTCCAATATTTTTGAATTCATTCAGATAAGGATTGTTCGGTATGTCCTTAAATTGAATGACGACTTCGGTTGATTTCGCAGCCATGCGCTTGCCCGTCCGGATATAAAAAGGTACACCGGTCCAGCGGTAGTTATCGATAAACAGCCGGGCAGCGATGAACGTCTCGGTCTCGGAATCCGGCGCGACGTTTTCTTCGTCCAGATACCCGCTGGCCGGTGTTCCGTCAGGCATCACGCCCTTGACGTACTGCGCACGGACGATCTGGTTCGTTACGGCATCGGACGAGAGCGGACGGATGGACCGCAAGACCTTTACTTTTTCCGCACGGATGTCATCCGGTTCAAATCTTCCCGGCGGTTCCATGGCCGTCAGCGTCAGCAGCTGCATAATATGATTCTGTACCATATCAAGCAGCGCTCCGGTTTGATCATAGTAGCTGGCACGGTCGCCGACACCAAGCGTCTCACTGAGCGTGATCTGAACATTGGCAATGCTGCGGTGATTCCAGACAGACTCAAAGATCGGGTTGGCGAAGCGCAGTGCCTCGATATTCTGAACCATATCTTTTCCGAGATAATGATCGATCCGGTAAATTTCCTCTTCCTGAAAAACGCTCAGCAGTTCATTATTCAGTTCTTCAGCGGACTTCAGATCATGGCCAAACGGTTTTTCAATGACCAGTCGTTTCCAGCCGTCTGTCTCCGTCAGTCCCGCCTTTTTCAGGTTCTTCGCGGCAAGCCCGAAGAAACGCGGGGCAAGCGAGAGATAGAAGAGCCGGTTCCCCTTGAGATGATAGTGCGCATTAATCTGATCACTGATATTTTTCAAAAAAGCAAAGTGTTCCGGCTGCAAAATATCCAGCGGCTGATAATAAAAACGATCGAGAAAGGCTTTTCTCTGAACCGCATCCGGTTTCAGCGCCCGGTCCACCATGCTTCTGTAGGATTCATGCGTGTGCTGTTTCCGGGCAAGGCCGATCACGGCGAACTCATGCCCCTGTTCAAATAATTCATACAGAGCCGGGTAAAGTTTACGCCTGGCAAGATCGCCTGTGGCGCCGAATAGAAAAATTAATGCGGGCTCCTTCGCAGTTTCAACCATCTTCTGTGTCCCTCATTTCTCTGTCTGTCCTTTTAATGTTATCACACTTATAGATGAATGTGTTACACTTTATTGGACTGGCTCGTGAATGTTCTGCAAACATGATCGGCAGGCATTGAAACAGATCTGTGAGCCGTACAATTCCGCATTTGCCCGTGAAATCGTTGCATTTCATTTCTGTACATGTTATGGTGAATTTATGCGCTTGGGCAATGATAAGGATGGAAGAGGTTTGCTTTTGAAAACAAAGATGACCATGACTCAATGTTTGGTGGGCATTTTCCGTCCTTCGCGGGGAATGCCTGCACATTGGATAAATAAAACAAAAACTGAACAGTAAAAAAGGAGACATTAGTATTTAATGAAATTTTCAGAGCTTGATGTTAGTGAAGAAATCTTGAAGGCCACTGAACGGATGGGGTTCAAAGAGATGACCCCGATTCAGGAACAGGCCATCCCTGTTGCCAAGACAGGAGCCGATGTGATCGGTCAGGCACAGACAGGTACGGGCAAGACAACCGCTTTCGGTATTCCGATGATTGAAGCCGTGGATACCGAAAATCCGGATATTCAGGGCGTCGTCATCACTCCAACACGTGAATTGGCGATTCAGAATGCCCAGGAATTAAATTCGATCGGCTTATTTAAGCATGTCAGGACAGTTGCCGTTTATGGCGGACAGGACATCCAGAAACAGATCCGCGATCTTAAGAGACATCCCGCGATAATCTCTGCAACACCGGGCCGGCTGCTTGACCATATAAAACGGCACACCATTCGCCTCGGCAATATTAAAGTGATTGTTCTTGATGAAGCGGATGAAATGCTGAATATGGGCTTTATCGACGACATTCATGAAATTCTTGAGAACACGCCTGAAGAGCGTCAGACGCTCCTCTTTTCCGCAACGATGCCCGGACCGATTCAGCATCTTGCTGAAAAGTTTATGAAAGATCCGAAAATCATACAGATCAAAGCAAAGACACTGACGGTATCGCTGATTGATCAGGAATACGTCAAGGTTAGAGAACCTGAGAAGTTTGACGCACTCACCCGTTTTCTCGATATCCAGATGCCGGAACGTGCGATCGTTTTCGGCCGGACGAAGCGCCGTGTCGACGAACTGATGCGGGCACTCCAGAAGCGCGGTTATGAAGCTGAGGGGATCCACGGTGATCTGACGCAGTCCAAACGTGATCTGGTACTCCGCCGATTCAAGAACAATGAAGTGAAGCTGCTTGTTGCGACCGATGTGGCGGCACGTGGTCTGGATATCAGCAATGTCACCCATGTCTATAATTTCGATCTTCCTCAGGATCCGGAGAGCTATGTCCACAGAATCGGCCGGACGGGCCGTGCCGGAAAAACCGGCAAGGCGCTGACTTTTATCACACCCGGCGAATTTTCCCATCTGCGAGCGATTGAACGACTGACCAAACAGCCGATGAAGCAGGTTCCGATGCCGAGTTATGCGCAGGCACTTGCCGGACAGCAGAAAGTAGCTGTTGACACGCTGAAAGAATCTCTGGAAAACAAGAACTACAAGGACTATGAATCCAAAGCGGCAGAATTACTGTCGGACAATGAGCCGGCCGATATTGTTGCTGCAGCGCTCAAAGTGCTGACGAAGGAGCCGGATACGACACCGGTGCATCTTACCCGTGAAGCACCGCTGATGGTCAGACGTTCCGGCGGACATCGCCCGTTCCGGAGAGATCGTGACGGCGGCAGAGGCCGGGGCGGCTATCATTCCCGTGATCGTGAACGGGATCACCGTCAGAACCGGAGCTTCAGAGGAAGAAGCAGACAGAAGTCGAATAACTATTGAAAATCGGTTCAATAACAATCAAAAAATGAAGCGATACTGAGAAGGAGCCAATCGGCTTCTTTTTTTGTCTTTTGAAAATCTTTATTTTGATTGACTCGTCTAAATTTTTAGAATAATATAAGGAAAATAATTAAAAATGGTTGTAACTTTCAGAAAAGTATTGTAAGATGTTAAAAAGTGCAAAGGGGGCAATAAAGATGAACAATGATCATTCGTACCAGCAAAATTCAAAGGCGCTTGTTTTGTATAAAGAACAGCAGGCGAAGGTCTCAGTTGTCGAAATGTATGCCCAGATGATCCTTGACGAGATGGAATTCAAGCAGCGCGTGAAACAGTTGAAAGCGAGAATCGACGCAAGTCTTGACTCCGGAAATAAGGCACTGTTTATGAAACTGACAGATGAATATAAGGCATTGATTCGTTAATAAATGGTTCTGACTATCTGATTGTCATTCTGGTTAATGGATGATCGCACCAGCTCCCTCGTGTTATGATTCAAGTCTTTCGCATGGGTGTGCCAGAGAAGGTCAAAGGAATCAGTCTGGACAGCCATGAATGGAAAATAGCAAGGTACACAAACAGGGAATCTTTCATATAAGAAGGATTCCCTTTTGATTTGCATGATGCATCATAAAGGGTGAGTATTCCGGTCTCCGGATGAACCAGTGACTGAATCAGAATGAAGGGAAACGTGAATGACGGTTGTTCAGGCTCCGGAATGCTTTTTTGCCGGCCATTCGGCAAGCAGCATCCCGAGCAGGATCAGCACGCAACCGGTCAGTTCAGCTGTACCGAGACGGACATGCTGAAAAACGATCGAGGTCCATGCGGCAAAAACCGGTTCCATGATGTAAATCACGCCCACATGTGTTGCCGGCGTATGTTTCTGCAACACCGTCTGCAAGAGGAAGGCAAATGCGGTGGCGAACAAGGCCATGAACAGGATCACGGTGACAACATCAGGCTGCATCAGGGTGCCGGGTACTACTGACCGGCTTCCTCCTGTAGCAAATCCGAAAATAAAGCTGAGCAGGGCAACGGCAGTCAGCTGAACGACAGTCAGTGAAAGACTGTTGAAGCGTTCGGTCACTTTTGCAGTAAAAACGATGTGCAGTGCGAATGAAGCCGCACAGATCAGGACGATAATATCGCCCTTATTCATGGACAGATGGCCGTGCGTTGTCAGGAAAAACAGACCGGCTGTCGCAAAAACAATGCCGGCAATCGCAGCCTTCGGAGGGAATTGCCTGATCAGCAGTGCTGAAAAAGCAGGAACAAGGACAACGCTCAGTCCGGTGATAAACGCAGCATTCGATGCGGTCGTATACAGTAATCCGATCGTCTGGCATGCGTAGCCGGCAAACAGGCAGACACCGAGCACGGATCCGGAGAAGACCAGGTCGGCAAACTGCTTTATCGAAATTTTTTTTCTGCCTGAAAAGAGCAGTTTCCAAAGGCCAAGAACCAGTGCTGCGATCAGAAAACGCCACGCATTGAAGGCCATGGGCGTCAGCTTGTTCAGAACATCCTGGACAATGATAAAGGTTGTGCCCCAGACGAACGTGATACAAAGAAGTATGGCATCTGCGGCCAGTGATCGTCTGAGCGTCACTCCGGTTGTTCCTCCTTTCCCTGCACTTCTTCCTGCTGTTTTCGGATCGCAAGCCTGGCAAGCTGATCCGCGTTTTTATTGAACGTATCCGGAATCCATTTGCAGAAGAAGAGATCCGTCTTGTCAATCAGGCTGAGGGCCTGGGTCAGATACTGTGAATAGACGGCTTTTTTCACATAACGTTTTTGCAGTGCCTCATTTACAAGCTGGGAATCGGTACGGAAGGACAGCTCTGCATAGCCCTGATCCAAACAGAACCGAAGCGCCAGAACCAGCGCGGCAAACTCAGCTTCATGATTGCTGGAAAGCCGGCCAAGCGGAAAAGACCGGCGCAGTTGTCTGCCGTTCCCAAGGTTAAGATAAATGCCCGCACCGGCCAATCCGGGATTGCCACCGGAAGCGCCGTCAAAGAAAACGTCGATCACAAAACGCCATTCCTTCCATGATTGTCATATACAAATAGTAGCATAACTGACGGATAAAGGGACAGTACAAAAAACAAACTTTTTCCGGGACGAGGTTAAAGCCACTCAGCTGTTATGTTATCATTAGGACGCAAAGGATTACGATATTAAACTTACGATAGGGTGATCACGGAACAATGGCAGTCAAATCCGACATTGAAATTGCTCAGGAGGCAAAGCTCGCGCCGATCAGCCAGATAGCAGATGGACTCGGGCTCGAAGAAGAAGACTGGGAGCCTTATGGACGGTACAAGGCAAAAGTATCTGTACAGACGTTGAAAAAATTGCAGGACGAGCCGGACGGAAAAATCATCCTGGTGACGTCGATCAACCCGACACCGGCCGGGGAAGGAAAATCCACGGTTACGGTCGGACTCGGCCAGGCATTGAACCGTATCGGCAAGCGAACCGTTATTGCCTTGCGCGAGCCTTCGCTGGGTCCGACGATGGGGCTGAAAGGCGGCGCGGCCGGCGGCGGTTACGCCCAGGTCGTCCCGATGGAGGATATCAATCTTCATTTTACTGGTGACTTTCATGCCATTACGACGGCGCATAATGCCCTTGCCGCTCTACTTGACAATCATATTCAGCAGGGAAACGTGCTGAATATCGACCCGAGACGGATCGTCTGGAAGCGGGTTGTCGACCTCAATGACCGGGCGCTGCGCCACACGATTATCGGCCTTGGCGGCAGAGCCAACGGTGTGCCTCGTGAAGACGGCTTTGACATTACAGTTGCTTCGGAAATTATGGCGATTCTCTGTCTCTCTGAGAATCTGGCCGATCTCAAAAAAAGACTGAGCGAGATGCTGATCGCCTATACTTATGATCGTAAACCTGTCTTTGTTAAAGACCTGAAAGTCGAAGGAGCATTAACACTGCTCTTAAAAGACGCTATTCACCCGAATCTGGTTCAGACACTTGAAAACACGCCGGCCTTTGTCCATGGCGGACCGTTTGCCAATATTGCCCATGGCTGCAACAGCGTACTGGCAACCAAAATGGGCGCGAAACTCGGGGATTACGTCGTTACGGAGGCCGGTTTCGGCGCGGATCTGGGTGCTGAGAAGTTTCTGGATATTACCGCACGTGCCGGTCATTTCACACCGAGTGCGGTGGTGATCGTTGCGACGATCCGGGCGCTTAAAATGCATGGCGGAATGGCGAAAGAGGATCTGAAACAGGAGAACCTTGACGCACTGGCTAAGGGCATGGCGAATCTTGCCCGCCATATTGAGACGGTCAAAACATTCGGCCTTCCGTATGTTGTTGCGCTGAATCATTTTATCTTTGATACAGACCGTGAAGTGGCCTACGTTAAAGACTGGTGCGCGAAAAACGGTCATCCGGTAGCATTGTCGAAGGTATGGGAAGATGGCGGCAAAGGCGGTGAGGACCTGGCCAGACTCGTTGTTGAAACCGTCGAATCCGGGGTGAATCGCTATCAGCCGATTTATCGTCTTGAAGATTCGATTGAGGAGAAAATTTCAGCGGTTGTCACTAAGGTCTATGGCGGCAAGGATGTCGCTTTCTCCGCTAAGGCCCGGAAGCAGCTGGCGAGCTTCAAGAGACACGGCTGGGACAAGTTCCCGGTTTGCATCGCGAAAACGCAGTACTCGCTTTCAGATAATCCGAAACTGACCGGAAGACCGGAAGGCTTTACGATTCATGTGCGTGAACTGAAGGCAGCCGTCGGGGCAGGATTCGTGGTTGCACTGACAGGCAGTGTGCTGACGATGCCGGGGCTGCCGAAGCATCCTGCAGCACTGGATATGGATGTACTCCCGGATGGAAAAGTAACCGGGTTATTCTGATCGGGCATCTCCGCTAGAAAAGGACACTGGAATAAGGACCAGTTTCAGGCGTTTCGCTGCAGAAATGAGAGCGGAACGCTTTTTTACGCATATTTAGCATGCTGATCATTACTTCACGTATTCGCTGCGGGCTCTTACCTGGCCGGCTGGTTTCGCAGGTGTCCCGCACCTTCAGTACAAATCCATAGTGAGTCACGAAGAATAAAACGAAAGAGGGGTCGAACTTTGGAATTGACCAAAAGGCAGAAGGACTTATTGATCGGAAAACTTCAGGACTATTATTTCGATGCTTATCACGAGCAACTCGGCCTGATCGGGGCGGAAAACTTCTATTCGTTCATCATGGAAGAATGCGCACCGCTGATTTATAACCGCGCGTTGCGTGATGCCCGGCACGTCGCCGAACAGCAGATGGCATCATTAATGGAAGAACTCGACGTGCTGGAGAAGCATTGATTCCGGCTGGAACGGGATCAATGGAAACGCTTATAATTGATAAATATTTTCATCAGATGATAATGATAATTATAATCATTTAGAAATGTACACGAAAATACCTTTATTATCAGGGCTTTAAAACGATTGTTCACAGTTTCTTCCTATTCTAAAAGAATAATTATTATAGTTGAATCACTTCAGAAGTCGTGCTAAGATAAATCTGTTTCAGAGATAGAAGAGAATTCGTATCTATGGAAACAGATTAAGTTGCCGGATGTTCGGCAACAAAAAAAGACAGGTGTCGACCTTGAATCACGCAACACGAACCGTTAAATTAAAACAGCGTTTACTTCTCCAGCTCGCTCTTTTTCACTATTGGCAGGCCAATCTGAAAATCGAGCACAACCGGCAGACTTATCAACGGATCGCTGACACGGAACAGCAATTAGGATCGGTGCTGTTTTCTGAAGAGGCAACTGAAAAAAGAGGAAGAAAATTTAAATTCTATGTTTTTCTGAGCAATCTGCTCGGCTTTACCTTTGTCACGCAGCTCATGATGAAGGCTAAGGAACGCCGGATTGAACACTATCTGGCGGCTTCAGCGCAGATTCCTGAAGGAGCCGGGGAGCAGGCGGCCGCACTGTTGCAGCAGGAAAGGGAACTGATTGCCAGCTTAAAGGAACGCCGGCTGGATTTCGTCGGCGCGATTATTCTCGGCATGAATGATGCGCTGGTAGAGATCACCGGCAGTGTTGCCGGGTTCACTTTGTCCATGTCTAATACAAAAATTATTGCGGTTGCCGGACTGATTACCGGGGTCGCCGCGTCGCTGTCGATGGCGGCGAGCGAATTCATGGCCGAGCGGTCGGAAGGAAACATGAAGAAAGCCACAACAGCAGCGATTTATACCGGTGCCTCTTATTTACTGACCGTCATCCTGCTGGTGCTTCCTTTCTTTGCACTACCTGCAACGGAGTACATGCTTGCCCTATTGTTTACCGTACTTATCGCTGTTTTTGTTATATTCATTTTCAGCTTCTACATGGCTGTTGCCAAGGAGATCAGTTTCAGGCAGCGTTTCTGGGAAATGGTGATCGTCAGTCTGGGCGTTGCGGCGCTGACCTTCTTCATTGGATTTATCGTTAAAAACTATATTGGTATCAGTGCGTGATGGGGAGGGGACAGCAATTTTTTCGAACTGATTGGCAGTGAAAACGGCGGCTCTTTCCGGTCAATTCCGCTGACCGCCGGCATATAATCCGGCCGCTGTCCCAGCCGCATGACCCGTAGTGAACGCGGCCGTAATATTATATCCGCCGGTATAACCATGGATATCCAGAATCTCGCCGCAGAAGTAGAGCCCGGGCATGATTCTGGATGCCATTGTTTTCGGATGGATTTCCTTCAGCGACACACCGCCGCCGGTAATAAATGCTTTTTCAATCGGCAATGTGCCGTTGATCCGGACCGGAAACGCTTTTAACCCTTCGGCGACGCTTCTGACTTTTTCCTTTGAGAGCTGGCTGACGGTGAGTGTCGGTGAAACATCTGCCCGGTTCATCAGACAGCGCAAATAACGTTCAGGGACGATGCCTTTCCAGATGCTTCCAAGTTCTTTTTTGCCGGCGCTTTCTGTGCGTTTCAGCAGGTCGGCACTCACTTCGTCCAGAGTCCGGTCGGGAAGAGCGTCGATCAGCACAGTCACAGTGGCTGTGTTGTATTTTCGCAGTGCTTTGACGACAAACTGGCTGAGACGCAGAATGGCCGGCCCCGACAGACCAAAGTGGGTAAAAATCAGATCCCAGCGGTGAGACTGAATCTTTTTCCCCTTCGGACTGAGCAGAGTGACGGTGGCATCGCGTAACGAGAGCCCCTGCAGTTCCTTTGAAACGATCAGTGAATCCGATGAAGTCAGCGGCACTTCGGTCGGATAAAGGTCGGTAATCGTATGGCCGGCATCCTGCGCCCAGCGGTAGCCGTCTCCAGTTGAACCAGTCTGTGGAACGGATTTGCCCCCAACGGCGATAATCACAGAAGGGGCATGGATAATTTCGCCCGTCTGCGTCCTGACCCCAGTGATGCGGTCCTCATAAAGGACCCGGTCGACCGGCGTGTTCAGTTTCAATGTGATCTCCAGCCTATTAAGCTCCTGAAGCAGTGCCTGAACGACGGACTGGGCCCGGTTATTTACCGGAAACATCCGGCCGTGGTCTTCCTCTTTAAGTGGGATCCCCAGTTTCTTGAAAAAAGAAATAATATCCTGATTACTGAACTCGGAAAGGGCACTGTACAAGAAACGTCCGTTACCTGGAATGTGGCGGATCAGTTCCTCTGTTGCCATGGCGTTCGTGACATTGCAACGGCCTCCTCCTGAAATTGCCAGTTTTCTTCCCGGCCGGTCGCCTTTATCGAGAACGAGTACTTTTGCTTCATTTTCCGCTGCTGCAATTGATGCCATCAGCCCAGCCGGTCCGGCACCGATGACAATGACATCAAATTTGTCCGTTTTCTGCCTCATTGTGTTCATCCTGTCTGTACGCTAAATGGTTCCAATTTTTGTGAACGCTTTCGAAAATTTGCGATAATCTCAGCGTAACCGTTTTGCCTGGAAAAATCAAAGAAAATCTGCCCGTTGATGTGTGACAATTGTCACAGTGACCTCTTTTTGTTAGGATAAAAGCGATACACCGGAGCGTGAACTTCCGGAGGCATTAAATGAGGTGGATAACAATGACTGAGAATAAACCCTATCGTGTCCTGCTTTTTTATCAATATGTAACCATTGATGATCCTGAAACGTTCGCTCAGGAACATCTGGCCTTTTGTCAACAGCTCGCGCTGAAAGGAAGGATCCTTGTCGCCGGAGAAGGTCTGAACGGAACATTGTCCGGCACCGTCGCGCATACTCAGAAATATATGAACACGATGCACCGCGATCCGCGTTTTGCCGGAATGGTGTTTAAAATAGATCCGGCGGACGGGCATGCGTTCAGTAAAATGCATGTGCGCCCGCGTAAAGAAATTGTCGCGCTGAAACTCAGCGATGATATTAATCCGAATAAATTGACCGGAAAACACCTGAAACCGGAAACGTTTTACAAGGAAATGCAGGACAAGGATACCGTCCTGATTGATGCCCGCAATAATTATGAAACTCAGATCGGCCATTTCCGCAATGCGGTTATCCCGGATATTAAAACGTTCCGCGAACTGCCCGGGTGGATCGAACAGCATTTGTCCGATTATAAGGATAAAAAAATCCTGACGTATTGTACCGGCGGCATTCGCTGTGAGAAATTCAGCGGGTATCTGCTTCGCGCCGGTTTTAAAGATGTCAGCCAGCTTGACGGGGGCATTGTACAGTACGGAAAAGATCCGAATGTCCGCGGCAAAATGTATGATGGGAAATGCTACGTGTTCGATCAGCGGATTTCTGTCCCCGTTAATCGGACGGATGAGGATGTGGTGGTCGGCCATTGCCATCATTGCGGTAAACCCTGTGACCGGATCGTCAATTGCGCCAATCCGGAATGCAACCGTCAGTATATCTGCTGCGAAGATTGTGAAAAGACCTATCAGCGTTCCTGCTCTGACGCCTGCCGGGAACACCCGCGCAACCGATATCGGCTGGAACACCAGCAGCAGGAAAAACCGGCTGAGACAATCTGAGTAAGGTCTTTCCAGTCTGCTGCTTCAGCATGATCGTGTGCGGTAAGTCTGTCTGTGTTCCGGATCATTGACCGATCTCTTCCGTTCTTCTAAAATATCAGAGTTATAGTCTGAGCTATGAGGGAGGAAGTACCGGTGGGGGAAACCAATAAGAGAACAGTCATGTCCGGCCTGATGATCGGCACGTTTCTGACAGCGATTGAGGGAACGGTGATCAGCACGGCGATGCCGAAAATCATCGGCGATCTTCAGGGGATCCGGATCATGGACTGGATGTTTTCCATATTTATGCTGACGTCTGCCGTCACTGTACCTTTATTCGGGAAATTAGCCGATGTGTTCGGCCGGAAAAAGGTATTTGTGTGGGGTACCTCTTTTTTCCTGATCGGCTCGGCGCTCTGCGGATTGTCCTGGTCAATGACGGCATTGATTGTTTTCCGCGGTCTGCAGGGGATCGGTGCCGGCGCAGTGATGACCCTCAGCACCACCATTATCGGTGATATTTATCCTGTTGAGACGCGGGCGAAGATGTTTGGTCTGATCGGGATGATCTGGGGGATTGCCGGTATTTTCGGTCCGCTTGTCGGCGGCTTTTTTGTGGATTCGCTTTCCTGGCACTGGATCTTTTTTATTAATATCCCTTTCGGACTGCTGTCGATATCTTTGATTGTTGCCGGCCTGAAAGAAGAGCCGTCTCATCAGGACAAAAAGCTGGATCTGACTGGAGCGGGTACTTTTACCGTCAGTATGGTTGCGCTCTTGTTCGGGCTCCAGAAGGCTGGGGAAAACGGGAGCTGGAGCGATCCGTCACTCCTGATACTGCTCGTGGTCTTTATCCTGTTTTTTACGGCTTTTCTGATTTCAGAGCGTAAAGCGGCAGATCCGCTGATTCCGTTTTCGGTGCTGAAGAAACCGATGGTTGTCCTGAATAATTGTCTGGCACTGGCTGCTGCTGCAATTTTGATCGGCAATGATATCTATCTGCCGATGTGGCTTCAGGGGGTTCTGGGGTACAACGCGACCGCTTCAGGATTTGTCCTGACACCGATGTCGCTTACCTGGATGGCCGGCTCATTTCTCTGCGGACGGCTGCTCGCCAGGCGCGGCGTCCGGATCACCGGTCTGATCGGCACAGGTTTCCTGCTTGCCGGGACCTTCTGGATGGTCCTGCTGGATCCCTCTTCCAGCCGTTCATGGATGTATCTGATGACGGCGATTCTCGGCCTTGGCTTCGGGATTGCACTGACATTGACAACGATTTGCGTCCAGTCTTCCGTTTCTTTTCGAATGCGCGGAGCGGCAACGGCTTCCAATCAGTTTTTCAGAAGCATTGGACAGACCATTGGTGCCGCTGCGTTCGGCACCTACTTCAATGCTCGGGCGGCAGAAAAAATCGTCCAGTATCCATCGCAACCGGGACTTGACCTGCATCTTTTAAATCAGCTAGTCCGTCCTGCCGGGGGAAGAGGCCTCCCGGAACATCTGGCCGGGATTCTCCGCCATGTACTGGCATTTGGCATCCATCATGTTTTTCTGGTTCTGCTGGTGCTCGCAGGAGTAACGGCTGTCTGTGCGCTGATGCTTCCCGGGCAGATCCGTGCTGAAGCGGATCAAAAGGTGTAGGAGGATGTTCCGGCGGTGATCCGAATGTCTCCGGAGCGTTGTTCACTGCCAAGTGCGGCCAGAGAGAGGTAGTCCGGCCGTGTCGCCTGATTCATCAGAAAAGCAGAAACCGTCGCACCGATTCGACGGTATTTGTTTAATTCCGCGATCATCTGCTCTGCGGGGAGAATCCCGATGCCATGGCCGTAGTACAGCCGTCCGGATAGATCAACCACGTTTTCACCCTGCCACTGAGGTGTCTGCGGATTGACCTGAGGATTCTTGAAATAGCGGACGTCGCCGGGAATGCCCGCGCCGACGTGATAAGCATTTCGTAAGGGAAAGAACGGGTGGTTCTGCCAGTCCCAGAGGAATAAATGCTGGAAGGTCTGATTGAATCTTTCCCGCTCAATCGTGTCAATCAGTGCTTTGTAGAAAATAATCATCATGGCCGTCGCGCATTCAAAAGCGTATTGTTCACCATTTTTGAAAATGTCGTCGATCGCATCAGCAGGGCTGACACCGCGGTTCAGTTCAAAGCCGCCATCGCCGGTCAGCGTCCAGAAATGTTCATTGCAGGCAGAATAATAGAAGGTTGCAAAAGCCGCACCGCTGTCCAGCAGCGCGCGTGCCGCGTCAATTGTCCGGCTGCGCATCCGGATTTCAAAGCGGAGTTCATCACGCGTCGGATAAGCAAATTGTTCCTGCGATTCGGCCATGGACCGGATGATCACCGGAGCATAAGCGCCTGAACCTGAAAAACTGTCATATTGATCGGCTGTCAGAATCTGTCCGGATACAAGGATCATCTCCGTTCACCTCCCATTTGAGAAGCACTGATTGATTCAAGCTGTTCCCGGACCGGTCGTGCGATCCACCATTTCCACTGCTGCGGGTTTTGTTTTCTGAACCGTGCCGAGCAGTCGGCAAGTGCGGCCCGCGTCCGTCCGGGCAGCCGGATAAAGTTCTGGTAGTTTTTAGCTTCCTCCGGCAGCAATTGTTGTATCGGCTGGCCATTCTTTGGCTGAACGACTTTCCCCAGATACTTGGCGCTTGAATGAATGCGGTAGGGGATACCTCCGGGAACGGCGTCATTATTTTCGCCGGTATAAACCAGGTAGTTTCCGTTATCTTCGTACCAGGTCTCAAAAGCCAGGAAGGCGGCCTGATTGTCCTCAGCATGGCGCACTTCCGGGATAAACCCGAGCAGCCGCCGGGCAAGACTGCTTTCCACTGCGTGATCAGAGAGCAGGTAATTTGCCTGATAGACCAAGGAAACAGGTTCTGCTGTCTCCAGGAGGGCGCTGACCAGATAGTGACGCTGACTCTTGTTTCTATACCGATAAAAGATCAGATCGTTCATGCCTTTGATCCAGTTCTGGTGATAGGTGTGCAGAATCTGTATCGCCGTCCGGTCGATCACCTGTGTATAATCCGTTGAAATAATATTCTTCCACCCGGTCCGGAGCATCCAGAGCAGCGATCCGACAACCAGATCATGACGGTCCGGAAAGGAGTCTCTGTTCGCAAAGGCGGCAGACTCGGTGCCCAGAAGTACCTGATCAACCTGACTGAGGGCCAGTCTTGACCGTATCCCAAGATCAGTGCCCCGGACCTCAAGCTGATCCCGGAGCAGAAACAAAACAGGAAATTCAAGGCTGGGGTCATTGAGCAAAGCAAGTGCTTGAGTGCGATCAGAATGCACCCAATCCTTCCAGGACTCTTTCAGTAGTTCGGCACTGCGGCGGTACAGCTGATTCAAAGGATTCTGGTTCACTTCGCCGGTCTGCATCGCGATCCCTCCTGTTCACACGCCTTGTCATTACTTTATTCCGTGAAACAGTGAATATGAGCGCGAATCGCTTCCGATGTCCGCACACCCGCACGGGCCAATTATGATACACTTAATGGCGAATAGTTTGAAAGGTGGAACAATCATGAAACAGTACCTGGATCTTTGCCGCAAGGTGCTCGAAGAAGGTCACCGTAAATCTGACCGGACCGGAACAGGAACAGTCAGCCTGTTCGGCTACCAGATGCGGTTCGACCTGCAGCAGGGTTTCCCACTGCTGACGACGAAAAAACTGCACTATAAATCGATCATTTATGAACTCCTCTGGTTTTTACGGGGGGAGACAAATATCAGATACCTTCAGGATCACGGCGTACGGATATGGAATGAATGGGCCGATGAAAACGGCGACCTGGGTCCTGTTTACGGGAGTCAATGGCGCTCATGGCCCGGGGAACATGGAGAAACGATCGATCAGATTGCCAATGTGGTCGATCAGATCAAGACCAATCCGGATTCCCGACGGCTGATCGTGACCGCCTGGAACCCGGCGGAAATTAAAGCGATGGCGCTGCCTCCGTGCCACTGCCTGTTTCAATTTTATGTGAATGAGGGGAAACTGAGCTGCCAGCTCTATCAGCGAAGTGCCGATATTTTTCTCGGCGTGCCGTTCAATATTGCCTCCTACGCACTTCTGACCAGCATGGTGGCGCATGTGACCGGTTTACAGCCCGGTGAGTTCATCCATACACTTGGCGACGCACATATCTATTTAAATCATCTTTCTCAGGTAAAGCTGCAGCTGACCAGAACGCCGCGTCCGCTCCCCAGACTGGAATTTACCCGTGATGTGAAATCGATTTTTGATTTTGCTTATGAGGACTTCAAAATCGTCGGCTACCACCCGTATCCGCATATCAAGGGCGAGGTGTCCGTATGATTTCGTTTCTTGTAGCCATGGATCGGAACGGATTAATCGGCCGGAACAATCAGCTGCCCTGGCATTTGCCGGATGATCTGCGCTACTTCAAGCGTAAAACGATGGGGCATCCGGTGATCATGGGGAGAAAAACATTTGAATCCATGGGAAAGCCGCTTCCCGGCAGACAGAACATCGTACTGAGCCGAAATCCGGGTTTCCATCCGGACGGGGTCAGCGTCGTTCCGTCGGTCGAAGCTTTTCTCTCTGAAGGGCAGACGTTCGGCAAGGAATGTTTCGTGATTGGCGGGGCGCATATCTTTAAAGCATTCATTTCCTTTGCCGACCGGCTTTATATTACAAAAATTGACGCGGAATTAGATGGGGATACCTATTTCACTTCATTCAACGCCGGAGATTGGAAGCTGGTTGAAACGACTCCGGGCCGGCTCGACAGGAAGAACATCTATCCCCATGAGTTCCAGGTGTATGAACGCTCCTGATCAAGCCGGAACAGTGGCGCAGGGCATTCACTGATCCGACAGTGCCGCATATGCTATTAAAAAGAGCGACGGAGCTGATCAAAATGGGTGTCTTAATTTTTCAGCTGTTGCTGTCCTATGGCGCTGTCGGTACACTTATGGGTCTGATGCTCGGCCTGATCCCCTTCTGGCGCAGGTGGAAAAAGGAACATTTTGCTGCCTTTTGTGTCATTCTTGTCCTCTGGCTGCCGATTGCCCTGCTGACGATTTTTGCTGCGCCGCTGGCCGGCCACATGCTCAGGTACGAAAAACAGACGTTCGATTAAACAAACGGTTCCGGGGTCCGGATCCGTTTGTTCATGAACAAAAGCATCCGGATCGCTGAATTGTCGGACAAGGACCCATGGGCAGTTCCGTCAGACGCAATACTTCACCGGGATTACATAGTTTTTACCGCTTCTGCAAAATGGATGATTTTCTGAATGACTCATGTCACAGCGAAATAATATTCCATGACAAATTTGTGATTATGCTTTTAAAGTTAATTAGATTTCGGTAAAATAAAAAAAGCTGAATCCTTTTTTGATGGAAGGATTGAACTTTTTGTCTGAGCAGGAAAGTGGTATTTGTCCACCGAGTGTGTCAAGATACACTTATGTGATGAAAAACATTTTACTATTTGCTCTAGGAAATAGGAAAATAAGCCAAGATCAGAGTTGTTTGGCAAAGAAAGGAGAAATGAATAAGTATGGCTTCAAAAGTAACTGAATTGACCACTTATAAGGCATATCTTGCCGGTGAGTGGAAAGCCAGCTCCTCAGGTGAAACAATTGCCATCAAATCCCCATATCTTCGCGAAACGATCGGCCTTGTGCAGGCTGTGACCCGGAATGAAGTGGATGAAGCAATTACCGCTGCTCATGAGGCACAGAAAAGCTGGGCAAAGCTGTCATTAAGCGAACGCGGCGCTTATCTAGAAAAATGGGCCGATGAACTGACAAAGAACAATGAAGAAATTGCTACGGCAATCATGCAGGAAGTCGGCAAGGGCTACAGTGACGCCAAAAAAGAGGTCGTCCGTACAGCGGATTTGATTCGTTACACCGTTCAGGAAGCCCTGCACATGCATGGAGAGAGTCTGAGGGGTGACGGATTTCCGGGCGGATCTCAGAAGAAGCTTGGTATTGTCCAAAGGGTACCGCTCGGTGTCGTTCTGGCGATCTCACCGTTCAACTATCCGGTTAACCTTTCTGCATCCAAGATTGCTCCGGCACTGATGGCCGGAAATGGCGTCATTTTCAAACCTGCGACGCAAGGCTCGATCAGCGGCATTAAGATGATTGAGGCACTGAGCAGAACCGGTCTTCCGAAAGGGATTCTCAGTCTGACTACCGGCCGTGGTTCGGTCATTGGCGATTACCTCGTCGAACACAAGGGAATCAATATGATTACGTTTACCGGTGGTTCAGACACAGGGCATCACCTGTCAAAACAGTCGGCGATGATTCCGATGGTGCTCGAACTGGGCGGAAAGGATCCGGCCATTGTCTGCGATGATGCGGATCTCGATGTCACGGTCAAAAGCATTATGAACGGCGCCTTCTCTTATTCAGGTCAGCGATGCACGGCCATCAAACGTGTTCTGGTAAACGAAAAAGTGGCCGACGAACTGGTTGCCCGGCTGAAGGCGGAAGTTGAAAAGCTGAAGGTGGGTTCACCGGCAGACGACAGCACGATTGTCCCGCTGATCAGCGATAAGGCTGCCGATACGGTTCAGGGACTGATTGATGATGCTCTGGCCAAAAATGCCACACTGGTTACCGGCAATAAGCGAGAGAAGAACCTGATCTATCCAACACTGCTTGACCACGTGTCTCAAGCGATGGATGTTGCGTGGATCGAACCGTTCGGACCGGTTCTCCCGGTAATCCGTGTTTCTTCCGATGAGGAAGCCATTGAAATTGCAAACAAATCACAATATGGGCTTCAGGCAAGTATCTTTACTCAGGATATCGACCGGGCACTTGCAGTTGCCCGTCAGGTTGAAGCCGGTACGGTTCAGGTGAACGGTCGTACGGAGCGTGGGCCGGATCATTTTCCGTTCCTCGGTGTCAAGGCTTCCGGCATGGGCGTACAGGGAATCCATAACAGTTTGATTTCCATGTCCCGTCAGAAAGTCACTGTCCTGAATTTGAAGTAATCAGAAAAAGGGGAGAGGAATTTCCCCCTTTTCTTTAAGTAAATATGTAAGCGATTGCAATAGATGACTATTACCTTCACGGAAAGCTTGTCCGGCCTGATCAGGGGATAATCAGGATCCCCTTAATCTCAGTAGAACGGTCCCGGTCCGTAAATCGGCCCGTACGGCGGTCTTGGTGGTCCGTAAGGCGGGAATGGCCCCGGTCCGTAGGGCGGATAATATGGCGGATACGGCCGAACGCCGATAATGCTGCTCAGGCCGACGCCAAGCAGGCTTCCTGCAAAACCACCGAGAAATGCCTGGCCGCCGATCCCCGGCCCCCAGAAAAACCGGCTATCTTCCTGGCCGCCACGCTGCATCTCGTTTGTTTCCAACGGGTTGATATACACATTACTCGCGTCCACAGAAGCAATTTTGCCAACAAGAATGGATCCATCGTTACACTGAATTTCAACAACATGGTTAATTAACGACTGATAGTATTCCATCGTTTCCATAAACTCCAGTCCTCCTCAGTACATCCGCCGGTACCTTTAATCCAGTGTATGCTTCAGAAAAGAAAGCGGGCGGGCGACTGCCCATTATTCATCAGAGGATCAGATGACTTTTCGGATTCTGAGTCTGTCCATCGCCGGCTCGCTGGCGATGTAGCCGAAATCTGATCCTTCGTGGTTTGATTTAGCAAAGGAAACAAGGTAAAATAAAAAATATATTTCGAATGCGAAGAGGACTGGCCTGACTGAGGGCTTTTATCATTTTATCAGGGAAGAGGCCGGTCGGACAGATAACGGATCAGCGCTGTCTTCCGTTTTGATGCATTAATCATTCTGAAGATCATACAAGAACGGAGCATCTGAACTCTGTTCTTTTTTTGTGGTCGGGCCGGGGCGATACGCTTTTCGGTTTACCGATGTCAACAGCAGGCATGAGAGGAGAAAGTATTTTGCTGTTAATTGAAGCTAAAGATCTGTCATTTTCCTATGGTGATAAACTGATTTATAAAGATATGAATTTCCGGCTTATGGAGGGGGAGCACATTGCCCTTGTCGGTAAGAACGGGGCCGGAAAATCAACCTTTCTGAAACTGCTGACCGGTATGCTGCTCCCTGACGGCGGCAGCATTGAAAAGAAGCGGGACCTGCATGTCGGCGTTATCGAACAGCATTTGCATTTCGACCGCGATCAGACGATTTATTCGTTTATGAAGAGCGCTTTTCAGCCGCTATTGGACGCGGAGCAGCGGATGAATGCACTTGCTGAGAAAATGGGCCGTCCTGATGCCGATCAGGCGTGCCTTGAAGAATATGGTGAACTTCAAGATCGGCTGATCGCAAATAATTTTTATACCATTGATGCCCGGATCAGCGAGATGGCCGACGGGCTCGGGCTTTCCGCGATCGGCATGGACACTACGACAGACCGGATGAGCGGCGGCCAGCTGACAAAATTGTGTCTGGCCAAATTACTTCTGGAAGCGCCGGAGATGTTGCTGCTTGATGAACCGACGAATTATCTGGATACGGCACATATTGTCTGGCTGACTGAGTATCTGAAGAATTATCCGCACGCCTTTATTGTCGTGTCGCATGATACCGGGTTTCTGAACAAAATCTCCGGTTTTGTCTACCATCTGGAAAATCACGAGCTGGTCCGTTATATTGGCAACTACCAATCCTTCCTCAGCCAGCATGAAGCCCGCGTTGAGCAGCAGGAAATAGCCTTCCGCCAGCAGCAGCGGGAAATTAAGAAACTTGAAACCTATATTCAGAAAAATAAGGTGCGCACGGCGACCGCCCGTCAGGCGAAGAGCCGGGAAAAAGTGCTGAGTAAGATCGAACGATTGGATCCGCCGGAATCGGTCCGCAAACCGTCATTCCATTTTCATGTCGATCATGAGCCGGTACGCAGTCTGTTCACAGCGGAGCATCTGTGTGTCGGTTACGACACGCCATTACTTCCGCCCATTGATTTCAAAATCATCCGTGGTGAGAAGATTGCCATAGTCGGGCACAACGGAATCGGTAAAACAACTTTTTTGCGGACCCTGCTGGGTGAACTCTCACCGCTTGCGGGCAGAGTCATCACCGGTGACCGAGTTCAGCCTGCTTACTTTTCGCAGCTTTCCAGCCCGCCTGCCGAGACCCCGCTGGAATGGATGAAGGATCAGTTTCCGACTCTTGAAGAGCAGGTGCTCCGTCGTCATCTCGCCCAATGCGGTGTCTACGCGGAGCATATGCGTCAGCCGATGCGTACGCTGAGCGGCGGTGAAGAAACAAAGGTCCGGATCGGAAGGCTCATGCTGCAGAAAAGCAATGTGCTGATTTTCGACGAGCCTACCAACCATCTGGATGTTGATGCGAAGGCTGCTCTGAGTGAAGCACTTGAGAACTATGAAGGAACAGTAGTCGTTGTCAGCCATGAACAGAGTTTTTACACGCGCTGGGTGAACAGAGTCTGGGACATCGAGGACTGGTCCTCCAGAGAAAAAACGGTGCATGAAGAGTGAATTCTTGCTGAGGTTGCCGGTGAACACTGATCCTCAATGAGGGAAATCTTTGTGAAAAGGGGCGCTGACAGATGGGCGAAAGACGCATCCGGAAGCTGGACGAACAGACACTGGCCGCGGTTTCCAGTATATTCAAAGCCGTTTCCGATCCTTCACGCATCCGGATACTTCATCTGCTATCCCAGAGTGAATGTTCGGTGACCGAGATTGCCCGTTTACTGGATCTTCAACAATCCGCGGTGTCCCATCAGCTGAGTTTTCTGAAAAAACTCCATCTCGTGAAGTCGCGCCGAAGCGGCAGGACGGTATTTTACAGTGAAGAGGATGAGCATGTGATGAACTTACTGGCACAGACCATTGTTCATGCTCGTCATGGGCTGGCTAATGAACTAAGAAAATAGTCCGGTTGCCTGACTTTGTCATTCTCAGGGCTGCAGCCGCCTCATTGTATCCTCTGTCGACATAGTGTATGAGAGACTCAGGCAGTGAGGAGGATGCGCCGTTGGGCTATGATCAAATTTACGGGGAATGCCGGAAGTTGTTGAATCAGTCCGTTGAAATTCGCTGTCACGATGGATCGGTTCACCGCGGGATTCTGACACACGTTGATGACCGGCATGCTTATTTGCAGATGCAGGGGGGAAATTCTGACTTTGATCATCCAGGACTGTTTGTCTGGGGCTGGGGCCGGGGATTTCCTATTGCTCTGGCATCGATTGCAGCCATTGTGGCACTCGGATTTTTCTTTTGGTGAATCGTATGCTTATGGCATCAGGGAACTTTTCGGCGAAGAGAAGTTCCCTTTTTGGTGAAAACTTTCGCTTTTCCTGTTTTTTTTCTGGAAAAGTTGCTATGCTGTAGGTATATTAGAAAGTTCATCAGTTATTGGCAAGCAATCAGAGGTGTTTCCATTTGAATAAAGATGAAGCTTTACTGCTCCTGAAATCCAGGGGGTTTAAACATACGGATAAACGGGAAGATATGCTGGACTTGTTTGAGAAGAAACACGGATATTTGTCAGCAAAGGAAATTCAGACAGCGATGAAAGACGACTACCCGGGGCTGAGTTTTGATACGATTTATCGCAATCTGTCGCTGTTCAAGAAATTGCTGATCCTCGAGGAAACGGAACTGGAGGGGGAACGGGTTTTCCAGTTTCGCTGCACAACCGAAGAGCATCACCATCATCTGATTTGTCTGGGCTGCGGCAAGACCAGAACCATTGAGGTGTGTCCGATGCAGGATCTGTCGCAGCTTGATCCCGACTTTAAAGTGACCGGCCATAAATTCGAAGTCTACGGTTACTGTAAACAATGCCAGAAAAAAGCGGCGGGTTTCTGAATAATCCACAGTCCCGGCCTCAATACTGAAAGACCGTAAGGCCAAGAACCTCATTCTCAGACAGAAGCTGTTCGATACGCTGACGCTGATCTTCCCTGCAATGGATGATCAGGACAACGCCAGGTTCGGACTGCTTTATTTTTTTACCTTTCTTAAGGAATTGAAAGATACAGCTGATTAAATATCCGGACAGGAAGCCCGCAATACTCGCACCGATACCCCAGATCACCGGCCCGAAGTAAAGCCGGTAACCGACACCTGCGCCGATTACCGCCCATGCCGTGGCAAGGATAAAAGGCAGTTCCAGTCTGGCTTCTCGCTCACTCTCAGACGGCCCGGCTGAAGACAGAGCGGCATCAGGACCCGGCCGTTCCAGTGAGACGGCTGTAATGTCCTTTCTTTCAATGCCCGCATGGAGCAACGCACCGAGTATCACTTCGACCTTCAAAGTATGTTTAAAAATACTTAATATCTCGATCAATTTGATTCTCCATTCCATCCATTTTCCGGGAAAAGGGGATGTGCGCGCTTGACCGGCCACTTGCGGCGCAGGTAATCCTTCTGCTCTCTGACGAAAAAATGATTATGATTCAGTGTTCCCCGGTATGCGTCATAAGCCGCACCGAAGTGCAATGAAGGAATGAACAGCAGCCATTCCATATCGAGGACCCTTTTCGACACATCGATATTACCGGTCAGCAACCATTGAAGGCTTTCCATACTGTGGGAAAAATACGTGATCACCAAAGTCCAGATCATCAGCGACAGCGCTGTGATTGTGCGCTGGCAATAGAGTTCTCCGGTACCGGGAAGAAACAGCGACCAGAGCATGGCAATGCGCGGGGAACGTTTGTCCAGGTAGGACAGGCTATATGACTTCATCTCGAAAATCGGCCGGATGACCGGCGTCTGCTCCGTAAGCAGGCACAGCTGATTGATGTCTTTTGCAGAACGATAGCTGTCGAAGATGCAGAAAAAGTAAAAAGGTATATAAATCAGTGCCCAGCGTGAATTCAGCACCTCTTTTGCCAGTTCGAATTGACCGGAAAAGGAATAAGCAGTTGCCTGGTTCAGATGGGCATTAAGATTGATAATGACCTCAAAAAGAATGAGGATATTGCCTTTGATATGCATGTTGATCAGCATATGTCCGTATCCGGGAAAAGCGGCCGACCACCAGGCGATCACGAGGGGATTGGACCGGGAGAGCTGTGAAAGGCCCAGACAGCTCAGTGAGAAGGGGTAACGTCGTGACATGTTCAGGATCCTTTCGTTTCAAGCGAGTCTTGACACCGTCTCCATCAGCTGATGCAGACTTAGTTTGCCGGATTGGGAACAATTCATGCAAAATAACGAAATAATGCTGTGACAGGCTTTATTGATGTAACAATGTTATGTTATATTAAAGATGTAAACAATTGCTGCTTGGGAGGTGATTCGTACGGACGACGAATTAATTACGAAAAAACAGCTGCTTGAGAAAACAGGGATTTCATACGGCCAGCTCTACCGCTGGAAACGCAAAAAACTGATTCCTGAAAGCTGGTTCATCAGAAAAGCGACCTATACCGGTCAGGAAACCTTTTTTCCGAAAGAGAAGATTCTGAACCGGGTGGACCAGATTACTGCGTTGAAAGATAAGCTGTCGCTTGATGAACTGGCAGACCGTTTTTCACCATTGACGATGAAGCGGGTCACACTGTCTGCGGATGAAGCCGTAGCCCGGCATATCGTTTCCGCTTCTTCCGTAAGCTATTTCCTGAAAGCGGGCCATGACGGCCGGTCCCTTCATTTTCCGCAGCTGCTGGCCCTGTCGGTTCTCGACCTATTGCTGAGCGACGGAAGGATGAATGCAGGAGAAAGTGAGGAGCTGCTTCAGGTTCTCAGCACACATGGTCCCGATCATTTCGATCGGAACAGCTGTCTCTATTTTATTCGGAAAATGGGCGTACCGGCTTTTTTTATCGTGCTGGACGATACTGAACTTTATTTTGACCGTAAGACGCATATTGTGGCGCAGCTGCAGCTCCAGCCTTACGCTGAGAAGCTGGCAGCAAAGCTTAACGGGAGCATACATAAGGAGGATTTGCCTGATGTCTGACAAAAAGGGGAAAAATCTGAAAATCATGGGAGAAACCTCCGCCAGCGGTGGGAAATTTGATAAGATGCGCGTCATGGGTGAATGTAAAATACAGGGCGACGTCCGGGCAAAGAACTGCAAACTGATGGGTGAATGCACGATTGACGGGAATCTGAACTGCGGCTTTTTTCATAACATGGGTGAGACGGAAATCGCCGGGTCGCTGAAAGCAGCGGAAATACGGCTGATCGGTCAGGTTCATGTAAAAGAACAATGTTATGTTCGAAATGGTTCCATTTACGGCGAATTAAATTGTGAGAAAGACATCAACGGGAATCAGATTCGTGTTCGCGGCATGATGCGCTCAAGGGGGAATGTGAACCTGGAAAAGCTGGATATGCACGGCGGCATTTTTGTCGACGGCTTGCTGAATTGTTCCTCAGTGGATATCCTTCTGCGCTTCGATGCCGATAATTATATTCATGAAATCGGTACGTCAAAGTTAAGGATCAGACGGAAACACTCACTCTTCAACAATGTGCCGGTGGTCAATTTCCAGGCAGACACGATCGAAGGGGATGATCTTGATCTTGAATACACAACGGCACGGATCGTCCGGGGGGCACATGTGTCCATTGGTGTCGGTTGCAAGATCAACAAGGTAGAATACACGGACAAATACAGCGAAGGAAAGAATACGGAAGTGGGCAAGGTGATCAAGGTTCTCGCAAAGCACAATTCAGGAAGGGCAGAGGGAGGCGACTGAAGTGACCGATCCGGACAAAAAACCGCTGGCCGATTTGTCGATTGCTGGTTCCGGAATCACTCCGGGCGGGATTTATCGGAAGGCAGTGATCAGCGGCAGCGGTAAAGTGCAGGGGAATATCTCCTGCGCAACGATGGATATAAGCGGCAGTGGAAAAATTATGGGTGATGTGGATACCGGGACCTTGCAGATCAGCGGCTCAGGCGTGGTCGACGGGGACGTCAAGGCCGATTCGCTGACGATTAACGGCACCTCGAGGATTGAAAAGGATGTAACGGTTGCGGAATGCGAGGTGAACGGCCGGCTGACGATTAAGGGCAGTCTTCACGGAGAATCCGCCCGTTCCTATGGACAGTTAAGCATTGACGGGGACATCGAAACTGAGGAATTAACCGTTGAAGGCAAGCTGTCCGTTGCCGGCCTGTGCAGTGCGGACCGGATTGCTATCAAGCTGGGCGGCGGCTCGTCGGCAATCCATGAAATCGGCTGCAGCAGGCTGAACGTCCATCGCGGAATTGTGACCGGATGGATGGTGCAGCTGTTCGGAAAGATTCGGGGAGCGGGACTGACTGTGGATACGATCGAAGGGGATGAACTTTTTCTGGAAGATACAGAAGTGCAAACAGTGCATGGCAGTAAAGTCGTGATCGGTGCAGGCTGCCGCATCGATAAAGTATTTTATAAGGAAAGTTATTGGTGCGCCAACGACAGCCAGGTTCGGGCTGTCGTCAAAGAATAATCGGGCGGTCTCACGAGAACAGAGCGTTTTTGCTATAATGGTAAAAGATAGCATATCTTGATTCTAACTGGATAAGGGGCTTACAGTGATGATTTTTCCGGCACATTTGCGCGAAGGTGATAAAATCGGCGTGATCAGTCCGGCCGGTCCGCCTGATCCGGAGAAACTGAGACGGGCTGCGGAATGGCTGACCGGACTCGGGTTTTCCGTTGTCTGCGGGCGTGCCGCAGAGCGGAGCGACGGTTACCTTGCAGGAACTGATGATGAACGGGTTGAAGATCTGCATACGATGTTCGCCGATGATTCGATCCGCGCGATTATCTGTTCGAGAGGGGGTTACGGCAGCGCCCGGTTTGCTGACCGTATCGATTATGAGTTGATCCGCAGTCATCCGAAAATCTTCTGGGGTTACAGTGATATTACCTATCTTCATACGGCGATTCGGCAGCAGGCCGGCCTGGTTACTTTTCACGGGCCGATGCTGGCATCGGATCTGGGCGGGGAGCACGTTCCTTCATTGTCCAGACAGCTCTTTTCTCAGTTATTTCAGCCGGAAATTCTCCGTTACGATCAGCACGTCTCGCCGCTCAGTGTGATCTGCGGCGGTTCGGTGAGCGGTATGCTGGTCGGCGGCAACCTGTCTCTTTTAGTCAGTTCGCTCGGTACCCCTTTTGAAATCGATACAAAAAATAAAGTCCTGTTGATTGAGGACATCGGGGAGAAACCTTATCGTGTCGACAGCATGTTGAACCAGCTTCGTCTTGCCGGAAAACTGCACCGAGCGGCAGGATTTATCGTTGGGAATTTCAAGCTGGATCCGGATGACGAACCGGAAGACGGCCCCTCGATTGAGGAAGTGATCAGGAGCTACCTGTTACCGCTTCAGAAGCCGGCACTCGGCGGTTTCCTGATCGGCCACTGCGAACCCAGTTTTTCTGTTCCGCTTGGGTCAGACTGCCTGCTTGATGCAGACCGGAAGCAGCTCTGGCTCCAGCCTGGGGTTCAATGACCCGTTCATTGACAAAGTTTGCCGTAGAAATTATGATGAATATACGTTTTTTGTAGATAAACGGAAGATAAGTCTCTCTGGGATTAGAGGGGCTTTTTTTGTAAAGAATGAGAAAATGCGAAAATGGAAGGATTCCGTTCAAAGGAGAAGTGACGACGAATGGAGATCGGTACTGTGAAAGGCTTGAATTTTATTCGTGTGGCGTCTGCCTGTCCGCTCACGCGGGTTGCGGATGTTGCTTTTAATCTAAAAGAGATCAAATCGTGTATCGACCAGGCGGTGAGTGTCCATGCCGCGCTGGTCGTCTTCCCGGAGCTGTCTGTCACATCGTATACCTGCGGGGATCTGTTTCTTCAGCAGCGTCTGCTTAACCAATCGGAAGACGCCGTCGCGGCGCTCCGCGATTATTCTCTGGGAAAAGACATTTTGATCGCGGTTGGTGCCCCGCTGAATATGAATACGGCTGTGTATAACTGTGCCTATATTCTTTTTAACGGTAAAATTCTGGGGATCGTACCCAAAAGCTACATACCGAACTATGAAGAGTTTTATGAACAGCGCTGGTTTTCTTCAGGCAGGAAAGTAATCGGTGCAACCGTTGATCTGGCGGGTCAGAAGGCTATTCCCTTCGGCGTCGATCTCTTGTTTCAAAGCGGAGCCGCTCAGTTCGGCTTTGAAATCTGCGAAGACCTGTGGAGCGTTGTGCCGCCCAGCAGCCATCTCTGCCTTGCGGGGGCTAATCTGATCGGCAATCTTTCGGCTTCGAACGAAGTGGTCAGTAAATCGGATTACCGCCGGGAACTGGTCCGTTCACAGAGTGCCAAATGCATGTCGGCTTATCTCTATTCCGGAACAGGCATCGGTGAGTCGTCGACAGATGTTGTATTCGGCGGTGAACTGCTGATCGCCGAAAACGGGCAGATGCTCGCAGCCAATGATCGTTTCCAGAGAACCAGCCAGGTGATCTCGTCGATCGTTGACATTGACCGGCTGAACCTGCAGCGGATCAAAAACATCAGTTTTCGCGAAGCCAGATCGATTGTGCCCTGGCAGGCAAGAAAGATTGCATTTGTTTATGCAGCGATGAATGTCGGCACTTTTGACCGGCCTGTGGATCCGCATCCGTTCGTCCCGTCGGATGAACACGTGCGCGAATCCCGCTGCCGGGAAATTTTCAGCATCCAGACAGCTGCGCTGGCGAAGCGTCTGGAGCATACAGGAATGAAACGGGCCGTCATCGGCATCTCCGGCGGTCTGGACTCCACACTGGCACTTCTGGTCATTGCGAAAACGTTTGATCTGATTCATCTGCCGCGGAAAAAGATCATGACCGTCACGCTGCCCGGTTTCGGGACAACGGACCGCACCTATCATAATGCTGTCGCGCTCTGTAAAGAGCTTGGGACAGATTTCCATGAAGTCAACATTGTTGCCGCCTGTCTGCAGCATTTTAAAGATATCGGCCACGATCCGAAAATCCATGATGTAACCTATGAGAATGTTCAGGCCAGAGAGCGGACCCAGATTCTGATGGATCTGGCCAACAAGCACGGCGGGCTGGTGATCGGCACCGGCGATTTATCCGAAATGGCGCTGGGCTGGAGTACGTATAACGGAGATCATATGTCGATGTATGCCGTGAACTGCTCAGTGCCGAAAACATTGGTCCGCTATCTGGTCCGCTATGTCGCTGAAAAGAAAACGGATCATCAGACGTCGGAAATTCTGCTGGATATTCTTGATACGCCGGTCACACCGGAACTCCTTCCGAAGGGCAGCGAAGGCGAAATCACCCAGAAAACGGAGGATATTGTCGGACCGTATGAGCTGCACGACTTCTTCCTGTATTACTTTGTTCGCAGCGAGTTCGAACCGGAAAGGATTCTGTTCCTGGCACAACAGGCATTCGCCGGGAAGTATGATGAAGCAGCGATCCGGAAATGGCTCCAAAAATTTATTCGACGCTTTTTCACGCAGCAGTTTAAACGCTCAGCGACGCCTGACGGGCCGAAAGTCGGCACGGTCAGTCTTTCACCGCGTGGCGACTGGCGGATGCCGTCGGATGCCTGTTTCGCAACATGGCTGAATCAGATTCAATAAATGCCTTACTTAATCTTCTTCGGCTCAATGACGCGTGATCTGATTGATTTTACAGAAATATAATTATGTTAACTATATCATAAAAAAACGAACCCCCTGCAGTTTCGGCCGGGGATTCGTTTTTTTGAAATGATGATCTGTATTAAACCGGATTAAACATTTGCCTCAGCGGCCAGCAGATCATGGGCATCTTTATAAGCGACACCATGGGCGTCGGCGACGGCTTTAAAGGTGACATAGCCGTCCAGTGTGTTCAATCCTTTAAGCAGGGCCTCATCTTCAAGGCAGGCCTTGGCATAACCTTTTCCGGCAATCTTTGCCGCATAAGGGATCGTTACATTCGTCAGGGCCAGAGTCGAGGTTCTCGGCACAGCGCCAGGCATGTTGGCGACCGCATAATGGATCACACCATGCTTGATGTACGTCGGGTCATCATGAGTGGTGCTGTGATCTGACGTTTCCACGATGCCGCCCTGGTCGATTGCCACATCGACAATCACGGAGTTTGCCGGCATCGAGGCAACCATCTCTTCCGTAACGAGTTTTGGTGCTTTTGCACCGGGGATCAGGACACACCCGACAACCAGATCGGCATCCTTAACCGCAGATGCGATGTTGTATGGGTTGGACATCAGGGTATTCAGCGATGTGCCGAAAATATCGTCAAGATCGCGCAGCCGGTCGGCACTGATATCCAGAATCGTCACATCTGCACCGAGGCCGACAGCGATTTTTGCTGCATTCGTGCCGACAATGCCGCCGCCGATAATCGTGACTTTGCCGCGTGAAACGCCGGGCACACCGCCGAGCAGAATGCCCTTGCCGGCACCGTCACTGAATTTTTCAAGATACTGGGCACCGATCTGAACAGCCATTCGCCCGGCGACTTCGCTCATCGGCTGAAGCAGAGGGAGAACATGATCTGCACGCTGAACGGTTTCATAGGCGATCGAAACGACTTTGTTGTCGACCAGTGCTTTGGTCAGTGCCGCGCCGACAGCCGGTGCCAGATGGAGGTACGTGAAAAGAATCAGCCCGGGACGGAAGAAATGATATTCCTCAGGTTCGGGTTCCTTGACTTTGATGACCATTTCCGCAGACCAGGCCTGTTCGGCTGTAGTGATTTCTGCGCCTGCATCCTGATAATCCTGATCCGAGAATCCGGCGCCGGCACCTGCTTTTGTCTCAACATAGACCGTGTGACCTTCATGAACAAGATGGAAAGTGCCTGCCGGCGTGATTGCGACGCGCCGCTCATTGTTCTTCAGTTCTTTGGGTATCCCGATGATCATATCTCTATTCCTCCCATTTTATGTGCTTCAGCCGGTCAGCCGTCGTACGTTCATCAAATCTGGAACGATCGGTGATCGGCTACTTCATTTACTATGATAATGAGTGCCAGACATGATTGCATCAGACAAAATGTCAATTAAAATGACATAAATGTTTGACATTTCAGATAAATGGAAGATAGTATAACATTAGATGATAGAGATTAAGGGGATGCGTTACCCGTTGGCTGAAGAAATATCCTTCTGTATCAGAGATATGATGAAGCGTCCGATTTTTCAGCGGGCACGGCTGATTGCCGGAGAGAATGGCGGCTATCGCGAGGTGCGCTGGGTACATATTCTCGAAATTATCAATGCAGCACCCTATGTCAGCAAAAATGACCTGATTCTGACGACCGGATTATGGCTGAAGCGTTCCGCAGCGTCCGGACTGGAGTTTATGCGTCAGATTATCGACCATGAAACAGCCGGCCTTTGCATCGAATTCGGCACAACGATCGATGAAATTCCGGAAGCCATCATCAGACTTTGCAATGATCATGATTTTCCGCTGATTCTGTTCCGCCAGCCGGTCCGGTTTGAAGCGATCACTCAGGATATCCATTCGTTTTTGATCAACCGGCATTTCGGGGTGATGAAGCAGCTGGAGGAGTTTTCCCAGAAACAGCAGCAGCTGATCCTGCAAAGCACAGACATCCCGGCGATGCTCGAACTGCTGCAGCATTACGCCGAAGGGCAGATCGTCTATCTGTCGGCAATTAAGTCAAATAGGTTTTATCCGGAACTGCCGCGGGCAGAAGCGGAGCGAATCAACCGGTTCTGCCACCGCAAATTGAAAAATTTTGATCAGATCGAAGAAGTTACTGTCTGGAGGATGGATGATGCCGGTTTTTTATTGATCCAGCCGGTGATCTGCTTCGGCCAGGTGTTCTCTTATATCGGCTTCTTCCTTCACCGGCCCCACCCGTCAGAGTACGTCAAACTGCTGGTGGACTATACATCGAAGGCTATTGCGACCGTGCTGCTGCGGACACAGTTTCTCGAGGAGAAAATTCTGAGGAACCAGAATCTCCTGATACAGGATATCCTCAGCCGGCAGATCGACAGCGAGGAACAGGCCCAGATGAGGATGGGTCTGCCGTCACCGGATGAAAACCGCTATCTGTTTATCGGCGGAATGATCGAACTGGCACACAACGTGCTCGAAGTCGGACCGGAACGGATGGAAACGATGAACCAGGATATTTCCGTTCTGATCCGGACGCAGCTGAGCCGTTTTCAGGTACATCATCTCATGATGATGAAAAATAATCAGATTTACCTGCTCTGCGCAAAAGAAGTCTCCGATGCGGAATCGGAGCGTCGTCTGCGGGGCAGTATTGTCCAGGTCATTTCAGCAATCCGGAAGTTTACGGAACGGGCACTGAACGGGCTCCATTTTCACGCGGGTTTCGGAAGGGTGAGACCCCGTCTTCTTGAAACATGGAAGAGCTTTAAAGAAGCCTATCAGGTGATCGAAATCGCGCAGTCCGTCCCCTCCATGCAAGGATGCTGTTTCTATGATCAGGCCGGCATCTTTCAGCTGCTGCAGGCTGTTCCCAAACCGCTGCTTCAATCATTTGTCGATGATCAGATCGGTACGCTTATTGAGCATGACCGGACCCATCATCTCAACCTGATCCGGACGCTGGCCGAGTACTTCAGATGCATGGGGTCCAAGGGCGAAACGGCCGGAAAACTCTATATTCACCGGCAGACCTTGTACAACCGGCTTGAAAAGATAAGTCAGCTGCTCGGCAAGGATTTCTTTGAGCCGGAGCGGCGCTATTGTATCGAAATGGCGCTTCTCGGTTTCGAACTGCTCGGGAATAGAATATAATGACCCTATCGGATTCCTTGTCCTCATTTCGGCAGAGATTTATTATCTGGCTCTTCCCTGGCGCGCTGCTGATTCCGCTTGGCGGCGCTATTTGCGCCTGCATGCGGAATTTGCTTTCCGTAACGGTTTCCCAAAATTTTGCCATGGACCTCAGGCAGGACGTCTATGTCAAAATACAGCGCTTTTCAATGAAAAACATCGATGATCAGTTCGCCGGACTGCGGGATGAATAAAGCTCAAGCTTCTGAGTCGACCGGTGCGGCAAGGCCGTCCTTCCCCCGGTCAAAGTACAACCGGCGGTCGGTACCGCGAACGCAATAAACGATATCGGCAAGCTCGAGTCCGCGTCGTTTTATTTCCTGATCAAGCCAGTTTCGGGTCAGCTGATTCTGTTCCAGATTTTTCTCGATCAGCTGCCCGTCCATGATGAGTTCAACAGGAAAAGAGGATGAAGCAAGGGCGGGAATGTTTAGGTCCTTTCGCGTGACGTTCTGATAGGGCGGCTTTTTTAAAAGGGAAAGTTCTCCGTCGGCTTCGATCACGGCAAAATCGACCTGGCTGATGTCAAAGACACTTTTCTCTCTAAGCGACTGATTGAGTGAATCCAGTGTCATCCGCAGTTTTTTCAAATTCTTTTCAAGGATCTTTCCGCTTTCGATGACCACAGTCGGTTCACCGCTGAAGACGGCTCTGGCTTTTCGGCTTTTCAGCGACAGATAAGTCGTCAGCAGAATGATGGCACTGAAAAGCAGCGCCGACACAAGAAAATTGCTGAAGCGGATCGAGGTATTGAAGGTCAGATTGCCGGCAATTGATCCGAGGGTGATCGACGCGATAAAATCATGATACGTCATCTGGGAAATCGCCTGTTTGCCGATCAGATGGGCGATGAGAATAAACAATACAAAAGCCGAAATGGTCCGGACTGCCACTTCAAGAACACTCGCCATTGAACCATCGCCCTTTCCCGGTCTCTATTCTATTTTCTTGCCCATTACCGGCCGGGTTTATTCATCGAGCATCCGATGGAAGTCCAGGCGCGGACCGGATCAGTCGGCACGGTTGAGAAAATCTTTGATCTGCCTGGTGAACGCTGAACGATCATAGTCGTTGTACAGCCCGGAATCCAGCCGGACCGGGTCACCAAAGAAGAATCGCTCATAAAGTACCTGCCGGCCGGCAAATCCGCTCAGAGACAGATCCCAGGCCAGCCGGAACAGTCTGACTTTTTCATAGCCGTCGCGATCGGCGGACTGAAGATATTTCCTGAGCTCGGCTCCGTTTTCCATATTGAAATCCGCAGCCCTTGGAATCGAGACCAGGCCGCTGGCACCGATCAGCTGGATGATTTCGATGAAGCGGGGATAGATTTTCGGAAAATAGCTCATGGCCGCCATCAGCGGTTTGCGGTCAGGCGTCATCGTTCCCCAGCGATCGACGGAAGCATTCACTTCGGACGCTGTCAGCAGTGCTTTCATCGTTTCGAGGCCAATGATGATCTCGGCAATCTTGCCCTGAATATGCTGATACTCGCCGACATTGATGGCATCGACGAGCGACTGGGCCACACCGAGGACAAATTCCGTCTTGACAATGTTTCGTGCGGTTACCTGATGGACCTGCTGCGGGAGAAAACCGCTGTCTTTATACAGCCTTGAGGCGATGTCTGTATCTCCGCAGAGGAAGACGCGATCCCAGGGGACGAGTACGTGATCAAACAGGACGATCGAATCTACTTCTTCAAAGCGCGAACTAAGCGGATGGTCAAACGGAACGCTTCCGTCTGAAAAAGCCTCCCGGCAGATGAATTTCAGTCCCGGTGTATTTGCAGGGATCGAAAAAGCATAGGCATATGCTTCATCAAAGTGAAAGTTTCCGGATGGGAAGACGAGCACCTCGTCGGTCATCCCGCCCTGCGTCGCCAGCAGCCGGGCACCGTGAATGATGATCCCTTCGCTGTTCCGGTCAATGACCCGTGCGGCAACCGGCTCGTCACTGCTTTCCAGATATACCGACGAACGGTTGACCTGGGGCTGGATGAATGTGTGGGTCAGCGAAATGTCGTTGTCGATGCAATAGTCATAAAAGTGGCGCATGTTCGTACTGTAGCGCGTATTGCCGAACAATTCGGCACAGGCGGCGAAGTTCATCACCACGGTGTTCATATAATCCGGCGACCGGCCCATCATCCCGGCAGAATAACGCGCCCAGACCTGGAACGCTTTCCGGCGCCGGGCCAGATCTCTTCGAGTCTTCGGCTGCAGGTAAGCTGTGCCGGCACTCCCGGAATGGTTTGCAGGCTGAAACGTGAGAACTTTCCGGTAAGCCGGGTCATGCTGCAGATCATACAAGGCCGCCTGACTCTTCATTGCGCCGGAAAACGCCGGATGTTCCGAGAGCCTGCCTGTTATTTTAGTGCCGTTGATCCAGACTTGATTATGGAGCTGATCAATCCGGTTTAAATACGTTTCCCCGTTGATGCAGGACATGTTGGTGTTCACCTTCATCCGCTGGAATTTGAGCATGCATCTTTTTATCTATATGAATGGTGTTTCAGGTGTATGACCGGATGGACCGGCGGGCGGAACGTCGGGAGCAGCTGTTTTTCTATCGCTAAACTTATGTAACAGATGTAACAGTTCAATTTCTTTTTGCCAACATTAAGCGAAAAAGAATGTTTTTACAGATTGTAACATTGACTGACTTGCGGATCGTGTTATCTTAATAAAGAGGCTTGTGTCACCACAGCATTATCGTTCGTTCAGACAGTTTCATCTTTATAGCAGCGGCATCCGTTCATTCAGTAAAATGACGGGTGCTGTTTGAGACGAATCGATGAAACGGAATCGGTTACCTGTGTGCCGGTGTCAGGCTGACTATGTCGGAGAGGGTTCGGGAAATAAATGACACACAAGAACATCAATTCTGAAATGGAAAATCAGGAATCAATACATATGAATCAGGAACAACAACAAACGGATGGAGGAAGCGGAAGAAGGGAGGAATGGCTGCGCGAGAAGCACCGCCGGTATATGCCTGGTCTGGATGGACTGCGGGCGGTCGCCGTATTTGCGGTGATCTTTTTTCATCTGGGATTTCCATGGGCGGGCGGAGGTCTGCTCGGTGTCAGTATCTTCTTTGTTCTGTCAGGCTATCTGATCACCGATATACTGATTTCAGAGTGGCAGGAGCGGGGAACGATCAGCCTGAAAGTCTTCTGGCTGCGTCGTGCGCGGCGGCTGTTTCCTGCGCTTTATCTGACGCTGATCCTGCTGCTGTTCTGGCTGATCTTCTTCCGTCCGTCCATGCTGGCGTCGTTCCGCCTGGACGCACTGGCGGCAATTTTTTATGTTAGCAACTGGTGGTATATCGTCCATCATCTGTCCTATTTCGAGAGCTATGCCAATCCTTCTTTACTGACGCATTTCTGGTCGCTGGGTGTTGAAGAGCAGTTTTATTTATTCTGGCCGCTGCTCATGATCTTTGCGCTGCGTCATCCGAGAGTGCGCCGCTTTCTGGCTATCCTGACAATTGGGGCGGCGATACTTTCCGCGGTGTGGATGGCTGTGCTTTATCAGCCGGGAGAAGACCCGAGCAGAATTTATTACGGGACAGATACCCGGGCCTTTTCACTCCTGATTGGTGCGGCACTGGCCATGATTCTGCCGAGCCGCAAATTCACGCAGATGACGCTGACCAGGATACAGCGTCTTTTGCTTGAGGCATCCGGAGTTCTCGCTTTTGCTGTGGTGGTGACGATGATCGCCTTATCGAATGAGTATGACGGCTTCGTGTACCAGTGGGGAATGTTCGTGCTGTCACTGGCTACCGCGGTTGTCATCGCAGCTGCAGCACATCCGTCAACATGGTTCGGCAAGATACTGGGCTGTTTTCCGCTGCGCTGGATCGGCCTGCGTTCCTATGGCATGTATCTGTGGCAATATCCGATCATCATGCTGTCGCTGAATAATTTTGATGCCGGTGTGCCGCGGCTGGCCAGATACATCGTTGAAATCGTCCTGATCATTGTTGTCTCAACGCTGTCTCTGGAGCTTGTGGAAAATCCGTTCCGCTCCGGCGCTGTCGGACGCTTTTTCCGGAAAAATGTGTTCCGGAAACCCAGGCCAGCCCGCTGGCGGATCATTATTCTGACCGGTTCCCTGCTGTTTCTGGTCGTCTCCGGCGTCAGCGCCCTGGCACAGGTAAGGGCCCAGGGAGCGAAGGCGGCCAATGTTCAGATGGTGCGCAAGAGCATCGCCGGTTCATCTATCCAGGCACCGACGGACAGCAAGGACAGTAAATCGAATAAAAGCGATTCTGGAAATCGGGCAATAAAAAAACCGGCGGGCACGAGCCGTCATCGCGCCGCAACCAAAACCGCCGTGAAAAATACATCGGGCCCGGCAGCGAAAAAGTCGCAGCCGGCAAAAGCACCTTCAGCCGGCGGACAGCCAAAAAGCACGCTGGCTCAGAAAAAGATATCGGCGATCGGCGACTCGATTATGGTTGATGTCCAGCCCTATCTGAATAAATCATTTAAACAGATCACCGTCAATGCACAGGTCGGCCGGCACATTGAGCAGGCACCAGCCATTGTCAGCCAGATGAAACAAAATGGTACGCTCGGATCGGCCGTGATTATTGAACTGGGAACCAATGGTCCGGTAACCTCCGGACAAATGGCCGCACTGGTTCATCAGATCGGTTCCGAAGTGCAAATCATTGTCACAACGACGCGTGTACCACGGCCCTGGGAGGATCAGGTGAATCAGACGATGAAGAAGGCTGCGTCCACGTTCAAAAATGTTCATCTTGCCGACTGGTATGCCGCCAGCACCGGCCACAGCGAATTCTTTGCCCCGGATATGATTCATTTGAATCCGTCGGGCGCCAAAGTGTTTGCAAATCTGCTCTATGCGACGGCTGCAGCAGCAGTTAAGTAAATTTCGGCCCGGGGAGCGCTCGTCAGGATCTGAAACGGGTTCCATGATGGCTGCCAAGATCGGTGAACGTCAGGAAAAGCCAGTAACTGAGTAGAATATAGACGGCAAACAGCAGCGAATAGCCGATTGCGTACAGATTAACATGTGACGCCAGCTGTGTGAGCAGGCGGGACGGGTGAATGATATCCCAGGAGTTAAAGCGCAGAAATCGGCCGATAAACATGGCATAGCCGCTGATCAGACAGATCAGGAAGATGGCCAGATGGGCATGCTTAGTGCCCAGCCGGCGCGTCAGGTGGTCGTGAATAAGTGCCATGGAGAGCAATCCCGACAAGTTGCCGAAGAGGACACCGATACCAATCTGGATCAGGCTCAGCCAGGCGGCCGGATTTTCAGTCATCACAACGCGCGCTCCGGACGCAGCATCCGTAAAGAATGAAACCGCCGACAGGTGTGCAAAATCGGTAATCATATAGGGCGCATTGGGGAAGAAGAGCAGCCAGAGCATCCCCAGCGGCAGGTTATATCGCCATGAACCGGCAGACGGCGGCCGGAACTGCCAGGCGAAAACCAGCGGCAACAAGGCCAGAAAACAGTTCCAGATCATCATCAGATTGATCATCCGCTGCGTGATTACAGCGACCGGCAAACTGAAAACGAGGTACAGTACAAAAAAACAGAGAACGGCGTTTTCTGTTGATCGGATGTGACGGACTGGTTTCAAAGGCACCGACCTCCAGCTGTCCCAATGGACGCATTTAGGTTCCTGTTCCATCATACGGGAAAAATCCGGAATTAGAGCGGTCCGCCGGAATGCCGTTCGGACTCACCTATGTTTTGACAATAACGGAAAGAAAGCATTACCCTTAAAAAGGCACAATTAAAGGACAAGTGGAAACTCAGGGTGATGATCATGGATACAGAATATGAGACAACATGTCTGAAAATAAATGGTTCCGGCAGGAAAAATTCAGAAGAAAGGCTGATCAGCCTGACCATCGGAGTTGAAGAGATGGATCCGCTGATTTTTTATCAGACGGGTCAGCCATTGGCAGCAGGAAAACGTTTCTACTGGCAAAGCCCGTCGGGGGATTTAACACTTACCGGCATTGGTGCGGCGGCTGTGATTCACGCCGGATCCGGGCGGGACAGGATGCTCCGTGTCCAGAAGCAATGGTCGCAGTTAACCGAACAGGCGGTTCAGTACGGAGATGCCAGTTTGCCGGGAACCGGTCCGATTCTCTTCGGCGGTTTTTCGTTTACTCCGGGAAAAGAGACGGATAGACTCTGGGGCCATTTTGTGAACGGACTTTTTCTTCTTCCCAGACTGATGCTGACCGTAAATCATGGGCAGACTTTCCTGTCGGTGAATGCCCTGCATCAGCCGGGTGAGTCTTTGGAACAGCTCGTCCGCATGATGAAGCAGCAGGCTGAAGACGTGCAGCAAATGCCGTCCGGCCGGGCAGTGGAACAGAGACCGGAATTGCTGCAGGCAGATCAGCAGGCGCCGGATGAGTGGCTGACGCTCGTCAACCGGGCCGTCGCCGCGCTGAAGGCAAAACAAATGGATAAGGTGGTCCTGGCAAGAACGCTCCGGCTGCACTTTAACGGCCACCCGGATGCAGCAGCCGTTCTCCGCAGGCTGAAAGCACAGCAGGCAGGAGATTTTATCTATTGTCTGGAGGCATCGGGGGATTATTTTATCGGTGCTTCTCCTGAGCGTCTTGTCCGGAAACAGGATTCGATGATTGAATCGATGTGTCTGGCCGGATCGGCTGCGCGCGGACAGACAAAAGAAGCGGACGATTTGCTGGGAGACCGTCTTTTACATGATGCGAAAAATCGCCGCGAGCATCAGTACGTCGTGACGATGATCCGGCAAGCGCTCGGCAAGCTGTGCCGTTCGCTGACGGTTCCGGATCACCCGGTTCTGATGAAAAACCGCGACATTCAACATTTATTTACTCCAGTCAGCGGCAGATCCGGCGACAATTTGTCCGTTCTCCATTTTGTTGAACAGCTGCATCCCACGCCGGCTCTGGGCGGTCTGCCGCGCGACCGCGCGGTACGATGGATTAGTGAAAACGAGCCGTTCAGCCGCGGGATCTATGGTGCACCGGTCGGCTGGTGCGACAGGCACGGAAATGGGGATTTCTCAGTCGGCATCCGCTCCGGACTGGTTCAGGGTCATCAGGCGGTATTATTTGCCGGGTGCGGCATTCTCGAGGCATCCGTTCCGGAACAGGAATATAAAGAAACGAAGACAAAGTTCAGGCCGATGCTGAACGGACTGGGGGTCGATACAGATGGAGCACAGTAAGGTGATGACGGCTTATCTTACCGCGGTCATCGATGAACTCGTGGCCGGCGGCGTCAGAAAAGTTGTGCTCAGTCCCGGATCACGGTCAACACCCCTCGCGCTTCTGCTGGCTGCCTGTCCGGAAATACATATTTATCTCGATATTGATGAGCGTTCTGCCGGGTTTCTGGCACTCGGAATGGCCAAGGCAGAGAGGCGGCCGGTGGCGCTTGTCTGCACCTCCGGAACGGCAACGGCCAATTATTATCCGGCCGTAGTCGAAGCTTTCTATGCCCGTGTCCCGCTGATCGTGATGACCGCAGACCGCCCGCACGAATTGCTGCACGTGGGCGCACCGCAGACGATTCAGCAGGCAGGTATGTACGGGAATTATGTTAAAAGTGCATCGGAGATAGACATTCCCGAACAGGACCTAACGATGATCCGGCATGACCGGCTGATTTGCGCGCGTGCCGTCGCACTTGCCGTTACACGGCCGTACGGGCCGGTTCATCTTAATTTTCCGCTGCGTGAGCCGCTTGTTCCGCAGATTCCGGAACCTTGGCCAGAGAACCGGTTTGATTCAGCAGCAGTTCGTGTCACAGCGGGGGTCAGGACATTGCCCGGGACGGAGGTCGAGGTACTGGCGGCCGGCTTGAAAGGCATCAAGAAGGGCCTGATTATTTGCGGTGAACTGGAAGCGGCCGATGCCGGTGCAGAACTGCTCCGGCTGGCGGAAAGACTGGGCTTTCCGCTGCTCGCCGATCCGCTGTCCGGCCTGCGGCGTCCAGATGCAGGTGCTACCGTGATCTGGAGCTATGACACGTTTCTCAGAGCAGAGCACACAGCAGCGTCTTTTCATCCGGAATTAATTCTGCACTTCGGTGCCGTTCCGGTGTCAAAAGGACTGAAGCTCTGGCTGAAAGGGCAGACTTGCCCGCAGTTTGTGGTCGACGGCGGCGATGGCTGGCGGGATCCGGAAGGAACAGCCCGGAAAATGATCTATTGCGATGAAGCCTGGCTTTGCCGCACGCTGGCAGACCGGCTGCCGAGACAAAATGACCGCGAATGGATCGGCCGGTGGCAGCGTGTCAGCGGCGAGACCGCGAATGCGCTTGCCGATGTGCGCCATCGGCCGCTGCTTGATGAAATGCAGGTTTTTGCCTGCCTGCAGGACTTGCTGCCGGCTGACGCGCATTTATTTGCCGGCAACAGTATGCCGATCCGTGAACTGGATACTTTTTTAACCGGAGATCATTCGTTCCCGGCGGTCTACGCAAACCGTGGCGTGAACGGAATCGACGGGGTCGTGTCGACAGCTGTCGGTGTCAGCCTTGTAAAGAAGCACACGGTTCTTGTCATCGGTGATCTGAGTTTCTTTCATGACATGAACGGACTGCTTGCCGCCAGGCAGCATCACGCGGATCTGACGATCATTCTGATGAATAATGACGGCGGCGGCATTTTCTCGTTCCTTCCGCAGGCTTCGGAGAAGAAATATTTTGAAGCACTGTTCGGTACACCGCATGGCCTTGATTTTGCCCATGCCGCCGCACTGTATGGCGCAGATTATTCTGAAGTCACTGAGCTTGCCGGTTTTGAACAGGCGCTAAAGCACGCTTTTCATCGCTCCGGTCTCAAGATTATTGAGGTCCCGGTGAGCCGCAGTGAAAATGTGGCCGGACACCGCCGCCTCAGGCAACAGATCGGCGATGCTCTTGCCGGTTTTCGTGGAGATGAAACGAATGATTAAAAATCTGCGCGGCGTTCCCTATCATATCGAAATCAGCGGCACAGGAAAGCCGCTGCTTCTTTTGCATGGCTTTACCGGGAGTCTTAACGCCTGGCGGTTTCTGAAATCATCAATGGAAAAGCATGTTCAGCTGATCGGGGTCGATATTATCGGACACGGCAGATCCGGCAGTCCGGCAGATCCTCAGCGGTACACCATGGAGGAAACAGCACGGGATCTCCGGGATCTGATCGGGCAGCTTCACCTGGCCAGAACGGATGTCCTTGGCTATTCGATGGGCGGTCGGCTCGCGCTCAGCTTCGCCATGCTGCATCCGGAATGCGTCGGCCGGCTGATGCTCGAAAGTGCGTCGCCCGGGCTCCGGACCCGTCAGGAACGTGAAGATCGGCGGTTGCACGACGGGAAACTGGCAGAAAAAATCCGGATTGAAGGGATACACCCGTTTGTCGATTTCTGGGAAAATATCCCACTGTTTCAGACGCAGAAAAAGCTGCCTGCCGACAGAAGACAAAGCGTCAGAGACGGGCGGCTGGCAAATTCTGTTCAAGGTTTGGCCTGCAGTCTGAGGGGGATGGGCACCGGTTCCCAGCCGTCCTGGTGGGATCAGCTGCATCGTTTCACCCGGCCTGTGCTTCTGATTACAGGCAAGGAGGATGCAAAATTCTGCCGCATCGCCGCGGAGATGGAGAAGCAGCTGCAGTATGCGGCGTGGACGGTCATTCCGAACGCCGGGCACAATACCCATCTTGAACAGCCTGCCGAATTTATCCGGGCCGTTCATCATTTTCTCCTGGACACGAACGAACTTCCGAAGGTATGAAAGGAGTTGCCCCGTCATGCAACTGGCCGGTTTCACACTGCGGTTGATTGAAGCGCCGCTTAAAGCACCGTTTATCACGCATCTCGAAACCGTCCGGAAACGGCAGGCGATCATTATTGAAGCGACAGACCGTGACGGCCGGACGGGATTTGGCGAAGCGGATCCTTTTTCCAGTCCATGGTATGCAGGGGAGACGATTGACACGTGCTGGAAGGCGCTGCGCGATTTTCTGCTTCCGCGTGTTCTGGATCACGATCTGCATGGCGCAGCCGCACTTGACACGCTTACCCGTCCGGTCCGCGGCAACCGGACGGCCAAGGCCGGACTGAGCCAGGCAATCTGGGATTTATATGCCCGGGAAAAAGGATGCACTATCGGTAAGTTGTTCGGGGCAACACGGAAACATGTTGATGCGGGAGCGGTCATCGCCGCGGAAGGACCCGATCAGGCACTGGCAATGATCGAACAGCTTCTTCCTGCCGGCTATAAACGCTTCAAAATAAAAATCTCCCGTCACAATGACCGGAAGCTCCTCGACGCAATCCGAAGCCGATACCCGGAACTTCCGCTGATGGCCGATGCAAATTCGGCTTATACCCTCGATGATCTGGACCACTTGAAAGGGCTCGACGCCTACCGCCTGCAGATGATCGAACAGCCGCTCGGTGAAACGGATCTGGTCGATCATGCGCAGCTTCAGCGTGTCCTGGCTACGCCGGTCTGTCTTGATGAAAGCATCCGGACCAGCGACGACGCCCGGTCGGCACTCGCACTGGGCAGCTGCCGCGTGATCACTGTTAAGATGGCACGTGTCGGCGGCTGGACCGAAGCTGTGCGGATCCATAATCTGTGCCGATCACAGAATGTCCCGGTCTGGTGCGGGGGCATGATTGAATTCGGCATCGCCAAGGCACACAATATGGCGCTCGCCGCACTCAGCAATTTCACACTGCCCGGTGACCTTTCCCCATCCTCACGATACTGGAGTGAAGATATTATCGAACCCGGGATTATGGTCAACCATGGATCGATTAAAGTCCCGGAAGGACCGGGAATCGGTGTCTCAGTCAATCGTAAAACCCTGGATCGACTGACCATAGCGAGGATCACACTTAATTCACAAAACGTTTGAGGGAGATTCCAGGGCCAAATGATTTCGGGCTGCTGTTTGCACTTGATCCGCCTTTCTATTTTCTCAGAACGGAGCGGCACATGGCTGGATTTATTGCTGTTTCGCGTGAAATCGTATACATTGTTAGAAGATGGCAAGATCCGATTGCCTGATGCCAATGACGGCAACGGATCCCAGCCTGTAAAGGCAGCACAGGAGGCGTTCAAAAGATGACCTCGGTTTATCGGAACACGAAAGATGCAGAGAGAAAGTTTCTTGCAGCCTACGACCGGACCCTTCAGGCCTGGAACATTCCCTTCGATTCTGAATTTGTGATCACGTCCTTTGGGAAAACGCATATTCTTGTTGCGGGAAAGGAACATTCAGAACCTCTGTTTCTTTTTCACGGATTTGCTTTCAGTTCGGCAAGCTGGATCGACAATATCCCGGCGCTGAGCGAAATGTACCGGGTGTATGCGGTTGACTTTGTCGGCGACATTAACCGGAGTACGGCATCCCGGCCGGTCCGGTCGAAAGAAGACTGCGCGCAATGGTTTCGTGAACTGCTCGATCATTTTGAGATCCGGCGAACGCATATTGGCGGTCATTCCTTCGGGGGATTTGTTGCCCTTGTTCTGGCAAGCTATGCCCCGGAATCGATCAGCAAGGTGATTGCAATCAGTCCCGCCGGATCCTTCCGGCGGCAAAGTATCCGATTCTTTTACAAATGCCTGCTTGCCGGACTTTTGCCGTCGACCCGCAGACTGGACAATCTGGTCCGTTATATGACCGGGGCGGGGCAGACCGTGAACAGGCTGCTGAGTGACCAGTTTATCACAGCGATGCAAAACGCGTTGCCGCGGACCCGGCTTTTCCCTTCGCGTCTGAGCGTCAGAGAGCTGGGCCGCATTCAGCAACCGGTACTGCTCCTGATTGGCGACAGGGACATCCAGTATGCTCCGGAAAAAGCCATTAAGCGCGCCGAAAGTGCACTCCCCATGATTGAAACACATCTGATCAGTAATACCGGTCATGGACTCCCCTTCGAACAACCCGCGAAAGTCAATCAGCTGATGCTCCGGTTCCTGAGTCGTAAAGAGGCCGAAAAGAAGGCGTGAACGGCGTCTTTTCCTTGCATTTTAAAAATTCTTTGTTCTCAGAAAAAATTGTGTTGGTCCGGAGCAATTGTTTTGATTCTTCCAAAGAACCGGCATATAATGATGTAAGCGCTTTAATGTGAACATTCTGTGACATTTTATTCGACTGGAGGAATCTCAATGCAGGAACAATTGCTGTTACCGGCCGAACACGGAACACATGATCTGGACAATATCGAGAAGCTCAGAAAGTCCTTTCAATGGAAACAGGCGGAGAACTTTTTCAGTTGGAAAAAGACGGGGAAAATGAACCTTGCTTATGAAGCCATTGACCGGCATGCCGAGCATGGCAGAGGAGAACAGACGGCACTGTATTATTCGGACCAGGTGAGGGATGAAACGTACACATTCAATCAATTGAAAAGACTCACCAATCAGGCGGCCAATATTTTGAAAAATGACGCCGGAGTTGAAAAGGGCGACCGGGTATTCATCTTTATGCCGCGTTCGCCCGAACTCTACATTTTGTTTCTGGGCGTGATCAAGGCCGGGGCGATTGTCGGGCCGCTGTTCGAAGCTTTTATGGAAGGAGCGGTCAGAGACCGTCTGGAGGACAGCGGGGCAAGCGTTCTGTGCACCACGCCTGAACTGCTCTCCCGTGTTCCGTATACCGAACTCCCAAATCTGAAAAAAATCATTCTTGTCGGCGATACGGTGCAGGATGACGGCTACTTTATTGACTATCAAAAGGCCATGGATCGTGCAGAACCGACGTTCCCGATCGAATGGATGGATAAAGATGACGGACTGATCCTGCATTATACCTCAGGTTCAACAGGGAAACCAAAAGGCGTACTTCATGTTCATTACGCGATGGTGCAGCATGCGCAGACCGGGCGATGGGTGCTCGATCTGAAAAAAGACGACATCTATTGGTGCACGGCTGACCCCGGGTGGGTGACCGGAACTTCTTACGGCATTTTTGCCCCGTGGCTGAACGGTGCAGCCAATGTCGTCCGCGGCGGCCGTTTCAGCCCTCAGGACTGGTATGAAACGATTGAAAAATATCAGGTGACGGTCTGGTACAGCGCTCCGACCGCTTTCCGGATGCTGATGGGTGCAGGCAAAGCACTGGCGGATCAACACGATCTGTCCAGTCTGCGGCATGTACTCAGTGTCGGTGAACCGCTCAATCCGGAAGTCGTGAAGTGGGGCTGGGAAGTGTACCATAAGCGGATTCATGATACATGGTGGATGACCGAGACAGGAGCGCAGCTAATCTGCAATGTCCCGAGCATGACGATTAAAGCGGGTTCGATGGGCAAACCGCTGCCTGGAATCACGGCGGCTATTGTCGACAATTCCGGGCATGAACTCCCGCCGAATACAATGGGAAACCTGGCGATTAAAAAAGGCTGGCCGTCGATGATGCACACGATCTGGAATAATCCGGAAAAATTTAATTCCTACTTTACGCCAAACGGCTGGTATGTATCGGGCGATTCGGCGTACATGGACGAAGACGGCTATTTTTGGTTCCAGGGACGGGTGGATGATGTCATTATGACCAGCGGTGAACGAATCGGCCCCTTCGAAGTCGAGAGCAAGCTGGTGGAGCATCCTGCCGTGTCGGAAGCCGGGGTCATCGGTATCCCGGATCCTGTCCGCGGTGAAATCATTAAAGCTTTTATCTCATTGAGAGAGGGCTTTACCGCAACCGAAAGTCTGAAATATGAGATCCATCACTTTGTGAAAAACGGTCTGGCCGCGCATGCCGCTCCGAAAAAGATCGATTTTCTTGAAAAATTACCGAAGACACGCAGCGGCAAGATCATGCGCCGTGTACTGAAAGCCTGGGAACTGAACCTACCCACGGGAGACCTGTCGACCATGGAAGATTGACTTCTAAACTGATGAAAATGATATCCGGCGCCGCAGCCTGGCGGCGTCTTTTTTGTCTGTTCGCTGATGCGTTCGGTTATAATAAGGTCAAACAAAAAAAGGACGTATTAAAAATGAAAGATCGATTCAGTGCAAAATATAACTGGCTCATCAAGGAAAAATCGCCTTACTTATTGCAACATGCCACAAATCCGGTAAACTGGCTTCCGTGGACGCCCGCCGCTTTTCAGAAAGCAAAACGGGAGGGAAAACCGGTACTCGTCAGCATCGGCTATTCTGCTTGTCACTGGTGTCACGTGATGGCCGGCGAATCATTTGAGGATCAGGAAACGGCGGCACTCTTAAACGAAAATTATGTATCCATCAAGGTGGACCGTGAAGAACGGCCGGATATTGACGCCGTTTATATGAAGGTCTGTCAGACGCTGACGGGACAGGGAGGATGGCCGTTGAATGTCTTTCTGACGCCGGATCAGACGCCCTTTTACGCAGGTACGTATTTTCCCCTCCATGCAGCTTATGGGCATCCCGCCTTCAAGGATGTGCTCCGGGAGCTTAAAAAGCAGTATGATCAGAATCCGGATAAAATCGCTGCGATTGGATCGCAGATTATGACAGCTCTGGCGAAGCAGAGCAGAAGCGGGCGGAAACTGACAGATGAGACAGTGCGTAAGGCATACGAAGCGCTGTCCGAAAATTTTGATCCTCGGTTCGGTGGTTTCGGCGATGCACCGAAGTTTCCTGCACCTCATCAGTTGATCTTCCTGCTTCGTTTTGGTTCGCTGACCGGAAAGAAGCAGGCAATGGATATGGCTGTCCGAACGCTGCGCGCTCTGGCAGAAGGCGGGATTCGTGATCATATTGGCGGTGGATTTTGCCGCTACGCAACGGACAGGCAGTGGCAGGTGCCGCATTTTGAGAAAATGCTGTATGATCAGGCGATGCTGGCAGCGGCGTTTACCGAGGCGTATCAGGCAACCGGAGAGGCCGCGTTCAGAGATGTTGTCGCGACGATCTTCGACTACTGCGAACGTGATTTGCTGAGTCCTGCCGGCGGCTTCTACTGTAGTGAAGATGCGGATTCCGAGGGTGAAGAGGGCAAATACTATCTCTGGAATCCCGGTGAAGTCCGTGCCGTGCTGGGAGCGGATGCGGGCCTTTTCTGCGAGGTGTATCACATTACAGACGCCGGAAATTTTCACGGACAAAGCATTCCGCATCTGAGCGGAAGTGACCTCGGCCGTATTGCTGAAGCAAATCATCTGTCACTGCCGGCCCTGAATCAGCAGCTCGCTGCTTCCCGGCATAAACTATTTGCCGCGAGACAGAAACGTGTCCATCCATTTAAGGATGATAAGATTCTGACCTCATGGAATGCCTTGATGATCGCGGTACTTGCTGAAGCAGGAAGGGTGTTACATAACAAACATTATGTTAACTTAGCGAAATCTTGCTTTCATTTTATTGACACACACTTAGTTCAGGACAGCACACTGCTTGCCAGGTACAGGGACGAAGAGGCCAGATTTTCAGCCTATCTGGATGATTACGCTTTTTTAACTCTGGCTTGTGAGGCGATGTATGAGGCGACCTTCGACTTGACGTATCTGGAGAAGATGAAGGTCTGGGGCGACCGGATGACCGGCCGGTTCATGGACCGGGAGCACGGCGGATTTTTCATGGAAGAGCCGCAGTCAACGCTGATTATCCGCAACAAGGAGGCTTACGACAGCGCGGTGCCCTCGGGAAACAGTGCTGCTGTCCTTGCACTGCTCAGACTCTCGGAAAGAACGGGTGATCAAAACTATATCCATTACGCGGATCAGGCATTCGCCGCCTTTGCCGATGAGGTTTCCGAATATCCTGCCGGCTATACATTTATGCTCTCTGCACTGATGCTCCGGCTCTCCGGTCCCAGTGAGCTGGTTGCTCTGCAGGGAGCGAAAGGGGAGGCCGCAGTGGCCGAACTCAGGTCCTCTGATCTTCCTTATCTGCCGGGACTAGCCTTGTATGCCGGAGACCCCTGCCGGCTTTCCGCGTTCAATGAAAACATCGGGATCTACTCACCGATTGCCGGAAGGACGACGTACTTCTTCTGTCAAAATTTTATCTGCCATCTGCCTGTCACCGAATTTGCGAAGCTGAAAACGCAGCTGAATGATGAGGCTCAGAAGACTTCAAAAACGGATTGATGATACAATAGAAAAAGAAATCATGGTCTGGGGGAGAGACAATGGAATTCAAAACCGTACTTTTTGATTTTGACGGCACCGTGGCCAACACGCTGCCCTTGTGCATCCACGGCTTCAAATCGGTTTTCAAAAAATATGATCATCGTTCGATCGATACGGAAGGGATCATCTCGATGTTCGGTCCGACCGACGACGCGATGATCCGCAAAAATTTGCGCGATCAGGACGCCGTTCCGGAAGCCATCGAATTTTACTATCAGATCTATACAAATGAACATAAAAAATATGTCGGGGATCATCCGGCTATTCTCCGTCTTCTAAAAGCGCTGAAGCGCAGACAGATCCAGGTCGGTCTGATTACAGGCAAGAGCCGGCGCGCCTACACGATTTCGGAAAAACTGCTCGGCTTCGAAGGCTTTTTCCAGAGCGTGATAACCGGAGACGACGTCACGGTGCCGAAGCCCGATCCGCAAGGGATTCTGAAAATGCTGGATCATTTTCACGCAAACAAGGAAACAGCGATTTACATTGGCGACAGCAACAACGATATTCTCGCCGGGAAAGCGGCCGGGATCCATACCGCTGCGGTACAGTGGTTCCCGATGTCTCAGTCCGGTTCCTACCCGGCCGGTCCGGATTATTACTGGACCGACGTGAATGACTTCATTGACCTGCTGCAGCGCAGCAATCCGGTCTGAAACCCTGGTCAGTTCAGGGCAGCATCCGGATCAAAATGGTTGAAGTCGGTTTTGACAAAAGAATCGATACAATCCATCTGCAAAGCTTTCCGGTCATTGATCAGCAAGGTCGGAACGCCTTGCATTTTTGCGTATAACGGGAGCCTGTTTGCCGGTGTTACGGCAAGCGATGAACCCAGCACGATCAGCCGGCTGGCCCTGCGCACAGCCTGTTCGGCTTCCTCAAAACCGCGCACGGCTTCGCCGAACAGAACGATGTCCGGTTTCAGAACGGCACCGCAGATGCTCCCTTTGTCTGTTTCGGAGGAGCAGCGGGGAAAGGCCTGATCACGGATTGATGCCGTGCTGTAGACTTTGCCGCAGCGCGGACAAACCGTCCTGGCGAACGAACCGTGAATTTCAATGACATGCGAACTGCCGGCCTGGCGATGCAGCCCGTCGATGTTCTGCGTCATCACGGTCACTTTATGGTGCTTTTCAAGATCTTTAATCCAGAGATGAACCGGATTCGGCCGGGCAGAGAGCAGAAGATCCGCGTCGAATAAATTCCAGTAAAAGGTCCAGAAATCTTTCGGGTGACTGTGCAGATACGCGATATTCAGGCAGCGCTCAACGTCGGCATTCTTGTAAAGCCCGTTTGCGCCGCGGAAAGGCGGAATCCCCGACGGAACACTGACACCCGCACCGGTCAGTACAGCCAGAGTATCATCAGCAGCGATCAGCTGATTCAATGTCGTCATTTTACTTCCCCCAGTCATTCGTTTCTAACCTTATTTTAGGATCACCAACGAACAGAATATAGCGAACGTGTATTCGATATGTTATAATTATGAGATGAAAAACGAGTTCGATCATGACGCGGGATGCTCATAATCTCTACGCCGATCCGTGAAGTGACGGAAATGACGATCATGTTCAGAGAACACAAGAGGGAGGGGTCATAATGAAAGCACGGCAATCGATGGATGAGCTTCTGAGCGATCTGAAAAGGGATCCGAATGTGGTTCACTGGCATACGGTACCCGGTCGCGAGGCGGTGTCCGTACCGTTTCCCGAAAGTCTCGACAGCCGTATCTGCCGGGCGCTGAACCATCGCGGCATCAATGCTTTATATAGTCACCAGGCCGACGCCTTTCAATCAGTCATGGCCGGCAAAGATGTTGTGCTCGTGACGCCGACAGCTTCCGGAAAAACGTTGTGTTATAACCTCCCCGTATTGCAGCATTTGCTTGACGACCCGACTTCAAGGGCACTGTATTTCTTCCCGACGAAGGCACTGGCTCAGGATCAGAAGAATGAAATGGAACAGCTGATTCAGGAAATCGGCGTGCCGTTAAAAAGTTATACATATGACGGCGATACCTCCGGCACAATCCGGCAGTCGATCCGTCGTGCCGGGCAGATTGTCATGACCAATCCCGACATGCTCCATTCATCGATCCTTCCCCATCATACGAAGTGGGTTTCATTTTTTGAAAATCTTAAGTTTATCGTGATCGATGAACTTCATGTCTACCGGGGGGTGTTCGGCAGCCATGTGGCCAACGTGATCCGAAGGCTGGAACGGATCTGCAGCTATTACGGGAGCCATCCGCAGTTTATCTGCACGTCAGCGACAATCCGGAATCCCCGGGAACATGCGGAAGCTCTTACGGGACGTAAAATGACCCTGATCAACCGGAATGGCGCACCGGCAGTCCGCAAACATTTTCTGTTCTATAATCCCCCGGTGGTTAATAAACAACTGAATGTGCGTGAGGACGAGATGATCGCCGTGAAAACAATTGCAGCACGCTTTCTGAAGAACCGGATTCAGACGATTGTGTTTGCCCGAAGCAAATTGAAGGTCGAGCTGCTGGTCAGCCACCTCCAGGAAATCAACAGCGGACGTGACGAGAAAGCGAAAATCTGTGCCTATCGCGGCGGCTATCTTCCTCTGGAACGCAGACGCATTGAGCGCGGCCTGAGAAACGGCGATATCATGGGCGTGGTCAGTACCAATGCACTGGAACTGGGCGTCGACATCGGCCAGCTGCGCGTCTGCATCATGACCGGCTATCCTGGAAATATGGCGAGCGTCTGGCAGCAGGCGGGGCGCGCCGGAAGACGTCAGGGGGATGCAATTATTATTATGGTTGCGTCCTCCAATCCGCTTGATCAGTACATGGCGACGCATCCGGATTACTTCTTCTCGCGGAACCCTGAAGACGTCAGAATCAACCCGGATAATCTGATGATTCTTGCCGACCACATCAAATGTTCGGCCTATGAGCTGCCCTTTAAGAAGGGTGAGAAATTTGGCGGTCAGCCGGCCGACGACCTGTGTGAATTTCTTGCCGATGAGGATCTGCTTCACTTTCAGGCTGGTAAATGGTACTGGATGAACGATGCATTTCCGGCCAATGAGATCAGTCTTCGCTCGGCTGTTCAGGATTCATTTGCGATTGTCGATGTGACGGACCGCGGTCATGCCCGGGTTATTGGTGAAATGGACCGGTTCGGCGCAATGACCATGCTCTATGAAGACGCCATCTATATTCACCAGGGCGTTCAGTATCATGTTGATCAGCTGGACCTCGACGAGCGGAAGGCTTATATCCGCAAGGTCAACGTCAACTACTACACGGACTCTGATCTGGCGGTACAGATGGACGTTCTGGAGACGGACGAGAAAAAACCGCTGCAGGGGCTGGACGCGGATCAGTCGTTCGGCGATGTTTCCGTCCGTGCACTGCCGACTGTTTTTAAGAAAATTCGATTTGAAACGATGGAAAACATCGGCTGGGGGCATATTCATCTTCCGGAGATGGAGATGCATACGAACGGGACCTGGATCAGCTTTTCAGAGGCCTGGACCAATCGTTTCGGCAAGGATGTTTTTCAGGGCGTGCTCGCCGGGCTGAGCCATCTGCTCCGGCATGCGGCGCCGCTCTTTGTCCTCTGCGATCAGTCGGATTTATCGGTGGTCCCGAGAATCAAGGCTACCCATAATGAGCTCCCGACCCTTTTCATCTACGATAAATATCCTGGCGGGATCGGGCTGAGTAAGAAATTATATGAGGCGATGCCGGATCTGCTCCGCAAGGCGAGAGAAATGGCGGCGGCCTGCGACTGCGAATCCGGCTGTCCGTCTTGCATCGGCTTTGTCAGCGAAGGACGTGCTGCAAAACAGGCTTTGCTTCATCTGCTGGGAGCGGTTGCACCATGTCGCTGAAACAGAAACTGGCTCTGTATAAAAAGCAGCTGCATCAGGCACAGCAGGCTGAAAAACAACCGATTCACCGGCAGACCGAAGATCACAGTACTGAGAACGAATCAGAAATTCTTGTTGCAGCAAATGCCCTTAAATCGGGAATTCGCCGTTTTGAGGACGAGTATGTACTTGTTCATTCCGAGCAGCTTTCTCTGACCCACAAGATCGGGCCGTATCGACCGGGAGATCTCTTTCGTACGGTCGCACTCTGGCACGAAGGCCCGAAAAATCATCCCCTTTCCGCGGCAGCACTGCGTGCAGAAGATCTGCTCTTTTTTGATACGGAAACTACAGGCCTGTCCGCCGGCGCCGGTGAGATGATTTTTCTGATTGGTATGGCCCGGGTCAACCGAAATGGTGTCGTGCTGAAACAGTATCTCCTTCCCGGTCCGGGGCATGAAGTGGCTTTTTATGATGCGTTTCTGTCAGACTGCGGTTCACTGAAAAATCTGGTTACTTTTAACGGGAAGGCATTTGACTGGCCGCGGGTGAAAACCAGATATCAGTTTGTCCGCGATCAGGTTCCCCGGTTACCGGCTTTCGGTCATTTCGATCTCCTGCATGCCTCCCGCCGTCTGTGGAAAGACAGACTGGATTCGGTTCGCCTGCAGTCGGTTGAAAAGGCGATTCTGTCGATGGGAAGGACCGATGATGTTCCTGGAAAAATGGCTCCGTATCTCTATTTTAAGTTTTTGAAACATCCTGATGCCGGACTGATTTCCGGTATTCTGGAGCATAATCGCGAAGATGTTCTGTCGCTGATTTCCCTTTATATTCATCTTTCCGGTCTGATTCTCGGCGATTTGCCTGCTGATGAAGGCGAATCCTTCCAAATCGGGCGCTGGTTTGCGCAGCTTGGTGCCGCAGACCGGGCACGTTCACTATTTGAACCGCTGGCCCTGCGCAGCGATGCGTACGGCATCCGGTCAAAAATTTTTCTGGCAAAGTTGTGCAAGCGGGCAGGGAAGTATGGGCATGCACTGTCGCTGTTCCGGTCGGCGATTGCTGAAGAGAAGGAACCCGACAATCTGCTCTTTATTGAAGCAGCCAAGCTCATGGAGCATCAGTTTCGGGATTACTCCGGTGCCATGCACTATACGCAGCGAGCCATTCACGGTCTCAGGGAGCGCGCGAACGCGGAAGATCATTCCGGAGCAGCCTTGCTGTCGGATTGCCTGAAGCGGCTCAACCGGCTCGATCAGAAAATGCTCAGGGAAAACAATGGCTGAATCTTTGGAAATAGTCCGCGTCAGCATAGAAATATTCCCCGGGCAAGCGCAAAAGGGGTCATAAATCGCCTTTTAGCGCCGATATTTTTACTATTTAAAAGATTTAACGACATTTTTCTCAATTCCGGACGGTCATTGTGCGAGAACGGACCGGTGAACTTCTTTTTCCTGATGTTGAATAAGAAAGGAAGTGAAACAGTGAATCAGGAATCGCTGCTTGTTGCCGGCTATAAGCCCTACGAGCTGGGCATTCTTTCTGCGGATCATCCGGGTATTCCGGTAATCCGGTACTGCCTGCGGAACCATTTGCAGGAGATGGCGGATGCCGGTCTGAAATGGGTGGTGATCAGCGGAGAACCCGGCGTGGAGCTATGGGCCGCGGAAGAAACGCTTAAACTGAAGCGAACGTATCCGGAGCTGAAACTGGCCGTTCTCGTCCCTTTTCTCGGCCAGGAGGAACGTTTCAAGGACTGGGTCCGAACCCAGTATCAGTCTGTTCTTGAAAAAGCTGATTTTACCGGAGCCATCAGCAATCGTCCGTATGAAAGCCCGGTGCAGCTGCGCCAGAAGAACGATTTTCTGGTGGCCAAAACAGACGGTATGCTTGCACTCTATGATGAAGAAAAGGCAGGGTCGCCCCGATACTACCTTGCTGCCGCCCGAAAAAGGGCAAAGCGGGAGAATTATCCGGTCACGCTCATCGATCGTTATGATCTGGAACTCGCCTCAGAAGATCTGCGGGAGCAGGATCCGGATTACTGGGCGCAGAAGTGATTGACAAGACCGGCTGAATTTGAAAAAATGAGAAACAGATATAATCTGGGGTGATGAAGGACATGGCAGAACAGAAAACAGTCCGGCTGACAAAGAATGATATACTGCATAAAGAATTTAAGACGGCTTTTCACGGCTATCAACCGGATGAAGTCGATCAGTTTCTGGATATCGTGATCAGTGACTATGAAGTTTTTAATGCGGAAATTCTCCGTCTTCGGGAAGAGAACAAACGATTGAAAGCGGGGCAGAACGCTGAGACGGCCGACCATCGCAGCCAGGCTTACTCAGACAATCTCGGTCAGACGAATTACGATATTCTGAAGCGCCTGTCGAATCTGGAAAAGCATGTTTTCGGCAATCGTCTGGATGAATAAACCCGGAGTCAGATAAGGGTTGACTCTTTTAATAAACTGGGTTAAAATTACTTCTTGTGACATTGTTCGTGTTCGGGTGATCGCTGTATTCCTTAGGGAATATAGAGGAAAGTCCATGCTCGCACGGCCTGTAACGACCGTAGTGTTCGTGCCTGGCGAAGTCATAAGCCAGGGTAGTCCGGATTTGTCTGGATTAACGGCGGAAGAACGACCTGTGTCCTTCGGGATATGGTCCGGTATTCTGTAAAGTGCCATAGAGACGAGTTCTGCCGGAAACGGGAGAAATGGAACGTGGTAAACCCCTCGAGCGGGAAACTCAAACTTGGTAGAGGAACCCTTTGGAAGGAACCAAACGGAAAAAGGGACAGATTTTATCTGTAGATAGATGATTGCCGCTTTTGTACGAGGAGCCTTGCTCCGTATGAGTGCGAAAGTACAGAACATGGCTTACAGAACATGGATGATGCATAAAAAAAGCCCTTTATGGGCTTTTTTTATTATCGGGTCATTTATCCCGGCCGGCTGCACCTGATGTTGATCCACCTGTCATGCAGCTGATGCACGCACTCTTCGGGTCAGACAGGCAATGAAGTCTGAACCGATTTGGGAGGTCAGAGTTATGGAAAATGAACTTGAGCTGTTTGCTACGACAGCGATGGGTCTGGAAAGCGTAGCCGCCTCAGAGCTTAAGAAACTGGGTTACGAGCAACTGACTGTTGAAAATGGAAAGATTACGTTCCCTGGAAAATTGATTGATATTAGCCGGACGAATCTGTGGCTCAGAACCGCCGACCGCATTCGGCTGAAAATCGGATCATTTAAAGCAATGACCTTCGACAGCCTGTTTGAACAGACTAAGGCATTGCCCTGGGCAGAATTTCTACCCGCCAATGCGGCTTTCCCGGTGACGGGGAAATCGCATCAATCCCAGCTGCACAGCGTACCGGACTGTCAGGCAATTGTAAAAAAGGCGATTGTTGAAAGCATGAAACAGCACTACGCGACCGACTGGTTTGCTGAAGACGGACCGATGTTCAAAATTCAGGTGGCGCTGGATAAAGATGTCGCAACGCTGTCCATCGATACGAGCGGTGAAGGCCTGCATAAGCGAGGGTACCGTCAATTACATAATCAGGCACCGCTCAAAGAAACGCTGGCCAGCGCGATGATTCTGCTCAGCCGCTGGACACCGGACCGGCCGTTTGTCGATCCGTTCTGCGGCTCAGGCACGCTTCCGATTGAAGCGGCGATGATCGGTCAGAATATCGCGCCCGGATTCAACCGGTCGTTTGTATCGGAACAGTGGCCGTTTTTCCACCAGAAAGAATGGGAAAAAGCCAGAGAAGAAGTTGAAGACCTGGCCAATTACCAGCAGTCACTGATGATTCTCGGCAGTGATATCGATCATCAGATGATTGAACTGTCCGAGCACAATGCGGCGGAAGCCGGATTCAGCGGACTGATCGACTTTAAACAGATGCAGGTGGCCGACTTTACCACCAGTCAGGAACATGGCTGTATGATCGGCAATCCGCCGTACGGTGAGCGAATGGGCGACCTTGAACAGATTAAGCAGATCTGCCGGGATCTTGGGGAATTATTCAGGCGCTATGAAACCTGGTCGTTTTATTTTATCTCTTCTTTTGCGGATTTTGAAAGCTGCTTCGGCCGCAAAGTCTCAAAGAAGAGAAAACTGTATAACGGCCGCATCCGGACGGATTACTATCAATATTTTGGAAGAAAACATCCATTCACTGACAACACAAAACGTTGATCATCACGGGAACGAAGTCTGTCACGTTTTGAAAAAACGCTGTTTAGCTTCATTGCTGTTTCCCGCTGCAGTTGCTCGCTTTCCACGGGCGATCCGTGAGCCTCCCTGCTCGCTGTTCCCGAGGAGCCTCACATCTTCCGCTCCAAACAACAAGGTGGAAATAAACAACATTTTTTCACAGAGCTCTCAAAAAAAGAAACAATCTGTGTCTTTTCAGCAACCGGCAGGATTATTGCTTCCCGGGATGGAAAATAGACAAAGCAGGTTTTTTAGGATAAATTAAATGAACAGTTATTCCTTCTGAGAAAAGAGTGATTCAGATTGTCTGTGGACGATACGGTTAAAGCATACAAAAAATATGTCAAAAAGATCATGGATTTTAATGAAGCCATTGCTCTGGCTGGATGGGACATGCGGACCGGTGCTCCGAAAAAGGGCATTTCGCAGCGCTCCGAAGTTGTCGGAACGCTTTCCGACGAAGTCTTCAAACGGTCGACGTCACGGGAAATGAAACATTTTCTGGATCAGCTGGCCGACCCTGACGTTCAGGATCAGCTCAGTCCGGTGACCCGACGGATGGTTGAAAAATCCAAGAAAACGTATGACCACTATGTAACGATTCCTGCTGAAGAGAATCAGGCTTATGTCATTCTTCAGTCAGAAGCGCAGAGCGTATGGGACGAAGCCAAAGCGAAAAGCGACTTCTCCATGCTGCGTCCTTATCTGGAAAAAATGGTTGCTTTTAAACGAAAGTTTATCGGCTACTGGGGCGTAAAAACAAATAAATACGACGCGCTTCTGGACCTGTATGAACCGGGCCTGACCGCTGAAACGATCGATCACGTCTTCGGCAGGCTGCGCGATCATATCGAACCGCTCGTCGCGGCAGTTACAGCTTCTGCCCATCAGCCGAAAAGTGATTTTCTCCATGTCTTTATTCCGGCCGACAGGCAGAAAGCGTTCTGCAAGCATCTGCTGCGCGAGAACGGCTACGATTTTCAGGCCGGACGGCTGGATGAAACCGAGCATCCGTTTGAGACGACGCTGAATCCCGGTGACGTTCGGGTAACGGCAAACTTTCAGGAACATGATTTTATGTCCACTGTTTTAGGCACGATCCATGAGGGCGGCCATGCCTTCTATGAACAGCATATTTCCCGCGATCTTGTCGGGACGCCGCTGTGCGAAGGCACATCGATGGGCATTCATGAGTCGCAGTCGCTGTTCTTCGAAAACTTTCTCGGCCGCAGCAAAGCATACTGGGAACTGCATTATGACGAACTGAAAAAAATCGCGGACGGCCAGTTCGACGCGGTGCCGCTTGACGATTTTTACCGTGCGATTAATCAGTCCCATCCGTCGCTGATCCGGACACTGGCCGATGAGCTGACCTATCCGCTGCACATCATGGTGCGCTACGATATTGAAAAGGCATTGTTCAACGGCGACCTGGCAGTCAAGGATTTGCCGGGGGTCTGGAACGAGAAAATGAAAGAATACCTTGGCATTGTGCCGAAAAACGATCGTGAGGGTGTTCTCCAGGATATTCACTGGCCCGGCGGTGATTTCGGTTATTTCCCGTCTTATGCACTCGGTTACGTCTATGCCGCACAGTTCAGACATGCGATGGCGCGTGACCTGCCGGACGTTGACGGGCTGATTCGCAGCGGCCGGTTGTCAGAAGTGACCGGCTGGCTGAGTGAACATATTCATCGCTTCGGCAGTCTTAAAAAGCCGCTGGAGATTCTGAACGACGCAACGGGTGAAGGACCGAACCCGGATTACCTGATTAACTATCTGACCAACAAATACAGTGAGATTTATCGGCTGTAAACGTCCGGCGCAGCGAGCGGATTGGATTGGACCGGCCGCTGCCGCCAACGCCGAAGGGAGTTTTCTGCTTGGCAAAGAATGCATCAGCTTACACAGATGATACGATACAAATACTTGAGGGCCTTGAAGCCGTGCGAAAACGGCCGGGCATGTATATCGGCTCAACGGATGCCCGGGGGCTGCATCATCTGGTTTATGAAATTGTCGATAATGGCATCGATGAAGCACTGGCCGGATTCGGCAATGAAATCCGGGTCACGATCCATAAGGACGGCAGCATCAGCGTCCGTGATTATGGACGCGGCATGCCGACAGGGATTCATAAAACAGGAAAACCGACCGTGGAAGTCATTTTCACTGTTCTGCATGCCGGAGGAAAATTCGGACAGTCCGGCGGATACAAGACCAGCGGCGGACTGCACGGTGTCGGATCTTCTGTGGTCAACGCGCTGTCCGAATGGCTGGAAGTCACGATCTGGCGTGACGGTGCTGTTTACAGGCAGCGTTTTGAACACGGCGGTCATCCGGTGACCACGCTGGAGAAAATCGGGACAACCCGTGAAACCGGATCGCTGGTCTCCTTCAAACCGGATAAGACGATTTTCAGCACAACTTCCTTTCAATTCGAGGTGCTCAGCGAACGTCTGCGCGAATCGGCCTTTCTCCAGAAGGGCATGAAGATTGTCCTGACCGATGAGCGCAGCGACAGGCAGGAAGTCTATCACTATGAAGACGGGATCAAGGCGTTCGTCGCTTACCTTAATGAGGATAAAGATGTGCTCCATCCCGTTGTGGCGTTCGAAGGCAAAGCCAATGAAATGGAAGTGGACGTGGCCTTCCAGTATAACGACGGTTATTCGGAAAACCTGATCTCCTTCGTCAATAATGTCCGCACCAAGGACGGCGGTACCCACGAAAGCGGATTCCGGACAGCACTGACCCGCGTCTTCAACGACTATGCCAGAAAATCCGGGTTGCTTAAGGAAAAGGATAAGAACCTGGACGGCAGCGACATCCGTGAGGGTTTCATGGGCATCGTCTCCGTCCGTATTCCTGAACATCTGCTCCAATTTGAAGGACAGACCAAGGAGAAACTGGGTACGAGCGAGGCGCGGTCGGCTGTCGATACGGTTGTTTCCGAACAATTAGCCTATTTTCTGGAGGAAAACCCTCAGATCAGCGAGATGCTGATCCGGAAATCGATGCGGGCGCGTACGGCTCGTCTGGCGGCGCGCAAAGCGCGTGAAGAAGCCCGCAGCGGCAAGAAGGGGAAGCGCAAGGAGACGATCCTGAGCGGCAAGCTGACCCCGGCATCGTCAAAAAATGCCGACCGCAATGAGCTTTATCTTGTCGAAGGCGACTCGGCCGGCGGTTCAGCCAAACAGGGCCGTGACCGGAAGTTCCAGGCTGTGCTCCCGCTGCGCGGGAAAGTCATCAATACACAGAAAGCACGTCTCGAAGACATACTGAAAAACGAAGAAATCAGCACGCTGATCTATGCCATCGGCGCCGGTGTCGGATCCGATTTTTCCATTAAGGACAGCAATTACAATAAAATTGTGATCATGACCGATGCCGATAACGACGGGGCCCATATTCAGGTCCTGCTGCTGACTTTTTTTTACCGGTACATGCGGCCGCTGATCGAAGCAGGCAAAGTTTACATCGCGCTGCCGCCGCTCTATAAAGTCAGCAAGGGGACAGGCAAGCATGAGTCACTTGAATATGCCTGGGACGACAGTGGACTAAAGACCGCCATTCAGCATATCGGTAAAGGATACACCATTCAGCGCTATAAGGGGCTCGGCGAAATGAATGCCGACCAGCTGTGGGAGACGACGATGAATCCGCAGTCCCGCACACTGATCCGGGTCCGGATTGACGATCAGGCGTTTGCCGAACGACGGGTGACCACCCTGATGGGGGACAAGGTCGAACCGCGCCGGAAGTGGATTGAATCGCACGTTGCTTTCGGACTGGATGAAGAGACGAACATACTGGAGAACGAGAACCTGACGGTCGTGAAAGGTGCTGAGTAATTTCAATGAGCCAGGAAAAACTGCTGGATCTGCCGCTTGAAGAAGTCATCGGCGACCGGTTCGGAATATACAGTAAATACATTATTCAGGAACGTGCGCTTCCGGATGTGCGGGACGGATTGAAACCGGTTCAGCGCCGGATTCTTTACGCCATGTTCCGCGATGGAAACACGAGTGACAAGCCGTTTCGAAAATCGGCGAAAACGGTGGGTAATGTCATCGGCAATTACCATCCGCACGGGGACTCATCGGTGTATGAGGCAATGGTCCGGATGAGCCAGGACTGGAAGGTCCGGATGCCGTTGATCGAAATGCACGGAAATAACGGCAGTCTGGATGGCGACCCTGCGGCGGCAATGCGCTACACGGAAGCCAGGCTGTCGAAAATTTCCGCCGAGCTGCTTCGGGATATGGATGCGGAGACCGTGGATTACGTCTCAAACTTTGACGATACGCTGAAGGAACCGATCGTGCTGCCTTCCCGTTTTCCAAATTTGCTGGTCAACGGATCCACCGGGATCTCAGCCGGATACGCGACGGAGATCCCGCCGCATAATCTGGTGGAAATCATTGATGCCACAATCATGCTGATGGAGCAGCCGGACTGCACGGTGAAAGATCTGATGACTGTCGTCAAGGGGCCTGATTTTCCTTCCGGCGGAATCGTTCAGGGTATTGACGGGATTCGGAAAGCCTATGAAACCGGCCGCGGGAAGATCATTCTCCGGGGCCGGACGCATGTGGACGACCTGCGCGGCGGACGCCAGCAAATCGTTATTACCGAACTGCCTTATGAGGTGAACAAAGCCCTGCTCGTCAAAAAGATGGACGAACTCCGGCTGGACCACAAGGTTGAAGGCGTTTCGGAAGTCCGTGATGAGACGGACCGTACCGGCTTGCGGATCGTTATTGAATTGAAGAAAGATGCCGATGCAAAAGGCATTCTGAACTATTACTTCAAGAATACAGATCTGCAGATTTCCTACAATTTTAATATGGTCGCCATTGACCATAAGGCGCCCCGTCAGCTGGGACTGAAACAGATTCTCGAGGCCTATGTCGCGCACCAGAAAGAAGTCGTGACCCGCCGTTCACAGTTCGAACTGCAGAAAAGCAAGGAACGCCAGCACATCGTTCAGGGTTTGATTAAAGCAGTATCGATCCTTGACGACGTCATCCGTGTGATCCGCGCTTCCAAAGATAAGAAGAATGCCAAGCAGAATCTGTCCGAATCGTTCGGATTTACTGAAGCTCAGGCGGAAGCAATTGTCAATCTGCAGTTGTATCGCCTGACGAACACGGACATTCTGACGCTCCAAAAAGAAGAAGGCGAACTGGCAAAAATTATCAAACGTCTTGAGGGGATCCTCGGATCCGAAAGAAAACTGGTTTCCGTCATTAAAAAAGAATTAACGGAGATCAGGGAGAAGTATCAGGATGCACGCCGGACGACGATCGAGTCGAAGATTGAGGAGATCAAAATTGATCTTGAGGTGACTGTGGCTTCCGAAGACGTGATCGTGATGCTCACGAAACACGGTTATATCAAACGCGCCAGCCTGAGGTCTTTTGCAGCAAGCAATGATGACGCCGTCGCCATGAAGGACACCGATCATGTGCTGTTTCAGCAGCAGATGAATACGACCGATACGCTGCTTGTCTTCACGGATAAGGGGCGCTATCTGCTCTTCCCGGTTCACGAGATCCCCGACAAACGGTGGAAGGACCTGGGCCAGAACGTCACCAGCCTCATTCAGATCGAGCCGGATGAACAGACGATTGCGGCCATTCCAATCAGTGATTTTAACGAAGAGAACAATTATCTCACCTTTATTACGCGTCATGGAATGGTCAAACGGTCGGCACTCTCTGAATATCAGGCACAGCGCAGGTCAAGACCACTGACCGCATTAAATCTGAAGAAAGGGGACATCTGCCTGAATGTCTTCCTGACAGACGGAAAAAGGGATCTGTTTCTCGCAACTTATGACGGGTACGGACTCCGTTTTCCCGAAGAAGAAGCCGGAACCGTGGGTATCCGCGCTTCAGGCGTTAAGGCCATCCAGCTGAAGGGTGACGATCGGGTGGCCGCGGGCTTCGCCTTTGCCCCGGAGGTTAATCCGGATGTCCTGATTGCCACCGACCGGGGTTCGGTGAAGAAAATGCGGCTGCTTGCCCAGATGGAGCAGAGCCATCGCGCGCGCCGCGGATTGCTGATTCTGCGTGAATTGAAAACAAAGCCGCATCATGTTGCTGCGGCTTTACCGGCCGGTCCGACAGATAAAATCCAGTTGCTGACCGACAAAGGAAAAGCCGTATCGCTTTCCGCTTCGGAAGTGCGCGATTCGGATCGTTACAATAACGGGTCTTTTGTCTTTGATCAGGATGAGGACGGCAGCGTCGTCGATGCCTGGAAAGATCCGGAAAAGAATGACGGCGGAACGAATTAATTCGAACGCTGCCTGAAGGATGACCTGCTTTTTGCAATTTGATTGACAAAATAATGGTAATACAGTAGGGTCAGACTAAGCACGAACAAATACACAGGAAAAGACTGCAGTAATGTGTAGCCTTTATTGTAGTGATAGACACCTGCCAGCCAGGCTGCCCCCTCAGACAGTATCGAAAAGACCGCCCATCCGATGACGTATGCGAATACGCCCAGTCGTGTCTTTCGGATCACTGTCAGACCGGAGAGGTAAATGTAAGTGAATGGTGTGTACATGAAATATGAGAGTAAATCCCATATTGTAAACGAACCACTGTCGTTGACATCATAATAATTAAACGGTGGTTTTGCCAGGGTTTGGTCGAACAGGGTGACAAAATAAAATCCGATCAGGAACATCGTCAGCCTTTGAGGACGGGTAAACTTTCGCGGAAACAGAGTGATCACAAAAAAACCGGCGATGCTGACGGTCAGGATGAACCATTCATTGATTTCCAGTATTTCAGCCAGATAACTCATGGATCTTTGACCGTTTCCATCTGATTTTTTGCCGACCACCGGAAAAGTTGATGAAGCAGCAGCATCGTGCACAAGTAAAAAGCCGTGAATGCAAAAATGTAAGGGACATGTGTCACGATTGTTAACCGCTCATCGAGTCTAATGTAACTTCCGGTAACCAGTGAAAACACGGTCAGAAAGAGGATCTGCACAGGCCAATTCCGACGTGTTATCCAACCGATGAACAGAACGGTCAGAAGAGGAAAAAGGAGATTACGATTCAGGAGGAAAACAGTCTCCTCGCTCATGCCGAACTTCATGTCCGGAGATTGCAGACTCGCTGCCGGAATCGAAAAGAGCAGCATAATAATAATCGAACTGGCTAAAAAGAGGAACAGCCATTCTTCCTTAGTCAGGCGTCCTGGGAACAGAACCATCAGACTGAGGGTCAGCCAAAGCAAACAAGGGGTAATGGTCAGCAATAGTGCAGCACCTTCTCCTGGAGCATCTTGTCTTAATTATCTTGTTCTGATTGGTCAGATTTCATGCGGATGAAAATATCTCCCGGCCGGTTTATTCTTTCAGTGTTATTTCAGACTTTCGGTTTAGGATGAGGTACAAGAGACAGGCCGGCGGATGCATTGATCATCCGTCGCCGATGTCAGTACGATGGATTCATTAGCCTGGTGAACAGTTTATGGAGGGATTAATTTGGGAGAAACTCAGGAGCTTTACGATATCACAATTATCGGTGGTGGTCCCACCGGGCTTTTTGCCGCATTCTATGCCGGTTTACGGCAGATGAAAGTCAAAATTATTGAGAGTCTGCCGCAGCTTGGGGGGCAGCTGGGCACGCTCTATCCGGAGAAAGAAATTTTTGATGTTGCCGGTTTTCCGAAGATTAAAGCGAAGGATCTGGCAAAAAATCTGATTGCTCAGGCGAAGCAATTCCATCCGGATGTTGTCCTGGATGAACGCGTGGCTGCACTGGATCGTGACAAAGATCATTTTGTGATCACTTCGGAATCGGGCAACCGTCACCTGACGCGAACGGTACTGATTACTGCAGGCGTCGGTGCGTTCTCACCGCGTCCGCTGAAAGTTGAAGGCGCGGAACAGTACCAGGATAAGAATATGCACTATTATGTGGATGATATGAACCGGTTCGCCGGTAAGCGGGTCGTTATCCTCGGTGGCGGTGATTCTGCCGTCGACTGGGCGCTTACCCTGGAGCAGATCGCTTCTGAAGTGGCAATCGTTCACCGCCGGGATCAATTCCGCGCGCATGAGAAAAGTGTTGAAAAATTGAAACAGTCAACGGTTAAGATTTACACCCCATTTACAGCTAAATCAATCATTGGCGATCAAGACAAGATCGACCAGCTGGTCATCGGTGAGGTCAGAGGCGATCGGGAAGAAACCCTTCCGCTCGATGATCTGATCGTCAATTACGGTTTTGTCTCCGCACTGGGACCGATTAAGGACTGGCCGCTTAATTTTGAAAAGAATGCCATCGTCGTTAATACCAGAATGGAAACAAGTATCCCTGGTATTTATGCTGCCGGTGATATTGCTTCATATCCTGGTAAAATAAAGCTGATTGCGACCGGTTTCGGTGAAGCACCGACGGCAGTGAATAATGCGAAGCATTACCTCGATCCGGATTCGAGAACGCAGCCGATGCACAGTTCCAGCTCCGGAGAACTGTTTTCTAAGGAAAATGCCTGATTCGTGCGTTTTTCAGTATTCTTTGAGGCCCGGTATTCTCATTCTGAATGCCGGGCTTTATTACTGCGCTGCGTAATCTGTCTGCATCGCTTTTGTTTCGAACTGAGTATCGTTTTTTCTCCGGCTTTCCCGTATAATGAGCTTACATAACGAATTGATGGAGACGATGGAATGATCATTAAAAAATATGCCCGTCTGAATTCTGAGACAACAGAGGAACTGCGAAAACTTGAAAACGTTTGCCGGACGTATAACCGGATACAAAGCGAGCCGGTTTATCTGGATATATCCCTGCATTATGACAAAAGGATCTGTCACACTTTCATTGCATATGAGTCGGGACAGGCAGTCAGTTTTGTCCACTTATTTCTTCCGACAGCCCGCGAGGCGGAACTGACCGCAATGACTCATCCGGATTATCGCGGCCAGGGCTATTTCACTGCTTTGCTTTTCTCAGTAGAAGAAGAACTGAATAAATACAGGATTCCTGATCTTTTATTTGTTTCCGATCATGTCCAGTCGGCACAAAATGAAAGCATGCTGGAACATCTTGATGCGACCTATGACTTTTCCGAATATGTGATGACCGTTCAGCGTCAGGAATGGAACAATTCGACAACGGACAATGGGCTGATTCTGGAAAAAGCGGAATACAAAGATCTTGATGACCTGACGGCTCTGAGCGTCGCCGCTTTCAATGACAGTCCCGAAGATGCAAGGAGGCTGGCGGAAAAGGCGCTGCTATCAGGTTCAAGAGAAGGGTTCAAGGCCGTTTTCAAAGGCAAGGTCGTCGGCATGCTAAGTATCGATTATGAAGAAAAGGACCCCGGAATTTTCGGATTCGCCATTCATCCGGAGTATCAGAAGAAAGGATTCGGACGCCGGCTAATGTCGCTGATCCTCATCCATTTGTTTGAACGCGGTGCGCTCTGCGTCAAGCTGGAAGTGGACAGTAAAAATGCTCATGCACTGCATTTGTATCAGAAAATCGGTTTCAAGGCCGTTTCCGGCTATGATTACTATCGAAAGCCTTTGAATAAACACGTGATCGGACAGGAGATTGAGTAAGAACGATGAAATCAGCTGATGAATCTTGGGAAAAAGCACTTTTAAGAATTATTTCTTTGCTGAATGACGAAGGTGTTGCGTATACCGTTTCCGGGGAGACTGCACTTCGGGTCCAGGGAATTCAGGTACCGGATCCTCCTGATAAAATTCAAATTCTGATTCAGTGGGATGCTGCCGACAGTTTGCATGAAAAGTTACAGAAATTAGTTTCAGGTGACGTATTAAAAAATTTACGGCACATCAGTTTTTGCCTTAATATCGATCATTTTACTGCTGAACTGACAGGAGAATATGGCACCGTAATCCGAACGGATCCTGACCGGATTGTGTACCAATTGGACGGGTCGTCTATATATGTCCGATCACCGTACTACTTTTTAAATCGATATAATCCGGAAGATTCCCGTTATCGTGCTGTTAAGCATTATCTGCGCCGGATCCAGCAAACGGATTCCGGTGAAAACAGGCTGGCCTGGAATGAGGAAGCATTCCAGGCCTGGGTACGTCGGTTCGGTTCACCGGAACAGGCGGCGGAAAAAATAAGGAGAGATCCGACCGGCCGGCTGGCACAATTAGCACCGTATATCCATGAAGTCAGGGGGAAGAAGGTGATCAATCTGCTCGGTTCACACGGCGGTAAAGCACTTGCCCTGGCTTTGCTTGGTGCCCAGGTTACAGTTGTCGATATCTCGGCGGAGAATGCCGAATATGCCAGGCAGACCGCCGCGGCACTTGATCTCCCGTTGAAGTACATTGTGTGCGATGTGCTGCAGCTTCCTGACGATGAAAAGACAGCGGACTATGATTTCGTCATTATGGAACTGGGGATCCTTCATTATTTTGTTGACCTTGATCCACTTGCCAAACTTGTTCGGGATTTGCTGAAACCCGGAGGTCAGCTGATTCTCCAGGAATTTCATCCTGTATCTACGAAATTAGTCACAACTCATGGAAAGAAACAGGTCGTTTTCGGAAACTATTTTGATCCGACGCTGAGAACCAGGGAAGTAGCCTACAGCAAGCATCTGAATGCTGCAGAAACACAGGATTTAAAGAGCAAAGTCTATTTGCGCGAGTGGACACTTGGCGAAATTGTCACTTCTTTTGCCCGTTCCGGATTGCGTATTACACGTCTTGATGAGCAGCCGAATATGAAAATCAGCGATATCGGTCTGCCCAAATTGTTCACCCTAATCTGTACGAAATAACCTGTCGTTAAAAGAACAGCAATTGCTGTTCTTTTGTGCTGCATCATTTATCACCTGCCTGTTCCTGAAATCAGCGGGCAGGGGAGTCAGACGGTTCGGCCTTCGGTTTCCCGATCCGACCCCGCCCGGCAGAACGGAAATAACGTTCCAGTTCCTCCAGAGAACGCCCGTTGGTTTCCGGAAGATAATTCCAGACAAAGAACAGGGCGATAATCCCAAACAGGAAGAAAATAAAGAATGTCGTTGATAAACCGATCCAGTCGAGTAATACCGGGAAGACAAGACCAATCAGGAAATTCGTGATCCAGAGACAAAAGACAGTTACACCCATGCCGATTCCGCGGAGTTTCAGCGGAAAAATTTCTGAGAGCATCAGCCAGGTTACAGGGGCGATCGCACCTTGCTGAAAAGCCAGAAAGGTGACCGTCAGGCTGAGGATAACATACGGTAATGCGGGAGTTCCCTGTAACGTTAGCGATGCAACTCCGATCATCAGCAGTACTGAAGTTGTACCGATAAGTCCGGTGACCAGCATCGGACGATGATTGGTTCTCCCAAGCAGCCACATACCAAACAGTACGGCAACAACGGAAATGATGCCATTGGCTATATTGGCAATCATGGCGACTTCAGTCTGAAAACCGGACTGTTCCAGAATATGCGTACCATAATACATGATCGAGTTCACACCGGTTATTTGCTGAACGACGGCGATCCCAATACCGAGAAATACAATCCGGCGAATCCAGGGAATACGAAGATCGCGGAATGTCGCCTGGATCGTCTGCTTCTCTTTATCGACTGATTTTTTAATTTCAATCAGCTCAAGATGTGCCCGTTGATGCCGGCGAATTCTGCGAAGGACGTTAAGAGCATTTTTTAGCATTCCCTGAGAAGCGTACCAGCGCGGACTTTCAGGCACGATCATCATGCCCAGCCAGAGCAGCACCGCAGGAATTGTCGCCATAACCAGCATATAACGCCAGACATAACTGGCACCTCCTGCGTAGGCAGCAATGATCGCGTTGAAAACATAGGCGAGCAGCTGACCGCTGACGATCATCAGTTCGTTTTGGGTGACAATCCGGCTCCTTTGCTCAGCCGGCGCGACTTCAGCCAGATACGTCGGAACGGTCACCGACGCACCGCCTACCGCAATCCCAAGAAGGAACCGGAACGTAATCATCATTCCGGCGTCTGGTGCCAGTGAACAGCCGATGGTGGTCAGCAGAAAGACGATGGCGAGATATTTGATTACCCTTTTTCGTCCGAATTTATCGGCTAGTTTTCCACTGAACACAGCACCGAATGCGGCACCGAGAAGCAGCGAACTGGCGACAAGACCTTCGGCCAGGGCATTAAGATTCAACTGACCTGGTTGCGCCATTAGCGGGAGCGCGCCATTGATGACCCCGGTGTCGTATCCGAACAGGAGCCCGCCGAAAGTTGAAATAGAAGCAATAATCCGTAGAAATCTTCGATACTTGTTTGATCGGGGTAATTTCCCGAGGGCATTCTGACTATCTAAGTTAGGACTATTCGTCATGATAAGATAACTCCTCCTAAAAAATACATCATACTTACGTTTGAATCGCAGACAAAACGGCAATAGAATAGAGGTCTTATACATCCATGCGATGGGTTAAGCGTTGAGATCCTGAAACAGGAGAATGAAAAATAGAATCATGGAAATCGTAGAGATAAAAAGTTGTGTACAGAACTTTAAACGTAATTACTGATGCAATATAATTAGTTTAGCATTAAACTGATCATACGTCAAAAAAGGTGAAATAAATTGAAAAAAGCGATTAATGAAAAAACAGTGGATAAAGGCAAGAAAAAGGACCGGCAGCTCTGGCAGACACTTTCCCAGACCTATCATATACAGTTGCGTTCTTTCGGACGTTTCTTGTTAGAATGGAATTTGTCTGTTTCACAATACAGCGTGCTGAGATATGTTGCTGAGTCAGAGCGGATTTCGCAGAAGGCACTGGCACAAAAACTGCTTGTTTCGAAAGGAAATGTCACCCAGCTGATCGTGAAAATGGAAAGGTCAGGCTATATTCGGCGAGAGCAGCAGTGGAAGACAAAGTATATCTCACTGACTGAGAAAGGGTATTCTGTCTATCAACAATTGCTTCCTGAACAGGAAGACTACTTTGCCGGCCAGTTCCAGTCTCTAACAAAGAAAGAAGAGAAACAGCTGATTAAGCTGCTTCATAAAATCATGCCTGAAGGAGGCGGAAAAAATGAAAAAAAGTAAAGCGATAAAGCAAACAAGTGAAATAAATAAACGTATGTTTAATCTGTTTGTTCGTAAATAAAGTAAAAAAAGAATGAGTCAGTGCAGCAGCTGCTCTAAAATGACCGCCACACCATCCTCATCATTGGAACGTGTGATCAATGATGCACTTTGTTTCACCCGCTCAATCGCATTATCCATCGCCACCGGAACGCCGCAGGTATGGAACAGTGCAAGATCATTGGTATCATCTCCGAAAGCCATGACCTCGCTCATGCTGATTTTTTTCATCCGGCAGATTCGATCCACGCCCGAAGCTTTAGACACGCCTTTTCTCATCATCTGAACCAGACTTCCTCCATCCGTCACAACAAAGGATGTTTCCTTCCTGTACTTTTCGATCACCGGCAGTCCCGTTGTAAAGTGAGAAACCAGAATTTTATTTGCCGGAATTTTTACGAGTTCCTGAAAAGACATTGTTGAAGGTGTGAAAAGGAAACGCTGGCTGTGAATGATCTCTGGCGGCATTGTTGTAAACAGGTGATCTTCGGATTCTACTGAAAGATAAGCCTGATTCACGTTCTTCCGCACATCGTTCAGAATCCGGACCGACAAGGAAGAGGGAATCCATTCACTGTGGCTATGGCCCAGCGTATCGAACGTCAGTGCTCCGTTATAGCAGACAAGTTCGACACGATGAAGTATATCCGGCGGCAGGAATTGCCGGACTGAACGCGGCGGCCTTCCGGTAGCAATGATGACGATGATACTCCGTGACAGACAGGCCCGCAGAGACGCAATGCTCCGCGACGACAAGCGCTTTTTTGAGTTCAGCAATGTACCGTCAAGATCAAGGGCAACGGCTTTAAGGTCTTGCTTCAGTTCCATTTCTTCTCCCTCAATTCCATAAAAAAATACTTGTGTCCACTATAACATGTTTTACTCAAAAGCTTATGCCTGAATGTCTACGTACAATCATGCGTATAATATGTCGGAAAATATATGATAAATATACATATAAAATACTGTATTTCCACGTATAGTTCCGCTATATTTATATGTATAAAGCAAATAGATCAATCGAATGGAAGGAAATGGGGACGCCTTATGCCAAACAAAACCATCTACGTACCAGATGCTGATCTTGCGGTTTTTGACCATGCGCAGAATGTTTCCGGAAAAAACTTGTCCGCAACCATTGTTCAGGCACTCAGATATTTTATTAAGATTGGTGAAGGGAAAGGCTTCGAACACGTAGAAGTTGCTGAAGGCGAGAAGGGGTTTTATAAACGGAAGCGGTTCATCGGCAGGGAGCTGGCATCGGCAACCGTGACCGACGGGGAAAGTTCGGTTACGACAGATTATACCGTTTACGAGACCGTCCACGGCCGGTTCGCGGTTTATAAAACCATTGCAAAAAAAATTCCTTTTGAACAGTCGATTGAACGCGAACTCGAAAAACGGATCATGGAAAAGATCGGGGCAGAAAATGTCACGACTTTTCAGCCTGCTGAGGATGATGAAGAGTTCGATGTATGCAAACTTGAGGTATACGGGTCGCTCGACTTGCTTTCAGGGCATGTGCCCGGAGATTTGTTCCGGACACTCCATGAAATTAGAGACGGGGATTTTTTGGATATTTGACCGACAGTAGCGCAGGAGAAAAATTGATGAGCACGATAAAATGCTGCAGATTGGGAAAAGGAGTATCGTCGTATGATCCGGATTCTGGCCAAGACCGGGGAGGAAACACTGAATGATCGGATGAATCTGAACGAGCTTGAAGCCGCCGATGCCGAATGGTACTGGGTGGACATCAGTGAACCTGAGCAAAATGAAACAGATCATTTCTATCAACGTTTTCCTGCAGCCCGGTCACACCTGAAAAATGAACACCGCTACTCAAAAAGGCCGCAAATGAAAATCTCAAGTGACTATTATTATCTTTCGGTTCAGGCGGTCAGCCCAAGCACGATGAAACCGCACGAGCTTCAGCTGTGTATCGGTAAAAATTACTTTTATTCCTTCCATAATGATAATTTGAAAGCAGTTAACGATGTATGGCATGCAAGCCGGATGAACGACAAGATTGATGAAAAAGCAAAAAGCGCTAATGAGATTCTTCAGCACTTGTTCGACCGACTGATTGAACAGTATTTTATGGTCGCCAATCAGCTGGAAGACAAGATTGATGCCTTAAATATGAATGCCAAGCATGAATCCATTCACATCATGAATACGAAGGTCTTTCAGTTAAGAAGTGAACTGCTTGGATTCCGCCGTGCGGTGACGCCTTTGCTGGACATCTTGCAGCGGATGGTCGGGTCGCCTTATATCCCGACCAGTGACACGGACAATCTCTATCTGAATAATCTCTGTGAAAACCTGTCGCGTCTTACCCATATGATCGAATCCAACATGGAGATCACCTCGGACATCCGTGACAGTTATTTGTCACTGACATCCTACAGGACAAACAGTATCATGCAGACGCTGACGGTGATTACAACGATCTTTATGCCGCTGACGTTCATCGCCGGAATATATGGAATGAACTTTAAATATATGCCTGAATTGAACTGGAGAGATGGTTATTTTCTGGTGCTGGGGCTGATGCTTGGCATCGCGATTGTCATGTATTTCTGGTTCCGTAAAAAAGGTTGGTTTGATCAGTGAAAAAGGGACTGCCGCATGGGCAGTCCCTTGATCTTTTTGCACACATCATGATAAATTTTTAACGATATCGATAACTTTCGCCGGATCGGTCCGCTCTTTATAGTCCGAGCTGACATGGGCGAAGGTGATTTTTCCGGTTTTATCGAGAACAAATGTAGCCGGCTTGGGTAATTCCCACTTGTCATTCCCGTTTCTCGTTTCAAGATCAATTCCTGACTGTCTGTAGCTTTGAATCAGATAATCGGGAAGCTTGAAGATCAGATGGTAACGATCGGCGATTTTACCATCCTGATCACTCAACACAATGAATTCCAGTTCATCTTTTTCCTTAGTCGACAGACTGGCATCCGGTGTCTGCGGACTGACCGCAATCAGTTGTGCCCCGGCTTCCCGGATCTGCGGAAGCGCACGCTGATAGGCTCTTAATTCAAGATTGCAATAGGGGCACCAGCCGCCGCGATAGAATGAGAGAATGACCGGACCTTTTTTCAATTCCCCGGAAAGCGCAATCTCTTTTCCCGTGGCGTCCGGCAGAGTAAAATCCGGGGCCTGATCACCTGTTTTCAGTCCTGGCGCCAGTCCCGATTTCTCCAGTTCCTCAATGGCACGGGCGTTCAGGCGCTGTTTTTCGGGTGACGATTTCTTTTTTGATTCAGCTTGATAAGCATCTATTTCATCAGTCAGCGATGACACAACAACTGCCTCCTTCATTGATGAACACTTTAATTATAGAAAAATAGTTTCATGTTTCCTAATCTTTAGCTCAGATCCGGAAAGTCAGACAGACCGGTCAGTTTTCTTTTTTAAATTAGGTTCGACATGAACACTGATTGCCAGAACGTGAAAAGTCTCGGTGAGGTATTTTTCCACTCGCGTCGCAATCGCATCAGCTTCACGCAGACCAAGAACCGGATCGACAAGAATGACCATTTCCAACGCCGTATTATTGCCGTATTTTCTTGCCCGGATTGAAGCAACACCTTCAACGCCGTCCATTTTCCCGACGGCGTCCGTGTAATCGGCGATCTGTTTATCATCGAACCCGTCGGACAAATTGAACGCCGCTTCTTTAAAGATGTCCCAGCCGGTTTTACAAATCAGCAAGCCGACTATAAAAGCGGTTACAGTATCCAGCCAGGCAAAATTCAGCTGGGCGGCAAAAATACCGGCAGCGGTGCCGAAACTGACCCAGGCATCAGAGAGATTGTCTTTGGCGGCTGCCAATACTGAGGAGCTGTTGATCTTCTGCGCCAGACGCTTATTATAACGGTAGACAAAGTACATCGCGGTTCCGGCACAAATACCGACCCATGCAGCCATAACATCCGGTTTCTGATCATGCCCCTGAAACAGGGTCGACAGCGCATCATACAGCACATTCAATCCGACGGCAAACATGATCAATGAAGCGATCAGCGAGGAGATCGTTTCACTGCGCCAGTGCCCGTAGGGGTGGTCGCTGTCGGCCGGGCGGCGTGAGATTCGAAGCCCGATCAGCACCGCGATTGACGCTACGATATCTGTCGCATTGTTCAGACCGTCGGCGCGCAGTGCCTGAGATCCTGTCGACAGGCCAATGACCAATTTACATACAGACAGTACAATATAGGCTGCGATACTGATCAAGGCACCGCGTTCACCTAATTTTAGATTCTCATATTTATCCTGGATCAAATCTTCACCTTCTTCCGGCAATAAATTAATCATAACAAGCGACTCCGCTGTGTGTCTACAGCAACCTTATTGCCGGAGAACAGAGAGATGAAGGCTGAGAAAAACAGTTAGCCGAAAGAAACATATACCTTTTTTTACAGCTGCCGGGTAGTTTCTCATTCTGTTCCAGTGTATACTACTTAGCAAAAGCCGGGTGTACCGGATATAAGAGAAAAAGTGAGGGATAATGAACAATAATGAAAGAATTGAAAAGACGGATACTTGAAGATGGCCGAGTGATCGGAACGGATATCCTGAAGGTCGACCATTTTCTCAATCATCAGATCGATCCTGTTCTGATGCAGACAATCGGAAATAAATTTGCTGATATCTTTAAAAAGGATCAGGTCAGTAAAGTGATCACGATTGAATCATCCGGAATCGCACCGGCGCTGATGACCGGACTCGCACTCAAGGTGCCGGTGATTTTCGCCCGCAAGAAAAAGCCGGTGACCCTGAATGAGGGAAGCCTTGCCACTGAAATTGTTTCGTTCACCAAGCATGTCCGGAATACCGTTTACATTGAAAAAGACATGCTTCAGACCGGTGACCGGGTCCTGATTATCGATGATTTTCTGGCAAACGGGGAAGCCTCACTGGGACTGGCACGGCTGATTGAGATGGCCGGCGCCGAAGTGGCAGGCGTCGGTATCGTGATCGAAAAATCGTTTCAGGAAGGCCGGCGCAGACTGGATCATGCCGGCTACCGGGTTTGTTCACTGGCCCGAATTGCCTCACTGGGCAATGGTAAGGTTGAATTTGTGGACAAATGAGCAAATGGTGCATACATAAAAATAGTTATGTTAACTAATAAATCTCTGTTTAAACTTAAACTTAAAACGGTTGTTTTCCGGAAAGCGAGCACCCGCAGCGGCAAACAACACCCGGATTAAGAAAGCCTCAAACTTAGTTCCCATCCGGGGCAACAAAATGATCATCCATATGATCGACCGCTTTTTTCAGCTCTTCATTCGACAGATGTGTGTAGATCATTGTTGTCTGGATCGATGAGTGGCCCAGCTGGCGGCGAAGTTTCGGTATATCGTTGTTTTCTGCCTGATAGCGTGTTGCAAACGAATGGCGCAGTTTATGGACAGAGAGGGCAGGCTTTCCAAAAGCGACGGCATATTTTTTAACCAGATTTTCTATCGCACGCGGACTGAGTCTCCGGGTCGTCCGGTGCGGGCCCATCGACGCGGCAACGAATAGTGCTTTATTAGACGGAGGCAGCTGATATTTTTTCGCACGGACATCGAGATAGTCCGCAAGGTCAAGTCCGGCCTGTTCGCTGAAATAAACATATTGCTCCTTATTTCCTTTACGAAGAACGCGGACCATTCGTTTCTTCAGATCAACATCGCTGAGATCAAGTCCGACCACTTCGGAAAGCCGGAGCCCCGAACCGAGAATCAACGAGATGATGGCTGTGTCGCGCTCGGCATTCTGCTGATGAAAATTCAGCAGTTTTTTATTATCTTTCACCGTCTCGCAGTAGTCCTCCGCAACGAACTGGCGAAAGGCATCGTATTCATCGTTCCAGAGGATTTTACCGGCCATCTTCTGAGCTACCGTTTCCTGGTCTTCTTTTATCTTGTTGAAAGCGATCTTGGCCATGACGTTTCGCACGAGATAAGGCTTGAGATCGCTCGTTTCAGCTACATTTTGTAAATAGTTAAACAGTGATTTGAGTGAGGACAGTTTTCTGTTGATCGTAAATCGGTCATTATTGAGCCGGAAGTGAAGGTAGGACAGAAAATTTTCGATCTGCTGCGGCGTCAGTTTCTCCAGACAGCTGAGAGGGACATCCTGACGTTTTCCATTATAAAAGCCTTCAGTGAGCAGCCAATTGAAGAAAATCAGATAATCGTGACAATAATTGAGCAGGGAGCGGGGGGACATCGTGCGTCTTTTTTTGTCCACATATTCGCCGACATACCAGGGAAGTTCCGCAGTTTTTTCATCAATTCGATCGAGAAGTTCCTGCTGGCGATAGTCATCCATGATTCAATCCCTCCGTAGGTGTTAATATTTACCATCTTTAGTGTAACTCAGAAGATTTGCGGTGTCAATATTTTACGCAGTAATCTCAATTCTTATGACACAAGTACAAAGGTTGGTACAAATCATGTGCATCGGGGACTTTTAATGAACAGAAATAGAAAACATAAAAAATAAGCGGAAACTTAAAAGATTACGCCAAGATCAGCCGGAAAATTGATTACCCAGATGAAAATGCACGTTCCGGTGCCAAAGTGAGCCGCTCAAATCGGAGTTTATCAGCCAATTTGAGAATATATCAGCCGAAATCGAGATTTATCAGCCAACCAGAATGCTGAAGCGTGCATGTAGAATTGGAAGACAATCCAGAAGGAATCAATTAAGACGGCGAAAGTGCTGAACGTTTTTTAAACTGCAGCAAGAGCACCTTCAGAGAATCAAAACAGATTACTTCGTCAAAATTATATTTTACGTAGTAATGTCCAGAGCTGAAATGACCTCCTCTTTTTGTGATCGTCATGATAAGTTCATCAGTTCATCCATTAATCAATTTCACCGAAAAATTTCAGTACATCATTCCAGCTGTTCATTCGGTTCTCCGCTTTTTCGTAATAATTATGCGGCGATGAAAAAAGTAAACCTTTGCCGGAAAAATGTGTGAAATGACGGCTGTTGTCATCAATCAGGTAATCTGCATGAATAATCCGTTTATCCCCGCAGAAAACATAATTTAGTTCCGGGATAAAATCAAAATATCTTCTCAGCCAGTTGTACTTATCAGTCACGCTGTTCGGAAATTCCATGGCCGCCGTCGTAATAAAAATGTTATGGTGCCGGGATAGTTCACGGACGACTTGCTGCGCATCCGGAATGACCTCCAGATCCGCAAAATAGCCATTTGTATTTCGCAAATAAAGCAGAACATCGCTGAATTCAGGTTTTAACTGACGCAGGCTGGTGCCTCTCAGATCATCTCGGGTCACGGATTCGTGAAACAAACGATTGAACAATTTTAGCTCCTTACCGACAAAGTCGGCGATTACTTCATCCATATCGACAGCGATTGCAGCCATCTGCCATCCCCCAGTCCGGATCAGAAGAATTGGATTCACTTTTACTATTGTAAACGATCGCGCGCCATTCTGATAGAAAAAAACCGGGATCATTCTACTGGTCCCGGACATTGCTCATCATTCATTCACGTGCAGGATTATATCGATCCTGGAAGGATCCGTGATCCGGACCCCTCCCTTCTCTTCAGAAACCGGAAACCCCATCTCCTTGACGCGCGCAATGGCTTTTGCCCGCGTGGCTGAATCAGGATACTCAAGGGTAAAATCTTTCATACCTGCTGTAAGCGCACTGTCTGCCGGGCGGCCTTTGCTCATCCAAACATTCAATCCAATATGGTGGTGGTAACCGCCTGTTGAGAGAAAGTCTGCCTGATCCCCATATTGGGCAACCAGCTGAAAACCGAGACCTTGGCAATAAAAGCGCTCCGCTGCATTCAGATCGGCCACCTGCAGATGAATGTGCCCCATGATCGTGTTTTTCGGCATCCCGCTCCAGCCTCTTTCATCACGTTCATCGAGAATGTGTTCGTCGATCGCATCGGTCGTCATGTAAACTCTGCCATTCTCCCATTTCCATTCTGCCGCCGGACGGTCGCGGTACAGTTCAATCCCGTTTCCATCCGGGTCGGCCAGATAAACCGCTTCACTGACAGCATGATCCGAACCGCCCTGAAGCGGATAGTCTTCTTTCAGTATGCGGTAAAGGAGTGTTGCCAGGTCCCTTCGCGACGGAAGCAGCAATGCGAAGTGATAGAGACCGGCCTGTCGGGAACGGTGCGGCTGAATCCCTGCAGGCTGTTCCAGCGTGATCAGCGGATCGGTTCCGTTCGCTGAGAAAGTGATCGTTCCCTGTTCCTTTTTCAGAACACGGAAACCAAGCAAATCCTGATAAAATATTTCAGATCTCTGAAGGTTCATGACGCTCAGATGAATCTGACTGACATATCTATTCGGTGCAGTATGAAATGACATGGCGCGTCCTCGCTCTCCTCTCTCACTCCACAGAAAACTCATTATTTAAGTAAGATGACGTAAGTCAATATATATTAATAAGCGCGGGACGTCCAATAATCGTTCTCGAGTGCCCGGATTATTCTTGATCCATTCAGGTCATTCATCGTTATTGCCGGAACGAGTTCATTCTGGAAAAGATTATACGTTTTCGAGTTGTCGCTCATGATTCCTGTGAAAAGGGCCTTCTGTTCCTTTGTCACCATATAGGGCTGAACCGCTTTCTCGGACCGGGTCAGTTGCAGCTGTGCGGCTGAATACTGTCGGGCTTGCTTCAAGGCACTTTTTGTGAAAATTATGTAAATCCAGATTTATAAACGCTAAGAACCGGATGGATCGGTCCATCCGGTTGTATCCTTTCGCATTATTGAGCCAAGAGCCGTTTATTTTCCGGCGAGCAGCTGTTCGCCGATTGAAAAGTTCGCTTCGGTTTTCGCCTGGACCTCTTTAAGCGAAGCTCCGGGCTGCAGTTCGACCAGTTTGAGCTGTCCGTCATCCAGGTGGAATACGGCAAGATCAGTAATCAGACAGTCGACAACACACTTTCCTGTGAGCGGCAAGGTACAGGTTTTTCTAATTTTCGGTGTGCCGTGCTTCGATACATGGTCCATAATGACCACCGTCCGTTTTGCCCCCTGGACAAGATCCATGGCTCCGCCCATACCTTTGACCATCTTCCCCGGAATCATCCAGTTTGCCAGGTCCCCCGACTCCGAGACTTCCATACCGCCAAGAATCGCAAGATCAATATGTCCGCCGCGGATCATGGCAAATGATTCAGCACTGTCAAAAAATGAGGCGCCTTTAATTGCCGTTACGGTTTCCTTTCCGGCATTGATCAGATCCGGATCCACCTCAGTTGTGTGCGGATAAGCGCCAATGCCCAGCAGACCATTCTCGGACTGTAGCATGACATGGCTGTCGGCGGGGATTCGGTTAGCAATCAGTGTGGGCATACCGATGCCAAGATTCACATACATCCCGTCTCTGATTTCCTTCAGCGCACGGCTCAGTATAAGTTCCCGATTTCCCATGCAGTGCTCCCCCATTCATTTAGTTTTCAGCAACGGTCAACCGTTCAATCCGTTTCTGATAATCGGATCCGGCAAAAACGCTCTGAATATAAACCCCTGGAGTATGGATCTGATCAGGATCAAGCGCTCCTGAAGGGACAATCTCTTCTACTTCGGCAAAGGTGATCTTACCGGCTTTTGCCGCCAGCGGATTAAAATTCTGCGCTGTTTTTCGGTATATCAGATTCCCGTCCGGATCGGCTCTCCAGGCTTTCACAAGACCGAAATCGGCTTTGATTGCCTTCTCAAGGATATAGGTCCGGCCATCAAACACCTTCTCCTCTTTTCCCTTCGCAACCTCCGTGCCCACGCCTGTTGCCGTATAGAATGCGGGAATGCCGGCACCGCCGGCTCTCAGCCGTTCGGCCAGTGTACCCTGCGGAACGAGCTCGACCTCCAGTTCACCACTCAGAAACTGCTGCTCAAAGCGTTTGTTTTCACCGACATAAGAGGCAACCATTTTACGGATCTGTTTATTTTCCAGGAGCAGTCCCAGCCCCCAGTCGTCAATACCGCAATTATTGCTGATGACGGTCAGATCGCGCACCCTGCTTTCCCGCAGGCCGAGAATCAGTTTCTCAGGGATGCCGCACAGGCCGAAACCGCCGGCGATCAATGTGGCGCCGTCATGGATTTGTTCGATCATTGCGGCGACAGAACCCGTTACTTTTCCCATTTTTGACTTTCCTCCGATCAGAAAAAGAATGAACTGCCGATCGCCAGCAAGAATACGGTGGCCGTTTTCAGAATGGTAATCATGAAGATATCCTTATAGGACTGCCGGTGCGTCAGTCCGGTGATCGCCAGCAAGGTGATGACCGCCCCGTTATGCGGGAGCGTATCCATACCGCCGGAAGCCATTGAGGCGATCCGATGCAGCAGTTCCGGATTGATGCCCATGGCGTGTGCTGCCTGCAAATACTGTTTGCTCATCACTTCAAGAGCAATTGACAGACCGCCTGACGCAGAACCTGTGATTCCCGACAGCACATTGACCGAAACCGCTTCTGAAATCAGGGGATTGCTGCTGGCATTGAACACGTGATGCTGAATAGCTGAAAATCCGGGCAGTGTTTTAATCACATTGCCGAACCCGACTTCCGAAGCGGTATTGAAGATCGCCAGCAGCGCCCCGGATGCGGCGATCGTCAGGCTGGAAGTGAGTTTCACTTTAACAGTCCGGAACCGGATGGCCAGAGCCACAAGGATGCCGAGTGACAGCGCGACAACCAGTGACCAGGACGACACCACTTTGCTGACGTCCGCAATGGCAAAGACTTTATTCAGCATGGCGGCACTGTACCAGTCTTTTGCCGACAAGGCAGTCCGGCTGAAGATAAAATTAAAGACGATCACGACAACAAGCGGAGAAACAGCCAGCCAGAAATTCGGGAGCTTATCACCCAGATTTGCGTCAGGTTCATTGATGTGGCCGGTGCCGTAGCCTTCATTCTTCCTTGCTGCCTGACGCCGCCGGTGTTCCAGCCAGAGCAAGCCTCCGATAAGCACAATGATCGAGCCGATGATGCCGACGATCGGCGCGGCATAGGTATCGGTTCCAAAATAACTGGTGGGGATAATGTTCTGAATCTGCGGCGTGCCCGGTAGTGCATCCATCGTGAATGTGAACGCGCCGAGTGCGATCGCCCCGGGAATCAGCCGTTTCGGAATGTCTGCTTCCTTGAAAATGGCTGCCGCGAACGGATAAACGGCAAAGGCCACGACGAATAGTGAAACACCGCCGTAAGTCAGAATGGCGCAGGCCAGGACAACAGAAAGCATGGCCCGTTTCGAGCCGATTCCTCTGACAATCGTATGGGCAATCGATGCGGCGGCACCGCTCATTTCCATGATTTTTCCGAAGACCGCGCCGAGCAGGAAGATCGGAAAGAAGTTCTTCACATAGGTTGCGGCATTGGTCATGAAGACTTCAGTATAAGTCGGGAGCAAATGCCCTCCCGACAGGAGCACAGCAAATAGGGCCATCAGCGGGGCAATGATAATAACCGGGTAGCCGCGATAGGCAAGAAGCATCAGAAGGCCAAGGGCCAGAATAATCGCCAGAATCTGTAAAGCCATAAATCATCTCCCCATTTCGGTTTAAAATTTATAGTAACCGCTTACATTAATCCGGTACTTCATTGTTCACAATGACGGCCGTCCCCTGACCACCGCCGATGCAAAGAGCGGCCAGACCGGTCTTTGCGCCGGTCCGCTTCATCCCGTAAAGCAGAGTACAGAGAATACGGGCACCTGAGGCCCCGACGGGATGACCCAGTGCGATCGCACCCCCGCTGACATTTACCTTATCCGGATCCAGTTTCAGATCGCGGATGACAGCGATTGACTGCGCAGCAAAGGCTTCATTAATTTCCGCCAGATCAATGGCGCCAATATCCAGATTGGCCTGATGCAGCGCTTTCTTGACTGCCGGAACCGGTCCGTAACCCATGATCTGCGGATCCAGTCCGGCACTGGCATAGGAACGGATCGATGCGAGTACAGTCAGTCCGGCCTCCCTCGCTTTCTGGCGCGTCGTCAGGACAAGCATGGCGGCCCCGTCGTTCAGTCCGGAGGCGTTGCCGACGGTCACCGTCCCGTTCTTCCGGAACACAGGTCGCAAACCGGACAGGGTCTCCAGTGTCATGCCATGCCGGGGATGCTCATCCTGACGGACCTCGGATTTCTTCTTCTTTACCGTCACTTCAACCGGAACGATCTCTTCATCAAAATAGCCGAGAAGCTGCGCCTTCTCTGCTTTCAGCTGACTGTTCAGGGCGAATGCATCTTGCTCTTCCCGGCTGATGTGCCACTGTTCGGCGATGTTCTCCGCCGTCACACCCATGTGAACGTGACTGAACGCATCGGTCAGGGCATCCATAATCATCGAGTCCTCGATCTGTCCTTCGCCCATCCTTTTTCCCCAGCGATAATCAGTGAGCAGATAGGGTGCACGGCTCATGCTCTCCGTTCCCCCGGCCAGAATAAAGTCGGCATCACCGGCACGAAGCGTCTGAACTGCCTGGATCACGGCACGAAGTCCTGATCCGCAGAGCATATTGATGCCGACCGCCGTCGAGCTATCGGACATCCCGGAATGAAGCGCGATCTGCCGGGCAATATTCTGCCCAAGCCCGGCCGACAGAATATTGCCGATCACGGCTTCATCAATGTGGTGTGCCGGGACACCGGAGCGCCGGATAGCTTCCCTGGCGGCTGCAGTTCCAAGAGCAACAGCTGAGACTCCGGATAAGGCGCCGCCAAATGAACCGACCGGTGTTCGTGCAGCGCCGACGATCACAACCTCTTTCATCAGACCTCCCCCTTTATCAGGTAACTGAGAATAACGGTAGGCTGCGTTCAATTTTCGGTGAATCATAGCTCTGTGACCGTTTTGTGACAATTCATTGTATTGGTGCATTTCGAGAATTATGTGAACAATCTACTGGTCTAATTCTGAACACAGGACTTATACATTTATTAGGACCTCCTCTGTCTGCTTCGCTTCTGAAATCGTTGGACAGTGACAAGTCAGGAGCAGGCAGTCAAGAGAATATGGACAAAGATGCGGAGGAAAACAGATTGGTCAGAGGGAAAACAGTTGTGATTACAGGCTCGGCCCGGGGAATCGGTTTCGAAATTGGCAAATCATTCGCTCAAAACGGAGCAAATGTTGTGCTTTCCGATATTAACGCATTATCCCTTGCTGAAGCGGAGCGCACGATTACGGCTCTTGGCGGGACGGTAACTGCCGTTGCCGCGGACGTCACTAAAGAAGATCAGATTCAGAATCTGATCGATCAGGCAGTGAAGACCTATGGTGGTGTTGATATTCTCATCAATAATGCCGGGCTGCAGCATGTCGCACCGATCGAAGACTTCCCCTCGGAAAAATTCGAGCAGATGATCCGAATTATGCTGATTGCCCCGTTCTATGCGATTAAGCATGTACTGCCGGTCATGAAAAGCCGGAAATACGGACGGATTATTAATATCGCATCAATCAACGGCCTGATCGGCTTCGCAAATAAAGCGGCGTATAACAGTGCCAAACACGGCCTGATCGGCCTGACTAAAGTCGCTGCACTGGAAAGTGCGGCATACGGCATCACGGTAAATGCCCTCTGCCCGGGTTACGTTGATACGGCGCTTGTCCGCGGCCAGCTGAAAGATGTTGCGGCGACACGTAACGTGCCGGTTGAGGCGGTTCTCGAAGAAGTTTTTTATCCGCTTATTCCACAGAAACGCCTGCTCGACGTTCGTGAGATTGCCGATTATGCCTTGTTCCTGGCAGGCGATAAAGCCCGGGGCGTCACCGGCCAGGCGGTTGTTCTTGACGGCGGCTACACCGCACAGTGACGGCTTCACGGTACATCATCCCTGGTCTCTAGCGTTTCTATCCTATTGATAGAAAACCGGTCATCGTCAGATGCACCGGTTTTTTCACACATATTCATACCTTTCAATTCTATTAAACTGAAAAGAATCTTTAAAAAAAGTAGTCTATCTCCTCCTCCTCGCGTCATAGAGTTAGAGAGATGAAGCGATTCTCAGAGGAGGGACAAGCATGCACGGAATGAAACGGCGGCGAACGCGGGTAGTCAATCTTATCATCACTTATCTGTCCGTCTTAATCGCTTTCTTTGTGCTTGCTGCAGCGGTCACCGTCAGCCAGGTCCGGATCCTTTCGATAGAAAATGCGCTCCAGAAGGCAACATGGCCGGCTGAAACACTTCTTTCTCAGACTTTCGGGAATGAAAATGCCGCCTTTCTTCACGTCCTCCGCAGCACGGACCGGCCGAAGAGCCTGGGCCATCTGGCATTTGAATCGATGACCGATCTCCGTTTTGACGACATTCGAAGTCTGTTCGGATCGGAAATTCCCGGATTTTCGATTTATAATACAAAGATCTTTGCTGCCGGAGAAGGCCTGAATTTTAATAACCTCCCTCAGGACAATCCGCCGCAGATAAAAATTGAAGCGCCGAAAAAGCCGGCCAAAGTACCCGGCAAGACCCCTGTCGCTGAAAATAAGCTGACCAAAAAAGTCCTCCTTTACCAGACACATTACTGGGAATCCTATAAACCGGCAAACAACGGTCTGGATGCCAATACGACCAACCCGAATGTCGGCGTTTTCCGCGCCGGCAATGAGGTTGCCCAGGTCCTTCTGAATAACGGGATCGGTTCCCTTCACCCAGATCCGCGCAACTGGGGAGCCAATACAGCCTATGCAAGTTCCAGACAGCTGGTCCGGAGCATGCTGAAACAGAATCCGTCACTGACTTATCTGATCGATATTCACCGGGATTCTCTTGGCCGTTCCGTAACAACAATGAAGCGTAACAGCAACACGTATGCCCGGATCAGCTTCATCGTCGGGGAAACCAATCCGGGCTACACCGCCAATCTATATTTTGCGAAACAGCTGAAAGCGATTCTGGACAAGCACTACCCGGGAATCGTCCGCGGCATCGTCGGCAAAACGAAGTTTGACGGCAATGGGATTTATAATCAGGATTTATCTAAAAATGCAATTCTGATTGAAATCGGCGGCGTCGACAACACACTGGCCGAAGTGGACCGCTCTTCCAAAGCCGTCGGCGAAGCGCTGTCCGAATATATTAAAAGTGCGAAAAAGTAAAATAACGGTTGTAGAATTTAGTATCAGGTATTAATATGTAATTATAAATTCTGATAAAAAAGCTCACGCAGGATGGACTGAGCGTGACGAAAATGAGGTGCATTAATATTGGAACTGAAAGATCTTATTGCTCCGGACACATATAATCTAACCAGTGAAATCGACCGGTTCGATTCAGAACGGATCGCGCTGCGCTGGGAAAGTGACAAGGGAGAAAAAAAGACGATCACGTATCATCAGCTGATTCAGCGGGGAAAACAGTTTGCCAATGTCTTGTCCGGCCTTGGCCTGAAAAAAGGCGACCGGATCATGACCATCGTTCCAAGGATCATCGATGCCTATGTCATCTACCTTGGTGCGCTGCGCGCCGGCATCGCCGTCATTCCGGGTTCCGAAATGCTCCGGTCGGCCGACATTGCGCTGCGTCTCAGCCAGGGCGAAGCCAAGGCAATCGTCGCTTATCGTGATTACACCAGCCAGGTTGACGGGATTAAAGAAACTTTGCCCGCATTAAAATATAAAATTTCCGTTGATGGGGAGACGGACGGCTGGCTGTCGATGAACCGGCTGGTCAGTGAGGCATCCGCAGACTTTACAACGGTCCGGACGAGCAAAGACGATATGGCTTTTCTGACGTACACATCCGGCACATCCGGCACGCCAAAGGCGGTCATTCACAGTCACGGCTGGGCATACGCGCATCTGAGGATCGCGCCCTCCCGCTGGCTCGACATTCATGACGGCGATACGTTCTGGGCGACAGCCGGACCCGGCTGGCAGAAATGGATCTGGAGCCCTTTCCTATCTGTCCTTGGGAAAGGTGTTACCGGTCTCGTTTACTTTGGGCGTTTCCACCCGGAGAAACAGCTGCAGCTGCTTCAGGACTATCGGGTGAACGTGCTTTGCTGTACACCGACAGAATACCGGCTGATGGCCAAGGTTAACAATCTTGGCAAGTATGATCTGTCGCATCTGCGCAACGCCTGCTCTGCCGGAGAGGCATTGAACCGGGAAGTGACCGATATCTTTAAAAGGACCTTTGATATTCAGTTGAAAGACGGTTATGGGCAAACTGAGAGCACACTGCTGATCGGTACAATGGTCGGCGATCAGATCCGTGTCGGTTCGATGGGCAAAGCGATACTCGACCCGTTTATCACGGTTATTGACGAAGAAGGCCACCCGGTACCGGACGGGACAGTCGGAAACATTGCCGTCAGGCGTGATTTTCCTGCACTGTTCCGCGGCTACTTCCATCAGGAAGACCGCTACGAAGCAGCTGTTCGCGGCAACTACTTCCTGACTGGCGACCGTGCGGCGAAAGATAAAGACGGTTACTTCTGGTTCCATGGACGGCGCGACGATGTGATCATCAGTTCAGGTTATACCATCGGACCGGTGGAGGTTGAAGATGCTCTGTTGAAATCCCAGGCTGTTAAAGACTGCGCTGTTGTCGGAATACCGCACGAGATTCGCGGGAATATCGTGAAAGCATTTGTGATTCTCCGCGACGGGTACGAACCGTCACAGGATTTGATTCACGAACTGCAGACTTTTGTGAAGAAAGAAACAGCGCCGTATAAATATCCACGGGAAATCGAGTTTGTTCAGGATCTTCCAAAGACCATTTCCGGAAAGATCAAGCGCTCGGCACTCCGCGACCTCGAAGTACGCCGTGCCCGTGAAAAAGGCATGAACGTCGAATAAGTTCCGATTATCAGAAAGCAGCAAAAAAGCACGTCTTCCGACGAAATGGAAGACGTGCCTTTTTGCTGTTTATCCAATGGTTCAGTACCCGTCGATGACATTGGTATACGGCGTCAGCGGAATCCAGCGGGACAGAAGAAATCCGGAGACGACCGTGACTGTCATGACCGAGAGAAAGATGAGATCTTTCCTGCTCCATCCGATCTGGTAATAAAATGTCCGCTTTTCTTTCATCGAAAAACGTTTGGCTTCCATAGCAACTGCAGTCCGCTGCGCCCGGCGGATGGACTGTACAAGGATGCCCAGGGCATAGTGCAGAAATCGCTCGTAGAACGCCCGCAGTCCCTTCTGTCGCGACATACCGCGGACTTTCATCGCCTGACGGATGTGTCCGAGCTCTTCCGCCATCATCGGCAGCATCCGGAACGCAGCAAGACAGCCGTAAGCATAGCGTACGGGTACCTTCAATTGTTGCATGAGTGAATAAAAGAAAGGCACCGGCGGCGTCGTGGACGCGAACAGAACACCGAGCAGACCGAACACAAAGGTTCTGAGGCCTAGCTGGATCCCGCGGGCCAGGCTCTCCTCTGTCGTCCGAATCAGAAACCACTGAAAAAGTACGTGTGAGCCCTTACCATAAAGGATCATCGCTGAAGCACTGAAAAAAGAAACAATAAAGGTCATCAGAAAAAATCCGACCGACCATTTCCGGGGCAGTCCGTTCGCCCAGAGCGTCACAATGGAAAAAGCGACAGTGGTCCAGATCATCGTATTCAGATTCTGCACGGACAGGTAGAGAATGAACAAAAAGGCGAAACAGATCAGTTTCAGCGACGGATTGACTTTAAAGAATAATTTACTGGTGTCTGTGATAACGGGATCCATTTTCGGTCTCCTCTCCCCGCCCGGATGCGGGAACCCGGCTGTCCCCGATCAGGCGGCCGTCCGCGACGGTCAGGACACGTGTCGCAAATCTGCGGACAATCTCCATCTCATGAGTGACCATAATGACAGTTGTGCCTCCGTCTACCAGCGACTGGAACAGATCAAGCAGGGCAAATGTATTGCGGGCGTCCTGGCCAAACGTCGGCTCATCGAGGATCACCGCCTGCGGCCGGTCAATCAGCGAGGCAGCGACACTGAGCCGGCGTTTCTGACCGACCGACAGTTGATACGGATGTGTCGTCCGCTGCTGTGTCAGGGCAAATTGCTCCAGACTACGGGTCACCAGCTTCTCGATCTCTGAAACAGGCAATTTATTCAGCTTCAGACTGAAACCGAGTTCATCTTCCACTTTGTCGGTGACAAACTGATATTCAGGATTCTGGAAGACAAAGGAAACATCCTCTTCCTTGTGATCCAGGTACCAGTGCATGATCCCTTCATGGCGGACCAGACTGCGGATGCCTTCGACCATTGTGCTCTTTCCGGCCCCGTTCTTACCGATCACAGCCACCCATTCCCCGCGATACAGGTGCAGTTCAGGAACGGTGAAACACTTCGTCCGCCCATGATAGACTGAGAAATTCTTCAGATCCAGAATCGGCTCTTCATGTTTCTGCCGGCGTATCGGCACGGGACGGCGCCGCTCATAGGCCGGCCAGGCATCCGGATGCCAGATTCCGTAGGCATCGAGTTCATCACGATATTGCTCCAGCACCTGGTCTTTAGGCCCGTCCGCTAATATGCGGCCGTCCGGATCAAACAGAACGATACGTGCTACCAGATCAAGGATCCGGCTGATTTTGTGTTCGACGATGAGCAGCGTCCGGCCCTTACTGATCCGGCGAACGGTCTCCCAGAGCTGCTCCGTGCCATCCGGATCGAGAAGCGCCGTCGGTTCATCAAGAAACAGGACCTCCGGCTCAAGCGCAAGCACACTCGCAATGGCGAGCCGCTGTTTCATCCCCCCCGACAGCGTGCGGATCAAACGATGCGGATCGGAAAAGTCGAGCCCGGTAAGCTTCAGGTAATCGTGAATCAGTCCCGGCATCTTTTTCGGATCGATTCGACGGTTTTCCAGGACGAAGGCAATTTCTTCATCGACATAGGGCATGCAAAATTGTGTATCGGGATCCTGAAAAATAAAACCCCAGCTTTTCGGGATCGACAGCTTCTCCGTATGCACCGGCAAGGGGACACTTTTAGGAATCAGCCCTGACAGAACCTGAAGCAGTGTCGATTTGCCGCAGCCCGACGGCCCGAGAAACAGAATTTTCTCACCCTTTTGATAATTGAAACTGAGATCCTTAAAAAACATGTCCTTTTTTTGAGGAAATGCCAGCCTTAAATCAGTGACGCCCCATACGGGTTCGTTACTTTTTAAGCACATCGTAATCTTCCTTGGTGACCGGGCGAACAAGCTGGGTCACACCGGTCTTCTCAAGTGCTTTGACCAGAATATAAGGAAGAAATCCGGCAAGGATAATCGCGCTGATGAATCGGAAAACGATATTCAGTGTCAGGTTCCAGCCGACCAGACCGGTCAGATAGCCATACGGAATATCAAGAATAAACGAACCGATCGAAGCGGCAACGCCGGACAATATAGCGGTAAGAAGCGTAAACCTCTTATAAAGAAATGCAGCAAATACAGCTTCGGAGAATACCCCCTGGATCAGTCCATAATAAACGTTGATGATACCGCCGCTGCCGGCAAACAGCAGTTCAACTGCCGCCGCCGCGGTTTCTGCAAGAAATGCGACCCCCGGTTTGCGGATCAGCAGGGCTACGAACGGTCCGGCAATAAACCAGATACCGTACGTCAGCATTTCCAGCTGAAGGCCGAACGGCTTTAATAAGTCATAGACCGGCCCCATCAATCTGAAGATCAGTCCGAAAACCAGTGAAGCGACAATCGTGACCAGAATATCGGTCAGATTCAGTTTACCAATCTTTTGTTCAGCCATTGCAATTCCCCCTGATGTCGCCCGCCCGCCATGATGCGAATGCTGCCGGTTGATGCCGGAAAGCAAAATTAAACCGCTTCCTTTGAGCGATAGAAAGCGGTTTTTGTATTTCCTATGAGTACCACTTTCCTACGCTGGCATTAACCAGATCAGGTCCAAGGGTCGGAGCCCAAACTCCTCTCAGCAAAACGCACCCCTAGTGGACAGGCATATTCTTTTTTACCTCTTAAATGTACACCATCGCCGGGGAATCTTCAAGAATCAGAAGACGGAACATCCGCTACTTACTGAAAACAGTGGACAGACATTCATAATTTATCAGGACAAGCCATATCTTTTGATAGAGCCATTTTCCTAAGGAGGAAACAGAAGATATGGAAAAAATCGTCCCTGTCATCCCGAAAACAAGACGCGCCCTTCTGTTTGAGAGAGTCACCCGTTATTTCCGCAAATTTGACCGGCTGTCTGCAGAAGATTGTTTCGAGGCGCTGACAGCCGTCATGTACCGGCTCATTTTGTTTTTAGGCGTCCCCTATCTCGTTTTCCAGATTGTCCGCTTTCTATTTCTTCCCGGAAACTGATCCTTCCGCGGTATTCTTACGGTCGGCATCCAGTTGTGTCAGCAATGTATCCAGAACAAAATCGATGGCTTCGATCGTCTCGATAAACCGGCGTCGCCGCGTATCCTCCTGGAAGGCGGTGACACAGACAATCTGAAGGTTTTCGCAAGTTGCCTTGATTTGCTCAGGGTGGACATATCTGGGCTTCCGCTTCCGGACCCAGTCCCCGGCCATGGGTTTCCAGGCATTTACGGCTGACTGCATCAGATCTGCAAACGGCTTGACCCTGCCCTGGAAATCAACCTGATAACCCGGCAGCGTTGTCACGTTCATAAACTGGTCGCAAGCTTTCTTATTCAGCATTTTCAGCTCTTTCGTCGTCTTTCTGAGTCGATCGGTCGGATTGTTCATCTGTATCTTCCTCCATGGCTGCAGCAGTCTTTCCTGCTCCCCTAGTTTACCATGGTTTGAGAACGATGAAACGGCGGGGCCTCTTCACGTACCTGCACCGGTACATCATTTGTGCCATGTCCGCCGGCTTCCGCATGCCGAGCCGGCAGAGGGTCAAAAAGTGTGCTGTTTCGTTCGAGACTGAGGAGGCGCCGGACCGACCGGAGCAGGAGTTTCCTGTATTGGCCCCGATAATCCCCGGTTTCGTCGATCAGCCGGCGCTGACACTTCTTCTGAAGCTGTTCGACGTCAAAGATCATACCGGTTAATTTTTCATCGATCTGTTCCCTTGTAAGGCTTCCGGAGTCGTGCCGAACTGTCATGACAGTTCCCTTCTTTCCTTATTATTTATCTGTTAAAACATTCGCCCGGCAGATGCGGAACTCCTTTATGGATGACAAAAGTGGTGCCACGCCGACAAAACTAGTGTTCTGTCGGCACCTTCAGAAACCGGATCCGCCATATTTCCGATTTACAGAGGTTCCAGGGAGACAGGTGTTCCCGTTACTACAGGATTTTTGGTATACTGTTAACGACCGCCCGCTTGGTCTGTGAAGGGAGACTGGGAGAATGACCATCAACTATCCGAATGGACAGCCTTACGTAGCGAACGGAATGCACCGGAATACCCCGGCAGAGGATCATGTCGAATACGGGCATCGCGGCATGACGCTCGAAGACGATCTCAACGTCTCGAACAAATACTATCTTCAGACGGATCAGGCCGTCATTTATAAAAAACCGACGCCGATTCAGATTGTTCACGTGGACTATCCGAAACGGAGTGCAGCGAAAATCACCGAGGCGTACTTCCGGAAAGCTTCGACAACAGATTACAATGGGGTATTCAAGGGCAAATATCTGGATTTTGAAGCAAAGGAAACGACATTCGCCAATTATATCCCTTTGAAGAATTTTCATGCCCACCAGGTGGCGCATATGCAGCGGATTCAGAGACACGGAGGAATCGGATTTATTATCGTTAAATTCACCAAAACCGGTGAAGTCTTTTTCCTTGATGCCCGGTATCTGTCGGAATGCTGGTCGGCATCGCTAAAAACGGGCGGAAGGAAATCAATTCCGAAAACACTTTTTCAGGATCAGGGGTACCTGATTCCTAAGCACTATTTACCGCGAATTGATTACCTTTGTGTTGTAAATGATGTATACTTTTAAGCTAGTCAGAATTTCTGATTATCTGCGAATAGTCTAGCATCGCGGATTGTTGGTTTTGTGTCTGGAAAGGTAGGAATGATCTATGACGGAATATCGTACGAGGATGGAAAGGCGTCGCGCGTCCGAACTGGAGAGCCAGTCGGGAGACGGCCACAATGGGAAACACGCAGCGCCTAAGTCATCCGGCGGCGGGCATAAAAAAAGAGGCTGGTTCAAGCGATTGCTGATCATCTTTTTCCTGGTCCTTCTCTTCTTTATCCTTGCCGGAACGATCACTGTTTTCGCAATTATAAAGAATGCTCCGGCACTGAATGAAAATGAACTGAAGAACCCGGTTTCTGCGGTACTCTACGACCAGAGCAACCGGAAAGCCACATCCCTGGACACTGGCGTCAGCAGGCAATACGTAAGCATCAGCCAGATCCCGCTTGTCGTTCAGGACGCTTATATTTCAACTGAGGATACACGATTCTATCAGCATTTCGGTATTGACCCGGTACGTATCCTTGGGGCCGAGGTTGCGCAGTTTACGAAGGGCTATAAATCGGAGGGTGCCAGCACGATTACCCAGCAGGTGGTCCGTAATGCGATGCTGAGCCAGAATAAGACGTTTACACGGAAGATTCAGGAGATGTATCTGGCCGTCCAGGTCGAAAAAAAATATACCAAGAAACAGATTCTGGAGATGTATCTGAACCAGATCTATCTTGGGAGCGGTCCCACTTATGGCGTTGCGGCAGCTTCCGAGCACTATTTTGGTACGAATATTAAGAACATTACTCTTCCCCAGGCCGCCATGCTTGCGGCGATGACCCGGAATCCAAGTTACTACGACCCGATTCTTCAGCCGGCCCATGCCAGGCAGCGGCGTGATCTGGTGCTTGACCTGATGGTAAAAAACAAGGCCATTACACCGGATCAGGCAGCGCAGGCTAAAGCCGTCTCAATGAAGACGATGACCCGGGGCCACAGAGCCGTTCCTGTCAGCAACCGGAAATACGGTGCATTTGTCGATTATGTACGGCGCGCCATTCTGAGCGATAAAAGTCTCGGTATCACCGAGAAGGATCTGAATTCGGGCGGACTGAAAATATATACGACACTGGATCAGTCGATTCAGCAGCAGACGCAGAACACCCTGAACAACAAGGCCAACTACCCCAATGTTCAGCGTAATTTTAATGCCGCGGTTTCTGTTGTCGATACACAGACCGGAGCCATACGGGCACTTGGCGGCAGCCGGAATTACAGTTATGGCGATCTGAACTTCGCCGACAGGGAAAGTCGGAGTATCGGTTCGACGTCAAAGCCGATTGTCGACTATGGTCCGGCCATTCAGTATTTGAAATGGCCGACCGACTATACGGTGGACGACAAACAGGGAACAAGTTATACAAGGGGTCCGACAGTCGATGACTGGGACGGAAAGTTCATGGGCCAGATGACGATGCGCAAAGCGCTCTATCTCTCTCGAAATGTTCCGGCGGTGCGTACGCTGCAAACACTGGATAATTCAGTCGGTTCAGGCAGTGTGATCCGTTTTGCCGGAAAGCTGGGGATACATTTGCCGCGGAACGATTTTAATGAATCCTTTGCCATTGGCTCATTTGGTGCGACACCGCTTCAGATGGCCGGCGCCTATGCGGCTTTCGGCAATAGCGGTATTTACAACCAGCCATATGCCATACGAAAGATCGTTAAACCGGACGGCGAGACGCTTTATTTTAAGCATACCCGTCATGCGGCGATGAGCGATTCGACAGCATACATGATTACAGATATGCTTCGAGATGTCATGACTAAGGGAACCGGTGTCCGCGCGAATATCCCCGGAGTTGCCCTGGCAGGTAAGACCGGTACACAGAACATCGATTCGAAATTTGCTGAGAAGTACCATATCTCCCAGGCCGGCGTCAATACCGGTGCAACGGATTCCTGGTTTGTCGGCTATACAACAAGACTGACGGCTTCGGTCTGGACAGGCTATGTCGACGTGAATAAAAGCCTTAAGAACCCGAAGCTCTACGGTTCCTACCTTGGGCCGGGCGAACAAGGCTATGCTCAGTTTATCTTCAAATCAGTCATGCAAAACTTTATGCCCGGGTCGCCTGATTTTGTTCAGCCCAGCTCCGTCATCAGTTTGAGCGGCGGCGAACTGGCTGTGCGGAATTCAAATGTTTCCAATCATTTTAACACGAATCGTTCGTCGTCTTCAGCACCGGCTAGCAGTGCTTCAAGCAGCAGCTCAAGCAGCAGTTCAGCTCCGGCCAGCAGCTCAAGCAGCAGCAGTATCAGCAACTCCAGTGCTTCGAGCTCAGCTCCGGCCAGCAGTTCTGCACCGGCATCGTCATCGTCATCGTCATCAGCTCCACCCTCTTCACCGACAGGCGGAACGACTTCGACGAGCAGTTCCAGTGCGAACCCAACCCCGGCACAGAATCAAAACTCGAATTCAGGACAGGGGTCGGGCGGCAATCAGAGCAGCCAGAACAGCCAGAACAGCCAGTGATCCATTTCTCAGCAAGCAGCAAAACCCCGGAAAACCAGTCAACTGGTTTTCCGGGGTTTTTTAATGGTCTCTTCGACTCCTGGCAACGGCTATTTTTTTAGTGAGTTCATCCTCGAGCAGATTCAGCTGGATATATGACGTATAGCGGTCGGGCTGACGGGCAATATAGTCGATCCGCTCATCAAGATTAAGCGGAGCAAAAGCCATCCGGTTTAATTCAGAGGACAGATGACGCTTAGCAAGACCATCAACGGGTCTTCCTTCCTCCCAGAACATGCGCTCAATAAATTCTGCCAGTGCACCGATCATTGATTCCCGGATCAGGAATGACTTTTGTCTTCGATGAAACACGTCCTGAATTAACCGGCGTCGCTGATCCCAGCGCCGTTTCAGCGTATCATCAGGTTCAGCCCATGGCCAGGCAGTCCGAGCATCCGGCTGCACGACATAAAGAATATCATAAAAAAACGGGTACTCTTCACTCATGGTTCGGACCTTATCGAGCTGAATCGACGACCGGGGTGCATAGAAAGGTGATACACAGAATGAACCGGGAACAGAAAATACTCTATTTTCGGGCGGCAATGAAATCCCCCCTGCTTTTCATCCGCTTCTGCCCTTCCCGGCAGAGATCAAGCAGCGGGCACTCCGGACAATTCGGATTGGCCGCTTTGCAATGGTAGCGGCCAAAAAAGATCAGGCGGTGATGTGTCAGCGACCATTTCTCGCGAGGCACCCGTTTCATCAGCGTTTTCTCGACTTCAAGCACGCTGTCTTTCCAGCGGCAAATGCCCAGGCGTTTCGTCACACGTTCAACATGGGTATCGACAGCGATTGCCGGCTGGCCAAAAGCAACAGACGCAATCACATTCGCTGTCTTCCGTCCGATTCCAGGCAATTTAACCAGCTCGTCGCGTGTCTCCGGCAATTGACCGTTGTCATCTTCAATCAGACAGGCGCACATCTGGCGGATGTGTTTCGCTTTGGTGCGAAACAGTCCGATTGAGCGGATATCGCGCTGCAGTTCCTCGACCGGCACCGCCAGATAATCCTCCGGTTCATGATACTTTTCAAAAAGAGCGGGGGTCACCCGGTTCACAAGTGCATCCGTGCACTGGGCCGAGAGCATGACTGCAATCGCCAATTCAAACGGATTCCTATGATTCAGCTCACAATGTGCGTCGGGAAACATGCGGGCAATGGTTTCCATAACATAATCAATCTGTTTCTGGTTGAGAATCGGAATCAGCCTCCTGTCTCCGGTCAGTCCTGGTCAAGCCAGTCATAGTCCGGCTTTTTCTCCGTGTGATCTGCAGTACCGGGCTTTACCATACGGCCTGCCGGCTGGCGCCGCCGGATCTGGTCACCGTGTGCCTTGGCCTGTGCCGCCGTTTTGATCCCGTTTTTCTTCCATTCAAATAATATCCGGTCGATATATCTGAAGTTAAGTTTTCCGGAGACTACGGCTTCACGCAAGGCAGCTTTAATCATTGCTGGTGACTGGTGGTCGTCGTCCGTCCACATCGCCAGCGTTTCACATTCGATCGGCGACAGCGGCCGGCCGAATTCAGTTTCGAAAAGTGTATACAGCGTCTTTTCCGTGGCCTCCGGAGCAGACGAAGTCTGTTCCCGGTAAGCGAAACGGATCAGCTTTTCCCAGAGCGGCTGAAGCGAATAAGCTTCTGTATACAGCTCGTTTTCCGTTTTCTGCACAATTGACAGAAAACCATGCTGCACCATATCATGTAGCATATCGGCGCATTCGGTTTCACTTAAGGTCATTCTGGCAGATAAATTTTCAAATGTCGGGAATTCGTCTCCATGAGTGATGAATGAATGCACTTCGATCAACAGCATACATTCTTGTTCGTTCAGGCCGATTTCATTATAATGTTCAATCAAGAGTGACGGTATATTCAGCTGACTGTCCATCATCAGTCTGGTTAAAAATTTAGCATCCATGTCCTGACACCTCAAAAAATAGTATAACATGACTGACCCTGTCGTTTCTGACGGATTCAAACCGGCATGGCAATGTGAAAGAAAAACAGCCGGTGAGAAACCGGCTGCCGAAAGTCCTGTTTATTTGACCCTTGATCACGGATAAATCCGATTCAGCAGTCTTGGGAACGGGATGGCTTCGCGGATGTGTTCCAGTCCGCAGATCCAGGCAATCGCCCGCTCCAGTCCGAGCCCGAAACCGGAATGCGGTACAGAGCCGTACTGACGAAGTTCAAGATACCACTTATATGAAGGATCATTCAGATGATATTGTTCGTAACGTTTCTTCATCAGTTCGAGGTCATCAATTCTCTGACTGCCGCCGATGATTTCACCGTACCCTTCCGGAGCAAGCAGATCCGCGCAGAGTACCACTTCTTCCCTGTCGGGATCCGGTTTCATATAAAAAGCCTTGGCTTTCGCCGGATATTCGGTGACAAAGACAGGCACATCAAAATGTTCGGCGATTGCCGTTTCATGCGGCGCGCCGAAATCATCACCCCATTTGATATCATCAAATCCATTTTTGTTCAGAAAGCGGACCGCTTCGTCGTACGTTATCCGCGGGAAGGGGGCTTTGATCTTTTCCAGTTTCGATGTATCCCTGCCGATGACCTTCAGCTCCGGCTGGCATTTCTTCAGCACACGCTGAACAAGACAGGCAATATAATCCTCCTGAATCTTAAGGCTCTCTTCATGGTCACAGAAAGCCATTTCCGGTTCAATCATCCAGAATTCGATCAGATGACGGCGCGTTTTCGACTTTTCTGCACGAAAAGCAGGTCCGAATGAGAATACTTTGCCGAAAGCCATTGCCGCCGCTTCCATATAGAGCTGGCCGCTCTGCGACAGATACGCATCGCGGTCAAAATACTTCGTATGAAAAAGGTCGGTCGTTCCCTCCGCGGCACTGCCTGTGAGCAGGGGTGCGTCGACTTTGATAAAGCCATGGTCGTAAAAATAGTCGTAGGTCCCCTTAATGACTTCGTTGCGGATTCTCAGAATGGCGTGCTGACGGCTCGACCTCAGCCACAGATGACGATGATCCATCAGAAACTCAACCCCGTGTTCCTTGGGTGTAATCGGATAATCGTGCGCTTTCTGAATAAGCTTCAGACCGGAAACCGTTAATTCATAGCCGGATGGTGCCCGCTTATCCTCGCGAACTAAACCGGTTACATAGAGCGAGCTTTCCTGCGTCAGTTCTTTAGCTTCTTCCCAGTCCGCCTCATCAACCTCATTTTTGAGGACGACGCCCTGAATAAAGCCGGTTCCGTCACGTAGTTCGAGGAACTGTATCTTGCCGCTTGACCGTTTATTTGCGAGCCATACGCCGATCGTAACTTCACTTCCGACATGACTGCTGACTTCCGAAATTGTTGTTCCCATGCTTCAATGACCCCCTGATCGATCAACCTGACGATAAGTTTCAGTTTGTATGTTTCTTAATAAAATGTTCAATTCTGTCCAGCGCCGTTTGAAATTTCTCAAGCGAAGTCGCATAGGACAGACGAATATGTTCCGGAGCACCGAATCCTGCACCGGGAACGACAGCGACTTTCTCCTCCTCAAGGAGCGCAGCCACCCAGTCGGTCACCGTGTCAAAGCCGCAGGCCTTGCTTGTCTTCGCGATATTCGGGAACAGGTAAAAGGCGCCTTGCGGTTTAATGCAGCTTACCCCGGACAGACCGACCAGCCGCGGATATACCGTATTCAGCCGTTTCTCAAATGCCTGACGCATCTTCTCGACGCTGTCCTGCGGTCCGTTGTACGCTGCAATGGCCGCGTACTGAGACGCCGAGGCGGGATTCGATGTACTGTGACTGGCGATGTTCGTCATTGCTTTGATCAGTACTGCATCGCCGGCCGCATAGCCGATCCGCCAGCCGGTCATGGCATGTGATTTGGATACGCCATTCACAACAATTGTATTCTTCTTGACGGCATCTGAAATCTGGGCAATCGAGTAAAATGTGTTGCCGTTATAGATCAGCTTTTCATAAATTTCATCCGAAATAATCAAAATATCGTGTTTCAGGCAGAAGTCGGCAATCGGCTCGAGGTCTTCCTTTTCATAGATCACACCGGTGGGGTTGCTCGGCGAGTTAAGGATCAGCGCTCTTGTCTTCGGTGTCGCTGCCTGTTCCAGATCCGCGACGTTAATTTTGAAATGCTGCTCCTGAGTCGTTTGAATCGGCACAGGAACGCCGTCGGCCAGCTTTACCTGTTCCGGATAACTGACCCAGAACGGTGCGGGAATGATCACCTCGTCACCGGGGTCAAGCAGCGCCTGAAACAACAGATAAAGAACATGTTTCGCACCGTTACCGACAATGATCTCAGAAGGCGTGTAGTCAAAACCCTGATCCCGCTTCAATTTATCAATAATCGCCTGTTTCAGTGCAGGCAGCCCGGCCGTCGGCGTATATTTGGTATGTCCTGCTTTCAGTGCCTCAGTGGCTGCATCGATAATAAATTCAGGTGTATTAAAGTCCGGCTGACCGGCACCCAGTCCGATCACATCAAATCCCTGTGCGGCCAGTTCACCGGCTTTAGCGGTAATTGCCAGTGTGCTTGACGGCGTAATTGTGGCAACGCGTTCTGCTAATCGCATAACTTGATCTCCCCTGTCTGTGAGCCGAGCCTGGCTGAAGCAGGCTCAGATATTTAACATCCGTTGGACTTCCCTGCCTGTATCAAAGTTGAATGAGACGTAGTTAAAACTGTTATGGCTGTTTTTAAACGTGATTTCCCACACCGGCTGATTCTGAATGGCACCGAGCCGGACAGAGACAATCGACCGGACATCCAGATGCAGCGCAGCAAGTTTTTGGAGCGCCTGGCTGCGTGTCAGACCATTCTTCACCGGACGGGCCAGATAGCCGGCTGCTTTACTTGGTTTATCAGGTACCCAAATGTACATCGCGACACCGTTTCGGGTTCCGCTGACGACTTCGTAAGCCTGCGTCCCATAATAGGCGGTCACCGAACCGGTCTTCTGCAGCTGATCGTGTGCCGTCGCTTTTGCTGCGGCAGTCTGAGCCGCGGCATTCGCAACATTCATGTTGCTCCTGTATAGATACCAGGATCCGGATAACAAGACAAGCAGGAGGATCAGGATCCCGGTAATAACCCAGTTTTTCAAAAAATCACCTTACCAAGCTCAATTTTTCCGAAGAATCGGTTCCTCAGGTCAGCCGCTTCTTCATCGAAAGTTTATGTACTACCGCCATTCGGGCAGACGGAGCGATTGCTCCGCAGCACTCTCTATTATATCAAATAGAAGGCGCCTTTTCGCAGTAAAATGCATGATTCACGAAACAGTTTGCCGCGCTCAGGTCCATTCAATATCGGCTGAATAGATCTTCCTGATGGTTCCGCTGCCGTCCTGCAAAAGCAGAACGCCACTGTCGTCAATCCCAAGCGCTGTTCCTTCAAGGATCCGGCCTTCAGGACGCCGGACACGGATGTGTTTACCCAGGCTGACGGCCCGCTTTTCCCAGAGCGGTTTGATGGACTTGAAACCATCTTTCAGATAAAGCTGATACAGATGCTCAAAATGAAGCAGAAACAGCTGGACGAATTCGGCCAGATTATATTTTCTCCCGGTCAGACTGTAAAGTGACGCGGCTGTTTTCTTCAGTTCGTCCGGTACTTCCGCCATATCGGCATTGACATTGATGCCGACACCGATGACCACGGCTTTCACGAAACTGGCCTCTGCCTGCAGTTCGGTCAGGATACCGACCAGTTTGCGGCCGTGATAAAGAATGTCGTTGGGCCATTTAATCCCGCAGGAAAGGCCGGTGATCTCTTCGATCGTATCCGTTGCGGCAACCGCCGTGAGCAAAGTCAGCTGCGGTGTCTGATCTATCGGCAGGTCCGGGCGCAGGATCAGGCTCATCGTCACCATGACGCCGCGCTGTGATTTCCAGTTGTGGCCCATTCGCCCTCTGCCGGCTGTCTGTTCATTGGTGATGACCAGTGTCCCATCGGCTGCACCTTCATCAGCCAGTCGCAAGGCTTCTTTTTGAGTCGACCCGATAGAATCGTAGAAAATGATCGATCTCCCCAGTTTCTCAGTGCGCAGTCCGGCAGTGACCGCTGCCTCACTCAAACCTTCCGGCGTTCCGGCAAGCCGATAGCCTCTTTTCTGAACGGCATCGATACGATACCCTTCGTGCTCCAGTTCGCGAACATGTTTCCAGACAGCTGTCCGCGAGCAGCCGATGAGCCGTGAAATATCCTGACCGGAAAGATATTCATGCTGATGCTGATAAAGCATTGTCAGTATTTTTGTTCGCGTGCTGCCGGCTGCTCCATGAACCATGTCTTGATCACCTCCGTTCTGTTCCGGACTGCTCCTTCAACGACAGATTTTTCAAGCGTGCGGATCACTTCTGCCAGCCAGGGCCCGGGTTTTCTTCCGGACCAGCGGATCAGGTCGCGACCGGTAACCGCCAGATCGCTCCGGCTGTGAATCGGCAACCCGGCCCATAGACTGCCGGCTGCTTTCAGACGATTCTCCAGTGTATCCCGGCGGAACGTACCGCCGGCGGTCAGAAAGCGTTCGACGGATGCCGCACATTGGGGTCCCGCCTGATAGACAGACATCCGGCTCCAGCTGCCGGCTCTGCGGATTTTTCCAAAAGCAAGGATCGCCGTCACACGCTTCTTCAGTTTGCCGGACCATTTCCATGCCCGGGCGAAAGCGGCAACATCGCCGACCCCCGTACCGTCCAGAAAAGCTGCCCAGCGTTCTGCATCATCTTCAAGCAAGGGCAGCGCGACGGGCGGATCCGGCAAATCAGCTTCTTTAAGCAGCGGCAGTGCGCGAAAACATCCGGTTGCGAAGAGTAATCCGATTGCCCGATTTGCTGCCGGTCCGGCAAGCAGCCGGGTCATTTCCTGATCCAGACGCTCTACAGAAATTTTTTTTAAAAGCCCGGCCTGCGCCTGAAAAGCGGCAAATTCCCGGTCTCCAAGTGTAAACTCCAGCTCGGACACAAACCGGATGCCGCGCATGATCCGCAGGGGATCCTCGTGAATCCGTTCTTCCGGTGCGCCGACCATCCGGATTCGCCGTTCAGCCATATCCTTCCTGCCGCCGAATAAGTCGATGATTGCCCCGGATCGATCCATAGCAAGCGCATTAATGGTGAAATCACGACGCATCAGATCCTTATCCAGCGAAGATTCGAACCGGACATGATTCGGATGGCGAAAATCGGAATAACCGCTCTCTGACCGGAAAGTCGTGACTTCATAAGTTTGGCCGTGTGCGATTACCGTCACGGTGCCGTGCTTGACCCCAGTCGGAATCGTTCTTCTGAAAAGGCTGATGACCCGGCCGGGATGAGCCGCCGTTGCGATATCGATGTCATGGACCGGCCGGCCGAGCAGAAAATCACGGACAGCACCGCCGACCACGTAGGCTTCATAGCCGTGGTCAATCAGACGGTCCATGATTGGTGCCACTTCAGAAAAGGGAAAATGCATTAAAAACACCTCAATTGTTCTTTGCGCACCGGTTCAAAGTAAAAAAATGTGATTATTCCTCTGAGTGCTGCCTTTCATGAACCAGCTCACGCCAATGGAAATCACCGCGTTTCAGCGCATGGATCATCACTTCCGCCGATGCCAGATTGGTGGCGAGCGGGATCCGGTAGACATCGCTGAGCCGGAGCAGCGCATTGACGTCCGGTTCGTGCGGCTGGGCGGTCAGGGGATCACGGAGAAAGATCACCAGATCCATTTGGTCCGATGCGATCAGCGCACCGATCTGCTGGTCGCCGCCGAGCGGTCCCGATTTGAACCGGTTCACTTTCAGGCCGGTGGCTTCCATGACTTTCAGGCCGGTCGTCCCGGTTGCGTACAGCTTATGCTGAGCAAGAACCGACCGGTAAGCGATGGCCAGACGAACCATTTCCGGTTTCTTTTTATCATGAGCAATCAAAGCAATATTCATGGCTGTCCCCCCTCATCAAAAATAGTTGAATGACTCAGTCCAGAATATTTTCCAGTCCGTATACGAGTGTATCGAGTGACATGACGGTGCGCACCGAATAGGCAACACCGGTCATGAAAGAAGAGCGGGCCATTGAGTCGTGGCGGAGCGTCAGCAGCTCGCCCTTGCTGCCGAAAAGAACTTCCTGATGGGCGACCAGTCCGGGCAAACGCACACTGTGTATTCTCATCCCGTCATAATCTGCACCGCGGGCACCTCTGAGTGTCTCCCGCTCATCCGGAGCGCCCTGTTTCTTCGGCTTTCTCGTCTGTGCAATCAGTTCTGCAGTTTTGACAGCTGTTCCTGACGGCGCATCCTTTTTTCCGTCATGATGCAGTTCGATAATTTCGACATCCGGAAAATATTTTGCGGCCATCTTGCTGAATTTCATCACGAGTACTGCGCCGATCGCAAAGTTCGGTGCGATGATCCCGCCAAGCTGTTTCCCGTCCATCTGCTCCCGATAGCCGGCAACTTCCTCTTTCGTAAAACCGGATGTCCCGATGACTGGACGGACGCCATAGTCGATAGCTGCCTGAAGGTTCCGTCTCCCTGCTTCCGGATTGGTAAAATCAATCAGGACATCGGGATGTACCGCGGAGAAACAGGCACCGATATCATCGTAGACACGGGCGTTCAGTCCCGGAATGCCGAGCAGTTCGCCGGCATTCGCTCCATCATGTCCGTCATCGGCGGCTGCGGCCAAAGTGAATTCCGGTGTCCGTTCGATCATGCGTACAGTCTCTGCGCCCATCCGTCCGCGCGGTCCGGCGACGACAATCTTAATTTGACTTGTTTCCGTCATTACTTATTTCTCCTTTATCTTTTTTGGTCCAGCGGTCTTTATCCCGTGTGTTGAATTTGTCGCATACACGGGCAAGCGCTGAATCCATGTCAATGTGCAGACTATTGGCCAGGCAGATCAGAACAAACAGCAGATCGCCCAGCTCTTCTTCAACGGTTTTCTCAGGTTCTGTTTCTTTTTTCGGTTTCTCTCCATAATAGTGATTGACTTCCCGGGCCAGCTCGCCCAGTTCCTCAGTCAGCCGTACGGTCTGAGCCAGGGGTGAGAAATAGCCTTGTTGAAACTGGCTGATATAATCGTCAACATCCTGCTGCAATTCGTCCAAAGTCTTTTTACTCAAGGCATCTGCTCCAATCCGCCGTGCCCCTTCCCTGCTGGTTTGCAGACAGAGCCGGCCCGTCAAAGTTCCAGAAATATCATACCACTCTTTGAAAGTAGTGGAAATCCGGGTTGCGCCCCGCAGGCTCCGCGATGCTTTGCTTAAAACCGGAGATATTGAAGGATTGTCTTCATACGCTTATGATATAAAAGGCATACGACTCTGGAGGGTCAAACGTGATGAAACTAGACTTGAAAGCAAAAAACATCCTGTTTATTCTGATCGGTGCGGCGATTTACTCATTCGGACTGGTCAACTTTAATATGAAGAATCAGCTGGCCGAAGGGGGTGTCACCGGCCTGACTCTGATTTTATATAATCTGTTTTCCGTTGATCCGGCATACAGCAATATTGTGCTGAACATTCCACTGTTCCTGGCCGGCTGGAAGTTCTTTCGCCGTGATGAATTTATTTATACGTTGATCGGCACGTTCTCCTTGTCGGTCTTCCTGTATCTTTTTCAGCATCTGCTCACATTCAACTTTGTGCTGAACCATGATCTGTTCCTGGCCGCCCTGTTTGCCGGAGTGTTTATCGGCGGCGGTCTCGGCATCATATTCCGTTATGGAGGCACGACAGGCGGTTCCGACATTGTTGCCCGAATCACACATAAACTCTACGGCTGGGCGATGAGTAAAACCATGCTGGTCATCGATGCTGCAGTCATTATCCTCTCAAAAGTCTATCTGGACTATCGGGAAATGATGTATACACTTGTCGGCGTTTTTGTCGGTGCCAAAATGATCGATATCGTTCAGAAAGGGGCGTATGCTGGCAAGGCGGTCATGATTTTCTCCACAAAGAGTGAAGAAATTGCCGATAAAATTCTGTCCACGCTTGACCGAAGCCTGACTCTGATCGATGCCAAAGGGGGCTTCACTCGCCGGCGGATGAATGTACTTTACTGCGTCGTCAGCCACAATGAAGTCTTCCGTCTGAAAAATCTGATCCATGAAATTGACCCGGATGCGTTTGTCACGGTCAACGATGTTCATGAAGTATTCGGGGAAGGCTTTTCTTATCCGAAGTCGGAAAATGGTCTTCACGAATCGGGCAGGTCCTATCCAAAGCCACCGCAGTCTGAACATTAAAGCGATGACTTTTCCCGGAGCATCAGGTACGCCCCGACCGCTCCGCTGAACCGGCCGTTTTCCGGGATTAAGGACTCCAGTGAACAGAGGCTGCAGTACCGGTGTACCGTATTCTTCATTACGGGGTTGTCCGCAAAGATACTGCCGATAAAGACGGCCGTACGAAGCCCTTCATTTCTTGCCGCAAACAGTGTCAGCGAAGTGATTGTCTCAGCCACCATGCCGATCACCGCGGCAACCTTGTCAGCATTGCTGATCCGCCGGCTGTTCTCCAGTACCCGGCCGAAGTTGCTTGCCGTCAGATCGCCGGGAATCGGCGGCCGGGCGCCTTCGTAAATGTGCGCCACCGTAAGATCTGCCTGATCCCTGTGTCCCTGTGCCGCAAGTTCCATCAGGGTCTTAAAATCAGATTCGCCGGTCATCAGTTTCGCCAGACCAAGCAGCGTTCCTCCTCCGACCCCCGTGCCGCCAAGTCTTTTCTGACCCGAAGGAGCCACGCGGTGAATGGATGTTCCTGTGCCGCAATTCGTTAGAATAAACCTGCCGGGCACAGATGGATGCCGGCTTCGAAGCAGAGCACGCACGCCGCGTGCCGATGCTTCAAACTCCGGAACAACGGGTGACCGAACCAGACCGAGCTTATCCTTCAGCCTGATTGCCGAACCGCCGGTAAAGCAGAGCCGTGCATCTTTCAGGTGGGTTCGGATCCACCGGCCGCATTGTTCTTCATCCCCTGCCGGAAAACAGCGGAGAATCCTTCCGCCCACACCCTCTGCCGCAATTTTGATCAGTGTTCCGCCGGCGTCTATTCCGGCAAGCCATCTCCCAGTCATTCTGCATCGTCTTCTCTCATCAGTCAGTCCGGACTTTCTTCATTCATCGGGTACTCTATCAATTACAATACTAAAAATCTATCGAAAAGTACATGAAACGACCGGAAGATGGCCACCCTGGCCATCTTCCGGTCGCACGTAAAACGCTAACGGCAAATCTATGAATCAGCGGCTCAATGTATAAAAATAAAGGAACCAGACGGCATGATTCTGTTCATCTTTGGCAATCCGGTAGAAAAGCGACCTGATCTGGGGATCAGCCGCCATGTCACCAGTCTCAAGATAAAAGTCGACGGTATTCTGTTCATCCTCAATCGCATGGCGCAGTCCCTCCATGTAGGTGGAAGGGCACTGCTCCGTCTGCTGCGGCTGAAACGTCTGGCCTGTCAGCTGCTGATACAACGTCGAAAGCGCCTGATAATGGCGCATTTCATCGTCGCGTATCTCGCCGATCTGCCGGCGTTCATGAGCTGTACGCGCCTGATTCATCAGTACTTGATAACAGTTGACAGCATTGTACTCACCAGAGATCGCTGCTTTGATCCGTTCGATCAGTGTGTCATTTCCACCCGGTTCAGCCGACCGATATGCTCCTGTCATCCTGGAAACCTCCTTGATCATCTCGATCTAGTTTATTCCGGGAGATCAGGAAGTGTGCCCAGGGAGAATCACAGTCGTCAGCAGTAACCATAGTGAAGCTGGATCCGTATATGAGATCTTTACCGCTCCTCAAAGACCGGTGCACGCCGTGCTTTAGTCGCCTGTTCAAACGCATAGGCCAGTTCGATCAGTTTCGGTTCGCTGAAGGCGAGTCCTGTGAACGTAATGCCTACCGGCTCCCCTTCTTCTGTATAACCGGCAGGCACAGTAATCGACGGGTAACCGGCTTTTGCGGCAAGATCACAGCCGTGATAACCGGCAAAAACGAGCGCGTCAAGATGTCTTGATTTTATCACAGCATCAAGCCCCTCTTTACGCGACAGGCGAATATCGTCTGCACGGTCGGCGAGATACTGACGGTTACCAAGATCGCTGCTCAGCGATTCTGATTTAATCAGGACGGCCTGCCCATATTTAAGTTCAGCATCCGCATGTTCCTTGTTGAAGGCAATAACATCTGCCAGGCTGTGTACCGGAGCTGTTTCCGGAAGCTTTTCCAGATAACGGTTAATATCAAACTTGAATTCCCGGTACATCACGGACGAATGATGGTTTTCCAGTTTCTCCGCAGATTCGATGACCACCGGATCAAGGACCGCAGCTCCCTTTTCCGTCATCTTTTTCAAAGCCTGGTCAAAAATTTTAACCTTTTCTTCACTGACCGATTCCAGAAAGCTCCGGTCAACGCCGAGACGTGTTCCGCGCAGGCCGCTGCGTTTCAGATAGACGGTATAATCTTTCTTGACGTCGCCCTGACTCCAGACGGTCTCCTCGTCTTCTTCGTCGACACCGGTCATGACGTTCAGCAGCAGGACGGCATCTTTGACCGTACGTGCCATCGGACCCGCCGTATCCTGACTGTGCGCCAGCGGAACCAGGCCGCTGCGGCTGACGACGCCGACCGTCGGCTTGATGCCGACTAATGAATTCGATGAAGCCGGACTGAGAATGGAGCCGGAGGTTTCGGTACCGACACCGGCAGCGGCCAGATTCGCCGCCACAGCGGCACCTGTACCGGCACTTGATCCGCCGACGTCAAACGCCCGCCCATAGGGGTTCAGCACCTGTCCGCCGAGCGCGCTGTAGCCATTCGGCATCTTCTCCGCCATGAAATTGGCGAACTCGGTCAGGTTTGTTTTTCCGAGAATCAGCGCGCCTGCTGCTTTCAGCTGTTTGACGAGAAAGGCATCCTGCTCAGGCTGATGGTCCGCCAGCGCCGTCGATCCGGCCGTCGTATGCAGCGGCTGCGCGGTGCCGATATTGTCCTTAATCAGGAGCGGAATACCGAACAGCGGACCAACATCCGGATTGACCGACCTCCGGACATCGCTGGCTTCTGCTTCATGGAGGATTTCCGGGTTCAGTTCCAGCACAGCGTTCAGTCCGGCCCCATTCTGGTCAAACTTTTTAATCCGGTCCAGATAGTGCTGGACCAGTTGCTTCGACGTGAACCGGCCGGCTTTCAACGCGCTCTGGAGCTCAGAAATGGTCGCCTCTTCAAGTTCAAACGGACGCCGTCTGGCCACTTCCTGACGCAGATACATGCCAGCGGTCAGCGCTGCAGCCGTCGCACCGGTCAGTGCAGCAGCAAGAGCAAATTTTTTCTTCTTGGACATTGTGACTCACCCCATCGACATCGTCGCATTCTTCCAGAATTAAAACGCTTTATTTGATGCCTGTCCGGTATGCTGTAACGACTTAAGATGCACCTGTCTTGCCGGGCAGAACCTTTTTCAAAATTACCTATTATCTTACCGTTATCAAGAGCAACTTTCAATCTTCTGCCCGGGGAAAAAAATCATACCGATCCTTCCTTCTGTGCGAATGGCCGGACCAGTACCGGAGTCTTGTTTCCCAGGCTCCGGGGATTCATTTTTCACACTGGATCATTCTTGTGGCCGGCCGCTGTCATTTCTCATCAGGCGCCGTGTCCAGAGACCTGCGCATCATCCGCTTCCACTTTGACCGACGCACCGTCTCATGGAAACCGGCTTTTTCAAAAACTGACGGGACTCCGGTCCAGAGAAAAGCACCGGGGACATGCTCACTGTAAGGGATCTGCGGATAGGCTTCGACGGTTTCGGCGCCGTTCATCCGGCAAAAGTTAAGTACTGCCCGGATCAGATCGAGCGTATACCCTTTTCTCCGGAATGCCTGATCAATAAAAAAGCAGCTGATCGACCAGACCGGCAGTGAATCGGGTCGTCTGAAGACACGGGATTTTTCAAGCCGGAGATACACTTCCCGCGGCGCGGCCGCACACCAGCCGATCGGCTGTTTGTCCAGGTACAGGAGCACGCCGACCGGCTGGTGACGGTCCACAAGCTCCTTCATGGCCAGCTTATTTGATTCACCTTTGCAGGCATCAAAGTCGGCCTTATAGCGGCGCCAGCTCATGCACCAGCAGCCTCCGCAGGCGCCGCGTTCGCCGAACAGCCGGACAAAATCATCCCAGTGATCCGGATCCAGTACGAATGCGGCTAAATTGCCGGCCTTGTTCTCATAGATTTTCATCTTCAGCTCCACCTGTCTGGTTAATGAATCATCAAAAAACACTTCACTGCATCCAGTTTAACGGAATCACAGCGAAGTGCAATTTTTCTTCCGGTTTGATTCAAAAATCATTCAGTGGAAAGCCACTTCATGGTGATGTGCTCTGGTCCGTTCTTTTGCCACCCATTTGCGCAGCTCTTCGAGGACAATAATTGCCACTGGGCAGAGCAGCAGCAGAAACAGGTGACTGAACTGCGGTGTTGCCGTCCCGAAGACAAATTGCAGAAACGGAACATAGGCAATCAACAGGAACAGGACGATTTCAATCAGGATGCCCCAGCCCATCAGCGAGTTCTTTTTATTCAGCATAGTGAATAAAGACAGACGCGGTGAGCGGCACTCAAGCAGGTTGCCGATCTGGCAGAAAATCACGGCGCCGAATCCCATAGTTATCGCATACTGATAGATATATTGAATGTGTGCGCCGGCTGTGCCGTTTGCCACCGTTTCGGTGAACTGGCGCGTTGCCGCCGGCGAGTATCCGTAACTGCCCCAGGAAAGAAAGAACATCAGGAACAGCATGGCCGACTCGATGATCCCGAGAAAACAATAGGATCGCAGCAGGACACGCCCGTTCAGGATACTTTCCCCTGGTTTTCTCGGCGGGTAGTCGAGGACATCTTTGTCCGGTAATTCCTCGCCCAGTGAGATCGCCGGAACAAGGTCGGTACCCAGGTCGATCGACAGGACAAGCAGCACGGTCAGCGCCAGCGGTATGTGGAAGACAGCCATGGCAATAAACGGCAGCACTTCCGGCACATTGGACGCCAGAATGTAGGTGATGAACTTACGGATATTTTCATATATGGCCCGTCCTTCTTTGACGGCTTCGACGATCGTCGCGAAGTTATCATCAAGCAGGACGACATCTGATGATTCGATGGCCGCATCCGATCCGTTCTCCCCCATGGCAATGCCGATATCGGCTTTTCTCAGTGCCAGGACATCATTGATCCCGTCACCGGTTGATGCAACGACGTGTCCGATATTCTGGTACGTCTCAACAATTTTCAGCTTATCCTTCGGGGTTGTCCGGGCGAAAATAACCGGCAGATCGGTATTGATCTTTTCCGCGAGTTGCTGCCGGCTCATTTTTTCCAGCTCGGCGCCGGTGATCGCCACATATTTATCTTTCACGATCCCGATCTGGCGGGCAATCGCCGCTGCCGTCAGGGCGTAGTCTCCGGTGACAATCGTGACCTTGATGCCCGCTTTGTAGCAATCCCGGATCGCTTCACGGACGCCTTTCTTCGGCGGATCATACATGATCACGAGACCCAGCAGAGTCAGGTCGTTCGCATCGGATTCGGGACGGCGTGTCCGGTCGGCACAGGCAATGGCAAGGACGCGAAATCCCTTGCCTGCCATCTGGTCGTTCATGGTGCGGACATGCGCTCGATCCGCATCAGTCGCGGCGATTTCCTTTCCCTCTTTAAAAAGATAGCCGCATCTGGCGAGTACACGGATCGGATCGCCTTTTGTGAACTGAATCACATGATCCTTCTCGAAAAGCCCGCTCTGGTTGTTTACTGCCAGTACCGTCATCGATTTTGTATTGGAACTGAACGGTCTGACTTTCTTGCGCGTAAACTGTGTGTTCAATTGTTCGGAAGGCAGTCCGTATTTATAGGAAGCCACGAGAATTGCCGCCTCGGTCGGACTGCCGATCATCTTCCATCTGGCCGGATCGTCCTTCTTTGTCTGAAGAACCGTATCCGAGCAGACGGCCGATGCCGTAAACAGCCGGTCAAGGCCGGGGCGATTCGTCTCGGTTATTCCGCTGACCTTGCCTTCTTTCTCATAACCATTGCCGCCGATTTCGATCGACCCGTCCGGCGTCCATACCTCGCGGGCGAAGATGGCATTCTGAGTCAGCGTCCCGGTCTTATCGGTACAGATCACCGATGTGCTGCTCAGCGTTTCAACGGCCGACTGCCTGCGGACGAGCGCATTCTTCTTGGCCATTCGCTGAACCCCGAGCGCCAGTGAGAGGCTCACCGTCGGCATCAGGCCTTCCGGGATGTTCGCAACAATAATCCCGATTGCGAAAATCAGTGCTGCATTGACGGAAAAACCGGTGATCATCGTCGACGCGAGAAACGCCAGAATGCCCAGCGTCACCGCGATGATCGACAATGTCCGCGTGATCTTCTGAATTTGCGCATCCAGCGTGCTCTTGCGGCGGACGATATGTGCCGTTGTCTGCGTGATATTGCCGATCTGCGTCTGTTTCCCGGTTCCGTAAACCACACCGGTTCCCTTACCTTCTGTGACCGATGTCCCGGCAAACAGCAGGTTGCGGCTGTTGACCATAGACTTTCCGGCCAGCGGATCTGCTTCCGGTGTCCGGTCCACCGGCACGGATTCTCCGGTGAGCATCGAGTTGTCGACGAACAGGCCCTCACCGCCGATCAGACGAATATCGGCCGGGACACGGTCTCCGGCAGCGAGGTCGATCACGTCGCCGGGAACCAGCCGCTCGGCAGGAATTACCGTCAGCGAGCCGTCTCTGTAAACCTTTACATTATTTGGAATCATTTTTGATAAAGCTTGCAGTGCATGGTCCGCCTTGCTTTCCTGAAAGAAAGAGAAAGTCGCGTTCACGAGAATGATGAACCAGATCACATAAGCAAGTACCGGTGTGCCCGAGATCAGCGCCATCGCACTTGCCACCCACAGCATAATCGCTAAAATGTTGACGAGCTGTTTGACGAAACGGCGAAGCGGATGAAAAGATTGTTTGCTTTTGATCGAGTTGTCACCGTGGGCAAGCAATCGCTGCTCTGCGGTTTTTCCCGTCAGCCCGGCTCTGGCCGTACCCAGATAGTCACAGACTTTCTCCGGTTCGATTTCAGAGATCTTCTGCAGATCGACCCGGATCTGACGCTCTGCGTTGTCTCTATCTGTTGTCTCTTGAGGCATAAAACTCATCCCCTTTACCTGTAGACATACATCTTGTTACATCTCAATTTTAGCACACTCGAAATTTCTTGCTCGTTTTTGACCGGAATGTGAAGCTTATTTTTTAATTGACGAATGAGTTTCCTCATGCAGGAGAATCCGTATCGGGCAGCGAAATAATTAATTAGAAACTGTAAAACATCAGGACCGAGGGTGAAAATCATGGAATTGCATGAGGCATCGAATCGTTTCTATTTTCTTGATGATGACGGGAAAGAAGCTGGCGAAGTCACATTTACCAAACCTTATGAAAATGTGCTCAGCATCGACCATACATTTGTCGACCCTGCCTACCGCGGTCAGAAGCTGGCCGGACAACTGATTCAGGCAGTGGTTGACAAAGCCGTGCGTGAGCACAAGAAAATCATCCCTGTATGTTCCTATGCCCAGGCGAAATTCCGCCGCGTTAAAGCCTATCAGGATGTTGAATATCATGGAGCCTGACAGGCAAAGAGCGGAACGGATCTATATGTCCGTTCCGCTCTTTTTTCACCCGGGCTGATTGAAACTGCATCTTCTTTAAAGCCTTGTGAGCATCGCGGCCAGTGTATCCGTGTTGAGGAGGGAACCGACGTAAAACGGGCCGAATTCGCCGAACCGTGCGCTCACCTCATCAAATCGCATCTCATAGATCAGTTTCTTAAACTGCAGCGGATCATCGGCGAACAGGGTAACCCCCCATTCCCAGTCGTCGAGCCCGACTGAGCCGGTGATCACCTGCCTGAGCTTCCCGGCATATTTACGTCCGATCCGGCCGTGACTGCGCATCATTTCCCGGCGTGCATCCATCGGGAGCAGGTACCAGTTGTCCTGACCGTCCCTTTTCTTGTTCATAGGATAAAAGCAGAAATGAGCCGTCTTCGGCAGAACCGGGTAAAGCCGTGTCCGAATCCGCGGATTGGCATAAGGGTCACCCCCGTCTTTACCCAGATAGTTGCTCAGTTCGACGACTGAGACATAGGAATACGCCGGCCGGGTAAAATCCGCAAATTTCGTTTGATTGAACCGGACTTCCAGTTCATTGAGCTCGTCCAGAGTCGGCCTTAACCACATGAATACAAAATCTGCCTTCTGTCCGACAATCGAGTAGAACGCATAGCTCCCCTTCTTGCTTTCTTCATTCGCTGCAAGCTCAGCAACGAATGCCTTCACTGCCTGAACAGCTTCCTGCCGTTCAGGCAGTGTAAGCCTTTTCCATCCGGACCAGTCGATGGTCCTGAATTCATGCAGACAGTACCAGCCGTCCAGTGTCTCTGCAGCTTCCGCCATAAACTCATCCCCTGTACAATTCCTGAATTCCTTCATCAAGCCGTAAATCAGGCACTATGTATCGTTGCCTGATTCCGGGCAGGTGCTTTGTCTTCCCGATCCAGCTGCACTGCTCTTCTGGCAACAATGGTCGCCAGACATGCGATGAACTGCGGATCCGCATTCGGCATCGCCGGTCGATAATAAGCGGCACCCAGTTCTTCAGTCAGCTGACGGCACACTTGATCGTTATCATAAAGTACTTCCAGGTGATCAGCAATGAAACCGATCGGACAATAGACAAAAGCGGTACAGCCGCTCTCGTGATAAAACTGCCGCGTCAGCTCGCGCACGTCCGGTCCGATCCACGGCTCGCCTGTCCGGCCCGCACTCTGCCAGCCAACAGCAAACCGCTTCAGATGCAGTGCATCGGCGATCAGCTGCGCCGTTTCTTTTACCTGGCCGGGATAAGGGTCGCCATTCTGAATGATTTTCACAGGCAAGCTGTGTGCGGAGAAAATCACCGCCGTTTTCGAAAGATCCCCGATTTTGTCCAATTCCTTCCTGATCTGCCTTGCCCAGAATGCGATGAACGACGGTTCGTCATACCAGTCATCAATCATATGGATTTTTAGCCCGTCGTACGCCTGTGCTGCCGCCTGAGCACGATCCATATAAAGCCGGACACTGTAATCCGAATAATGTGGTGCCAGAATCAGGCCGATGGCTTCTTTAACACCGTCTCCGGCCATCTGCGAGACTGCGTCCTCAATGAAAGGCGCCGTGTGCTTCATTCCGAGATAGAGTTTGAATTTTTTTCCGGTCACCGTCCGGTTCAGCTTCTCAGTCAGGCGCTCACCTTGCGCTCGGGTAATTTCCGCAAGCGGCGAGACCCCGCCGATCGTCCGGTAGCGTGCGATCAGATTCTGCAGGGCCGGTTCGGACGGTTTGCGCCCGTGCCGGATGTGCGTGTAGTAGGCTTCGATCTGATCGGGACGCTCAGGTGTTCCGTAAGCCATGACCAGAAGGCCGATGGTTTGATCACTCATGAGAAAGTACCTCCATTTTTTCCTGATCCAGCAGACTAAACTAAATCTACTAATATGTGAAATGCGTCACAGCATACTAAGTCATAGTCTTAGTATAGTATATTTGGATATTTATATAAAAGTTTTCGAACTGGAAAAAGGATACATCGTCGTATCCTTTATAAAACGATACTATAGATCTGTTTTCTTCCCACTTCTTAAAGGCCGATCATCTTCGTGAGCCAGTGCTTCTTCTTTCGGCTTGCTTCATTCGCTTCGCGAAGCCGGGTCACAAGTTCCCTGTCCCGCAGTTCGATCCGCCGCTGCATTTCCCGGTCGTATCGGGAAATCACTTCATCGGCCGTTTTCTGCGCGGTCGTTGCGGCAACCTGTTCGATCATCGCCCGGAATTGAGACTCGGACAGGGGTATGCCCGATGGCGTGATGGCGGGTTCATCCCAATTGATCAGGTTCGCATCACCCGGCTCTGCTTTCCCCGGTGCAAATCCCCTGCCGCGAGTTATCTGTTCGGCCGCATCATCGATCGTCAGCCCTCTTTTTAAAAGCCCCGTTAACTGTTCGATTGTCCGGATATCCTTGTTGAAATAGATTCGCTGATTGCTTTTATTGCGTGACATTTTATAACCATGTTTTTCAAGCGCAACCGTCAGCCGACGAAGTTTGCTCACCGTCATGTTCAGCCGCTCAGCAACAGTTTTCGTAAAATAGCCGATATTTTCCCTGTTGAATCGCATGGGATCACGCTCCGTTCCGTAGTATAAGCATCATATACTTATATTTAGATACAGAGCCGCTATTTTCCTGCCGGATTGACGAATTCAGACATAACGACTTTTCTACATGTTCTGACGCCCTTCGCCATTAATGGAACAGCGTTGCCGCAATTATCCGGGAATCCACAACACGAAAAGCAAACGGACTCCCCAAACTAAAAAAAGAGCGCAGGAAAATGATCCTGCCCCCTTAATCTCGTGCGATTATTTTGTTGTTTCAATGACTACCGTGAACGGTCTCTGAGTTGTTCGGCTTCACGCCGGAATACCTTGAAGAGAAGCGGCGACAGTATGCCGAAAGCCAGGTTCCCTGCTGCGTGATAAAGGTCGAACGGCAAGCCGGCAAGCCACATCCCGAATACTGTGACAAGGTTCGACGACATCAGGAAATAGGACAGCGCCATGACGAGACCAAACAGGAAGCCGGACAGGCTGAGCCACAGAATGTAGACCCATGGATACTTCGGCAGTGCGGCAGAGAGGAGGCCAATCAGACCCCATGCCAGCATCTGAAACGGTGTCCAGTAGCCAAGGCCAAGAACAAGGTCGGACACGAGCGCGACCATCATGCCTTCCGCCAGCCCCATCCGCCAGCCGAAAAACCAGCCGGTTAGAATGATGATCAGCGTCGCCGGCTGGATATTCAGTCCGTGAATCGCCAGCCGGCCGGCTACGGCCATAGCAGTCAAGAGAGACAGAACCGTCATTTTACGAATGGTCAGCGATGAACGCCTCTTTCTTTTCAGTCTCAAATCGTCCGGCATGAGCGATTATTTTACCGGGCAGGCGCCGCCGACGCAATCCGTCTGACCGACGATCTCCAGATCTCTCTGGTCGGACGAGTGCTCCGGATTCATGTCGCTGTAGATGTCCTGAACGTTGCCGGTCACACGATCTTTCATTTCCTGATACTTTGCTTTGTTGATTGGTTCCTTAGGTGCCTGAACGAATCCGTGTCCGCTGTAAGGAAGCAGTGAAGTCGACTTGCATGCCGTCCGGTACTGGCGGAACAGCCCGGCAATCTTGTCCTTTTCTTCCGGATGGAACGTAATCGTGCAGCTGACGGAGTTATCCGACCAATACGTCTGCAGGAATGCCTGCGTCGCGAACTGTTCCTCAATCGATACATCGTTGGCCGATACGAAGTGATCCATTTCCGCGCCCTCGGCCTTCACCGGGAACGAGGCGACCATTGTGTTTGCAGAATAAGCATCCTTCTCGACCGGATAGCCGGCTTTCTCGATTGCCGGAATCAGCGGGTCGCTGTCCTGGAACCGGATCCTCTGGATGATGTATTTGTCGAAACTGAAGTGCATCCCTTCAGATACGCCGGCCAGTTTCGATACCGTTCCGGACGGTTTGACCGTCGTGTGCTTGATCGACGTACCGCAGCCCAGCGCTTCGGAATAGGCCTTGTCCGCCCCAATGACCGCATTGTAGAACCCTTCAACCGCCTTGACCGCCGCTTCATTATAAACCGGAGCCTTTACCGTTTCTCCAGTAGCTGCTTCGGTCTCTTCACGGAATCCGGTCACCAGCCGTTTACCGAATTTGGTAAGGATCCAGTCCTGAATGCTGCTCATTGAGATACCGATCCGGCGGTTTTTCTGAATAATTTTCCGGGAGACTTCCCAGTCATATTTGGAGAACGTCACGCGTTTTGCATAACGGGTGGCCAGGGCGAACACTTCATCCATATTCCAGTTCTGTTCCTCAGCAACCAGCGGGAAGACTTCAAACAGGTTACACGGTTCACCGTTGCACAGCGAGATTTCACCGCACGGATTTGTCCCCTCCGCTTCACCGTCGATGCCTTCCTGGCGTCCGTCGGCGAGCCGTCCGTAATTTTGAATCATATCCATATTCACAATACCCGGTTCACCGTTCTTGCTGATGGAATCGGCAATCGTCTCGTAATCATCGAATTCCGGACTGACAATCACGCTGTTATTGGATGCCCAGCGGTGGTCCATCAGCTTCTCCTGATCCTGTTTCATCGTGACGAATCCCTGATCCACGGGACTGCCCAGCGCAATCTCGGCACTGCGGCGTACATTGCCGGCGACGACATTCTTGCCGATCAGGTTGCAGACGTCCGTGCAGTCGACCGAGGTCAGCTTACGGCCGCAAGCTTCGTTGAGCACCTGATTGATTGAAAACAGCATCTCGACAAAAGGTGCCGGGCCGGCCGCCACACCACCGAAACCGTGAATCAGTTTCCCCTTCTCACGGATATCGGTGACATCGATTACGACACGGTTCGCCGGGCCGGTAGTCTTCTTAAAGTGTGCATCGATCAGCAACGCGTTCGATTTCACCCAGCCTTCACGGGAGTCGGCTGTTTCGGAAAACAGGTAGGGTTCGCCCCGATGTGCCCTGTACCAGTCGTCCGCATCAACCGCGCCGGCATTAATCGCTGCCCGGTAATCATGGTTCTTCTTGCTGATCAGGACAACAAGATCGATCGCCTGGTCCACTGACGGCATCTCGGCAATGTTCTTTTCAACCACGGAGAAGCCGACACCGCCGCCCTTCATCAGTTCATCAAAGAGAAACGAGAACGGCATCGAAACTGCTTTCTGATCTTTAGCCAGATAATCCGGAACAATCACGCTGTCGCCATAGGCTTGCGGGCGGATCGAGATGAACCAGCAGTTGTTCAGCGCATCGCCGACCCGTTTCTGATAGTCGGTTCCTGAAATCCAGAGATTGCGTCCGGACGGCGTCGATGCAAGCCCGTAGATCAGTTTGAACAGCCGCTCTGCTTCACGCTGAAGCCCGAGATAGACTTCCGTGGACACAGTCTTTTCATGAAGACGCGGGTCAAGGTTGATGTTTCCTTCAACGACTCTTTTGACCGTTTCCTCCCAGTTCTCGTGGCGCTGTTCATCCTCCAGCCATCTGGCATAAGTCCGTTTATATGTGACCCACCCGAGTTCGCCCCAGTGTGGTTTGACTTCTTTTTTTACACTTTCGATATAGGACTCTGACAGTTCGATTCTCATCCCTGATCACCACTTTCAATTTATATATTAATTATAATAGCCACATCTTGGTGCTATTTCAAGCAGCAATACTACATATGCCAAAAAAATAGACCTTTCCAGAGAACTGGAAGGGTCTTTTTTCCTGTCAGACCAACAAATTTCTTGCAGTAAATTTTTCCTCAAAGATGTTTTTCGACAAACGAAAAGATGCCGGAAAAATAACGTTCAGGGTGAACGAAGGACGATGAAGCGTGAGGCGCGTCCTTGATGATCATCAGCTCTTTGTCCACCGGTGCCGCCTCATATACCTTATAAACCATTTCTGTCGGCACATAGGTGTCCTTCTCCCCGTGGATGAACAGCATCGGAACACAGGCCTTCTTCAGCTGTTCGACGGAGGATGCCTGATAGATGCTGAAGCCGGCTTTATTTCGGATCGCCCGGTCGGCGAGCGGAAGCACAGGAAACTTCGGCAGTGAATAGAGCTGATGCAGCTCGTAGGAAAATTCATCGGCGACGGATGTATAGCCGCAGTCTTCAATGATCGCAGCAACATTCTCCGGAAGTTTTTCACCGGCCGTCATCATCGCCGTCGCCGCACCCATTGAGATGCCGAAAATAACGATCCGGGCTTCCGGATCCTCGGCGATGATTTTATGAATCCACCCGACGACGTCGAGCCGGTCGTCCCAGCCCATACCGATGTAGTCCCCCTCGCTCTTGCCGGCGCCGCGCAGATCCGGTACGAGCGCATTGAACCCTCGCTGCGCGAATTTAGCCGTGAAAAAGAACATGTCGCTGCCTTCATTCATGTAGCCATGCAGCGGGATTACCCAACGGTGGCTGTCCGGATGGACAAGGAACCGGTAGCCGTGCAGTTTCAGATGGTCATTAGATTCCAGATACACTTCTTCGGGGTGATGTTCGTTCGTGAATTTTTCCATGAACGCCTTTTGGTTCTCAAGCGTATCCTTGACAACCTGCGGAATTTCCCCGATATTCTGTGCGGAGCGCAGTGAACCCTCCAGCTCCGTTTTGTCATTACGTGCAATCGCCAGTTTATAAAAATGCCGGCCAATCACGTCGCCTGCCACTTTGAAGAACGCGGCCGTACTGGTCAGCACAACCGACGAGATCAGCAGATCTTTGCGTACATTCCGTTTTTCCTTCGCTGTTTTTCTTTCATCACCGGACAGCGCCGGTTCATTCATTCCCATAAAATTCACCCCGTGAGACACCGGCATGGGAATCCGCCAGTTATTTTTCAACCTTATTACTCATTACTATTATTCTATAACGAAAATGCATCGGAAGGAAGTCGTCTATGGATCGATTTTCATGAATTCACAGATTTTCTGCTGAACCAACCGTCCTTAAAAAATGAAGAACAGCAGCAGGTATCTGTTTCACCGGACACCTGCTGCCTGATCATCTGTTTAATGCTGGTGATGGTTTTTGAAAAAGATATTGTTCAGGAAAAATTTACTCTGTTTGATCGGGATCTCATAAACCTGTTCCCATTTTTCAGCGATTTCTTCGGGGCTGCTATCCATAAGCTTTTTCTTTTCCTGATTACTCAGATTATTGACAATACTATTCAGCTTTTCGGTCTCATCCATGACCTTCATCTCCCCTTAAAAAATGCAGAACTGGTTAACAAGTTTCAATGTGTTCTTAATCCCTCCGTTTGCCTTTGCCTATTATAGCGCTTTAAACTGTTTTCCGCAGAGTCGGCGCTCGTTAATTTTAGGCTGGTCACCCCCCCTTAGCGTATGCCGGGGAAGCAGCAATCAAACCGAGAAAATAAGTTTCGAAGGAAACGGTTCCAGGATACTCGTGCAATAGAGGCACGATTCGCGTAAAATAATAACGTGCGGGGAATCCGTAGAACCTGGAATAAACCCGGGCATACCTTCTTCACACTGATTTTTAATATGAAGCGGAGATGAATCTTCTGTTCAATGATGTTTTCTTAAAAGCATGCCGCAAGCAACCGGTACCTTACACACCGGTCTGGTACATGAGACAGGCGGGCCGCTATCAGAAAGAGTATCGGGCGATACGCAAGCGCTATTCATTCTTTGAGATCTGCCGGCACCCGGAAATCTGTGCTCAGGTGACCCGCCTCCCGGTGGAAAAACTGGGTGTCGATGCCGCCATTCTTTTTTCCGATATCATGACGCCAATTAAGGCCCGAGGCATCGATGTAAAACTGGTCGAAGGGGTCGGTCCGGTGTTCTCCCGGCCGATCCGTTCCGGAGCCGATTTTGCCCGCTGGCGTTCGCTGGATGTTGCCCGCGATCTGCCTTTTGTTCTTGATTCGGTATCGCTCCTCCATCAGCAGCTGGAGGTGCCGCTGATCGGGTTTGCGGGTGCTCCTTTCACACTGGCCAGTTATCTGATCGAGGGCGGTCCGTCCCGGAACTATCACAAGACGAAAGGATTTATGTATGCGCACCCGGAAGACTGGGACGCTCTGATGAGCGATCTGGCGGAAATGACGCTCAGCTACCTGATCGCCCAGATCAGCGCCGGTGCCCAGGCCGTACAGGTTTTTGATTCCTGGGTCGGTGCTCTGAGTGCAGCAGACTATCAGACGTTTATCGCGCCGGCAATGAAAAAAATCTTCTCCGGTCTGCAGGAAACCGGTGCAGTCAGCCTGTATTTTGCCGCCGGTGCCGGTCACCTGCTGAAAGAGTGGAACAAATTCCCGGTCGACGTTCTCTCGTTTGACTGGCGAGTGTCACCGGAGGATCTCGTGACATCGGGCATCACCAAGGCGGTTCAGGGGAATCTTGATCCTTCCCTGCTGCTCGCGCCGCAGCATCTGATCGAGAGCCGGGCAGCCGCCCTTCTCGATCAGATGCAGAGCCGTCCGGGCTACATATTCAATCTTGGTCATGGCGTCTTTCCGGAAGTCAGAGAAGAGGCGCTGCAGGCTCTGACACGTTTCGTGCATCACTATTCCGAACAAAAAGAAAATGACAAAGAAACCACCTGAACGTTGCTTCAGGTGGTTTCTTTTCGCCAAATTCTTATTTATTGAAAGATTTATCTGTCACGATTCGGCAACCTTGCGGAACGCATTCCGTGCGGCGGCAATCGTCCGGTCAAGGTCTTCAGTTGAATGCCGGGTTGACAGAAACAGCGATTCGAATTGCGACGGCGGCAGCGAGATTCCCTGTCTGATCATCGCCGAAAAATAGGTTTTGAAATGGTTTAGATTCGACGACCTGGCCGATGTGTAATCCGTTACCTTCTGATCGGTGAAGAAGAAAGACATCATGGCACCGACATCGTTTACGGTCAGCGGAACACCGTAGTTGGCCGCCGCCCGGCGATAGCCTTCTGCCAGATAAGCTGCCTGTTTGCGAAAGACCGTATAGTCCTCCGGTCTGAGCTGCGACAAGGTCATATAACCGGCAGCCATCGCCAGCGGATTCCCTGAAAGTGTACCGGCCTGATAGACCGGTCCTGCCGGGGCAACCTGCCTCATGATTTCACTTTTGCCCCCGTAAGCGCCCACCGGCAGGCCACCGCCGATCACTTTACCCAGCGTTGTCAGATCCGGCGTCACCCCATAATAACCCTGGGCACAATCGTAAGCAACACGGAATCCGGTCATTACTTCATCAAAAATGAGCAGAGCACCGCAGTCTTTCGTGATTTTTCTGAGAAACTCCAGGAAACCGGGCTGCGGCGGAACGACGCCCATATTGCCGGACACCGGTTCGACAATAACACAGGCAATCTCCTGCCCGAACTTTTTAAAAACTTCATCAACGCGATCCGGGTCATTGTAAGGAACAGTCAGCGTATCCTCTGCAAGCTGTACCGGTACGCCCGGACTGTCCGGCAAACCGAGGGTGGCCACGCCGGAACCGGCCTTGATCAGCAGTGAATCAGAGCTCCCATGATAACTGCCTTCGAATTTCAGAATTTTATCGCGTCCGGTGTAGCCGCGGGCCAGACGGATTGCGCTCATCGTTGCTTCAGTGCCGGAATTAACCATACGGATCATTTCGATCGACGGCACACGTGCCTTTACCAGTTCCGCCAGCTTCGTCTCCAGAACGTGCGGTGCCCCGAAACCGAACCCTTTATCCGCTGTCTCTTTGACAAACGCGAGTACCTTCTCATCGGCATGTCCGAGGATCAGCGGACCCCAGCTCAGCACATAGTCAATGTACTCGTTGCCGTCCAGATCATAGACTTTCGAGCCCTTCCCATGATCCATATAAATCGGATCCAGATCAACCGATGAAAAGGCGCGGACCGGACTGTTGACGCCGCCCGGCATCGATTTGCCGGCTTCCCTGAAAGCTGCGGCCGATTTACTGAAGTCCATAATTTATCCCTCTTCTGCAAGCCAGCGGCAGGCATCCTTGGCGTGATAGGTAATAATCATGTCGGCTCCGGCGCGTTTCATTCCGGTCAGTGATTCGAGGACGACCGCCTTCTCGTCAATCCAGCCGTTCCGGGCTGCAGCCTTCACCATCGCGTATTCTCCGCTTACATTATAGGCAACCAGCGGCAGGTTCACCTGATTCCGTACATCACGGAGAACATCAAGATACGGCAGTGCCGGTTTCACGATGATCATGTCGGCCCCTTCACGGACATCGGATTCCGCTTCCCGCAGTGCTTCGCGCCGATTGGCCGGATCCATCTGGTAGGTCTTCCGGTTGCCAAATTTCGGCGCGCTTTCGGCTGCATCGCGGAACGGACCGAAGTAGGCCGATGCGTATTTAACTGCATAAGACATGATCGGAATCTGCGTGAAGCCGGCCTCATCAAGACCTTCACGAATTGCGGCAACAAATCCGTCCATCATATTTGACGGAGCAATAATATCGGCGCCGGCCTCAGCCTGGGAAACAGCGGTCTTTACAAGATAAGGCAGACTTTCATCGTTGTCCACGTCGCCATCATGAACAATGCCGCAATGGCCGTGATCCGTGTACTCGCACATGCAGGTGTCGGCGATGACCACAAGATCCGGAAAATTCTTCTTCGTCTGGCGGATCGCCCGCTGAACGATCCCCTGATCGTCATACGCACCTGAACCGACGGCATCTTTCACTTTAGGCACCCCGAAAAAGATCACTGATGGAATGCCAAGGGATGTGACTTCGCTGAGTTCATCATCCAGACGGTCCAGTGAATACTGGTAGACGTTCGGCATCGACTTGATCTCCGATTTGCTATTTGTCTTTTCATCCGTGACAAAAATCGGATAAATAAAGTCCGACGGCCGGATAAATGTCTCGCGGACCATCTCTCTGATTACCGGTGTCCGTCTCAGTCGGCGGTGACGGTCAAATTTAAGATTGCTGTTCATTGTCAAGACTTCCTTTTTTATGATAGTAATTAGCCAGCGCATCGATCAGATCAATGGCTGTAAATTGATTTGGGACAACTTCGGGTCTGTAGCCGAATGCTTTCACTGCGTCGGCAGTGGCCGGTCCGATGACGGCAACGGTGCATTGTGTTAGCGCACTGCGCCAGAGCGCTTCCGGGAGAAGGTATGTAAAAAAGCGGACCGCCGACGGGCTGGCAAAAGTGATCGCCGACAAACGGCGCGACCGAATCGTTTCTTCGAGCTGGTCCCTGTTTGTTTCGTTGGCCACCGTCTGATACAGAACGCAGCCTGTCACTTCGATATTCTGATTCCGGAGCGCTTCAAACCAGCCTGTATCCGACAGGGAACCGAGCGGGACGGCGACCCGGGCTGCGCTGATCTTCTTCGTTGAGAAAGCAGTCACGATGCCCCGAGCATTGAAATGGTCCGGGATAAAATCAGCTTCCAGCCCGTAGTTTTTAAGACGCTCAGCCGTCTTCTTCCCTACAGCTGCCAGTTTCACTTGGCTCAGCCGCTCACGCCGGTCAAGCACACGCATGAAAAAATCAAGGCTGTTGCTGCTGGTGAAAATCAGCCAGTCGGCCTGTTCCACATCCCTGAGCCACGCGCTCCGTGAGGCGTCGGCCAGAGGCGCCCGGCGATAGGCAATCAGCGGAACTGTTATCGCTTCTCCTCCATAGGCGTGAATTCTGTCGATCATTGCTGCGGACTGGTGCCGTGCACGTGTCACGAGCACCTGTTTTCCATCCAAGTAAGGCGGCAGAGACAGACTTGGCATCCCCGTCACTCCAGTCCGAGCTCAGCCAGAATTTTTGCCGCTCCCCGGTTGAGCAGATCCTCGGCAATCCGGGTCCCGAGAACCACCGGATCGTCTCCTGTGCCATGGCTTTTCAGTACTTTTTTGCCGTCGACCGATGCGACCCGTCCCTGCAGGTGCAGATGTCCGGCCGCATCGCGTTCACAATAAGCGGCAATTGGCACCTGGCAGCTGCCGTTCAGGCGCTTCAGAAAGGCCCGTTCTGCCCGCACCGTCACCGCTGTTTGCTCATGATTAATGCGGTCCAGCAAAGCTTTCAGCCCGATGTCGGATGAACGGCACTCAATCGCCAGCGCCCCCTGTCCGACGGCCGGAAGCAGGAAATCATAAGGCAGCGCTTCACCGTTCTCCTCAATGCCGAGCCGCTTCATACCTGCTGCGGCCAGGACGATGGCATCGAAATCACCGGATTTAAGCCGGCTGATCCGAGTCGTAACATTCCCGCGCAGCGGGCGAATGGTCAGATCCGGCCGGACAGAGAGAATCTGTGCGGCGCGCCGCAGGCTGCTTGTTCCGATCACCGCGCCCGGTTTCAGTTCCTCCAGGCGCCGGTTCTTAGCGGACAGAAGCACATCATGCGGGTCTTCCCGCTCAGGTATTGATGCGATCTCCAGTCCTTCCGGCAATTCTGCCGGCATATCTTTCATGCTGTGAACGGCAAAATCAATTTCTCCGCCCAGCAAAGCCCGCTCGATCTCTTTCACAAAGAGACCCTTTCCTCCGACCCTGGACAGAGCCACATCCTGAATCCGGTCGCCCTTCGTCACAATATGCCGGAGCGTAAATGTAAAATCATTTGTTTTACCGGACAGGCTGTCGACCACCAGTTGACTTTGAACCAGGGCCAGCCTGCTCTTCCTTGTTCCCACCCGAATCGTTCTCATGATTGACTCTCTCCACTTCATTTTTCACCATCTGTACCCGTTCCGCATAAAGAAAAAGAGCTTCAGGAGATGCTTCCGTTGAGCTCTTTTGAAGGCGATGCGGCCGCGTCAGCTTGTTTTCCGCTCATTCCGGAATGGGCAGCTTCCTCAATATCAAAGATTTCGGCAAAATGCTCGATGGCATGCTTCCCATGTTCGCTTCCTGACAGTTCTTTGATGCGGGTAATCGGTTCCCGCAGCAGCTGATTAATCATACTTTTGGCCTGTTTGCTGAAAACTTTGCGCTCCCGCTCGGTCAGTTCAGGCAATTTGTGATCGATCCGTTCCATCATTTCAGAGTGAATGGAAAGTGCCTTTTCGCGCAGCGCGGAGATCACCGGAACCACGCCCAATGTATGCAGCCACTCGGCATACCGGTCCATCTGCGCGGTGATCAGCGGCGTGATCCGTTCGGCTGCCCTGCGCCTCGCCTCGAGATTCTGATCGACAATCCGCTCCAGGTCATCAATATCGAACAACCGCACCTGTTCCAGACGCGCCGTTTCCGGGTCGATATTGCGCGGCACACCAATATCCACCAGAATCAGCGGCCGGGTATCCCGCGCTGCAAGCAATGGCGCGAGACTTGCCTTAGTAATCAGGTAATCCGGTGACGACGTGGACGCAAAGACAATATCGCTGCCGGCAATCGATGCATCCAGTGATGCAAAAGGAACGGACCGGCCGTGAAACTGACCGGCCAGACGGTCTGCCTTTTCTTTTGTACGGTTGATGACCGTCAGATGGCGGACGCCGCTGCTCATCAGATGCTTCAGCGCCAGACAGCTCATCTCGCCGGCACCGATCATCAGGACCGATTTTTCATTGAGCGGTCCGGTCACGTCCTGCAGCAGCTTCACCGCCGCGTAGCTCACCGAGACCGGATGATCATTGATCTGCGTTTCATCCTGGGCATGTTTGGCGACAGTCAGGGCCTGTTTAAACAATTCATTAAAAAGAGTCCCGGTCGTCCCGAGCTGCTGGGCCGTCAGAAACGCGTGGCGCACCTGTCCGAGAATCTGCGTCTCGCCGAGCACCATGGAATCCAGCCCGCAGGTCACCCGAAAAAGATGGCGGATCGCCTCCTGGTCTTCCCTGAGGACGAGAAACGGTTTCAGCGATTCCGGCGTGAGATGAAACCAGCCGGCAAAATACTGCTTCGTGTAATAGCGTCCTGTATGCAGCTGATCACACACAACATAGATCTCGGTACGATTACAGGTCGACAGGATCACTGTTTCAAAGATGCTCTTTGTTTCTCTGAGCCCGGTCAGTGCCTTTTCAAGTTCTGCAGCCGGGAACGTCAGTGCTTCTCTGACCCGTACCGGTGTATTTTTATAGTCGACGCCGACTGATAGAATGTGCATGAATCAAGTCTTTCTCCTTTCTTCGCAATCTTAACCGCTTTCTCAAACATAACAAATCAGAGCGGAGATTAAAAGTATACGTGATTAAAGTGTACGAATTGTCACACGTATGTCAAATTTATGCGATGAAAATATAACCGTATCCATTATATAACGTGCGATCGGTATATGGCATGCCTGTGCCTGACAACCATTAAATGATCTGTTGCTGACGTCATCGAACTTTCTGAAGCAGAAAAATAATTTCCATATAAATGAGCGGCTTTTGACAAATCTATTCCCATCGGTCCATAAAAGTTTTATATTAAACAGTAAATGTTATTTTTCATTACATCTTATTGATGATTCAAACCCGGGGAGGTTATTTTGTGTCAAATGAACTGTCACGCTCCATTAATCCTGTCGCTGCACCATCTGTGACGAAAAAAGAATATGGAGCGACTGAGCGTGTGCCCCACTCAGCGGCACGCAATATGTCGTTCTGGGACATGCTCGCGACCTGGATCGGAGCAAATGCCAACAACGGCACGTGGTACATCGGCGGCGTTATGGCCGGACTCGCGTTCGGCGGTGCGATCGCGGTCACGCTGATCGCCAATCCGATCGCCTACTTTTTTATGGCACTGGTCGGCTATATGGGCTACAAAGCCGGAACCTCAACAATGGCGCTGACACGTCCGTCTTTCGGAATCCGCGGCAGCAAGCTGCCGAGTGCAATCAACCTGACGTCCTTCGTCGGCTGGACGGCCGTCAATACCTTTATTGCCGCCATTTCGATCAGCTTCCTGCTGAAAGGCAGTCTCGGCTGGCCAGCATTCGGTGAAAAGGGCAGTGCAAAATCAATGATTGTCGGCATTTTGATCATGAGTGTGCTTCACCTCATCTCCATCTCGCTCGGCCACCGTTCCGTCAAAATGATTGAGCGGTTCGGCATGATCCTGATTGGTGTTCTGGGCATCTGGGAAACGATTGTCGTGCTCAGGAATGTCTCTTTCAGCCAGATTCTCAGCTGGCATCCGTCTGTTGCCTCATCACTTCCATTCGGCAGTGCCATGGATACGATGGCCGCATTCAGCCTCGCCTGGATTCCGGCGATCGCTGAATTCACCCGCTACACGAAACGAAGGGCAAGCGCCACGGTCGCTCCGATGATCGGCGCCAATGTCGGCCTGTTCTGGTTCGCTTTTGTCGGCATCATCGCAACGATCGCGACGGCTGTCGCCAGCGGTACTTTCGATCCGAACAACTCGGATCCGAGCACGATCGCCAGCAAACTCGGTCTCGGCTGGCTGGCCATGGTTGTCATTATCCTGACGAGCACGACCGCAAATGCCGTCAATCTGATGGCAGCCGGCATCACGCTGACGAACATTTCGAAAAAAATCAAACCGATTACCGCCCTCTGGGTGTCGACGATCGCCGCCGTTCTGCTCACCTTCGTCCCGCTGCTGTTCGGGACCTTTCTCGATGCGTTCATTTCCTTTCTGGATTATCTCGGCATGGTGCTCGGCCCGCTGATCGGCATCATGGTGACCGACTTTTTCATTGTCCGGAAACGAAACTATGATGTGCCGGCTTTTGAAGAAGTTAAAGGTAAATACTGGTATTCCAGCGGTTTTTACTGGGCCGGACTGATTGCCTGGGCGATCGGCGTCGTTGCATTCGTTCTATTACACAACCTGCCATTCTTTAAGGCAACAACCGGTGCAACTTATCCGGTGCTGATCCTTTCCGGACTGCTCTACTGGCTCTTTACACGAATTCATAAGTAACGAGGTCTTAAATATGCTTGTACGTCATGCAAAACTAGCAAACCGTAACGGACTCTGGCAAATTTACACGGAAAACGGCGTCATCCGTAAAATTGAACCGATGCGCGAGACTGAAACCGATAATTCCGGGACCGTGCTTGATGCCGAGGGCGGACTCGTGATTCCGCCGTTCATTGAACCTCACGTTCATCTGGATACCGTACTGACGGCCGGTGAACCGAAATGGAACATCAGCGGGACCCTTTTTGAAGGGATTGAGACCTGGGCGCTCCGCAAGAAGGTCCTGTCGCGTGAAGATGTGCTCACACGCGCCAAGACAGCACTGATGTGGCAGGCTGCCCAGGGCATCCAGTTCGTCCGCACGCATGTTGATGTGTGCGACCCGGAACTGACGGCGCTCAAGGCCCTTCTCGAACTGAAGGAAAAAGTATCGGACTGGATGGACATTCAGATCGTCGCTTTTCCGCAGGAGAGCATTTTCGGCTATCCTAAGGGCAAAGAATTAATGGAAGAAGCGATGAAGCTCGGCGCCGACGCGGTCGGCGGCATCCCCCATTATGAGCTGACACGTGAAGACGGCGTAGCATCGATGAAATTCGTTTTCGACCTGGCCGAGAAATATGACCGGCTGATCGATGTTCACTGTGACGAAATCGATGATGAACAATCCCGTTTTGTCGAAGTGATCGCTGCCGAAGCGTATAAAAGGGGTATCGGCGACCGCGTGACGGCCAGCCATACAACCGCGATGCATTCCTACAACGGCGCCTATGCGGCCAAGGAATTCCGCGTGTTCAAAATGTCGGGGATGAATTTTGTCGCCAATCCGCTCGTCAACACGCATCTTCAGGGCCGGTTCGATACCTATCCGAAGCGGCGCGGCGTCACCCGGGTCAAGGAAATGCTTCACGCCGGCATCAATGTCTGCTTCGGCCATGACGACATTTTTGATCCCTGGTATCCGCTCGGAACGGGGAACATGCTGCAAGTCCTGTTCCTCGGCCTGCATGTCTGCCAGCTGATGGGTTATGAGGAGATCAAGAAATCACTGGATCTGATCACCGCCAACAGCGCCCGGACGCTGCATATCTCCGACCGCTACGGGATCGAAGAAGGCAAACCGGCCAGCTTCCTGATCATGCCGGAGTCGGACAGTTATAATGTGATTCGTAAACTGGCGCCGGTTCGCTACTCTGTCCACAAGGGGAAACTCCTGGCGGAAACCAAACCCGCAGAATCCGAACTGATTCTCGACGGGAAAAGAACACCCGTGCATTTTAATTGATCCGTTTTTTATCGGGAATTGCGTGAAACCGGCAATTCCTTTTTTTTCGGTCTTCAGAGTGAAATTTTCGGTCTTTGCAAGTTTCAGCCGCTTTCTCATCCTGATCTTTTGAATATTCTCAGGCAGCCGGATATACTTTTATCAGAGGCTGTTTTTTTGTGAGGAAAAGGGGATGAGAGATATTAAAAATGTAAGCCCTTACACTAAAGAGGATCCCATTGTTGCCGCGATTGCCGATTACATGTGTGCGGATCTTCATTTCAGCGATGAAGCTCTGGATACGGCGAAACTGGTCCTGACCGATGCGATCGGGTGCGGGATCCTGGCACTTGACTTCCCGGAATGCACCAAATTGCTCGGACCGGTTGTTCCAGGCATTTCCGTACCGGGCGGCGTACAAGTACCGGGTACTGATTACATTCTTGATCCGGTACAGGCAGCTTTCAATATTGGCTGCATGAACCGCTGGCTCGATTATAACGATACGTGGCTGGCTGCCGAATGGGGCCATCCTTCCGACAATCTGGCCGCAATTCTGGCAAGTGCTGCTTATCTCAGCAGACGCAACCGGTCTCTCGGAAAACCGCCGCTGACGATGCGGCATGTCCTGGATGCCTTGATTAAGACGCACGAGATTCAAGGCGTCCTTTCACTGGAGAACAGTCTGAACAGGCACGGCCTCGACCATGTCTTTTTCGTTAAAGTGGCCTCCGCTGCCGCTGCCTGCAGGCTGCTCGGAGGTACGAAAGAAGAAGTGGCTGCCGCTGTCTCCCAGGCCTGGATTGACGGAGCCAGTCTCCGCCTTTACCGCCACGCACCGAATACCGGTTCACGCAAGTCCTGGGCGGCCGGCGATGCGGCAAGCCGCGGTGTTCAGCTGGCGCTCCTGACCCTGCGCGGCGAAATGGGCTACGCGACCCCTCTGACCACAAAAGAATGGGGTTTTCAGGATGTGTTTTTGAACGGCCAGCCTGTCACCCTTGCGCGCCCCCTCGGATCCTATGTGATGGAAAATGTGCTGTTCAAAGTGTCCTATCCGGCGGAGTTTCATGCCCAGACCGCACTGGAAGCCGCGATTCGCCTGCATCAGTCAGTGGCTCATCGGCTTGACGAGATCGAAAAAATTGAGATCGTCACGCATGAATCAGCCATCCGGATCATTACCAAAACCGGTCCGCTGCACAATCCGGCCGACCGCGACCACTGCATTCAGTACATCGTCGCTGTCGGGCTGATTTTCGGTACGTTGAATGCCGGGCATTATGAGGATGCTGCCGCCGCCGATCCGCGGATCGACGCGCTGCGAAGCAAGACAAACGTACGTGAAAATCCGGCATACAGCAGAGACTATCTTGATCCGGAAAAGCGATCGATCGCCAGCAGTGTCCAGGTTTTCTTTTCCGATGGATCAAAAACCGATCGTATCGCCGTTGAATATCCGATCGGCCACCGCCGGAGACGAACAGAAGCGGTCCCATTGCTTGCCGATAAGTTCAGACACAACCTGCGTACGCATTTTCCTAAAAAAAGAGTTGATGCCCTCATTGACTGCTGCCGTGAACGGAAATCACTTGAAAAGATGCCTGTCGATGAATGGCTGGACCTTTTTTCGATTAATTGACGCAATCATTTGAATGGAGGAGATTACATTGAGCTGGCTTGTGAACAGACAATCATCACAATCGCAACTGGCCGCACGTTTCCGGGAACTGATGAACGGGCCGGAGATTCTGAAAATTCCCGGTGTCCATGACGGCATGTCCGCACTGATCGCTAAAAAAGTCGGTTTTCGCGCCCTGTACCTGTCCGGTGCAGCATATACAGCAAGCCGCGGTTTGCCGGATCTGGGACTGATTTACTCCAATGAACTGGCAGTTAAAGCAGCGGAACTGATCCGGGCTGCGGATCTGCCGTTGCTGGCCGACATCGACACCGGCTACGGCGGCGTCATCAATGTCGCCCGGGCGGCTCGGGAAATGGCCGAGGCGGGTGTCGCAGCCGTCCAGATAGAGGATCAGCAGCTGCCGAAGAAGTGCGGTCATCTCAATGGAAAACGTCTCGTTTCTGCCGAAGACATGGCGCAGAAAATCAGCACGTTGAAGAAGATTGCACCGGAGCTTGTTGTCATTGCCCGAACCGATGCAAAGGCCGTCGAAGGACTGGAAAGCGCCTGCGCACGTGCCCGCAGCTATGTCGCGGCCGGTGCAGATGCTATTTTCCCGGAAGCGCTGACGACTGAGACGGACTTCAGGACCTTTCGCCGTGCCGTCGATGTCCCGCTTCTGGCCAACATGACCGAGTTCGGCAAGACGCCTTACTATACGGCTGCTCAATTCGCATCATTCGGTTTTCAGCTGGTCATTTATCCGGTAACGTCCATGCGTGCTGCCGCAAAAGCTGTTGAACGCGTTTTTACAACCATCTTCGAAACAGGGACGCAGAAAGATGCTCTGAGTGCGCTGCAGACCCGTGCCGAACTGTATGAAACGATTCAGTACAGTCAGTACGAGTCCCTTGATCGGGAGCTGGCGAAAACAATTCTTCCCGAAATCGGGAAAGAGGATCCGGAGAAATGACGCGGCCGCCTGAAAAAATTTGAAAACCTGAGCAATGGTCAGCCCCTCCGGCTGAGCTTACTCAGGTTTTTTATCGTGCGGGTCGTGCTGCCGGTGCCATGCTTTGATTTGCTCCAGTCGCTGTGCCACCTTGGCTTCAGAACCCTGATCGGTCGGATGATAATATTGATGTCCGATCAGATTCGACGGCATCGTCTGCATGGTCGTCAGTTTATCCTTCGTGTCATGGGCGTATTGATAGCCTTCTCCGTAATGGAGTTCTTTCATCAGCCGGGTCGGTGCGTTCCGGATAACCGCCGGTACAGGCTCGTCGATACTGTTCTTCGCGTCATCTCTGGCCGCTTCATAGGCAGTATAAACCGCATTCGATTTCGGTGCCAGCGACAGATAAGTAACCGCGTGTGCCAGGTGGACACCGCACTCAGGCAGCCCGATAAAATGGCAGGCCTGATAGACCGAAACAGTGATTTCTACAGCCCTGCTGTCGGCCATTCCGACATCTTCGCTGGCAAAACGGACGAGGCGGCGGGCAATGTAGAGCGGATCTTCCCCGCCCTCCACCATTCGGGCCAGCCAGTACAGTGCCGCATCAACGTCACTGTTGCGCATCGACTTGTGCAGCGCTGAGATGAGATTGTAGTGCTCCTCCCCATGTTTGTCGTAAAGCAGCGATTTCTGGGAAGTGATCTGTTCCAGCGTGTCCGGATCGACAGAAATCCGATCACCGGCTTTTGTTCCATTCAGTACCGCCATCTCCAGGGTATTCAGTGCCACCCGCCCGTCTCCGTTGGAAAATCCGGCAATCATGTCAAGGGATTGCCGGTCGATTGAAATTTTCCGTGTGCCAAAGCCCCGGGGATCCTGAAGCGCCTGCCGAAGCAGCCGGACAATGTCTTCTGAAGTCAGTTGCTTCAGGACGAATACTTTACAGCGGGAAAGCAGCGCGGAATTAATTTCAAATGACGGGTTCTCCGTCGTCGCGCCGATTAAAGTGATGCTGCCCTTTTCGACATAAGGCAGAAATGCATCTTGCTGCGCCTTATTGAAGCGATGTATTTCATCAACGAAGACAATCGTTCTGGTCCCGAATTTGCGGTTTTCTTCTGCATCGGCCATCACTTTGCGGATGTCCTTTATCCCGCTCGTCACCGCGCTGAAATTGATAAAGGCTGCCTTCGTTTTTCTCGCAATGATCCGGGCTAACGTGGTCTTGCCGACCCCTGGCGGCCCCCAGAAGATCAGCGAAGCCGCTTCATCCTGGTCAATCAGTGTACGCAGCACTTTGCCCTCACCGAGCAACTGGCGCTGACCGACGAATTCGTCGAGATTTCTTGGGCGAACCCGCTCAGCCAGAGGCCGTGATTGCTCCGGATGATCAAATAAAGATTCCTGTTCGATGTTTGCCACTCCTTTTTGCTGCTAGCCAGTCCGCAGCAGACAATCCATTGCAGCATGCCCAACGTAACCCATGATTTTTCACTTAACGTTTTTAATTGATAAGCTCTAGGCGGCAGCGATAAGGAAGCCGGAATTATTTTGCCACGGATGCCCGTTCAGGGTTCAGTTCAAACAGCTGATACTCATCGTTCGATGCCAGTTCATGCATCATGGCCACAAGACGTTCATGGTGGGTGAAAAAGATGACCTGTGTCCGCTTCGACAGTCCGAGCAGCACCCGGAGTGTTTCCTTAGCGCGCAGGTCGTCGAAATGAATGAGAATGTCGTCCACAATAAACGGAATCGGTTCATTGTGCGCAGCATACTTCTCAATGCTTGCCAGACGCAGCGACAGATAGAGCTGGTCTTTGGTCCCGTCGCTCATCCCTTCCAGCGGCACCTTCCCGCCGCTCGCGTGAGTCCCCATCAGCACCGGCTGATCTTTTTCATCATAATCGACCGTCAGACCGGTGAATGAACGAAGCGTCAACCGGGTGAACAGTTCTCCGGCGCGCTTCAGGATCGGATCCTGGTTCTGGTTACGGTACTGCTCGATCCCCTTCTGCAGCAGCAGTGAGGCCATTTTCAGCTGAATGTACTGGTCTGTCTGGTAGGCGATCTGAGCCAGAACGCCTTCCTTTTCCTGCTCGGCCCGAACCGCGTCGGTACTGTTGCCTTGAATCTTCTCTTCATATTCATGTTTTACCGCACCGTGATCCTGCTCGCACTGTGAGCGTTCCGGTTCCAGCTGTTCCAGTTCGTTCCCGATCTCATCCAGATCTGCCGCAAGACTGTTTCGGTCGATTTGCGCTGCTTCCCGGGCGAGTTCGTCGAGGGACAGCCCGTCTCCGATCTGTAACAGTTCTTTACGGGTCTGGCTCAGTTCCGACTGACGCTGCTTCTTGAAGAGCGAAGCCTGTTCCGTCTTTTCCAGCTCTCCGGCAGTCGTACATCCGGCCTGGCGAATCAAACCGGTTAAAAGGGCTTCGGCTTCCTTTCTTTTTTGATCGGCTGATTTTGCGTCGACGCCGATCCTTTTCAGGCGTTGGTGAAGGCCTCTCAGCGTCTCCTGATCCGTCCGCGCTTTCTGAAGCTCCTGATAAAGCCGGTTGACGGCGGCGCCGCAGTCCGTCTCATCCATCCCGATGGAAAACAAGTGCGTCATCTCTCTCGTCTTTTTCATAAAATCCTGCACCTGAGCGCGCACTTTCTCCAGATCGATGATCACCCTTTGCCGCTCGTCTTCCCGAAGTGCCAGCTGCTCATAGCGGTTGAGCAGTGTTTCGGCGATCGCCGGTACTGTTGACGGGGTGATGCTCGTCCCGGCGACGGCGTCCTGCCAGGCTGCCGCCCACTGCTGCCGTTTGAGACTGTTTTCTTTCAGCTTGCCGGTCAGTTCTTCCTCATGCTTACGACCGTCTGCCAGGCTGGCTTTCAGGTTGTCCCGCTTTGTCAGCGCCGTGCGGGTTTTCCGGATCAGATCCTCCGCCAGGCTGATCAGATCTTCCAGACCGTCTTTTTCAGAAACAGTTACCCTGTTCTTCAGAACGTCATGAAGCAAATGATGCAGGTCGCTCTTTTTGTTGTTCAGCGCATCAAGCTCCCTGCGACAATCATCAGAGTCCTGGACCATCGTCCGGATCTGTTCATACTTGACAAGCCATTCATCCATTTCAGCCGGTGAAAGCGGGGTGATGCCATAAGTTGCCCACAGGGCGTTCCAGTCGTCCTGCCATTGATCTGCCACACGGTTCAGCTGTTCCTGTTCCGCTTTCAGCTGCACGATTTTGTGCCTGCTGCTTTCACTATCAGCCAGATATTTATTTTTCTCCCCGACTTTTGCCGCTTCGGCCCGCATACGGTCGGCAACACGGTCAGATTCACGGACATCGTCTTCATAAACGTCCTCAATCGCGCGGCTTCCGGTGTAGGCGTCAATGCTCACGCCCCAGTCGCCACGCTCCAGTTTGTTCCGGATCAGTCCCCAGCCCTGATCGCGATGCTTCCGGACATTTGTCAGCTGCGCTTCCGAGGGGATTTCTGCCAGGGAATCCAGCTCACGGATCTGTTTCCGGCACGTGGCCGCGATTTCTTCCTGAGCGTGAATCTGATCGATGATCTTCTGCCGGCTTTGATCCAAAGCGCGTTTTTTCTGCTCATTTAATCTTACAGTCTCTGTCAGAACAGCGAATGACCTGCCGATCAGTTCCCAGACGGTTCCATGCCACAAAGGCAGCCGCTTCACTGCTTCATCAATCTGTGCCTGCTTGAGTGCCAGTTTTTTCTCCAGACTGGAGAGCAACGATTCAATATCGCCCGCCCGTCTGGCTTTCTCCACTGCGCGTTCAATCTCCTCGCTTCCCGGCTGATCCGGCAGCGCATTCAGCTGATCCTGTTTCTTCTGCTGTTCCTCTCCGATCCGCTCCAGATCGTTCTGAAGGGCCGTCCGTGTATGATCGAGCAGCGGCTTCTGTTTACACAGCTGCCGGATCGTCTCCTTTTTCTCTGCAGATAAACGAAAGCGACCAATCTGCCTGATGTCTGCGCGAGCCGGGTCCAGTTCTTTCATCGCTGAAGTCAGCTGTGCATCGAGCTGGTCACGTTTTCCCTCAAGCAGCGGGATACGTTTCCGGTTCTTCTGATACTCAGCCAGTTCCTGGAAAAGCGTTTCAATACGTGACGTCTGTTCAAATAGGCCGTCGGGGATGCGCACTTCGCTCAGCTGACGCAGCAGCTCTTTATGCTCCTCATCCGCACGCTGCCCGTCTCTTACGGCGTTACTCAATGCGTTCTGCGCCGCCCTGCGCCGGTCGCCGGCATCGTCAGGAAGATCCGGCACATCGGCAAGCGCGGCTAATTTTTCCTCGAGATCTCTTAGTTTCGCCAGTTTCGGCAAGGTCAGTTTGATCCGTTCAAGCATCGTTTTCCTGCGTCTCAGCGCCCTGAGCCTTCTCTTGATCTCCTCAATCTTTTCTTCTCCGTCTCTGTAGGATTTCTCCAGCGCGTTCCAGTTGCGGACCTTCAGCTGCCGTTCGGCAATCGCCTTCTTGAGCTCCTTCTCCTCACTGATCAGCTTGTTCAGCGGTGTTTTCTTTCCCGACTTTTTAAAAATGTCCCTTGATTGATTTTCAAGGCGATCAAGAACCTTGCGCAGCCGGGTCAGACCGGAGGCTGCGGAAAAAAGGCTCTCACCAAGATTCCCGCCGCTCTGGAGCAGTCCCTCGCCACCTTCGCGCATCCGGACATGATCCAGAGCGAACATATTCAGGAAATGTTCCTTTGTGAGACCGTTCAAATACTGATTCACGAGGGCCTCACTGATCGGATGACCGTCCAGATCGAGAACGGTGTGCTTCATCCCCTTACGCCGGACAAACTGCAGCGTTTCTCCCGTTGATTTCCGGAGCTGGCCCTCAATTCTCAGCGAACCATTATCGTGGAGAAACGAATCTGTTGTCCGCGCCGGGATCCCATAGAGAAAATCGGTGATCGCCCGCAATGCCGTACTTTTTCCTGCTTCATTCAGACCGAACAGCAGATGAAAATTTTTTGCGGAATCAAAGGGAATTGCATAATCTGTGAACTGGCCGAACGCGCGAATCGTTAACCGGTCAAATCTCATGACACACTCATCTCCGGATGGGATAAATAATAGAGAATCAGATCTTCAACATCAGGCAGACGTTTTTTAAGGAATTCCGTACGATCAAACGAAAAACCGCCGTTTCCGTTTTTCAGTTCAAAAGGCAGTGCCTGCTTCAGGTCCTGGAATGCATCAAGCAGCTGATGCAAAGTTGCCTCATCCGCAGACATCCGGTTGATCGTGTTGAGGATGGCCGCCACAGGTGTGTCCTGTTTGGTCAGTTCAGCCAGACTGACCGGATCCGTCGTCTCGATCTTCACCTTCTCAACCCAGATGTCGCCGCTGCCGACTTCCAGCGCCAGTGACCGGATATTATTGATCAGATAATCCTCCCGCACAATCAGTTCCTGGTGAAGCTTCGTTATGCCGTGGATCTGAAAACGGACAGCCAGCAGCCGTCCGCCCGCCTGCCGGTAGCGCTCCTCAAGCAGCGTCCGCGCACTGTCGCGCATTGCTTCAATATCGGTCATCCCGGTTGCGTCAAGATCGCAGCGCTCCCAGCGCAGGACGTCGAGCGGCAGCTCGGTAAGCGTGTCAACGGTGCCATTTTGTACGCTGACCAGCGTGCAGCCTTTTTCCCCGGTCTCGTTGATGTGCCGGCCCTGAATATTGCCGGAAAAAAGAATCACCGGATCTTTCGGATGAAGCAGTTCACGTTTATGTATATGGCCAAGCGCCCAATAGTCGTAGCCCTTCTCGATCATGTCGTCGACGGAGCAGGGCGCATAATTCTCATGCCCCTCCCGCCCGGTCGCACTCGTGTGCAGCACACCGATGTTAAAGTACCCTTCACGGCGTTCGGGATACCCTTTGACCAGATTTTCCTCCACGGATCGCGAGGCAAAACCCTGACCGTGAACGGCCACTTTCAGCTCTTCGATAACGTCTGTTTCCGCGTGATCAGTCGGAAATTCACTCACATTATCCGGCAGTTTCAGTTCTCTCGAGATCAAGCTTGCTGCATCGTGATTCCCGCGGATCAGGAACACGCGGATTCCGGCCTTCTGCAGGCGTACCATCTGGCTCGTGAAGAAGAGTCCGGTGTTGTAGTCCTTCCAGTCGCCGTCGTATAAATCGCCGGCAATAATGAGGAAGGCGACCTTCCGCGTGATTGCCTGATCGATCAGGTTGACGAATGCATCCCGGGTGGCGCTCCGGATCCGTTCCACCGGCGCACCTTCATAGTGTTCGAGTCCGATCAGCGGGCTGTCCAGATGAATATCCGCCGCATGAATAAATGTAAATGACATACATCCTCCCCCCAGTCTCGCAAACTTCGCATACATCACGATCTAAAACTTATGATTAGTTTAATAGTAACAGATTCCTTGTTCAGCTTAAATATGAACCACTTGCAGAGAGTGTGAAAACAAATTTTAAGTGAACCAAAAAGATTCTTAAACTGAACCGGCTGAATCATTAGGATTCAGGCAATAAACTTGTAAGCGCATACATTGAAAATTATAATAAGAACACAACGTGATGCAGAAATGACCGAAATTTTATCCAAAGAAAGCCGGGCTGAATGATGAAAATCAGAGCTGCTGTGATTACAGAAATGGGCAAGCCACGTCCCTATGGAACAAGCAAACCGTTGTCTGTCCGTGAACTTGAGCTGGATGAACCGCAAAGAGGTGAAGTACTGGTCAAGATTAAGGCAGCCGGACTCTGTCACTCCGATCTGTCCGTAATCAATGGCAGCCGGCCGTGGCCGATGCCGATGGTGCTCGGCCATGAAGCCGCCGGCATCGTTCAAAAGACCGGTGAAGGTGTCGACGATCTGGCTCCCGGCGATCATGTCGCCTGCGTTTTCAAGCCGGCGTGCGGCCACTGCCTGCCCTGCCGCGAAGGACGTCCGGGACTGTGCGTCGAAGGCACAAAGGCGAACAACGCCGGCACCCTGCTCGGCGGCGGGATCCGGTTACATGACGGTGACCGGACGGTTTATCACCATCTTGGTGTTTCCGCTTTTTCCGACCACATTGTTGCTTCCAGCCGGTCGCTGGTGAAAATTGACCCGAGTGTACCATTTGAACAGGCAGCTCTTTTCGGCTGCGCCGTCCTGACCGGTGTCGGGGAGGTCATCAATACCGCAAAAGTTAAAGCCGGGGCAACCGTGGCCGTTGTCGGGCTCGGCGGTGTCGGCCTCAGCGCACTGATGGGGACAGTTACCTCCGGCGCCGGCGAGATCATTGCTGTTGATATTAATGACCGTAAACTTGCCTTCGCGACGTCACTGGGTGCGACGCATGTCTTCAACTCCAGGGAAAAAGGTACGGTTGAGAAAATCAAACAGCTGACCCACGGCGGCGTCGATTATGCCTTTGAAACGGCGGGCGCCGTCCCGGCCATGGAGGTCGCCTATCAGATTACCCGACCCGGCGGCGAAACGATCACCTCCGGACTGCCGCATCCCGAATCGCTCTTCTCTTTTCCCCAGGTGACCCTGGCTGCGGAAGAACGGACAATCAAGGGCTCTTATCTCGGAAGCTGCGTGCCCAACCGCGATATACCCCGGTATATCAGTCTGTTCCGGCAAAAGCGCCTGCCCGTCGATCAACTGCTCAGCAAAATCATTCCGCTCGAAGAAATTAATGAAGGTTTTGAGCAGCTGGCTGCCGGTGAAGTCAACCGTATCGTGGTCGTTCCCTGACAGGGAATAATAATCGTTTGGCATTTGAGTCTTTAAAAAAGACTTTAGCTGAAAAATAGGATAGACTTATTCTCACAAAGTCTCAGGTTCAATTCCCGGGACTTTTTTAAATGGAATAAACGGAGGGCTGTCTCATCACTTTTTACCGGCCCTTCTGCGGGTCAATTTTCACCAGTAATTTCCTGTCCTCTTCCCGTCGCACGAACCGTTCGGAGACCAGCTGATGCAGCAGGCGGCTGACCGTTTCCGGCGCAATACCCAGGTAATCGGCAATATTCTGTCCGGTAAGATGTATCCCGATAGCATACCAGCCGTCCGCCCGGCGCCGGCCTATTTTTAAAGCAAGCTGACGCAGAAAGTTCAGGAGCCGATCGGCGGCGCTGTGAAGCAGAGCATCCGAATAGCGCTGCATCAGCTCATGATTTTTTCGGATCAGAAATCGGGTCAGCTTCCGGCGCAGTGCCGGAAGTGTTTCAAATGCGGCCCATGCCTTTTCCTTCGGCAGAATAAAGAGCCTGCAGGAGGTGATCGCCTCCGCATTGGCCGGATAGGCGCCTGCATCCGTCAGCAAACCGACATGCGGGAAAAAGTCGCCAGGCGTGAACAGACTGACCGACAGCCGCTTACCGCTTTCATTTTGCTGATACGCGCTGACCAGCCCGTCAAGGATAAAGAAATAGTCGCTAAGCGGTTGTCCCTGAAAAAATAAGACGGACTTCGACGGATACGTACGAAAGCGCCCTTCTTTTTCTAATTGTGTCCGTTCCTTTTCTGATAATGGCTGCAGCCAGCCCAGTTCAGGTAAACGATCGATCATGACTCTCCCCACACATCACAGTTGATTTTTTCACCGTTACGCTGTTTATCCTCTTACTTGTTGTGATTATCGTCACATTTAACAGCCTGTTTCTTGATCTCGATCAAAGTACGTGCCCATAATCTCCTTTACAATCTTCATTGTAAGGGATTCTTCAATCGCAGTGTAACACGATTTTCCCTAAGGAGGAATCATCAATGGATGTTTTCACATTTCAGGCAAGTACCGTCAGGAAAGATATTCTTTATAAAGATGGCGATCAGGTCATTATCCATCTCACCCTGCAGGCCGGACAGGCCATCCCGGAACACAGCGGTAACGATGCCATCGTTACCGTCATTCCGATCCGCGGCGAGATTGCTTTTTCGACGCAGGATCAGACGGCAACGCTGGTTCCCGGCAAACTTGCCCGGCTCAATGCACGCGAGCGCCATTCGCTCAGAGCAGCCAAAGACAGTGAAGCGATTCTTGTTAAATGGAATAACCGGTAACGAAATAGGGAAAAAGGTGCAGAAACGTTAAGAAACTTTGTGAGAATCAGGGATTGACGATTGATCTTTAACCGTTTTCGTAAAAATCAGGTTCATTTCATCGTGGTTGATCAGTCGCAACGCGTTTTATTAGCCGAATTTAAGATTTATCAGCCGATCGGCCGGTTGCTGCACCGAATCCGTTTCATGTCACAGGAAAGGAGTGCATGAGCATGAGTCAAACAGAAAAAAAAGAATCAGCGCAGGTATACACCCGGGTCGACCAGGAAACGTGCATTGCCTGCGGCGCCTGCCAGGCAACAGCACCGGACATTTTTGATGCGAACGATGAGGGCATCTCCTTCTCGCTCATCGACGACAATCAGGGAATCCGGCCGATTCCCGAGGAACTGCTTGACGACCTGGAAGATGCGGCAGATGGGTGCCCGACCGAATCGATTCTCGTAAGCCATCGCCCATTTAAATCGGCCGAGACTTCAGCAAAGTGATCCGTGTACGCCAGCGCCGGCAATCTGCTGCCCTTTAGGGACGAGCCGCAGTTCGGATCACCATCGCCTCTTGACTCGGGCATAACAGAGAATTATCCTGATCAACGGATGAACAGTATCCGAATGGTGAAGTTAACATAATCATGTTTATGTTATGGAAATGTCAAGGAGGTTTTCATGATGCGTCATGTACTGGTATTAGGTGCCAATGGACAGATTGCCCGTCTGGCTGAAAAGCAGATGCTCGCTGATTCTGACGTGCATCTGACACTTTTTCTGCGCCGTTCGTCTCGCCTGAAACCTGAGGATCTCAGCCGGGAGAAAGTCGTCGACGGAGATGCAGCCGATCGTAATGCGCTGACCGAAGCGATGAACGGAACAGATATCGTCTATGCGAACCTGGCCGGTCAAAATATTGAAGATCAGGCGAAGGCAGTCGTCGCCTCAATGAAGAAAGCCGGCGTCAACCGGCTGATCTGGATCTCCACGCTCGGCATCTACGACGAGGTGCCCGGCAATTTCGGCAAGTGGAACAATCAGCAGCTTGACGGTTATCTCGACCGCTACGGCGCAGCGGCAAAAGTCGTCGAAAATGCCGGCCTCGATGAGACGATCATCCGCCCGGCCTGGCTGACCAATAAAGATGAGATTGACTATGAGACAACTCAGAAAAACGAAACGTTTAAAGGTACGGAAGTCTCACGTAAAAGTGTGGCAGCCTACGTTACCAGCCTTGTAAAGGACCCTGCGAAGGACGTGCACAAATCGGTCGGTATCAATAAACCGAATACCGACGGCGACAAACCTGCATGGTATTAAGCTTTACCAATAAAAAGATAGGCTTAAAAGATCAGAGACAGCCGCTCTGATCTTTTTTCATCTGTCCCTTTTAAACAAATCGCGACGGCGCAGTCAGCAGTCTCAGCCGGTAGCAGTTCATCGCTGCTTCACCAAGCTGCTGCATCAGATTGTTGTTGACCAGGGCACCGACCGCAGCACCGATCCCCGGAACCAGCTGCATCATTTTCGCAAAATCGATGTAGTCCCGGTATTCCAACTGGAATTCTTCCCAGTCCATGTCACGGAAGGCGGCCTGACTGCTGTCCCAGTCCTCAATGGTTTTCATCGTCTCCCGGCGAACGGCATCGCTGGAAAAAGCCAGCTTGAAGATTTGCAGGAGAAAGATGCGCTCTTCATATTGCGCCGTGTCAAAACCGTAGATCGCCGCCGCGTCGAACAGAAACTTAATCTTGATCGAGAGCAGCAGCGGAAAGTCTGCCAGTCCAAGCAGGATCCCGCCGGCACCGGTACCCGCCCCTTCCACGATCGCTGCTTTCCGGTATGCTTCAATTTTCTTCTTCAGCTTCTGATCCTTCTCTTCCAGCGACAGTCCACGGCTCTGATTCTTCTTTGTTGTCAGATGAGAGCCGGTCAGCGTTGCCCGCACCATATTTTTAATCGCAATAGTGATCGCACGCTGCACCCTTTCCGGAATCCAGTTGTTCATCCGGGTCTGCACTTTCTTCGAGATCCGGCTGACGGGGCCGGAGCGCTTCAGTATTTTCCGCTGCCAGGCTTGAATTTCGCTATAGGCTTTCAGCTCATAATGATTCATCGGACCTGCCCCTTTCGCAAATTTGGAACTGTACTGCGTCCATTATTAGTATTCGCCGGATCGGCACGCTTATTTGCGCAAATCTGTATGCACAATATGGGGTAAAATAAATGATCAAACTTATGGATAGGTTTGTCGCCAAGTCTTGTGCTTCGTAATCCATCCGCCGGCACATTCAGCCCAATCTGACAAATCTGTAAGACTTCCGGCCGGAAATGTCAGCGGACGCCGCGCGATCGCCTGTATACTGAACACATCAGTTAAATCATAGTTTCAGGGAGCGAACACGATGCTGCTACAAGTCAATCACCTGCAGAAAATATTCCAGACAAGATTCAGTAAAGAAAAAACAATTGCCTTACAAGACGTGACCTTCAGTGTTGATGACGGCGAATACATCGCCATTATGGGGGAAAGCGGTTCGGGGAAAACGACGCTGCTCAATACGCTGGCGACGCTGGAAAAACCGACGTCGGGATCTGTGATCCTCAATGGCCGGGATGTGACGAAAATCAAAGAAAACAAGCTGGCCGAGTTCCGCCGCACCCATTTAGGATTTATTTTCCAGGACTTTAATCTTCTTGACACGCTGTCGGTTCGGGATAACATCTTCCTGCCGCTCGTCCTTGGCCGCCAAAAGATAGGCGTTATGCAGCAGCGTTTAGAGGAGCTGGCCCCAAAATTGAACATTGCCGATCTGCTGAATAAGCAGCCGTTCGAATTGTCCGGCGGTCAAAAGCAGCGGGTGGTGATCGCCCGGGCACTGATCACCGGGCCGGAACTTGTTCTCGCCGATGAACCGACGGCGGCGCTTGACTTCAGGAACAGTGAACACCTGCTCTCGCTTCTTGAAGAAATCAACGGCACGGGCCAAACCATTCTGATGGTGACGCACTCGGCGATTGCAGCCAGCCACGCGAAGCGCGTCCTGTTCATAAAAGACGGGCGCATCTTTCATCAGCTCTACCGCGCCGATCGGGAAGCCGCCGCGTTCATGCAGGAAATCAGCATGACAATGACCAACCTTCTGGGAACTGAGGTGCGCTAAGATGCTTTATTTAAAATTAGCCGGTCGCAACATCCGTCAGTCGATCAGCAATTTTCTCCCCTTCGCCCTGTCCAGTGTGGTGATGTTCATCATGAATCTGATGGTCGCCACCATTTTACTCAGTCCCAGCTTGAAAAAGCTTCAGGGATGGGGAAATTTTGCGATGTTGCTGATCCTGGGCTTAATCGTCCTGACCCTCTTCGCTGTCATCTTTATGATTTACAGTTATCGCTTTTTACTGAAACGGCGGACAAAAGAATTCGGGCTCTATCATATTCTCGGCCTGAAGAAGCGGCAGATCGCCCGCATCGCCGCACTGGAACTGCTGATGATGCTCCTTGCAACCGTCATTGCCGGAACAATCCTGGGGATTATCCTGGCCAAATTCCTCTATCTCATCTTTATTCATCTGCTTGGTGAAAATTATTTCGACTTGCAGTGGAGCCCGATTGCAGTCGGTATTGTAACGGCTACCTTTGCGTGTATCTATCTGCTGCTCATGATCCTCGGCAGTTTTTCCATCCATCGTCAGTCCAGTCTTGAATTGCTCAATAACGCGAGTAAAGGAGAAAAAGAGCCCCGGTCACGCGGCTTTCTCGCCGTGCTGGGCATCGTCTCCCTCGCCATCGGGTATTATCTTGCGGTAACAGTTGCCTCACCGTTCGATGCCCTGACAAAATTCTTTATCGCTGTGCTGTTCGTCATCTTCGGGACGCTCCTCTTCTACATGAGCTTTACGATCTGGCTGCTTAAACGGCAGAAAAAGAACAAAAACTATTACTATCAGCCAAAGCACTTTATCACGGTATCCGGTATGCTCTACCGCATGAAGCAAAATGCGGTGGGACTGGCCAATATCTCGATTCTTGTCACGATGACATTCGTTACCCTGGCGACTACTGTCGGGCTCTACTCCAGCATCAATGGGTTTCTGAATGACTATTTTGTCCGCAACACAATCATCACGGTCAATACGACCGAACAACGAAGCAGCGCGTTCATTGATCAGGTAGCCAAAGAAAGCGGAATACCTATGAAACACAAAGTAGTCTACGAACTGTCGAACAGTCTGACCGGAGCAATGAAGAACGGCAACTTCGAGAACAGACAAAATCTTTCCAGTCTGACGACGGTTAATTTCATGACCGCAGAGACCTATAAAAAATTGACAGGAAACACGGTTCACCTGAACAGCAATCAAGCGATCGCCTATCCGGCCGTCGGCAGCTTCACGGAATCAAGCATCCGATTTGGGGATCAAACATTTAACATTAAAAACAAAATTAACGGCATCCGAAATTTCCCATCGATCAGGCTGACCACAGCAAACTGGCTGATTCTGATCGTCAACTCGAGAGCGCAGATTCAGCCGGTCTTAGACGCTGCAACCAAGGCGGCAGGAAACATTTTACCCCTTGGCTTTGAGACGACCATCAGCGCGGACGCAGCCTCAAAGGACGCGGCGAAGCTCAATAAGGCATTGTCCGACTACCGCGTGGACGGAAATAAGATTCAGCGGCTCGATACAACAAAAGAACAGGCGCTCCGCGGCACCGCACCCTCCTTACTCAGCTATGATGACATACACCGGCAGTTTCTTGCCTTTGCCGGCGGCTTCCTGTTCATCGGCCTCGTCTTAGGGTTCACTTTCATTCTCGGCACGGCACTGATCATTTACTACAAGCAGATTTCTGAAGGCGAACAGGACAGGCGCAGCTTCAAAATCCTGCAGGAAGTCGGTTTAAGCGGTGACGAAGTGCGGCAGACGATTCGCTCACAAGTGCTGCTTGTATTCTTCTTGCCGATTGTTGTCGCAGTGGTTCACTTCGGTTTCGCGTTTATCATGATTCAGAAACTGATCAGTCTGTTCGGCACGACCCGCTTCGGTTTGCTGCTGTTGACCAGCGTGGGCACGATCGCTGTCGTGGCGATCATTTACTACTTTATCTACAGACAAACAAGCCGGGCTTATTATCGAATCGTCGAACGATAACACGCAAGCGGGCATCCCAAAATTTGCGGGGTGCCCTTCTTGTATTTGTCCCCTGTCCGGAATTTCAGTAGAATGAGGATAGCCAATCACTACGGGAGATTATTTGATGACAAAGCTATTTATTGTCGAAGACGACGCAGCCATGGTGAAACAGCTGAAGTCTGTGCTGACCGACTATACAGCGGTTTCCGTTCAGAATTTTCGCAGCGTCCGCCAGGAAATTGAAACGGAGAATCCCGACCTGATCTTAATGGACATTACCCTGCCCTACTTCAACGGATTCTACTGGACGACGGAGATTCGCAAGCGAGCGACAACCCCGATCATCTTTCTCAGTTCGGCTGATGATGAAATGAACCAGGTCATGGCGATGAACATGGGCGCCGATGATTACGTTACCAAACCGTTTTCGGCCGACATATTAAAGGCGAAAATCAATGCCCTGCTGCGCCGGACCTACAGCTTTTCTCAGGCACAATTGACCTTCAAGGGGTTCATCCTGGAAGGCGCTGAATTAAAAAAAGGGGCGGACAAAGTTGAGTTAACGCCCACCGAGGCCAAACTGCTGCGCACTTTTTTCGAACAGCCCAATCAGACCGTACCCAAAGACGTGCTGCTCGCAAAGCTCTGGGAATCGGATGACTACATCGATGCCAATGCCCTGCAGGTCAACATTGCCCGCCTGCGCAAGAAACTGAACACGATTGGCTTCGATTACATCGGAACGGTGCGGGGTGTCGGTTATGTTCTGGCGTGAGCGAAAAGATTACATTTACGCTGTCCTCACCATTGTGCTCGTCATGAGCCTGACCTTTTACCTGCGCGGTCTGCCCATGCATACGTTCTGGTCGGGTTTTCTGTTTGGTGTGACCGTCCTGATTGTTTTCAGCGGCTATGACTATTACCGGTTTCGACGCCGCCGCAACGAACGGCTCCGGCAAGTCGTCCCGCAGGTTGACTTAACACCGCAGTCGCAGGCAGAACAAGACTTGCTGAAGCTGCTCGATGAACAGAAAGACTACTACGAGAAGAAAATGGCCGGAATCAGGCATTTTGACGAGGACTTAACCGACGTGGTGCGCCTGTGGAGCCATCAGATGAAGGTGCCGCTCTCTGTGCTCAACCTGATGGGACAGACGGATGATTTTACGCGGGACGAATTGAAAGATCAGACATTCCAGCTGGAAAACTATCTGAATATGCTGCTGCACTACCTGCGCCTGAACCATGAACAAACCGACTACCGGTTTACACACGTGCCGATGAAGCCGCTGATTCAGGCCATCGTCCGCAAGTTCGCCCCGCTGTTCATTCGGAAAGGACTGAGCGTTACCGTTGATGGCGACGCAACCTGGACTACAGACGAAAAGTGGCTCTCCTTCGCGCTCGAACAAATCATCAGCAATGCCGTCAAATACACCAAAAAAGGCAAAGTCAGCGTCCGTATTTCCCCGCGGTCCGTTCGAATCAGCGACACAGGCATCGGTATTCTCAAGGAGGACTTGCCGCGCCTGTTTGAGCACGGCTTTACCGGCTACAACGGCCGCCGCGACAAGAAGGCAACCGGCCTCGGCTTCTTCCTCGCAAAAGAAGTGGCTGACCGCCTTTCGCTGAGCATCGATGTGGCTTCAGAAATTGACAAGGGCACAACCGTGACTGTTTATCGATCTGAATTGGCTTTGAAAAAATAGCAGAATAATAAGCACCATTCAGGAATAATCCCCTGAGTGGTGCTTCATCTTTTCATATCCATTGCCGATCAAATTATTTTGCAAGATCGTCGATTGAATTGATCTTTACATAGGATGGAACCGCAAGCCCCATTTTCGTACCTTTAAGGTTCGGTCCAAGATCCGTCAACTGATCTTTGAATTGCATGAAATAAACGGCTTGAGTTGTCGGCAGCCAGGCCGACACAATCGCATCGATGCTCCCCTGTGCCACACCAGCCCACATTGGCCCGGCAGCCAGCAGTTCAAGGTTCACCTTATACCCCAGATCACCAAGAATGGCAGCCACCACATTGGTACTGGCAACTTCCGATGACCAGGCAACGTAACCCAGTGTAATCTTCTTTCCATTGACCTTGTGTACACCCTTCGTCCATTCAGATACCTTGTCAGCATTGGCAGCAATCCATTTTCTTGCGGCTTCACCTGGCTCGGAACCATTCTGAATGTCAAGCATGACACGTTCAATATCAACCGGAGTCCAGTAAAATTGATCCAGCAGCTTCGCCGCGTTCGGAGCCTCATCAGTGAAACCCTTATGAACAATCGTGTGAATCGCTTCTTCAGCACCAAAGGCGCCTTTTGGATCTTTCAGGTACTTCAGATTATATTTTTGAAAGATCCAGTGCGGTGTCCAGCCTGTGATAATGATCGGCGCTCTGTTCCGAATGGCATCATCCAGGGAAGCAGTCATGGTAGCTTCAGATCCGGACTCCAAATTCCAATGATTCAGGCCATAGTCTTTCATGACTTTGTTTTCCAACACCTGCATCTCACCGGATCCGGGTTCAATCCCTGTGATCGTGTCATGGGTCTGTTTCCCGATAGGCGCATTTGGATCGTAGGAAGCCATCATACTGCTGCATCCGGCAACAACCAGGGTAAGAATCATCATCAGTCCTGCAACGATCAGTTTGATTTTTCTCAATGCATTGCCTGCCTCCTATTGAGGGGTAGTTATAGCCTCCGATAGTCTCAGCTCAGTCTCATTTGCTGATGTCTTTCGCTCTTCTGGAAATCCGATCGAAGATAATGGCCAGAATGACGATCGACAGCCCGGCTTCAACACCAACATCCGTGCGCAGTGCCGTTACAGCCATATAGACATCGGCACCCAGCCCGGGGGCACCAACCAGTGAGGCGACAACAACCATAGATAGCGCCAGCATGATACTCTGATTGATTCCTGCCATAATCGTTGGCCTGGCCAAAGGAATCTGTACCTTGAACAACTTCTGCGCCGTGGTCGACCCGAATGCCTCGGATGCTTCAATCAAGTCTCGAGGCACCTTTTGAATACCAAGACTGGTCATTCGAGTCGTCGGCGGCATCGCAAAAATAATCGTTGCGATGACACCCGGAGGCATTCCGGTGTGGAAAAGAAATACGGCTGGTATGAGATAAACAAATGAGGGCATCGTCTGCATGACATCCAGAATCGGTGTAATGATTCGCCGGAAGGTTTTGCTGATTCCGGCAAGAATGCCCAGCGGCAGCCCAATAACCACGGACAGAACGACCGAGGTCAGAATAAGTGCAAACGTCTGCAGGGCGTGCTCCCAGTATCCCAGGTCATAAATCAGCACCAAACCGAATAGAGTGAACAGTGCCACGCCCCAGCCTCGTCTCCTGAAAGCAATCACAACAAAGATGAGAATGAAAGCAAATGGTGTGATCAGGTTGAAAAACGTGACCAGCACGTCGACAAACCAGCCAATGCCATCTGCGATGGCCCCAAAAAAGCCGGAAAAATGGGCTGTAATAAACTGAACCAGGAGACTTGCCCATTCTCCGATCGGAATCTTCGGCAGAACGGAACCGTTCATGACTTCACCTCCGTATCACGTGGCGCGGCGATGCCGGCCAGTGCATGAATCACGGAAGCCCGTCGAACCATCCCGACCAGGCGGCCCCGCTCATCCACGACCGGAAGCGGCAGTGACGCTTTTGAGATCTGCTCAAACAGGTCATTCAGTACCGTATCCTCAGAAACCGTCTCGACCTCTCTGACGATATTGCGGCAGCTCTGTCCCTTTTTTGCCGCTTCCGCCGCACGTTCCGCATCGACAACACCAAGAAACTTTTTCCCGCGATCCACCACAAAGATGCTGGAGATCCCGCTATCATTCATCAGCTCAAGAGCTACTCTTGGTCCCCGGCCCACTTGCATCGCATCCGGACGGGACATAATCCGGCCGGCAGTGATAACCTTGCTGAGATTGACATCTTCCACAAAGTGAGCAACATAGTCGTTCGCCGGGTGGATCAATATCTCCTCGGGTGTCCCAAGCTGAACAATCCGACCATCCCGCATCAAGGCAATCCGGTCACCGATCCTGAGCGCCTCATCCAAATCATGCGTAATAAAAATAATCGTTTTCTGCATCTCATCCTGAAGATCCAGCAACTGATCCTGCATCTCCTTACGGATCAGCGGATCTAACGCGCTGAACGCTTCATCCATCAAGAGAATATCGGTATCACTGGCCAAGGCCCGTGCAAGCCCGACTCGTTGCTGCATCCCGCCGGAGAGCTCGGACGGCAAGCTGCTCTCATAAGCTTTCAGGCCGACTGTAGCGAGCGCCTTCTTCGCCCGCTCTGTTCGTTCCTTCTTCGGCACGCCCTGAATTTCCAGCCCGTAGGCGGCATTGTCGCGTACCGTTCGATGCGGAGACAGCGCAAAGTGCTGAAAAACCATACTAATACCACTCCTGCGCAGCTGACGGAGATCACGTTTGTTCATTGCCGTGACTTCCTTTCCGTCCATAAATATCTGACCGGAAGTCGGTTTAATTAAGCGGTTGAGCATACGGACAAGTGTTGACTTACCACTTCCCGAGAGGCCCATAATGACAAATATTTCGCCGGATTCGACTGAAAAATTCGCCGAACCGACACCTACTGTCATTCCTGTCTTTTTCTGAATCTCCTGTTTCGTCAGGCCCTGATCCAGCAAACGTAAACATCTGTCTGGATTCTTACCATAAATTTTCGAAACCTGCCGGACTTCTAGTTTGCTCATAAACTCAACTCACTTCCCATGAATATCGGTGCTTGACGGGCTAATTAACGGCCCAGGCGGCAATGGTTCAGGCATCAGTCTTCGGACCGTATTCATGTCTGTTTCACGTATATATCTCTTAAAATTCACCGAATTGTCGATTCCTTTCTCACTGAAACTCAGCAAATACTCAGGGTTCGATCACGGGCAGTATTGTTCCAATATAACATAATCCCCAGGTGTGTGTAAAAAATCCCTTTTAAACCCAAAGACTGTGTCGCCCGTCCGCAGCGTCCTATTAAAAGGCAAAATGGCCGTGGTCACTGGCGTGTAAAGCTTCGGGAATCCAACTTGAATGTGTCGCATTTGTGATGATGCAACTCGTTCGCAGCAACATCTTTCTCTCCGGGTGGGGAATGCGAAATCGGCTAATAAAAAACATCCTCAAATAATCATTGAATGACGACACATGATGTGTTACTTTAGAAATGTACTACAATTTCATTTTCGTACTAGGGGAGCCGGTAAACGGCTGAGAGTAAGACGCAATGTCTTTGACCCTTTATACCTGATCTGGATGATGCCAGCGGAGGGAAGTATGAACAGCGAGCAATGACAACTTTCAGCGCAGGTTTTAACGAACCTGCGCTTTTTTGTGTTTCGACAGTCACGCTCTGAGGTAACATGTAACCGTTTTATCCGGCGCCGTGCAAGCTGATCCTCCGTTTCTGCTGATTCCTCCCCGCTTCTCCGGTGCGTTCATGAATTGAGAAAATCTGAGGGGTGAAGAAAAATGCAGACAGCATTAACGATTGCCGGTTCGGATTCTGGCGGCGGCGCCGGGATTCAGGCCGATCTGAAAACTTTTTCCGCACTGGGCGTGTTCGGAATGAGCGCCGTTGTCAGTGTCACGGCGCAGAATACGGTCAGTGTGAGGGATATTGAGGACCTCTCACCCAGGATCATCGGTGAACAGATTGACGCGGTATTTCAGGATCTTCCTGTCGGTGCGGTGAAGATCGGGATGGTGTCCAACCAGGCCGCTATTCAGGTGATCGCGGAAAAATTGAAACGGTATCAGCCGGAATACATCGTCCTTGACCCGGTGATGGTGTCCAAGAGCGGCTTTGACCTGCTCAAACCGGAAGCACAAAACGCCTTAATCGAACAGTTGCTGCCGCTCGCCACGGTCGTGACGCCGAATCTGTTTGAAGCTGCGAAGCTGGTCGGCCGTGACGTTTCGTCGCTTGATGACATGCATGAAGCAGCTCAAGAGATTTATCACATGGGGCCGCAACGTGTGCTCGTCAAAGGCGGCCATCTTCCGGACGGACCGACGGATATTTTCTACGACGGCCGCATTTTCCATGAGTTCACCGGTCATCACGTGGCAACGAAGAATACACACGGGACAGGCTGCACGCTGTCCTCGGCGATCGCCGCCTATCTTTCCAGAGGCGAGGAACTTTCTGAAGCGATTCAAAAAGCGAAGACCTACATCCAGGGGGCGATCGAGCACAGCCTGCCGATCGGCCACGGCTGCGGCCCGACCCATCATTTCTACCGCTGGTATCCGGAAAGCGAGGTACTGCAGAAATGATCACAAAGGCCGGACTTTATCAGGATTTTCTTAAAATTCACGACGTCCATCCGCTGATTCACCAGATTACCAATACCGTGACGATCAACGACTGTGCGAACGCCACACTGGCCGTCGGCGCCAGTCCGGTCATGGCCGACAGTCCCGAAGAAGCTGCCGAGATGGCTGCTCAGGCTTCCGCGCTGGTGATCAATATCGGCACACTGAATGAAGGCACACTGGTCGCGATGAAGGAAGCCGGCCGGTCGGCCAACCGGCACCATGTCCCGGTGATTCTCGATCCGGTCGGGGCCGGCGCAACCAGCTACCGGAAACAAACGGTTTTTGCCCTGCTGGACACGTTTCATCCGGACATCATTTGCGGCAACATGTCAGAAATCAACGTGCTGGCCGGGCGCGAATCCAGTGCACGCGGCGTTGACTCTGGTGACCCGATGGAACACGCCGGTGCGGTGGCCGAACATCTCGCCGGCAAACGGCACTGCGTGGTCGCCATTACCGGAGAAATCGATGCGGTTTCCGACGGTACACGAACCGTACGGCTGCATAACGGCGTGTCCTGGCTTGCCTCCGTCACCGGCACCGGCTGCATGACGAATTCATTGATCGCCGCGTTTGCCGGAACCATTGATGATCGGTTTGCCGCAGCAGTCGGCGGCATTATCGTCATGGGGCTGTCCGGACAAAAAGCCGAGGAAAGGCTCCGAGAATCTGAAGGTATCGGTTCCTTCAGAATCCGGCTCTTCGACGCGTTCTCAACCTTGAATGAAGAAGACTTTGCCAAAGGGGTGATTGACGATGCCTCACCTGCCGATTGATTATTCCCTCTACCTTGTCAGTGATCCTTACGATCCGGCGGCCCCGGACCGCTATTTTAACCGGATCCGTGACGCGCTGCGCGGCGGCACCACGCTTCTGCAGTTCCGGGAGAAAAAAGCGTCGTCAAAACAACTGCTCAACATCGCTGCGACTTTGAAGAAACTGGCCGGGCCGTTCCACGTTCCGCTGATCATCAACGACCGCGTCGATCTCGCACTCGCCGTTGATGCGGACGGTGTGCATGTCGGCCAGAACGATCTCCCCGCCCGGGTTGTCCGCCGGCTGATCGGAAGTGAAAAAATCGTCGGCGTTTCGGCGGCGACCGTCGCGGAAGCAGTTCAGGCGGAAGCAGACGGCGCCGACTATCTTGGCGTCGGCAGCATCTTCCCGACCCGCTCCAAAGCCGACGCGACCGTGACCTCCATTGACGAGTTGAAAGCCATCCGCCGGGCCGTCCACATCCCGATTGTCGCGATCGGCGGCATCGACCGAGCGAACCTCCGCAGGCTGGACCCGGCGGATATTGACGGAATCGCCGTGATCTCTGCGATTCTTTCGCAGCAGGACGTTACCGGTGCAGCCAAAAAGTTAAAAGAATGTTTCCTTCAACTCGGAGACAGTCTCTGACTTAAGTCTGCCGGACGATTTGCGCGACATTAAAAAAGATCCGGGCGAATCATGAGTAAGTGATCATGCCGCATGCGCAGCGAGCACCGTAAAATATGCTATCAAAAAATCACAACATACACTAATTTCTGAAATTAAGGATTGACAGTCTTCCAAACCGTGGTGTAAACTGATCATACTTTAAGAAAGCACATTCGAAGGGTCGCTAGTTTGATGATGATTAATCTACGATTGCAAAACCTACTATCTGAACGAGTGCAAGGGCTGGCCGGCTTTCCCTTGTCTAATTTCATTCACTGGTAGGGCATAAACAATCGTTGGTCAATTAAGCTAGCTAGTGCGTGCGTGTCCTGTTCATGATCATAGGATTCGTGCAGATCTATCTCATCGATCCCATTCACTCATGAATGGGATTTTTTTTACCCTTTTTTTAACGAGTCTCTTTTAAGGTGGTGATTTTTATACACCATTTTTCGGAATTTTGCACGTATTAAAATATATCTGAACAGGAAAGGCAGTGAGTGTATTGAGCGATGATTTGTGCAGCGATTTGCGATTTCAGATTCAAACCGGTAAACCACTGGTGATTCCCGGCATTTTTGACGGCATCTCCGCAAAGTTGACCCAGAAAACAGGCTTTCCGGCAGCGCTCGTCTCAAGCGTTGGTGCAGAGGGAACATTGCTTGGCTCCGACAATTACGGACTTCTGAGCATGTCCGAACGCGCCCGTCATTTAAGGTATATTCGTCAGACGGTTGACCTTCCGCTGATTATTGATGCGGAATCCGGTTATGGAAATGCACTGAATACTTTTTACACGGCAAAAGAATTTGAGCGTTCCGGCGCCTCGGCATTGATCCTGAATGACCAGTCCGCCCCTTCTGTTTCTGAATTCTTTCAGAACTTGAAAGTGATCGAGACTCAGGAAATGATCGGAAAAATTCATGCGGCAAAAGACGCCTTGGAAAACCCGGAATCCTTCATCATTGCCCGGACAGACAGCCTGGCAGCTAAGGGAATCGATGAGGCATTCAGCCGGGCTCGGGCTTACCGCGACGCGGGAGCCGATTTAATCATCATCGGCGGATTAACGGATGACACATTCATAGCTCAGGCAGCGGCATTGTCCTCAGAATTTCCTGTCGGCATTGATAGGATCGAAGGACGAAATCATACTTTCTCCTCAGCACAGGATCTTTTTAAAAAAGGTTACGGCGTCGTTTTTTATCCGGCAAGCACACTGTTTGCGGCTTCTCAGGCAGAAGAAGCGGCACTCAGGCAATTAAGCGGAAGCAGCAAGTCCGATAAATCTGACTATACTTTTTCCAGCCGGATAGCCGGACATCAGCCATTGAAAAAGGAGGTGCAGCCATGAAAGCGGATCGAATGCGCGCACAATTCAACCGTCTCGTTCATGAACCGCAGATTATCAGCATGGTCGCCTGTCCGGACAGCCTGTCCGCAAAAATCGCCGAACGAACCGGCTTTAAGGCCATTTTCCAGGCGGGTTATACCACTTCAGCTTCCGAACTGGCGATGCCCGATCGGGGAATCGCGGATTTCGGCATCATGGTTAACCGGGCCAGGGAGATCGTCAACTGCGTGGATATCCCGGTCTTTGCCGATGCCGATACAGGTTACGGCAACTTGATGAATGTGGCCCGGACGGTACGCTGCTACGAATCGATCGGCGTTGCCGGACTTTTCCTGGAAGATCAGAAATGGCCGAAGCGCTGCGGCCATATGGACGGCAAAGCGGTTATCCCGATGGAGGAAATGGTTGAGAAGATTCGTACCGCCGCCCGTACCCGGAAACACCGTGATTTTCTGATCATGTCCCGTACAGATGCCCGTGCGGTTTACGACCTGGACGAAGCCATCCGGCGGAGCCGGGCCTATCACCAGGCGGGCGCCGACATGGTCTTCATTGAAGCGCCGCAAAATAAAGAGGAGCTCAAAAAAATTTCAGCGGCATTTCCTGATGTTCCGCTGATGGCGAATATGATTGAACACGGCAAAACACCGCTGATGACAGCCGATGAGCTGCAGGAACTGGGTTTCCGGATCATGGTTCATCCCACAGCATTGGCTTACGCACAAACCTTCGCCGAGCAAGAATTGCTCAAGGAACTCTATACCCGTAAAACCACTGCAGGCTTTATGGACAGACTCGTGCCCTTTGATCAGTTTAATCGTTTTATCGGACTGGATGAAGTGAACCAATTGGAAGAGAAATATACATCTGCAGAGTAAAAAGCAAATGATCCATTTATAAGATACAGATAAATTTCCGGGGTGATGGAAAAGAAACCGGATCCCACGGATAAATTAGGAGTGAGGATATATGGAAGCAGAAGGAACGATCAGTAATCGTCGGATTAAGAGCAGAGGGAAAGCAAGTGAACGGGCAATCGATCATTACACGGAACAAGAACGGCAGCAGCTTGAAGCACGGATTAATAATCTTCCCATCACCGGGACGATGTACAAAGTCTTTACCCTGATCACGCTCGGCATGCTGCTCGATGGATTTGACGTCTATCTGGCCGGCGGCGTCCTTGGCAGTCTTGTGCAGACCGGATGGTCAACCCTGTTTCTGAACGCCGCATTTATCTCGACAACATTCATTGGACTTTTCATTGGGTCGATTGCTACCGGCATCGTCGGCGACGCGAAAGGACGTCAATTTGCCTATCAGATCAACCTGCTCATTTTCGGGCTGGCTTCTCTGGCCAGTTTCTTTGCGCCTAACATGATCACGCTGATCATTCTCAGAGGGATCAGCGGATTCGGGCTCGGCGCAGAAATTGTCACCGGCTTCGCCCTGCTCGGCGAATTCATGCCGGCCAAGTCAAGAGGCAAATGGGTAGCCAGCCTTTCCGTCATTGCCAACTGCTCCGCCCCGCTTGCCACCTTCACCGGTTTTCTTATCATTCCATCGGTCGGCTGGCGCTGGATGTTCGTCATTGTCGGCGTTGCCTCGTTAATTGTCTGGTACTTCCGCCGCAGCCTGCCGGAATCGCCAAGATGGTATTTCTCACAGGGACGATTCAGCGAAGCCGAACAGGTCGTGTCGATTTTCGAACGTGAAGCCGAGAAGAAATACGGCGAACGCCATCCCGGTACGGACCTTCAGGACAGCAGCCAGTTTAATCAGATTGACGAGCAGCAAGGCAAATTCAGCGAACTTTTCGGCAGAGATGAGATTAAGAAGACCCTCCTCGGCTGCTTCATTCTTGCCGCGCTCAACACTGTTGCCTACACCTTTGTGACCTGGGTACCCACCCTGCTTGTCAACGGCGGCATCACGATTTCCAAATCCCTTGGCTATACAGCACTGATGATGGTCGGTGCACCGGTCGGCGCTTTTATTGGAAGGCTGACCGTCGACCGATTCGGACGTAAATGGATGATCGTCGGTTCCTTCATTATGACCGCTATCTTCGGATACTCTTATGCCTTTCAAACGAATCCGACCGCGATCATGATCATCGGTTTTCTAATGACCGTTTGCATCTACATCCTCATGGCGATCGGCCTGGCCATCTATGTCCCTGAACTGTTCCCGACACGGCTGCGGATGCGCGGCAACGGAACCGCGCAGGCTGTCGGACGCTTTTTCACGATTATCACCCCCTATGCCGTTGCCGGTTTACTCAGCACTCAGGGACCTGTCAGCATCTTCATCACCATCGGTATCTTCATGGCCGTTGTCGCCGTGCTGACCATCCTGTGGGGCCCGGAGACCAAGAAGCAGATTCTGAAATAATCACGGGATTAATGATCGTTATTGAGATCGCTGACTAAACGGCCACCTGCTAAAGCAGGTGGCCGTTTAGTCACTCAGTAAGAAAATTTACGTTGGCTTCAAGATAAGAAGCAATCTCTTTAATCGAGGTTATTTTCTTATTTGCAATCAGTATGGCATAATCGTAAAGTTGCATAGGTGATAGCGTCAACTCAAAACCGTTCACGTCTAATAAGGTAATGGCACATAAAACCCCGGTCCTTTTGTTACCATCAGTAAAGTATTGATTATCTGCAAATGACTTTAAATAATAAGCTGCTTTATCAAAGATTGTCGGATATTTATCTACCCCAAACACAATTTGATAGGGTCGTTCAGCAACATATTCAATCAAGTCAGAGGATGTTTCTCCTTCAATACCGCCATATGTTTTTATAGCGTACCTATGAAAATCTCTAATATCATCAGCCGTTAGATGTATGCTTTTAACCATTTTCAGTTTTTACTCAATTTCTTCAGAGTCTTAGCATACTTCTTTGCCATCTTTTTAAAAGAGGCCATAACCTTCGCCTTCCTGATATCTTCTCTCTCTTTTTTACGAATGGCTTCGGTCATGTCTTTCTCCTCCTTCTTATCACCCATAACCACTAATACCACCTTTCAGCTTGTGCATTAGCAGTGTATGCTTTAACGTAGGATAATTATACCATAAAGCAACTAAAACTTGAAAGATAGAAAAGTGTCCCTATCCCTTGCGAGTTCTATGTTTTTCCTGGATAAATTTGCTCAGGCTACCACCTTTGTCAGCTGTTTCTGATAGCTGGACAGCAGTTAGCGATTGGCGATAGATAGAGTAGTCATCATAAAAGGATCCTCTCTGGTTGTTGTGATGACTTAACTTTACCCAATTTGACGTATTCAAAGCAAGTAAGTTTGCGACACATTAGTGGAAAAAGACTGTTTGACGTATACAACCTGGTCATTGATAATTGCGGTGATTTTGAAGATTCTGCGACGTAATTAGATGGATTGAACTAGAAAATGGAGCCTGTCTCGACGTCGATTGAGCGCCTTAATTGTTAATTTTATTGTCCTGAAAACAGCTGAGAAACTGATCGACAAAGGTTTGCATCCGCCACCCTTCCAAAGTGCCAATGTTGACGGTGGCGATGCCTTTAATGCACAAATAGTGCAGAATTTATGAGACAACATTCATTACATGTGATCGTGAAAAGATCGATTCAATGATAATTTTATAAGACGAAATCCCAGGAGAAGTCAACCTCAACTTCTCCTGGGATTTTCTTACTGCGCATAAAATCGATCATCCAGATGTTAACCCCCGCCGAAGTTCAGCATAACCAATTCTATCGCGCTATTTTTTCAGTTCTGCAATCCATCCCACCGACAAAGCACTTACAACCCCCGAGAAGAGGACATACAGGGTCAGCAAGAGCGGTGATCCGTCGCCTGCCTGCAGCAGTGATGTAGCAATAATCGGGGTAATCCCGCTGGCAAAGATGCCAGAGGATTGATAGACGAAGGATACTCCTGTATAGCGAACTTCCGCATCAAACAATTCGGCAAACAGAGCGGCTTCCGGCCCGTAGACAATCGCATATAAGATGCCAAACGGAATAATGATCGCCAGCCAGATCAGCCAGGTGTTTCCTGATGAGTGGCCCATCATCCAGAAAGCCGGCATCGCTGATATTCCTGTAATTAAACTTCCCCAAAAATATACTTTCGTTCTGCCGATTCGGTCGGACCAATAGCCGAACAGAGGAATAAAGAAACACATGACGAATGCGGCAACAGAAACACCGAGCGTCGCCATCGAATTGCTGATGTGAATATGATTCGTCAGGTAATTTATCGAGAAGACGCCCATGACATTGAAAAACACACCATCGATGTACCGGGTGCCCATGCCTGCGATGATTTTCCGTGTATTGCCCTTCCACATCTTTTTAAAAGGAATGCGAGTTTCTTTATTCGTATCTTTCACTTTCTGGAACTCCGGGGTTTCTTTGACCGCAATTCTCATCCAGAGCCCGGTAATGAGCAGGACAATACTCAGACCAAAGGCGACCCGCCAGCCCCAGGCAAGGAACTGGGTATCGGACAGAAGTGCGGTAAGCAGCCCGATAACACCGGATGCGAGCAAAAGGCCAAAGGACAGACCGATCTGAGGGAAACTGGCATAGTAACCACGCTTGTTCTTCGGGGCATACTCATAAGTCATCAGGATGGCACCGCCCCATTCCCCGCCAAGCCCAATTCCCTGAACAACACGAAGCAGCAGTAAAATGATCGGTGCCCAGATGCCGATTTGATCATAGGTAGGCAAAATAGCGATCAGGCAGGTGCTTCCGCCCATAATCATGACCGTTAAAATCAGCATCCGCTTACGCCCAAGTTTATCACCGAAATGTCCGAAGATGACGCCACCTACCGGTCGGGCGAAAAATCCGACGGCAAATGTGACATAAGCGAGCAAGGTCGACAAAAAAGGATCATTGCTCGGGAAATACAGCTGGTTTAACACCATACCGGCCACGACACCATACAGGAAGAAATCATACCATTCAATCGTCGCGCCGATAATACTTGAAGAAACGACAGGTAACAGCTTGCTTTTCGTTTTCTTTTCCACAAAAGACCTCCTTTAATTGTTTCCCCGGCGGCAAAGCGCCGGAAGATCTGAAAGTGAAATAGTAGCATGGCCCATGAAAAAAAGTCAAATAGTATGCTGTTATGATGAAAATAATTTTTATGGAGTGATAGAGGTGTCCAGTATATGTAAGATTGCAGGACATCTCAGAAGTCCGTGCAGAGACTGGCTGAGATTAATCAAGATTACCATAGGTTCATACAACACCTGATTCAACGTGCTACACGTGATTATTCCATGAAATCGACAACTGAAATAAGAAGGCTGGACTGCAATCCTGAGAACAACGAACCAAATCGATCGATCAACTGCTTGATAGCATCGTCTGCTGAATCCAGATCTTTGCCGTCAATCTTTTGGGAGATCTGTCACGGGTCTTGCGTTCCGCCAAGGTTAGGAGCACATCATCTTCACTTCTATAAAATAAGATAATTCCCCATCTAAGCTAAATTCAGGTGGGGATCATTATTTGATGCGTACGGTTAAGTAAGATTCCGGTAATGGACATCAACAGGAAAATCAGTAAACCGTTCATACCTGCCATATAATGAATCGAGCTAATTCCGGGCAAGATGTTCAAAAATCGCCGTCAAAAAGCGGATCCCCTGATGATAATTATCCAGGTGTACGTTTTCATTCGGTGAATGAGCGCCCGAACCCGGATCACCGATTCCGAAAGACATCAGCGGTGCATGGAGATAGTGATTAAAGAGATACATCGGTCCGGTTCCTGAACTTGTCGGCAGCAGCTGCAAATGGTCTTCGCCGCCATAAACCTTCGCGGCAACGTCCAGTATGCTCCTGACAATCGGTGCGTCGAGGTCGGAACGATAACTCTTTTCCCCCATCAGATACTCGACTTTCACATCACTGAACCCTCGTTTATTCAAATACTTCTGCACTTTCTTATAAATATCGACCGGATCCTGATGCGGTACCAGACGAGCATCAATCTTCGCCCGTGCCGTATGCGGCAGCACCGTCTTGACACTTTCACCCTCATAGCCGCTTGTCAAACCGGCAATATTGATGGTTGGTTCAAAAGCATAGGCTTCCTTGATATTGTCAAAAAGAAATGGAAGCTGAAGATCATGGAGTTTCTTAACCGATTCTTTATCAAGATACATCTTGTCGATGAGCGCCCTGGCTCGCGGGGAAGGTTCTTCCACATCATCGTAGAAACCGTCAACGAGAATTCTGCCGCTATTTACATCGCGCAGCGTAGCCAGTGCCTGTGCCAGGCGCCATCCCGGGCCTTCGATATAAGCAGCTGATGAGGAGTGAATATCATCCTTGCCGGTTCGGGTGACCAGATCAAAACAGCTGATCCCCTTATTGCCGCCGGTAATTTCCAGTTTGCCCTGCGAGGTCTTTGAACCGCCTTCCCAGACCACCAGATCAGTCTGAAATAGATCAGCGTATTTCTTCAGATAGTCTTCCAGATTCTGGCTGGCGATTTCTTCCGCACCTTCAACAAAAAACTTGACCTGAAAGGGAAAATCACCGTGCTCCTGCCTGTAGATGTTCAGGGCAGTAAGCCGGGCAATTAGTTCACCCTTGCAGTCAGCTACTCCGCGGCCGACAAGCTTTCCGTCCTTTTCGGTCAGCGTAAACGGTTCGGAGTGCCATTCTTCCAGAGGTTCCGGGGGCTGCACATCATAGTGGTTATAAAATAATACAGTCGTCGCCCTTTTCTGCGGGTCTTCCGGCTGAAAATCTGCATACACTAGCGGGTATTTATAATCATGGAACACTCTTGCCTGCCCACCTGCCTGAGTAAATAATTTCCGCAAGAATTCCGCTGTTTCGGGAATAGCTTTGTTCTGGGCAGAAACTGAAGGCAGCTTTATGTAGTCGGCTAGATGTTTTTTATATTGCGTAACAATGTCATCACTCGCACTCACTTTTGTCATCCTCTTTTATTCAAATTAGTCATTTAAAATGGTCATAAAGAAATGCCGTTTTCTGTGATAAGAAAACGGCATGAGTTAATGATTCATACGCTGTCTTCTCATCTTTGCAGAATATATTCTGCTGGAATTGACACCATGCAACTATGCTGGTTGTCGGGCTTCATCGGGCCAGTCCCTCCGCCGCTCTGGATAAGAATCGCTTGTGTTTACTTATTAACCATTATATTAGATATATTAGCTGGAGTCGTCAATATAAAGCTACATTATTTTGATGTGCTTTATTATTGATTCGATTCTTTTTCACTAAGTGAACCTCCCGCCACTAAAGTGGTGCGTTTGCCGGCATTAATCACTTACCAATTAAAAAAGCTGTCACGGCTACCTCATTCACTCATTCAAAAAGAGTAAATGATTGGTCCACTTTCGGCGGAAATAATTCTGCATCTTCGCCTCATCGTCTAAATTAAGAATAACAAAATCTAATCGAACATCCTTAAGCTTCCTGAATGTCTCAAATTCGCTCTTATTAATGATTCCTTTAAACAGGTAATGCTCAATGCCATCAAAGTCTGGTTTCCCAAATTTAATTAACGCATGAATCATCCTTTGATTTGAACGATGCGTGAACCGATAACGCAGGGGCTTTCGAAGAAGGGATAATGAGCCATATTTATAACTGACTTTCTTTTTCGCAGCTAATTGACTGGATCTGGCCAATTCATCCTTCAGCTTTTCATACTCAGCGTTTACGGCTTTTAATTGACTGCGATTTCGGCTGATTCGTATCGCCGCATCGTTCAGCGTCAAATTCACTTCAGGTATTTGCTCACTCTTTATCAGTTTCTGCCCCGCTCGATTAAAAGAAGGCTTAACATAATATTCCGGAGTTAAGTGGTACGGTTCAAATAAGTCCAGCAGTTTCTGGTCTTTATTCAAATTGCGACTGGTCAGTATCGTCAGTCTCTGGAGTAATCCAAGATTATACAGATATTCATTGAGTCCAGTGTAATCATATTGATAAATTTTTTTAGGAATGAACTTCGCCACCAGATGACTGCCAATCTCATACCTTCTGGATTCACCACTGCTGAGACAGCCGCGCACACAGTCTCGAAGTGCCTTCCCTTCCTTTTCAAGTTCTTTTAGCCGTTTATACGAACCGGATGCGACAAAGGCTTCCATTAATTGTTCCGCGTCCCCTCTGTTTGAAGAGAGGGTTTTACTTTTTGAACGAGAACAGGACATAACCCAGATGCCCCCTTTGAACAGCAAGTAATCAGTTCTTAATGCCCGTTGCTTCCAGTTTCGATAACGACAGCTTATTTTGCAACGCGATGCGTGCATTCTGACAGGCCATCTGTACAAGGTTCTTTTTGGTGCCACGTTTGGGATGGATCAAACGGATGCCCAGAAATTTCTGGATCGTTTTTTCATCATCCAATTCCGGTATCAAGATTTCTTTTGGCCGGATATGGCGATGGCCCAAATAAAATTGTCCCAGATAAGCACGTATACCCGTTTCCGGCTCGGCATACACGGGGAAGAATGAAGCTGCACGCTGCAATAATTTTCCACTGCGAATATGGAAAACCTGCACGCATAGCCAGCCTTCCTGAAAAGCGTAACCGAACACATCGCGATCGACGAAATCCAGGTTATTGATGCTCTGCTTGTCCATCGTCGCTTCAATACAAGAGATCAAATCATGGAGCTCCCGGGCCTTCTCAAAGTCTAGCCGATCCGATGCCCCCCGCATCTCCTCTTTTAATCTTCGTTCAACTGCTCTGAACCCGCCATGAAAAAAATGAACGATTTTACGCGTTACCCGGCGATATTCTTCTTCGCTCACTTCCCTGGCACAACACCCAATGCATCTACCGATCTGGTAATAGAGACAGGGCCGCCGGGCGGTAAGCGGGCACCGCCTCAGTGGATAGAGACGGTCCAACAGGGCTTTCGTTTCATTAGCAGCACTTACATTGGGAAAGGGGCCGAAATACTTCCCTTTATCTCTCCTCACCTGTCGGGTAATGATGAGCCTGGGATGGCGCTCATCCGTTATTTTTATATAGGGGTAGCTTTTATCATCCTTCAGCAAGATGTTGTATTTCGGACGATAGTTTTTAATTAAATTATTTTCAAGAATGAGTGCGTCAACATCAGATGCAGTCACAATAAACGTAAAATCAGCAATTTGACTCACTAATTTCTCCGTTTTTGGATTATGTTTGCCGATGAAATAAGAGTGTACGCGTCTCTTTAAGATCTTTGCTTTTCCAACATAAATGACCGTACCGCGATGATCCTCCATCAAATAACAGCCGGGCTGTTTCGGAAGCAGGGAAAGTTTATCTCGAATCACTCGATTCATTCATTTCACCTCCGCGTTTCATCATCTGTCGGTTGAATCAGCACGATTTACGATAGAATCCGGTTAATCAATTTCTTCAAATCTGGTAAGACGCCGTCCTCAAACCAGGGATTTCTTTTGATCCAGATAGAGTTTCGTGGTGACGGATGCACCAATGGAAAATAGCTGGGTAAATAATCGCGATAATTTTTAACCATTTCAGTTAATGTCATTTTTGAATGCGCCTTCAGGTAGTACTTCTGCGCGTAGGCGCCAACTAATAAAGTTAACTCGATACCTGGCATCGCCCTGATGAGTGGATCATGCCACTTTGCCGCGAATCCCTTTCTCGGCGGCAAATCGCCGCTCTTCCCTTTGCCGGGAAAATAAAAATCCATCGGAAGCACGGCAATTTTCCCCGAATGGTAGAAAGTATCGTCTGATACGCCCATCCATTCCCGTAACCGTACGCCGCTTCGATCATTCCATATTATCTTTGTATTCTGCGCGATCTCACCCGGAGCCTGCCCGATGATTAGCAGCTTTGCTGTTGGGGCGGCATAGTAGAGCGGATCGATGTTGTTATTTGTGAAACGAATATTTTCAGGATCTGCTTTAATTCGATGAAAAAGATCTTCGAACACGTCCATCTTCGTTACCTCCTGAACAAGCGATGATACCTTGGTTCATCAGCTAAAATTAAAAGTCCGATCAGTGAACCATCCTGCATCCCGTGCGCGCATCAGCGCGGCGGATGTTTCGGGCGCAGACCGCTCCGGAGAACGGATTAGGATCAGAATACCGAAACGAGCCATGGCGCCGTATACAAGACCATGAATAAGATCCCGTAACCCACGCCCCAGCGGTGAAGCAGGCCCGAAACAAGTCCGATCAGCATGACGCCGCCGATATTCATCCAGCCTGCATCCATATACGCAAGCAGGAGAACGAAAGCGCAAAACAGGCCAAGGATGGCTTCGTGAGGAATCCGTTTGAACACAAAGGCACATATCGATTGCGCATATTTGATGGCCAGCGTATACGTGACCATGAGGGCAACGCCGGCGCCAATCACTGTCGCCCAGATGAAATCAGTCTGCGAAAGGATGTGGTGCATATTGTGCGTTGCAGTGAAGACTGGCGGTGCGTCAAACAGCGCATGAGCAGGGCCTATGGCAACCGGAGAAAGGGGGATACCTAACGCGATCAGCGGGATCAGCGTCCCGGAAAGATAGGTCGCGTTTGCCAGTGCATTCATCGTTGTAATTGCAAGTACCGACCGTTCAACCGGATCCTTCGTCCGTTTTGAAAAGAGTTCGCCAAGAAGCGTCGTCATCCCGACCGGGCTGAGAATAAAAGTAAAACAGCTGACCAATGACGCGACAGCGCTTGTGATCCATTCCTGTTCTTTCAACGCATGAAACGGATTGAGCGATTTCCATTCAAAGGGCACTTTCTGAAGGGTAATCCTACGCGGCTGATCACACTTCATCCGTTCTCTTTTCTCTTTATTCAGCAGCTCAAACAGAGTCAAAATGATCGGTCCAATCGTTATGCCGAGAAAGAACGAAATGAACACCGTTGTTCCTTTTGGTACAATGCCGATGCCCCAATAGAGATAGCGCAGCCCTTCAATGAGCAGTGTGAAAGGGAGAATGGAGGCAAGTGCCAGTACCTTATTCTTACTCAGCAAGGCAAGTAAAACAGCGCCGGCAAAGAAGAGCGGGTCGGCGTACGCTTTAATGACTTCGGCAAGCGGAATCAGACTTCTTGCAAGCAGTAAACTGACCGGAACACTGACCAGTACACCGATCAGTGAACCCCCGGCCATTTTGCGCAGCGATCGGTCGGCCATTCCCTTTCGTTTAAGTAACAGCGCATGGCCAACGAGCGGACTTGCCATAACGCCGCCGGGAATCCCGACAATGGCTGCAGGTACCGCATCCATCAGGTTATTGGCAATCGCAGCTGAGATAAAAAAGCAGAGGACAACGACAGGTTGAACACCGGCGAGCACTAAGATCAGTGTGACAGGAACCAGAACGGCTGTTTCGTCCGTCCCCGGGATGATGCCAATAATTGTATATAAAAGTGCAGCCCCAACAGCTGCAATGATCATTTCTACTAAGAGAACAAGGCCCATCCATTATTTCTTCCTTTCCGTCTCTTCAAAAATACGCTTGGGTTTAATGAAGAGTGAGCAAACCATAAACCCGATCACCGCTCCGATTAAGCCAAATAAGAGCGGCATCGGCGCATGGTCCGGTGCAGCAAAATAGCCGCCCAATGTTGTGATACTGCTGATCGCAATCGCGAGGACAAGATCCCTGACCCGGACGACATCATCCCATATTTCAATCATTTCAGGATCCTGTTTTGAACGTGAAGTCATCAATAACGATTCTCCTTTCTGATTCAGAGGCGGGAGCAGGTGCGAACAAGTAAGGAAGTCTCTTTTTCACCCTGATCTTTATCAAGCACTCAATCCTGTACGCTGATGATTTAACCCCGTATTTTAGACTGAGTTAACCGCTCATACTTATCCTTCAATACAGATACTTCACTCTCATCACAGAAGACAAAATGTCCAGGAATGATTTGGCGCAGCTGCTTCTTCGATGCCTCTCCTGTCTTCTGGCGATCTGGCTGAAAGATCAGTCTTTTTTTATGCTGCTCGCGGAGTGGATCTGCTTGCGGGATCGCCGAAATCAATGCCTCTGTATAGGGGTGGAGCGGGCATTGATACAGGTCATCTGCCGGCGCCAGTTCGACGATCTTGCCCGCGTACATCACACCGATCCGATCGCTTATATACTTAACCATGGAAAGGTCATGAGCGATGAATAAAAGTGTAAGTCCGCGTTCTTTTTGTAACTTCTTTAATAGGTTGACAATTTGGGCCTGGATGGAAACATCCAGAGCTGAGATAGGTTCATCCGCAATGATCAGCTCCGGTTGAACGGCAAGCGCCCGGGCGATACCCACGCGCTGACGCTGACCACCGGAAAGTTCATAGGGATAGCGACTGGCAAGATTCGGTTCCAGACCAACTGTTGTCAGAAGTTCGGCAACTTGCTGTTCTAAATCTTCTTTGGTTTTTGCAAGACCATTCAGGACTATTCCTTCTGCGATAATTTGACCAATGATTAAATGCGGGTCTAACGAGGAGTAGGGATCCTGGAAAATCATCTGCATCTTTTGATGGAACTCACGTTTCATTTGTCTGCCATAATGATTACCCATCGACTGATCTTCCAGCCGTATGGTACCGCCCGACGCTTTATAGATGCCCATGATGGTTCGTCCCAGGGTCGATTTGCCGCATCCCGATTCACCGACCAGGCCAAAGGTCTCACCTTGATACAGTTTGAGTGAAAGATCATCAACGGCGTGCAACTGTCTTCTCCCATTTGAAAAGGATTTCTTCAAATGACTGACCTCAAGCATGACTTTATCTGACTGCTTTATTTTTTCATCTTCCTTGTGTTCGCGTTGTCGCTTACTCCCGGCCTGTTGCCCGCGCTTGCGAATCTCCTCCGGCACATCTACGGATGGCGCTTCGGGGTGCAGTAACCAGGTCGCGGCAAAATGAGTATCGGAAACCCGAAACATCGGTGGTTGCTTGATCTGATCGATTTTCATGGCATACTTATTTCTCGGTGCGAACGCATCACCTCGAATGGGCAGCTGCAGATTCGGCGGAGAGCCTGGTATTGTGTATAGCACATCACCGGTTGTTTCCAGACTGGGTGTTGCACTGAGCAGCCCCCACGAATAGGGATGCCTGGAATGATAGAAAATATCCGATGATGTGCCAATCTCGACGATCTTTCCCGCATACATGACGGCTACCCGGTCCGCCACATTCGCAATCACACCGAGATCATGTGAGATAAAAATAATGGACATGCCGTTCTCTTTTTGAATATCCTTCAGCAGTTCGATAATCTGTGACTGAACAGTCACATCAAGCGCTGTCGTTGGTTCATCAGCAAGCAAAATATTCGGTTTGCAGGCCAATGCAATCGCGATCATCGCTCGCTGCCGCATGCCACCGGAAAATTGATGTGGATACTGTTTCATTCGCAGACTGGCATCCTTGATTCCGACCCGTTGTAGCAGCTGCAAAACCTTCTCTTTCGCTTCAGTGCCCGAAAGATTCTGATGCGTCTTCACAGCCTCCATAATTTGATTGCCGATTTTCATCGTCGGATTCAATGAAGTCATGGGATCCTGGAAAATCATCGAAATCCCTCGTCCGCGAATACTTTGCAGGACATGCTCTTTCGCCCCGGCCAGGTCTAATCCCTTGTACCATATACGCCCCTTCTTAATTCGTGTATTATTTTTGGGAAGCAAGCCGATAATTGCCTTTGCCAGGGTTGATTTTCCAGAGCCGGATTCACCGACGAGACCGAGTATCTCACCTCTTCGAAGTGACAAATTCACTCCGCGAATCGCCTGGATTTCTCCTCCATACGTGTCAAATGAAAGATGCAAATCTTCAATTTCGAGCAAAGCTTTTTCCTCCATGATTCTCCCTCTTTTCTATATTTCTCTTGTTTCTATATCGTCGATCACTGTGTTTTCAATATAAATGGGTTGATCTTCATAAACTGCTCTCAGTGGCATTGTGACTTTCATCACATGTATGCTTAAAATTATAGTGATAATGGTTCTCATTTTCAATCAATATCCTACCCTGAAGTGCGTATTAACCATGACAGTTTTGTGACCATTCAAGTTGGTGATAATGATTAATCTTCGGATACAAAGTTTGAGCAATATGAAATCGGATACAAAGTTTGAGCAATATGAAATGGGTAGTGAATTTCAATAAACTATTTGTCTCTTCTTTGATGACTCACTCTTGAAACTGAAAATGATTATCACTAAAATGGCAAGTGATCCAGGAAAAATCAGGCTGCACTGTCCTCTGCCCTGCAATCTATCAATCATCTCTCTGATTACTTTCTTGTTACCGCACGCGTCGCCAGCTTTCGGTTCCATGCTTCGAAGTGCTCGCGCCTTTCGGGGGAATAAACAAGAAATAAGTGCAGCGTTAATTCATCTCATAAAAGCTGGTGTTATCATGCGTCGCTTAGCTGATCTCTTTCATGCAGACGGTATTGATTTGAAGCGAACCTTAGTCAATGTCACGCATTGCCGTAATTGCGGCAGAGCGCTGAACGTCTATAAAATGCGCATGGTCGGCGGGCCACGAAAAGGTTCACGGACGACGATCACCGAGCATTGTGACTGCGCGTTGTCTCAGAAGGCGGTACAAGAGGCCGACAGAATCAAGCGTGAACGATTTTCCGAACTGTCGACGATCAACGATGCCTTAAAACAGGCAACGTTAAAAAACTTTTCTGTCCAGAATGCGTCACAGATCCATGCGGTCGAACAGGCTATTGCATTTGTTAAAAAGATAGGAGAAAATAAGCCGGCGAGAATGATTTATTACGGCAAACCCGGCCTGGGCAAATCGCATTTGGCCGTAGGAATCAGTAAACTGCTTGACCAGAAGTATCATAAAACGTGCTTATTTATTGATGTCCCGGCTCTAAAGCTCATCTTTAAATCAACCTGGGCGAAAGAAAGTACGCTCACAGAGCGCGAACTCATGACATTCATCGCAGATGCCGATCTGCTCATTCTGGATGATGTTGGTGCAGAAGGGATTACGCCATGGACAAAAGAGCTCATGTTCGCCATACTCAATGCGCGATTATCGAAAAGTCTGCTGGTAACGACAAATCGATCAATCTCAGAACTCTATCTCGATTACGGTCCTAAAATTATCGACCGTTTTCTGGAGAATATGTCCAAAGCGGATCTTGTCCACTTAGACGGTGACTACAGCTATCGCCTTGCACGCTTTATCGAGGATGATAAATAGTAAAAAGATGACGACATAGGCTTCGGCTTGATTCCTTATCCAGTGTGCGAACAACACGCCGGCTGCTCGCATCAGCAGGTGTGACCGTGGGCAGCCTGGGGCCTCCTCAGACATGCTGGTATCTGTGGGGTCTCCTTTGGCCAGCGATCAACAGAAACGCTCCGCAGACGCCTGGGCACTTTCGTGACTAACGCAGGACGCGTTCCTCTTTCATGCCGCTAATCATCGTGCCAGCAAGGTAAAATTATACACTTGCTTTAACCTGTTACTGTTAAAATAAATTCCCGTCAGGAAGAGCTGACGGGAATTTCTAATTGATCAATCATAACGGTGCAAGTGCCGTAAAGTTTCACAAAAAAGATCAGTTCGTCTGGCACTATAGAAAATTTTAACCGTTTTGCAATCTAGTGCATCATAACCAGTATTTTAAAATTAATTACAATATTTTTTCTTTTTTGATAAAATCTAAAAAAGATGAAATGATGCGTCTAATAAAATATAGTGTTCCTTTAACTGATGGCGAAGTGCCCCGGATAGAGAACATCTTGAAAGACATAACGACCAATCAAAACATTAAGAAACGCAGCCAGATATTACTTATTACTGGATACCGACATCAATTACGGAGAAACACACTAGCACAAAGAACAAAAAGATCGACAGGCGAGGTCTTTAACGCTTGAGTCAATATGATTTCCTTTGATCAGGGCATAGGCGCCACTAACGGCCAACTACTACTGGGTGGTTCTATGAGCACATCGCAAATTCAATGATGCGTTTCATTGTTGTAATTCTTTAAACGAGATTTGATGACCTTCAGTAATTCATCACTCCCTATATCGTGACTTGTGCTAAAAGAAGCCACCTGATCCAACAATGATTCAAACTCAAGACGAAGATTTTCGTCTTTTTGTAGTGTTGTGGAAAAGTTCTCAACACTCTTACCAAGCTCTTTCTCCATCTTTTCGGCAAAGTACTCCTTATCGATCTTCCAAGATAAAATTTTTTGGATATATACGTAAAGCTTAGGGTTATTAATAACAACTAGAAGCAAATCTTTCCGAACTCTGGTCAGAGCCTCAAACAGCTCCGCTATCTGTTTGTAAGGATAGTAATTAATATACCTACCCTCCATTCCTTCCTTCGTTGCGCAGTAATGCTTGTCGAGGATGACCAGTACACGGTCGTACTCCCGACCTATTGTATGATGTACGTCATGAGAGAACCAAAAATGCTTCCGTCTCTTTACTACACGAGTTGTTTTCGTTACATATTCTGTCGGTTCAATAGATACATAGCCCTCATTTCTCACTTTGTTAGTAATATAATAATTAGCCATTTCCTTATCAGAAAAATACTGAAGTTGGACCTTTTTATAATGATATGGTCTTGCACCTGACTTGCCATTTCCTAAGAATCGTTGAATAAAAGATGATAAAGAGGGATCGTAACGCACCCGGCCTTTTAAGTTGACATGTAATATGTCGCTAGTTGATATAGATGGCTCTATTTTCAACGCGTCCTCCGCTACATGCAATGTCTGCTGCTTATCCATTGACAAAATCAATAATGACCCAGTGAGAGTCACGAGTACATTCAATTTTTCTTGATAGATTCTTTGCGCTTCATCAACCAAAATAACATCAAATTTTAGTTTAGCAAGATCGTCTTGTGACAAATGATTAATAGGTTCAACTTTTATCCCTATGGTATTTGAAACCTGTTCGTAATTTTCCAATGGAGCACAAAAAATCACAATTACCGTCTTATTTCGTTGCTGATATTCTCGAGCTAAATCTAATAAGAGTAGTGTCTTCCCAGTACCAGGTCCACCAGTGATAACTATTCTTGATTTTGAGCTATTAAGTATTTCTTCCCTCCTCTGATATTGATTCTCTGTAAGAAAATATTTATGCTGAGCGAATAATTCAGGCTGAACGTAAGGAGAAACAATCATTGATGTTAAATCGACTTCTTTTAACGAATGATCAGAATCATTAGTTAACTCAATCAAATCAAACAACCTTTGCGGTTCTATGTTGGTAAATTCACCACTGTTATTAATCCAAAAGATTACATTTCTACTCTGTAGATAACAACACACAGTAAGGCTCTTGGGATTCAAGATATTTAAGTACAGTTGATGACGACGAAGCTGTCGCTCTATAGCTGATAATCCACCATCTGGCAAATCATGTTTCAGTTCCAAATTAAAAACTCCATCGTTCCCAAACCGAAGAACGTCGAACTGTTCCTGTAACCCTCCAATCGCAGAAACGTAACCCAATATATAGCCCACGCTTTGCTCAAATGAAAGCTCATGCTCAGAGTTTAATAAAGAAATCAAGGCAAAGAGGTCATTCAATTCATTAGCAGAGAATCGCGGCTCATCTTTATCATAGTTGTAGCCGATGTCCTGAACCTTTAAAAATGACTTCACTAATTCGGGATTTTTTTGATTGACAATATCGCTTACCGTCCATAAATTTGTGTATCTCAACTCATTCATCCTCAATATCCCCTATGTATGATGGATCCTGAATTCCCGTGCTTTTATACCAAGGTTCTGATAATCCCTGATATTAAGGCATCTTTGGCAAATAGCAACCAGCATAATTATACCAATAGGAAAAAGACCATTGTATTAGAAATCCTTTTCTGATGCGCTTTTCAGACTCCTTGGTATAATTTTCCGGGAATGCAGGATGGATTTCTAAACAAACACAGGCCGACGATTTGCTACTGTTATTCAACGACATATTCACAGTCTCGTTAACTGTCGTAGGTGGATAGCCTATACTTCCACAGCAAACAGCTTAACAGTAACTCTCCTCTGAGCCCTAACATCAGTGGCGCACAACCCGATATGTGCCGGCATTTTTCCTTTCTTCCATATCGAGTTCGCCCCATTGCAGCAGTTTCGCTTCACCCATTTCTTCGACAGCCTGATCATGGTCAGCTAATGCGTCATAAAACACCAATTCTTCAGGTGTCAGTCACAAGTCCTCCCCCTTACTTTCCTTCACCTTCTTCGCTATCTCAATTAGGTTTCAAATAACTAACTGGACTTATCAAGATCAATACGCCCAGTAAAAGTAAAGCCAATTCACCCCAGAGTTAATCATATTTTTGCTTCATTTCAGCAATCTCCTCTGGAAGTTTGGTCGTTAGCATCATATTATGCCTAAGCAAATTACCAGCCGATTGATGGCTCGCCTTATTTAAATCAACACTACTAATCAGTTCATCGATGTATGGTACAACGTCCGGTTGGGAATAAGAATATGAACGAACAGATTTTCCGAGTAAGTCACTGTTCAATCCCCACTCTTTAGAAAAATCTTTAACAGCACGATTTAATTTTCTTGCTTTCCAAGCTTCAAATGCCTCGTCAAAATTTAAACCGCTCGATAATTTTCCAGGCACAAGTTCAGTGTCCACAAATTCTTTCAATAGCTGTGCATGCTCGTATTCACCCATATTACTTAATTCCTGAATTTGCTCATAGATAATACGGAGTGTCTCACTATCTACAGTTTGCACACCATTCGTTGAGGTCACTTTAGAACCGATCAAACGAAGAATATGATTTGCATCGATGACCTGAGTTCCCGCTAACTTCGTTTTTCCAACAAGCGGATTAGTTGGTGTTGGCGGAGATGGAGTGCCTGGCTTCCGGGTTAAGTTCCTATAGGCACCGACATACTGCAACCAAGTATGCTCATCAATACCAAAAGCTGCATCATCCCACTTGAATTTATAGTATTGTTCTACCAAATTCAACTGCTCAGCAGCATCTTTAAAAGCAAGTATAAATGCTTCTTTTTTCTTCTCATCATGTTCAATGGTCTGCCATTCGGTTGGGTCAGGTAAAGTCGGAATCATTTCAGTAACTTTTATGGCTAATTTCTTTACGGCAGTTTCATAAGTATCAACAATTGCCTTACTGCTCTTACCCCCACTTCCATACAGCTTCAAAGCTTGATCGACTCTTTCTTCAGTCATTCGAGGATATTGGAAGTTAATGATCGTACCAAATTCTTTATTTGAGCCAAACACACGATTTGTTCGTGAATAGGCTTGAATCAAACCTTGAAGTTCAAGCGAGCGGTCAACATAAAGCGTATTCAGACGTTTAGAATCGTAGCCTGTCAGCAATTGATCTGCCACAATCACAAGGTCTATATTCTTAGGATTTCGCCCGCTGCCACCTCGAGTCGCACGTTCTACAAGGTCTTCAAAATAAGCATCTTCGCCGTGCTTTTTATCCCCGGCAATAAACTCAATACCTGTAAAGGCAGCGTAGTCTTTAAACATCCCTTTGATAATTTCAGGGTCGAGTGACGCAGGGTCATTTTCGTTACCGAAACTAAACGTCATCGCCACATTCAGCTTCGCTCCACGATCTTTCAATTGTTTTTTAAATTCATCATAATAAGCAATTACACGATCTTTATAGGCCACTGTCAAAATAGCATTAAATGCTCTGCCTTGTGATTGCGCGTCCCAGTTACTCAGAATTTCCTCAACGACACGTGGGATATGCGTTTCATCTTGGTATACAAGCAAATCTCGTTTTTTAGCCTGCTTTTCAACGTCAGCTTCTGACATTTCTTGAACTTGGCGTTCAATTTCTCTGTCTGTTAATTCAGGATGTTCTTCCTTCATTTTTTCAGCTAGTTGCTCTCTTAAATCATCATAACTCTTGAATTCTCCAGTGTTGATATAGTCAACGTGAAAACCTAATACATTCCTATCCGCAATCGCCTCATCAATTGTATATTGATGTAACATAGGGCCAAATAACTTCTCAGTCGTATTGATGACTTCGCTTTTTTCATTGACCTTTCCTTTGATCTTATTTTCATCAAATAAAGGCGTACCAGTAAAACCGAAGAAGAGTCCATTTTTCTTGAAATAGCGCTTAATGGTTCCCATCATCTGCCCCATTGTCGTACGATGGGCTTCATCGATGATAAATACAATTTTCTTATTGGCTAAACTATTATCGCGTGCTTCTTCCAGTTCCTTAACTAAAGCATTCAGTTTGAATGTGGTCGTGACCACAATTCCGTTTTTCGTTGATTTGAGTATCTTTTTTAGCTGGTAGGTGCGTGATGTATCATCAACGGAAACGGGCTCGTAAGCAGCATATGCTTTGAAGTTTTCACTGGTACGATTGTCTAGCTCACGTCTATCAACGAGAAAGACAACTTTATCAAATCCTACTCGAGTCGATAAAAACAAAGCCGTCTTGAAACTCGTAATCGTTTTGCCCGAACCGGTCGTGTGCCAAACAAAACCGCCATGAGGCAATTTTCCCTTATTGTCCCAGCCAAATGCTGCCCCTTCAACGGCCTGCAAAGCGTGAACCTGATAAGGACGCATGAGCATATGTCGTCTGTTTTCCTCATCGCGAGCTTCATCAATAACCAGATAATCTCCGACCATCTGATGCGCCATTGGAATCATCAAGAATTGCTTAATCACGTCTTTCCAGTCGTTTACAGCCTTGTTATCTTTATCGGACCAATGAAAGACGAACCCAGGGTTAAAATCCCCTATTGTTTTTGGCGTAGCGAAATAGCGAGTAGCAATTTCCGAAGTGATGACCATCATCTGCGAAAATGCCATAAAGTTATTGCTGTATTCGCCGTCACGATAATAACGCATAAACTGTCCAAATGCCTCATCTAGCGTTTTGTCCGTGCGTTTTTGCTCAATATTGATTAAAGGCAGGCCGTTGATCAGTAAGACAATGTCAAAGCGGTTGTCATTGGGGGTCTGTACTTCTCTAGCAATCCGATAGCTTGAGTCCCCACCACGCACCTCAGCTTTTTTGAAAATCGTCAACGTGATTTGTTTTCTCGTAATTTTTGGATTGTCATCACGATAGACGCCATCAATCTTACCTTTTGATTCTTCAATGGCTAAAATCTTTGCTGCCTCGTAGCTGTTGTTGATACGGCTGACTTTTGCCATAACTTGACTGAACTCATTATCCGTCAATGCCACACCTTCAAGCTGATCAGCATTGATACGGTTGAGTTCCTTACGCCAGTGGGTAACTAAATCAGCAACCGTTACTTTTTGCTTATTGCCGTCGAGATAATCCGGTGCTTCCCATTTATATTTTTGTAGTTCTTTGACAAAATTCTCTTGAAAAGTTTTCTCTGCCGCACTTTTTGGTGCATTACTCATAACTTACACCCCCTCTAAACAAACATCTCATTTAGATATGCATTTTTCATATTTTGCAGTTTTTCCAACTTATGCTGATGAAGAGCGATAGTCTGGTCGAGACTCGAGAAAAAGGCACCAATTTTCTTCTGCTCAACTAGTTCAGGCACCATGATTTTGTAGTCAGCATATTCTTGTGCGTTAACTCCTGGCTGCCCAGAACGCTGTGAAGTAATCTTAATGAAGTTATTATACTTGTTTGTTAGTGTATTCTGGAATACAAACTCAGAGTCAAATTCTGGCTTGATTCTCGCACGGATCAAGAAACCCGCATAATAAACAATCCCATCAGATTTCTTGTAGCGATACGTTTTTCCAACACTTGCACCTGTGCGAGCAAATAACACATCACCTTCTTGCAACTTATAGTTATTCGATTTGCTTAAATCAATATCAGGCGACGTCAAAGAGTCGGTTTTAAACTCGCGTGTCTCATCATCAATATCTGTGATGCGAATATACTTGTTTGTTCCATCGTATTTAGTAGCGGAGATATTTAATCCGTACTCAAACGATTTCGATACTTCACCTAGCTTCCGCTGTTCCCAAGCGCCAGTAAATCCTGCAAATCTCCGTTTTGGCTCACGCTCACCCTCAGCGGGAAACATCTCAGAAAGGTATGCAGATTTAAGTGCTTTTAACTTTTCCAACTTACGCTGATGAAGGGTGATTGCGTTATCGAGATGGTCAAAGAAGGTGGCAATCTTAGTTTGTTCGCCCATAGTCGGGGTGAAAAAATGCATTCTTATCAGATCTGGAATATTCACAGATTGAACCGTTGTCCCAGTCTTTACAATCTTGTGAAGAATGAACTGCTCTTTACTCTCCAACTGAGATACTACAAACTGCGTATTTAGCTGAGCACGATCAAATGTCAGAGCCTTAATATCCTGATTAATAGCCACAGTCTTTGTTGGACGTGAGATTGGGAAGGTATGCGCCAAGATACCGCTACGATAAACAATTAGTGGTGTGTCTTTTTCAACCAGTTTTGTAGCCGTTTCTTCGACTGCCTTCTGAGTAATCATGTACGTGCCTTGGCTAACATAGCGTTGCTTGATTTCCTGCGAAGACAACCAGACGATATTGCCACCCCAAAACTTCGGGTTGGACTTTGATGGTGTCCCTCCGCTCGTTAACTTGATTAACTCCCCCAACTTCCGCTGTTCCCAAGCGCTGGTATTTTGAAATTCCTTAAATCGTCTTTTTGGCACTAAGTTTGTTTGTTCTGTCATGATCTCACCACCAGGTCACGCATCAATGCTTCAAGTGATGATTCCGAGTCTCGAATTTCTTCATCAATCGCTGATAAGGTGTTGGCATAACGATTGTGCAACATTTGCAGCGTGTTTAACTCTGCTTTTAACGGTTTCCATACCAAATCAACCATAGCGTCCACCATGCTACCGAACCATTTTTCATACATCAAGCTGTCGATTTCTTCGTTTGTCAAAGTTAAGATACGTTCTTGCACGGATTCTTTGAGCGCTTTTTCATCCGCTCTCACGGCTCTGCTAAGCGCAGATTTATCCGCTAATAATTTTTCAACTTTTTTCAGCAGGTTATGTTCAGCCGTTCCTCTGCCCCGCTTCTTCAACTCAGCTTTGACTTTTTTGTTTTCAAAAGCCTCACCAGACTTATTCAAGGTTTCGCCTAAAGCATTTTCTTCATCACTGTCTTCAACATTCGCAGCGCTGACCAAGTCTGACAGCTCATTTTCAATCTCTTGAATGCGAGTCTTCTTTGATTCGATTTCTTCTAACTCATGACTGTATAAACGTTTCGCAATCAACTCATTCGGCACGATCCTGCCAACCCAGCCATCTTGCTCTTCACGTTTTTTATTACCTGATCCTTTCGTGACCATATTGGGTTCACGCGTGCGTCCTGCGGTATAGAAACCACTTAACGCAATGATCTCCGTATCATGGGTCAGTGCATTTTTCCAAATCTCAGCCACAACCTGATAGCCGTCATAAACATCAATATATTTGAACGCTGAAAGAATCTCCTTGATTTCTACAAGCATTTCATCCATCAACTGAGTCAAGCTACTGCCGTTGTCTACATTTCGTAAAATGTCCCAGTATTTATCAATATAGGCTTTTGTTTTGCTTTCGATTTCTTTTGTTTTTTGGGCAATGCGCGCGTCGCTCAATATATCATCAGATATTTCCTCAATGGGCTTCACAAGTTCAACATAACCGTCACGGATTTTTTTCAAAGATCGTTTCAAAACATCTGGTGCTGTAGACTGCAAAATCTTCAACTTGTCAATGTCCTTTTGAGGAATTCCACCGAGCAGGTGAGCATCTACATCCTGAGGAATCTCTTCGCTAAGTGCCTCAATATAGCGAGGAATGTTCATGTTGTATTGATTTTCGATAATCTCTTCACGTGTCGCTAAGTGGCTATAGCCTTCTTCTTCCCTACGTTCAACGTGCGTATCGACAATTTTAGCGATGTCTTTTTCTTGCAAGACGTTTTGTTTTCCAACTTTAATAAAGCCGCGCGACGCGTCAATGATTAAGACAGGTTCATCGATTTTTCGGTTCTTCTTCAAAATCATCACAACAACTGGAATACCCGTATTGGTAAACAAGTGATCCGGTAAGCCAATAATCGTATCTATGTAATTTTTCTTAAGCAAACGTTCACGAATGGTGCCTTCAGCTGAGCCACGAAATAGCACACCATGAGGCAAGACAATCGCCATCGTACCGTTCTGACCTAAGTGGAATAATCCATGTAAAAGGAAAGCGAAATCTCCTTTAGAGTCAGGTGGCAACACCCCAGCAACTTCAAAACGAGGGTCACTGACTTTTAGCCCTGATTTATTCCAATTTTTCACAGAGTATGGAGGATTCATTACCACTGCATCAAATTGTACGCCTTCATTTGGACGTTCTGGATCTTCTGGCCAGTCCTGGGAAAGTGAATCGCCGTTTCTAATAGTCATCTTCTCAGGACGAACATCATGAAGGAGCAAATTCATACGCGTTAAATTATAGGTTGCTGTATTTTTTTCTTGCCCGTAATAGTTCAAATTCTTTTGTGCATCTTCATCTAAATGCCTTCCAACCGTTAAAAGTAGCGAACCAGAACCAACAGTCGGGTCATAGATTGACTTGATGTTTGAGGTTCTCGCTACAATTTGTGCCATGACTTCACTGACTTGTCGTGGTGTATAGAATTCCCCTGCTTTTTTCCCTGATTCCATCGCAAACTGACCGATGAGGTATTCATACGCATCACCCAGTACATCACCTTTTTGCAGTGCCACCATGTTTAAATCAGCAAACAGCAAAATCAGTGCCTTAACATTTTTGCTCCGTTCGTTTAAGTTGCTTCCTAAAGCAGTATCCGTTAAATCAAGAGTTGAACTTGAGAACAATCCCTTGAAGTCATCCGAATCACCAGAAACGGCAATCGTACGTTCGAAGTTATTCAAGCTATCCGTTACCTTTTGGACTTCAAAATCTCCTGAATTGATATCTTTTAACCAAGTCTGATAAAGATACTCAGGCAAAACATAATAACCAAGTACATTTTTAATCATCTTCTCTAGTTGTTCGCCGTATTCTGCTTTTGCCTTTGAGTATTCCTCAACCAATTCGGATTCAGCCATCTCGCCTAACCCGCTGGTCACTTTAAACGTTTCTAAAGTCTTATCACTCAAAAACTTATAGAACATTAACCCAAGCATATAATCTTTATAGCGGCTGGCATCCATTGAACCGCGTAGTTCATTTGCCCCATCCCATAATCTACGTTTAATTTCTTCCGATGTTATCATTTCATATCACCCATTAATTTCCTATTTTTCAGTTCAAGCACACAAACATATCATGTGTATAATTCAGATATAATCTAACACACTTATTGGTTCATAACCTATTCACAAAGTTTCTTTTAGCCGAATAATTCTTGGAAGCTATTACATTTCACTCGCAATGCTGTTACCCGTGAACCATCAATCGGAATTCGATATGATTTTTCGCCTTTTTTTCGACTGACTGTGAACCACTGTTTACCAGCATCTATAATCTGAAGAATTTGCTCTTTATTTAATAATGCGAGCTCACTGTTTGACAGATCTCCAGAACTACATATTAAAGCAAGCACCACATTTTTTCCTTCGTCAATATAGTCCTTAAGTTCTTGATAATCACCAGAAATATTGAATGCCCAACTATTGTAATTCAGCCTTTTTATATTCTGACAGTCAGCACGGTACTTCAAGAAAAGTCTGTATTCGTTACCAGAATTCACTGTAAAATCATAGACTTGACGATCATCATTCCCTTCAATCAACGCTGGATTCATAATCCCTTGATTAAATAACATAGATAAAACTGATCCATAGTAGAAATCAGCAACTTTGAGTTTTGTCATCATGTCTCCCCCTTTTCCCTGTTAAAGCTATTTATTTGCTTTATTTTGAATAGTTAGATGTCAATTCTTTGAATCTTATGGCTCACTACCAAAGTCACGTTAACTATCTTCATTTTATCAGATTTTATAGTATATTATTTCTATTCATTCATATGGAAGAAACAAATCTACTGATTCCATTAGTTTTCAGATACAGCTGCTCTGATTCCCATTTTTTCATAGCAATCCTCATACGCTTTCTTTTGCTTTTCAGTTGCTTTATTTATTGCTTCTTTGAATTCTTTCTCAGCACCCTGTTGCTCAACGGATAGCACTGGCACTTTCAGGTAATTGAATTCTTTTAATCCAATTACCTTAATTGCTGTTTCTTTCTGCATGGATTCAAGATAAGACTGGCCAATGGGGCTCTCCAAATAGGCTTTAATGAACAAAGAATTCATTCCTTTTTTGGGTCGGATATTAAATTTGTATGTTGCAGCATCGGAGGATTGGCTGAATACATAAGGATTTCTTTCCAGCAAACAGATATACATACAGCTACCGCATAGTTGACCGACCTTTGTATCATCAGATCACTGTTCCTGCACTCTCCCGATTATTTTTTTCGTCTTCTCCAGTGGGAATGGAACTTCTTCAATCGGAAAATAGTCAATGCTTTCAACGCGCGCGGTTCCTTCCATGTTCGTCGCGCCGAACGGTACACGGACATAGTCGCCGACTTCGATACCTTCATCATCGGTTTGATAATAATAAGTTTTCTCGCTGTCATCGAAGGCGACGCTGCAGTATTTTACTTCTCCATCTTTTCGCGCATTCATGAACGCATTTCGATCAAGCAGCCGGCCAAATCCATAGAGGCCAACAAACTGACGGATCAGGTCCATCAGTTCAGACCATGATTCTTCGGGGATGTGGCGTCGATTATAAATACCGGAATGTGATCGGACCGTGCCGTCATAATAGTCTGCCTCAAGTTTGTAAAAGCGGGCACCCGTTGCATCATCAACCTTTGGTGTATCCACCCAGCCGTCGTCATGGAAACAATCCTCGACAGCTCGCAAAAGGTCATCCATTCCCCCTTGAACATCGTACTGGTGCGTCACCGAACAAGCCATTCCGGCACGCTGCCTGATGACGAGCTGCTGCCTTTCATGGTCGATGGTTAATGATTCTGTATCATGCCAGTTTACCCCCTGCGGACTGAATGAGGCGTCAAAATGACGATGACGATCAAATTCAATCGTCATTTTCCTGATGTTCACCGTGCTGTCAGCGTCATCATCGATATCGAAAAAGTGCAGCAGGTCTCCCCAGTTGGGCGGATAGGCGTTACTGCCTGACCAGACTTCGTCGCGTTGTCCCCCATAGTTGACCGCGAGTTTCCACTGTGTTCCGTCAAGAACCCCGAGATCTGTGTATTCGCTTTCCCAGTATTCAACATGGATGTTCTCAAAAGCCTTCATCAGTTGTGCTGTTTCTTCACGTGAATAATGTTCTGTGGCTGAAGGATCCCTCATAAAATCTGTGGTGAAAATTGCTCTGCCGTTTTCAAATACCATGCGATACGTATTCCACCCACTAAAGAAACCACCGATATCAAAACAAATTTCCTCGATCTGTGTGCTCTTCAACCGCCTGTCAATCGATTTGAGCCGTTTCAGCCATTTGATCATCGAGCCGTCCTGAAAAAAGTCAAAAAGCGCCCCATCGCAAAACCGCTCGGCTCGGATCGCTCCCATAATCAGCGCAAGAACACACTGAGCACCAAGCGAGTCCGTCCCGGCATGACGCATCACCTCGCTGTCCCATTTCAATCCGTTGTTTTCAAGAATCGAGCTGTACTCGGTCAGAGCGTACCCCGGATGGCTGTCTGAAAACTGGCAAAATTCGCGGATAAACGAATCGACAAGTTGATTATAATAGATATCTGGCATGGGAATCGGAAACTCTGGAGTGCCAGCATGCTCATTGCCGATAGACCAACCGCTGAAAGAATCAGGTGCGGACAATTTACCGATATATTTGGTCAGCATTTTGAACTGATTATCCGTACTTCCACCGAAAAATCGAGACCATTCATGATAAATGGCATAACGGTCCTGATCAAGATATGTAACTGCTTTTTCAACAATCGAATCAGAGACGCCATAATAAGCTTCTGCAAGCGCACCGGTAATGGCGGCCCGTGTTCCGCGATCACCGCCCAGGGAAACAGCCGTCCGTATCGCATCGTTAAACGATACAGAGTCTAAAAAAGCCTCGATTGCCTGTGGCACAATTCCCTGGCCGGTCTCGGCAGGTCCATTTACTTCTCTGATCCCATCAAGGGTAAAGTCCAGAGGAAAATAGTTCTGGTTTACTTTTTGACAGATTTCCGATTTGGTAAATCCCCGCCTGGCCATGAAGACAGCGACAGCCACTGCTTCACCATCCTTAATCCCTTCATGGTGAAGAGGGATGGCCCCGGTTATCGCTTCAGCCAGGCAGATGGCTTCCATGTCCGTTCTTGCTGCAAATCCCGCTGGAATGACAGACAGCACCCCACCGTTTCCAAAACTGCTGTCGATTTCAGGTGTCTCACCATTTACCTGACCGGATAAGCTTTTGCCTGAACCAGATTGGCGATATTGACGACTGATTTTTTTCACATTCCTGAGCGTCAGATTTTCCAGCAAGGCCAGGAACTCATCATCGTATGTTCCGCCTGTCGAAAGTTTTTTTACTTTTATCGTATCCATAAGCGCCCTGGCCACGGCAAACATCAGGAGGCTGCTTTCTGTCAGCCGGCAATCGTCTGTAAACAGTTCAAAATCTTTGCCCTGATTATCATCGGACGTAAATCGGGAACCGGCGATATCGCCGATCATCGCACCGATCAATTTTTCCCTCCCCCTTCAGCTTTTTGCCATTCTCGTGAGCGCCATTTCTGCCGATACATGATCCTCCACCGCTGTTCGTGCCGCAACGGGAATTTCAGAAGATAGTTCGCCCATTCAGGTTAAAAATCTCGGGACCTTACATTTTTCCATGTCAAACGAACGCGAGGTGAGCGGACAGCTTACGATTGATTCGTTGATCTTCCTGTTGGAAGTTCTTGCGTGATCCGTCACAGTTAGGATAGCGTTTAGCGTGTCCACAAATGCAGTCAGTTAATCCCTTTCCATTCAGTATCCGCTGCGTACACTTTTCAATCCTTGACACTCATGTTGTCGATCGTTTGGGCTTTGAAAAGTGGAAAATGTATGCTTTCTTGCGTCCCGGTGTTCATCCTTTAAAAGCTGTTTTCAGGTCAGGATTTTCATCGAATTTATTTGAAATGCCTAACTCCGTTTTGCACTTTACATCTACCTTTAAACCTGCTTTTTCAACGTCAATGCCCTTTTTAATATAGTCCTTCAGGATGGGGTCCATGTCAACTGTTTCCTGAACATCGGTGAATCGAATCTGACGCGCCGCCTGCACGTTCTCCGTTTGTTGGATGAGAATCCTATGGGCGTACTTTAACAGTGTACCTTTGTGAAACAGAAGCGACAATATTCTTGAAACTCATGGGTTAAAACGATGTTCTTCCCTTCATATCAACCATTGTTTGATAAAATCATTGAATAAAAAAGGATGGATAATAAATGATCCATCCTTTTTTATCAGCTGAACAAAGCGGCAGCAGATCAATATCAATCCGAATATTTGATATTTATCCAGATCGGGCAGTCAATCTGCTATTTGGTTCTTCCACTTCATGGACAACCGGTCTGTCAGCATGGTCAAGATAACGCTTCACCATGTTCGATCCAATGTCGGATCCTCTCAGAACAGGTATCTGCTGTGGGCACGAGGTTCATTGGATCTTTCCGTTTATTATTTTAATTATAATCTGGACCGTTCCGACCTGGTTCCAATTGTGATGTCCCTTAATTTTGTTTCCATGATTTCAATCTTTTTTATCCTGGCGATTGCAAAACATATCGGCAAACGCAATACTATGTCCTTAGGCCCTGGACTTGGAATTTTCGGACAAATGATTACCGGGATTGATGCTTATGCAGGCAGCATCACAATCACAACTGTGATTACCGGAACCATCATCGTTCAATTAGGATTTGGCTTCATCTTCGAACTGATGTCAGTGATGCTTGCCGACACTGTTGACTACGGTAAATGGATCAGCGGCGTACATGCGCAGGGATTACCATCCGCTTCAAGTTTTGCCGTAAAATTTGGCATGGGTATCGGCGGAGCCGTATCTGCCTTAATCATGTCTTATGCATGTTATACACCTGGAACCGTTCAGTCTTCGGGAGCTCTGACTGCGATCGAATTCAATTTCGTCTGGCTGCCGGCTATTGGTTTTGCCATTGCAGTCCTGGCCCTGTGTTTCCACCATGTTGATAAGCACGAAACTCAGATCATCTATGATCTCAATAAACATCACCATGCAGAAGCCTGGCACCAAAGAAAATTCGATCACTTATACGATGTCGTGACAAATGCACTGCTCTTGAGACGTTTGATCCCATCCGTTTAACGCAGACGCTCCATTCGTGAAGCAGGGCTTGCCGTCTGGCAAGGCCTGCTTATTTTATTGGGCAGGCTGTGATTAACAAAGCGCTCATACTGGAGCCCGATGATGAGGATACCTGGTATGAGCGTATGTATGGAGATGATGGAACCGCCGTATACAGATCCGTATTTACGGTGGTATGATTTTCTTCCTGCCCGATCTATGTGATTTATTCAAACATTTCGGAGGAGGCATGAATCATTCAATCAATTTAGCAATTAACTATAAACAAGTGGGAGCTGGAAAATCTGTCTCTCTTCCGTAAACGGATCCTTACGATTGTTCACAGAAAGAGACATGGCTTAGAATCACTTCCCTTTACATCACATCATTCAAATAAGACAGACCAATAAAAATTATCGTTTCAAATATTGGGCATAATAGAGCAATAACAATAATAATGGGGATCAGAAGATAGAACTTTATTTTCAGGGCATATAAGATCACGCCAAGAATATAAAGAAAACCGACAATAAGTACGGCATAATAAGCATAAGGGGGCTGAACGGTCTCACCTATCCCTGTAAAGTCAATGCTCAGGGAGGCAAGCAGTCCAAACCCAAATAAGACAGTTAGGATCACATTAAAGAGGCAAAAATAAAACAGCCATTTATTAGACCGCTTCATACAGACACTTCCGTTTGTTTCGTATTCTTCTATCTATGTTGCCCGTCCGGTTCATCCGATTTTTTAAATGCTCAATAACATCCTGTTCATGGCCCTTTCGCTGATTTATTTCTTCTAAAAATGCTTTGTCATGCGTTTGTGTTTTACCGGTTTCCAATGGCTCTTTATACAGCCCGAGATAAAGAAGTCCCTGTCGCTTTGCCCGATCTTGCGGTTGTATTTCCATGTACATCAGAAAGCAATGCGATTTTACGGTTCATGCACGTTCCACGCTCCCGGCTGGCTAAATTTGCTTATCAACTCATTGTTATTCAAGAACAACGCTGTTTGGGGGTCTTAATCATAAGTTTCAACACAGATCGTAATCATACATCTTAGACAAACAATATTAAACTTATTGTGAGATCTCCCCTCACCCACCGGCACCAGGCCTATCATACGTCTTTTTAACCCACTGCTCTAATTCAGCCCGGAACTTCTCTTTTTGTTCATCGTTTTGAAACATCTTTTTGAATACTCATTATGTGAAAAAGAATTGCACCTTCTCCGTCTCCGTCGTCTGCACAGACAGGAAGCAGAGAAACAAAAGGTGTGCGCCGCTCTTACGCCGTTCTTATCATAATCTTATTCCAGCATAATTTGGTAGACATGAATCAGTAAATCATTTGTGTCCCATAAATCTCTTAAGCTGCATGTTCATATGGAGCGTCTCCCCCTTACCTTGTATGTTTGGTTCTCGCAAATTAATCATACCAGGGAGGGACTCCTTTATTGTTCAATCTAGCATAAAAATGTTCATTCCAGAAAAACCCAAAAAATATTTGACATATCTCTGGTTGAGTTGTATATTAATTCACAATTAAAAGTAAAAGAGTGAACATAAATGTTAGCAAACCATGCAGCTATTATTCGAATTATTATCAGCGCCATTATCATTATTTGATAATGCGGGCTGCATGTTGTTGTCCGCAAAAAAGCGGGCAGGGCTAGCGAGGCTAGGAACTGTCAAAGGTTCCTAGCCTTTTTCTTTTACTCTTAATGAATCATTGAACGAGGAGGCAGAGAAAATTTTTTCGTTCGGGTTTTAATTAGACTGTTACTTGGGGGGATTTTTTGATGAATGGTGTTGCTGTTGATGAATCATTCGTCGGTGAAACATTAAAGCGAGATTCGGTTAAAACCGTTATCTTTGCTTCAATGATCGGAACAGCCATCGAATTTTTTGACTTCTATGCTTATGGAACCGCTGCTGCTGCTTATTTTCCGAAGGTCTTTTTTCCTGAGGTAACGCCGACAATTGCGACGATTCTGAGCTTGCTGACCTTTGGTGTTGCTTTTGTTGCCAGGCCATTAGGCGCATTTGTTTTTGGCCACTTTGGCGATAAGATCGGCAGAAAAAACACTTTAGTTGTTTCTCTGCTGTTAATGGGCGTTTCAACCGTCTTAATTGGAGTTTTACCAAGTTATAACACTTTAGGCCTGACAGCTGTCTTACTGTTATGCACATGTCGTTTTGTTCAAGGAATCGGTTTAGGAGGAGAGTGGTCAGGTGCTGCTCTAGTGGCAACTGAAAATGCTCCTGCTGACAAACGTGCTTTATATGGTGCTTTTCCAGAATTAGGTGCGCCATTAGGCTTCTTTTTAAGTAATGGTCTATTCTTTGTTCTTGAAAGTATTCTAACACCAGCACAAATGATCACTTTTGGTTGGCGTGTTCCGTTTTTGGCTTCTGCTTTATTAGTTATCGTCGGCTTATGGGTGAGAGCAAGAATGCAAGAGACTCCTTTATTCCGATTCGCACAAAAGAAAAATAAAGTTACCCGCTCACCCTTATTAACCGTTTTGAAAACGAGTTGGCGCCAGCTGATCCAGGGTACATTTATTGTCTCTGTTACATATACCCTTTTTTATACACTGGCAACCTGGTCATTGGCCTATGCAACGACCAATCTAGGATTTACCAACCGTGAATATTTATTCTTACTGATGGGGGCTGTTTTCGTATTTGCCGCATTTATTGTGATTGCCTCGTTAAATGCCGATCGATTTGGCCGGCGGAAGGTTTTGATTTCTTCATCTGTAGCCCTCATCGTCTTTTCTATTGTCTTTCCCTACTTACTTCAAGGTCACCAGAATTTCTTTGGCGCTGCTGCTTTCTTAGTCATTGGATTTGCTTTAATGGGGATTGCTTTTGGACCGGTCGGTGCCATTTTGCCAGAATTATTCAAAACTGAAGTCCGTTATTCAGGTTCCGGAATTGCCTATAATCTGGCGGCCATTGTAGGTGCTGCCTTCACGCCAACCATTGCAACTTGGCTAGCTGCCACCTGGGGCATCAAGTCTGTTGGACTTTATCTAGGAATCATGGCTGTCGCTTGTTTCGTTTCGTTAATCACTGTCAAGGAAACTAAAAATGTCGATTTTACGAAATAATCATTCAACTTATGAGGGTGATTAACATGTTACTTAAAAATAAAAAGCATCGGTTGCCGCCGATACTTTTGCATCGTAAATTCACTCTGTCAAATCATTATGTCGCTATGCAAAATTAATTATAGCATCATTTTTTTAGTTGCCTGTTGCTTCAGGCTTGCCCTCTATATCTGGTACGGATAGAAAAATTTTTCTATCCGTACCAATTTTTTTATGCAAAACCGGAGATGAAGCTGCATATCCGGTTTTAACTCGCCTCATCCTTTTTGACAAATGCAACTGCGACGTCCGGGAATGCATAGAGATATTCAGGATGATGTTTATGGTCAACATCGATGACCACACAATCTTTTGCTTTCTTCAATGAGTGTGACTGGAACGCCACTCGGATTTTTACCAATATAGCAATCTTTGCCGCTGACCACGATTTCAACAAATTACATGTACTCACTCCCCCATTTATTTTGGTTTGACTATTTCGTATTTATTTTCGCACCGCGGTTCATCGCCACCATTTTGTCTTCTTTGCCTTGTTGTAAGGGATTACATCGGTGTTATAGTTGAATTGTGAGATTGTGAATAAATTCTCTATTTGGGAGTGACGATCATGAGTAAAGTCCTTGTCATTGAAGCGCATCCGGATACCGACAAATTTTCCAGCAGCCTGACACTGGGCAAGACTTTTCTGGATGCCTATCAGGAGGCGCATCCGGACGATGAAATTACCGTGCACAATGTTTCCGTTGAAATGAACTATCCGCTCAATGCAACGGCACTGGCAATCTATCACAAAACAATTGACCGGAAGCCGCTGTCGGAGCCTGAGCAGTTATTTGAAGAGGGACGCCAGAAATGGCTGGACGAATTTATCAGCGCCGATAAATATGTCTTCATCAACCCGATGTACAATCTCTTTATCCCGGCAGAGATGAAGAGCTATTTCGATCTGGTCATGCAGGTGCCGTACACATTCGTATACACACCGGAAGGCAATCCGCAGGGTGTGCTGAAGCACAAGAAGGCGATTCATCTGCAGTCCGCCGGCGGGTTCTATCATGGTGAAAGCGGCCATCCGGATCTGAGTTTCCTGGACATGGCGGATACTTATGTGAAGACCATTCTTAGTGTCATGGGAGTCACCGATTATCAGGCGCTGTTTGTCGAAGGTATGGACCACGAACCTGAGCACGCCGAAACGATTGAAACCGCTGCCTTCGACAAAGCGGAAGAATTGGCGAAGACATTCTGAGCCGGTGAGAATTCAAATTTAAAGCGTCCGGTACCTTGCGGTGTGCCGGACGCTTTTTCATGGTGGTTGAACCTCAAAAGGATCACTTATTGAGGCTGAGTGACACGCAGCATTTAGGATCCAGGCGTTCCGAATTTGGCGGCTATTTGTCTGAACCACGCTCTGCATGAAAAGTGCATGCATTCATTGTTGCGATTTAGAGTTGCTGTTCCGGCCGGAATCGGTTTAAAAATACTTGCTCAAACTTTCGACTGAACTCAATCCTTCACAATTTAAACGTTTCATCGTCCCGGCCGTTGTCCTGATTCTCGATGTAGTCCTTGATCATATTTTCCGTCACAGCACCAACTGTCCTGCAGAAATATCCTGGTGCCCTTTGTGACACTGGTGATTTTGAAAATCAGTTCACGCGAACCACGGCTTTGGTGATCTTCTCAGGGATCCGTCCGGCGAGCAGATCAGGAATGTCTTCAAGCTGCATTTCATGAGTGATCAGGGATTCAACATCCGCCCCGGCGACCATTAAATGGATGGCGTCCTGCATGGCATGCGGATTGATAAATGCCCCTTTGACAGTCAGCTCATTAAAAAAGATTGGATAAGATTTGATGGTGAAGGTATCATCGGGATTTGAGACGCCGAACATGAGTACCTGACCGCCTCTTGCGGCAAAAGTCAGCGCCTGCTCTTGTGTGTTCGGGAGACCGACACATTCGATCACCAGGTCATATCGCTCAGAATGTTCTTCTTTCTCGGGATTGAATACTTCGTCGGCACCAATCTTTTTAAGCAGAGCAATCTTTTTCGGGTTGTGCCCGCTCACGGCAACTTTCTTCAAGCCCTGTTGCGCAAGAAGCAAGGTAAAAATCTGGCCGATGAATCCGTCACCGATGACGAGTGCGGTATCATGCGGCTTGATATCAAGTTCGTCCAGACCGTGCACGACACAGCTCACCGGTTCAGCCATCGCGGCGGCTTTCAGAGACAGTCCATCCGGGATTTTATAAACATTTGTTTCCGGTACATGGACATATTCGGCCATCCCACCGTTTCGGGTGACGCCGACTGCCTGATTATTTTCGCAAAGCTGCGGACGGCCTTCCCGGCAAAAACGGCAGACGCCGCAGGGAATATTCGGATCAATCGCGACACGATCGCCGATTTTCAGGTCACTGTGGATCTCAGAACCCAGACTGTCGACGATTCCGGAGATCTCATGTCCGAGGATCACCGGGATTCTTGCTTCCCCTGATCCAGGCTGCCCGCCATATAAGTGCTTGTCCGTCCCGCAAATACCGACATAACTGACGCGTACGCGGACTTCTCCAGGTTTCAGGGGCTGCTCTTGCGGATGCTGTATTTCCATCTGTTTTTTTCCTGTTAATACAAGTGCTTTCAATGTTTGGTACTCCTTTCATTAGGCCGTGTTCGCTTTGACTGTTGGTCATCTGAGTCATGATTTTTCACCTGATCGCGACGCTGCTTCTCATTTTTAATCATGCCTAACTGAGCCACAGATCTTTTTAACATGCTGCGAGCCTGACGCGCATTTCGCCGAACTTGTTTCTGCTTCTGTTCCAGTTCCTCATCAGAATACCGGGACAGTTTCTTCTGAATTTCCACAGTACTGACATAGCTGCCCTTCACAAAGTTATAAGTGGATTTTCCGGCCACATCGAATCCATGCCCGATCCTTTTTCGAGATGGGTCCTTTCCGAATTCGATGACCTGATGAATTACCTTTTCGCTGAAGTGATGATCCCAGAATGTAATCAGCGGGCCGGCAAAAAATGAGATGATGATGGTCGCCAGGCCAATCGGCCCGCCCATGAGAAGCGCTGCGACCATAAACAGGAGATCCTGTGCGATCCGGCAGAATTTATATTTGATGTGCAGACGGCTGGAGAGAATCGGTGCCAGAGCGTCATACGGAGCGACGCCAAGGTCGACCATCATATAAAGCGAAGTGCCGAGCGTAAATAAAAGCAATCCAAGAATTCCATTGATGACCGCCGTAAGCAGCGACGGCTGATAATGAAACAACGTCGAATGGAGTGTTGAAAACCAGTCAATCAGGAACCCGGCGAACACCATATTAAAAACTGTGCCGATCCCAATTTTCTTCCGGTCGAGGAAAATGACCAAAAGGATAATGACAAGATTGGCAAGCAGCTGATACACGCCTAAACTCAGGTGCAATTTTCCGGATACGCCGATGTTCAGTGCCGTAAATGGGTCAAGTCCGACATTGCCGACACGGCAAAACGTCGCACCAAGTGCAAGTATGGCGACACCGATCAATGAAATAAGTGATTTGAGAACAAGTTGCAGATATCGGTGAGACGGATTTCTATCCTCTTTCGTCAACTAATAATACCCCCAATCTCAGATACAATTCCCCCAATGAGCATGAACGATCCAACCATTGGTAAAAATCCCGGAATGTTCTGATTGAAAAATTTTTCGCCCTGTCCTATAATTATATTTTTCCAATAACTTTTCCTTTTGTCAAGGACACCGGCAATCTGGCGGCTTATAATCGGTGAATAAGAAATTTTATTTCTACTTGTTGGTCAAAGTTAATGAAGAAATACTTTATCTTTCTTCATTGATCACAACCGGAACAGACATAGCACGAACCATTGTTTCCAATTATTTCCATGAATATACGCGACCACGCTTTATCAGCGCCGATAAATATGTCTTCATCAACCCGATGTACAATCTCTTCATCCCGGCAGAGATGAAGAGCTATTTCGATCTGGTCATGCAGGTGCTGTACACATTCGAATACACACCGGAAGGTAATCCGCAGGGCGTGCTGAAGAACAAGAAGGCGATTCACTTGTCCCTGTCCCAGTAATAAATATAGAGACATATGTTCTCTTTTCCTGTATGATTAATGTATCCCTAAATGAGCGTCCCGGTACAGCCCCTAATAAACAACGGGAGACTTGTGTATGATGGATCATGACCGATATTTTAAGGAACTGCTGAACGTATTTTTTGATGAATTTCTCGAAGCTTTCTTCCCGCAGGTGTATCAATCACTAGATCTCACGAATAAACGATTTCTTTCTGAAGAACTTTTCCCTGATCTCATACAGGGAGATAAGAAACGTGCTGATGTCATTGCTGAGGCAAAATACAAAGATGGTGGCAAAGATTGCGTGCTGATCATCCATCTGGAAGCTCAGAATTACCATCAGAACAATTTCCCGCAACGAATGTTCACCTACTTTGCGATGATTTACTTAAAATTCAGAAAACCCGTTTTGCCGATCGCGATTTTCAGTTATGATGGGGTTAGGGATGAACCGGACCAGTTTAGAATCCGAACCCCCTTTCTTGAAACGCTCTCTTTCCGCTACTTTAAAATGGAACTGCGGCGGATGAATTGGCGATTGTTCATGAACGCGAACAATCCGGCCAGTGCGGCGCTGATGTGCAAAATGAATTACCGTCCGGAAGAACGCGTGGCCCTGCGTATCTCTTTTCTGAAACAATTGGCAAGGATGCATCTGGACGAAGCTCGCGGCAGCATCGCTTTTGGATTTTTTGAAACCTATCTGAAACTGAATGATCAGGAGGAGAAAGAATTCATGAAACAAACAAACGACATGCCTGAAGAATTGCGCGAAGAAGTGCTGAAGTGGCCGAATTCATTTTATGACCGTGGTAAAGAAGAGGGAAAAAGAGAGGGGAAAAAAGAAGGAAAAAAAGAAGGAAAAAAAGAAGGAAAAAGAGAGGGAAACAAGGAAACAGCGATTCGATTATTAAAAATGGGAATCGACGTTGTCACAGTTTCAAAAGCGACCGATCTTAATCAGGAAGAAATCAAGGAGCTCCAGAGGAAAATCTTATGAATTCAAAAACTCCTGCGACCAGGAAACAACATTCAGAAGTCCTGAAGTGGCCGAATTCATTTTATGACCGTGGTAAAGAAGAGGGAAAAAGAGAGGGCAACAAGGAAACAGCGGTTCGATTGATGGAAATGGGTGTGGACCTCTTGATCGTGACCAAGGCGACCGGTCTGACCCGGGAAGAGCTGATACACTTGAAAAAGTAAAGCTTGCACTCCCTCAATTTTTTCTCATAAAAATGACAACAGCGTGGCTGCAGATTATCGTTTCGACACATACCTGCAGCCACGCTGTTGTTTGGCTCAGCAAAAATAGAGCGGTTCGTTCATTTTGGCGGCATAGTCCATGCCTTCCGCTAAAGATAACGCCTCCTGAACATCATCTTCCGCCGGCCACGAAGCGATCAGTTCCCGAAGTCTTGGTGCAACTCGCGCACATTCTTCCGGTGTTAATTCGCCTTCACAGTCCGAGTGATCCAGAAGCGGAATAATATCGTCGTCAAAGGCGGCAAATGATAATGTGCCGCCAAAGCCGTCCATTTTATCCAGGTCCATCCCTATTTCCCTGGCCAGCTTGCAGCGAAAATCGTGAAACAATCCGTAAGCCCAGTGTGCATCACAATAACTGAAATTAACGCCCATGCGCTTCACTTCCCCGGTTATGAGTTTTTTCAAGATAACTCATTTTTAACCGAATCGGGAAGCGCGGGCAAACCGGCAAATCGTCCAATATCCGGCAAAAGGCGGCACATTTTTTAATGATTCAGCGGACATGACTCGCTGGCAGCGACTTTTCACGGAAAGCTTACTTTTTTACGCCATCTTCCAGCCCGCAGGCTTCGGCGAGCAGTTCAATCAGATGAATGGCCCGGACGTGATCCTGGAGACCTTCGCGCTCAATGCCTGCTTTCATCTGCAGCAGGCAGCCGGGATTGGTCGTGACGATGATTTCCGGATCGTGCGCCTTCACATCGGCCATCTTCACATCAAGGATCTTCATCGATTCGTCAAAATGGACGACATTATAGATTCCGGCAGAGCCGCAGCAGAAATCGGGATTGTCCAGTTCCCGGAAGTCAATTCCTCGCACACTGCGGATCAGCTGCTTGGGTTCATCCACGACTTTCTGGACATTCGTCAGGTGACAGGAGGGCTGATAGGTCACGCGCCTGCGGATCTCTTTCTGCAGCGGCAGATCAAGCCGGGCCAGAAGTTCACTGATGTCGATGGAACGGGCGGCAAAAGCTTCGGCACGTGCCTTCCATGACGGATCATCCGCGAACAATTCCGGATACTCATGCAGCATCGCCCCGCAGCCCCCCGCCGTATTGACCACATAATCAAAGCTTTCCGTCTCGAACGCTTTGATGTTCTGTTTCGCCAGTTCCCTTGCCTGCTGCGTCCGGCCGCCGTGATTATGGAGAGCACCGCAGCACGTCTGACCGCCCACGGCTGCAACCGTGCAGCCCCCGGCCGCGAGCAGGCGCATCCCGAGATCATTAATCCGGTCGAAGAGTGCGTCCATGATACAGCCCGTGAAAAAGCCGACTTTAAAACGCGGCGTGTGCTTCGGCGCGATTCTGGACGGGCGGCGGTGACGGCGCACGGGACTGGTTACGGAAGGAAGAATTTCTTCAAAGGTGGAGATGCATTCCGGCAGCAAGTGATGCAGACGGGTTTTTTCAGCCAGACGCCGCAACCCTGACTTCTGATAAAACCAGAGAAGATTGGTCCCCGCGCCCATTACGTTTTTCTTCGGAAAAACCTGATTGTAATAGAGATCTTCCTGAAACTTTTTCACCGGCGACAGTTGCTCGTGCTCGCGGATCGCCACTTTGGCGGATTCAAGAATCCGGCCATAAGCGACATGAGTCGGGCAGACGCGTTCACAGGCCCGGCATCCGAGACAAAGATCAATCGGTTCTTTCAGCTCATCAAGCGTAATCTTGCCCTCTGCCGCCATTTTCACAAGATTGATCCGGCCTCGCGGCGACTGAGTTTCGGTCCCCATCGTCTTGTAGGTCGGGCAGGCCGGCAGACAGCTCCCGCACTGGATACAGCTGAAGGTCGCGTCATAGTCCAGCTTCTCTCTCGGATCCTCGTTCATCGCGACTGCACCAGCTTCGGTCCGGCCACTGGAAAAATTTTCGATGGGTTCAGAATATTGTTCGGATCCCACGCCATTTTGATCCGCTTCATCAAATCCAGTTCCTGCGGCGTCAGTTCCCACGGCATATACGCGCGTTTCATCGTACCGATTCCGTGTTCGCCGGAAAGCGTTCCGCCGAGTTCGATCGCCGCCTTGAAAATCGCTTCGACGGCCTGCTCTGCCCTTTTCATCTCTTCACGATCGCGTTTGTCACAGATGATGTTCGGGTGAAGATTTCCGTCACCGATATGGCCGAAGACGACCAGGTCGATCTGATACTCTTTCTTAATATCCTGAAGTTTCTGACAGAAATCAGGAATTTTACTCCTTGGAACGGTGGCATCTTCGGATATTTTTGTCGGCTTCTTTGCGGCGATTGCTGGAGAGACCAGCTTCCGCGCCATCCAGAGTTCACGGGCTTCTGCTTCGGAATGGTCCACCTTGACGGAACGGACGCGCATTTTTTTGGCAATGTCACTGATCCGCGCTGCATCGTCGGCGACCGCCGCCGGGTGCCCGTCGAGTCCGACCAGGAGGATCGCTTCAGCATCCACCGGCAGCCCCTGCGGCTTAAATGCTTCTACGGCCTGAATTGATGCCTGATCCATCATTTCGATCTTGGCCGGCTGGATTCGTGAGGTCAGAATCCTGGTGACTGTTTTCGCCGCTTCAACAAAGTGATCGAAAATGAGCATTACGGTATGGGAGGCGAGCGGCCGGGGAATCAGCCTCAGCGTCGCTTCGGTAATCACGCCAAGCGTCCCCTCCGAGCCGACGATCAGCTTCGTCAGATCATACCCGGTGACATTTTTCACCGTCCGTCCTCCGGTACGGATGATCTCTCCCTGAGGTGAGACGACTCTCAGACCGATCACGTAGTCCTTGGTCACACCATATTTCAGGCAGCGCGGACCGCCGGAATTCTCCGCCAGATTCCCGCCGATCGTGGAAAAATGCGAGCTGCCCGGATCCGGAGCGTAGAGCAGTCCGTACTTTTCTGCTTCGTGATCGAGATCTGCCGTTATCACGCCGGGCGACACCACGGCAACCATGTCTTCGCTGTCGATCACCAGCTTCTCTTTCCATTGTGAAAAATCGAGTACAATGCCGCCGTCCACGGGCAGCGGCCCGCCGCTCAGACTTGATGCCTGTCCGCGCGGCGTCACCGGAACGCGCAATTTATTCGCGATCTTCAGGACTGCGGCCACTTCTTCCTCAGACTTAACCTGCACGACCACATCCGGTTTATAGAAACCGAACGACGCATCATAGCCATAACTGACCAGATCGGTTTCTTTAGTCAGAATTCTCCCAGGGTCAGAAACAATCCGATGTAATTGCTCCGTGAGTTTTTCTTTCGGCACCATTTTGTCCCCCCACTCCTCAAATTGCGCATCCGCACGGCAAAATCATGGAACCGTTTACATTTTGCAGCTATTTATATGGTTAATATTACTTTTATCCCATTTATGTCTGTCATGCAAATGATATGACTCAATCCCGGGGAATGTGCCTGAATCGGGCTGACGCGGACGATTGGCGCGAAAAGGCACGATGAAGCGTAAAAAGGGATTGCGGAAGGCCTGAATTTGGCTGGCAGCGCCGAATTTTTCCACTCGCTTCGAAATGGCTAAAAGCGCATCGATCCGTAATAATTAAATGTTAAGCCCCGTAATCTCAGCGGATCCAGAATTACTTTTTCCAATAACATGATATGATGAAATTACATTATTTTGGCAACACGCCCGGCCGATGAATCGCCGTTTGAATAGAATAAATCATGACAGGCAGTTATGTCGAACAGCTCATTACAGGGAGTGCTCACCTGATGAATAAATTTCTTGTCACATGGATCTATGATCTGCTTCTGGCAAGTTTGTATACCTGGTGCCTGTATCAGGCATACATTTACGACGCGAAAACGATGACCGGGTCGGTGCTTATCTATCTCGTCATTTACGGATTTTTCACACTGATGATCCGCTCTGTATTCGATATCATCATTATGAACACCGTCGCCTCATTCAGCCTGCTGTTTATCTTTCTGGATCCGGTCATACAGCGTGCCGGCGGCTATTTTGATTTCCAGCCGATCCTCGGCATCGCTGCCAATATCCTGATTGCTCTGGTGCAGATCGTCACAATGATGCCTCTGCTGCAGGTCGGTGAACGGTTTCTGAAAAGCCGGACCCAATATGTGATCTCGTTGATTGCGCTTCTGGCGTTCAGCTGCCTGATGACCATGTTTGTGCTCCTCGTTCCCATTTCCACGCGAGGGTAAGCAGAATCAAGCAGCCGGGCACTAGATTCCTGTATAATAAAGATGAAAAGAATTCTGTAAACGGAGAAGTGACTGATAAAGATGATTCGGAAATGGACAAGGGCGCAGCATGACCGGCTGATTGATACCGCCCGCGGCGTACTGGCTCCGACGGCGCTGATTCCGGAGGCCCAGGTTCTCCATGTCGCAACCGGAACTGTCAGCAGAAAAAATATCTGGCTGTGCGGCGACCGGATCGCCTATGTGGGACCGGATCGTCCGTCTGATTCCGCGCAGACCATGATTTACACCATCAGACCGGATCAGGTGATTGTTCCCGGTTATATTGAGCCGCACGCGCATCCTTTTCAGCTGTACAATCCGTTCACCCTGGGAGAATTTTTTACTCGTGAAGGAACTGCCATTTCAATTAACGACAATCGGATGCTTGCTCAGCACCTGAGTCCGGAAGCGCAGAAAACTTTCATCCGCGAGCTTGATGAGACCGGGGGGCATCTGTGGCTGTGGTGGGCTTATTTTGAAGAACATGATCCGGTTAAAAATGACGTGCTTGCGGACTGGCTGGCCCAGCCGCTTGTGGTTCAGGGCGGCGAACTCAGCAACTGGCTGGCGATGCGTTCGGGGTCGGCGGATCTATACGCGAAGCTCTGCACCGTGCGCCGCTCCGGAAAACGGATGGAAGGTCATCTGCCCGGTTCATCGGCGAACACACTGAATCTGTTCGCCGCGGCGGGAATCACTGCCGATCACGAATCGATGAGTGCCGATGACGTCCTGAAACGGCTCGATCTCGGTTACGTTGCGGCGCTGCGCTATTCGTCGATCCGGCCGGACCTGCCGAAACTGATCCGGGCACTGAGCCGATATCCGGATCTCGACCGTTCGCGGCTGATGCTGACGAGCGACGGCGCCTCCCTCCCCTTCCTGCTGCAGGCCACCCCTGCAGATCTGATTCAGCTGGCGATGAAAAATGGTTTTTCGACTACCGATGCCTACCGGATGGCGACGATCAATCCGGCCCTCTACTATCATTTTGACGACGCGGCCGGATCCGTCTCCCCGGGCCGGCTGGCGCATCTCAATGTGCTGGATTCGCTGCAGGACCCGCATCCGGCCGATGTGCTGTTTTCAGGAAAATGGATCCGGCGCCAGGGCCGAAGCTTCCCGCCGCCAGAGGACTTTTCAGACCGGCTGAATCACTATTTAGGGAATCGGCGATTTGCCCTGCCGTCCGCCCCGCCGAATCTCCGGGAAACAACGACGATCGGCATCGATCTTGTGAACAATGTGATCACACGGCCCTATACCTTTTCCGCGGAAGCCCCGCTGTCTGATCATGAATGCCGGCTGATTTATCTCTGCCCGGCGTCAAAAGAGTATCTGTCAACCCGGATACGCGGTTTCGCTGTCAGACTGAATGCACTGGTCAGTACGTACAGCGTCTCCGGAGGCATCGTCCTGATCGGGAAAAACCCGGCTGCGCTGAACGCAGCATGGAAAAAGCTGAGCGCAGGCTTCCGCGGGATTGCCGCCGAGTCTGGTGACGGATCCGAAGCTGAGATCGCTCTTGACCTGCTCGGTATGATGAGCACAAAAAATATAGACAAGTTGGCTGAGGAAGCCGCAACTTTTACCCAAAATCTTCAAAAGGACGGGTTTCCATACAATGATCCTTATTTCTGCCTGCTGTTTCTAACTGTCAGCGTCCTCCCCTTTATCCGGCTGACACCCGCCGGCCTGATTGACGTCAAAACGGATCATGTTCTGGCACCGACGCGGCAGCTGCCGTTCTAAGATTCTATAAAAAAGGAGACAGATCAGCCGGGCCTGTTCCGAAAAGGATAAATGCGTTGAGCGGGAAGATGAATTGAAAAGGAGTACCTGTAGGCATGATCCTGCTGCTGATCATCGTGCTGCTGGCTGCAGCCGTCCTGTGCATGATACTGGCTCTATCGGTCGTCATTGCTTTTGCACCGGGCGTCTTCCACCAACAAGCAAATATCGGCGCCTTTTATGACGTGATCATCATTCTCGGCTGCCCGGCGACAGCCGACGGGAAACCGTCCGCGACGATGCGGTCACGGATGGCTGCGGCGCTTGAAGCATACCAGGGAAAGCATGCTGCGGAGCTGATCTGTTCCGGAGGCAGCGCGCATAATGCCTACCCGGAAGCAGATGTGATGGCCGGCCTGGCCGAAGCATCCGGCGTTGCTGCCGAACATGTCCACCGCGAAACGCGGTCGGCAAATACCTATGAAAATATCGCGAATTCCGTTCAAATGATGAAGGATAACGGCTGGAAGTCGGCACTGATCGTCACGTCGCCCTGGCATCTTCGCCGGGCGGGCTGTCTTGCGGCAAACTATCCGATTCGGTACGGCCTGCTCAGCTCCCGCCCGCCGAAGCAGCTTTCGGTCCGGAAAGCCATCGTTCTGTCTGTCCGTGAAAACTGTAAGATCATTCAGATGAAACTTGGACGGCACTGAAACAAAAGCAGCGAACAATTTTTATCAGAGAACAGTTCAAGACCGAAACTCTCCCTCTGAAGACCGATAACTTCACTACGAAGACCGAAAGTTTGTCCCGGCTGCTTCCTGAGATGCTGTGAACCGCCGGAACATCTGCAGATTCCGCCTATCGCTGTTTAAAGACAAAAGCTGCTTCATCATCTGCTGATGAAACAACCTTTTTTATTTGACCATATGATTATGCTGCTCGATAATGCCGGCGATCAAGTCGTACCAGTCGCGTGCCGCTTCACGTGCGAATTTATACTGATTGTCGTCGGCACGGACGCCGCTCCTGTGAGCGAAGAAGCGGACATCCCATTCCTCATGGTCCGGATCATTAACATAGATTTTGAGTGGTTTGCAGTTTGCGCGCTAAGGACTCGCAAAACTGAAGGATCGCGTCGAATATGGTACAATATTTTTGTCTTTTGACAGATTTGTGACACCTAATTTATTGAAAAGGAAGCGTTTTTATCGTGACTGTTGCATGGAAAAAGGTCCGGGATTATGAAGAAATCATCTTCGAGACCTATGAAGGAATTGCGAAAATCACCATCAACCGTCCGCAGGTACGCAATGCATTCACTCCGAACACGGTGATGGAAATGTATGATGCATTTACCCGCGCGCGCGACGACAGCTCGATCGGCGCGATTATTCTGACCGGCCAGGGACCGCTCGCCTTCTGCTCCGGCGGCGACCAGAAAGTCCGCGGCAACGGCGGTTATGTCGGCAAGGACAATATCCCGCGCCTGAACGTTCTTGATCTGCAGCATCTGATCCGTGTGATTCCGAAACCGGTTGTCGCCATGGTTGCCGGCTACGCGATCGGCGGCGGCAATATTCTCGCACTGGTCTGCGACCTGACGATTGCGGCGGACAACGCCCGCTTCGGTCAGACCGGCCCGAAAGTCGGCAGTTTCGATGCCGGCTACGGCGCCGGCTATCTGGCCCGCGTCGTCGGCCAGAAGAAAGCCCGTGAGATCTGGTTCCTGTGCCGTCAGTACAATGCACAGGAAGCGCTGGACATGGGCCTGGTCAACACTGTCGTGCCGCTTGACCAGCTGGAGACGGAAACGATCAAATGGTGCAAAGAAATGATGACAAAGAGTGCCACCGCCCTGCGCTTCCTGAAAGGTGCCTTTAACGCTGACTCTGACGGCCTCGCCGGTCTGGCGCAGCTCGGCGGCGACGCCACGCTTCTTTATTACACAACGGATGAGGCAAAAGAAGGGCGCGATGCCTTTAAGGAGAAACGTGATCCGGACTTCAGCAGATTCCCGAAATTCCCGTGAGTCATATGGACAATACCGCTCTTTCGATGCCCGTCTGGCTGAAGCAGCGCGCCCTGCTGACGCCGGACCGGGTGGCTTACGAGACGGAAAACCGAAAACTGACGTTCAGGGAACTCGACCGGACCGTGCGGCGGCTGGCTGCGGCGCTTGAGCAGCATGGTGTGCAGGCCGGCAGCCATGTTGCTGTCCTGCAGGAGAATACGCTGGAAATGGTGGCCGCGCAGCATGCATTGATCTATATAGGTGCGGTCTGCGTGCCGCTGAATGTGCGGCTCTCCGCGGCTGAACTGACGGATCAGGTCACCGACAGCCAGAGTCAATTTCTGATTGACGACAGCGCCGATGCCGGCAAAGCCGGTGATGTCCGTGAATCTGCCGGCTGCACCGTGCTCCGGATTGATGAGCTGATGGCCGAACCGATGACCGGCGAACCCATGCTGAAAGACGACATTTTTTTAAACGATCCGTGTACGATCATTTACACGTCAGGAACGACCGGGCGTCCTAAGGGCGTCGTGCTCACCTATGGCAATCACTGGTGGAACGCCAACGCCTCGCTGATCAATCTCGGCCTGCGCCGTGACGACGAGTGGCTGTGCAGCGTGCCGCTCTTTCACGTCAGCGGCCTGTCGATTATGATGAAAAATGTGATCTACGGCATGCCTGTTTACCTTTTCCGGCATTTTGACCCGGAGAAAGCGAACGAGCAGATTCTGAAGGGAACGGTGACGCATATTTCTGTGGTTGCTTCGATGCTGCAGCGGATGTTCGCGGCGCTGAATGGCCACGTTTATCCTGCTTCCCTGCGCTGCGCGCTGCTCGGCGGCGGGCCGATCCCGGGCGAGCTGCTGCGTCTCTGCCAGGCGCAGCATGTGCCGGTCTACCAGACATACGGTCTGACGGAAACCGCGTCACAGTGTGTTACACTCCCTCCGGAATACATGACGTCGAAGATCGGTTCCGCCGGCAAACCGCTTTTCCCCCTGAAAATAAGGATCGTTTCCGGGGCGCATCCGGCAGCAGCCAAAGAACCCGGGGAAATTCTGGTTAAAGGGCCGACCGTGTTCAGCCATTATCTGAACCGTGCTGAGGCAACCCGCGATGCGTTCACAGATGGCTGGTTCCATACCGGTGACATCGGCTATCTGGATGAAGACGGATTCCTATTTGTCCTCGACCGGCGCAAGGATCTGATTATTTCCGGCGGGGAAAATGTATACCCCGCGGAAGTCGAATCCGTACTGAGAGACGATCCTAATGTCGTCCGTGCCGGTGTCATCGGCGTCGCCGATCCGGACTGGGGGCACGTTCCCGTTGCCTTTGTCTGCGTCGGTGCCCCGGAGAAATTTTCGGAAACGGCGCTGATCGCCTGGTGCCGGCAGCGGCTGGCTCATTATAAAGTGCCGAAACGGATCTTTTTAATCGAAGCGATGCCGGAAAACGCCTCGCATAAAATTCTGAGAAGAAAACTGTACGCGAAACTTCCGGCAACTTTTTCATCCTGAAAGCACTTCTGCTCAGGCAGTCCGCAACCACGGGCTGCCCTTGCTATGAACGGTGTGCGAAAAATGTCTCGGTTGGTGTAAAATAAATGCGTGAAAAAAATTAAGGGAGTTTTAACAGTGACTGAAAAAGCATGTACAACCGTTCTTGTCGGCAAAAAAGCATCGATCGACGGGGCGACACTCGTGGCGCGTAATGATGACACGCCGGATCCCTTGTCTGCCCATCGTTTCTATATGGCCCCGGCGGTAACCGGGCGGCATGAAACGCTGACCTCGCCGCTGAACGGGTTTACCGCGCCGCTCCCGGCGAACGGCTATCGCCATACAGCCGTGCCGAATATTCATCCTGAGAAAGACGGAATCTACGACGAATCCGGCATCAATGAAAAGAACGTGTCGATGAGTGCGACTGAAAGCGTTTATGGCAATGAAAAAGCGCTGGCTTATGATCCGCTCGTCAAAAACGGGCTGGCCGAAGACGCGATGCAGACCATGGTGCTGCCGTTCATCGATTCTGCCCGGGAAGGCGTGCAATATCTCGGCGGCCTGATCGCCAAGTACGGTTCTCCGGAAGGCAACGGCGTCGCGTTCAGCGACAAAAACGAAGTCTGGTATATGGAGATTGTGACCGGCCACCACTGGGTCGCCGTACGGATTCCCGATGACGCTTATGCCATCGCCGCCAACCAGGTAGCGATTCAGCAGATTGATTTTAACGATCCTGAAAATTATATGTGGTCGGACGGCATTCAGCAATTTGTCACCGGCCATCATCTGAACCCTGATTCGGAGGGCTGGAATTTCCGCCACATCTTCGGAACCTCCACGGAGAAGGACCGCCACTATAATACACCGCGTGTCTGGTACGGCCAGCGCTGCCTCAATCCGGAGATCGAGCAGGATCCGCAGTCCGGCGAGCTGCCATTCATCTGCCATACCAGCCGTAAGATTACGGTTGAAGATGTCGGCTTTATCCTGAGCTCTCATTTTAATGAGACGAAATACGATCCGCTCGGCAAGGGTAATGAGACGGACAAATTGCTGTTCCGGCCGATTGCCATGAACCGCACGCAGAACTCCCACATTCTGCAGATCCGCAATGATGTGCCCGATGCTTACGCGGCGATCTTCTGGCTGAACTTCGGCGTGCCGTCCTTCTGCCCGTACGTGCCGTTTTACAGCAATGCCACCGACACCGACCCGAGTTACAGCAAAACATCGGATACGATGAATCTCGATGACGCTTACTGGATGTACCGCGCACTTTCGTCGGTCGTTGAAGGACATTATGAGGCCTATATCCAGGAAAACAGGGACTATATCACTGCGGCGAAACAGGCGCTCCGTACCCGCGTCGAAGCAGCTGATAAACAGGCGGCAAAACTGAGCGGCAAGGAACTGACTGATTTCCTGACCGAACAGAACCACCAGACGGTTGCTGAAATGAAGAAACGGACGCTCGACCTTCTTTTCGGTCTGCTGACCAGGGGCCTTACCCTGTCCAAACTGACCTTTGATTATGATAAAAATCTGTAAAGGGAACAGCACCAAAAAACCAGCCTGTGGGCTGGTTTTTTATCGATTTACAGAAATGCGCGCATTTGTTGAGAAATGCGCGCATTTTATCATAAATGCGCGCAAATCAGAAAAATCGCGCGCAAATTTTTTACGAGAGTTCCGGAAATGGTCCATCCTCATCCAAACTATACGGGCACAAATGAAAATGTGTCTATCAGTCTATCAGGGAATCATCCATTGCAGGACATACGCCTGCAAGAGCGTAATCACCCCGATAATGGCCAGGAAAAAGAGACTGTGTTTGATCGTGAACAGGAACAGACTGCCTTCTTTCCCTACCTGTCCGGTCGCGGCGGCAGCCACAGCAATTGACTGCGGCGAGATCATTTTGGCCGCCACCCCTCCGGATGAATTGGCCGCCACGAGCAGCGTCGGATCGACACCGATCTGATGGCCGGTGATCTTCTGCAGGTTAGAAAACAGCGCGTTGGAGGACGTATCCGAACCGGTGAGGAACACGCCGAGCCAGCCAATGACCGCCGAAAAAAACGGAAAAGCGGCACCGGTTGATGCCAACCCCAGTCCGAGAGTGGCGCTCATTCCCGAATAGTTGTCAATATAGGCAAAACCGAGCACCGACGCGATCATCAGAAGCGGCAGCATCAACGATTTCAGCGTTTCGCCCAGTGTCAGCAGCCATCTTTTCCAGGTCATCCGGAGCAGAAACTTGCTGAGGATACAGGCAACCATGATCGAACTTCCGGTTGCGGCCAGCAGATCAAATTTGTAAATAGCCGCGTACGGCGCCGGCGCGCTGACAATCGGTGCAGCCTTGAATACAGCGCCGTCCAGACCAGGCACAGGGATCAGCACCGTCAGTTTACCGAGTATCGTTTTCACCCAGTCCGATCCGCCCCACAGGCAGATGACGACGACCAGTGCGAGAAACGGCGACCATGCCTGAATCACTTTACCCAAGGGATGTTTTCGTCCGCCCTCAAGGGCTGCTGCTTGTTCCGTGAATCCACCCGACGGCGGGAGGACCGGTGCCTCCCCTTTGAAGCGGAAGATCGTTTTCGGCTTCCATACCTTCAGGAAAAGCGTCACGGCAACAAGACTCACAAGCGACGACGTAATATCGGGCAGTTCCGGTCCAAGATAATTGGACGTGAAAAATTGGGTTGCAGCAAAGGAAATGCCGCAAACCAGAATCGCCGGAAGCACCTCAATCGTTTTTTTCCAGCCCGCCATGATAAATACCAGCCAGAACGGGACGAAGACGGACAGGAACGGGACCTGGCGGCCGACCATCTGGCTGATTGAGGAAACGTCGATTCCGGATACCTGTGCTGCCGTCAGAATCGGAATACCGACTCCGCCGAAAGCAACCGGTGCTGTATTGGCAATCAGACACAGTCCCGCTGCGTAGAAAGGATTGAAACCGAGTCCGGCAAGCAGCCCGCCGGCAATCGCCACCGGTGTGCCGAATCCGGCCGTTCCTTCCAGAAAAGCGCCGAATGAAAAAGCGATCAGTAAAGCCTGCAGCCGGCGGTCTTCGGTTACCGAAGCGATGGAATCGCGGATCAGGTCAAAATGGCCGGAAGCCACTGTCAGTTTGTACAAAAAGACAGCGGTCACAATGATCCAGCCGATCGGCCACAAACCCTGGAATGCCCCATAAATTGTCGCCGAAACAGCCGGGACCACGGGCATTCGATAAATAAGGACAGCTTCCAGCACCGCAATGAGTACGGTCAGCAAACCTGCCCAGTGCCCTTTCATCTTTTTGATCGCCAGAGCCCAAAAGAAAAAGGCGATTGGCACACAGGCAGCGAGAAACGAGAGCAACATGTTTCCAAGCGGGTTGTAATTCTGCACCCAATGCACGTCGGTAGACCTCTTTTCATAATTTTATGGGTACGTCTTTTTAGTGTAAGCGTATACATAATAGCATGTACTACATGCAAAAAAGATCGGTTTGTGTCGCCGCCGAATCAATGATTTTCGACGACTGCACATCCATATATCTGTCCGTTCGACACTTTCTCTAGACATTCATCTTAAAAAACGATCTGACAGCGGATTCGTGAAGACGCTCAGAACATTAATCCGCGCTCCGAAATGATTGTTTCGCGCTCCGAAATTTTTGAAACGCTCCGAATTCGGAAAATCGCGCTCCGAAATCATCAATTTGCGCTCCGAAATGGTCGTATCGCGCTCCGAAATTTTTGACACGCTTAATCCGGCAGAACGGGAACAGAAAGAATGGACTATAATTAAACCACATGTCAGGAGATACTGCAGCGATGGCCTGTGAGAGGAGTATGACTTATGAGCACGCTGAATCAGCGTATTCAGAAACGCTACAACCGAATTTCCGGAATTTACGATACGATGGATCAGATGATCCGTGAAAGCTGGCGCCGGGAACTTCTCGGACACGTCCATGGCCGGGTTCTTGAAGCCGGTGTCGGCACAGGTGCGAATCTCCCTTTCTACCCGGAAAAAGCCGAAGTGACCGGCATCGATTTCAGCCGGGGCATGCTGGACCGGGCAAGAAAGAAACTGGAGCAAGGCCCGAACAATAGCAGAATTCACCTTGAGGAAGCCGATATTCAGGCTCTGCCGTTCGCGGACGATACTTTTGACTTTGTCGTATCCACGTGCGTGTTCTGCTCGGTTCCGGATCCTGTCCTCGGGCTGCGGGAATTAAAACGCGTCTGCAAACCGGACGGCCGGATTCTGATGCTCGAACATATGCGCAGCAAAAATCCGGTCGTCGGTGTCCTGATGGATCTCCTGAATCCGCTGACGGTCAGGCTATGGGGCGCCAATATCAACCGGCGGACGATGGACAATATCCGCCGTGCCGGACTGACCGTTCTTGAGGAGAAGCCCCTGTTTTACAGCATCCTGAAAAAACTTGTCCTGCGCCCGTAACCGCGCGCAGGTCCCTCCCTTTTTTTCCTCGCTCATGAACGCCACTTTTCATTTGAGATGAAGCAAGTTGATTGTCATTTGAATTTTAAGCGCTTACACTAAAAAATAATCTGACGAATCAGTCCCTCTCTCACAGAATCAAGGAGGCTTTGCAGTGGGATTTATTGTGTCTGGAACGAAGTCCTTTCGGAAAGCAACCCTCTCTCTTTTTGCCGGCGGATTTGTGACTTTTGCGATTCTATACAGCACGCAGCCTTTGCTGCCGGTGTTCACCGATGCTTTCCATGTCCTCCCTGCATCAGCCAGCCTGACTCTATCGCTGACTACCGGCGTCCTTGCCGTCACGCTGCTCTTCTCTTCACTTATCTCCGAACGGTGGGGTCAAAAGAAGGTCATGGCGATTTCTCTGTTCCTGTCGGCGATCATGGCGATACTCACAGCGTTTGCCCCTTCATTTTCCATCCTGGTGATTCTGCGCATCGTCCAGGGCATCGCACTTGCCGGTCTGCCCTCTATCGCCATGGCCTATGTCGACGATGAATTTGACGCGAGAAGTCTGGGAACGGCGATGGGGCTGTATGTAAGCGGAACAACGCTCGGCGGCATGTCCGGCCGGATCATCGTCGGAACGATCTCCGATTTTTTTTCCTGGCAAGTCGCACTCGGTGCCGTCGGCCTGATCAGCCTGCTGTTCGCCGTCTGGTTCTGGATCGGGCTTCCGGAACCTGTCCACTTTGTAAAGAAAAAAGTGCCTGTATCTGAAGTTTTCGAACCACTGCTGCAACACTTGAAATCGGTCAATCTGCTTTGCTTATTCGGCATCGCCTTTTTCCTGATGGGCGGGTTCGTGACACTTTATAACTACATCGGCTATCAGCTGATCCGGCCGCCTTATTCGCTCAGCCAGGCGGCGATCGGATGGATCTTCGCCGTCTATCTGTGCGGCACGTTCAGCTCCGCCTATATGGGAAAACTGGCGGATACTAAAGGAAAGTCCGGCGTGCTGGTCACCAGCATGAGCCTGATGCTCACCGGGCTGCTCCTGACACTGGTTCCGCTCCTCCTGGTCAAGATCATCGGAATTGCGCTATTCACATTCGGTTTCTTCGGCAGCCATTCGATTGCAAGCGGCTGGGTCGGCAGGTTCTCCGGTGCCCATGCAGCCCAGGCTGCTTCATTATATTTGTTTTTCTATTATGCGGGATCGAGCCTGATCGGGACGTTTGGCGGAACCATCTGGCATTTTCTCGGCTGGGAAGGCATTGTCCTGCTGATTTCGATGTGTATCGGTTCTGCCCTTGCCCTCGAAGCGGTGCTGGTTCACCATGAACATGACATGCAAAACCGCTTGCCGGACAGGTCCATACCCCATCCGTTTCATACGATAAAAAAATGAGGTGCACGGCCGAAACATCAGCCGCGCACCTCATTTTTCTCATTTCCGGCACAGCTCAACGCGTGGGAACCAGCGCCCTGGGCCGCGCTTCCGTCTTCTCATCTTTGTCTTTGCGCTGACGATATTCCGAAGGCGTCATCCCGCAGTACTTCTTAAACAGCGACGTGTAATAGCTTTGATTGCAGAAGTGGAACAACAGGGCGATTTCGGAGACGCTGCTGTTGGTATGTGCGAGGAAGTACAGCGACTCCTCAATTCGCTCCCGGTTAATAAACTCGGTCAGCGACCAGCCCACTTCTTTTTTAAAAATATGCGACAGATAATTCGGATTGAGATAAACATAGCCGGCGATGTCCTGCAGGGTGAAGTCCTGCAGAATTCGCTCGTGAATGAATTCAACGGCAATCTGAACCGGATGGCTGTAACTGTGCAACTTCTTCTGAACCTTTTTCAGCTGATCGATAAATCCCTCCAGCATTGTGTATTCAAAGGCTAACAAAGCGTCGCGGTCACTCATTTTCTCAATCTCCAGAATACAGGCGTCGCTGTAGTTAAACGCGGTCTCAGGAGGCATCCCGCCGCCGATTACTGCTCGGGTCAAAAGCGTACAGGAACAAATCAGTGAATTTTTCAGTGAGCGGACGGGGTCTTCGGCCAGCATGGCCCGTTCCAGACGGTTGATCTTCTTCAGCAGAAAGTAAGCGCTGTCATATTTGCCCTCAGAAACAGCCTTCAGTAACCGTGTCTCAATCAGATAAGGGGGATGCAGATAATACTCACGGTGTTCCTTCAACCGGTGGCGCAGAAAATGGCGCACAACATCCGGATTAATGGTCGGCATACTTTCGTTCGCTCCTTCCGTAAAGCTGAATATTTTAACAACCATCCAACGTTTCTAATATCATTCTAATTCTCATTCGGCTAAAATCAAAATGTGATGTAGAACGATTTTGATTGTTATATATCACATTACACATGAGGGGGTAGCTCAATGTCAAAGAAATGGCTCTCAATATTGGCAGCGCTTACACTTGCAACTGCTTTACTCGCAGGCTGCGGTCAGAATTCATCGGGATCGGGAAGTTCCGCTCCGGCGAAAAAAGTTGTCTTGAAATTCGCGGCTCAGGCGGACAGTACCCCGGCAACGAAGGCTTTGATCAAAGCGTATAACGCGCAGTCCAAGAAATATAAAGTAGTCTGGACACAAATGACCAATGACTCGGCACAGATGCATGATCAGCTGCTGACGTCCCTGTCCAGCGGTTCCAGCGAATATGACATCATCTCGATGGATGTTGTCTGGGCAGGCGAATTTGCCGGCGGCGGTTATCTTCAGCCGCTTGACAGCCAGCTCGTGAAATCCAGTCTGACTAAAGATCAGTTCAATCAAGGTTCAATGATCTCCGGTAATTATCAGGGGAAACAGTATACCCTTCCTTTCTTCCCGGATGTCGGCCTGCTCTATTTCCGCAAGGACATTGTCAGCTCGGCCGATGCGGCAAAACTGACGAGCGGTCAGTATACGTACCAGGATCTTGGTAAACTGGCAGCTAAGTACGCCGGTCAGAAAGGGACAAAATATGGCCTCGTCTATCAGTCGAAACAGTATGAAGGCCTGACGGTCAATCTGACCGAATTCTCCAAATCCTATAAAGATACCAAAACAGGCCTGCAGACGATGCATCAGTTCACGACAGCTAAATGGGCACCAAATAACCTGCTCAATTACACAGAAGCAGAAACAGCAACCAGTTTCACGCAGGGTGCTTCCGTATTCGCACGTAACTGGCCTTATCAGTACGGTATGATCAAGACGGGCGGCAACGGCATTAAGCTTAAAACCGGCCAGGTGGGCATTGCACCGCTTCCGAACGGCGGTTCGGTCGGCGGCTGGCTGCTCGGGATTAATAAAAATTCAAAGAATGCTGCCGGTGCCTGGGATTTTATCAAGTATGTATCCGGCAAATCCGGACAGAAGATCCTGTCAACCAAAGGCGGCTACCTCCCCGGCTACAATGCGCTGCTGAAAGATCAGAGCGTCCTGAAATCCAATCCGCTCCTGAGTATGCCCGGCTTCCAGAAAGCGCTGGCGACCACGATCGCCCGTCCGGTATCGCCGAAGTATAACAAAGTTTCGGATACGATTCAGATCGCTGCGCATAAATATCTGAGCTCCGGCACAGGTCTGGACAGCGCTGTGAAGACGATACAGACGGCAGCCGGAAAATAATGAGCGCGTTATTCTGAATAGCACGTCCTGGGGCTCTAATGAAAATTAGAGCCTTTTTCTAAAAATGCTGCAGGCAAGTTGCTCAGCGGTATGAAAGCGAGGGTTCACCATGAAAAAAGCCGGCTGGCAGCCCCTATGGTTCATCCTGCCCACTTTACTTTTCATTGCTGTGTTCTCCATCTGGCCGATCATCCAGTCGTTCACCTATACCTTTTTCGACTATCAGCTGAACAATCAGCAGAAGTCCGGCCTCTACCTGAGCGATCGCTACAATTTCGATCTGTTCAATGAGACGCAGACCTACGTGAAACTGTTCATGTCCGAAGACCGGCCGCACGTGACTGCCGAAGCCGACCGCGCCAGGATTGACGGCGTGCTGAAACAGGTTGATGCGGCCAATCAACAGTTCAAAGGAAAAGTGAAGATTCAGAAGATCAGCAGTGCGGAGGAAAAACAGCTGAGCGCACTGGACGGACGCGTAACCTCTGTCGTTCAGCAGATTAACAGCAAATATAAAACACCGAACGGCAAGAATCTGGCCCAAGTCATCAAAGGTTATAAAGAAAGCTTTATCAAATCCAATTTCATCGGTTTCCGCGGCTATGCACAGGCACTGACCGACCCGAGACTGGGCAACGCGCTCTGGAAAACAACCCTATTCACTGTTGTCTCTGTGTTCATCGAATTCGTCCTCGGCCTGTTCCTGGCGATGATCATGAATAAGGCGATCCGCGGTCAGGGCTTTATCCGAACAACATCACTGATCCCCTGGGCGATTCCGACGGCAGTGGCCGCCTTGATGTGGAGCTATCTGTATGACGGCTCAAGCGGGATCGTCGCAAACTTTTTCGAAAAAATCGGTCTGGTGGGGAACTCAAGCGACCTGCTGCTCTCGGCAGGGGGGGCGATGGTTTCGACGATTATTGCCGATGTCTGGAAAACCACCCCGTATATGGCGATTCTTCTGCTTGCCGGGCTGCAGAACATACCGGAGTCCATCTATGAAGCGGCGGATATTGACGGCGCAAATAAATGGCAGCGCTTCTTCCGGGTCACTCTGCCGATGCTGAAGCCGGCGATTCTGGTCGCCCTTCTGTTCCGGACGCTCGATGCGTTCCGGGTGTTCGATTTGATCTACGTATTGACTAACGGCGGTCCCGGCGGGGCGACGGAATCATTGTCGCTGTATGCCTACAAGACGATGTTCGGCCAGACAAATTTCGGATACGGTTCAGTCATCGTCATGCTGATGTTTGTCTGCGTCGCCATCATTGCCGTCATCTTTGTCAAAGTGCTGGGAACCAATCTCATGGATAAAAATTAGAAGGTGAGAATCGTGAAGAAAACGAAACTGAGAACCCACTGGCTAGGCGCCGCATTGATCGTTGTCTTTCTTTTCGGCATGATTTTCCCTTTCTTCTGGATTCTGATCACCTCGTTCAAACCGGATGGGGAAATCTTCGGCGATGGTGCGTTCCGGATTTTTGCGCAGCATCCGACGCTGAACGCGTATTATGAAGTACTTTTTAATAAAAATATTCTCACTTCGGTCCGTAACAGTCTGATTGTTGCGACGACAACTACGGTGTATATCATCGTGATCGCTACATTTACGGCCTACGCGATTTCCCGGTTCCGCTTCCCGGGAAAGAACCTCTTGCTCGGGCTCATTCTGGCTGTTTCCATGTTCCCGCAGATGATCGTGGTCGGACCTGTGTACAATATGTTTCTCAATCTTCATCTGACGAACAGTTTTGCCGTGGTCCTGCCCTATTCGACGATCACACTGCCGATTGCCGTATGGATTCTCGTCACACATTTCAACCAGATCCCGATCGCTCTGGAAGAGTCGGCGAAAATCGACGGGGCGTCGCCGCTGCAAATCCTCTACAAGATTGTCTTTCCGCTGGCCGCACCGGGCGTTTTCACCACAGCGATTATTGTCTTTATCGCCGCCTGGAACGAGTTCCTCCTGACGATTACCCTTAACTCGGATTCGGCGTATCATACCGTCCCGGTGGCCATCTCCTTCCTGAGAACGCAGTTCCAGATTCTCTGGAGCGAGGTCTCGGCTGCGACGGTCATCGTTACGATCCCGACACTCGTGATCGTCCTGCTCTTCCAGAAGAAGATCGTGTCCGGACTGACCAGCGGCGGCGTCAAAGAATAACAGATAAGGAGTCTGTAGCTGATGAACTGGACCATTTCGAATCAATCTCTGGATCCGCAACAATTGCTTGTCAATGAGAGCCTCTTTTCACTCGGCAACGGCTATCTCGGCGTGCGCGGCAACTTTGAGGAAGGTTACCCTGAAGGCGTTCCGACGATCCGTGGAACATACATCAACGCCTTCCATGACCTTGCAGCCATTCACTACGGGGAAAAAGCATTCGGCTACCCGGAAGTCCGGCAAAAACTGATGAACCTTATCGACGCCCAGACGATCAGGCTCTATCTGGACGACGAAACGCAGCCTTTTTCGCTCTTCTCAGGGGATGTGGTACACTTCGAACGCACGCTCGATCTGCAGTATGGGTTCAGCGAACGCCTGATCCAGTGGCACTCACCGGCCGGCCGTGAAATCATGATCCGGTTCCGGCGGCTCGTATCCTTTGTCCGCCGCGAACTGTTCGCCATCGAAGTGACTGTAGAGCCAGTGAATTTTTCCGGCCGGCTGAAGATTGTTTCAACGGTGAACGGCGATGTCGAAAATTTTTCCGATGCCTCCGACTCGCGGGTCGCATCGGAGGATGAAGCGCACCTTGATGTGTTGTCGGCGAGAAATGACGGGGCAGTCAGTCTGGTTACCGATCAGGCACATACATCAAAACGAAAGGTTTCCTGCGCCGCGTCACTAAACTTCTCCGTTCCGGCAGAGACGCAGCTGGCCGTTTTGCCGGGGTCGGTGGAAACGAGTGCAACCGTCGCTCTGAACGGCCCGGTGACGGTAATCAAGAAAACAATTTATACTGATTCATTGCGGCATGGTCAGCAGACCGAACAAACGGCCGCGGCGCTCCTGCGAGGACTGGATCATGTACCTTTTTCTAAACTGCTGGAGGAGCAGCAAACTTACCTGGATCGGTTCTGGCGCCTGTCCGACGTCCGGATAACCGGCAGTCCGGCGCTGCAGACGGGGATCCGCTTCAATCTGTATCAGCTGCTGCAGGCTGCCGGCAGAGATTCGGTCAGCAGCATCGCCGCGAAGGGATTATCCGGCGAAGGCTACGAAGGCCATTATTTCTGGGATACGGAGATCTTCATGCTGCCGTTTTTTACACTGACCCAGCCGGAACTTGCGCGCGGGCTGCTCCTCTTCCGTTATGGACTGCTGGACAGTGCCCGGCGCCGGGCACGCGTGATGGGGCATCGCAAAGGGGCGCTGTTCCCGTGGCGAACCATTACCGGATCGGAATGTTCCGCCTTCTTCCCCGCCGGGACAGCCCAGTACCACATCAATGCCGATATTGCCTACAGCTGCGTGCAGTATTATCTGGCGACGGGCGACGATGATTTTCTGGCTCGCTTCGGTGCGGAAATTCTATTTGAAACCGCCCGTGTCTGGATGGAAACAGGGCATTATCTGAACGGCTCATTCCGGGTTGACGGGGTGACCGGACCCGATGAATATACGGCGATCGTCGACAATAATTACTACACGAATGCCATGGCAAAATATAATCTTTACTGGGCGGCAAAAGCCGCCGGCAATCTGAAAGCTGCGGATCCCGGCTGCTATACCCGGCTGTCGGAACGTTTGCAATTAACTGATCGCGAGCCGGAGGAATGGGCGCATGCGGCGAAGGCCATGTATCTGCCCTATGACCCGGAACGCGGCATCAATCCCCAGGACGATACGTTTCTTCAGAAGGCAGTCTGGAATTTTGCAGAGACGCCGCCGGGGAACTATCCGCTTCTCCTTCACTATCACCCGCTGACCCTTTACCGGTATCAGGTCTGCAAACAGGCAGACACCGTCCTCGCTCATTTTCTGCTCGAGGATGAACAGACACTTGAGACGATGCGCCGCTCATTCGACTACTACGAAAAGGTCACAACGCATGATTCGTCCCTGTCGACCTGCATCTTCAGCATCATGGCCGCCCGGCTCGGCGACACCGGGAAAGCCTATGACTACTTCAAGACCGCCGCCCGCATCGACCTGGACAACACCCAGGGAAATACGCGGGACGGGCTTCATCTGGCCAATATCGGCGGCACCTGGATGGCGATCGTCTTCGGCTTTGCCGGCGTCCGTATCAAAGAAAACGGCCTGTCCCTCAGACCTGTGCTCCCGTCAGCCTGGAAGGGTTACGCATTTCGGCTGGTTTATCATGGTCGCGTGCTCTCTGTATCCGTAGCCGGCGAACAGCTGGAGCTTCAGCTGACTGAGGGAAGCCGCCTCTCTTTCAAGCTTTACGATCAGCCGGTTGAACTGAAAAGCGGACAGACAGCCGTATTCCCGCTGCACCGATAATAGCAAAAGATCCTGCTGAGTAAATATTGAGGGCAGGATCTTTTACTATTCTTTTCAATAAACTTCAGTGAAACAATATTATTGATCACGCACGTTGATTGGAGCTGAAGGTGCGCGAGCCAAGTGATACCCCACAGCGAGTGCAACAAGCGAGGAGGCTCACGGATCGCCCGCGGAAAGCGAGCACCTGCAGCGGAAATCAACAGACAGTTTCACAGCATCCTTCACATTGGAGTTAATTCATTAATTTACAGATGTCATTGGCAAAAGCGACGGGATCCTGAACCTGCAGTCCTTCAACCATCAACGCCTGATTATAGAGCAGGTTTGTGTAGAGACTGACCTTCTTCTCATCGTTCAGGTCAAAAGCGGCTTTCAATGCTTTAAACACGTTATGGTGTGTATTGATTTCGAGAATCTTATCCGCTTTAACCTGCTGATTGTTCGGCACCTGGTTAAGCACTTTCTCCATCTCGATCGACACTTCGCCTTCTGTCGCGAAGCAGACCGGATGCGTCTTAAGCCGTTTCGATGCACGGACGTCCTTGACCTTATCCGACAGGATCTCTTTCATTTTCCCGAACAGATCTTTATTCGCTTCATCTTCAGCCTTAGTTTCTTTCTTCTCTTCATCGTTTTCAAGGCCTAAATCACTGCTCGACACAGATTTAAATTCTTTCTCTTTATAGGCATGCAGCATCTTGATGGCGAACTCATCGACATCGTCGGTAAAGTAGAGAATCTCATACCCTTTATCGGCGACAAGTTCGGTCTGCGGCAGTTTCTCAATCTTTTCATTCGACTGGCCGACCGCGTAATAGATATATTTCTGATCTGCCGGCATCCTTGAAACATATTCGTCCAGTGTGACATTCTTCTTCTCGGTCGATGAATAGAACAGCAGCAGATCCTGCAGTTCATCCTTATGGGCACCGTAGTCCATATAGCAGCCGTATTTCAGCTGACGTCCGAAAGCCTTGAAGAATTTCTCATACTTCTCCCGGTCTTCCTTTAGCAGTTTCTCCAGCTGTTTCTGAATTTTATGATTGATATTCTTGGCGATCAGCTGCAGCTTGCGGTCGTGCTGCAGAATCTCACGGGAAATATTGAGTGAAATATCCTCAGAATCCACCAGACCTTTGACAAAACTGAAGTAATCCGGGAGCAGTTCGGCACACTTTTCCATGATCAGGACACCGCCGGAATAAAGTTCCAGGCCTTTTTCATAATCCTTCGAATAGTAATCAAACGGAATATTCTCCGGGATGTAGAGAATCGCATGATAGCGGACGGTACCGTCAACCTGGATGTTGAGATAATCCAGCGGCTTGTCGTAGCCGTAATGCTTCTCCGTATAGAAATTCTCGTAATCTTCGTCTTTCAGTTCATTCTTATTCTTGCGCCAGATCGGAACCATGCTGTTAACCGTCTGAATCTCTTTGGTTTCTTCGGTTTCTTTCTCATTGTCTTTCTTCGGTTTATAGACGGTCACTTCCATTTTGATTGGGTAGCGGATGAAGTCGGAATATTTCTTAATGATCGCTTTCAGTTTATATTCTTCAAGAAATTCACTGTACTTCTCATCGTCTGTATCTTCCTTAAGTTTCAGGATCACGTCGGTTCCGATGCTGTCCTTCTCGCATGGGTCGATCGTATAGCCGTCGGCACCGGACGATTCCCATTTATAAGCCTGATCGCTGCCGAGCGCCTTGGTCATCACCGTGACTTTGTCAGCAACCATGAATGCCGAATAGAAACCGACACCGAACTGGCCGATGATGTCGTGCCCGTCCTTCGCGTCGTTGGCATGTTTAAAATTGAACGAACCGCTCTGCGCGATCGTACCAAGATTATTCTCGAGTTCATCCTGAGTCATCCCGATGCCGGTATCGGAAACGGTTAATGTCCGGTTCTTCTTGTCGGCCGTAATCTGAATGTAGTAGTCATCTTTGTTAAAATTCAGACTCGTATCCGCGAGTGCCTTATAATAGATCTTATCAATGGCATCACTGCTGTTTGAAATAATCTCTCTCAGAAATATTTCCTTCTGAGAATAAATCGAATGGATCATCATATCGAGCAGTTTTTTCGATTCTGCTTTAAATTCTTTCGTCGGCATAGATCTCTCTCCTTCTGGCCAATCGTATGTAACAATCCCATCCGTTCCTCAAATTAGCACTCATAATGTTTGAGTGCTAACACAATAAATTTATATCTCAATGGTGCGCATTTGTCAACTTGAAACCGGCAACTGACGCTTCTCTGAACCGTTTACAGCCAGTTCAATCAATGCTACTATGAGGCGTAGATGACAGATCAACGGAGAGAGCGAAATGATGAAAACCTTCTATATCGTCCGGCACGGTGAGACGATTCTTAATCTATTAAACCGCGCTCAAGGCTGGGCGGATTCGCCGCTGACCCGAAAAGGTGTCGGGCAGGCGGCCAATCTTGGAAAAACGATTGCGGAAACCCCGATTACTTTCGATGAAGCCTACACAAGCGATTCCGGACGGGCAAGAGAAACAGCCCGTCTGGTCCTCGATCACTCAGGTAACGGATCCGTTCCCCTGCATGAGACAGAGACCTTGCGTGAAGCCGCATTCGGCAGCTATGAGGGCAGCAATAACGATCAGATGTGGGGTGACGCCGGCCGGGCAGCGGGAATTGAAGGAATGACCCGCAAATCGCCGATCGACTTGAAAATCAAGGCGATCGCCGGTATTAAACAACTGGATCAGATCGATTACGCAGAAGACTTCGAAACAATCCGGACCAGAATCGAGAAACTGAGAGACAGGCTGACGACGACGGAAGGTCAATCTGTCCTGCTTGTCTCCCACTCGCTGCTGATCTGCTGCATCCTCCATGTCCTGTTTCCGGACGGGCTTAAAATTGATCGCGTGCCGAACGCCAGTGTGACGAAGATCCATTATGCCGATCATGCGTTCCACCTTGACTACATTGGCCGAACCCGGCAGCTGTAATACGTACCGAACTTTTAAAGAATTAATCCATAAACGCCATAGGACGCAGTGAAGAGGAACAGGGCCTTCCCGGCTTTGCTCCTCTTCACTATAACCTTAGAAAGCAGACTGTTTATTTTATTTTCAGCGGCTCAAGCTGTTTCTTTACTTCATCAATCGAAACACCGGCCTGCAGCAATGCAGAAGCGGTATAAGCGCTTTCGATAAAAGCTGTATCAAAAATTGTGATCGGTTTCTCCGACACTTCTTTAACCATTTCCAGGTTCATTTTGGAACTGCCGAGATCATAAAAGGCAAGAATTTCTTCCGCCTTATTGGCATTGACTGCGGCCTGGATCTTATCAAAACTGCTGCCGATCCCGTCGTCATCTGTTCCGCCTGCTGTGGTGATCGAGACATCCCTGGCCACTTCATTCAGCAGTAAGGACAAACCGTCAACGATCTTTGAGACGTGCGACACAAGAAGTACCCCATATTTTCGGGTCATAAAATGCCTCCCGCAATCAGACACTTAAACAGATAGCCGCTGGACATCGCTCCGGGATCAATATGTCCGACGGAACGGTCTCCTAGATATGATGCGCGGCCCTTTTTGGCTTTTAATGGCGCTGTTGCCTGCACCGCCTGATCGATCACGGCATCGGTCAGTTTTCCTTCCTTTAATGCATGCAGAACCGTCAGCCAGACGTCGACCATCGTTTTATCGCCGGGTTCGGCTTTTCCCCGCTTCTGAATGCCGTCCGCACCCGCCTGAACGATGGAAGTAAGGTCGGTATCGGCGTTTCCTGCTTCTTTGGCCATGCCGATCAATGCTGAACCATACAAAGGGCCCGACGCACCGCCAATTTTACTGAGCAGCGACATTGCGGCTGTCTTCAGAACATCCTGCACGGTTCCAAAATTTTGCTTGCCCAGCGCTTCTTTCATTGCAGCAGTACCGCGACTCATGTTCGCTCCGTGATCGCCGTCACCGATCGCCTGATCCAGTTCGCTCAGGTAATCTTTTTCAGCGGCAACCTTATCCGCGAACAGATCCAGCCACTTGATTGTATTTTCAACTGTGAGCATTGTTGTTCCTCCCTCAAATTTACCAGGCTGTTGTTTCCACAGGTACGTTGAGCCAGTCGAGCCACTGATCCTGTTTCAGATGGAACAGGGTCAGGGAGATACCTGCCATATCCAGAGATGTCATGTAACTGCCGACTTTTCTGAAGGGAAGTTCGATCTTATCCTTTGTCAGGATTTCAGAGACATCATTTGCAAAAATATATTGTTCCATTAACGGTGTTGCTCCGAGTCCGTTCACAAGAATGGCATACCGATCGCTGGCATTCCATTTGAATGCGTCACGCAGCTTATCGGTAAGTTCCTTGGCAATCTCTTTTGAAGACTTAATCGGTTCGCGCCGGTAGCCCGGCTCCCCATGGATCCCGACACCGTATTCCATTTCATTATCCTTGAGCACAAATCCCGGTTTTCCGGACTCCGGAACCGTCCCTGCCGAAAGCGCAACACCAATGGTTTTAATCGATGAGATGACCTGATCGCCGAGATCTTTTAACTCATTCAGCGACAGTCCGGCTTCCGCCGCGGCCCCCATCATTTTATGAACAAGAATCGTTCCGGCGACGCCGCGTTTCCCGGCGGTATAAGTGCTGTCTTCAACGGCAATATCATCATCGACGACGATATGTTTTACCTCGATATGATCCATCGACGCCAGGTCTTCAGCCATTTCGAAATTCATGATGTCTCCGGAATAGTTCTTAATGACCAGCAGGACACCTGCACCCTGATTCGCTTCCTTGATGGCAGCAGCAATCTGGTCGGGCGTCGGTGAGGTAAATACAGGTCCGCAAACCGCTGCGGCAAGCATCCCTGATCCCACAAATCCTGCGTGGGTGGGTTCATGCCCGCTGCCGCCGCCACTGACGACAGCCACTTTTCCTTCTGATTTCTGCTTTCTCAAAATGACGTTCGTGCCCGGCAATCGCCTGATCAGCGATGCACTGGTGAAAACCAGGCCGTCAAGCATCTCATCGACGACATCCTCTGGCTTATTGATGATTTTTTTCAACAATACTCACCCTTTTCACTGAATGTCCCTTTACTCCAATATCATCATAGTGCGGAAGCGCTTGCTTGTCCAATTCATTACAGTTTATTCCAAAAAAGACCAGGCTATTCAGCCTGATCTTCAGCACACATGGTTAATCATCAAAGCGTGGCCACATAATGCTTCATCCGGTTCATTGCTTCCTGGAGCTGAGCCATGGATGTGGCGTACGAACAGCGGACAAACCCTTCCCCGCCTTCTCCGAAAGCCGTACCTGGAACGACGACGACTTTTTCAGCCTGGAGCAGTCCGGTCGCAAATTCTTCGGAACTCATTCCGGTCGATTCAATGCAGGGGAAGGTATAAAATGCCCCCTCCGGCTTAGGACAGGTAAGACCGATCTCATTCAGTGAACGGACGATAAAGTTGCGGCGCTCGCGGTAACTCCGCCGCATCTCGTTCACATCCTTCCGGCCGGTCTTCAGGCCTTCCAGTGCGGCGTACTGCGCCATCGTCGAAGCGCACATGATCGCATACTGATGGATCTTGAGCATGCCGCTGATGATCTCTTTCGGGGCGCAGACAAATCCGAGCCGCCAGCCGGTCATCGCCAGATCCTTGGAAAAGCCGCTGATCAGGATCGTTCGCTCGCGCATGCCTTCCAGTGCGGCAAAACTTGTATACAATTCATCATAGACCAGCTCCGCGTAAATCTCATCGGAGATAACGACAAGATCGTGTTTGATCGCTACGGAAGCTACTCTTTCCATTTCTTCTTTACTGAGCATCGAACCGGTCGGATTGTTCGGTGAGCAGATCATGATCGCCCGGGTCCGGTCTGTGATCGCTGCTTCAAGTTCTTCAGCAGTAACCTTGAACTGATTTTCTCTGGAGGTCTGAACGATCACCGGTTTTCCGCCGGCGAGGGTCACAAGTGGCGCATAAGAGACGAAACAGGGTTCGACAACGAGCACTTCATCGCCCGGATCAAGAATGGCCCGCATGGCAAGATCAATCGCCTCACTGGCACCGACAGTGACGATCACTTCCGATTCCGGATGATACGCGACACAGAAATAGTTTTCAATATAGGCGGCAATTTCTTCACGCAGCACCGGAAGTCCGGCATTTGCTGTATAGGAAGTGTGGCCGTTCTCCAGTGACAGGATCGCCGCCTCACGCACATTCCACGGCGTGACAAAGTCCGGCTCACCGACGCCGAGCGAGATCACCCCGGTCATCCCGGCCGTCGCATCGAAGAATTTCCGGATACCGGACGGCTTCAGGGCCCTGACGTGCTTTGCCAGATAGTTTGTTTTCACTGCCATCACGGAGACACCACAATTCTTTTATCGGAATGATCCGCATCATAAATTGTGCCGTCATGTTTGTATTTTTTCAGAACAAAATGTGTCGTCGTTGAGATGACGCCGTCAATGGTCGACAGCTTCTGTGTGACAAAATGGGCGACTTCATTCACTGAGTTTCCTTCGACAACCACCGACAGATCGTACGTTCCCGACATCAGATAGACGGATTTGACTTCGCTGTGCCGGTAGATGCGCTGGGCAACGTCCTGAAAACCAACATCCCGCTTAGGTGTAACCTTCACGTCGATCATCGCAGTAACGCCTTGATGCCCGTCAATCTTATTCCAGTCAACAAGCGTGACATAGCGGACAATAACTTTCTGATCCTCAAGTTTTTTTATGATTTCTTTGGTCTGTTCGAGACTGAGATCCATCATTTTGGCCACATCTTCATTGGTCAGACGGGCGTCTTTCTCCAGTATTTCGGCAATTTCAATTTCTGTAGCAGTCAGCTTCATCTGATTTCTCCTCTCAGTTTATCAGTTAAAGAAACATAAACTTTACAATCATTATATTACTTCCGCGATTCGGTGAAAACGAATTTATCCAAGAAACACACGGTAATGAAGCATCCCGCCGGACCATCGCCGACTTTCCGGGACAACTTACCCACGGGCCGGTACCGAATATGCTATAGGGAGGCAATATGCCGGAAGACTGGCGGGTCAGTCTTTGCGATACGAACGGAGAAATAAGAGCAACAGATGGAGGAATAAGCCATGAAAATAGTTGTGACCGGCGCAGCCGGTTTTATCGGTTCCCACCTGTGTGAGCGTCTGCTTCAGAATCCGGAACATACAGTGATCGGGATCGACAGCCTGGTCAATGAACGGAAAATCAGGCTGAGGAACCTGATCCAACTGCTGGAGATTGATGAACCGCGTTTTCAATTTTTCCCGGTTGATCTGTTAACGGCAGATCTCCAGCCGCTGCTCGATGGAGCCGACGCCGTCTATCATCTTGCCGGTGTGCCCGGTGTCCGTTCCAGCTGGGGCAGTCAGTTCCGGACCTATGTTGAAAATAATATTCTCGTCACACAACGCCTGCTGGAAGCCTGCAAAGGATTGAAGCTGAAAAGATTCATTTATGTCTCCACATCTTCAGTATACGGGGAAAAGGAAGGCAGAATCACCGAGGACGCGCGGACACAGCCGCTGTCTCCCTATGGCGTCAGTAAACTCGCCGGGGAACATCTCTGCCGCATTTACTGGCAGACGGAGGGGGTTCCGGCCGTCATTCTTCGCTATTTCACTGTATACGGTCCGAGGCAGCGTCCGGACATGGCTTTTCACAAATTTATTCATCAGATACTCAAAGGAGACCCGGTACCGGTTTACGGCGACGGACTGCAGTCACGTGATTTCACGTATATCAGCGATTGCGTCGAGGCAACGGCGACCGCACTCAGAGCTGATCACATCATCGGCGAAACGATTAATATCGGCGGCCATGAGCGGGCATCAATCCAGAACATACTCAAACTACTTGAAGAGCTGACCGGAAAGCCGGTAGCGATCAGCACACTTGCTCCGGCTAAGGGAGAGCCCCGCCATACATGGGCGGATATCAGCAAGGCACAGGCGCTGCTGCACTATCATCCTGCTGTTTCATTAAAATCGGGATTGCAGCGGGAAATCAGCGATCTTAAGGCGTTTTACAAAAAGGAACTGAACTCCTGATGTAAAAATACGCTTCTTAAAAAAACAACGTTAAAGCAGGAGGCTTTCCTAATCAGCCTCCTGCTCTTCTTCTGTTCATTGATAGCCTCTTCCGGTCACCTGCTTTGCAAGCCAGGGACGTGCCGGAGGATTAGGGCTTTTCACATACTCCTCTATGAGCGGGTCATTTACTTCTAGCACCGCTGTCTTTTCCCGATCAGGGATTTCCTTTCCCGGAAGCTCTTCTGTGCGCTGTTCCAGTTTCTTCTCAGGACTCTGTTTAGATTTCTTCTCAGGACTCCTCTGTTTAGGTCTCTTGTCAGGCGGCGTTACCGTGGCTGATGCGTCAACTGTGTCACTTGCGCGTTCATGTTCACTTGAAAATGGAAGATCACCGCCCGCCCTGTCCTTCGATACGGACAGCTCAACCCATTCTTCCTGTGGTACCTCAGGCGGTGAAAATGTTTCCGTCTGAATCGTTCGTTCCGGATCCGTGATCAGTTCTTCATATTCCGCCTCGCTCCATCCCATGGATCCCGGCGGGGAGAAACGGTAGCGGTCCAGATCGACAATGGGAATGATCAGCTTTTTGAGGTTTTCCGGCAGCGTCACGTCGTCCCCTCCTTTAGATGAAGGATATGCGTTTCAGACTGTTCCAGAAACGGCTGCTTGGATTCTTCCATGGCGATCACGTTCCGGAAGTTCATCAGATATTTCTCATCACCCCAGGACTGTTTCTGACCCAGATAATATTTGTGCACCATTGAGCAGAACAGATGGGGAAATTTCAGGTCCGTCCAGAGAATTCGATACTGTGCCGGCGTTAACGGATGAACCTGATCATAGGACCGGAGCATCCTGATCGCAAGTTCCGTGTCCCACACGTTCAGCTTTCTCATCACTTTATTTAATAAAATCCGCAAGTCTCTGGCAGGCAGATCAATCGTTACGGAGTGCAGATCTTTCAGAAACATGTGCTCCTCTTTTACCGTCATCCGGGCAAGTGTAAAATCCTGCTGGCAGAACATGCCTGATCGCAGCGTTTCCAGTGTCCACTCACTGAGTTCAGGCGTATCTAATTCGTTCAGCGCTTCATACCCGCGTTCGAGCATCCGGTCTACGTGCGCCAGAAACAGTTGTGAAAATGCATCGTCCGGATCCTGCAGTGCCACTTTCTTATGGTCTTCCAGTTCCTGCAGTTTCCATCGGTACAGCTTCTGCCATTTACCTGTTCGTGTTCGTTTTTTGCTTTGTTCGCCGGGAATATACCCTTTTGAAGCCTGATGAAACTGCCCGGTAAATGCCATGATTTCCTCGAGTTGATCCCGGTCGTAGTAAAGGACCGGCACCCCCTCACTGGCTTCATAGAGCACATAGACAAATTCGCCCCCTGCCAGACACAGGCCCCCGTTTCTTGTCGGAATCAGACGGGCGATCGGCAATCCGTTTTGCTGAAGATGCCAGTGCGCGCCGGCGATAAACAGCATCCTGCTCGGCCGGATCTGTTCCTGTCGCAGGAAAAAATTCCTCTGTCCGGTTTCAATCAGCCATTTCGACCGGCCGCCGCGTGAAGAGATCAGCCGGACCGATTCCGGCCGAATTGCATAGTGACTGAGTACATGACTGACGTCACGATGATTTTGTTCAATACTTTTGCTGTATTCCTGACGATTCATGCCACATCCCTCACTTCTTCTGAGCAGCAGAGCGATAGACAGTCATCAAGTTCTCTGCGACCCGCTTCCACCCGAATTTTTCTTCAGCTGTCTGTCTGCCGCTGCGCCCCATCCGGTCTCTGAGCTCAGAGTCTCCGAGCAGCGTATTAATCCGCCGGGCATACATTTCCGGCTGGTCGAAGTCATCAATAACAAAGCCATTCTGCCCCTCCCGGATGACCTCCCCGTTGCCGCCCCGGTTCGTTGTGATCACCGGCAGCCCGGCAGCCATTGCCTCATAATGGACCCGTGCAAGCGGTTCCTGCCACTGCGAGCTGCAGACAAAAAGATCCGACATCGCATAATAAAAAGGAATATCGCTTGGCCGGACAAACTTGATAAATGTGACCTGTTCCGGAAACATTGCGCCAAGCGTATACAAGTGCCGGACATAGTTATTCACACGGTCGTCTCCGAACCATTTCGAACCGATAAAGACAAGCATCGCTTCCGGATGTTCCGCCGCAATCGCCGGAATCGCCTGAAGCAGAATATGCGGTCCTTTCACCTTGCTCAGACGGCCGACAAACAGAATAATATGCTTTCCTTCCAGACCTGCCTTCTCTCTCATGATCTTGCGGATCTGCGCGCCCTCATCCGTCCACGCCGGCCGGAAGGTGTTCAGGTCCACCCCTGAATAGACGGTCCGTACTTTTTCCGCTGCATCAGGAAATCGCTCGGTTATCGTCTTCCCGATATAGTCGCTGACCGTAATGATTTCAGCAGCCGAATCGATACATTTTTCGCCGCTTTCCCGGCTCATCTTTGTTTCTGTAAACATCTCATTGTGCACGCTGAGCACAAACCGGCTGTCCGGTGCCGCCTTTTTCAAGTGTTCCAGCCATGCCGGCCGGTTGCACAGATGGACCACTTCGAACTGGCCGCGGCTTAACTGACCGGCAAGCTCGGTCACGTAAGATTCCCGGTTCAGCCGGATATAGTGAATGCCCCCGACCGTCTCTTCATCTTTCAGATCAGGATCCTTGATGGAAAAGACCGTGACCTGTTCCGAAACGGCCAGAAGCTCAGCCGACGACTGAATATATATCTGAATCGCCCCGCCGCGAATGGCCGGAACCGGGAGTTTTTCCGTCCCAATCATCGCTATCTTCATAAGACGCCTCCTTCCGATACACACAACCTCTTCATTCGTTATGATACGGAAAAAGTTGTTCTGTTGTGCGCAATACTCATTTAGGTGAAAGGTTTGGAGGCATAGCGCGCCCTGCCGCCCAATTATGCGGCGATAATCCCCAAAAAGGTGCAAAAGCCATAAATTATTGGTGATGCAGTAATGAAGCGGAGGTTTTTACATGAATAAGCCGAAGGACCCCTTTCTGAATCACCATTCGATTAAACTTACCGGTATCGACATCGGTACGTCAGCCGGTCGTCTTTCTGATGCTGAACGGAAGCCTTTGAAGCAAAAGACACCATCCGAAATAAAGAAAAAGGACGATCCCGGGCTCGACCCGGAAATGACCGAAAAACTGAATCAGCTTGCCTTTACCCTGGTAAAAAAATGGCCGTTTAAAGTAAATACGATTGAACTGATTCAGGGCGGCCAGATGGCGATTGTCTGGAAACTGGATACGGATCGCGGACCGCTCTGCCTGAAACGTATTCACCGGCCTGAGAAGAAAGCTCTTTTTTCAATCTTTGCCCAGGACTATCTGGCGCAGAAGGGATCGCGCGTTCCGGGAATCATTCCCAATCAGGCAGGCAATCTGTATACCCGGCAGGGACCGTTTCTCTTTGTTGTCTATGACTGGATTCTCGGTCATCCGTTCGACCTGACCCTCAGGGAAGATCAGGAATGGATCATGAAAGGATTGGCCCAGTACCATCTTGATTCGATTGGCTATCAGCCGCCGGAAGGTATTCCGGTATTCTCGAAACTGGGCAAATGGCCGAAACATTATATTAAGCGATGCCAGCAGATGGTCTCCTGGAAGTTAATTGCCGAACGTGAACCGGATGATCCATTTTCGAAACGCTATCTGGCGGAAATCGATCCTTTTATTCAGCACGGGAGAGATGTGCTGAAACAACTGCTCACATCGGGCTACAGCGAGTGGGTTGACCGGTGCAGCCGGCAGCCGAATTTATGCCATCAGGATTATGGCACCGGAAACACACTTTTCTCGGACGGAAACATCTGGATTATCGATCTGGATACAACCACGTTCGATCTTCCGATACGCGATTTAAGGAAAGTCATCATCCCGCTGATCGGGGACCAGGGCGATTGGGATCAGCAACTGTTCGACACCATGCTGAGCGCCTATGAAAGCGTCAATCCGCTGACGGCGGATCAAAAGGAAGTGATGCTGATCGACATGCTGTTCCCCTATGAACTCTATGAAACAGCCAATGAAAAATTTGGCCGGAAAGGCGAGGTGCCTGAAGAGGAACTCATCGGGGCATTCGCGTATGAAGAGCGAAAGAAAGCACAGGTATCCGCTCTGCGCAGCCAGCTGTAATTTCCGGACAACGTAATGAACCAGAGGATCCGCAGGTACGGATCCTTTTTTCATTGAGCGGATCTTGTGCGTGCTTGTTCACAACCTGAACGGTCTGCCGATTGGAAAATGTTTTTCAGTGAAGTATACTTGGGATGAAATAGTTGTTCATTGCACTGAACCTGAACGGTGCATCCGGATTCCGGATAGTCACATACGGAGGAATTGATTGATGAAGCTTGTTATTGTCAGACATGGCGAAAGTGAATATAACAAAAAAAACTTATTTTCCGGATGGGAAGACATCCCGTTAACTGAAAAGGGCATCGAGGAAGCAAAAGCAGCCGGTAAAAGCATCAGGGCTACAGGCATCGAATTCGATGCCGCTTTCTGCTCTGTGCTCCGGCGTTCGATCCACTCGCTGAACTATATTCTTGATGAAATCGGTCAGGAATGGCTCCCGGTCCATAAGACGTGGCGTCTGAATGAACGGAGCTACGGCGCTCTCCAGCGTCTCAATAAAGCTGAAACGGCCAGAAAAGAAGGCATCGAAAAGGTTGCCAGATGGCGCAAAAGTTATGACGCACTGCCGCCGATGCTGTCGACAGATGATCCGCGTCATCCCCGCCACGACCGGCGTTATGCTCAGGTTGATCCGCACCTGCTCCCTGGCGGCGAAAGCCTGAAGACAACGCTTGACCGTGTGCTCCCCTGCTGGAGTGACGACATTGTGCCACATCTTCTTAAAGGAGAAAATGTGCTCGTGGTCAGCCACCGGAATACATTACGTGCACTGCTGAAGTACCTGGAACATATTTCTGATGAGAACATCATCGCTCTGGATATTCCGACCGGCGTACCCATTGTTTTTGATTTCGACAAGGATATGAATATCCTGTCCAAAAAAGAATTGGGGATTAACGCACCGGTCAGTCGCTGATCATTCACGATCATTGCTTAAGAAAAAGGCTGTCCTGCTGGCTTGTTTGCCGGCGGAGCAGCCTCTTTTAAAATTTGGGATCGCCGCTTCTATTGATCAGGAACGGCTCATTCATTCATAGTTAATAGCCCTTTCTAGCCAGAATCAGTCCGCTTAACCCGCCGATCAGAGAAAAGATGACCAGATAACTGAAGCCGACCGTAAACGAAATGCCCAGGATGAATGTGCCAATCGCTGAAATAATGTTTTCCAGTCCGTTGAGCATCCCGGCACCGGAACCGACGCTCTTCTTTGGAAACATCCGCTGCAGCGAGCTCCATACAGTAGGCAGAATCACCCCGTTCATTGCACTGGAAATAGAAATCAGAATCATGGCAAGAACGATGTTGCTGACGTGCGTCCCGATCAGCAGCCCGATGCCGGCGACAAACGTCCCGACAGCGGCAAAAATGGCCCGCTTCATAATCTTATCACTGAAAAATGATGTCAGAATGATACACAGCGTCATCAGGACATAGGGCAGCATATACCAGAAGCCTGTCATCGTCACCGAAACATGGCGCACTTCGATCAGGTATGTGGGCAGCCAGAAGAGAATACCGTAAAAAATGGTTGCCATCCCTGACCAGTTGAGCAGAAGCAGCCAGAAATCCATTTTCTTGAAGACCTGCGACATTTTCATCGTTTCCGGTACATCCTCGGCCTTATCCGACTGGATATAATCCAGTTCTTTTTGAGAAACGAACCGGCTCTGAATCGGATGATCCTTAGCGACAACAACCACGAGCGGCACCATGACAACAAGACCAAGCAGAGCAAAGAAGATGAACGGTGTTCTCCAGGATCCCGATGACAGGATCATCCAGGTCACGAGCGGGCCCGTGATGATCGGGCCCATCGAAAGCCCGAAATTCCAGAACATATTGGCACGGGCACGTTCATGGGCCGGGAACCAGGTTTTGACCCACTTCGAATTAAGCGGCCAGTGCATGCCCTCCCCGAGCCCGAGCAGAACCCTTGAAAAAACGAGTGACAGGGAACTCCAGACGAACCCACAGAACAGTGTCATCACTGACCACCAGATCAAGGCAAAAAGTGCGATTTTCTGGGCACCTAATTTATCACTCAGAAAACCTCCGGCAATATTGGACAAGCCGTAAGTGACCAGAAACAGGCTGTTTCCCAGTGCCAGAGCTGCTGCAGTAACGACACCGTTCTGGATCATGACCGGACCGGCAATAGAAATATTGGTACGGTCAATGTAGGAGATCAGCAATAAGAGCCAGAGAGCAACTGCGAACCACCAGCGGAAGTTTGCCGTAAATACCGACTTTTTTACCGGGGAAGCGAAAACCATTCCCCCATTCTCGATCTTGGCCATGGTACACCTTCTTTTCAATTTTTAATGTCAGCGCTTTCATATCTCCGATAAATGTGAACATTATGTGACGTTTTTATTTTAATCACGTTTATTTTGATTTACAAGTGTTTTGATTCTTATTCCTTTATCAGTTGCTATTTAATTTTCAAAAAATTATAATCTCTTTATCAACCCTATGTATTCGCTTACATTCAATCAGACTGAAGAAGAAGGCGATGTTGATGGTATTTGACTACCTGATTATCGGCGGTGGTATCGTCGGCTTGTCCACGGCCTATGCGATCAGCAATAAGTACCCCGATGCGAGAATCATTATTCTGGAGAAAGAAGACAAAGTGGCTGCGCATCAGACCGGACACAACAGCGGTGTCATTCATTCCGGCATCTATTACCGGCCTGGCAGCCTGAAAGCAAGATTTGCCAGGGAAGGCGGTCAGAAGCTGCGGACCTTCTGCCGGGAGCATGAAATCCACTTTGAGAATTGTGGTAAGGTCATTGTCGCCGTAAAACAGGAGGAGGTGCCGCTGCTGGATAACCTTTATCACCGCGGGCTGGAGAACCGGCTGCAGCTGGAATTGTTCAACCCCGCTCAGGTGCACGACATTGAACCCCATGCCTTTTGCCTGAAAGCGATTCATGTTCCGTCAACCGGCATCGTCGATTACAAACAAGTTTCACTGGCTCTGGCCGATACTGTCCGTGAGCGCGGCGGCAGGTTGCGGCTTCATTCGCAGGTCCGCAAAATCTATGAAAAAACAGACGGGATCACCGTTGAGTGTGATGATGCTTCCTTCTCGGCACATTTTCTGATTAACTGTGCCGGTCTGCACTGCGACCAGGTTGCACTCATGCAGGGCATCCATCCAGGTATGCGGATTATTCCATTCAGAGGGGAATATTACGAGATCAAGCCGGAGAAAAGACACTTGGTCAGAAATTTGATCTATCCTGTGCCAAATCCAAAATTCCCCTTTCTCGGCGTTCATTTTACCAGAATGGTCGACGGCCGCGTACTGGCCGGCCCGAATGCGGTGTTAGGACTGAAACGTGAAGGTTACCGGAAACGGGATTTTAACCTGAACGACTTTATCGGTTCCGCCACTTATTTCCCGCTCTGGAAAATTGCTGCGAGTAATTTAGGCTATGGATTGGGTGAAATGATGCGTTCATTCAGTAAAAAGCGATTTGTCGCCAGCATGCGGACAATGATCCCTGAAATCAGCGAAGCGGATGTCGTCCGCTCCCAGGCCGGTGTCCGTGCACAGGCAGTGACGGATAAGGGCGAACTGGCCGATGATTTTCTGATGATTGAACGGTCGCACGCCCTTCACATCCTGAATGCTCCGTCCCCGGCCGCTACAGCATCTTTCTCAATCGGTGAGGCGATTTGTGATAAATTGCCTGAGCCGTCCAGATTAATGACACTGTCCTGACACGGTGAAATTGATGGAGCAACAAGGCAGCCGCGGATAATTTTTTTTGGAAAATGCGGTGTCTTGCCAGGGACTATCGTCCTTTTCTCCGTGAGTTTCTCTGAAAAAAGGGGAACAATGCCCCTTCTTGTCCCGAAACAATCATCTATAATCAGGGGTAAAGTGATCAGAAAGGGGATGTCCGTCCATGCAGCTGCCGTTAATCAGCACCGTCATTTCGACCGGTTCGGGGATGTTATCCAATACCTTCAGTCAACTGAGCGCACTTCAGCAGGAACGCCATACGCTGCTGAACCATATTCAGGCACTGCAGGGACAAACCTCTTCAAACACGCGTGCGGAGACAATGAACCGAATCCAGGAAAACATGATTTCCATCGAGCAGCAGATCCGTAAGCTGCAGCAAGGCACTGATCAACTGCCCGTCAATAGCCGGAGCGACCGGCACAGTCCTGTGGACCGGCTGACTGTCAGCCGGGAAGCCGTCCGGCTGTTTCAGAATAATCATTAGTCGAACAGCTCCGGAAACAGCCATCGTATGCTGTTTCCGGAGCTGTTCTTTGGCAGAATGACTCGTTTTCTTTTACTCAGGTGACGGAAAGAACCCGATCATTCTGTCAACAAAACGATCAAGCCAGAGATGATCCTGATCTGTTCCGTGAAAATTGGTGCTGAACGTCATCTCACCGTTAAAAGTCGTCACAGCAACCTGAAAATACGGCGCATACTTAATTGATCCGGAGATAAATGCATCGACTGCCTGGCCAGAACCGAAACTGAGCTGAGCCGGGTCGAGTATGCCGATATTGGTCATACCGTTGATTGGAATCCGGTAGATTTTCGGGAACGCTTTAACCGCTTCTTCCAGCGGTTGTTTGTGATAAACATCCTCCAGTTCCCAATAAACTTTTAATGGAGCAAGACTTTCCTTTTCCTTGTCCATAACCTGCTTGACCTGTTTCAACGCATCGTCGAATGAAGGCTTCTCGAGCCTGGGAACCGCACAAATGTAGTTTGACGTCAGATTACAAATACCGGGCACTGCCCCCTCGGGCAGATAGGCACGTGCATTGACCGGACAGTCCAGAACGATCGTGTCCACCGGCAGAACTTCAGAAAGCGCACAAACGTAAACCGCAAACAATGCGTCATTTATCGTTGCGCCGCGTTTTCTCGCATAATCTTTTACCCATTTGAACCGGTTCCGGTCCACTTTATGATGGATGATAAACGGCCTTTCCGCATCGCCGGTCAGCGGGAGATGATCCTTCTCAGTCTGGGCGTAGCTATGCAGATCTGCGTGCCATATCTCATCCATCTGGTTGCTGTCCAAAGCATCAAAGACCTGGTTAATCCCTCTCTTCTCCGGATCCGGGAGGACAAACGGCAGTCGGCGGGCTGATGGATGGTTCGCAAAATAGGTGTAACTGCGGCTGAACAGATAGAGGAAATCGCGGAAACCGCCGCCGTCACAGATCATATGATTAAACACGAAGGCCAGGGTATCCTTGCCGGATTCACGAATCACCGTAATCCGTGCCTGGGGTCCTTTCAGCTCATCAGGTTTAATGACTAAATGCGCTTGCAGTGCCTGCTCCCGATCGTCGGTTTCGACCAGGTGAATCATATCCTCGGCCGTCCATCCGGCATCGATCCACTCTGCTTTATTCCTGTCGGCTTCAAATCGACAAGTCAGCAGCGGAACGGCAGGGAATAGAGCCGTAAGTGCCTTGTTCAGCAGATCGATGTCACTTTCTCCGTTCAACTGGACAGCAGCATGCAAAAAGTGGTCGTTCCTTTTCTGCTGCCCCGAAGTAAAGTGCTTCACATCTGCACTTTCCGCCGGATAAACTGTTGGGTTGCTCACACTCATCTGCCCACCCCTCTCTTTTCCGATATATATTAAATTCCTTTCTACTCACGCTCCGTTATACCTGCCCGGAACGCAGCAATGCCTAAGTCTCAAAGTTTCCTGAAAGCACGACGCTCCGCATAACCGGCGCACTGCGGACAGACATGGATGACCCGTCCTGTGTCGCTTACATACTTGCGCATACCGGATGCTTTTTTATGGCACAGTCCGCACCGTTTTCGAAATGGGAAAAGGCGTTTCAATCCGGTCATCCGAATCCCTCCCGGATCAAAATATGATGATCTTATTATATCTTGACGGCTGGTACCGATTCAAATGAAAACCTCTGGCGACACAAACAGCGCCGCAACAGATTCATTATCCTGTTACGGCGCCGTCATCTAAACGTCAGATGCATTGGCATTGCTTATATTGGATCAGGCAAGATAGGCACTGCGCACCTGCTGGTTGCTGAGCAGATCCTGGCAGGGCCCTTCGAGCACAATATCTCCGGTCTGGATGACATAGCCGCGGTTCGCAATCTGAAGTGCCTGGAACGCATTCTGCTCAACGAGTAAAATGGTCATCCCCTCCTGATTCATCTGCTGAATGATGTCGAAGATCTGCTCGACGATAATCGGTGCAAGCCCCATTGAAGGTTCATCGAGCATCAGCAGTTTCGGTTTCATCATCAGGGCACGGCCCATCGCCAGCATCTGCTGTTCGCCGCCGCTCATGGTTCCGCCCTGCTGATCCAGCCGCTCTTTCAGCCGTGGAAAGAAACTGAAAACGCGCTCCATCCGTTCTGTTATCACCTTTTTATTTTTTTCCAGAAACGCGCCGATCCGCAGATTTTCCCTAACCGTCAGTCTTGGGAAAATCCGGCGGCCTTCCGGAACCTGGGCAATACCGAGAGCAGCATTGATATGTGCCGGGTTTTGGGTAATCTCTTTACCCTCAAAATGAATCGATCCGGTCTTCGGCGTGACCAGCCCGCTGATCGATTTCAGCGTCGTTGATTTTCCGGCACCATTGCTTCCGATCAGTGTCACGATCTCACCCTGATCGACAAACAGGCTGATGCCATTAAGCGCCTGAATTTTTCCATAAAAGCTCGCCACCCCGCTAAGCTCAAGGTAGTGTTTCGCCGTGGTTTCCCCCGTCTTCGTATCAGCCACGCTGTGTCGCCTCCTTCCCGAGATAAGCTTCAATAACCCGCTGATTATTACGAATCTCATCCGGTTTTCCTTCAGCGATCAGCTCGCCATGATCCAGAACATAGAGATAATCGGAGATCTTCATGACGAGTTTCATGTCATGCTCAATAAGGATGATGGTGACATCAAGCCGATGGCGCATATCATGAATCAGATCGGTCAGCTGCCGGGTTTCCTTAGGGTTCATTCCGGCAGCCGGTTCGTCAAGAAGGAGAATCTTCGGTTTCGCTGCAATCGCCCGGCCGATTTCCAGGCGACGCTGGGCACCATAAGGAAGATTTCCCGCACTCTCATTGACAAATTCTTCGAGTCCCACATACTGCAAGATTTTATATGCTTCGACCTTCGCTGCTTCTTCCTCCCGAGTCACCTCTGGAAAATGCAGCAGTGTACCGATCCAGTGGCCTTTCAGACGCTGGTGCATGCCGACCAGCACATTTTCAATGACCGTCTGTTCATTGAAGAGACGAATATTCTGGAAAGTCCGGCTGATCCCAAAATGACAGACCTGGTGCGGCTTGAGACCGACCAGTGATTTTCCGTTTAACAGGATATCTCCTGAGGTCGGCCGGTAAACGGCAGTAATCATATTGAAAAAAGTCGTTTTACCTGCTCCATTTGGGCCGATCACTGCCGTGATTGAATTTTTCTCCACGTTCATTGAAACATCTCTGGTCGCCATCAGACCGCCGAACTTCTTCGTCAGGTTCTTGACTTCGAGAATATTCATTAGTGTGTTCCCTCCGCCTCAGGGTGCTCTTCGTATTGACTTGTTTTTACAGCTGCCTCAGCTTTAAGATGTGCCGCATCGACTTTTTTGTTTTTATAAGGAATTAACCCTTTCGTTCGATAGAGTGCGAAAACAACGAGCAGGATACCGAAGATAAACCGCTGCATTTTTGCAGGAGACAAAGCGTCAGGAACACTGACAACGCCGGATGCGCTGAGCTGAGTCAGCCAGGTCGACAGACTGGTCAGCACCTGGTTGTTCAGAATAATGACCACTGCAGCGCCCAGAATGACGCCGGGAATGCTGCCCATACCGCCAAGAATAACCATGACGAGAACGATCGTTGATTCAAGGTAAGTAAAACTGGACGCATCGATATACATTTGTTTCGCAGCAAATACCGAGCCCATCATTCCGGAAAATGAGGCACCGATGGCAAAGGCGGCCAGCTTTGTTTTGACCAGGGGAATACCAGATGCCTGAGCCGCAATTTCGTTGTCCCGGACTGCTTTCCAGGCACGCCCGAGTTTCGAGTGTTCCAGACGTGTCGCCACATAAATCGCAAGCATAAAAATCACAAGTGCAATGTAATAGAACTGACTGGGCTGCCCGATCGGAATGCCGAAAAAGCTTGGCGGCTCGATTGACGGGATACCCATCGAACCATTCGTAATATTGATCGGGTGATCCATATTGTTAAAAACAATTCGGATGATTTCCCCGAACCCCAGAGTGACGATAGCCAGATAGTCGCCGCGGACCCGAAGAACCGGAATGCCAAGCAGAATGCCGAAGACGGCAGCGATGATTGCTCCGATAGGTATGAATAACCAGAAAGCATCACCGGGAACCGGAAAGTGGCCGAACGGCATGAACTTATTCGCCTGGGTACTCCCGAAGATACCGTATGTATACGCACCAACGGCAAAGAAGGCAATAAACCCAAGGTCCAGCAGGCCGGCAAAACCGACAACAATATTCAGCCCGAGTGCCATGGCGACATAGATCAGTACGAGCGTTCCGACGTCCATGAAGGACTGATAGGAGGAACCCTGGCTGGCGGCAAAGGGAACCAGAACCGCGATGATGAGCAAGCCGAGTGCCCATTTAATTCTTACATTTAGTTTCAGATAATAAAGAATTAATATGGAAAGCAGCAGAACAAGAAAGGCGATCACTGAATCTGACAGAAGAAACAATCCAAAGGCGGTGATCAGTACATACGCGGCAAAAAAGATAATCTGTGCCTTTGTGCTGTCCGCAAATTTATGAAATGCATTTTTAATCATAAGCTGATCACACCTTCTCTATCGTGGCTTTTCCAAACAGGCCTTCCGGTTTAAAGATCAGCACCAGGATCAAAATGATAAAAGCGAAAACGTCTTTATATTCCGAACCCATTGCGCCATGGGTAATGGTCGACAGGTTGGCTGCGGCGAACATCTCAAGCAGGCCGAGCAGGATCCCTCCGAACATGGCCCCGCGAATGTTCCCGATACCGCCCAGAACTGCGGCCGTAAATGCCTTGATTCCCAGAATAAAACCGATGTAAGGATCAACAGTTCCATACTGAATCAGGAATAATACGCCGGTCGCGCCGCCCAATGCGGAACCGATGAAGAAGGTAACGGAAATCACGCGATTGACATTGATCGACATCAGCGACGCAGTCTCGCGATCCTGAGCAACAGCGCGCATCGCAATGCCCCACTTCGTCTTGCTGACAAACAGATCCAGGGAAATGAGCATGATTATCGTCACGATAGAAACAACAAGAAACGAGCCCTGGAATGTAGCGTTATTGAAAAATGGAAAAACGGAATGAAAATCAATCGTAAATTTATGCTGGAACAACGGCCGTGTTGTAATGATATAATTACCGGTTGTCCAATCTGCGATGAAACGTACCGCATCTTCAAGGATAAATGAAATTCCGATTGAAGTAATCAGTGCGATCAGCTTTGGGGCATTCCGCTTTCGCAGCGGCCTGTAGGCCACCCGCTCAATGCCGACGCCCATTACTCCGGTGATCAGAGCGGCAACAAGGATCATGATCATGAACAGGACCATCGTCGGTGCTGAAGACATGAATCCCATGCTCATTACCGTAAATAAAACACCTGCACCGACAAATGAACCGGTCATGAAAATATCGCCGTGTGCGAAGTTGATCAGTTCGAGAATGCCATAGACCATGGTATAGCCGATAGCGACAACGGCGTAGACGAAACCAAGCGTCAGGCCGTCGACCAGGACCTGGGGCAAAAGTTGAATAATCTGCGACAAAGGAGCCACCTCTTTCTTTTTTCTGACTGGCTTCACGATTTCTCCTGAATGATGAGGCCAGATGTTCTAAAAGGGTATAGCCTGATTTCTCCATACCCTTTTAGATATTGCCCGGCTCAATGCAGCATCCAACTCGTGATACTGCCATTTTGCAGAACCGGTTGTTTAACCGGGCCTGTCAGTACGGGCGCATGATTTTATTTTTTTGTGATTTCGGTCTGTTCTGTCGCAGGATAAACTGCCTTGTCAAATTTGTAGATGTAGATCTTGGCAAACTTGTTATCGCCCTTGCCGTCGAAAGCAACCTTCGTGGCGATGCCGTCATAATCCTGGATGCCGCGTACCGCAGTCGCTACTGCCTGACGTGTCGGAAGTTTGCCGCCGTTCTTGTCAATGGCTTTGCTGATACCTTCAAGGAGCACCGCTGCACTGTCGTAGCCATATGCAGAGTAACCTTCAACATTCTTTTTGAATTTTGCTTTATATGCTGCTGCGAACTTACGGCCTTTTTCCGTTTTGGTAACATCGCCGACAACCGTCGAATAATAGACGCCCTTGATTCCACTGCCGGCGATCTGAACGCTCGTCGACGAATCCATGCCGTCACCGCCCATGACCGGAATCGTTAATCCCTGGGCACGGGCCTGTTTCACAATCAGCGCACCTTCAGCATAAACGCCGCCGAAGTAGATCAGGTCCGGTTTCGCGGCCGCCGCTTTGCTGACTACGCCGCTGAAATCTTTTTCACCGACTGTGATCCCTTCATAGCCGAGGATGGTTGCGCCGAGTTTTTTGGCTTCATCACGGAAAGCTGCGGCAAGTCCGGAACCATATGGGGTTTTATCCTGGATGATGAAGATCTTTTTAACGCCGAGCGTTTTAATCGCATAATTTGCACCGGCCGGCCCCTGGAAATCATCACGGGCACAAACCCGGTTGACTGTTGACAGTTCGCGGTCGGTCACTGCGGTTGCCGTTGCTGCCGGGGATACCATCGACAGGTTGTTTTTCTGGTATACCTGGGACGACGGAATCGCAACGCCTGAATTCAGGTGTCCGACAACTGCAAGCACTGCATTATCGGCGGAAATGGCCTGAGCGTTGGAAACACCCTTCTTTGGATCACCCATATCGTCGTATGGAGAGAGCACTAATTTATAGCCCTTCTTGTTAAATGCTTTTTGCTGATCATCAAGAGCAAGCTGTGCACCATTTTTGATCGCTTCGCCAAGTGTGGCACTGCCGCCCGAGAGCGGAGACTGAGTCGCAATTTTGATTACTTTCAGTCCGCCGGCGGACCCGCCGGATTTTCCGCAGCCGGCAATCAGGCCGACCGCCAATGCGAGTATAGCTAGCAGTGGGATCATTCTCTTTAATCTCATATTTACCCTCCCCTTTTTGGAAAACAATACAGCAAAAAGCATAAATACCATTTTTATGTAGGCTGCATCACGCTCCCCGTAATTTCTATGAATTATCTGAGTTTATTGATAACTCTTAAAAGTTATAATACTTTAAAATATAATAAGTGTCAGCAGATATGTCAGAAACTCTGACATAAAAAATATTTATCACTTTCGTCTCCGTCACTGGCTTCATTTTCCGGAGACGAAAACCCCCGGAGCTGGAATTTTATTTTCCAGCTCCGGGGGTCCGCTAATGTGGATTGGTTCAGACGACTTTAAATGCGGATACCATACGTTGCAGATTCTCCGAAACATAATCCAGATTTCCGGTGATCTGCTTCAGACGGGTGATTTCTTCTGCAACATCATTGAGCAGATCCATCGATGCTTCACTGCTGCTGGCATTTTTCGCTGTTTTCTCCTTGATTACATCAGCCGCACGATTGATACGTATCACCACATCGCCAACGTCATGGCTTTCCTGTATGGTTATCTCTTTGAGCCGCTCCATTTTCTCGGTGATCTCTTTAATATTTTCAGAAATATAGTGAAATGTGTCGATCGTATTTTTAATGTTCCTGCTGGAAATCCTCACTTTCTCGTCCGTTCTCCGAATATCTTCCAGAGTCCGTTTCGTTTCATTCTGGATATTTTCAACGAGATGGCGGACAGAACCTGTGGCCTCTTCAGTCTGGTCGGCCAGTCTCGAAACCTCACTGGCAACCACGGAAAAACCTCTTCCCGCTTCCCCTGCCCGTGATGCTTCAATCGCCGCATTCAGCGACAGCATCTGTGTCTGCTCGCTGATCCCGGAGATCGTTGTGACAGCCTCGGTAATCGCTTCGGAGTGCTTGTGGAGCTGATCAATATGTGCCATAGTGCCGCCCATTGTCTTTTCCAGTTCACCAATCTGGTCCAGTGTTTCTGAAGATGTGAGATTTGCTTTTCTCGTCCGGCCGCTGGTGTCTTCCGTTTTTTCAGTGACCTGATGGATCAGCAGCCCCATCTCCTTTATCGCTTCGGAGAGATCATTAAACTGACTGCGGGTATCCTGAAAAATGGCATTCTGCTGCTTTGCGGTCGCAACCAGGCCATTTACCGTACCGGCGACTGTTTTCATGCTTTCCGAAAGGTGGCCCGTCATCCCGTTAACCGTCGTTGCCGCACTTTTCGACGCTTTCGCAGACCTTCCCACCCGTTTGACCATCGTCATTTGATTATTGATAAATTTATTGAACCAGCGGGAAAGTTCACCTATTTCGTCATAGGAATTTTTGTTCACGCGAGTGGTCAGGTCTCCCTCTCCCTCAGCAACCTGATGCAGAATATCGACCGTTCGGTTTAACGGTGTGACAACGAGCTTCCGGACCGTCAGACACACATACAGGGATAAGATCAGCCAGGTGGCGGCCGAACAGATCAAGCCCCAGAACATTGAGAAACGGAAACAGATCCCGTTAACGGCAACAGCTGCGGCGGCCGAAAGGGAATAGTAGAGCGGGATGCGCAGATTCAGACTCCTGAAATTGTAAATTTCCGCAATATCCCCTTCGCACATCATGCCCCAGACCTCATCCGAAAAAGGTGGATGGATCAATGTTCCTTTGCCGCCGACAAGAATGTGCCGGTAGTCCGGATAGCCCGGCCAGACATCGAGATTGCTTCCGTTGGTGATCGTCTTGTTGACACCCTGGTGAAGATCCCCGGTCTTCGGATCTGTGAACCGGATCTCAAATTCAGTATGCTTATCCACTCTGACGACGCCCCATCGGCCTGTCCTGACACCATCTTTCAAATTGTCGCCGAGCGTAAACGTATTATCTTCAAAACGGCTCCGTGAAATCGCCGTTCCGGGAAGGATATTGCGTGCCGACTGAACCATAAACAGATAATTGTCGCCCGATTCTTTATACACGTGTGTATCCTCATCCTGAATGACATTGCTCAGCGTATCGTTCAGCACACGTCCCAGAAAAATCGTCTTTCGTCCTTCTGCGTTCTCGCCGGGAAGGGAAAACATCAGGGTCACTTCGTCATGAAAATGCAGGTTCGAACAGTCGATATCCAGTGTCCGCAGATCCTCATAGGGTCCGTACATCAGACGCTTGTTCCGGATACCTCTCGAATAATTCGGCAAATCGGACATTTTCGCTCCGATATGTCTGATGCATGTACTATGCCGGACCGTACCCGTTTCGTCCAGCAGAATAAACTCAATGAAATCGCTGCTCTCATCCAGTTGCCGGTGCATCATTTTCTCTGTCTCGCTGCTGTCCGAGTAACTTTCGACGATACGGCTCACATTTTCAAGTTCTACCCATCGGTCACGGAACCAATTGTCCAGTGCTTTCTTTCTCCCGTTGGAGATGCCTTCAAAAACCTGCTCGTGATGCTGTTTCAACTTTCTGTTCAGTGCATACATCATATGTACATGCTGCATGGTAAAGACCCCTCCCCAGGACATGCCGAATTCTGATTTTTACGCTCTGTAAGAGACAGAATTTAGATTCATTATAATGGATCGTCAGAATAATCATTTATTTTTACAAAAATCCGGGATAAAATTTTTTCAAGGCATGATTTGAAATTATCTTGTGACAGATTCAATACTGGTGCAAGCAAAGAAAGAAGATTATAATTAAGATAAAACCAAGTTAACCGTGGGGAGTACTGAACTTATGCCAATAAAGATTCCAAAGGGTCTTCCAGTGAGGAAAATTTTAGAAAAAGAAAATATTTTTGTCATGGAGGAGAGCAGGGCGATCACCCAGGATATTCGTCCGCTTAATATACTGATCTTGAATCTGATGCCTGAGAAGCAAAAAGAAGAGGCACAGCTTCTGAGACTGCTCGGCAATACTCCGCTGCAGGTGAATGTGACGTTCATGAGAACGGCAACGCATGAATCAAAACATACCAGCCATCTTCATCTGGAGCAGTTCTATACGACTTTTGACAAGATTCACAATCGGAAGTACGACGGACTGATTATTACCGGGGCTCCTGTAGAGCAGCTTCCGTTTGAAGAAGTAGATTACTGGGACGAGCTTAAGGAGATTATGGCCTGGTCCAGGACCTCCGTGACTTCCACATTGAATATCTGCTGGGGTGCGCAGGCCGCACTCTACTATCATTACGGAATTGATAAAGTATTACTGCCGAGAAAACTGTCCGGAGTTTACAAGCATACCGTCCGCGTCCCTAATGTCAAACTGCTTCGCGGTTTTGATGATGTATTTACCGCGGTTCACTCCCGGTACACTGATCTCGACCGTAATGCTCTGGCGGCGCATCCTGAAGTACAGCTGCTCGCTTCTTCAGAAGAAGCAGGCCCCTTTATTCTGATTGCAGACAAGGGCAACCAGATCATGGCTACCGGCCATTTCGAGTACGACACGGATACGCTTGCCATTGAATATCAGCGGGACCTGAAGAAAAATATCCATCCGAATCTCCCGGAACACTATTTCCCTGACGATCAGCCGGAGAACAAACCGGTCAACACCTGGCGCGGACATGCGCATCTCTTTTTTTCCAACTGGCTGAATTATTACGTCTACCAGGAGACACCCTTTCAATGGGAATAAATGATCAAAAGAGCCGGACGAGGAGTCCGGCTCTTTTGATATCTTCAATGTGTTTCATTTTGAAAATCAGGCTTTATTAATCAGCCAGTCACGATCCTTGTCATGCAAGTTTTTTTCAATCGTCCCGACAACGTCTTCCTGAACGAGCGTTTTGGCCTGCCTGACGGCGGCAAAAACCGCTTCACTCTTGGCCGCTCCGTGAACCTTGATAATCGGTGCGGCAAGCCCGAACAGCAACGCACCGCCGTATGCCGAGTAATCCATGCGTGTCTTGATTGATTTCAGTTTCCCGTACATGAGACCGGTCAGTACTTTGGTGTAAAGTGATCCGCCGAGCGTTTCTTTGAGCAGCGAAATCATCGACATGGCTGTTCCTTCGATGGCTTTCAATACCATATTGCCGGAAAACCCGTCAGCGACAATCACATCGGCAGGTCCTTCGAGCAAGTACCGCGACTCAATGTTTCCAACGAAATTCAACGGCGCTTCACTGAGCAGCTGATAGGATCTTTTCATCAGATCGTTACCCTTGCCCGGTTCCGTTCCGATATTCAGCAAACCGACACGCGGGTTGCTGCGATGAAGCACCTTCTCGGCATAAATCGAACCCATCAATGCATACTGAAGCATGTTTTCCGGCTTTGTCTCCGCATTTGCCCCAACATCGAGAAATAAGAACCCCTTATTCTCATGAATGGTGGGAAGTGTCGGCGCCAGAGCCGGACGGTCGATACCTTTGATCCGGCCGACGCCGAACAATCCGGAAGCCATCAAAGCACCGGTATTACCTGCTGAAATGGCTGCACTGCAGCGCCCTTCCCTGACCTCGTTGACGGCCAGAACCATCGACGCCTGTTTTTTACTGCGAACGGCCTTCACCGGAGCATCTGTGCCCTCAATTTTTTCCGTTGTATGCAGGATCTCAATATGTTGCGTATCGCCGACAAGCGGAGACAGCTGCTCACGATCACCGACAAGAACAAATTCAAGATCAGGAAAAGCTTTTGCAGCCAGGATTGTCCCGGCTACAATTGCTGCAGGCGCATTGTCTCCGCCCATCGCGTCGATCGCGAATTTCATTAGTTTTTCTCTCCTTTTATTTAAGCAAACACAAGACTCACGGTCTGTTCTGTTCTCAAGTCTCGCTCAATGATACTCTGTTTCTCGTAAATTCATGATTCGTTTCATTACTTTAACACTTTTTACGAATTCTGTCCAAATAAGGTTTCAAAAATTCACGAATCAATTTCTTCCGACAACGCGAACGGCTGCTGTCCCGACTGCAGTCACCATTCTTCTGCTCCCCATATTGCGCTATAATTAGCGATATGAAAGCTTCAGGGAGGGACAAGCATTGAAAAAAATTTACACGGCATCACTGATCTACCTGATCGCCGGACTGGCAGCCGGGATCTTCTATCGCGAAATGACAAAAGCAGTCCATTTCACCGCCTATACGCAGCTTTCCGTACTGCATACGCATCTGCTCACGCTGGGAATGCTCTTCTTCCTCATTCTGATTCCGCTGGAAAAGCTGTTCTTGCTGACCTCGAGTAGATGGTTCACACCGTTCTTCTGGGTCTATAATATCGGCCTGATCTGGACTGTTTCGTTCATGGTTCTCAAAGGGACGCTAACTGTTCTCGGAACGCCTTCCGGTCCGGCAATCGACGGGCTTTCGGGCATGGGCCACATCATTCTGACCGCCGGCCTGATTCTGTTTTTTGCAGCGCTCAAAAATCGATTATTTCCTGTTGAACCCGGAAAATGATTCGGCTGGTTTTCATTCAGAAAAAAAGAACCGGAACCGACAGTTTCAGCTGACGTTCCGGTTCTTTATGTGTATCTGCTTCCTCGGCCCGGTTTATAATAATCCTGAATTATTTTCCAACTTTTGCTGTTTCATAAACTGGTGTGCAGGAGTCCGCATACTTCGGATTCTTCGCTACGGTCAGATCGAAGAACAGTTTCTTGATGTCCTTGAAGATTTTGCCCTGATGGCCGGTGCCGATGACGCGGTGATCCACTGCGACAATCGGAGTGACTTCCATCGCAGTGCCGCTGAAGAACACTTCATCAGCGGCATAGAGTTCCGATCTTGAGATGCTGCGCTCTTCCACTTCAAGGCCCAGATCTTCCTTTGCCAGCTTCATGACCAGATCACGTGTGATTCCTTCGAGGATGTTATCCGCAGGCGGCGGAGTGACAAGCTTGCCTTTCTTGAACATGAAGATGTTCTCGCCCGAACCTTCGCAAACATGATCGCCGTCCGTCAGGAACAGGGCTTCATCGAATCCGGCACGCTTTGTTTCCAGTGCGGCCAGCGCCGAATTCATATATGCGGCAGTTGCTTTCGTCCGCGGCGGCAGCTGGTTGTTGGAGATCCGTCTCCATGATGAGAATCCGACGCTCAGTTCCGGTTTGCCTGCATATTTATTCAGCGGCTGTGTATAGATAACAACCTTAACATCTTTGACGTCCAGTGTTGGTCCGATATCCTGAGCATCATTGTAAACAATCGGACGGACATAAGTTGTCGTACGACACTTGTTCGCTTTCAGAAGATCGAGTGTTCCCTGGATCAGATCATCAACAGTCAGGTCGAAATCCAGATTCACGGTTTTTGCGGACTGTTTCAGCCTTTCGTAGTGTTCCTTCAGCTTGAAGCCGTAAAGCTGCTGCTTCTCATCATCCCAGTAAGCACGGATACCTTCGAAAACACCCAGCCCGTAGTTAAACGCTTTGCTGCGGACGCTGATTTTCACATCGTCCTCTTTGACAACTTTTCCATTGTAGTACACATAAGATTCTGACATGCAAACTCCTCCTTGGTTTACTATCCTTAATAGACAGATGCCGCCGAATCCCGGTTCTTTAATCGTATGTACCCGAAATCTGAATCAAACAGCCCCGTCGTTTTTTGTAATTCCAATTCTAGCACAAAAAAGCAGGAATATTTCAAAAAAGAAGAAATATTTTTCAAAACGGACAAATATTACCCGGAATGTGAGTGATCAGCTTCCGCCCTGGCCGTTATCCGTCTCACGAGCTGTATGTGCGTAGCTTCATCATAACGCAAAAATCAGAACAATTTCTTCTTTTCGGAAAATTGTCGCATTTAATTCATCCATTACCTTCGACGATCCGCGCTTCTCATTCGTCAGTCACTGTCGTGATGAGAAAATCGAGCGGCTGCAGGACGACACGGTCATGAAATGTACGCAGCGCCAATTGCGCAAGCTGATGATTTCCTGTTTCATCGTCAATCAGATCGGCAGTGAACGACTGAACTTCACTGGTCGGATTGAACACAATCACCGTGAAATGATCTTGCGATAAAACTCTGAAGTAGCCAAGCAGTTTCTCAGCAAAAAAGGGCCGGTAGTCTCCGCTTTGCAGACAGGGATTGGTTCTTCGTTCCTGTATGGCTTCGTGAAAAAAGCTTTCGATGTCCTGATCGATACGGGACCAGGGAAAAAACTTCCGGTTGTCCGGGTCTTTGCCGCCGGTTAATCCGGCTTCGTCGCCATAGTAGACACAAGGCACGCCCGGCAAGGTCATCAGCATCCAGACAGCGATCCTGAGTTTCTTTTTCTCTCCCTGCAGTACGGTCAGCACACGCTCCGTATCATGCGTCCCGATATTATTAAAATTTGCCGCAAACGCCTCCGGAGGATAGTTTGATTTGAGGGTCATGCTGGCCCTGACGACTTCCTGTGCACTGATTTTCTGCTGCAGAAATTCCAGAATCAGCTGGCGGAACGGATAGTTCATGACACCGTGAAGCATACCGCCCTCCAGATAGTGCCTTCGCTTTCTGTAAGCGAGCTTGTTCGACGCATCCTCCCATACTTCGCCGATCACTACCTTGTCCCCGCCCTGTCCGGCGGTTCTGTCGACGGCTTCCCGAACACCCCGGATAAACTCATCAGAAAGCTCGTCCGCAACATCGAGCCGCCATCCGCCGATCCCCGTCCCGGTCCACTTCGAGACGATGCTGTTCTCCGAATCGAAAATAAAACGGCGATAACTTTCGGATTCCTTGTTGATCGCGGGCAGATCGCCGATACCCCACCAGCTGTCATAGCTGTCTGGGTAGTGGTGGAAAGAGAACCAGGGATAGTAGGGCGAGTTTTTGTCATTGGCGGCACCGCCCGGACCATAGTGCCGGTACTGGTTAAAATAAATACTGTCGGCGCCGACGTGGTTAAAAACGCCGTCCAGAATCAGATGCATGCCCAGCCGTCCGGCCGTGCGAACCAGTTTCAGAAACGTCTTTAAGTCGCCGAACATCGGATCGATCCGGGTAAAATCGGCCGTATTGTATTTGTGATTGCTGTTCGCTTCAAACACAGGGCTCAGATAGAGAATCGTCACCCCGAGCTTCTTTAAATAATGCAGTTTCTCGATAATCCCCTTCAGATTTCCCCCATAATAGTCCCAGCGAACGATATCCCCCTTGTTATCTCTGATGTAATAGGGCGTGTCCGCTTCGGTCGCATAGATAAATGAATTTCGTTTTGGATGCTCGATCCGATGGAATCTGTTTCCGTTACAGAACCGGTCGACGAAGATATGATAAGCCACCCCGTGCCGGTACCAGTCCGGTGCCGGGTCTTCATGTGCATAAGTCGTCAGCTGATACTGCCGGATCCAGCCGGCATTTTCGGATGCCGTCCCTCTTCCTCCATAATCGTCCTCCGCCCGGCCGTAGTACACCGTTCTCTCGTTTCCCTGCGGATCCTGAACATCTACCTTGAAATGATAAAAGTAAAGGCCCGACTGGCCGTCTGTCTCAAATCGGATTGAGAAAAACGAATCACCGTCCGCCCACATCTCCAGATCGTCGAACGGATGGCCGTCCTTCTGGATCACAAGCCAGACTCGAGGCGCCTGTTCGCTCTCTACACGCAGCGAAAAGAACACGGTCTTTCCTGCCTGCACGGCGCCGAACGGCCGTCTGTATACGTCCGACCATGAATTAAAATCAATCTTCAGCTGACTTATCAAACGCGACCCCTCCTGCATCCCAAACCCGTCCGGCCGGACGATTATAGATCCCAGATATCTGTGGCGTATTGCCGGACTGTATAATCCGATGAAAACACACCCGCACCGGCAATGTTGATCAGCGCCATTCTCTGCCATTTCAGCTGATCTCTGTACAGACGGTCAATTTTATTCTGGGCTTCAACATACGCTTGAAAATCGCGCAGGACGAAAAATTCATCACCATACTTGACGAGTGAATCAAAGACATGACGCCCCTCTGTTTCCGCTCCCGGGATCGTTCCATCGATCAGCGTATTCAGAACGCGGTGAAGAACCGGATCATTATCGTAATAATTCGCTGCATGATAAGAGCCGTCCTGATAGTATTGATAAACGTCTTTTGCCGTCAGACCGAAAATGACGATATTTTCGGGTCCGACGCGTTCCCTGATCTCGACATTGGCGCCGTCCAGTGTCGCCAGCGTGACTGCCCCGTTCAGCATCAGTTTCATATTGCTCGTGCCCGACGCTTCCTTCGAGGCAAGTGAAATCTGTTCACTCACATCAGCCGCCGGGATGATCTTCTCTGCCAGTGAGACGCCATAATTTTCCACAAATACAATCTTGATTTTTCCATTAATCGCCTGATCCTGGTTAACCAGGCCGGCCACTGTATTGATCAGTTTGATGATTTCCTTGGCATAAGTATAACTGGGCGCCGCTTTGGCCCCAAAGATAAATACTCTGGGGTACAGGTCAGTCTCCGGATGGTCTTTTAAAATCAGATACATCCGGATGATATTCAGGAGGTTGAGAAGCTGCCGTTTGTAGGCATGCAGCCGTTTGATCTGAACATCAAAAAGCGCATCCGGGCTGATCACGATTCCCATCTTCTGCAGAACGAATTCCGCAAAGCGCTCTTTATTGATCCGTTTAATGTCATGCAGCTGAGACAAGGTCTTTGCGTCATTACGAAATGCCTTAAGCATCTTGAGTTCTGTCGGCGTCTTCTCCCAGTCATCGCCGATCTTGTCACAGATCAGCTTGCTCAGCGGTTCATTGGACAGCATCAGCCAGCGCCGCTGCGTAATCCCGTTCGTTTTATTGTTAAACCGTGACGGGTAGATGAAGTAGAAATCGTGCAGTACTTTCTCCTTAAGAATCGCCGTATGCAGCTTTGCCACACCATTGATGCTGTGGCTGCCGATGATCGCCAGATGGGCCATTTTCACATGACCGCCTTCGATAATTCGGGTCCGTCCAACCATCTCTTTGTCGAAAAGTGTACTGGCTTTCAATACATAACGGCGGTCAATCTCCTGGATGATCTGGTAAATTCTCGGCAAGAGATGGCTGATCATGTCGACCGGCCACTTCTCCAGCGCTTCAGACATGATCGTATGATTGGTATAACTCATAACGTTGACGGTAATGTTCCAGGCGTGATCCCAGTCAAGCTTTTCCACATCAAGGAGCAGCCGCATCAGCTCCGGAACACAAAGTGCAGGGTGCGTGTCATTAATATGAACGGCCACTTTCTCGGCAAGATGATTCATACTCAGGCCCATTTTTCGATAGTGCCGAAGAATGCTCTGAACACCGGCAGAGACAAAGAAATATTCCTGTTTCAGGCGGAGCAGGCGGCCGTCATAATTGGAGTCGTCAGGATACAGGACCTCAGAAATGCTTTCGATCTCTTTGCGCTGCTGCATATAAGCCCGGTAATCGGTACCTTCGCTTTGCGGCGGCACTTCCGCGGACCAGAGCCGGAGCGTGTTCACCGTATCGTTCTCATAGCCGATAATCGGGGTGTCGTAAGGAACCGCCAGAACCCGCTGGTCATGCTCATAATGCGGAATCAGATAGCCACTTTTCGTCTTTTCCATCCAGACATGACCGTAGAAACTGACAGTCACCGCCATGTTCAGTCTCCGCCGCTCCCAGACGTTGCCGTTCTGCAGCCAGTTTTCCGGAAGTTCGACCTGATAGCCGTTCACAAACTTCTGCTTAAACAGCCCGTACTTAAAGCGTATTCCGTTTCCGTGTCCCGCCAGCCGGCATGTAGCGATCGAATCAATAAAGCAAGCCGCGAGTCGTCCAAGACCGCCGTTGCCGAGTCCAGGATCCGGTTCCACCTGCTCAATCGCCTCAAGATTCAGGCCCAGATCTTTCAACCCCGCCCGGACGGTATTCAGAATGCCCAGATTCAGCAAGTTGCTTTTTAACATCCGTCCGAGCAGAAATTCCATGGAAAAATAGTAGGCTTGTTTCTTTTCCTTTTCGAGATATCGCTGATTCGTCTCACTCCAGTCCTTAGAGGAGTAGGAACGAACGAGGTTGCCAAGTGCGGCATATTGTTCCGCAGGGGAAGACTGCTCAATATCCATGGCGTAAAGTTCCGTAAGCATTCTCTTGAAGTCTTCTTTGAATTTTCGTTTGGATAGGTCTAACATATTGCCACACCATCCTTGATTGAAAGGTCTCGGTTGCGCAGCCAACCGGACGGCAGCTCCAGACAGCAGGATGCTCCATGTCTCTGCCTGATAGGAAAAGGCCCGGCAAAGCCGAGAAGCCGGGCGAATTTCTGTCTCATAAAATATTGATTTTCAGCCAAACATGCGGAAAGCGAGCACCTGCAGCGGGAAACAACTGTCAGGTTTAGCAGAGTTTCCTGAATGATGCAGTCAGTGCCTACTTCAACAAGGACGGACGGGCGGTCTCCAGACGGTCATTAGTTTGGGTGACCGACCGATTCTCAGGCATCTGTCTCGTCTGTTCCTCCAGAATCCGGCTGACTACAGATCCTTTTTCGATGACCACCGGCTTGTCTTCGGTGCCGATCAATTTCGTATTGGCCTCGATCCGGACCTGCTTATCGAGGATCACATGCTGAAGCTCCACGCCTGTCCCGATATAGCTCCCTTGCATAATCACAGAATCTCTTACCAGGGCATTCTTCTCGATGGTGACATTCCGGAAAACGATCGAATGCTTTACCGTACCCTTAACCAGACAACCGTTGGCCACCAGTGAATCAGTCGCATCGGAAGTCCGTGCATAATAAGTTGGCGCTTCGTTTTTCACTTTGGTATGGACCGGCTGGCTCCCTTTCAGCAGGGCCGTCAGATTGGCATCCTGAAGCATATCCAGATTTGCGTTGAAATAGCTTTTAATTGAACTGATATCTTTGACATATCCTGTATACTCAAATCCGTTGGTCGGCAGTTTCACGATTGCCTGATGGAGGACATCATTCAGGTTACAATGTTCATTCTCCGCCACAACATTGCGGATCAGCCGCATCAGCAATCTGCTCTTCAACAGATATATTTCCATATTGATCATGGCTTTTTTTTCAGCGTTCTGCAGGGAACATGAGCGCAGCGTCTGAACCAGCCCGTCTTTGCCGATATCCATGCAGGACAGATGCTGGTCGTCTTCAGTATCGACATGTTCGACCTTTTTATAAACAACCGTAATATCCGCGCCCTGTTCGATATGATTGCGCATGATGGCCTGGACATCAATATTGCACAGCATCTTCGTGCCCATGACAGCTACATATTCAGCTCCGGATTTTTCGATAAATTCAAGATTCTTGAAATAATTGTAAATATCACCGTCGAGCAACCGGCGCTGCCCGCTGGCAGGATCGCTGGTGATCGAGGAAAAGAAGAAAAGGCCGCCGTGAATGCTGTCCATACCCCACTCTTTTCCGCTGCGTACATGATCATAAATGGATCGCAGACTGTCATTCAGAAAAACGCCGATCGTTTCCACACCGGCGGAGGTCAGACTGGAAAGCGGGAAATCGATCAGCCGGTATCGGCTGCAAAAAGGCAGACTGGCAACCGGACGGTTCAAGGTCAAGGGATACAGCACATTGCGCGGCTCGGTCAGATCCAGGATGCCGCATATTTTATTCTTCCTCATCGGTCAGCCCCCCTACGACTTCGTTATAGCCGACGACTTCAATCTCCTTGTCGCCGACCACCTGCGCGTTATCGGCAAACACGGCATGCTCGCCGACAATCGCATGATCAATGGTGACATTCTTTCCAATCACTGTGTTCGACATGATAATTGAATCGGTAATCTTGCTTTCCGGGCCGATTTTCACATTCTGCGAGATGATCGAATGATCCACTTCTCCGGCAACATAGCAGCCGTCAACAACAAGCGACTCTCTGATTTTTGCGGAACCGGTCAGGTAATGCGGCGGGGCAACCGGGTTCTTCGAATAGATCCGCCATGACTTGTCACGGATGTTCAATTCGTGTTCGGGATCGATAAAGGCCATATTCGCGTCCCAGAGACTGCGGATCGTACCGACATCTTTCCAGTACCCATCAAACGCGTAGGCAAAAACATTTTCACCATTCGCCAGGAAAGAGGGAATCACATTCTTGCCAAAGTCGTCCATGTTCTGCCCGGTTGCATGACTCTCAGTCAGATAACGGCGCAGCACTTCCCAGGTAAAAATATAAATGCCCATCGATGCCAGATTGCTTTTCGGAACGGCCGGCTTTTCTTCAAAATCAATAATCCGGTCGGTGTTGTCCGTGTTCATAATCCCGAACCGTGAAGCCTCTTCTTCAGGAACACGAATCACAGCCACTGTGGCTGTTGCTTTCTTCCGCTTATGAAAATCCAGCATATGCTCATAGTCCATTTTGTAGATATGATCCCCCGACAGGATCAGAATGTAGGTCGGATGGTGCCTGTCAATGAAACTGATATTCTGATAGATCGCATGTGCGGTTCCTTCAAACCATTTTTCACCGTCGAGGCTTGAATGCGGCTGTAAAATCGTGACTCCGCCAGTTTTCCCGTCAAGTCCCCAATGGGATCCGTTACCGATATGATTATTCAGTTCGAGCGGCTGATACTGCGTGATGACACCCACTGTTCTGATGCCTGAATTTGAGCAGTTGCTCAGTGAAAAATCAATAATCCGGTATTTGCCGCCGAACGGTACCGCCGGTTTCGCAATCGTTCGTGTGAGCTTGCCCAGTCTTGATCCTTGTCCCCCAGCCAGAATCATTGCAATGATTTCATTATTCATATCCCTCGGAAAAAGGACTGGAACCGGCCCTTTTCCTTCACCCCCTCACACGTTAACTTCTTAATCACAATCAAACATATGTTACAAAGACGCCATTCATCTTAAAAACATGAAATAATAAGATCGGAAAGCGAAAAAATCGAGTGCCTAAAATGCAGCGTTTACATGATGAATTTATTTGTCATTTTTGTGGCAGATACCAATCGGATCGGCGTTGTTGTTCTCACAGAATTCGTTGATACATCAGCCTTCAATTCTATTATATTACATTTTGCAGTAAATTCCGTTTTTTTAGATAAGTATTTCCGTCCGCTTTTATCAAGAAATATTTTTTCAGTCAGAATCGGGCTCAGCCAGAGACGCATAAATTCTGCGATAAATTGCTGCCGACTGCGACCAGCCGAAATCCAGTTTCATCGCCCGCTCCTGGAGTTCATGCCACGTGTCGGGCTGTTCTCTGTAGAGGCGCAGCGCGCGGCGGATGGTGAACAGCATATCGTGCGCATTATAATTGGTAAAGCTGAATCCATAACCCTCACCGGTCGCCTCGTTATAAGGAACTACCGTATCCTTGAGGCCGCCGGTTTCGCGAACCACCGGCAGGCTTCCGTATCGGAGTGCGATCAGCTGACCGATCCCGCACGGCTCAAATTTTGAAGGCATCAGAAACAGATCTGAACCGGCATAAATCCGCCGGGCCAGTGCGTCATTGAAACGAATCTGAGCCGAGAGTGCTGCCGGATACTGGTCGCTAAGTGCCCGGAAAGCTGCTTCATAACCGGATTCTCCGGTACCAAGCAGAACGAACTGGACATCCTCACTCAGCAGGTCGTGGATCACGCGAAGCACAAGGTCGACCCCCTTCTGCTCCGTCAGGCGCGTCACCATGGCAATCAACGGTTTCCGCGCGTCAGCGGGAAGGCCGAGCTGATGCTGCAGCGTCTGTTTGTTCGCCGGTTTTCCGTCCGGTGTCTCATAAACGCTGCTCAGGTGCGGATCCGCTGCCGGATCGTACTGCCGGCGGTCAATTCCGTTGATGATCCCGTGAAGGTAGGCCTTTCTTTTCCGCAGAAACCCGTCCATACCCTCCCCGTAGTAGGGCATCTGTATCTCCGCGGCATACGTGGTGCTCACCGTGGTCAGACAATCGGCATAAGCCAGTCCCGCTTTCAAGTAGCTGACATCGTCCTTGTATTCAAGACCTTCCGGTGTAAAAAAAGACCAGTCAAGGCCGAGCAAGTCCCCGAGGACGGTCTTCGAGTAGTTCCCCTGATATTTCAGATTGTGGATTGTAAAAACGGTGCGGATGTCCCCGTAGACAGGCTGCCGGCGGTATGCCTCACTTCTGAGCAGCGCGCAGACCGGCCCTGTCTGCCAGTCGTGACAGTGAATCACGTCCGGTCTGTCCGGAAGGTAAGGGACGGCTTCCAGAACCGCTCTGGAAAAGAAGGCAAACCGCTCGCCGTCATCGTAATACCCGTAGCAGCCGTGACGGTTGAAGTAATACTCATTATCGAGAAAATAATAGCGGACTTCTCCCTCGATCAGGCTGAACAAGCCGCAATACTGATTTCGCCAGCCCACCGGGACATTGAATTCACGGATAAAAGTCATCCGGTCTTTGTCTTTTTGAGCCAGATCGCTGTATTTCGGCAGAATGACACTGACATTGGTGTCCTGATCCTGCAGCGCTCCCGGCAGCGCTCCGATCACATCGCCGAGCCCGCCTGTCTTGACAAATGGTGCGCATTCAGATGCGGCAAACAGAATATTCATGGTGATTCCCCCGTCAGTTGATCAGCGTTGATATTTTGCTAATGATTTGGTCCTGCTTGCGGTCTGTTTCATAAAAATCGAGATACCGAGCGGCGGCACCGTCACCGTCATGCTGTACGGACGGTTATGAAAAGGGATCTCCTCCGACGGGACGGGCTTCCGGTTCACCTGACCCGAACCGCCGAAATTTTTTGCATCGCTGTTGATCATTTCCAGGTAACTGCCTTTTGCCGGAACACCGATTCTGAAATTGTGATACACTTCCGGAGTGAAATTGCAGAGCACCAGGCAATAATCACCCTTTCGTTTTCCTTTACGAACGAAACTGATGATGCTCTGAGCGGAATTATCCGGATCGATCCAGTCAAAGCCCTCCTGTTCAGAATCCAGCCGCCACAGGCATGATTCGTCTGCATAGAACTGATTCAGCGTACGTGTGAAGTGATAAAATGCGGCATGCGTGTCGAATCCGAGCAGTTTCCAGTCCAGCTGCTCAAGATCCTTCCATTCATCAAACTGACCGAACTCACTGCCCATAAAAAGGAGTTTCTTTCCCGGATGGGTCATAAAATAGCCATATAAAGCACGAAGATTGGCAAATTTCTGCCACATATCTCCCGGCATTTTATTGAGCAGCGACCGCTTCCCATAAACGAGTTCATCATGCGAGAAAGAGAGAATAAAATTTTCAGAATAAGCGTAGAGCATGGAGAAGGTGATCAGGTTGTGATGGTATTTGCGGTCCGCCGGATCACATTTCATGTAATCGAGGATGTCGTGTACCCATCCCATATTCCACTTATAATTAAACCCCAGCCCGCCCTGATCTACAGGGGCGGTAACAAGCGGGTAATCCGTCGCCTCTTCGGCAATCATCAGGGCGGAAGGAAATTTAATAAAGACCGAAGCGTTCAACTTTTTTATGAACTCGATCGCTTCAAGATTTTCATCCCCTCCGTACTTATTCTTTATATTAAAGGGCAGGTCCCCGTTATGATTCAGATAGATCATCGAAGAGACGGCATCGATCCGGAATCCTTCGACATGATAAACATCCATCCAGAATCGGGCGTTCGAGATCAGGAAGCTGACGACTTCGTTCTTTGTGAAATCAAAGTTGTACGTCCCCCACTGCGGACGGTCTGCCAATTTCGGATCGTCCGGCTCATAGAGCGGGGCGCCATCAAATTTGCCCAGTCCCTGAGTATCCCGGCAGAAATGTGCCGGCGTCCAGTCCAGGATCACGCCGATCCCGCTGGCATGGCACTTATCGACAAAATACATAAAATCCTCCGGTGTGCCGAAGCGGCTGGTCGGCGCAAAGTAGCCGGTGATCTGGTAACCCCAGGAACGGTCATAGGGATGCTCCATGATCGGCATCAGTTCGATATGGGTGAAATGATTTTCGGCAACATAGCCGACCAGTTCATCAGCAATTTCCCGATAAGTGAGCAGTGAGCCGTCCTGCTTTTTCTTCCAGGAACCCAGATGGCATTCGTAAATCGTCATCGGACGATGAAAAGAATCCAGCTTCTCCCGCTGTTTCATCCATTTATGATCGTTCCAATGATATTGGTCCAGCCTGAACGTCTTTGATGCGGTATGCGGCCGGACCTCCGCATAAAAAGCAAACGGATCCGCCTTCAGGATCGTTTCTCCTGACGCGGTCTGAATGGCGTACTTATAACGCACGTTCGCACCCGTTCCTTGAATAAATCCGGTCCAGACACCGGACCGGCTGATCTGTTCCAAGGGTGCCCTACCCGGTTCCCATTGGTTGAAATCACCGACCACAGAAACATGCCGTGCATGCGGCGCCCAGACGGTAAAGCGGAACCCGCTTTGCCCCTCCCCCGTCTCCGGATGGGCGCCGAAAACCTTGTAACCTTCGTAAAGTGTCCCTTCATGAAACAGATAGAGGTCAAAATCGGTTGGAAACATCTGAGGTTTATTTTCGATTGTGATCATGATTTCACGCCCTCTGATTTTATTAATAATTTATTATTTCTCGCAAAAGCGGGTATTTCCTGCTTTAAAAAGACAATGTTTTTAAAAAAGTCAAAAAATCCTTGTTAAAGTAGGCAAAAAAAGATCCCTGCACCGGCAGAGATCAGAAAAGAATAGAGAATTTCTGTTTGATTTCAAATTCTATTGCCATACCGTTCTATCCCGAATGTTCACCAAATGCGTCGGGAAGTTTCGCCCACTTCATCCGAACCAGATCATACTTTACCAGTTTCATCCCGTTTTCATCAAGCTGCGACACAAAAGATGCCGGCACGCCATGATAACGGGCAAGATCCGGATCGAGAGAGATCGGAGCATTGCAGCGAATTTCCGCCAGATTGCGGGACAGACGCAGCATCTCCAGATCTGTCGAAATCTTCTTTTTCTGGCCGTTCGGGAGCAATTCAAGATGCTCCAGCAGCGTATCCATCGAACCAAATTCGTGAATCAGCTTGAAAGCTGTTTTCTCGCCAATCCCCCGGACGCCGGGATAACCGTCGCTTGCATCGCCCATCAGCGCCTTCACGTCGATGAATTGGGCAGGCGTGACCCCGAATCGTTCGGCAAAAGATCGATCTGTGTAACTCCGATAATTCCCAAACCCCTTCTGGAGAATATGGACACCGATGTGGCTGTCCAGGAGCTGGAGCAAATCACGGTCACCGGTCACAATCGATACATCGGCATTTTTCTGTGCCGCTTTTGCCAGGGTGCCGATACAATCATCTGCTTCAAAACCAGCCAGGCCGACATTCGGAATCGCAAAGGCGGAGGTCATTTTCTTAGCCAGATCGAACTGCGGCACCATCTCAATCGGCGGTGCGGCACGGTTCGCCTTATACCCTTCAAAGAGCCGGTGCCGGAATGTCTTTTTCCCCATATCCCAGCACACAGCGACATGTGTCGGTTTGCGCAGCTGTATCGCCAGCAGCAAATGTCTGAGAAACCCCTGAACTCCGTTCGTTGGCATTCCCTTGTCATTCATCATAAACTGACCGGTCGGTGCTGTTGCATAAAAAGCCCGGAAAAGCAGCGCCATACCGTCCACCAGAAGCAGCTTCGGTCTGTCGGACAAAAAATCTCCTCTTTTCATTTGTAAATGACCCGGCTCTGATAAAAAGAATACTGCCCTTTCGTTTGGCGCAGAAAGCAATCCCCTGCAGCAAAAAGTTACAGCCGGGCTTAATGAACTGAACTGAGTGATTAAAAAATCACGCTGTATGTCTTGAAAAGCAAGGCTTGCTCATCTGACATGCAGCGTGACACTTCCGATCCCATGATCAAAGGTTGCTTTATAATCACCCTTTTGCAATTGTTTCGGCAGACAGAATGTTCCTGTGGATACCGTTGTGCCCTTTTTGACTTTTTTACCTTCTTTTGCGAGACGGTCGACCAGCCATTTAAGCGCATGGAGCGGATTGCCAAGAACTTCTGAAGAAACGCCGGTCATCAATTCTGTTCCATTATAAGTTACCGATGTCTTAACATTTGCCAGCTCATCAGCCGACGGTTTCGGCGCAGCATTGCCCACGACAACCCGGCCACAGACGGCGCTGTCGGAGATAACCAGTTCAAGCGGCAATTTTGGAAACCAGTTTTTGAAGCGTGAATCCGGCACTTCCATTCCTGGTGCCACATCTGTCTTCTGCAACAAGGTATTTTCATCGTCATCTGCAGACAAATCTTCTTTCGCTACGAACTCCAGTTCGAGTTCAAGGAGCGGTTCATTCAAATCAGCCAGCTTCACTTCAGCTCCGTCATGCAACACGGATGAGGCAACAATCTGTCCGTAAAGCGGCGAATCCGAATTAAAAAGATCCTGCGTCTGCTTGCTTGTCAGGCTGATCTTATAGCCCTTGACTTCTTCCCCTTTTTTCTCGTTGAACGCGTGCTGAACCTCGTATGCCGTTTCCGGTGTCAGATCTGAATGCGCATAGTCTTCCCATTGAAGCGGACGGTTTTTTGTGTAAGCCTGATAAAGATCTCCCGACAATGTTTTTGTTTCTACCATGAGTAAACTCCTCCTCTGTTTTCATCCCTTTTTTTCTATGGGGATTAGCTACCATTTTAATCGGAACTGAGCTGCTGTCAACCACCTTTGGTCTGTTCAAATATTCGGAAAAGCGATATTCTATAGTTATCTGTCGATTTTGGCCGCAATAGCGAATCAATGACGTTTGCAACGGGGGATTTGCTCGTGTATAAGAGAAATTTTTTATGGTTTGGCGTGATTCTGATCATCCTGCTGGTATCCTTATATTTTGCCAACGGGATGCTGAAGGGATTAACGAAACTGCATACGACCGATGTTGTCGCCCGGCAGCAAGCCGGCTATCAGGAAAAGGCAAAGGCAGGGCAAAATCAGGCGCAGCAAAAAGTGCCGGTCGTCTTTATTCACGGCTGGAAAGGCAGCGAGAAAACATTTGGACCGATGATTCGCCGGCTGCAAAAGAAGACTTCCGGTTTGTCTGACCCACAGATCATTCGTATCGATGCAAAAAATAAGATTACAGTTTCAGGAAAGCCGACGCCGGGACGCGCACCTCTTTTCCAGATCGTCTTCAGTGACAGTGAGGGAACGATTCAGCAGCAGATCCGCTGGTTGAACGCTGCCTTTCACTATCTGAAAAAAAATGAGCACATCACCCGGATGAATGTCGTTTCTCATTCGCTGGGCGGAGTGGCATTTACCTCCTGGCTGGAACAAAAAGGCACTTCCGGAAATGATCCGGAAACCGTCAGCTTCATTCCAATTGCTGCCCCATTCGACGGGGCGATCGGACAAGTAAAAGAAATCCGTACGCTCTACCCGAATCGCAGCCGTATCCCGGCCGGAATGAAAGTACTGGCGATTGCCGGAGTCGTAAAGAATAAGGAGCAAGGCGACGGACAGGTTTCGCTGCAGAGTGCGCTAGCCGGCAAAAACTTGTTTCGTGCAAAAAATTACCATGAAAAGGTGATCTATGGAACCCTGGCGTCACACAGCAAGCTGCATGAAAATGCAAAGGTGGACCAGTTTGTTGCTGATTTTCTCTGGAAGGGCAGGATCTCGAAGTGACAGATATGCCGGATAAAGTAAAGTTTCATCTAAAAAATGTCACATATAAGAATGTATTGTCGATTGAACAACTGGATATCCCTGCGCAGCGACTGACGTGCATCATCGGAGAAAGCGGCAGCGGAAAAACCACTCTTCTGAGGCTGCTCAATCATCTGACCAGCCCGGATTCGGGACTGATCGAACTGGATGGAAGAAATCTCCTCGACTGGGATCCTGTCCAGATCCGCCGAAACGTCGTGATGCTTTCGCAGGCACCCGTCATGTTTCAGGGAACGGTCAGAGACAATCTCCTGATCGGCCTGCGTTTCTCTGACAAGCCTGCCGTGCCTGATGAGACATTGACGCAGCTCCTTGAGACACTTCACTTACATCTTTCGCTTAATGAAGACAGCGCTTCTCTGTCCGGCGGTGAACGTCAGCGAGTCGGTCTGGCCAGAATTCTTCTTCTCGATCCGTCTGTTTTGCTGCTGGACGAACCTTCTTCAGCGCTTGATGAGGAGACGGCCAGACGGGTCATGATCCAATTGACGGACTACTGTCATAAGAGGGCCAAAACAATCGTCATGGTGACCCACTCTTCAGATCTCGTGGAAAATTTTGCGGAAAATATTATCCGGATCGAAAAAGGCCGTCTGGCGGAGGAGGCTGAATCAGATGCACGGCAGTGACCTGACTTTATGGCAGCTTGCCTCAGCATATATTTTTATTCTTATATTATTAGTGATCGTTAAAATCAAGGGCATACACCGCGAGCGCGAGATTCTTATTTCTTCAGTCCGGATGACCGTCCAGCTGATGATCGTCGGCTATATTCTGGCGTATATTTTCGGGCACGCAAACCCGCTGGCCACCGTGCTGATCCTGCTGCTTATGCTGCTCTTCGCCATTTATAACATTTTCCAGCGTGCCAAACTGCCGCTGAACAGAGTGCTCAAGAAACGTATCGCCCTGGCCATGTGTATCGGTGTTGCAGCGACACTCAGCTATTTTGTCCTTGTGACGCTCAGCGTGTCTCCCTGGTACAATCCGAGATATGTGATCCCGATTGCCGGGATGATCATCGGAAATACAATGACCGGTGTCTCTCTGGGTGTCAATACACTGCTCGAAGGCATGCGCTCAAAGCGGAATCTGGTTGAGACAGCACTGATGCTCGGCGGAACACCGGCAGACGCATCACGGCCGATCCTCAATCAGGCTTTTGATAGTGCGATGCTGCCGACGATTAATTCGATGGTCGGTATGGGGATTGTTTTTCTTCCCGGCATGATGACCGGTCAGATTATCGGCGGTGCATCGCCGCTGCAGGCGATCCGTTATCAGATTGCCGTGATGCTGGGGATTGTCGGCGGCGCATCACTGACCGTTCTGTTGTTTGTGGAGATCGGTTATAAGGCTTTTTTCAACAACCGGAGCCAGCTCCGGGAACCTTTTAACGAACACGAAAAAGCAAAAAGATAAGAGACGGATTCTATAGATTTTAGCTCTCCAATACTTAGCTGTTGTTTTCACCCGCAGACGCTCGCTTTCCGTGGGAAAACAGTCTGGATTTATAAAAAGGCGGATCGAAAATTTTTCCGGTCCGCCTTTTTAATCACGATTAATTAAATTAATTTTGCAAGATTAATCCGTTTGTTTACGGCGTAGAAAATCAGAGCGCCGATAACCAGCACGATAAATTCACCGGCCGCAATGGTCAGCCAGTTTACCATAAACGGCACTTTGCCGGCGATCCCTGCAAGTTGCAGTTCCAACGCGATGATCCACATCATGAACGTGAACGATGCCACGTTGATCACCATTCGCCATTTGATGCTCTTCACTAATTTTGTACAAATAATTGTGATCAGCAGCGAAAGAATGGACTGGCCGGTACCGAAGACAAGGTCAAAGGCCATCAGCGGTGAAAACAGGTTGGCAATGAAAACACCACAGACAATACCGAAAAAATATTTCTTGTTGAACACAACAAGATGATTCAGCATTTCCGAAATCCGGAACTGCAGGGCATAAAATGCGATCGGCTGCACGATCAGCGTGAGTACCACATAAATTGCAGCAACAATAGCGTTAGCCGCAATCAGTTTGAGTTTCATATGAAAACTCCTCCTTAGTTTTTTGATAGACGTGGGATGGTTTCGAACCACGTAAGCATCAGGTTCAAACTATTTTATTCTAAACCAGCCATCAAAAATGTCAACAGCAAACAGCCCGGTTCACGAATGGAACCGGGCTGTTTGCTGTTGATCGAATCTTATTCCTTATTTTTCAGGCTTTTCAATTATCCCGGTTGTTCGACAGGAAGATCATCAGAATGAACCGGACCAATTCCATTGCCGAGACCAGTGCAGCAGCGACATACGTCATTGCTGCAGCGGACAGCACCTTTCGTGCCCCTTTTCGTTCATCTTCCTGAATAATGCCCAGGCTGACGACCTGCTTCAATGCACGCCCTGAGGCGTCAAACTCAACCGGGAGCGTCACGAGCTGGAAGAGCACCGCTGCTGCAAAGAACGCGACACCCAGTACGGCAAGATTCATCATACCCAAGAGAAATCCTGCAAGAATCAGGAAGTAGGACAGATTAGACCCAAGATTGGCGACCGGAACAAGCGCACTTCTGACACGCATAAACGTGTAATTGTTTGCATCCTGAATCGCATGACCTACCTCGTGAGCGGCAACAGCTGTCCCCGAAATCGAGGCACCATTGTAAATGTCTGTCGACAGATTTACTGATTTGTCACGGGGATCATAATGGTCAGTCAGTGTGCCCTGAACTTCCCGGACGGACACATCATACAGGCCGTTATCATCGAGAATCTTCCGTGCCGTCTGTGCACCGGTAAGGCCTGTCGAATTTCTGACTTCGGCATACTTAGCGTATGTCGATTTCACCCGCATCTGTGCCCATAAGGGAATCAGCATCAGCACGGCCATGTAAATCAAAAACTGAAACATGCATTCATTCCTCCATATGTGTGCGTTCTCAATTGTTCAGCCGAGTACCGGAAAATTTCCCGGACTCAGCTTTTTTCTCTAAACTAATTATACAAATTTTAAAGCAATTGTACCGTTTGTGTCAAAATATTTTCACAAGTTAATTATCGGTACGTCATTCTCGGCCAATGAGAACCGCCCCTGCTGAATCGCCTCCAGGAGACAAAAGCTAATGAAAGGATCAGAACAACACCGATCACAAAAGCGATGAATGGAACACGGTTCCCCTGAATGGCCATCGTCTGCAGATGAAACAACTGGCGGAATTCGGCCCGTAATTTGCTGAGGTCAGCAAGACTTTCCCGATTGGTCAGCCCATCTTTGCCGAGACCGGACACCAGCCGGTCAACCCGGTTCAGCAGATCGTCGGAACCGCTGATGACCAGCGCGGGGTAAAGAATGGCATATTGATTGAGAAATTGATTTCGCTGATCGTAAAAAGCCGCCCTGTCATGTTTTCGCATCGCGGATTCCATCGCCCCGATCGTCGACAGAACCGGATCCCGCATCTGCGTCCACAATGGATCATGATTCCCGGCCGACAGTGCGTCAAGGCTCAGCCGCAGCGAAAGCGCCCGCGCCGGTCTTTCTCCCGCTGATGTGCTGCCGGTCAGAACGGAACCCAGCTGATCGAGCTGAATTTCTATTGTCCGCTGATCGGTTTCGGAATACATGGATTTTATGGCCGACCACGATGCTTCCAGATTTTTCAATACAGCTTTCGCCGCCTGAATTTGATTTGCGTCGGTATATTGTACGATCTGGTCGGCCTGATCCGATAATGCAGCCGATGTATTTTTCCCTGCGCCTTCAGCGAAGCTGCCGAACGAAAAAAAGATATAAAAAATCACCAGCATGCCGGCAATGACTTTCCCTGACTTCATGGCTTGCCCCCTCATGACCAAGATCTGCTTGTCCCCATACATGATATGCCGAAAATCCGCAAATATGAGTCATACGAGGGCGGACTGCGAGAGTGGGTCGGCCGTCAATACGCAGCATGATGATGATATCGTTTACATTTTCAACAGTCAACTTTCTGGAAAATTATCGCTTCAACGCTTTGAGCTCCTCCGACAGCTGAATAAAAGCTGCTTTATCACCCTTGTCCAGGGCAAGATTGATTCTGTTTTTCAGTCGTTCTTCCGCATAAGCGCGCTCTGCTGCTCCGGTTGCTTCCTCAGCCGCCGCGCCAAACGTGTCGTGAATTGTTTTTTCATGGTCCGGCCGGTCTTCAAGTACGGTATAGTACTCCGCGTGTCCTTCCACACCATGAAGCTTGAGAGAAATATAAACCGCATCCGTCTGGTCAAGACGCAAATCATGAAATGCTTTTTCCGGATCATTGGTCATCACGGAATCCTTAATGTATCTGAAACGTTCGATCCGGTCTTCTGCAGCATGAATATCGATGGCCCGTCTGCACCCTTCAACAGATTCAACAAAGTGAACAATGCCTAGAATTATATCGTCACCCATCAGATAGTTAAACAGCCAGATGATCTCTCTGTTCCTGAGCAGTCGTTGTTCCAGAAACCATTTGATAAACGCTTTCTTCTGAACCGCCGGTACGATTTGTTCCATCATCCGTTCCCCCCCCGGAAAAGCAAATAAATAAGGTTCTCTTAAATATATTCCATCTTACATTGAATCATCCTGCTTTAATCGTTCTACAAAAGCCGTCAGATCCTGATCTTCCGGATGAAGCCGGGCTGCTTTTTCCAGATTAGCCAGACCTTCCGCGCTTTTTCCTGTATCACGCAGATATTCTCCGAATTCCTGAAGAAATTCGGCATTGTTTGCGAATGCAGGGGCACAGCTTCTGTAGTACTTTTCAGCTTCTTTTAATCGGTCAGTGCGATTCAGTGCCGTCGCCTTGAACCATATCAGCATCGGATCGGTCATTTCCTGACTGCCGGTCAGTTCAAGAATCGTGTCGTAATCTTCATCCTGTGCTTTTAATTCAACCATCCGGGTCAGTGCTTCAACGTTTTCCGGCTCAAGCGCGTGCCATTTCTGATAGTAACCGTAAGCCTTGTCCGGATGATGCAGCTTAACAGCCAGATCACCTGCCTCCTCAAACATCCGGGCGTTAAAATCATCCTGCTTCAGACCCTCCTCGACGGTCTCGAGTGCCTGTTTCGGATCGCCTTCATGCTCATAAGCATGGGCAAGTACAGGATAAAGCGTACTGTAGCCCGGATCCATGTCCTTCAATTCATTTAATGCTTTGATGACCGTCTTGTTCTGGTCAATCCGTGACGCGGTCACCGCATAGTCAAAAAGCCCGTCGAGTGTCTTTTCCTTTTTCAGGCCCTTTCGGTAATATTTGAGCGATTGTTCAAACTCGCCCGAGAGGCTCAGAGCTTTAGCCAGCTTCAGTGCGACGTTCTGTCCTTCCAATTGGTTATTATCGACAACTTTTCTAAGAAACTTGACCGCTTTTATTTCTTCACCGGTATCCAAGTAAAATTCGCCGAGTGCCAGCTGCACGACGGGTTCACCGGGCGCCGCTTTCAGTGCGCCGAGCAATTTATTTTCAGCAACCTCATCAAGCCCCTCGAGGCGGTAAAGATCGGCAAGCATGACCTGAGCACTGAGATAATTCTCATCAAGGTACGGGATTCGTGATAAATAGTCGATCGCCCGGTTCTCCTGTTTATTGTCAATCAGTAAATCTGAAATCTGAAGCAACAGTCCGCTGTCGCCGGGATAACGCCTCAGCAAGCTTTCATAAACGCGCTGAGCTTCGTCAAGGAATCCATATTCCTGATACAGAGACGCAGCACCGTAGAGCAGGTCGTCATCTGCGTGACCGACCAGCTCTTTGAGCATGGCCAGTCCGTCCTCTGTCTGTCCGTTTTCGAGCAGCGCATTTGCTGTTTCCAAATCGTTCATGAAATAACCTCCACCTGTTTCCGGTCCGAATACTATCTTTATCTTAATCAACATGGGGATTAACTTCAATGAATCAAACCCAACAAGGCTCCGGAGGTACTGTCCCTCCGGAGCCGTGAACCTGGTCCCTTTTCCCGCATCTGCGGACCTTATGTAAGACGGAATGATGCGGCACGCTTCACCTGTTTCCTACTGCCTGCCCCAGGAGCCTTTCTTCAAGAATCCGTTTGATCTGTGCCGCTGCTTCAGAACATGTCCGGCGGTCCGACAGGCGTTCCGCTCGTTCACCGATCAGCGACACGATCGCGCTGCCGACAATGAAGCCATCCGCATGGCTTCTGAGTGCGTCAACCTGCGCGCTTGTGGAAATGCCGAATCCGACAGCCGTCGGAAGATCTGTAACGGTACGGACCCGATCGAGAAAGGGGAACACGGACGGATGAAACTGCTTCCGGACTCCAGTCACGCCCAGTGAAGACACACAGTACAGGAAGCCCTGTGCCGATCCGGCGATCGCCTTGAGCCGCTTATCTGAGGTGGTCGGAGCAACAAGGGAGATCAGGCAAATGTGATGCATGCTGCACGCCTGTGCCAGCTCCCGGCTTTCTTCAAACGGAAGATCGGGAACCAGCAACCCGTCAACCTGATTTTCTTGGGCCAGCTGAAAAAAAGTCTTGCTGCCCAATTGAATCAACGGATTGATATAGGTAAAGACGATCAAGGGAATCGTGACGCCGTGTTCCCGGATTCGGCCGCAGAGCCGGAGCGCCCCTGCCAGCGTCATTCCGTGCTTCAGCGCGCGCTGGGATGCTTTCTGGATCACCGGACCGTCTGCGAGTGGGTCAGAATAAGGAATACCCAGTTCAAGTGCACTCGCACCGGCAGACTGGAGCATCGCTGCCAGTTCTATCGTTGCGTCTTCCGTCGGGTCGCCGGCGGTGATAAACGGGATGAACAGCATCCCTCTTTTTTTATTGACAAACTCGTCCATCCGGCTCATTTCGATGTACCTCCTTCACTTTTCTCCTTATCTGCCAGGTAACTCAGTACGGTTCGGACATCCTTATCGCCGCGGCCCGAAAGATTGACCAGGATCGACTGCTCCGGGCGCATGGTTTTCGCTTTTTTAATAGCGAGGGCAAGACCGTGAGCACTTTCCAGCGCCGGGAGAATACCTTCAAGTTTACTCAGCCGGAGCAGCGCATCGATCGCTTCATCGTCCGTCATCGCTTCGTAGTGCGCACGCCCGGTCCGGGCTAGATGCGCATGCTCCGGCCCGATTCCGGGGTAATCAAGTCCTGCGGAAATGGAATACGGCGCAATGATCTGACCGTCCGGATCCTGAAGCAGGTAAGTCATGGCACCGTGGATCACGCCGAGGCTCCCCCTGGTCAGCGTTGCTGCATGCTGATCCGTATCCGTTCCCTTACCGCCGGCTTCCGCACCGTATAAAGCGACCGGGTCATTCAGAAATGCGGTAAACAGGCCCATCGCATTGCTGCCGCCGCCGACACAGGCACACGCAGCATCGGGAAGCTTGCCCGTCTTCTCAAGTATCTGAGCTCTCGCTTCGTCCCCGATAATCCGCTGAAAATCGCGGACCATCAGCGGATAAGGATGGGGACCGACGACGGAACCGTCAATATATGCCGTGTCCTCAACATTCGCCGCCCAGTAGCGAAGCGCCTCATTGATCGCATCCTTCAGTGTTCCGTTGCCGCCTTCCACAGGAACGACCTCCGCACCGAGCAGTTTCATACGGAACACATTCAGTGCCTGTCTTTTCACATCCACGGCGCCCATGAACACCTTGCACGGCATGCCGAAGTAAGCGGCCACAGTCGCCGTGGCAACGCCGTGCTGACCGGCCCCCGTCTCGGCGATCATTCTCTTCTTGCCCATCCGCCGGGCGAGCAGGGCCTGACCGACCGCATTATTAATTTTATGCGCCCCTGTATGGTTCAGGTCCTCCCGCTTCAGGTAGATCTGTGCGCCGCCGACTTCACGGGTCAGCCGGGCACAGTACGTGACCGGCGTCGGCCGTCCTGAGTATGCCTTAAGAATGTGATGGTAGTCGGCGAGAAAATCCGGATCATGGATTGCTTCTGTGAACCCCTTCTCCAGTTCGAGCAGGGCATGCATCAATGTTTCCGGCACGTACTGACCGCCGAATTCACCGAAACGACCCTTCCTCTGCCCTTGTTCCGCCGGTTCAATCTGCGGCTGTCTGATCATATACACCACACACCTTTTCTTCTATTTTTCGGATCTGCTTGCTGTCCTTGTGAAAATTGCTTTCAATTCCTGACGAAATGTCGATGCCTTCCGGACCATAACGGAGCAGGTCGCCGACATTTTCCGGGCGGATGCCCCCGGCGATCAGGCAGATTTTACCCTGACGACGGGCCTCTTCCGTATACAGCGGGACCTGATGCCAGTCAAAGGCGATACCCGTTCCGCCAAACTGCCCCGCCACTTTCGTATCGATCACATAACCGTCGACGTACCCTTCATAAAGACGCATCTCATTCAAGGAAGAAGCGCCGTGATGGATCGCTTTCCAAACCCGGATGCCGGTCTTTTTCCGGATTGCTGCGGCATATTGGGGACTCTCTCCGCCGTGGAGCTGGATCACGTCAATACGGACTGTACGCGCCGTCTTCAAGATCAGATCCATCGGGTCATCGGCAAAGACGCCGACGATTTGTTTATGTCCGGCAGGACCTGCCTGATCCAGCCAGTCGGCTGCCTGTAACGGGCTGACTGCTCTCCTGCTTTTTTGTGTAAAAATGAAGCCGAGATAGTCCGCCCGGCTGTGCATCGTTTTGCGTACGTCTTCCAGTGAATGATTCCCGCAATATTTAAGCTTCAGACGCATGACGGCTCACCTTCGCTCCAAACAACGTCCGGACCCGGTCCGGAATTGAATCGGCGCAAACCAGCGCTTCGCCGACCAGCAGAGCATCTGCGCCATGGTCTTTTGCAAAGGCAACGTCGCTTGATGTATGAATGCCAGATTCCCCGACGAAGACAACCTCCTTCGGGACAACTCTGCGGATTTCCGCCGTCACCGAAAGATCCGTGGCAAATGTCCTCAGATCACGATTATTAGCTCCCATGACCCGAGGAAGGAACAGATCGAGAATGCGGTCGGCTTCACGGACACTGTGAACCTCGACGAGGGCCTCCATACCGCGTACTTCCGCTGCCTGATACAGTTCATAGAGCCTTTCCGGATCCAGTGCCGCCGCGATCAGTAGGATGGCGTCTGCACCGACGCGGTCGGCCGCTTCAATCTGGCGCTCGTCAATAATAAAGTCTTTCCTGAGGATCGGCAGCGTCACCGTTTTCCTGATTCCGGCCAGGTCGCTCAGCGAACCATGAAAATAGGTCATGTCCGTCAGCACACTGATCGCATCTGCCCCGGCCTCCTGATAGAGCGAAGCAGCTTCCCCGGGCGTGCGTTTGAACATGAAGGTCCCCTTTGACGGGGATGCTTTTTTCACTTCGGCGATCAGACCGACCTGATGATTTGGCGTTTTCAGAGCTTTCGACAATGAGTGGTGTGTGAAAAAGGTTTTTCGTTCAGGCATCTTAAATGCTTCAAGCTCCGCCTGTTTTGTGACCATAATCCGGTCGAGAATGGACTCAGGCATGGGCAGCAGCTTCCGTTCTCTGAGCACGCAGCAAGCTCAGCTGCCTCCGTGCCTTTCCGTCGCCGATTGCCTGATCCGCCTCATGCACACCTTCTGCGATTGTGCTGGTTCGCCCGGCGACGAATAAACCGGCTCCGGCGTTCAGCAGAACAGCGTTCCTGGCCGTCCGGTTTGCCGTCTCACCATCGAGTATTTGTTCAATCAAAGCCGCACTCTCGGCCGGGTTGCTGACCTGAATGCCGCTCATTGTTCCGGAGGCCAGCCCGACTGATTCAGGTGTCAGCGTAAACCGGCGAATCTGTCCCCGCTCCACCAGAAGACAGCGGGTTGCTCCGGTAACGGAAATTTCATCCATCCCGTCTTCACCGGAGACGATCAGGGTCCGGTGCGTCCCCAGACTGGAAACAGCATGGGCATAGGCTTCGGCAGCTTTTTCACTGTAAACACCGAGCAGCTGGCGCTGAGCCCCGGCCGGGTTCGTCAGCGGACCAAGCAGATTGAAGATTGTTCTGAATCCCAGGGCTTTTCTCGGTTCAATGGCGTATTTCATCGACGCATGATAGACCGGGGCAAACAGGAAACACATATGTGTTCTCTCCAGCAGCCGCTCTGCTTCCTCCGGTGTCGTGCGGACAGGAATGCCCAGGGCTTCCAGGACATCGGCAGCGCCGCTTGTTGAAGAAACGGACCTGTTGCCGTGTTTGGCTACATCGACACCCAGTGCAGACAGGACAATCGCACTAGCTGTTGAAATATTAAATGTCGCCGTCCCATCACCGCCTGTTCCGACGATGTCCATCAGTTCTCTGTTGCTGTTCAGGTGTTTTGCATGAGCGCGCATACTGCGCACACACCCGGTCAGTTCTTCAACGGTCTCACCGCGCAGGCTCAGAATCGACAGGAAACCGGCAATCTGAGCCGGACTTGCCTGCCCGTCCATGATCTCATCCATCATGCCCTCGGCTTCTTGTTCCGACAGTGTTGTTCCGGCGACTAATTCTTTGAGTTTTTCCTGAAACATGATTCCCACTCCTCTTTTTTTGAGGAATGAGCAGTTTGACTTTGAGAGGGGGATCTTTCAAAGGAGGAATCCTGATCGAAATGCAGAAAACCCGCAGAGAAAATCCCTGCGGGTTCAGGTTCGTAGTCAGTTGAAGTACCCTCAGCTCTTCTCAACTCAGCTCATTCTCTTGTCTCATTCTTGAATCTGGCCGACAATGTCCTGTGACACTGTCCGACCTGTTTAGCGTACTCTTATCATAGCGATTGGAAGCAGAACTGTCAATTACCCGAAATCGTGAACGGGGAAAAATGTCCGGTCATTCCGACTGTTTTTTATCCTGCTTCCGGTAAAAAAAGGATTCCGCGGAAGCCAGTCCAAAAATATCCGGCCGGAAGATCTGCTCGGTGCTGCCGACAAACAGAATGCCGCCCTGATTCAGGGCATGGCCGAATTTTTGATAGATAAGCGACTTGCCTTCTTCAGTAAAATAGATCAGCACATTGCGGCAGACAATCACATCAAATCGTCCCGGTGCAGGATCACGCAGCAAGTCGTGGCGGAGAAACCGAACGCTCCTTTTCAGTTCCGGACGAATCCGGTAAAATGGCCCTTTTATTGTAAAGAACTGCTGCTGCTCTTCAGCAGAAAAGCCGGATACTGCCTGCTGCTGATAAATCCCGGCCTCGGCCTGACGCAGGACTTCCCTGTCTATATCAGTCGCCACGATTCGGTAATGATTCCCGGAAAAGTATTTTCCAATCAGCATCGACAGAGAATAGGGTTCCTCACCGGTTGAGCAGGCTGCGCTCCAGACCGTCAGATTTTCCTTGCGGGCCGCTATCCCTTTTATCTTGTCCTCAAGAATCTGCCATCGGGATGCATTTCTGAAAAATTCGGTGACATTTATCGTCATCCGGCTTAACACCTGATCAAGCAGCTCGCCCGACTGTTCCATGCCATCGGCCAACGCAACCAGATCAGGAAACTGTTTTCTCGCCCGAAACGAATTCAGACGACGCTTCATCTGTTCTTCTTTATAGAGGGAAAGATTGATCCCGGTCAACCGAAAAAAGCGCTCTTTAAATTGCTCATAATCCTGATTCCTGTCGCTTTCCATCACTATCCACCTGTTTCGTCCTGCCTGTTACTTTTTTCGGATAGAATGGATTAATCGTTGACCAGTTCCTCATCTTTGAAAAAAAGGTGGATCTCCCGTTCTGCATTTTCAAGCGAATCGGACCCATGAATCACGTTCCGGTTCATCCGCGTCGCATAATCTCCGCGGATCGTTCCCGGCAGTGCTTTCTCCGGATCTGTGGAACCCATCATCCAGCGGGAGAGTTTGACCACATCTTCGCCTTCCCAGACCATGGCAAACACGGGACCGGAAGTCATGAAACCGATCAGATCCTCGTAGTACGGCCTTCCAATATGTTCATGATAGTGTCTTGCTGCAAGTTCCGGCGAGATTTTCATAAACTTTCCGGCAACCATGCGAAAACCCTTGGCCTCAAAACGGGCGATAATCTTTCCAATCAACCCTCTCCGGACAGCATCCGGTTTAATCATAAGAAATGTTTGTTCCATGTCAGTCAGTCCCTTCAGATAAATCGTTTTCATTATATTTGAACACCTAGTGATCGCTGCTCAGTGATCAGGATGTATCATCCATCTATTACCATTCTTTCAACAGACAAACCTTCCCGGGGTCAATAATTTCTCGTCCCCACATACCCGGCAATTTCTTCAAGAGCTTTCGTGGCCGGTATCTGTGGTAATTGTTTTAATACTTTTCGTGCTTTGTCAAGATATCGGTCGCTCAGCTGTTCTGACCGGGCAATCGCATCGGACGCACAGATCGCCTGAATCAGCGCCTGCCACTCCTCATCAGATGCCTGGTCCGACTGTAACAATGCCGCCACAGCGTCATGAAGCTGCCTATCCTGCAGCGCATAAAATGCCGGGAGCGTAATATTTCCGCTGCGCAGATCGCTTCCGGCCGGTTTCCCCAGCTGTTTCTCAGTCCCGACAAAATCAAGTATGTCGTCGGTGATCTGATAGCTCATACCAAGACAATAGCCAAAGTAGTATAGCTTTCCGGACAGGCTGAGGCTGCACCCGGACGCATAACCGCCAAGCTGGCAGCTCAATGCCATCAGGATCGCCGTCTTCCGCTTGATGCGCAACAAATAGGCCCGAAGATTCTGGTTCAGATTATAAAGGTCGCGAATCTGGTCAATCTCTCCGAGGCTCAGATCACGGATGACCTTCGAAATCATTCGGTGCGCCTGTACATGGTCGAACCGGGAGATCAGTTCAATCGCCCTGGCGAAGATATAATCCCCGGTAAACATGGCGACCCGGTTATCCCATTTCGCCTTTACCGTAGGCTTGCCGCGTCTTAAGCCTGAATCATCGACAACGTCGTCGTGTACCAGTGAGGCCATATGTATCAGTTCAAGGGTCACTGCTGAATCAAGTACTTCTTTCCGGTCCGGGTCCCCATACTGCGAGGCAAGCAGAACCAGAATCGGCCGGATTCTCTTTCCGCCGGCGTGCAACAGATCCAGTGATGCTTCTCGCAGAAGCGGATAAGGCGCCTGCAAATAGGACTCCAGTTTCCGTTCGATGATATTCAGATTCTTTTTCTCTTTAAGATAGATCTGTGCCAGACTCAATTCATTTCACCCTTCAGATTGCCGCCGCATCGCCTAGCCATGAGAACAGCCATTGTTCCTTTTGTACTTGTCAGCAAATCATTTCTCCGGTTTGACCGCTTTATGAATCGCAGCAATACCGCCCATCAGCGGTTTCACGGTGACCACTTCAAACCCCGCCTGCCGGAACAGGGCGGACAATTGGTCCCGGTCCGGAAATTTATGTGCCGATTCGTTGAGCCAGGCATATTCCTTGTAGCTTCCCGCAAAAAGTTTCCCGAGAAACGGCATGATGAAGCGGAAATAAAAGAAATAGAGCTGCCGGTATACCGGTACATACGTCTGTGACGTCTCCAGGCAGACAAATGTGCCGCCAGGTTTCAGAACCCGGTAGATTTCCTGCAGGACTTTCAGATAATCCGGCACGTTCCGCAGCCCAAAACCAATTGTCGCCCCGTCAAAAGTCGCTCCATCATAAGGAATCGCCATCGCATCACCATTGACCAGTCTGACATTTTCCAAATCTGTATTGTCCAGTTTCATTTTTGCGATTTTAAGCATGTGATCACTGAAATCCAGTCCGACAACCTGTCCCTCAGGTCCGACATCGTTACCGAGCGTCAGTGTCCAGTCGCCCGTTCCGCAGCAAATATCGATGTAGCTGCTGCCCGGAGCGGCTGCTGCCAGCTCATCAGCAAGACGCCGCCAGGTTTTATGCCGGTTAAAACTGATTAATGAATTCATCGCGTCGTACTTTTTATAAATCGTCTGGAAAACTTGATGTACTCTCTTATGTTTCGCTTCCGGATCCATTGCCGTCATTAACGATTAACCTTCTTCCAGCGCATAGCTGCAATACATCCGCATCTGTTTCCTGAGATAGTCAAGGAGTTTACCGGGCATCGTGCAGCTTTCTGCTGTCTGCCCGGCACTTTTCTCAAATTCGGCAGCTGCATCAAGTATGACATGGTCCATTCTCCTGCCAAGCTGTTCGGATTTCAGTTTAAAATGTGTTTCAAAGAACTTGCAGATGTTTGTCAGCGCTTTTTTCTGCATGCATCCCAGACGTTCCTGAACGATTCTTTTCACAAGAAAATAATGATGAATCACAGGAATCCAGTGATCCTGTTCCAGTCCAGCAGCAATACGTACAATCAAAGCGCTTTCCGAAGCACTCAAAGCCTGAACGGCCTGATCCCAGTCCGGTTCCGGGCCGCCATTGTAATAAAGCCGGCATTTCTCAATATTAAATTGCTGAATCGCCTGCGCCACCCAGCGGACAATATCGATTTGTCCGCATCTGGCCAGAGAATAATAGTACATGGCACTATAAAAGTCGCCGGACAGCGCTGTCAGCTGCCGTCGGCGAATAGCCGAATTGTCCGTCAGTGTGTCGTTCGTCATCCATTCATGGGTTGTCAGTCCGACCTCTGCGATCATGACACTTTTGGCACATATACCTGCATCGCGGTCACCGACTTTTGTCCGGAATAGCAGGTAATATATCAGCAATTTATCTTTATCGACAGCAGGATGGGGCAGAACGCGTCTGATATAAGGATGATTCAGCTCATCCTGAAGCTGTTCATATAACCGGTCTACTTCCTGCTCAATAGGCATGGGTAGCCTCCCCCGCCCAGCTTAAGCATCACAAGCCCCTTGCTGGAAATATTATTGATCAAGGCATTTGCGTCGATCTGTCTTTTGTTTCCCGCTCCATTTTCTGAAGCAGCAAAATCGGTACGCTACCTGAATCAAAGTTTTACTTATAAAAAATGTGTCCTGTCAGCCTGAGATCATCGTACCGTGCTTTGTCTGAATCGTCGCCCGGCCGTGCACCTTGATGGCTGACGTATGTTCGGTAAACTGGGCAATCATGACTTCACCGCGGTCCAGTTTTTCCGTATGGAAGAACCGGGTTTCAGCACCGCGTGTCAGACCGATCACATTCACGCCGTCTTCCTCAGCCTTGATGACAAAATATTCACCTAAAACTTCTTCTCTGTTCACATCCATCGTTCAATCCTGCTTTCCCTGCTAAATTTCAGTGGCTGATCAATGAGAGCGCCTCGGCACGGGCGGTCGGATCCTTCTGAAAAACCCCTCTGACCGCCGACGTAATGGTCTTGGATCCTGGTTTTTTAATCCCCCGCATGGTCATGCACATATGCTCCGCCTCAATGACCACAATCACGCCATAAGGCTTCAGTGTTTCCATAATGCTGTTCGCGACAGTGGTGGTCAGCCGTTCCTGAAGCTGGGGCCTGCGTGCCACAGCTTCCACTGCTCTGGCCAGTTTGCTCAGCCCGGTCACGCGGGCGCCTCTGGGAATATAACCGACGTGGGCCTTGCCAAAGAAGGGGAGAAGATGGTGCTCACACATCGAGTAAAACGGAATATCCTTAACGAGAACAAGCTCTTCGTGATCCTCATCAAAGGTCTTGGCCAGGTATTGCTTCGGATCCTGATCCATTCCCTGGAAGATCTCATCACACATTCTGGCATATCGCTTCGGCGTTTCCCTGATTCCCCTTCGGTCAGGATCCTCGCCAATCGCCTCAAGGATCATTCTTACCGCTTTCTCTATCTTTTCATGGTCTATGCTCACAGCCCTGCCTCCTGTTTTTCCGGAGCTTCCAGCACGCTCCGCCTTGCCTTAATTCATGAGCGGGCCCGCCTGTCACTGTTTCAAGGTGAAAGCAAGTCATCAAAAAAATATGTCCAGAAAAATTCTAGCATAATAAAACTTAAAATGTAAAGAAAGTCCGCCGAATGACCGCTTATGTATTCTGAAATCTTCTTCTGATGTTCAGATCGTCATCTTTTGCACCTGCAGAAAACCGCTCGTTTTTAACATGCAGGATATCAAAGAGAGAGCCATCATCGCGATGGCTCTCTCTTTCTCACGTCCTATGTATCGTTTCAGATCATTGGACGGCTTCTTTTAAAGCCTTGCCAGGCTTGAAAGCAGGAACTTTGCTTGCCTTAATTTCAATTTCTTCGCCTGTTTGCGGATTGCGTCCCTTGCGGGCACTCCTTTCGCGTACTTCAAAGTTGCCGAATCCGATTAATTGAACTTTGTTTCCACTCTTAAGTGCAGTCTCAATCGTTGACAGGACAGAATCAACTGCTTTAGTCGCGTCTTTCTTCGACAGCGCAGCTTCTTCGGCAACGGCAGTAATTAATTCAGTCTTATTCAACTCTTTCACCTCCTTACAAGGGATTGCTCCCTATGTGCTGAAAGAACACCAACAACGCTTATAATATACGATGTGATGGAAGAATTCAACAACTTTAATTAAAATATTACCAATTCAGGACTTTTTAAACCTCCCGGCCGGAAATATTTAAATACTGCCGTCCGCGCCTGTCAAACCGGGCATTTTTCAAGATAATTACCGCCTGTTTTCATAAATCGGCATGCCTCGTTTCTGAACGAATAGAACAAAAAAGGCTCCTCTCCGGAACCTTGTCAAGTGATGCCTATTGTGATTTCTTTTAGAGAATAATAGCGATCAGTCCGCCCGACCCTTCGTTGATGATCCGCTCCAGTGTTTCTTTCAGCTTGTAACGTGCATTTTCCGGCATCAGCGCAAGTTTCGCCGAAATGCCTTCACGCACGATCGAATTCAGGGAGCGGCCGAAAATATCCGAATTCCAGATCGACAGCGGATCGTCTTCGAAATCCTGCATCAGGTAGTGAACGAGTTCCTCACTTTGCTTCTCCGTACCGATGATCGGGGCAAATTCGGATTCGACATCCACCTTGATCATATGAATGGATGGCGCGACCGCTCTGAGCCGTACACCGAATCGCGATCCCTGACGGATGATTTCCGGTTCGTCAAGGCTCATATCGTTGATCGACGGGGCGGCGATTCCGTAGCCCGTCTGTTTAACCATCTTCAAAGCCTCGGCCACCTGATCATATTCGCGCTTGGCATGGGCAAAGTCCTGCATCAGCTGAAGCAGATGGTCTTTACCGCGGATCTCTACGCCGACGATCTCTTTAAGCACCCGATCATAGAGATTATCCGGCGCGAACAGATCAATCTCCGCTGTTCCCTTGCCCATTTCAATTCCGGATAACTGGGCATTTTCGATAAAGTCATAATCCCCGAACAGATCAACGACGTGGTCGACATCCCGGAGCCGCTTGATGTCTTTGACGGTTTCCTTTACCGCATCTTCATAACTCTTACGCAGCCAGTGGCCCTCTTTAAGCACCATCACCCAGCTGGGAAGATTTACGTTGACCTCAAGGACCGGAAATTCAAATAATGTTTCGCGAAGTACGTTGTTGATATCATGTTCCGTCATATTCTCGACGCTTTGCGCAAGAACCGGTATGTCATATTTTTCAGAGAGTTCTTTGCGGAGCGCTTCTGTATCCGGATGATAGGGGTGCGTTGAATTGACAATCAGAATGAACGGCTTTCCGACTTCCTTGAGTTCATCCACGATCCGCTCTTCCGCCTCCAGATAGTCGTCGCGGCCAATATCTCCGATGGATCCGTCCGTTGTGATCACAACACCCAGTGTCGAATGTTCCTGAATTACTTTCCGTGTGCCGATTTCCGCAGCTTCCTGGAAAGGAATCGGTTCATCATACCATGGGGTGTGAACCATCCGGGGACCATTCTCATCCTCAAACCCTTTAGCACCCTTCACAGCGTATCCGACGCAGTCGACCACGCGGATGTTGACCTCAAGGCCTTCTTCGACTTTAACAGATACGGCATGGTTCGGAACAAATTTCGGCTCGGTCGTCATAATCTGCCGTCCCGCCGCGCTTTGCGGCAATTCATCCTGTGCCCGTACCCGGTCGGCTTCATTTTCAATGTTCGGCAGCACGACCAGTTCCATAAATTTTTTAATAAAGGTCGACTTTCCTGTCCGGACTGCTCCGACAACGCCAAGATAAATATCTCCGCCAGTTCGTTCCGCAATGTCCTTAAAAATATCCACCCGCTCTAACTTTTCCAAAGTTTGCACCCTCCCGCTCCTCCTCCTGTAGACGAAACCCGGTGATTGTTCTATCCATATGACTTTGTCCACCAAATATGATAAAAATCTGGCCGGACCGGGTTGGCCAGTCTGATCAGGTTGCTGTTTGCCTGTCTCAGGCTGCCGCTCCCTATAAGTTATTGTCTCAGGGTGAAAATATGACACTTTCACGCCGGAAAAAGGGATCGGGATGGAAATCAGGCGAAAAAAAAGGCGGGAGGAAACGAATGAACCGTTTCCTCCCGCTTTGACTAAGCCTTCAACGCCACACAGCTCTCTTGGATGGTTGACGCATATTATAAAGTATGCGGACTTCAGAACAGTTGCCGATGGCGGCAGCCTATCCTCAAGGCTTCTGGCCGAACATTTTTGACAAAGAAGATAAATTGCCGGGAACATTACCAGATGTAATCGCTTTAACCAGCGCTTCTTCTTTCTCTTTAGATACCGGCACGCCTGCGGTACGGCCGATACGCGCAATTAACTGCCGGACGACTTCAGGATTGCTGAAATCAGCGTTTGAGACAGAATCAGCGATCGAATAAATATCTTCTTTTTTCATCTGTGTCTTTTTTTCGATATTATCGAAAAAAGGATTACTGGCATTCATGGGCGCCCTCCTTTGTGACTGCATTCTTTACAGTGTATGCAGGCACAAGAAAGCGGTGCTCAGGGAATCAGGAATCTGCGTGGTTCATCCGGTCTGTCAGGCTTTCGGTCAGTGCCGCGATTTCATCCTTCTTGTCACGGCCCATGAGCTCATCTACGGCGTCTTTCGGATGTTTTCCGTCAAACAGAACATGATAGATGGCTTCTGTAATCGGCATCTCAACGTGTTCCTTTTTCGCCAGTGCATAAGCCGCTTCAGCAGTCCGGACACCTTCGACAATCATGCCCATATGTTCCAGAACATCGTCAAGCTTTTTCCCTTTGCCGAGCATATTGCCGGCGCGCCAGTTTCTGCTATGGACACTTGTACAGGTCACGATCAGGTCGCCCATTCCGGTCAGACCGATAAACGTCAGCGGATGAGCACCCAGCTTCGCGCCGAGGCGAGAAATTTCAGCCAGACCGCGGGTGATCAGTGCTGCCTTTGCATTGTCGCCATAGCCAAGGCCGTCGGAAATGCCGGCACCCAAAGCGATGATATTTTTCAAAGCACCGCCGATTTCTACACCGACGACATCTTCATTTGTATAAACACGAAAATAATGATTAAAGAACAGATCCTGGACCTTTTTTGCCGCTTCCTGATCATCCGAGGCGACGGCAACGGTTGTCGGGTGGCGCAGGGATACCTCTTCGGCATGGCTCGGCCCGGACAGAACAACTACCGCGGTGCGCAGGGACTCCGGTATTTCTTCCTGAATCACTTCAGACATCCGCTTGAACGTTCTCGGCTCAATACCTTTGATACCATGAACAAACAGCACCGGCTTCGTCAGATAGTCGCGTATATGTCCCAGAACTTCGCGCAATGCTTTGGCCGGTACAACCAGCATAATTGCATCAGTTCCCTTCAGTGCTTCTTCAAGGCTGGATGTTCCAATGACGCTTTCCGGAAGCAGCACACCCGGGAGATAGCGCGTATTCGTATGAGCTGTGCGAATCTCCTCCGCCTGATCCTCCCGGTGACTCCAGAGACTCACCGTATTGCCGTTATCCGCCAGCACCATTGACAGTGCTGTACCCCAGCTTCCGGCGCCGATGACAGTAATCTTTTTCAATTTATTGCCTCCCTTCTATTTTCTTCCGTTCAGATTGCTTTCTTTGATTTTCCGAGTTTGTTTTCATTGCCATGTACGAGCCGGACAATGTTTGTCCGGTGCTGATAAAAGGCCAGTGCAGTTATCAGAAATGCGGGAACCAGAACCGGCCACGATCCTTTGCTGATCAGCCAGGCAAATACCGGCGAGAAGAGCAGAAAGATCAAAGAACCAAGCGACACATACCGGGTCATGACGATCAAAAGAATGGCGATCACTCCGGCAAGTAATGCGTCAAGAGGGAAAATCATCAGGAACACGCCGATCGTCGTCGCGACCCCCTTGCCCCCCTTGAAGCCAAAATAAACAGGGAAATCATGGCCGATAATCGCACATAACCCTGAAGTTACAACAGCCCAGTCCGCCAGGCCGACTGTCCGGGCGAGCAGAATGCAGACAACGCCCTTTAATACATCGAGCAGCAGGACACCGACGGCCCAGCCGGTTCCCAGCACACGCTGCGTATTTGTCGCCCCGGCATTTCCGCTTCCCGTTTTCCGGATATCAATTTTTTTAATCTTTTTGGTGATCAGATAACTGAAACTGATCGAGCCAATCAAATAGGATAAAACAAAAACAACGAACGCCAACACCTGTACGGCACCCTCTTATTTTTCATTTTTTTTCCGTGATAAAATGCGAATCGGCGTACCGACAAATCCGAAAGTTTCACGAAACCGATTTTCAAGATGCCGGACATAGGAAAAATGGAGCAAGTCCGGATCATTGACAAACAGTACAAATACAGGAGGCCGGACGGCAACCTGTGCCGTGTAATAAATCTTCAGCCTTTTCCCCTTATCGGACGGCGGCGGTGTCATCGCCACGGTATCCATGACGCAATCGTTCAATATGCTCGTCTGAATCCGCAGGCTGTGGTTTTCAGCAACCTGACGGATCACCGGGAGCAGCTGCGGAACTCGCTTCCCGGTCAGGGCCGACAAAAAGATGATCGGAGCATAGCTGAGGAACTGGAATTCATCACGGATCTTCTTCCGGAACCGGTCCTGTGTTTTATCATCCTTGGCGACGGCGTCCCATTTATTCACCGCAATGATCATGCCTCGTCCGGCATCGTGCGCATAACCGGCTATTTTTTTATCCTGCTCGATGATCCCTTCCTCACCATCGATCACAAGGACGACAACATCTGATTCTTCGATGGCATGCTGGGCCCGCAGAACGCTGTATTTCTCTGTTTTTTCATAGACTCTGCCGCGTCGGCGAATGCCGGCCGTGTCGACAATAATGAAATCCTGACCGTCTCTTGAGAATTCCGAGTCAATCGCGTCCCTGGTCGTTCCGGCAATATCGCTGACAATGACCCGCTCTTTACCGAGAATGGCATTCGTCAGTGAAGACTTGCCGACATTTGGCCGGCCGATCAGGGCAAAACGGATGGCATCGCTCTGCTCCGACCTTTCGGCTGCTTCCGGGAACCGCTCAATCACCGCATCGAGAAGATCCCCCAAACCCATCCCGTGTGCGCCCGACAACGGCAGCGGGTCGCCCAGACCCAGTGTATAGAACTCATAAACCAAATTCCTCTGGGCGTAATTATCCAGCTTATTCACGCCGACGACAACCGGTTTCCCTGAGCGGCGCAGAATCTGTGCCACCTGTTCGTCAGCATCGGTCATTCCCGTTCTGCCATCCACAAGAAATACAATAACGTCTGATTCATCGACCGCGATTTCTGCCTGAGCACGCATCTGGCCGAGCAGCGGTTCATCGCCGATTTCAATACCGCCTGTATCAATCACATGAAATTCATGATTCAGCCATTCTCCGTTCCCATAGAGCCGGTCACGGGTCACTCCTGGCTTGTCCTCAACAATTGCCGTACGGCCCCCGACGATTCTGTTGAACACCGTCGACTTGCCTACATTCGGCCTGCCAACGATGGCCACTGTTGGTTTTGACATATTATTCCTCCATAATGTTTCAAAAAAGAAACCTTTCCATCAGGAAAAGTTCGTATCAGGATGTATTATTTTCTGCGTCCCGCCTGTTTATCTTATCAGAAAGGCAAATGATCCTCAAACCGTCCAGAACATTTACGCGAAAAAAGCAGAAAAAGCGGGAACCGGAAACAATGCGTTCCCGATTCCCGTTCTTCTCATGTTTCCTTACTTTAATTTTTTCAGCTGATCACCGATCATATCACCAAGAGAGAAACCGGAAGCGTCATCATCTGAAGTGGCTTTGGCAATATCCCTTGCCGAGGCCGACTTCGACTGAGACGGCTGCTCGTTTTCCAGCGCCTTAATACTGAGCGAAACACGCTGATCCTGGAAATTAACATCAAGCACTTTGACCTTAATAACTTGACCTTCAGACAATACTTCTTCAGGTGTACCGATATGTTCGTGAGAAATCTCGGAGATGTGAACCAGTCCTTCAACACCAGGAAGAAGTTCAACAAATGCGCCGAACGGTACGAGCCGTTTCACTGTTCCCTGAAGCGCATCGCCCTGATGGATCTTATCCTTCGCCGTCTCCCATGGTCCCGGCTGTGTTGCTTTAATTGAAAGCGAAATACGCTCACTTTCCGGATCAACGGACAAGACTTTGACCTTGACCTTGTCGCCTTCTGAAACAACTTCCGAAGGCGTCTCGACGTGATAGTGTGCGAGCTGTGAAATATGAACCAGTCCGTCCACGCCGCCAATATCAACGAATGCGCCGAAGTCGGTCAGGCGCTGTACGGTGCCTTCGATCACGTCGCCTTCCTTAATTGATGCGAGCGTTTCTGCTTTCTTCTTGTCTGCCTCTTCATCAAGCACAGCACGATGCGAAAGAATCACCTTGCGTTTCTCACGGTCCAGTTCAACGATCTTGACATCCAGCGGCTTGCCCTTATAATCGCTGAAATCCTCAACAAAATGCCGTTCGACCAGCGAAGCCGGAATAAATCCGCGCACCCCGAGATCTACAACCAGTCCGCCTTTGACAACATCGGCAATCTCCACGGAGAACGTCTCTTTGTTCTTGTATTTCTCTTCCAGATCATCCCATGCTTTATCTGCGTCGACTTCACGCTTGGACAATACGAGTTCGTCATCTTCCATTTTTGTGATCTTTACCGTGATATCGTCGCCTTCATGCAGCAGGTCCGAAACCTTTTCAACATGCAGACTGGAAAGTTCACTGATCGGAAGAATACCATCAACTTTATATCCAACATCGACTAATGCATGTTTTTCTTCTACTTTCGTAACTTTGCCGTTGACCACATCGCCAACGTTTAACGCTTTAATAGATGCCATTTCTTTTTTAAAATCTTCAACCATTCTCCGGGACCTCCTTAAGATAAACCCAACACGCAATCTCCTATCACTAACTTCTTACAATTGGCGTGTTTTGTCAAGCAGATGGACTTACGGACGCTTGAGTGACGCATGCGCATCCAGAAGCATCTGAATATGTGACATAATCACTGCACTGACCTCAATCGGCCTGAGCGATTGTTCCTTCAACACTCTGATATTCACCGGAGTACCGAAAACCACGGTCATCCGTCTTCTGAATTTATAGCGGCCGATGATGGCGCAGGGGATGATGACCGCATTCGTATGAAGTGCGAAAAATCCCGCTCCGGCCAGACCTTTGCGGAGTTTCGAACCAGAATTCCGGTGTCCTTCGGGAAAGATCAGAAGCGCGTGCCCGTCGTTCAGCAAATGCATGGCCAGACGGATGGCTCCTCTGTCACCGGTACCCCTCTTGATCGGAAAAGCATTCAGATGGCGGAGCAGCGTCTTCAGCAAGGGAACACGGAATAATTCTTCTTTGGCGATAAAACTCAGCTTACGGCGCATCGAGATGCCCACAAATGGCGGATCAAAATTCGAAAGATGATTACAGCAGATCAGTACCCCGCCTGATTCAGGTATATTTTCTGCGCCTTCCACAGTGATCGGGAACAGAATCCGATAAAACCATTTTACGATCGGCTTGCCGAATGCATAGAGATTCAACGGAAACGCCTCTTAGTGACAATGTCCAGAATCTTGTCCACAACCTCATCAATCGTCAGTGACGTCGTATCCACTTCGATGGCGTCTTCCGCTTTGACAAGCGGCGAAACGGCGCGTTCCATGTCTTTTCGGTCACGCAGAGCGATCGCGTTCCGCAGCGATTCCATTGACGGATGCCTGCCCTTCTGCTCTTCCTCTCTGAACCGCCGGACGGCACGCTCGTCAACTGATGCCCTGAGAAAGATCTTCACCTGTGCGGACGGCAGAACATGTGTCCCGATGTCCCGACCGTCCATGACGACGTCACAGCTTTCAGCCAATACCCGCTGACGCCTGACCATCTCTTTCCGGACCTCGCCGAATGAAGAAACAAGGGAGACGTGCGCCGATACCTCAGGATAACGAATCGGTTCCGTGACGTCCTCCCCGTCGACAAAAACTTTCTGACCGTTTTCGCCATACTCAAGACGAATGTCGGTCTTTTCAAGGAGCGACGCCAGACCGGCGCCGTCGTTCAAATCCTTATTCTCTTTTTGCGCTTTATAAGTCAGCGAACGGTACATTGCCCCCGTATCGATATAAACGAAGCCCAGCTTCTTAGAAAGAATCTTAGCGACGGTGCTTTTCCCTGCAGCCGCCGGTCCGTCGATCGCAATCTGAAAAAAACGTTCCATGTACATCGTCTCTCCAATCCCTGCATGATCATCGAATCCACGCTGCGTCAGCGGCGGCGGTGATCCATCTCCCATTGTAAAATTCTTCTCCGGCTTGCCAACTGCTTATCAAAGCAGAAACGGATAATCGGCTGGCGTGCCGACTCGTTCTCCAGTTTGAATGCAATCGATGCCTTGTTCTTGTGTGTGAACTTGTCCGCAAATACACGGACGATCTTTCCGTTAAGCGACAGATAATGGTATGTTCCTGTGCTCAGATGAATACACAGCCAGATCACGACCGGTGTTTCCGGCGGCAGGGACACGTTGTCCGGAAGGTTAACCAGCACGCCCCCGCCGCTGATATCCGTTGTAAGCGTGACAAAGGGGCTGAAGCGCTCATCCGCCGGGTGCACCGCGATATCGAGGTTCGCATCAACGCGCACATAATTTCTGCGCTGAACCTGTTCCAGACTCTCTTCCCCGTCATAGCGCAGCAGCATCATCGGTATCCGGCCCGGGACACGCCGCACGAACTGTACTCTGAAATGAAAGACATGATTTTCTGCAATATAGTTGGCCATGAACAGCGTATCGTTCAGAAGCAGCGCTGTTTTCCCCGTTCGTTCATCGATCGGGTAGTCAATCAGTATCTGATTTTCTTTCAGATCGGCAATCCGGCAGCGAAACCGTTCGGTCATCCCGCTCTCTCCGCTTCTCTCCAGGATCAGATTCTCCCCTGCCCTTAAGATCATGCCTCAGCCTCCGGTCATATTCTGATTGCACCGCACACGTCCGGCGCAATCCATTACATCAAAAATATTATACATGAAAACGGGGCGAGAAAACATGCTCCCCCGTCTAATTTCCCACCAGCTCCATTTTTTCCTGATCGCCATTCGCTGCATTGAGCAGCATCCGGTAGGTTTTCTCACCCTTTGTAACAAACAGCTCGTAGCAAAGAATATTATCCAGCGATCCATTTTGAATCACAGCCAGATTGACCTCCCTGACTTTCAGATCTTTATTGATCTGTGACCGGACAGATTTTTCCGACACTTTAGGGACAAGCGGAATCTTTTCACATTTATGGAACAGATAATTCATTTGATCAAATGCGATGATCTGTCCATTATCCATAGCAACCTTTAATTTAATTGAAGCCGGATAAATCCGGACATTTTTAATCTGCCGGACATACGTCAGAACGGCCACATTCTGATATTGATTCCGTTTGGTGAGGGTCAGGTTATGAAAACCTCTTTCCCGCAGAAACCGGTCCGCCTTTTCCGTTGCCTGGCCCAGGCTGATCTCTTCCTTGTGAACCGGCCGGTTGATCATGTACCAGAGCACGTGACCGCCCTTTTTCGACACGGAGCCTGCGGTCACAGGCCCTCCGTCCGCTTTGACCGACAGTTCATAACTCTGTTCATGCGAACCCCTGCCGCTCTCTTTAATCTGCCGCAGGGCAGCGTTCCTGACACCGATCATGGCTTTCAGTTTGCCGGCCGCCTGCTCCTTGCTGATCTGCGCACCGGTCAGTTTATTCAGCTTGTTCTTTTGCAGCGCCATATTGCGTGGATTTTCCGGGCTGAAATCCTGAGTATAATCGGTTGCCTGAATGTTAATCTGTTTCATCCCGTCGATAACCTGATTGTCCTGATTCTGTTTTTGCCCGTTCAGTGCGGTTTCGACATCCATCCACTTCAGATGGCGCGTCATGATCGTCCCCTGAACCTCTCTCAGCCCGTCGCTGATTTTCTCTGACTCACGATATAATGTCTGCAGCGTATGGTACTCGTGATCGGTCAGCGGCCGTGATGAAGCCGGCTTGACTGCCGACTGATAGGTGAATTCACCGACATGTGCCAGGAATTCATTCGCGCGGTTAAACGGAAGCAGCGTCAGGGGGAGTTCATTCGCCGCCGCATGGGCCAGCGTGCTCAGCCGCCATGATTCCGCCAGCTGGGGCCGCATCCCATTTCTCGACTGCATGGCCAGGGAAACACCCAGCGCATTCTGAAGGGCGTCAACATAATAGGTCAGTTCGTGATACGCCTGCTGATAATGATTTTCCGCATGAATCGTCACGGCATTGCGCATCCGGTGTTCCTGCCAGCCCCAGGCAGCGAGAATCACCAGTGCGGCAGCAGCAGTAATCATCAGCGCGTATGTTCTCCATCTTTTCATGCTCCTGCCTCCTATTTACAGAAAATGTGTTTGCCAATCTTCTGGATTTGCGGCCGTGACCAGATCCATGCAGACGTCGCCGTATCCGGATTAAAATAATATAAAGCACCTTGAGACGGATCCCATCCGTTGATGGCATCCATCACCGCCCTTCTCGCCGTTTCATTCGGTGTCAGCCAGATCTGTCCGTCTGAGACGGCCGTAAATGCACCCGGCTGGAAGATGACATCCGAGATGGTATTCGGAAAGCGCGGATCGGCAACCCGGTTAATGATGACCGACGATACGGCGACCTGGCCGATATACGGCTCTCCTCTTGATTCGCCGTAAACGGCGTTGGCCATGAGATTGATATCCGCTTTCGAATAGCCCTGTGGCAGATTATCAATCGTATACTTGCTTTTTGCCGGCTTGCCCTGCGACTGTGCCGCAGGGGCCTTGCCCTTTGGAATACCGGAGTCCGTCTTTTGATCTGAAGAAGTCCTGCCTGCGTGTCCGTAGTAAGTGAACGGTTTTCCTTCCTGCAATTTCTGATAAACGTAATTCCTGTCAAATTGCGAAGCGCGGATCAGCTTTTGCCGGGTTGCAGAACCCGCCTGGCCGTCCACCTTAAGCCCGAACTTCTCCTGAAAATCACGAAGCGCCCAATAGGTTCCGTATCCGAAAATCCCGTCTATTCTTCCTTTAAAGTACCCGCAGTACTGGAGCCTCGCCTGCAATTCAATGACGTCGTCCCCAGTAGCGCCTCTGACAATCACCTGACCTGAGAAGGCGGACACTTCGTCCGGCGCAGCCGCCTCAATGAGACAAACAAGGACGATCGCAGCAAAGAGATAAAGCAGCCGTTTGAACACGATTCATTTCCTCCCCGGAATTTTTACCGTCTGAAAGGTGAGTTTCCGATTCACGGTCGTTTTCTGAAAATCACTTATAGATTGCCAATATAGCCCGGGAATATACTGTATCGGCGAAAAAGTCGCAGAAAAAAAGGACAGAAAGGATCATTCCCTTCTGTCCTTAAAAAAACATTCACTTTGCTGCCATAAAATTGATGACCCGATCATAGACTGAAAGCAAACAAAGCAGAGAGCCCCGGGGCATTGCACAAGACGATTCTCCCGTTATGCTTCCGGATGATGAAGAAAATATTTTAAAATTTGGGCAACCGCGTTGTCGCGAATCAGACACTTTCCATACTCTTCCAGGCGATAGATCGTCATCGTCGATGTACTGCCGAATTCGGCCAGTAATGAGATGAGCGTTTCAAGATCTGTGCCTTCCGGGAGTTTGTCTTCATCAAAATACAGATAATATTTATGGTCAAGCAGATACAGACTGCCGTTCATGATATTGAGTTCTTTCAACGTCGCGCTCAGGGTGATGATATCTTCAAACTGGCTGAACTGATATAAAACATCCTGGCTCTCATCCATCGTGACCTGCATCTGTATAAAGTCATCGTCGTACTCCTCATCGTCGTCGTCCTGATCATGATCGGATCTGCCTCTGGAAACGATGACCACCATCCCCTGGGCAGGAAGTGAAAAGATCTCAACATCTATCGGGCCGTTCGCCTCGAATCCGAGCTCGTCGTCTGCCTCAAGCATCATGTCACGAAAAAGCTGCTCCACTCTTGGCAAGTCGTGCCACATATCTTCTTTCGTAATGCCACGTTCTTTAAGATCATCAAAGGTCAGGAAAATTTTGATCCTGTCCCCGTTCAAACGCTCCAATCGCATCGCAAAACGCCCTCCCCGCCATGAGCCCTGTCTCTCTGAAACCCCGCAGACCCTTTTCCTATATTATTATGACCATCGCAGGTTTTCGGTGTCTCACGGTTCGCTGAATTTCCACACAGAATCAGAGGACGGCAGATTTGTGTAAATGCTACTTAAGCGTAGTATACAACGCAAAAGCAAAAAAGTACATGCTTTACGGTACAATCTGTATCCGCCTTCATGACTCATGGCGGATCAGCGCCATGGTGCGTTTCGACAGTATGTACCGCATCTGTTGCCTTCATTCTTTTCCCGTCAAAACCGGACTGATATGTCATAGGGACAGTCCCTGGCTGCATATAAAAAGTGATGTTTAACCCAAAAGAAATGTGGTGACGTTCTTGGCGACAAGCAGAAAATGGTTCGTACCTTACGTCGGAAGACATGACCCCTGTCCACCGTTGACACCGGTCAGTTACGAAACACCGGTACAGCTCTATCTCGGTTTCCAGCCAGAGGGTCTGCGCCAGTTTGCACCGGCAGAGGCTCTGAGAATGGGTACACTCTGGCCGGACCTCTACTCCCCTTATGTCAATCCTTACCTGCATTTAAAAAGGGAGGCCGGATCCAATGGATGAACGCAAACCGATGCCGGAGCAATATGATACCGATCTGAAAGCGATTCAGGCCATTGATTTTACACTTGTGGAGCTGACCCTGTACCTGGATACCCATCCGAACGATCTGAATGCACTGAAACAATTCAACTCAACAGCGCAGAAAAGTGCCGAACTGCACGAGGCCTTTGAACGCCGCTATGGCCCGCTTCGCCAGTTCGGACAAAGTTTTTCAGCGTATCCCTGGCAATGGATTGAAACCCCGTGGCCCTGGCAGGTCTGAATCGATGAATCATAAAGGAGCGGTTGCTTCATGTGGTATTACGAGAAAAAGCTTCAGTATCCGGTCAGAGTCAGTATGTGCCAACCGAAACTGGCTAAATACCTGATTGAACAGTATGGCGGTGATGACGGAGAACTGGCGGCGGCACTTCGTTATCTGAACCAGCGCTACACGATTCCCGACAAAGTCATCGGCCTGCTTAACGATATCGGCACAGAAGAGTTTGCCCATCTGGAAATGATTGCCACAATGGTCTACAAACTCACAAAAGACGCGACCCCGGATCAGCTGAAAGCAGCCGGTCTCGGTGCCCGCTACGCCAATCATGGTAAATCCCTTTTCTATGAAAATGCCAGCGGTCAGGCATTCCGAATGGGTATTCAGTCCAAAGGGGATCCGATTGCGGACCTTTACGAGGATATCGCCGCAGAAGAAAAAGCAAGAGCCACCTACCAGTGGCTGATTAATCTCTCAGACGATCCCGGTCTGAATGATGCACTCGGCTTCCTCCGTGAACGTGAAATTGTTCATTCCCAGCGATTCCGGGAAGCCGTCGAATTGCTCAAGGAAGATCAGCAGATGAAGAAAGTATTTTGAGTCAGTCATGTGTCGGCCCTGATTCAGGCTGACACTTTTTGTTTCTTCTCTTTTTAAGGATTCATTCATTTATAAAAAAGATTAATGTCTTTCTCATGGAGAAGTTCATGCATGACCGCCGCGCGCAACCGTCCGTCAGGTTCTTTCGGCCATAACTCCGAAGCCCTGTCGATGACTTGTGCTCTCAGTTCGTCAAAATCATCCTCGGCATCCGTCGTCTCGCGCTGCATTTTCAGATAGAAATAAGAAAAGGCCGCAATGCTCCCGCCTGCAAGCCAGATCACCGGCAGACGGAGTATCTGGATCAGGTCATGCAGTGACGACGGTATACGGACGTTGAAGAAGAAGAAACAGGCAGCAGGCAGGAGAACGGCGGCAATGAGCACGATGCCGGTGGCCGTCCTTTTTCGCTTCAGACGGTCGGCCTGATTTTTTCGTGCAATCAGTTCCCGGAGTATTTCATAGGTCATTTCGGAAAGGGTTTCATTTTCCCTGTAATCTTCCAGAGTCACATGTTTCACCCCCTGGAAACAAGCTATGCGGCAAAAACTCAGAATAGGCCGGTATCCACAAAAAGCCCGCGTTATTTCTCAGTCAGGAGCAATGCCGTCAGCCTTCTTCTCCAGTCGAATGCCACGTGTGATTTGCGGTTCGTCTGCCGTTCATTCGCAAAATCGCTGATACTGATGCCGCAGCGGTCACAACAATGAGCTGGTTTCCGGGTTAATTTTTCATCAAAAAATTCCAGACAGGCCTCTCTGCGGCAACGTTTCGTGTGAATCCATGCCTTCATATGTTCCAGATCGCCGAACTGGGTCTGCTTTCTCTCATGTACGGCCCTGAGGACTTTTTGAAGGGCAGCGGTGGCGGAAATCCCCGGCGGCAGTTCCTGCAGCTGATCTGTCAGAAAACGTGCCGCGGTTTCGCCGGCACCCGACTGCATCAGTGCCCCCCTGAAAGCATTCGGCTGTTTTCCAGGGTCAAGGAGGCCGCGGCTGATCCAGCCGAGTGCCAGCCGCATCAGCGGTTCAGAAGGATAGTTCGCCTCAATCAGTGAAACCGGCAGCAGATCATCCTCCGGCGCATGAAGCAGAACAGCCAGTCCTGGCCCGCCGTCCCGTGCCGCACGGCCGATTTCTTGCAAATACGCATTCAGGTTTGCCGGGTACTGATAGTGGACAACAAGGCGGATGTCCGGTTTGTTGATGCCCATACCAAATGCACTGGTACAGCAGAGCACGTCCAGACTGCCCTCCAGAAACTGATTTTGAATTTTTCTGCGGTCTTCCGGATACATGCCGCCGTGGTAATAGGCCGTCCTCAGATGAAGCTTTGCGCCAATGAGATCTGCCAGCTGCATGGTCAGTACTCGGCCCGAACAGTACACAATACCGGGAAGGCGTACGGTATGGAGCAGGCCAAGCAGCTCTTTTGTCTTTTCCGGCACATTCTCCGTTTCGATCACACTCATGGCAATATTCGGACGATCGACGCCCATCATGATGTGACAGGCATCCTTAAGATGCAGATAGTGAAGGATGTCTTCTTTCACGCGCTGGTCGGCTGTTGCGGTCAGGGCAAGGCAGACCGGATGATTCAGCTGTTCCCGGATCCCGGCGAGATGCAGATAATCCGGCCTGAATTCATGTCCCCACTGAGACACGCAGTGTGCCTCGTCGATCACAAACAGGGCCACTGAAACGCGCGTCAGTGCATCAATGACACGGGGCCGGCGCAGCATCTCCGGCGAGAGGTATAAGAAGCGGAGACTGCCGAGCTGCCCGAGGATACGTTTCTGCTCCTGCGGGTGAACCATACTGTTTAAAGCACGCACCCGCGTCTCGCCGATTTCCCTCAGCGCATGGGTCTGATCCTCCATCAATGAGATCAGCGGGGAGACAATCACGACAAGGCCATCAAGGATATAGCCGGGTATCTCATAACACAGAGATTTGCCTCCGCCGGTCGGCAGCATTGCGAAAACATCGCTCCCCTGCAGTAAACTGCTGATGATCTCCTTCTGGCCTTCTCTGAACGAAGGATAATGAAACCGGCTGCGCAGGACTGCCTCGGCCCGGATCATCGCGTCATCGGATGAACCGCCGTCCTTCTTCATCTTGTTCCGATCAACCATGTGCGGGCCCCTCCTTACAAACAGCATCCTTTGCCAGTGCCAGCCTGATCTGAAAATAATCTGCCCGATTCCCCAGTGCGGTCCGAATCGGCTTGAGCTGCCGGGTCCCGATCCGGCGTGCCGTTTCGGTAATCTTCTTTTCAAGAGAGGGCGTCAGGTAACCGGTAATATTAAAGTCGGGTTCGGTCAGCGTGATTTCAACGATATGGTCCTCAATGGTCCCTCTGGACAGGTGCCTCAGGCGGACAAGCTCATCAAGACTCTTCCCGCTCTGAAGCTGTGTATACGTCACGCGGGCGGACTGTGACAGACGGCTTCTTCTCGCCGGAAGAAGCGCCGCCAGGCTCGGAAATCGGCCGGGCTCTCCGGAAATGGACTGCATCATCTGCCGGAGTGCGGCTTTTTCGATCGTCTTGCAAAAAAAGACGTCCTGGTTCACAGATTCACCCGCCTGTTCGGTCGTCAGCCCGGCTGTCTGATAACCGCTGAACTGACTTGTCAGCAGATCTGCCGCCGGCTCGGGAAGATCTGCGAGCAGACCGGAAAGCTCATTCAGAATAGCGTTCGCCAGTGTCTCAATTCTGCCGGCCGAATAGAAGATCATCCGCCGGACGGTTTCAGTCACCGCCGGTTTTCCGGTGACGGGCAGATAGGAACGGGAATGGTGAACGTGTTCAGACAGCGCCTGGACGATCAGCTGCAGGCTCAGCCAGAAATCCGTTTCTGATTTCACAAAACCGGTATATTTCAGCGATTCGGGAAAAGAAAAGACAGCTGACAGTTTTGTTAATGCTTTTTCCCCTGATTCAGTGAGCACGTAATGGTCGGCAGCCGGTTTTTTTGGCATGATCCACCGCTTCGTCCGGCAGTCCTCAGCCAATATGGCAAAGCGCTCTCTGGAGACGGTATCGTAGACATGGTACAGTGCGTCCGTGTGAAACAGCATACTGTCCTGAATCGTCTGGATCGACTGCCTGCCGCGAAGCATATGAATGATTCCCGAAAGAGACCGCTCCCCGTTTATCCGGCCGATCATCGAAAGCATAAGAAAACTGCCAAATGACATGGTTCCAACTCCGATCTTTCTTTTGGCCCGTTAACGGTTTTCCGTTTCAGGTGCCCGCTTACCGATAACGGTACTCCGCGCTGCAGGGACAGCCGGGTCTTCGATTCGATAAAATTCCGGCGCAAAATTCGACATTCGGTCACTTCTGCAAGCCGGATCCGGTTGAAAAACGATCAGGCGTTTCTTAAAATGTGAAGTAAGGCTTTTGCAGCCTAACATGCGGAGAAACCGGGAGGAAGATTTAATCAATGAAGAAATATCTGATGGTCGATAAAAGCACTTGTATTTCATGCGGCGCATGCGCTGCCTCAGCGCCGGACCTGTTTGACTACGACGATGACGGTCTGGCTTTCTCACTGCTCGACAACAATAAAGGAGATCAGGTTGTTCCGGACGAACTTCTTGATGATCTTGCCGATGCCTATGAAGGCTGTCCGACCGAATCAATCAGGATTTCCGACACGCCGTTTCACGGTTCGGCAGCCGAAGTCTCGCCATCGTGAAAAAATGCCTGAAAAGACGGGTCCGGTTCCCGGATCCGTCTTTTATTTTAGCCTGTTTTTGTCGGTACGGGAAGTGTGAACCGGAATGTTGTGCCCTGACCCTTTTTACTATTCACCGATATGTCTCCGTCGTGCGCGTCAACAATATGTTTGGCAATAGCCAGCCCCAGTCCGGTACCCGATTTTCCGCGCGTTCTTGCCTTGTCTGCTTTATAGAAACGTTCAAAGACGAACGGCAGGTCTTCATGGGCAATACCGACGCCTGTATCCCGGACACTGACGGTCAGCCCCTGCTCACCGAGACGTCCGGTGACGGTAACTGCTCCCTGCTCACGGGTGTGACGAATCGCATTGTCGATCAGATTGGTCAGTACTTGTTCAATCCGGTCCGGATCAAAGATAAACCGTACCGAAGAATCAAAATCGACGTCCAGCTTCAGGTTAATGCCGGCATTAGCGGCAAGATTATCAAACTTTGTCACAGCATGACTGAGAAACGGTGCGAGCGCCACATCCCTCTTCTTCAGTTGAAAGTGTCCTGCTTCCAGTCTTGCAAGATCAAGTAATTCGTTGACCAGTCTGCCGAGCCGCTTCGACTCATCCAGAATGATCCCGGCCATGTCCTTTTTCTCCTGATCGCTCCCGGCAATATCATCGATAATGGCTTCGCTGTATCCCTGGATCATGGTAATCGGCGTGCGCAGCTCATGGCTGACGTTCGCCACAAAACTTTTTTTCATCTGATCAATATGGCGCTCCTCCGTCATATCGCGAAGGACAGCCACGGCGCCGCGGACTTTGCTTCGGCTGAACAGCGGCGTCAGAATGATGACCCAGAAGCGGCCCTGGATACTAAATTTATCAACCGTCTGTTTTGCACCGGCCACTGTCTTTTTCAGCATGCCGAGCAGCGCAGCCGGGGAAGCTTCTCCCTCATGTTCATAGTTCCATGAGCGGATAAACTTTTTTCCAGGCGGATTGGCCGCGACAATATTCCCGTCTTTGTCCAGGAGCAGCACCCCGTCTGCCATATTCTGCAGGATTCCGGCCAGCTGCTCCTTCTCCTGCGTCAGTGCGGTCATATTATTTTTCAGATCCGTGCTCATTTTATTAAAAGCGATGGCCAGGTCGCCGACTTCATCCCGGGTGACCACCGGTACACGGTTGTCAAAATTACCGCTGGAAATCTGCAAAACTGCCGACCTCATCCGCCGGAGCGGGGCACCGATTCGCGTGGACAGGAAAAAAGCGAAAAAAGTAGTGAGCAGAATCGCAATGCCCGCACTGATATAAATCAGTTTATTCGACTGACTGGTCGCATTCTGCGTAAAAGCCAGCGACTGGATCACAAATACAGCACCTTTCCCGCCGGTTGCCAGCCGGACAGGTCTGCCGACAATAGTCAGCTGTTCCTGGCCTTTGCCAATCGGGAATGAACTGCGCTTAATCACCGTCCTGCCCCTGGTCAGTGTCTGATTCAAATCTTTATCGGACACAAAAAACCGGCGGCCGGGATCAGGAACACCGCTGACTGTGGAAGATATCCAGTAGTGATCTTTCGTGAGTAAAACGCTGCGCGTGGAATAGACCCCCGCAATATCGGAAACGGAGACCAGCGAAACGCGGCCGGCATCCCCTCGCTCAAGTATCCCTGCCGACTTGTCGGCAATACGGTTCATCAGCCGGGTCGATTCCTGCATCTGACTATTATCAAAGAACTGCAGTAACAGCACCGTTAAAAACACGAGTACAATGGTCACGATCGCAATGATCGTCGCCCAGAGTTTGGTGATAATACTGTTCCGTATCATGCCTGGTTCTCAGCTTCGATCTTGTAGCCGACACCCCAGACGGTAACGATCATCTTTGCTGCATTTTCAGACACGCGGTTCAGTTTCTCACGGAGTCGTTTGACATGCGTATCCACCGTCCGCAGATCACCGAAGAATTCATAGTTCCAGACATCCTTGAGCAGATCTTCACGGGAGAACACTTTATCCGGATTCTGAGCAAGATAATAGAGCAGATCGTACTCCTTCGGTGTCAGATCCACTTCGTGGTTATCCACCTTAACGCGATGCGCATCATGGTCGATCGTCAGATGGGGAAAAACAATCACATTTTTCGTGGTTGGTTCGGTTTCGAGAAATTTGGTCTTCGACGCTCTTCTGAGCAGTGCTTTGACTCTGAGGACCACTTCACGCGGGCTGAAGGGTTTAACAATATAGTCATCCGTGCCGACTTCAAATCCCTGAACCCGGTTTGCTTCTTCCCCTTTGGCTGTCAGCATGATCACCGGCGTAGCCTTGGACTCACGCAGTTTTTCACACACTTCAATACCGTCCATGCCCGGCAGCATCAGGTCGAGAATGATAAGGTCGTAGTCCTTATTTAAAGCCATCTGGAGCGCTGTTTCACCATCGGCCGCTTCATCGATCAGATATTTCTCGCGTTCCAGATACATTGTCAGCAGCTTTCGGATCCGTTCCTCGTCGTCTACAACAAGAATCGTCGATTTCTTCTCTTCCATCAAAGGTTCCCCCTGTCAGCCTAAACAGTCATCTCTCTTTTGCGCTGCAAAAGCTCTTTGTCATTAAAGATTGATCCGATCAAAAATATTGTGTCAAACCTATGTCTTATTTTAAACAATTTTTCAAAAAAAAAACAGTCCTTCTCAACGGAAGCCTCATTGCCAGCCCGTCATTGTTTACTTGCCGTCCGGTCGGGAAGGATTAACCCGTTCCACGAGATGGTAAAAGGTTTTGACCTCATGCGGTTTCAGCGGTCTGCTGTCGCCCGGGTGAAGTCCCGCCAGACTGAGAAAGCCGTAACGGTCTCTTCTCAGTTTACGGACATGAAGGTCAAGTGCCGCAAACATCCGACGAACCTGCCTGTTGCGGCCTTCATGGATCGTCAGCTGGACGTTTGCGGTCTGCCTGCTCCGATCACTCGAGACAAGACGGACTTTTGCCCCGGCTGTCATCCCGTCGTCCAGTCTGATCCCTGAAGCCAGCCGGCGCAGCTGATCCTCTGTCGGTATCGGATGAACCGCAGCAATATACGTCTTATCGAGTTGGAAACGCGGATGCATCAGCTTATTTGCCAGTTCGCCGTCATTCGTCAGCACGATGGCACCGGACGTATCATAGTCCAGGCGTCCGACCGGAAAGATTCGCTGCGGGACGTGATCGAAAAAGTCAACCACTGTCTTTCGGTTCCGGTCATCCCGCACAGAGGAGATGACACCGACCGGTTTATAAAGTAAAAAGTAAACGGGCTGTTCCCGTGAAATAGGAACGCCGTTTACTTTCACCTGATCATCCGGAGAAACCTTAATGCCCAGTTCAGTGACCGTCTGCCCGTTGACTTCCACCTTGCCGGACACGATCAGCTGTTCCGCTTTCCTTCTCGATGTAATACCCGCCTGAGCAATCACTTTCTGTAAACGTTCCATCCTTACACCTCAACGTAATCATAACGCCGCCGGTTATTTTTCTCAAGTTTCAATAAACGTTCATTTTTTCAGGTTCTCCGGCGGCTGATCCGTGTCCTCTCAGGGACCGAACGCCCAGGTCACGATCCACACCGAACAGATGACACCGACCGCATCGGCCAGCAGACCGACCTTAATGGAATCACCGATTTTATGAATGCCGACGGCGCCGAAATAGACCGTAACAATATAAAACGTGGTATCCGTACTGCCCTGCATCACTGACGCAAGCCGCCCGATAAAGCTATCCGCGCCGTGCACTTTGATCAGTTCCGCCATCAGCCCCAGTGCACCGGTTCCGGAGATCGGCCGGAGCAGGGCAAGCGGTACCAGTTCCGGCGGCATGCCGATCACCGACAGAACCGGGCGCAGTGCCTGAGTAAGTGCATCCATCGCACCTGACGCCCGAAACACACCAATGGCCGTCAGCATCCCGACCAGAAACGGCATGATCGACACAGCCAGTGAAAAGCCTTCCTTTCCGCCTTCGACAAAAAGTTCGTAAGCCGGTACTCTTTTATACAATCCGTACATCAGAATGATGACGATCAGAATCGGAATCAGCCATAAAGAAAGCCCTGTAATTACGGCCATTTCACTTCTTCTCCTTCCGCTTCCGGCGATAATAGAAATATCTGTCGATCAGAAGTGCTGAAATCGTTGTGCACAGGGTAGCCAGGAGGGTCGGCCCGACGATGGCTGCCGGTGCCTTTGAGTCATACTGCATCCGGATCGCGATCACCGTTGCCGGGATCAGCGTCATGCCGGAAGTGTTGAGGGCCAGCAAGGTGATCATCGACCGGCTTGGCGTGTTGCGGCCGCCGTTCAGCTTCTTCAGCTCCTCCATTGCTTTGATCCCCATCGGCGTGGCTGCATTTCCCAGCCCGAATAAATTGGCAATCAGGTTGGACATGATGTAGCCCATCGCCGGATGGCCGGCCGGCACCTCGGGAAAGATCCGCCGTATAAGCGGTCTGAAAAGATGTGCCAGTTTATCCAGCAATCCCGACTTCTCAGCAATTTTCATCAGACCGAGCCAGAAGATCAGGACACTGGCCAGGCCAAGACAAAGCGTCACGGCCTCCGAAGCAGAACTGAAGATGGCTTTATTCACCTGAGCCATCGTTCCATTTATCGCAGCGTAAAAAATACCGATACAAAACAGCGCCACCCAGATGATATTGATCATAGGCTTTGCGCACCGCCGGAGATCAGTGTCGTCAGCAGGCTCGTAAACAGCTTCCAGAACGACTTTTTTTCTTCGGCAGCTTTCTTATAGTAGACCGGGATCGAGCCGAGCTGTTCCTGAGCCACACGAATCTTCAGATAGCCGGCCGGTTCCGGCGGCATCTGCTTTTCCTTTCCGGATGTCGGAGCGACGAGCACCAGGTCCCTTTTCACCCGGGCAGCCTCCTGATCCGTCAGCGGCCATACTGCATTGTGCCGAATATACAGCCGGTTCCGGTAAAAAGAAACTGTATTCGCTTTGAGCTTTCCCTGGTGTACGACAACAACCGGATGATAGTTGGTAAATCCCCACTCAAAAAGCTGCTGGTGGTCGCGCCAGTCGTCGCCGTCATTGAGTGTCACAACGATCAGGGACACACTGCCGGACGACGCTGTAGAGATCAGAGTCCGGCCGGCTTTTTTCGTAAAGCCGGTTTTTCCACCGGTTGCCTTACTGTAAAGCCGCAGCATTTTATTCTTATTGAGCAGTACCCTGACCTGTTCCTTGTTCGTTTTTTCGACCCGATAGGAACGGGTCCCGGTAATTTTCCTGAAGGTGGTATTCTGCATGGCATAACGTGTCAGAACAGCCATATCCGCGGCAGTCGAATAGTGGCCCGGATCATCAAGACCGTTCGGATTCATAAAATGGGTCCCGTTCATCCCGAGCTCCGCTGCTTTTTCGTTCATCAGCAAGGCGAATCCGGCAGTGCTTCCGGCCACCGCCTCAGCAATCGCTACCGAAGCGTCATTGCCTGAACGCAGCATCAGTCCGTACACGAGATCGATCAGCCGGATGCGTTCGCCGGGCTTCAGATATATGGAGGAACCTTCGGCACGAACCGCTTCCCGGCTCACGGTGACCATACGGTTCAGTTTGCCTGATTCAATCGCCAGAACCGCGGTCATGACCTTGGTGATGCTGGCGATCGGTAATTTCTCACTGCTGTTCCTGCTGAATAAGATGCGCCCCGATGCCTGATCGATCAATACCGCAGCCTGCGCGGAAACAGACGGGACACTGCCTGCCGCCCGGACCGAAACGCATTGAAGTCCGGCCGGCAGTATTAAACAGAGGAGGAACAGATAATAAACGATCTTTTTCACGGGACGCCCCCCTGACCTGTAACTAATACAAGCCTATGCACGGACAAGCGGATTATGAGTCTGGATCGTCAACGCAAGAAGAAAGCCTGCCGGTTAACCGGCAGGCTGGCAAGTTGCAGAAACATGAATCACGGGTTTAAAGATTTTTAATCGTTTCCTTGTATTGGTCATAGAAAAGGTCATAGGCGTCCAGCTGACGGTTCGGTTCTTTCGCCGCGTCAGCGAGCGGCGGCATGTCGTCCAGTGAATGCAGTCCGAAATAGTCGAGAAAGACGGGCGTCACACCATATAAAATAGCGCGGCCGGCGCCTTCCGCACGACCGACTTCTTTAATCAGCCCCTTGACCATCAGGGTCTGCAGTGCGCGCTCAGACTTGACACCCCGGATCTCATCGATCGTGATCCGGGATACTGGCTGTTTGTACGCAATGATCGCCACGGTCTCGAGAGAAGCCTGCGAAAGCGGGGAGGATTTCGGAATTGCGGCAAATTTTTCCGCATACGGAGCCAGTGACGGTTTCGTCGTCAGCCGGTACCCTCCCGGAATATCTGTAACCATCAGCCCGTGCCGCTCGTCCGCATTCCATTCGCTTTTCATCCTCCCGATGACATTATGAATCTCCTGAACGGAGCATTCCGGCAGCACTTTACGGATCTGGTCCAGTAACAAGCCCTCTTCACCGGTGAGATAGAGCAGGCCTTCAATAATTGAATGTATCTTCTCCGGTGTCATATGCAGCAGCCCCTTTCCCCAGATCAACAATGATTTCAGCAAAATTTTCATCCTGGCGGCAGAATACAGCGTCCTTCTTCATCAGTTCCAGCAACGCCAGGAAAGTAACAATGACATGGATGCGGTCTCTTACCGAAAAAAAATCATCGAAACGCAGTGCGTGGCCGGCCTCCTGAAGCTGGCCGACCACTCGATTCATCTGCGCACCGATCGGCAGAATCTGACGGTTAATCTTAGTATTCTGCGGGCCTTCAAGCTGCTTTCGCAGCAGCATCCTCTGAACGGCCCGCATCATGTCGTAGATGGTCGCACGCTCGGACTTCGGAATCGTTGTGATATCCTCCCGCTCATACCGGCTCAAGTCTTCGGGCTCCTTGGCGAACAGCAGCATTCTTCCGGATTCATTATCCCGCAGCGACTGCGCCGCTTCTTTAAACTGACGGTATTCCAGAAGCTGCTGCATCAGTGCCTGACGGGAGTCTTCCGGATCCTCATACGGCTCGTCCTGACTGTCGTCAATGACTTCCGGCTTTGGAAGCAGCATCCGGCTTTTCATGGCAATCAGTGTCGCCGCCATCACCAGATAATCGCTGGCCACATTGAGTTCCAGTTTCTGCATATGATGAATATAGTCAAGATACTGATCGGTTATTTCTGAGACAGGTATGTCGTAAATATCAATTTCCAGTGTTTTGATCAAGTGCAGCAGCAGATCGAGGGGGCCTTCGAAGGCATCGATTTTCACTTTATATTCCACAGCCGTTTTCCTCCCTGTCTGCGATCTGGTCTAATCATAGCATAGAACCGGAACACCGTGGCCGGACGCCATAAAAAAGAAGCCGTCATCGTCCGGCTTCTTCATGATCTTTCTCATGAAAACAATTTTGATAATAAGCAGCAAGTGCCGCGGAAGGAACCAGTTTAACTTTGTCTCCCAGAAACTCCATCAGCGCCGAAATAATTCGCTTTCCGACGCCTTCTGCGCGGAATGACGGATTGACGCTGAGATGTTCAATGGTGGCTTTCTCAGCACTCTCCGTATGGATTCCGATCACTCCGATAATATCTTCCCCGTCTTTCCATAAAAAGAGCTGCCAGTCATCCTGGCTCTCATATTTCCGGATCGTCTGGAGCAGCAATTTGATGTCCTTTTCAGAAGGAACATAGGACAAGAGACCCATTGCGATCTTTTCATAATTTTTTTTGTAACGAATCAGCATTTTTAACCCCTCATGACCATGATAGATTCGATAATTGAAGCACAGTATTGAAAGGCATTCAGATCCTTACATGTCCTATATTATAACGAATCCTTCAGAATTGTGCACCAATCCGCTTACCCGGCCCTGACGCACTGTTTTTATCCTGATCAGAAAATCAGAATTTTAAACGGGATAGTGCCGGATCCGCCGCTTCAGCTTCTTCCGGACAATGCCTTCAACGGCAGGTCATTACGGATCAGATCCTCGTATGTTTCCCTCCGGACAACCAGTTCGGCGCTGCCGTTCTCGACAAAAACAACAGCCGGATTAGGCAGACGATTGTAGTGGCTGGCCATCGAATAGCCGTAAGCGCCCGTACTGAAGACGGCAAGCAGGTCGCCGCTGCCGCACGACTCCGGAAGCAGTGCCTCCTGAATCAGAACATCCCCGGTCTCACAGCATTTCCCGGCAATCGTTACCGGGTGGCCGGCCGGATCTCCGGCGCGGTTGGCGCAAAGTGCTTCATACTTAGCCTGATAAAGTGCCGGACGGATATTGTCGGCCATGCCTCCGTCCACCGAAATATAGTCACGGATACCCGGGATGTTTTTCGTTGACCCGAGCGTATAAAGCGAGGTCCCTGCTTCACCGACGATCGATCTGCCCGGTTCGATCCAGATCGAGGGAAGATGCAGCGATCCGGCGGCGCATACTTCCCGGACCGTCGAGACAATTTGATCAATATAGCGGTGCACCGGCAGCGGATGGTCTTCACGGGTATAACGAATGCCGAAACCGCCGCCGACATTCAGCACCTGAAGCTCGAAATTTTCGTCCCTTTTCCACGTGGCTGCCGCGTTGAGTACCAGCCGGACAGCCTGATTAAACCCTTCCGTCTCAAAAATCTGCGAGCCGATGTGACAGTGAACACCTCTCAGGTCCAGATGTGGCGACTGGAGCGTCTGATGCACAGCTCTGTCTGCCATGCCATTATCGAGATTGAATCCGAACTTTGTGTCGTCGTGACCAGTCATGATAAATTCATGTGTATGCGCCTCAACACCTGGTGTGACACGCAGGAGAACAGCCATTTGCTTGCCGCTGATCGTGCAGAACGCCTCAAGCCGTTCCAGTTCATAAAAGTTATCCACAATAATCAGTCCGACGCCGGATTCCAGCGCCAGTTTCAGTTCCGCGTCGGATTTATTATTGCCGTGGAAATGAATTTTTTCAGCGGGGAACCCGGCCTTTAATGCCGTATAGAGTTCGCCCCCCGACACCACATCCAGCGAAAGTCCATATTCATTGGCAAGCTGAATCATGGCAATCGTGGAAAATGCCTTGCTGGCATAGGCAATCTGCCAGTCCAGATCTTTATATCGGGCAAATGCCGATTGGAATTCCTTAATCTTACTTCTCATTGATGCACGATCATAAATATATAATGGCGTACCAAATTCACGTGCCAGATCGACCGTATCCACACCGCCGATCATCAAATGGCCCTCATCGCTGACCGTCTGCGTACCCAACAACCGGAATCTCCCCCTCCAGATGGTTCCCCTTAAATATCATTTGTCTGCTATGGCAGAGCAGCAATCCGTTAAGCAGCTGACGTCCGGATCCGTTCACTCCACATGCGGAAGACCGTATCCCGTTCTGAAAATGAAAAAGCGGCCTGCACACGCTGGATACAGGCCGGAACGTTCACCAAAGCCCGAAAAGTGCTCCACTGCATCATCATGCAGTGACAGTCTGCTGTCTGTTCGGCAGCAGCCCAGCATACGATTCTGGAAAAAACCGTTGCTTCGGCGAGTTGACCTTTCAAAGACCATCATTGCCCTTCCCGGCTCCGGTGATATACTGATTCGTCCCGCTCCTCTTATCTGCTTTAAGGATAAATTTAGTTTAGCTTAGCATGAATCTTGTAGAATGACAAGGGTTACTGACGTTTCTTTCCCCCCGGCTGACGATACTTGTCCAGCGGGCGGACGATACTCGGCCTCAGAACGGATGTCGGCATCGCCCTGCGTACCAGGATGTTGTACAGTCCGGTCGGGTTAAAGGGGATGAACGGCCACAGGTACGGTGTATTCAGGTTCATCACATGGGAAAGATAAATGATCAGCAGTGTGGTGGTGATCATGAAGCCGGGTACGCCGAAAAAACCGACGGCAAGGATCAGACACAGGCGGACAATCTTATTAGCCAGCTGCAGTTCATAACTTGGCGTGGCAAAACCGCCGATCGCAGAGACCGACGTATACAGGATGACTTCCGGAATGAAGACACCGACTTCAATGGCAATCTGGCCGATGAGCACGGCCGCAATCAGGCCCAGTGCCGTGGAAAGGGATGTCGGTGTGTGTATGGCGGCCATGCGCAGCGTCTCGATTCCCACCTCGGCGATCAGAATCTGGACGAGCAGCGGAATATGATAATTTGTCTTATCCGGACCGATAAAATGCAGCTGTTCCGGCAGAAGATGACCCTGAACCAGCAGCAGCCAGAGCGGAACGAGAAATACGGAACTGAGAATGGCGATGAAGCGGACCCATCTCAGCATCGCGCCGGAAGCAGTTACCTGTCTGTACTCCTCCGCATGCTGAAAGTGATGGAACAAAGTGGTCGGCAGAATCATCACGCTTGGCGACGTGTCCGTAATGAGCACGACGTGCCCCTCCAGCAAATGCGCTGAGGCGACATCCGGCCGGCCGGTGTAACGGACAAGCGGAAACGGGTTCCAGCCCTGTTTCAGAATAAACTCTTCCAGGGCATTGTCCGCCATCGGAATCCCGTCAACGTTGATCGCCTTCAGTTCTTTTCTCAGCGTTTTCAAGAGGCCGGGATTGGCTACATCTTTCAGATAACAGAGGCAGACATCCGTTTTCGAGCGTTCACCGACTTGCATGATTTCACAGCGAAAGCGCGGATCGCGGATCCGGCGCCGGATCAGTCCTGAATTTTCAATGATATTTTCCGTGAAGCCGTCCTTGGAACCGCGAACGACTTTTTCAACATCCGGTTCCTCCGGCTGCCTGCCCGGATAGTGACGCACATCAATAGAGAAACCGATCGTTTCCCCGTCGATCAGAACGACGATCCGTCCGGTCAGCATTTTGTCCAGTACATCGGCGATCGTCTGAATCTCTTCAACCTGATAGTGAACCAGATGCTGCTTGAACTCCTGCAGTACATCGGCGGTATGTTCATTATTATTGGACAGCCGCATAAATTCGCGCATCATCATGGCAACGATCGTTGAATCAACCAGACTGTTCGTATAGTAAATGGCACATTTTCTGCCGAGCACAGTGATTTCCCTGTTGCCGACATCGAAATTCTTCGGACCGATGTCCAGAACGGATGCCAGCGTTTCGGTATTCACCTGGATCTCTGAGTCAATCGACTTCCGGTTCTTCTGATCCGGCATGACCGGTGTCCTCCTCTTCTTTATTCCGCTCAACCTTTTGGTCTGAAAAACAGTGCAATCAGAAAACCGAACAAAATGGCTGAGGTAATGCCTGCGGATGTGAGTTTAAAAATACCGATGGCAATGCCGAGATAGCCATGTTCATGGCCCTCAGCCATCGCTCCGTGAAGGATCGAATGACCGAAGCTCGTGATCGGCACCGTTGCTCCGGCACCGGCAAACGCAATCAGCCGGTCATAGATGCCGAATACATCGAGCACAGCGCCGATCACAACGAATGAAGCGACAACATGTGCCGGTGTCAGTTTAAACACATCCATCAGAAGCTGGCCGACGACACAGATCGCTCCGCCAATCAGAAACGCATAGAGAAAAATCATCGTCCGTCCTCCTTCACAGATTCCAGCACGACACCATGGGCGATGCAGGGAATCGTATCTTTCTGCTTCGGGGTTGCACTGTTCAGCAGTGCCCCGGTGGCCACGACCAGCACGCGGCGCAGCGATCCTTCCGCCAGACGCTTGTACAAATACCCGTAGGTCACGACCGCAGAACAGGCACAGCCGCTGCCGCCGGCATTTACCGGCTGATCCGGGCTGTAGATCATCAGTCCGCAGTCCTGATGCACCTTTGTAATATCCAGGCCTTTTTCAATCAGGAGCTGTTTCAGAATCGGCGAGCCGACCGAGGAAAGATCTCCGGTAACAATCAGATCATAGTCCTCAGGTTTTCTGCCGGTATCCTGAAAATGGGTCCAGATCGTATCGGCGGCTGCCGGAGCCATCGCTGAGCCCATGTTACTGGCATCTTTGATTCCCCAGTCGATCACCCGGCCGATCGTCGCCTCCGTCACTCTGACTTTTCCCGGTTCCCGGGTGACAATTGTTGCACCGGCACCGGTCACCGTGAACGTCTGCGTGAGTTTGGTCGGTCCGCCGTATTCTGTCGGATACCGAAACTGGCGTTCCGCGGTCGCATTATGGCTGCTCACGGCACATAAAACATTCTCCGCATACCCGCTGTCAACAAGCTGGGCGCCTGCGGCAAGGGTTTCCATCGACGTCGAACAGGCCCCGAACAGGCCAAGAAAAGGAATCCGGTTTTCACGGGCAATAAAATTTGAAGTCACGGTCTGGTCCATCAGATCCCCGGCCAGAAACAGATCCATATCCCCTTCCTTTTTCCCTGCCTTGGCAAGGCAAAAGGCCACGGCCCGTCGCATCAGCGCTTTTTCTGCTTCAGGCCAGCTTTTTTCACCGCAGTCCAGCGATGCATATTCTTTGTCGAAGTTGCCCGACAGCGGACCGCGGGCTTCCAGCGGACCGACTGTGGTACCGGTTGAAGCCAGATATACAGGTCTGTCGAAACGCCAGGTCTGCCTCCTTAACAAACTCATCTTCCGCCACCTCCGGATTCAAAATATCTGTTCAATAAAAAGCCTGATCATCCCCAGCACGGCAGCAGAGACAACGCCGAACACGATGACTTCTCCAGCCAGCGAAAAGAGATTTGTCGCGATCCCCAGTACAATGCCTTCATTCTTATGTTCCAGCGCCGCACTGGTAATCGAATTGGCGAATCCGGTTACCGGAACAATCGACCCGGCCCCGGCCACACGGGCAATTTTGTCATAAATGCCAAAACCGGTCAGCAAAGAGGCGATCAGGATCAGCGTCGCTACCGTCGGATTTCCGGCTTCCTGATTACTGAAATGAAAAAAATGTACGTAAAAAGTCTGGATTAACTGACCGATCAGGCTGATCAGCCCGCCGACGAGAAACGCCTTCACACAGTTCATCAGATAAGGCACTTCCGGCTGAAACGGTTTTATCGATTCACTGTAATTTTTCGGATCATTAAGCATCACTTTCCCTCCAATCATCAGTCTGTCTGAAGGTAGTATCTGCCGGATTGCTGTGAATTATGTTAGCCGTCCCATGCTTTTCAAGACCCTCGTTCGTCTGCAGCAAAAAAAGACTGGGGGCGCAGTCTTTTTTGATCGTTCATATTCTTTTCTTCAGTCGGCCATTTGCGTTTTAATTTCCTTCAGAATCTTTTTCTCCAGTCGCGACACTTGCACCTGCGAGATGCCGAGCCGTGCCGCAACTTCAGTCTGAGTCTGATCTTTGAAATACCTGAGGTAGACGATCAGTTTCTCGCGTTCCTCCAGTTGATCGACGGCCTCCCGTATCACCATTTTATCGAACCAGTTCCCGTTATTCTCGTCGGAAATCTGATCCAGGATCGTGATCGGATCGCCATCGTTCTCAAATACAGTTTCATGAATCGAATAGGGGGTACGGATGGCTTCAAGTGACAGGACAATATCTTCCGGCGCCATTTCAAGGCTGTCGGCGATTTCATTAATGGTAGGATTGCGTCCCAGTTTCTTCGACAGCTCGTCCTTCTTCTTTCGGACGCGGATGCCGGTTTCCTTTAGCGAACGACTGACTTTTACTGCACCGTCATCACGGATAAAGCGTTGAATTTCTCCAATAATCATCGGCACCGCATAGGTTGAAAATTTGACATCATAATTAAGATCAAATTTGTCGACAGCCTTGAGCAGTCCGATACAGCCGATCTGAAACAAGTCGTCCGGTTCGTAGCCGCGGTTGATAAACCGCTGGACCACAGACCACACCAGCCTCATGTTTCTCTGCACCAGCAAGTCGCGGGCATCGTGGTCTCCCGACTGACTGAGCCGGATCAGGCGTTTTACCTGTTTATCGCTCAATAGCTGGTTTTTCGACCCGTTTTTTTGTTCACGCTCCATATGCATGTCTCCCTACTTGCATGCCGCTCTGTTCTGACTGACTTCTTTCGTCATGAAAACAGTGGTGCCCTTTCCGACCTCCGTTTCAATCCGAACATGATCCATAAAGTTTTCCATAATCGTAAAGCCCATGCCGGATCGCTCCAGCTCCGGTTTCGTCGTGAACAAAGGCTGCTTTGCCTGGGCCACATCTTTGATCCCGATGCCGTCGTCGTGAATCTCCAGAGCAACCGTTCCCTCATCCAGCACAACATGGATCCGGACCTGCCCGTTCCCTGTATTGTTATAGCCATGAATGATACAGTTCGTTACGGCTTCCGATACGACGGTTTTGATTTCCGTCAGCTCGTCGAGCGTCGGATCAAGCCGGGCAATAAATGCTGCGACAGCGACCCGGGCGAAAGATTCATTCTCACTGATTGCCGTAAAGGACAGGGACATTTCGTTCTTCATTCAGGCCACCCCCAGACGGTGCAAAGCATCGGACTCATCCGTTTCCAGACGGATGATCTTGAACATGCCGCTGAGTTCAAACAGTCTTCTTACCGCCGGAGAAATAGCGCAGACAACCATTTCTCCACCAAGACTGGTGATCTGTTTGTAGCGCCCGAGGATCACACCAAGGCCTGAACTGTCCATAAAGCTCAAATTCCCGAGATTCAATAAGATATGCTGGATCATCTCTTCGTCCATCAGCTGATTGACCCTTGTCCTCAGCTGATCCGCCGTATGGTGATCCAGTTCTCCTTCCAGACGAATGCAAAGCACCCCATATTTCACTTCAAGATCCATTTTCAGACTCATTAACGATCTCTCCTCTCCGTAGACGAGACAGTTTCCTGACCGGCAGCCCTGCCGGTTTTATCTATCATTTTGAAAAGGTTGTACTTTCATTTTCTCTATTTGGATTTCTACTTCCTGCCTGCCGGCAAAACTAGTGCGGATTCGCTAAAACAACAGGTGAAACGCCATAGCCGGCCGACCGGTTTCCGGTTTATCTGGTCAGAATCGACACGGTGACGCGCGTGAAAAGCTGCCACCATCCCGCGCGCTTAACGTTCTCTCCGGCAACCAGCGGTGTCTTCGAAACGGTTCGGCCTTTCTTGCTGATCTGATAATAACCAACCACGGTACCCGCCCGAATCGGTGCCTGAAGATTCTTATTGATGACGGTCTTTTTTGTTGTGGTACCAGCCTCATCGCCTTTTTTCAGCAAGAGCACGGCCTGCTGACCGGTGACGATGGACAGATGTGCCGGATTCCCCTTATCCACCGGCCGGCTCGCCACCAGGCGGCCTTTATCCAGCAATTTCTGCGTCGTATAGCCGGCAAAGGCCTGATCCATTAATCCGGCGATTTCGCTGTTTCGCTCCTTAGGCGAAGCGGCGCCCATAACGACGGCAATGACGCGCATCCCGTTGCGTTTCGCCGTCGCCGTGAGGCAATATTTGGCTTCGTTGGTGAAGCCGGTCTTCATCCCGTCCGCACCGGGATAAGTCCGGATCAGTTTATTCGTATTGACCAGCCAAAACTTCTGATCCGTATTCTGGCGGAGATAGTCTTCATATTTGGACGTATAGTTGAACACTTGTTTATACCGTGCCAGTGCCTGGGCCATCACGGCCATATCATGGGCTGTTGTATAGTGATTTTTCACAGGCAGTCCGGTCGTATTTTCAAAATGTGTGTGCTTCAGCCCAAGCTTTGCTGCTTCCTGATTCATCTGCTTCACAAATTCTTTTTCCGAGCCGCCGACAAATTCAGCCATGGCAACCGACGCATCATTTCCTGAAGCGATGGCAATCGCTTTAAGCATTTCGTCGACGGTCATGCGTTCTCCCGGCTCAAGAAAAACCTGAGATCCGCCCATGGATGCGGCATGCTCACTGACACTGACCTGATCCGTCAGCGAAATGCGGTGCTGGCTCAAAGCCTTAAAGATCAGAAGCAGAGTCATCACCTTAGTCATGCTGGCCGGCGGCAGTTCCTTATCGGCATTTTTCTGGTACAGGATACGCCCGGTTTCCTGTTCAATCACGATTGCCGATTTTACACCGCTGCTCTTGCTGTCGGTTGTTTCTGCTGATGCCGTACCGGCCGGCAGCACTGCCGTCAGCAGGAGGGTTGCACAAATCAGCCATACAAAAAACGTCTTCATGAATCTACCTCCTTAGGATGATCGTTAACATTGTGGCCAACCGCATGCTTTTTATGCAGAAAAGTTGCGAGAAAACAAGAGAAAAATGCTTACTGATTTTCGGAAGAGAAGCATCAAGGGCACCGGATCTCGTGAACCGGTGCCCTTGATGCCTGTATATTTGTTTGTTTCGGAACCGTCAAAGCTGACCGATGATACCTTCAACAAGCTGTGTGAAATGCTCCTTCACCCGCTCCGCCGTTTCGATCACTTCATGGTGGGAAAGCGGCTGGTCGAGAATGCCGCTGGCCATGTTGGTAATGCAGGAGATGCCGAGAACACTCAGTCCGGCATGAGCTGCAGCAATGACCTCAGGAACGGTCGACATGCCGACGGCGTCGGCACCCAGTGTCCGCATCATCCGGATTTCTGCCGGCGTTTCATACTGAGGTCCCGAAGTGGCCAGATAGACCCCCTTCTGAAGATGAATTCCGGCACGACTGGCGACATCTTCCGCCTGTTCAATCAAAGCCGGGGTATAAGCTCCCGACATGTCGGGAAATCTCGGACCGAAGGCATCATCATTCGGTCCGATCAGCGGACTCCCGTCCAGCATATTGATATGGTCGGTAATCAGCATCAGATCGCCCGGTGCAAAATTCAGATTGATACCGCCGGCGGCATTCGTAACGAGCAGCGTCTTGATGCCGGCGGCCTTCATGACAGCCACCGGAAAGGCTACCTGCCTGAGCGAATAGCCTTCATAATGATGATAGCGGCCCTGCATCGCAATGACGGATTTACCTTTCAGTTTTCCAAGCACGAATCGCCCCTTATGTCCGGCGACGGTCGGTTCAGGAAAATGAGGCAGATCATGGTAAGGGACGGCATCCGAATCAGCAATATGATCCGCCAGTTCGCCGAGTCCGGACCCGAGGATCAGCCCGATCTCCGGCGTTTTCCCGGTCTTTGTTCTGAGCACTTCCAATGCTTCGTTAACATCGTTCAACACCAACACTCCATTTCGATACAATTCATTTACTGGTTCTTAAATCGGGCACGGGGATGACAGTGCCCATACATCTGTCTCAGTGTTTCTTTCCGTCGGAGCGGAAACCTGCGGCTGCCTGCAGACGCCGACCTGCCCATCAGCTCATCGACAGATTCCGGATCGGCACCTCGTTCAAACAAGTGTGCAATCAGCGAATTTCTTAACGTTTCCGGAGACAGCCCCGATCTGAGGCCGGTCTGCTGCGCATACGTTTTCATCATCTTCCAGACGGACTGGCGCGTCATGCGCGCGTTCCGGCGGTTCGGGAAAAGCGGCTGATCGCTCCGGATCTCCGAACCGTTTCTTTCCGATTCCTCCAGATAGCGACCGAGAACCTGTTTCGCCGGTTCGCCGACGGGCACGACGCGTTCACGGCCCCGTCCAGTCCGGCAACGGACAAAACCAAGTTCCAGATTGAGGTCGCCCCGCTTAAGATTGATCAGCTCGGTCGCCCGCATTCCGGTTGCATAAAGCAATTCGAGCATGGCGGCATCCCGCCAGTTTGGCTTATCAGAATGACGCGGCTTCTCGAGCAGTCTTTCCACTTCGCCGACCGTCAGAATGAGCGGAGGTTTGGGGGTGATCCTCGGCGCATCAATCATGACTGACGGATCACGCTCAAGCAGATGATTCCGGATCAGGAAGCGGTGGAACCGACGGATCGATACAGCCTTTCTGGCCAATGTTGCCGGGGATTCCTGTCTATCCTTCAGCCAGTAAATAAATTTTGCAGTCTGAACATCCGTCACCTTGTCCCACGATGAAACTGATTCCTTTGTCTGAAGGTAGTGACTATATTGCACGAGATCAGAACGATAGGCCGCCCGCGTATTGTCCGAGCACCCCTGCTTCTCACTCATATCTTTCAAAAAGTTGTCAATCCAGTTATTCACCGATGTCATTCCCCATCTCTGATGAATACAAGAATACGCCGCCAGTCAGGAAACTGATCCGGTCCGTCTGATTCACTAAGCCCTGATGACGAACGATCCGAGCTGACACTGACAGCACCGTGATCCGGCACCTGATCGTAGTTTCCATGTCCGGGAAGCCGATCCAGCCAGTTCATTCCCAGATAAAAGACACTGGTCATGGCCACGAAAAAAATGAATATGAATAAAGCCTGTACGATTCGCTTCACCAGTTGACCCATTCGTCCGCACGCTCCCCTCTGAACGTGATCCAGATGCCCTTCACGTTCCTTGAAGTTAGCCTATGCGTCAGGCCATGGGCTGCATGACTGTTCCGCTCATCCGGCCGGTCCTGATGAATTCTATTCTAACTGTTTCAGCGAATAAGGAAAAGCGGAAGCAACAAAAAACAGCCTGCATGAAATCAGACTGTTTTCTGCGCATGACCACACTTATACTTTTTCCATTTGATGATCCGATTCTTCTTTAATATTCGGCTGTGCCCCATCCTCGTGCTGCTCCTCTTTATGCTTCTCAAGGCAGCGATGGCAGATGCCGTGAAACGTCAGCCGGTGATCCATTACTTTAAAGTGCCAGCGCCGTTCGACGACCTTCTCCACTTCACCAAGCAGGTCCTCCTGGATTTCATCCACCGCCCCGCACTCAATGCAAACCAGATGATGATGAAAATGGTGAGCCCCTTCACGGCGAAGATCATAGCGGGAAACCCCGTCGCCAAAATTAATCTTATCGACAACCTTCAGTTCGCTTAGCAGTTCCAGCGTCCGGTAAACTGTTGCAAGGCCGATCTCCGGTGCTTTTTCTTTGACCAGAAGATAGACATCTTCTGCACTCAGATGATCCTGTTCATTTTCAAGTAAAACTCTGACTGTCGCCTCACGCTGCGGAGTCAGTTTGTATTTCTCTTTATGCAGTTGTTTCTTAATCCGGTTAATCCTGCCTTCCATACAAACCTCTCCCTTCGCAGGACTGGCAGAAACAAACCAGTAAGAAACAACGCTGATTCATTGAACCGCCAGCATGACGTCTGATTCTCAACTATATGCAAAGTATAAGCCCTGCTCCGGCGGGTGTCAATGAAAAATAAAACAATTATAAAGTTATAATAAATTTATTCTGATAATCACTAAATCCCTGATAAAAGCGCCTTTATTAGCTAAATGATTATCATTTATCACTCATTCCAATCAAATCTGTCCAAAAAGTCACAAATTCTCTGTTCTCAGTTAAGAAACAGACGGATCAGGGAAGGAGACAGGTACGCTTCGAAACTGCTGGCCGCAAACACAAGCACACAGGCAGGCAGAAGCAGCAGAACATATCCGAACAGTTGCGGTAAAAGCGGTTCCCGTCTTGTCCGGATCAGAAGCTGTCGGAACACTTTCAGGCAGCAGACAACGGCAATGACGGAAATAAACAGATCGGCGGGGATCAGCAGCATATTCTGTGGAAAGATACTGACCAGAGACGCCAGAAATCCATTAACACCCATCTGACTGACAAGAAATCCGACCGTAAAGCCAAGCACCAGACCTTTAATAAAAATGAGCACAAAGATAATCGGCAGACCGATCACGGACAGCCCGAGCAGCCAGATCAGGCCAAGATACTGAAGATCATTGGTCAGGCTCTCCCGGAACATCAGCTGCGGATCGGCAATCTGTCCACGGGACAATTCACCGAAAAACTGTTGCATATAGTGAAGCAGATCTAACTTTGTCCCGTATGGAAGACTGTTGACGACAATTCCTCCGAACACGATGCCTACCATAAATAGCGCAATTACGAAAATATAGAGTGAGCGGCACTCCCGAAAATGATCGTTCAACAGGCGCATCAATCGTACTCTGGACATAAGCCAACCCCCCTGCCGTTCTTCTTTCACCCGGAATCTATGATTCAGTCTATGACCGGATCCGCCGGGCTAGTACAAGGGGGCGTGTTTCATATAAAATTCTGATAGATTATTTGCGCAAGGCGCGGAGCTGCATAAACTGAACCGCATAAACGGTTTTCGCATCGGCGATCCGGTGATCCCTGACCATCGCAACCGCTTCATCCAGGCCGACGGCACAGACTTCAAGAAATTCGTCCTCGTCCAGGTGCTGGCGGCCTGAGGTCAGAGAATCAGTAAAGTACAAATGCAAGAGTTCATCAGAAAATCCGGGCGTCGAATAAAACTCCGATACTTTATCCAGCTGGCGGCAGCGATGGCCCGTTTCTTCTTCGAGTTCGCGTACTGCGGCATGATCCGGATTTTCACCGGGTTCGAGTTTGCCGGCCGGAATCTCATAGATAATCTTTCTCATCGGATAACGAAACTGGCGGACCAGAAGCAGACGATCCTGCGCGTCTGCAGCAATGATCGCCACAGCTCCGGGATGCATGACCACTTCGCGCGTAGCGCTTTCCCCATTGGGGAGCCTGACCTTGTCCAGGTACAAATGCACGATTTTACCGTCAAAAATTTTTTTAGAATCCGTTTGTACTTCTATCAAATCACGATCCATAAACAGCCACTCCCTATATTGTTCTCCTGTAAAGTCTTTCACCGGTTCCGGTCAGGCTGATGGTTCCCGGCAATTTCAGCATAGCAGAAACACCCGGTCTCGTGATCATTCACCATGCCGGTCGCCTGCATAAATGCATAACAGATTGTCTCTCCGACAAATTTAAATCCCCTTCGTTTCAAATCCCGGCTCATGTTTATGGATTCCTGGCTGCGCGCCGGAATCTCCTCATGAGAATGATAATGATGCTGCACTGGGCGCCCGCCGACAAAGGACCAGATGTATTCGCTGAACGGCCGGGTTCGCTCAACCTGAAGAAAGCATTGCGCATTGACAATAATCGCATGGATTTTCCGCCGGTTGCGAATAAGTCCTGCGTCCTGCATCAATTTTTCTTCTTTCTCTTCAGTAAATCGGGCGATCCGCTCGGGATCAAATCCGGCAAATGCGCGGCGATAATGCTCCCGCCGTTTTAAAATGGTGATCCAGCTCAGTCCGGCCTGCATGCCTTCAAGACAGAGCATCTCAAACAGTGCCTGCGCGTCGCGGACCGGCCGGCCCCATTCCTGATCATGATAGGCAATATATACGGGATCGCCGGTATGCCAGTCGCACCGCTTCTTTCCATGAGTCGTATCCTTTTCCACAATGTCGGTCCTTTTAGCTGATAATCTCGGTTTTGAAGATGGCTTTCATCTGTTTCAGAAAGATGTCGTGCTGTCCGGTGAATGTGGCCATCCCCTGATTATAAGCAACCGTTCTGAATCCCCTGGAATAGGCACCGTAAGCTGTGAGAAAATCACAGATATCGGTGCAGACGCCAGTCAGATGTACCGTTTCAACATGAAGCGATTTAAGGATCTGATCGAGATTCGTTCCAATAAACGCGTCATACTCAGGCTTCGGAACAAAAATGACCCCCGGTTCTTCACGATGTGCCTCGTACCACTCGCCGAGCTTGCCGTAAATCTGTGCGCCCCAGGTGCCGACAATATTATGCGGCGGCCAGAGCTTGAAGTGCGGATCATGTTCATGATGCGCATCCATACAGAAAATGACCGGTTTTCCCTCCTGATGAAATTTGCCGGCCAGCGAGACAATATATGGAACTATTTTCTGCGCCGGCTTCCCCGCTGTCAGCCCGCCGTGGTCATCGACGAAATCATTGCTCATGTCAACGATCAGTAATGCTTGCCGGCCCAATATGCTGTTTTCTGCCATTTTGCTGTCATCCCCTTATTTGCACTTTAGCAGGTTCTTTCGCTGTTTAAAAGAGGTATACACCGGTTGCCTGATTCATTCGGGCAGAATACATTGCGTCCGGTTGAAAATTTGCTAGAATTGAACGTAAGCGTGGATCACGTGGATCACAATGAAGGGAAGCCGGAAGATGAAAGCGATAAACTCAGTAGAAGAATTCAATAAAGTGATCAACAGTCCGGAAACGGTGATCGTGAAATTCGAAACCGGCTGGTGCCCGGACTGTAAACGGCTGAATATGTATGTAGACGATCTGGTGCAGGAATTTCCGTTCAAATGGTATTCCGCCGACCGGGATCAATTTCCTGAACTGGGCCGGGACTACCAGGTACTCGGCATCCCCAGCCTGCTTGCTTTCAAAAGCGGCAAAAAAACGGCGCATTTACGCGCGGACAATCAGTCGCCGGACGAGATCCGCGACTATCTTAAATCCATCGAACGATGAACCGCGGTGGAATGAAAACAACGAAAGCCTGCTTGTTCTGACAAATGTACGGCCGGATGAAAATTTTTAACCGGCAGCCATAAAACAGAGAAGCAGGCTTTTGCTCACGATGAATAATATTATTTTTGCTCGCTTTCCGCGGGCAATCCGTTCCAGACAGCAGAGGGACAAAAGACAAAACAAATTTATAAAGCCTTTCACAAAGAAGGATCAGTACTTTTCAAGTCCGGCTTCCCTGGCTTCCGGGCGGCGTGGGCGCAGTCGGAATGACAGTCTGAGTAGGCTGCGCCTTCGATCTGGATCGTTGAATGTTCAAGTTGATAGGGTTCAAGAATATGTTCAACCTGCCTGAGCACCTCATCGCGGTTCACCCCGTCGGCCACTTTCAGGTGGCAGCTCAGGGAGAGAAAACCGGAAGTAATCGTCCAGATATGCAGATCATGAAGATTCGTTACGCCATGGACGGCACGAATCTTCTCACGGATCTCATCGACATCCAGTTCGTCGGGCTTGCCTTCCATCAGAATGTTGATGGCTGATTTGCTGACCTGCCAGCCGCTTCTCAGGATGATCAGGGAAACCAGGATACTGGCAATCGGATCGGCCGGCTGCCAGCCGGTCAGATTAATCATAAGCGCTGCCGAAATGGCGCCGACAGAACCGAGCAAATCGCCGATCACATGGAGCCATGCACTTCTGACATTCAGATTTTGCTTCGATTCCCCGCGTCCGAGAATCCAGGCAACCACCAGATTAATGATCAGACCGAGCGCAGCGATGACCAGCATTTCTGTGCCGGCGACCTGAACCGGACTGGAAAAACGGCGGATCGCTTCAATGAGAATCACTGCCGAGATAACCAGCAGCAATACCCCGTTGAACAGTGCGGACAAGATTTCAAACCGGCGATAGCCGAATGTTTTTCGGTTGTTTGCCGGAAGGCGTAATCCGGCAACAAGTGCAGCAAAGCTCAATCCAAGAGAAATCGAGTCGCTGAGCATATGCCCGGCATCAGACAGGAGTGCCAGACTGTGGCTGATCAGCCCGCCGGCAAACTCAACAATCATGAATAGCGTAATCAGAAGAAAGCTCAGGAATAGAGCTTTCTGGTTACCTGTATGGTGATGCGCCTGATGGCCCGGTTCAGATCGTTTCATTTTTTCCTCTTCCGGAACGCTATTTGTCGTCATTGTGGTTCATCCCCGTTTCAGCAATCAGACGTTCTTTTCGTCCCTTCATATGAACGACTGTTCATATGTTAAATATGTCGCTAATTATTTGAAAAGTCAAGTTCAATCATAAAAGAATGATAGAAAATGATTTTTCTCTGCCCTCTTCCATTAACTGTGGATTTGAGGCATCATTATAAGAGATTGTTTTAAGACCGGTGGACACGGATCAGATCCGTAACCACTGCGCCAATTCATTTAGGAGGATGTCTATGAGCGTACATATGGAAGCCAGGCAAGGCGAGATCGCCGACACCATTTTGCTGCCCGGCGACCCGCTGCGGGCAAAATACATTGCGGAGACCTATTTAGATAACCCTGTTCAGTATAACCAGGTTCGGGGTATGCTCGGTTTTACCGGCACTTATAATGGAAAAAGAATCTCGGTTCAGGGCACCGGAATGGGAATCCCGTCGATCTCAATTTATGTCAATGAACTGATTCGTGACTATGGCGTAAAAAAATTGATCCGCGTCGGAACATGCGGGGGCATTCAGAAAGAGATCCATGTCCGGGACGTCATTCTGGCGATGTCGGCAACAACCGATTCCGCAGTTAACCGTGCCATTTTCCCCAATGTTGATTTTTCCCCCACCGCTGACTTTAAACTATTGAAAACGGCTTATGAAATCGGATCTCGGGCGAACATCTCGCTCCATGTCGGTAATGTGCTTTCAGCGGATGTCTTTTACCGGGACAGCACGGATATCTTCAAAACGCTGGCCGGCTACGGTGTGCTCGGCGTTGAGATGGAAACCAGCGCCCTTTATACACTGGCTGCCAAATATGGCGTACAGGCGCTCACTGTCCTCACCGTCAGCGACCATATTTTCGCCGACGAAAATACAACAGCCAAAGAGCGCCAGACCACGTTCAACGACATGATCCGGATTGCTCTCGAAACAGCTGCCGACTGATTTCGGCGTCCAGAAAGCACAAAGAAGGGACCGTCCGGATACGATCCCTTCTTTTTTCATCATTTTAATTTCGAGATAAAGTCGTTGACAATCCGGAGATGATTTTTTAATAACGGTTTCGGCAGCTCATTTAAAGAAAAAAATTGATAATCGAGTGATTCTGCAGGATCAACCTGCAGCATCCCTTCAAAATGGGACGTGACATAAGCAATTGTCAGTGGATAGTACTGATCGCCGTTCCCGGCTGTCGACATCCGGCCGGAACTGGAATAGACGCCGAGCAGCTTAAGGTCGGAGATTATGAGGCCGGTCTCCTCCCGCACCTCACGAATCGCTGTATCTTCCGGAGATTCGCGAAGTTCCATGAGCCCGCCAGGAATCCCCCAGCTGTTCACCGGGTCGCGTCGTTTCTGAAATAATACAGACCCGTCCGTGTTCTGAATCAGCACAGCAGCACCGGCAAGAATCAGCGGCATATGCCCGACTTTCTGCCGGAGATTTTCAATATAGCCCATAACTTCACCCCGCCAAGGGCAATTATAGCATAGTCATGCTCAGTCCGGCTGATTGACCCGTACGGCTCATCCTCTGCCCATGGTCGCCCGCTGAGCGCTTCGGCTGCGCGCCTGAAGATACTTCCAGGCATTCGCCAGCAAAAGGCCGATCAGCATGAAAGTGACTTTACTCAAATACAGATAGGCACATCCTGCACAGAGCGCCGCGAGAATCCCGAAGAAGATCTGTTCTCCGGCCCGTGACGGAGAAGTCGGCGGGTCGGTCAGCATGAAAAACGACAGAAACAGCGCCGCATTAATATACGGCATTCTCAGTGCATTCCCGGCTTCGGTCACTCCGAGAAGACCGGCAGCAGCAAAGAAAATAATATAGGCTGCCATGAACGCAAAGACGAGCGGAAATTTATTGATCCGGTTCACCACGACGAAACCGCCGGCAATGAGCAGGATCGTTGCCCAGGCGGGAAGCATCGATAAGGCACTCCACCAGCTCTCTTCCGTACTGAAAAGCAGTGAACTGACCAGAAGACCGATTGCCGCCGGATTCAGTATCGGTTTGCGTTTATCCTTGAACAGATGTTTGACACTTAATGCAGCGATCACTGTAACCATCACCTGCGCCCACGGAACTGCCGGGCCGAGGATGCCTCCGATAATCAGGCCGGTAATCAGTGCGCCATCCGAAAAAAGCTTCGGACGGTGCAGCAGGTAAGCGATGATGAAATCAAAGAACACCGCTGTCAGAACCGCGGCAATCAGATTGGTTACCCCGGCCCGTCCGTTGTTCGGATAAGCCGTCCCGATCATCGTAAGCAGCAGAATGATAACAAAAACAATACCCTTTGGGGATTTGATGAATTTTTGAAAACTGAAGCCCTGTTTCCTCTTTTTCGACTTTCGCAAATCTGAACGCTTTACCTGAATCTGATGCGGTACACGATTCAAAGCACTGGATTCCACGACCCTGCCTCCTTAAATTTTTTGGTCGACGTAACGTTCATATCACGGGTGATCATCAGACAATCAAGGCCCATCTCCTCCATTTTTTTAATACCTTCATCCGGACCGAGAACGATCGCCGCTGTCGAAAATGCATCGGCCAGCATGGCGAACGGGGCAATGACCGAGCAGCTTGACAGCTGAGACGGAGAATGGCCGCTGAGCGGATCAAGCAGGTGGTGCTCTCCCGGAAGCACAGAACTCGGCCGTTCATAACCCCCGGAGGTACAGATTGCCGCATTTTCGAGGCGCACGGTTCCGGCAATTTCATCGTGGTGTACCGGATGCCTGATTCCGATTTTCCATGGTTCTTTCTGTTCATTTCGTCCGGCTGCAAAGATGTCTCCGCCGGCATTGACCAGAAAATGTTCATAGCCCTCATTCCTGAGTTCTGCAGCAGCCAGGTCGATCGCCATACCCTTGGCAACGGCACCCAAATCGATTACCATTGGTTTTCGTAATGTGATCGTCCGGTTCACCGGATTAACGACAATATCCCGGTAGGTCGCCTGAGCCGGATGAACTTCATCCGAGTGAATCCGTTCACCGGTCAGATAATTCCTGTTGAACCCGCGCTTTTCCAGTGATCTGCCGATGCTCGGATCGAATTTTCCTCCGGTTTCGGCGGCTGCGCTGACTGCGAATTGAATCGCTGAGAATAAAACGGGTGAAACGCGAATCGGAACGTCGGTTTTATCCGGAAGACGCATCAGTTCACTGCCGCTGTCGAACCGGGAACAACTTTGCTCAACCCGATAAAATTGTCCGGCTGCACGAAGAATCGACTGAACCTGTTCCTGCTTCGGTTTTCCGGAAACCACGCGGATCATCACGATCGTATCCATACAGATGAAATCTTTCTCAACGGTCATGGTTTCTCTCCTTATGCCCTCTTCCTTTCCCCGGGTGTCTTATGCTTTAGCCTGGGTCAGCGCCTGGGCCACGGCAGTGACAAAGTCCGACGTACTTTCAGTGGCGCCCGAAACATTATCTACATTTGCATTCTGACGCGAAACAACCTGTGCGGGCAGCTGATCAATCTTTATTTCAGGATAAGATGTCGTGCAGTCTGTGATCTGAACACTGGCTATTTTCCCCTGTTTAATCGTCACGCTGACGGCAACCGCACCGATCCTGTTCATCCCCTGGCCGGAGTATGTGCCGTCTTTATATCCGGACTTTTTCCGGATGGTCGTAGCTGTCGTCCTGTTCTGCTTCTTTTGTGTCGTCCGCCCCTGATGCTCCTCTGCTTCTGAAGCAGATTCTCCGCCTGCAGATGCAGATGCCCTGTTGTCTGACTGCACCTGGACAGAATGGCTTGCCGGTGCTGCAGCAATAGGCCTGGGTTCAGTCACGACATACCCTGCTGAATAGGCCAGTCCGATTGCTGCCGTACACAGAGCAATCCATTCAGGTCTCAATTTGGCCATTTCTTAACCTCCCGATGGTGCTTTCTTTGCTTTACACGGAACATTTTATCGCCCGAATCTGAATAAGCGCTGAAAAAAAGTTTCCGCTTTTTGAATGACCTCAAAGAGCGGAAACTTTTTTTATTCAATGGGATTGTTAAAAGGTTGCCGGCAGAGAAAACTCAGCAATGGAACACCGGGCAAACAGTACACAGATTATTGCCTTCGCAGCTGGATCAGCTGATAGACACGCGTCACAATGACCTTTGCGACTGCGTAAACAGGGATTGCCAGCAGCATGCCGATGATTCCGGCAAGATTTCCGGCGACCAGCAACAGGCAGATAATGGTCAGCGGATGGACATCCAGCTTTCTTCCCATGACGAGCGGGGATATGACATTGCCCTCAATCTGCTGCACGACAATCACCCCGACAATGACATAGACAGCAAGCATCGGGCTCTGAATAAACGCGACGATCACCGCCGGCACGGTCGCAATGAATGATCCGATAAACGGAATGACATTCGTAAACAGGATAATCAGAGCAAGTACCAGTGAATAATTAAGACCGATAATTAAATACCAGATGTAAATAAACACAAAATCAAACAGGAGAACGATCATCTGCCCCTGAATATACCCGCTGAGGGCCTGATCCATATCAATGATGATCTCTTTTGCTTTATCCCGGTGTTCTTCCGGGATCAGGCGGAGAAAACCGTGAAACATTTTATTCCCGTCTTTAAGGAAATAAAACAGAATGAAGGGTACGGTAACAACAATCAGGAGCGTACCCGTCACAGACTGAGCAATCGAAAGCACATTATTTCCCACGGACGTGACAATCGAGGAGAAGGACTGCGAGAATCGGTTCATGGTATCGATATAGGAAATATTGTTCAGCTTCAATTTGGTAAACAGTTCACTGTTCTGAAACTGATTCAGTTGTAAAGACAGTTTATTCATTAAACCGGGCATACTGTTGACCAGAGAAAGAAACTGGCTGTAGAGAATCGGCCCGATCCAGAAAACGAGGAAGGTAAACAGTCCGACAGCGAGCAAATAAATAATCAGAATGGCGACAATCTTGGGAATGCCGACTCGTGCCAGCAACCGGACAAGCGGGCGAAGCAAATAATAGAGCAATCCGGAGACAATCAGCGGTGCGGCCAGTGAAGTAAACAGGACACCGATCGGCCACAGGATGAATGTCAGATTAGATCCGACCAGCAGGACAAGAAAGATTACAAGAACCCAAATAGCAAAACGAAAGTACCTTGATTTCGGCATAACTTTTCCCCTCATTAATTAATCGCAGACGGCTTACATCTGGATCGATCAAACAATATGAATCTGCTGAATTCTATTGTAACCTATTTCCTATGATTTCATCCAATCATTTCCGGACATTGCTGCATCTCATTGTATTTTTACAAAAAAAGTGCTAATAAAAAGAACAGTTTCAGAGCTGTTCTTCTCCGAAACTGTTCTTGTCCGATCAGAACCCTGATGTGCAATCGATCAGAGAACCAGTTTGAATGGTGCTTCCAGATTTGCCTTGAGATCCGCCAGAAATGCGGCAGCCTGAGCGCCGTCGACCGCGCGGTGGTCGAACGTCAGACTGAGCGGCAGCAGGCTGCGTTTCTGCAATTCTTCACCGACGTAAACCGGCTGCGCGTTGATTGTGCCGACACCAAGAATGCCGATTTCAGGCTGGTTCAAAACCGGAGTAAAGAAACCGATTCCGTACGTGCCGAGCGAAGATACCGTAAATGTCGAACCGCTGAGCTGAAGTGTATCAAGTTTCCCGCTCCGCGCAGCTTTACTTGATTTTCTGATCTCCCGAGAAATGGCACTAAGCGACTTCTTATCGGCGTCCTTAACGACCGGTACCACAAGCCCTTCATCCAGAGCCGTTGCGATACCAAGCTGGACGGATTTGAACGTTGTAATTGTATCATTCTGATAGAAACCGTTCATTTCGGGATGCTTCAGCAGTGTATTGATCGTCGCTTTGGCAATGAAATCCGTGATTGTCAGGCGGACTTCGTCATCAATCGGATACGCTGCTCTGGCTTCCTTCTGAAACTTCAGCAATTCGGTTACGTCCGCTGTCGTCTGCAGCGTCAGCTGAGCTGAAGTTTGCAGGCTTTCAAACATACGCTCGGCAATCACTTTGCGCATGCCGGTGACTTTCCGGACGCTGCCTTCTTCTGCTGCAGCCGGGGCAGGCTGCACCGGAGATGCTGCAACAGGTTGCGGCGCAGGCGGCGTCTGCTGCTGCGCGGCAAATGCGGCCACATCAGATTTAGTGATTCTGCCCAGCGGTCCCGTTCCGGTTACCTGATTCAGATCCACCTGCTGCGTCTTTGCCAGTTTCCGGGCAGCCGGGGAAACACGCAGCCGCGGCTGATCCGGCAACGGAGAAGCCGCCTGAGGCTGTTTGACGGCAGCGGTTGCCACCGGTTTTTCAGCAACAGCTACAGCCGATGAACCGGCGGCAACAGAGGCTTCGCTGCTCGCAGCCGGGGCAGAGACCGTTTCGCCTTTCGCACCGATATAACCCAGTGGCTGACCGATCGGCACAACCGCATCTTCTCCTGCTTCAATGTCGATCAGAACCCCGTCTTCCGGCGCTTCAAGGTCTTTTTCAATCTTGTCCGAACTGATCGAAACCACCGATTCGCCTTTTTTAACAGAATCGCCTTTGTGTTTCAGCCACTCAACGACGGTTCCTTCTTCCATACCCATGCCCATCTTGGGCATAATAATTTCAGTCGCCATTAATGTCCGCTCCTTTCTGATTCAAAAAGAGAGAGGGGAACATCCGGGAATTTGCCGGACGATGTCCGTCCCTCAATAAATCAAGCTGTTACATGTTTCACACAGTTGTAAAGACTTTGTCGCCGACCATTGACTGAAAGGCATTGATGATCTTTTCGGGATTCGGAAGATAAAGTTTTTCAAGCGGCGGCGAGAACGGTACCGGGCTGTGAGGTGCTGTGACTCGCTTGATCGGGGCATCGAGATAATCAAAGGCCTTATCTCCGACGATCGCAGCAATGTCTGTTGCCGCACTGCAGCGCGGATAGGCTTCATCAACGATGATCAGGCGGCCGGTTTTCTTGACCGAGTTAATGATCGTATCCTCATCCAGCGGCGACAGCGTTCTCGGATCGATGACTTCTGCCTCAAAGCCTTTCCTGGCAAGCTGATCTGCAGCTTTAAGTGCTGTATTCACCTGCTTGCCGATTCCGACGATGGTAAGATCCTTTCCGGCCCGTTTGATTTCTGCCTTGCCGAATGGAATGGTATAGAATCCTTCCCCAACCTGTCCTTTGACGCCGTACAACGTCTTGTCCTCAAAGACAACCACCGGATCATCATCAAAGATGGCACTCAGCAGAAGGCCTTTCATGTCATACGGATTGCTTGGTACAACGACTTTAAGACCAGGTATGTGTGTGAACAGGGCATAAAGGCTCTGAGAGTGCTGCGCTGCAGCATTGAATCCTGCCCCGTCGATGGTCCGGATGGTCAGCGGCACTTTCGCTTTGCCACCGAACATATAATGGAATTTTGCCGCCTGGTTCATCACTTCGTCGAGACAGCTGCCGATAAAGTCGTTGAACATCAGTTCCGAAATCGGCCGCAGTCCGGTCGCCGCTGCCGACACAGCCGCACCCATGTAGCCGGCTTCAGCAATCGGCGTATCAATAACACGGTCACGTCCGAATTCCTCCACGATCCCTTTGGTTACACCGAAAACTCCGCCCCAGGCGCCTTCATCCTGCAGATGGTCAACTTCAGCACCACCGGCAACGTCCTCACCCATGAGGATAACGTTTTCATCTTTGCGCATGGCAATACGAATCGCATCATTTATGGCATCTGAATAAGACATCTTGACTGTCATTTATTGTCACCTCCAGATTTTTAACCTGCAATCAATAATTAATGTATACATCTGTTGTTACCTGAGAAGCATCAGGGAACGGGCTGTCCTCTGCAAATTTAATCGCATGCTCGATCTCAGCTTTGACTTTGTCGTCAATCGCTGTGATCTCGTCCTCTGTCAGCAGCTGACTATCCTTCGCGTATTTCTGGAATCTCAGAATCGGATCATCTTCGTGCAGTGCGCGTTCCTGGACATCCTTGTCCTTATAGGTCTGAGTGTCGCCTTCAAAATGCCCGTAATCACGGTAGGTCTTGCATTCAAGAATGGTCGGCCCTTCGCCGTTTCTTGCTCGCTGAACCGCTTTTCCCGCTGCGTCATAGACAGCCTGAACATCGCGGCCGTCAACGGTTTTTCCGACGATCTTGTAGGCCTTCGCATAATCTGCAACATGATCGGTTGCTGCGGCATAGTCGAATGTCGACGCTTCGCCGAAACCATTATTCTCGCAGACAAAGATCACCGGCAGTTTCCAGATCGCAGCCATGTTTACGGCTTCATGGAATGTGCCGTGGTTGCTTGCACCGTCGCCGAAGAAACAAACGGCAACATTCTTTGTCTTTTTCACTTTCGCAGTCAGTCCGGCACCAATCGCAAGAGGAAGTCCGGCGCCGACGATCCCGTTAGCGCCGAGCATGCCCTTCGACACATCGGCGATATGCATGGATCCTCCCTTGCCCTTACAAAGTCCGGTTGAACGGCCGAAAATTTCAGCCATCATGCCGTCCAGGTCGCATCCCTTTGCGATGCAGTGCCCGTGGCCACGATGGGTACTCGTAATATTATCATTGTCTGTCAGATGAGCGCAGACACCTACAGCAACGGCTTCTTCTCCGGCATAGAGGTGAACGAATCCGGGAATCTCGCCTTTCTCAAAAATATCATGAACTGAAGTTTCAAACTGGCGGATCTCCTGCATTTTCTGATAAATCCATTTTGCTTTCTCAACGGTCATGTCTTTAGCGGATGCCTTTGTTTCCGTTTGCATTCTGACTCCTCCCGTCTTATGTGGCTCGCATAGCTGCAGGATGCAGTGTCTGTAAGCGTTTACTTGCATAATTATGATAGCCTATTTACATGCATTTTGCAAAATAAATTACGAAATTCATCAGGTTACTTCAGGTCCATCCACCGGCCTCCGAGATGCTCGACGAGCCGCGGGCACAGCTGATAGAGCCGGCTGCAGGCGCCCATGTACCATGGAAGATTGATCTCCCGCTTTTTCGTGCGTACGGCTCTGACAACCTTTGCCGCAACAAAAGTCGGATCCATCATGAACCGTTCAACAGATGCTGCATAATGACCGTCCGGGTCAGCAGTTTTAAAGAAAGGTGTCCGGATCGGTCCCGGGTTGACGACGGTAACTGTAACGCCTGAATTTTTCAGGTCGAGTCTCAGACCATCGGAGAAACCGATCACAGCATGTTTCGTTGCTGAGTAAACCGCTGAACGTGTTGTTGCGATTTTCCCGGCAATGGAAGCGATGTTCACAATCTGCCCGGAGTGCTGCCGGATCATCTGCGGCAGGACCGCCTTCGTGCAGGCAATCAGGCCGACAATATTGACGCCGAACATTTTTCTTACTGTTTCCAGATCCATTTCATCGACTCGTTCAAACATCCCGAAACCGGCACAATTGACCAGCACATCAATTTTCCCAAAGCGGGCAATGATTTTGCCAAAGACACTGGCAACCTGCCCCGCATCATTAATATCAACGGTGGAAGCGGCCGACCGTCCGCCTCTCTGTTCGATCGCAGCAGCCACGGACTTCAGCCGTTCGCGGTTTCTCGCCAGAAGAACTGTTATTGCCCCGCTGCGTGCGAATAACAAGGCGGTTTCCTTGCCTACGCCGCTGGAGGCACCTGTGATCACGATGATTGGATTATCTGACAAGGACATCATTCCTTCACTTCGACGTTTTTCTGTATTCTTCCATTATATAGAATCATTTACCGCAGAAAAAGCTATAAAGGCGGTTAGTGGGGCGGATTCCGGCCGGCTGATCAGCTGCCTTCGGTAAATCGTGAACAAAATGTTTCTGAATGGAAACGCTTACTAAAATAATTGAATATTATTAAAATTTAATTGTAACTTTTACTAACATGATATGTTATAATTATGGCATCATAGATGAGGGGAGCATTAGTTACATGAAGGAATTGTCTTTGAGTGCAGACACTCTGTGGATCATGGTTGCCGCAATTTTAGTTATCTTAATGCAAGCGGGGTTCGCATTCCTGGAATCAGGGTCTCTGCGCAGCAAAAATGCCGGTCACATTACCGGTAAACAGATCATCACGCTGGCTATTGCATCGATTGTTTACTGGGCTGTAGGTTACGGCATTGAGTTCGGATCCGGAACCAAATTTATCGGACTGAACCAGTTCTTCGTCGGCGGTGTTCCGGATGGCTATACCTCGACTTACTGGCTTTTCCAGATGGCTTTCGCCGCTGTATCCCTTGCCATTGCCTGGGGCGGTTTCGCCGAACGGGCAAAACTATCGGTCTACTTCATATTCGGTACCGTATTTATTGCGATTATTTATCCGGTAGTTGGCCACTGGGTATGGAATGCAAACGGCTGGCTCGGTCTGAATGGGCTGCAGATGCAGGACTTCGCCGGTTCAACAGTCGTCCATCTGCAAGGCGCGACTGCTGCTCTGATCGGCACGCTGCTTCTCGGCAAAAGAATTGGCAAATTTATTGATGGAAAGCCGCAGGCCATTCCCGCACATAGTCTTCCTTTCGTTTATCTTGGTACATTTATTCTCTGGATTGGCTGGTTCGGTTTCAACGCCGGCAGTACGATCAGCATTGGGAACGGCCAGTTCTTCGGCTACGTGGCGCTAACGACAAATCTTGCTGCAGCAGCTGGAGCACTCGGCGCTCTGTTCACTGCAATGATTCTTTCGAAAAAAGCAGATATCGGTGCGATGTGTAACGGTGTTCTGGCTGCCCTGGTTGCGATTACCGCGTCCTGTGCGTTCGTTGAACCCTGGGCCGCGATCGTGATCGGCGCAGTTGCCGGCGGCTTTACTTACTGGACATCGATCTTCTTTGAAAGCAAAGGTCTCGACGATCCGATTTATGCTGTATCGGTACACGGCGTTGCCGGTGTCCTTGGTACAATTTCCACCGGATTCCTCGCAGCTCCGGCACTTGTTAAAACAGCCGGTGTCGGCCGTCCCGGCCTGTTCTACGGCGGCGGCTGGTATCAGCTCGGGGTTCAGGTGCTTGGCGTTGTCAGTGCCTTCGCTTTCGTCGCTGTCGCTTCTCTGATCGTTCTTGGAATCATGAAAGCAACGATGGGCATCCGTGTTTCAGCCGAAGCTGAAAAAGCCGGACTGGATATCAGCGAACATGGCGGTTATGGTTACGGCGAAATGAAGGATAACGAATACTAATTCATCAGTTTCTAATCAAACAGACAAAACGACCGTTCTTATATGAACGGTCGTTTTGTCTGTTTGCTATTTTTTACTGTGGCGCTTCATTCCCGATGCTTCTGCCGCATTAATTGGTATACCTTAAAATCATTTGCCAGAATGGTATGTGGAAAGATCTTTTTTGCTTCTGCCAGCAACAGTTTCTGGTCCTTTTTCTGATACCTGGAGCTGAGATGAGTCAGAATCAAGCGGTGCACCGAAGCATTCTTCGCTGTTTCTGCAGCCTGCACCGATGTGGAATGATGATAGCTTTCGGCCAGAGATGCATCACTGTCGCGAAAGGTGGCTTCATGAATCAGTAAATCCGCATTTTCAGATAGCTTTGCCGTCGTACTGCATGGGCGCGTATCGCCGAGAATGGTCACAACTCGCCCCGACTTTTCTTTTCCGAGATAATCTGCACTCCGAAGGACTCTCCCGTCCGGCAGCTCAACTTCCGGCTGTTTTTTAAAGAGCCCATAAACAGGCCCGGGTTTCACACCCGCAGCTTCCAGTTTGTCCACGAGCAGTTCCCCGGAAAGTTTGTGTTCTTCAATCCGGTAACCGAAGGACGCAATCCCATGATCGAGCCTGTCCGTGGATACGCGAAAACGATCGTTTTCATAGATCACGCCGGTACCTTCAATTTCTCTGATCACCAGAAGATAGTGCAGATGCGTTCCGGAGACACTCAGACTGGTCCGAATATAATTTTTCAGACCTCTTGGCCCGATCAGTGTTAAAGGACTTTGGGCCCCCTGGAAGGAACGGGTGCCGAGAATGCCCGGTAAACCGAATAGATGATCTCCGTGCAGATGTGTAATAAAAATGACCGACAGCCGGGTCAGTTTTACCGGCGTATATAATATCTGGCGCTGTGTCCCTTCACCGCAGTCAAACAGCCACAGATCCCCATCATACTCTGGAAAACCAACGGCGACCGATGTCACATTTCTTTCTTTTGCAGGGATTCCCGCACCGGTTCCCAGAAAAGTAAAATCCATTTCTTCACCCTGATTTCATAAGTTCTTAGGTTATTCATGCTTCGGCTGATGCGAATGATCAGTCGAATGCAGCTCCCCGTCATTGAAAAGAACGGCTGCCGATTTCAACGTACCGGCTCCGAATTTTTCGTTCATTTGCGCAACGAGACGGACAATCGGTTCTTTCTCAGCATCTTGTTCATATGTAAATAAATCCAGCTGCTTGGTCGACATGTCCAGCGGTTTAAATGCCGCCAGCGTCACGCCGATCAGCCGGACGGGCTTACGCTTCCAGTTTTTCCGGAACAGGTTCAGCGCACACTTGTTAATTTCATTTTTTTGATAGAGCGGCTGATCCAGCGACTGCTGTCTCGTAACGGTTTCCCAGTCTTTATAACGGATCATCACCGAGAGTTCATAGCTGACAATATGTTTCTTCCGAAGTTTATCCGCAAGTTTCGCAGACAGAGTATTGATGGTTTCGGAAATCACTGAAATCGAGCGTGTATCTTTCGGCAATGTCACCGAATGCCCGATACTCTTATACCTGTCCCAGGCGCCGGGATCCACCGGTCTGTCATCGTTTCCGTTGGCATGCGCCAGCAGCCTGCATCCGAATACCCCGAATCGTTCCTTTATGTCTTCCGGCCTGGCTGCTGCCAGCTGGCCGATCGTCCGGATGCCGACCTTCTTCATACGCTCCGCTGTTTTTGGTCCGACACCATGCATCTTTCCGATGGCCAATGGCCACAATTTCTGTGCCAGCTGCCTCTTGCGCAAGATGGTGATTCCCATCGGCTTTTTCATGTTTGAAGCCATTTTGGCAAGAAACTTGTTCGGTGCGATACCGATGCTGCAGGGAATACCGAACTCCGACCGAATCCGATTCTGTATTTCCCCGGCTAGTTGCAGTGCCGTCTTTCCCGTAATATGATCGGTCATATCCAGATAGCCTTCGTCAATCGAAGCCTTCTCAACGGCAGGTGTGTAGCTCTTCAGAAACCGGAAGAGTTGGGCTGAGACGGCACGATAACGAACAAAATCAGGATGCTTCACAATGAGACCGGGGCACTTCCGCCGTGCTTCCTGGACAGTCATCGTCGTGCGGACGCCCATTTTCCGGGCCTCATAACTGCTCGTGACCACGATGCCGTGCCGCTCTTCCGGATTTCCGGCAATGGCCAGAGGCTTGCCCTTCCATTCCGGATGAAAAGCCACTTCTACCGAAGCGTAAAAGCTGTTCATATCTACGTGAAAAATAATCCGGGAATGATTCAGTGATTTTGTCATTCACATCACCTGCCCTGAATAGAATCCTGATTCGGGTTCAAACGGTCGCCTGATTCATGAGCGCCATAATCAGTTCGGAAGTTTTCACAAGTTCGCTGACCGGCAGTTTTTCCCTGAGCGTGTGAATCTGTTCATAGCCGATACCCAGATTAAGCGCAGTCAGGCCTTTTTCATTAAAGATATTGGCATCACTTCCGCCACTGCTGCTGCACAGGCGCGGCTTGCGGCCGACCGACAGAACCGCTGCTTCGGCCGCCCGGACGATCGGTTCAGCCGGTGTGAAACGATAACCCGGGTATACTAGCATCGGCCTGATCCCCGCCGTGCCCCCTATTTCCGCAGCAGCCTGCTTAAAGGCACGGGTCATCAGGTTCAGCTGACGGTCCAGCTTCGACCGGTTCAGTGATCGTACTTCAGCCAGAAGATAAACATGATCGCCTGCGGCGGCGTGAGTGTCGCTGTTCCCCGCAAACCGGCTGATACCGGCTGTTGTTTCACTGTCAATCCGGCCGAGCGGCATACGGGTAATGGCTCTCTTTGCCATCGTCAGCGCCGACCCATGGCTATCCGGGACCATGCCGTCATTCTTCGCTGCTTTTGCAAAAAGATCGACATCAATCCGGGCCTGAAACGGTGCGGCGATCGTAATCTCCCCGACAGGTCCGACACTGTCCAGTTCAAACCCGTACTGACTGAGAATGAGATCCGAATTCAGTGCCCTTGCGCCAAGCAGACCAGATTCCTCACCCGCCGTAATAATGATCTGCAGATCCGCATGGGGAATCCGATAAGCCTGCACGACCGTAAACGCCTCGATCAATGCTGCAATGCCTGCCTTATCATCAGCACCGAGGATCGTCCTCCCGTCAGAGACAATATAACCGTTACGGATTGCCGGACAAATCCTTTTCCCCGGACAGGCCGTATCCATATGTGTACCGAAAAAGATCGGCGTTCCTGCTGTCGTGCCGGGTAGCGTAAGAATCAAATTGTTCGCACCATGCCCGGTAATTGCTTTCGCCTGATCTTCCTGAAGGACAAAACCAAGTTTTGAAAATTTTCCCTTCAAAAAACTTGAGACAGCTGCTTCCTCACCGGTTTCCGAATCAATCCGGATCAGTTCAAACAGCGTTTGAATCAGTCTTTCCGTATGGATCAAAAACTCACCCTGCTTCTACGGATTTTTATATCCGGCTATATCTTCGCTTATTGTATCATAGCTGCATGAGATATTCAGTGGTTGAAAAAGGCGCAGCCATCCGTATATAATTTTAAGGAAATGCTTTCCCTGACAAGGACGGAAAGCTGCTCAATTCGGAAGAATGAGGAAGAACCGTCCCATCATAAACTCTCTCTGGTTTCAACGGGAGAACGAACAGGAGGTCAGACATCGTGTCGAAAAAAGTGTTCAAAGTGGTCGTTTATATCATGATTGCCGCACTCGTTTTATCAACCATCGGCGGCGTCGTCGCAGCGACGGTCGGCGCAGCAGGCTGATCTGTCATTTTCCGATTGCAGGCTCGTTGCCGCTCTCACTCAGAACAGGAAGAGAAACGGTGAACTGTGTCCCCTGACCCGGTTCACTCGCTATACGAATGGATCCATGATGCACATCGACGATCTTCTTGACAATCGACAGTCCCAGTCCGTTTCCTCCGTTTGTCCGGTTTCGCGACTTATCCGCCTTATAGAAACGCTCGAATAAATGGATCCGGTCTTCCTCACGAATGCCAATCCCGGTATCGCTGACCTGAAATACTGTGCCGTTCTTCTGACGGAACAGCCGGATCGTGATCCTGCCCTGCTCCGGCGTGAATTTAATACTGTTCTGGATCAGATTCATCCACACCTGGTTCATCAGTTCCTGATCCGCGATCAGCGTCACAGCTTCCAGTTTAATTCTCATGTCCAGTTTTTTCCTGTTCCACTGAGGTTCCAGCGTCAGCAGCACCTGCCTGATCTGACGGTCGGCCCGGTACGCCTCAAAACGAATCGGGTGGCGATTATTTTCAAGAACCGTCAGTTTCAACAAGTTATCACTCAGTTTAGACAACCGGTCGCTCTCCGATTCAATGATTCTGATATAATGGCGCCGCTCCTCATCCGACAGTCCGTCACTCTCCAGTGCTTTGGCAAAACCCTTGATGGACGTCAGCGGCGACTGGATTTCATGCGACACATTGGAGATAAATTCCTGCCGGACACGTTCGATCTGGCTAAGTTCTTTAGCCATATAGTGAACACTGTCTGCAAGTTGAATAAACGGATTTGATTTCACATTCAGGCCGGGCGGCGTGAGCGAAGCGTCCAGCTCGATTTCGAAATTACCCTTTGCGATCTGTCTTAAAGCCTGAATAATCGCTTGAAAATAATTTAAACGTTTCGGTTTGTGCAAATGACTGATCAGATCGCCGATAACCGCAAACAGGAAAATGCCGAGGATCGAACTGATGATGTGATGGGCCAGCGGATTGAGGGAAAAGGACCCGATCTCCGCCACAAGCCCGATCACAAAATAAAAGAACGTCCAGAAAATACTCAGGACGGTAAGGACCGCAGCCATGAAGAAAAATATTTTAATGACTCTCATTCGCATTCTTCCAGTCTGTAGCCGATCCCGCGTACGGTCCTGATTTTAATCCCTGAATCTACCGCTTGAAACCGTTCACGCAGCCGTTTGATATGTACATCGACCGTGCGCTCGTCTCCTTCATAGTCAAAACCCCATATTTGTTCAATCAAGTCATCACGCGTATACGTTCTTCCCGGAGTTCCGGCAAGCATGAACAAGAGTTCAAACTCTTTCAGAGGCAGGGTCATCCGGCCGGTCGCCGTTCTGATCTCATGGGCTTTCTTGTCCAGGCAGAGCTGCCCGATATGTAGTGTCTGTGACGCCGAAATCTGATAACGTTTCAGCAAAGCTTTGACACGCATGACCAGCTCAATCGGTTCAAACGGCTTGACCAGGTAGTCGTCGGCTCCGAGCTCAAATCCTTTGACTTTTTGCATTGTTTCCCCTTTCGCCGTGAGCATCAGGATTGGCAGCTGGCTGTGCGATGCCCTAACTTCTTTACATAAAGTCCAGCCATCCATTTCCGGCATCATAATATCCAGAACGATCAGGGCAACCGGCTGATTTTCAAGCCGGTCCAGCGCTTCTTTTCCGTTTTCCGCCTCAAGGCAGGACAAATCTTCTTTTTGCAGAAATAGCCGGACCAGTTCACGGATATACGGATCATCGTCGACAATCAGAATATTCTTCAGAATAAACATCTTCTTTCCGGAGGCATTGTTGTTGCTGCAGGCGGCTGCTCTCTGTGCAAAAGTTTTCTTTTCCACGCGGGCCCTGCATACCGGCAGGCGAATCAGCAACAGCTCACTAGTCATTATATACGTCATTCACCCCTTGCGAACAGCAGCAAGTTCGATGGAAAGCTGCTGCTTATGTCTGATTCGCCGCGCCCCCCTGTTGCGGCCGGGTTCTTCTGATCCCGTTTAATGTTTCAAACATCAGTATAAGCAGGATGCCCAGCGGGAGAACGATTAAGGCATCATAGAGTTCATCACCCATATACGGATGCGTGACTGTCCGGTAGACCTGGAATGTCAGATCATAGTCAGGCATCCGCCGGCCGTTTTCATAGAGTGCGCCGCCGGGATAAGTGTCCCATTTGCCGTATAAACCGGTACCGTTCATGCTCAAATCAAGCGCAGCACCCTTCGAACCGTGGATCTGCCGGATCGTGAGCAAATAGCCGGGTTTGCCGGTGAACACTTTTCTGCGGATCCAGTGAAGCATAATAAGACGTGTTTTTTTACCGGGATAAATCCGGAAATTGGTCCTTCCATACACTGTGTGATGCTTTAAATCGGTAATCCCGGCCTGATAGATCGCTGTTCCTCTGTGCCCGCTCATCTGGAGGGCGAGATGGTCAAAGGTCCGGGTTGCCAGAAAAGTCTGGCCGGCATCGTGCATCCGGCTGACCCGGACAGCTTGATGCCCTCTATGCGACGTCTGATCAACACAAAACAGCTTCTGCTGTTCCTGCGTTTGTGTGAATAAGCGTTCATTTTGATAACCCGCCGCCATCACGGCGCCAAACAGGCACAACAGACTCAGCATCACCGGAAGAATACGACCGGGCCGTGACTGTTGGCTGTTTAAATACTTTTTATACAGGTCGTGCATTTCAACAATGCCATATGCCGATCCACAAAGCTCAAGCAGTGTAAACAGGAGAGAATAACGCGGCTCCGCTTCCCAGATAAAGACGTAGAAAATAAAGCTTCCGAACAGGCATAACTGAATAAACAGATTTTCATCAGCTTGTTTTTTCCGGAATAAGCGCAGCACGGCAAACGCCAGCGGAATGAGGACGGCAACATGAAATACCTGTATCAGGAAAACCGTCAGTTGTTTTTCATTGCCGTAGAGGTAATTGTAGGGAACAGAATAATCCGTTGTATCATAGGTTTGCCAGTAATAAGCCTGCAGGCCGTCTCCGAAAACGCGTGCATCCTTCAATATCCATGTGCCGCCCATACGGATCAAGCCCTTGCTTTTGATCCGGTGCTGAATTGCCTTAAATACCACCTGCTGTTTTCGCTGCGCTGTCGGCTGCTTCATGGCCCGATTGTAATCCTTTATATTATATCTTCCGGAATGAGACAGCCCCATCAGCAGCCAGTCCGACGCCGGCATCTGCAGCTTCAGATTTTTAGTGAATCCAAGCGACTGTATATAACTCTGAGTGGCCGTTGTGACAGCGAAAAGCGAGACGGCGCAGACCACGAGGCCGACCAGCACCTTTTTCGGCTGACGGATGAGGAAATAATAGAGGATCAGCGCAGGGAGCATCAGGATCATGTTGATTCGAATCTGACAGCTGACTGCCAGAAACAAACCGATCAGGAGAATATCGCTGATTTTCCCGGTTTTCCTGTATCTGTAAGTCAAATAGAGCAGAAGCGGCGGAAACATCATGCTAACGGAATCTGTATAAAAGTAGACGATATAGAGGAAGAGTGGAAAACAGGTCAGCGTCATCAGCAGCATGACGTGAGCAGCTTCAGCGCTCAAAGATTCCTTGATAAACTTCCACGAAAAGAAGATACCTGCAGTCAGTGAGGCGGCGCAGGCAACCTGATCAATATAAGGATAGGCCGCCGGATTTCCGAAAGAGAACAGCCGATAGAGCCAGTATCTGACGACGGTTACCCCGATGTTATTCGGATAAATCTGGAAATATCCGGAAACCAGTCCGTCATTTTTGATCAGATCAACCGCCTGCGCATAAGTATGCCCCCCGTCATATCCGGGTGGCAGAATCCCGTGGAAGCATATAATGATACCGGTTTCAACCAGCAGCGTCACAGTCCAGAGAAATGCCGCCGTCACCTGTTTACCGTAATGCCCGAACTGTAAGAGAAGAGTATAAAGTAAAAAATAAAACGAAACAGCGACAGCAGCAAAGACGAGCAGTGCGGCCGTAATGCGTAAGGAGTGAAACTGACTGCCAAGATATAATTTCTTTCGTACCCAGTCAAAGGCAGGAAAGAGGACACTCAGAAATAAAATGGACAGGACCATCAGTCCGGACAACAGTGAGAAAGTGACAATTAATGGTCTTTTCCGGTTTTTCAAAAGAATCACCTGCGAAATGATGATTATCCCTTCGTAACAAGGTCACATTCAGATCACTTCAGAACACCAGCGATTGTAATCAAAACGACGGTTGAATAGCAAAAATGTCAAAAAAATTAAACATGAGATTTTTCTAATCTTCGTTTAATCATGATCTCATGTGTTGTCAATGAAAGAGCGATGCCGCATTCGGTATAATAGTTTTTAGAAAAACGGACTAACGAAACGGAGCATGACTGATTTGAATGGTAATTCATTGAGAAAGGAACATCTCTTTTTCCTGATCGGAAGCATCGCGTTGATTCTGTTTCTTCTCGAGAGTCTGATGATTTCCCTTGCTTCTTCGTATGTATCCTGGGCGGACAGGAATCTGATTCAACTTGTTCAATCCGGAATTTCAGCATCCGGCATCCGTCTCATGCTCTCGATGACGCAGTTAGGCAGCCCGGCAGCCATTGCCCTGCTGTCGCTTTTACTTGTTGTCTTCCTTATCTCTATAAATAAAAGCGGTGCCGCGCTTTGGTTCCTGGCCACCCTGCTGTTTGGCTCAATAATTGTCAATCCATTGCTGAAACAGCTGTTTGGCCGGCCGAGACCGGCGATTCACCGCATACTTATTGAATCCGGTTTCAGTTACCCGAGCGGTCACGCCACTGCAGCAACACTGTTTTTCGGCTTACTGATCATCCTCTCGCTGCGCTACGCGCGTCAGCGGCTGATACGGATCGCCTCGGTACTCGTCTGCGGTGCGGCGATTCTCATGGTGATGCTCTCAAGAGTATATCTTGGCGTCCATTACCCAAGTGATGTGCTTGCCGGGCTTCTGACCGGTACGGCGATTGACTGTTTCTCTGCAGGCCTATCCCTGCGCCGATCGTTACATATAAGGCGTTATGCAACTTCCGGCAACGAGGTCCGAAAGGGCAAGTCAGCCGCAGAAACTCAGGATCAATGCACTTCTTCCTGACGGATCGTGTTTGTGGTGAACGATCTTGTTCTTTATACCCGTAAGTCTCAAATACGGGTATCGTGCTTAAGAACCGGGGGCCTTGAATTTTGAAAAATCTGAGCAACAGGACAGACGCTTACCTGATTCTGATCCTGTTTCTGTCGATCATTCTGAATACAGTGGGGATCTCAACCATTGGGATGGCGAACCCTTATTATCTGGCTGCCGTCGTCAGCATGGTGCAGAATTTCCACAACTTTTTCTTTGCCTCATTCGACCCGGCTGGCTTTGTTTCCATTGATAAGCCGCCGCTTGCTTTATGGATTCAGACTGTTTTCGCGGTTGTTTTCGGCATCCACGGCTGGAGTGTCGTCCTCCCGCAGGCGCTCGCCGGTTCAGGATCCGTTCTTTTGATCTATCTTCTGATCCGGCCCGCTTTCGGTGTTGTCAGCGCCCGGATTGCCGCGCTGATTCTGGCGATCACACCCGTGGCGGTCGCCGTGTCCCGAACCAATAATGTCGACTCGCTGCTCGTCTTCTTCCTGCTGCTGGCCACCCTTTTCCTGTTCCGTGCATCGCGTCGGACATCCGGAAGCCGCCGCCGGCTGTTCCTTGCGTTTGCAGTCATCGGACTGGCTTTTAACATCAAAATGCTGGAAGCTTATCTGATTTTGCCGGCATTTATCTTTCTTCATCTGATTCGTTCTGGTAAAATCACGCGGAGAAGCATCGGCTCACTGGCAACAGCACTTATTATCCTTATTGTCGTGTCGCTTTCCTGGACAACCGTAGTAGATGCCATTCCCAGCCAGTCACGGCCCTTTATCGGCAGCAGTATGAAAAATTCGGAAACTGATTTGGCATTTGGCTACAACGGAACGCAGCGGCTGAGCGGTCAGGCGTCAGGGCTTGATTTGAAAACGAAAACTTATCCTTCTGTGGCATCAAAAGGGGTTGCCCGGCTGTTCCGGGTCGGTTACGGCACCCAGATCAGCTGGTTTCTCCCCTTCGTTTTTTTCGGTATCGCATTCGTTCTGATCCGGCTGCGCAGGAAAGACGGCCCAAGCTGGTATCGCAGCATGGAAGGACGGGAGATCCTGTTCTGGATCATCTATTTCCTGCCGGCTTTCAGCTTGTTCAGTTTTGCCGGATTTCTTCATCGCTATTATTTTGTGATGATCGCCCCGCCGATTGCTGCGCTATGCGGCATTGCGCTGCCCGCCATGTACCGGCGGTTTACTCAGTTGCCGGGACTGAGACCGATTGTTTTCCCGGTATCTCTGCTTACTGTACTTCTGTTGCAGTCGCTATATATTGGCTATTATCAAGGCGTTGCCGGACTATTATTCGCCATCACGGGTCTCTGCCTGCTCTTTCTTTGGGGCCGTTCTGATACGACGCATGCGTCACACAGATCATTGGTACGATTTAGTGGCGCCGCATTGGCAACCCTGCTGGCGATTGCCCCGGTATACTGGTCTCTGACCCCTGTGCTGTACGGCGGCAACCATGCGCTTCCTGAAGCCGGACCGCAATTAAAAAGTCAGCAGACGGCCATTCAGCAGGGCAACCGAACCAACAACCGTCTGATTCACTATCTGTTCCTGCACCAGAAGCCTCACACTTTTCTTTTTGGAACAACAGACGCGCCAACTGCCGCTCCCTATATTATCAAGACGCAAAAGCCGGTGATGGCCATCGGCGGATTTAATGGTACCGATCCAATACTCACGCCCGTTCGTCTGGATCAGCTCATTGATCATCACCAGATCCGCTATTTTTATTTTCCATCGTCCCATGTCACGACGACACCCGTTGAACGCTGGATCAGGGCACACGGAAAACCAGTGCCTCCGCGTCTGTGGGCGGGGCATTCTCGGACGACACTGAATCATTCGGCAGGACAATTGTACGATCTTGGTGCCGGCGATGAAAGAACTGAATCCGCACCCACCGTATTACGTGCACAAAAAAGCGCCTCATCCTGGAAGAATGAGGGTAAAATAAGAACGTTTATTCCCACAAATAGGTCGTTGTTCATCATTGATCGCCCATTTTAAAATCATTTTGGCTGTCAACTGCATCAAAACGGACGTTTTCATTCCTGCATTTGTCCCTTTCACTTACTGATCAGGTTCATAGAATGTAGTATCACGTGAAAAAGAGGTGTCGCTCAATGAGTTATGATGGTGGATATGGTGGCGGTTATGGGCACAAAAACGATTTTGTCTTAATTGTTGTGCTGTTCATTCTCTTGATTATTGTTGGTGCTTCCTTCATCTATTAAAGGCAGTAATCGTATAGTCGCCGAAATTGCCTTCCCCAATCTCCTTTTCAAAGGGCACTCTGAACCCAGTGCCCTTTTTAGTGGTATACGAGCATGAGAGCTAAAATAAGCGAAAAAAATGCCGCACACATTTTATGCGGCAAGAACCATGATTTTATAAGTATGTGGTCAAAAGGGTTTTGCTTCATTTAAGCCCCTTTATATAACAATAACGTGTTGCGTGTTCATCAATAGATCGGCGTATTTTCCGGAGATATATTTTCCAGCCGCTCCTTAACGCGGGCAAGGAAGTGACCCGTAACCAATCCGTCCAGTACACGATGGTCGATGGAAATACAAAGGTTGACCATATCGCGGATAGCGATCATGTCGTTGACCACAACCGGACGTTTGACGATCGACTCGATCGACAGAATGGCTGCCTGAGGATAGTTGATGATCGGCTGGGATTCAATCGATCCGAACGAGCCGGTATTATTGATGGTAAACGTTCCGCCCTGCATATCATCGGGTGACAGACGGTTCTCCCGGACCTTGGCGGCCATCTCATTGACGGCAATTGCCAGACCCTTGATGCTCTTCTCATCGGCGTGGCGGATCACCGGAACATACAAAGCGTCCTCTGCAGCAACGGCGAGAGAAATATTCACGGCCTTTTTTTCAATGATCCGGTCTCCGGCCCATGTACTGTTGATCCGCGGGAATTCCTTAAGTGCCGCGACAATCGCTTTAATGAAGAAGGGCAGGTAGGTCAGCTTGGTCCCTTCTTTTTTATGGAAGATATTTTTTATCTGATTCCGATAATTGACCAAATTGGTGACATCGACTTCAATCATCGTCCAGGCATGGGGGATTTCATGCTTGCTCCGGACCATGTTCCGGGCGATCGCCCGGCGGACACCGGTGAGCGGTATATCAATATCCCCTGCTTCACTCTGCACGGCCGGTTCACTGCGCTTCGGAACCGCCTGCGCTACTGCTTCCGAGAAGGATGCGGCACTTCCGGTATGGGCAGCCGAAGGAGCGGATGATGAATGCTGCTGTGCGGCCTTTCCGGACGCGATAAAGTGTTCTACGTCTTTCCGGGTGATGCGCCCGCTCCGGCCTGAACCGGTCAGCTGTTCAAGATCGACATCGTTCTCCTGGGCAAGACGCAGGACAGCCGGAGAATAGCGCTTCTTCATTGATTGATCCTGATCCGTGTCCGCTGATGACGTTGCCGCGGATGTTTGATCAGGCACTGCTTCAGCTGCAGGCTCCCCTTCACTCGTTTCGATGGAACACATCACTTTGCCGACGGGAAGCGTGTCGCCTTCTTCGGCAAGCAAAGCTGTAATTTTTCCGGAGAAACTGGACGGAACCTCAGCATTCACCTTATCCGTCGTGATTTCGGCAATCGGATCATATTTACTGACCTTGTCACCGACCGAGACGAGCCACTGACTGATCGTTCCTTCCGTCACACTTTCTCCCAGCTGCGGCATTTCCATTTGTCTGACACTCATTTTTTCTTCCTCCTCCCTTTTAAAATTCCGCCAGATCGCGAATGGCCTGTTCTACTTTTTCCGGAGTGATCAGAAACTGCTTTTCCAGCGGTGCTGCATATGGCATTGACGGCGCATCCGGAGCAGCCAGCCGACGGACCGGTGCATCGAGATCAAACAGGCAGTTCTCGGCAATCGTGGCCGCAACTTCGCTGATCACACTGCCTTCTTTTGTATCCTCAGTGACCAGCAGCACTTTCCCGGTTTTCCGGGCAGCATCGATCACCGCTTCCTTATCGAGCGGGTAGACGGTGCGCAGATCGAGAATATGGGTCGATATGCCGTCAGCAGCCAGTTTTTCTGCTGCTTTCAAGGCAAAATGAACGGCCAGGCCGTAAGTGATCACCGTCACATCCGTACCTTCCCGTTTGATATCGGCCTTGCCGATCGGCAACGTATATTCCTGATCGGGCACTTCACCTTTAATCAGGCGATACGCACGCTTATGTTCATAAAAAATGACCGGATCATTGGAACGAATTGATGATTTCAAAAGCCCTTTGACATCATAAGGCGTCGACGGCATGACAATTTTAAGACCGGGTACATTGGCGAATATGGCTTCCATCGACTGAGAATGATACAGACCGCCGTGTACACCGCCGCCATAGGGTGCACGGATGGTAATCGGTGCCGACCAATCATTATTCGACCGATATCGGGTTTTCGCCGCCTCAGAAATGATCTGATTAGCTGCCGGCAGCATAAAGTCGGAAAATTGCATTTCGGCTACCGGGCGCAGCCCGTACATGGCGGCACCGATACCGACGCCGACAATTGCCGATTCAGCGAGCGGGGTATCGATCACCCTTTTCTCTCCGAATTCTTCATATAATCCTTTCGTTGCCTGAAAAACACCGCCGCGTTTCCCGACGTCTTCTCCTAAAACAAAAACGTCCTCATCGCGTTCCATTTCTTCTTTTAATGCTTGTGTCACTGCTTCGATATATGAAATCACTGCCATGATCTGCTCCCCCTCAATCCTTTTCCTCATAAACATAACGGAGAACAGAATCAGGATCAGCAAACGGCGCTTGTTCCGCGTAGTCGGTCGCCTCATCGATCTCACTGCGGATCTGTTCTTCCAGTTGTTGTTCGACGTCCGGCGTCAAAATTTCAAGGTCGCGTAAATACTGGGCAAAAGTTAGAACGCCGTCATACTTCTTGTGCGCGTCGACTTCTTCTTTGGTCCGGTACGTCATATCGTTATCATCGCTCGTATGCGGCTGCAGCCGGTAGCAGTTGGCTTCAAGCAGTGAAGGTCCCTCGCCTCTGTGAGCCCGGTCTGCCGCTTCTTTTACTGCTGCGTAAGCGGCCAGCGGATCGTTGCCGTCGAACGTTCTGCCGAACATCCCGTAGCCGGCCGCACGGTCGGAAACATGCGCACAGGCCAGCTGATGTTTTAAGCCGACAGAAATGGCATAATGGTTATTTTCGCACATGAAAATGACGGGCAGTTTATGAACGCCGGCAAAGTTGCACGCTTCATGAAAATCACCCTGATTGGAGGAACCTTCACCGAATGTGACAAAGCTGACAATGTCGTCGCCTTTGATCTTTGCCGCCAGCGCAATGCCGACAGCATGCGGATTCTGCGTTGTGACCGGAGATGAATGGGTCAGCATTCTCAGTTTCCGGTCGCCGAAATGACCCGGCATCTGTCTGCCGGCTGAATTCGGATCCTCTGCCTTGGCAAAATTATTCAGCATCATCTCACGGACCGTCATGCCCCAGGCAAGCACGAATCCATAATCCCTGTAATAAGGGGCCACATAATCTTTCTCACGGTTCAATGCAAACGCTGCACCAACCTGTGCCGCTTCCTGACCCTGGCAGGAAACAACAAAGGGAATCTTTCCTGCCCGGTTAAGCAGCCAGAGACGCTCATCAATCCGTCTTGCTGTCAGCATAATCCGGTACATATTCAGTACGTCCTGATCGGAAAAACCCAGTGCATGATGTCGATTTTCCACTTTATTTTCCTCCTCACCGGTTTTCATCATATATGAATCGCCCTCCCGTCAACGGCCAGTGCCGCTTCTCCGATAATCTCACTCAGTGTCGGGTGCGGATGGATCGTCTCTGCAACTTCCCACGGCGTCGCATCGAGCAGACGTGCCAGTGAAACTTCGCTGATCAGATCCGTTGCATGCGGTCCGTAGATATGAACACCGAGCAGATCGTCGCTGCTTTTATCCGCAATGATTTTTGCGAACCCTTCCGAATCACCGTAAACCAGTGCCTTGCCGATCGCGCCGAACGGAACGCGGCCGATTTTCAATTCATGATCTTTTTTTGCTTCTTCTTCCGTCAGACCGATCGATGCCGCTTCAGGCGCCGTGTAGATGCATCTGGGAACAAGCGTCTCATCAAGCGGTTCAACATTTTGACCAGCCAGATGGTCGACGGCGATGATGCCCTGACGTGCCGCCACATGGGCCAGCTGCAGCCCGGGGACAATGTCGCCGATCGCATAAATATGCGATTCTGCAGTCTGACCGAAACCGTTTGTTTTAATTTGTCCTTTTTCCATTTCGATCGACGTATTCTCAAGACCAATGTCTTCGGTGTTCGGCTGCCTGCCGACGGAAACGAGCATTTTTTCCGCGGTGAATGTCTTCGGTTTGCCGTTGATTTCTGCATCAACAGAAACGCCGTCTTCTTTCTTCAGCGTTTCCGGCAACACTTTGGCTTTCGTGTAAACCTGGATACCGCGTTTTTTAAAATTCCGCGTCATCGCCTGGGAAATCGCCCGGTCTTCCGTTGGAACGAGCCGGTCCAGGTATTCAATGATTGTGACCTCCGCACCGAAATCAGCCATCATCGACGCCCACTCGGCACCGATCACGCCGCCGCCGACAATGATCAGCGAGCCGGGAACTTCAGTCATCTTTAACGCTTCGTCCGAGGTCATCACTTTCTCACCGTCGATGACCAGCCCTTTTAATGAACGCGGCCGGGAACCTGTTGCCAGAATGACGTTTTTTGATGTTAAAATATCATTTTCACGTCCATCACCATAGTCGACAGAGATGGATCCGGAAAGCGGAGAGAAGATCGACGGACCAAGCATCCGGCCGTAGCCCTTGTAGACATTGATTTTCCCTTTTTTCATCAGCTGCAGTACACCGTGGTGCAGTTTGTTGACGATGTCCTGTTTTCTTTCCTGGACTTTTGCAAAATGAAGCACTGCGTCAGGAACTTCTACGCCGAATACCTCGCTTTTTTTCATGGTAGCATAGACTTCCGCGCTTCGAAGCAACGCTTTTGTCGGAATACAGCCCTTATGAAGACAGGTGCCGCCCAAAGCATCGCGTTCTACAATCGCTGTCTTCAAGCCAAGCTGGCTGGCTCGGATTGCCGCTACGTAACCGCCCGTGCCACCACCTAATAGTACCAGGTCATAATTTTTGGCCATAAAAAAAGTCACTCCTTCTACCCAGTGTTTCTATCTACGCAGCAACTTATAAAAAGTTTCATTCACGCATTGATTCACGGATTTTCACACGAAATCACTCGGACACCATCAGTCCTGTTAACCAATAACAGTTTACGCTTGTTTATAACAAGATACAATTCTTATTTAAATACAGAGTGCGTCCGGTCTGCTGTCGCCGGATGTGTCGGATTCAGTCGCTATTTGTTGCAACCCCGTATTGCAATCTGATAGGCTTTGGGGGTAACCAATAATTGACGCATAAAGGAGTTGGCCAGCTTGGCACTTTCATTAACCCCATATCTGGTGATGAACGGGAATGCCGGTGAAGCAATTCAGTTTTATGAAAAAGCTCTGGACGCTAAGGTGACGTTCAAACAGACTTTCTCGGAGATGCCCGCAAATCCCGATTTTCCCCTCCCGGAAGCGGCGAAAAATCTGATTTCGCACGCGATGATAAAAATCGGTGATTCTGATCTGATGTTTTCCGATAATTTTCCAGGTCAGTCTTCCAGTACATCGGGGAATCAGGTAACGATCTGTATTACTTCCGATAGCAAGGAGCAAACTGGAAAATCTTTTGACACACTGAGTGAAGGCGGCCAGGTCGTCATGCCGCTGCAGGAAACTTTCTTCAGTCCCGCCTACGGTATCGTCACCGATAAGTTCGGGATTACCTTCCAGTTCTTCACAGAAGGAAAGAATTGATCAGCGATCGCTGTCAGGAGCAGCCCGCCCGCTAACGGGCAGGCTGCTCTGTGATAGATAATGCGGCGGAATACATTCCGTGCTATGATAAAAGAAATCTGCTTTTTCGGAGTGACCGGACTGTGAATCAATTTCAATGGATCAGTCAGATAACCTGGGGCAGCGGCATAACCGCGTTAGCCATTTTTCTGGCTTTCTGTCTTGGCGCATGGGCTTTTTCAAGATATTTTCCTGTCCTGATTGCTAAAATGTCGAAATTAAGCCACGGCCAGATGGACGATGCGCTGATCACCTCGTTTCGCCGGCCGATTCGTTTTATCCTTGTCCTGACCGGCATTTATCTGGCACTGGCGTATTTACCATTGCCCGGGCAATGGAAGCATATTGTCTCGCTTTTTTACGGGTCGGCCGCTACTTTTTCCATTGGTTGGGGCTTCTTCTATTTTTCGGATGCGATCGGTGTTTTCTTCAGCCATATGGGCGACCGGTTTGATCTGCAGTTCAATACGATTGTAATTCCGTTTCTTGCCAAACTCGCTAAATTTATTGTTGTGATCATGACGGTGATTTTGATTCTGGATCAGTGGAATTATCATGTCACCGGGCTGATTACCGGGCTCGGCATCGGCGGACTGGCGATCGCGATGGCAGCCAAGGATACCCTCAGCAATCTTTTTGGCGGACTCGTCATCATTACCGATGCGCCGTTCACGATCGGCGATCTGATCCAGTCAGGAACGGTTGAGGGGGTCGTCGAAGACATCAATTTCCGGTCGACACGAATCCGGACTGCAGATCAGGCACTGGTCACGGTACCGAACTCAACGCTGGCCAACCAGCCGATTACCAATCTGTCGCGGATGAGCAAGCGCCGCATCTCGCTGAACATCCCGCTGGACCTTGAGACACCGAATCGAAAACTGAACCGCTGCGTCACCCGTATTCGCAAGCTGCTGACAGATGATGATGCGGTTTATCATGAAGGCCTGATGGTTTATCTGGACGAGATCACGTCAACCAGTATCAATCTGATGGTTCAGTTCTTTGTCCATGCCACAGAACTCGACGAATTTCTGAAACTGAAAGAGAAGTTTAATTTTGCCATTCTTTCGCTCCTCGACGAAGAAGCCATTGATCTGGCAACAACACGATCCCAGATGGTGATCGACCGCCGGCAAGATGCCGTTCCGAAGCTGACTGCTGCAGCTGAAAACAGGGATTCACGGGAGAAAACAGACGAATAAAGGTTCACGTCGGTTTCTGCTTTCCTTCTTCCCCTTTGCGATCATTGCTGAGCATCAGCACACCGGCCGCCATCAGGACGGCACCGGCCGGCAATCCTGCTGAAAACAGAATCACACTATTCGCTGCACCGGCCGTGATCAGTAAAATGCCGGTGAATACATGAGCCCTGCCTTTTCGCATCAGGGATACCGCAATCGTGAGCGTCAGACTGGCGGAGATTCCGGCAAGCAGCGCCGCGGATCCGAAATGGACCAGGCTGTCTTTTGCTCCTTCCAGCGTTGTACTGTCACTTAGTGGTGTCGTCAAAGGGATCGCAGGCCGGATCCATGGGATCCATGCAAACAGCACAAGCCACAAACCAAACAGCATTTGCAGCAGGATCAGGCCGATTCCGGTTATGGTCAGCAAGTGACACGTCCTCCTGTTTCGCATCGCTTTCTCCCCTGTCGTCTTCTTTACGATTAAGCCTCAGAAATGGCAGCGAAAGAAATTCGGACACTGTTTGTCCCCCTTCACCACCCGAAAGTTTGACCGATGCGTTATATTTATGTCTCGTTCAGAACGATCAGACCATATTTGTTCATGACAATCGCCGCCGCACCGGAAAATAGAAAAGAAGCACCATTTAGTATGGTGCCCCTCTGTCATCCTCTATGCTGTTTATCCTTTAAACTCTGCCTATCCGTTTTGTCTATAGAGTCCGGGGTTTTCCCTGGCATTTTCCCTGGCAATCTGAATCGACCCTTTAATCTGCCTGTACAGGTGCTCGGCATTTTCTCCTTCGATCACCAGCAGCACTTCTTTCCTGTGAATCTGGGACAACAAAGAGAGCGTCTCCGGCAGATTATTTAACGGAAGCATTCTGCCTTCAATTGAAAAATAAGCCGTGCACTGGCCTTTTTTGATCTTTTCATACAAGCGCAATGCCCTCTTCAATGTCAGTGTGCTCATTGTCCTGAATGGAATTTTGATCGATACAATTTGCTTTGCCATAGTTTGAAAACCACCTCTTACATGTTTCTTGATTCACCCCATACACTTTACATTATATGCCTTCTCTGCAGCCATGCAGTCAGTTTACACCTTACCGCCGGCAGCGGCTTCATTTTCAGCAAGTTTTCCATGCTGCAGCTGATACATGTTGAAATAAAGCCCTTTTTTCCTGAGCAGCGACTGGTGTGTTCCGCGCTCGACAATTTCGCCGCGATGCAGAACCAGAATTTGATCCGCATCCTGAATGGTGGACAGCCTGTGCGCAATCGCAATCGTAGTCCTTCCCTCACGCATCCGCTGCAATGCCCTCTGAATCGCTTCCTCCGTTTCCGTATCGACATTCGCTGTCGCTTCATCGAGTACCAGAACTTTCGGTTCAAGCGTCATCGTCCGGGCAAATGAAATCAGCTGGCGCTGTCCGCTTGAGAAGGTCGTGCCGCGTTCACCGACTCGTTCCTGGTACCGGTGCGGGAGTTTCTCGATGAAACGGTCTGCCTGGACAAACCGTGCCGCATCACGAACCGAAGCATCGGGAACAGGATGGCTGAGCCGGATGTTTTCAGCCACGGTGCCGACAAACATAAACGGGTCCTGGAGTACCAGTCCGACTCTGCTGCGCAGCTGCTGATCAGAGTACTGTGTCAGCGGTTTTCCGTCGATGAGAATACTTCCGTGGACAACGGGATAGAAACGCATCAAGAGATTAATAATCGAACTTTTCCCACTGCCGGTATGACCGACAAGTGCCACCGTCTCGCCCGGATTGGCTGTGAACGAAATATTTTTCAGAACATCTGTCTTGCCGTCGTACGAAAAAGTAACATTTTTGAATTCAACACGGCCTTCTTCAATCTGCGGATCCTTCTCTCCCTGTTGAACCGGTGCCATTCGCGGATCGTCCAGCAATCCGAAAACACGTTCCGCAGAAACAACTGCCTGCTGATACAGAGTCAGCTGCTGCATGATCTGGTTCACCGGATCGAAGAAGCGGTCCAGATAATTGACAAATGCGTAGAGTACACCGATCTGGACGACACCCCCGATTGATTGGATGCCGAAGAAGCTCAGGATCATGATCAGGCCGAGAAGATAGACGGAATAAACTGCAGACCGCAGCATCAGGCTGTTCAGACGGACACTCTTCAGCATCGCCGTCCGGTGCTCGTCATTAATCTTGCCGAATTCGCGGCGCATCCGTTTCTGCTGCCTCATTGCCTGGATCATGGCCATCCCCTGAAGAGACTCGTTCAGTTTCGCATTCAGCTGACTGAGTTTCACACGAGTAACCCGATAAATCTTCGCGCTGAGGCGGCCATAAAGCCACATCAGTCCCAGCAGAAACGGCATCAGAATCAGACAGATCAGCGCCAGCCGGACATCCAGAATGAACATACCGGTAAAGATGCCGAGCATCATGATGCCGCTGCTGACAAAGGTTGACAGGACACTGACATACAGATCCTTGATCGTTTCCGTGTCATTGGTAATCCGGGACACAAGACTTCCGCCCGGCGTCCGGTCGAAAAAGGTCAGGCCCAGATGCTGCACCTTGCTGAAGACATCGACACGGATCTTCTGGACAACATTCAGGGCGATTTTCTGGAACATCAGCACCTGAAGATAGTTAAATAACGCAGAGATGGCAAAGAGCCCCACAAATCCGGCTCCGAGAAATGTCAGCGGCTGCCACGGAAAGTACCTCGGTGCGAGATAATTATCAATAAAAATTTTCATCACGATCGGACCAAGAACGTCGGCAGCAGTACCGATCAGCAGCAAGGTGAAAGCTGCAGTCAGGCTCGATTTAAACGGTACCAGATAGTGCATCAGACGGCGGACGACATGTTTCTCTGTCAAATTTTCGTTTATCGGGTTCAATTCCGCTCTCAACGATTTGTCCCTCCTTCAGATACCAGAGACTCAAGCTGCTGATGGGCATACATTTCGGCATACCAGCCGTTTTCTTTCATCAGCTCATCATGGGTGCCCTGTTCACTGATCTGCCCGTCAGCCAGAACAATAATCTGATTGGCATGTTCCACAGCACTGAGCCGATGGGCGGAAATCAAGGTTGTTTTATTCCTTCGCTCTTGTTGCAAAGCTTTCAGAATCGCCGTTTCCGTCCGCGCATCGACGGCCGACAGCGAATCATCGAAAATCAGAATTTCCGGATCGGCGAGCAGCGCCCGCGCAATCGACACCCGTTGTTTCTGCCCGCCCGACAAGGTCACTCCGTGCTCACCGACGACCGTTTCATAACCGTCAGGGAAATGAAGAATGTCTTCATGGATGCTGGCCAGCCGCGCCGCACGCTCGATTTCCTCCCGGCTCGCATCCGGCCGGGCGAAGGCGATATTCTCCGCAATCGTTGCTGAAAAGAGAATATGGTCCTGCGGCACATAACCGATAGCGCTTCGCAGTGCCTCCAGGGTCATTCCCATAATCGATTGTCCGCCGATGAAAATCCCGCCGTCCGTCAGATCAAACTCGCGCAGCAGCAGACGAAGCAAAGTCGTCTTCCCCGCACCGGTCTTCCCGACCAGTCCCAGCGTCTGCCCCTTGCCGAGGGTAAAATGGATATTCTTCAGAACTGTAGCGGCACTTCCCGGATAAGTGAACGAACGAATGGCATAGCGGATATCCCCGCCCGGCACTTTATCCGACGCATCAGGGCGGCTGACGACTTCCGGTTTCACGGCAAGCAGCCGGCGGATCCGCTCATATGACGCATTGCCGCGTTCGACAACATTAAACAGGAAACCAAATGCCAGCATCGGCCAGACAAGCTGGCCGAGGTACAGGGTAAAGCTGGTCAGTTTGCCGATGGACAGTGTCCCGTCGACGACAAAGATCGAGCCGAAGACGAGCGACAGAAAAAAGCACAAAGCAACAATAAATGTAATCGTCGGATCAAACAGAGCATCGATCCGGGCCACAGCCATGTTTTTATTCACCACATCCTGTGATGCAGTGCGGAAGAGATTAATCTGGGCCGATTCCTCGCCAAATGCCTTGATGACCCGGACACCGGAAATATTTTCCTGAACCTTATCGTTCAGATCGGAAAAGGCCTCCTGAGCCACGCCGAATCGTTTATGCATAAGTGAACCGTAATACATCGTCAGCACAGCCATTACCGGCATCGGCAGCAGCGCAATAATCGTCAGTTTCCAGTTAATCAGTGCCGCCATTGTGATAATCACCATGCCGCCCATCGTGATCGAATCCACAAGTGTGAGGATCCCTTCACCGGCGGCACTCTGCACCGCATTGATGTCGTTGGTCGCGTGGGCCATCAGGTCGCCGATGCGCCGTTTCTGGTAAAAGTTCGGCGACATTCTGGTGAAATGGCGATAAAGATCGCCGCGAAGCTGCCGGGCCAGCACAATCGATGAGCCGAAGATCAGTTGCCGCCACACATAGCCGGTAAAATAATAAATCGTACCGATCAGGATCAGAAAACCCACCCAAGCGGCAAGTACCGGCAGGCTCAGGCTCCTCTTCCGTATATCATCGACAATGATACCGACGACATACGGAGGGATCAGGGAAAGAAAACTTGAAAGCATCAGAAAGGTAATCCCAAAAAAATATTTCAGTCTTTCCTGTTTAAAAAACCACCATAAATCCACGAAAATGCGCAAACGGACAACCTCCCCGGACGATAAAACTGCAGAGAAATGCAAAAAAGAGGCTTCAGGAAAACGGAATCTCTTTTCCTGAAGCCTGCACAAAAAATAAACGTTAAAAATAGTCGTTCATCGTTTATTCGTTGCTTTGCATGGAAAAAGAGATGGGCGTCTGATGATCATACACTGCTGCTTCTTTAATCAAACGAATCACAATGATTGCAGTCTGTGTTGTACTCATTACGCTCACCTCTGGTCACGAATCATATCTCATAAATCAATGCCCTCATTATAAAATTTTTCTTCGCAGAATTCAACAGCAAAAAACCGGAGGATGTCGTTCACTCCTCCGGTTTTTTCTATATAACATCAAATGCGTACGCATGTGTCCTTTTTATTGATTAGTCGATCGAGATCATCCTGCCGGATTTATCTGCATTTTCTTTCTTAGGCAGATGTATCGTCAGAACACCTTTATCGTAGGATGCTTTGATTTTTTCATCATCCACGTCATCAAGCATGAATCTGCGGAGATAAGAACCCGTTGAGCGTTCCTTTCTCAGGAAGCTTCCGTCATCCGCTTTTTCATTCGTTTCCTGATTACGTGAAGCCTGAACCGTCAGAACGCCCTGATCAAAATCAAGGTGAATATCCTTTTTATCGACGCCCGGCAGATCTACCTTCACATCGTATTCGTTCTGCTTTTCTTCAACGTCGGCTGCGAATGGCTGAACGCTCGGATTATGCATGAAATTGTGCCCCCATTCGTCAAACCAGGAAGGCAGAAAATCAAAGAATCCGTCACGATCTTTTTTTGTTGGATAAAGATTAGCCATAAAGCATTCCTCCTTGAATTTAGCAGGGATACGAAGGACTGACTTTCATCTTTCTCTCCCTCGCTTACATAAGTTATTATAGACCATTGGTCAGTAAAGGTCAAATATAATTTGACTTATTCTGACTTTATTATTTTCTCAATCCGTCTGAAACTTTTGCGCGACTCCGATATAATAAAAAGGAATACCGGAAATACAGAATGCAGAACGGCGTAAGAGGAAGGGATGTTTCAAATGGCAAAGACACTGGTGCTTGCTGAAAAGCCAAGCGTCGGCCGTGATATTGCCCGTGTTCTCGGCTGCCGGAAGATCAGCCGCAGTTATATTGAAGGAGACCATTATATTGTGACCTGGGCACTCGGCCACCTGATCGAACTGAAAATGCCTGAGGAATATGACGCGCGATACAAAACCTGGCGGATGGAGGATCTGCCGATCATTCCTGATCATATGGAGACACGTCCGATCCGTAAAACAAGCGGGCAATTAAGTACAATTCGCCGGCTTGCCGGTCGGCATGATCTCGACCGGCTGGTGATTGCAACAGATGCAGGGCGTGAGGGAGAACTCGTCGCCCGCTGGATCATCGATAAAATAAGATGGAAAAAGCCGGTGCTGCGGCTCTGGATCTCATCGCAGACCGACCGGGCGATCAACGAAGGATTTAACCAGCTGAAACCCTCTCGGGATTATGACAAACTTTATCAGTCAGCTGTTTGCCGGTCCGAAGCAGACTGGCTGGTCGGGCTGAATGTCTCCAGAGCACTGACGACCAAATATAATGACTCGCTCTCAGCCGGGCGCGTTCAGACACCGACACTTGCCATGATTCTGAAACGCGACCAGGAGATCCGCTCATTCCGGCCTGTCCCCTTCTGGACAATTCACGTTCAGGCCGGATCGATTTCTGCTGACTGGAGCCGTGACGGACAGTCCAGAATCTTCGAACGGAAGCAGGCGGATGCGATCGTTCAGAAACTGAAGCATGCGTCCGCTGTCGTTCAGTCGCTGACGGTCAAAACGAAAAAAGAACGGCAGCCCCTTCCCTTTGATCTGACAGAACTCCAGAGGGAAGCAAACAGGCGGCTCGGTTTCTCGGCAAGAAAAACGCTGAACGTCCTTCAGAATCTGTATGAGCACCACAAAATAGTGACCTATCCGCGGACCGATTCACGCTATCTGACACGTGATATTGCCGCTACCATGCCGGAGCGGCTAAAAGCTGTCTCGTCGGTTTTCGGCGCTGAAGTGCGCCCGATCCTTTTCAAACAGAAAGGACGCGTTCTGGCGGACTTTGTCTATAACAATGCCAAAGTCAGTGATCATCATGCTTTGATTCCGACTGAACAGCCGGTCTATCTGAGCGATCTGTCGGATGATGAAGAGCAGTTGTACCGAATGATCGTGATCCGCTTTCTTGCTCTTTTTTACCCGGAACGGAAATATGAAAGCAGAAAAACGGTTCTGAAAGCCGGTGACGAAACGCTGATCAGCCATGAGACCGTCGAGACTCAGGCCGGGTTCAGAGAGGTGACTGATCCGGATCACAAAGCGAATTCTGCTTTAAGTGCACCGCTTAAGGAACACCAGACACTTCAGATCGACAGCGTTGAATTGCAGGAGAAAATGACCGAACCCCCGGCGCTGCTGTCTGAAGCCGATCTCTTGACACAAATGGAGAAATACGGTTTAGGGACGCCGGCGACGCGAGCGGATATCATTGAGAAACTGATTCAGGCAGAATCGGTTACCCGTACTGCCGGCGGCCGCCTCCAGCCAACACCGAAAGGGAAGCAATTAATCGATCTCGTCAGCCCGGAATTAAAGTCACCTGAACTGACTGCTAAATGGGAAAGGGAGCTGGAAGATATTGCGAAGGGTGCCGGAAATCCCGCCGATTTTATGAAACAGATCCGCGAACGCACCCGTCAGCTCATTACCGGGATAAGGAACAGCAGCCATGCTTATAAGATCCAGAATTTAACCGGAACAAAGTGCCCTGAATGCGGCTCACCGATGAAGGAAGCCAGAGACCGGGACGGCGGACTGGTTCTGGTTTGCATCAACCGTTCCTGCGGCTACCGGAAAAGGAAAGATCCGCGGTTATCCAATCACCGTTGTCCGCACTGCCACAAGAAAATGGAATTGCACAAGGGTAAGGCAGGAATCTATTTTCAATGCCGAAACTGCGGCATTGTCGAAAAGGCTGAGAAACGGGAAAAAGCAGCTGACAAACGGGAGACACGCCGAATCCTGAGCAAGATCAACAAGGATCAGGAAGGTTTTGGAAACAGCCTGGCTGATGCTCTGAAATCGGCCATGAAAGATCATGAAAATTAATTTTGACGAAAAGAGAGACGCTCCGTTTGCGCGGAGCGTCTCTCTTTTCTGCGTTACCTTGCCATGAAATCGGGCAAATCACGTCAGAGCATGTCTTTTCGTGACAGCAGATTTCAATTCAGCCATGGATGAATAGATAATCTGAGCCATAATTTTGTACCCTTTGGCCGTCGGATGTAGGCCGTCATCATTGATCAGTTCGGATAATTCCCCTTTTGCCTTAAAAGGCGTGCGGATATCAAGCGACGGGATGCTCAGCTTCTGAACAAGCTGCTTCAGCGAGCGATTGTACATTCCGTGCCAGTGCTCGATTCCGCCGCAGCAGCTGATCCAGTGGCCGATGGAATGACTGTAATGGCCCATCAGCGAATGATAGTACCTTACCGGATCAAGCGGCAAAAGACTCATTACCACCGGAACGGCACCGGCATCCGATATTTTCCGAACTATATGACGGATATTGTCCAGATAGCGGTTCAGCGGAACGACCGGGATATGCTCCTCCTCAGGCGCCGACGCGACCTGATCCCATCGGAAATTGCAGTCATTTCCTCCGATATTGATCAGAACCATGTCGGGGTGAAGACGAAGCACATCCTTATCCAGCCGCTTCAGCAGCAAATCTGAATTATCATTAAAAACTCCTTTATTAACTACTTCATCCTGATCGCCGAGCAGTTTCTGGAGCAGTACAGGATAGTTCTCTCTGACTAGTCTGAATCTTCCCTTTGTAAAGGTCACTCCGCGGGTCACACTGTCCCCAAAACAGATGATCTTCAATCTTCTCATCTCCTGAATCTTTCAGGTCCTTAAAGCTATTCTGGCCAAAAGCCTTTACCCTGTATACTATCAGATCCGCCTGACGATTTACAGTGTCTCCCGGAAATTTCGGCTATTTTCTGAAAATAGCAATCCGGTCCGGACGATTTCTGTTCCAGCGGAGAAAGGTCCTTTTAAAGATCTGGTAGAGCACTTCGGCGAAGATCAGGCCCATCGCGATCGCACCGGACAGAACAAATGCTTTCTCACCGAGATGAATGGCAAGATTATAATTGTCCCCCACCGCCCGGCTCATAATTGTATAAGTCAGCCCACCGGGAACCAGCGGGATAATGCCCGAGACACTGTACAGAATCACCGGATTTTTGCAAAGACGGGCAAAGATCTGGCTCATCAGCGCAATGACAAACGAAGCAACGAATGTCGCAAGAAAATCGTTACCGTTCGATTGATACAGGAAGAAATAAATCAGCCAGGCAATGCTCCCGATCAAGCCGCCGTGTACCAGTGGCTTCAATGGGATATTATAAATAATACCGAACGCACAGGTCGCAATGAAACTGGTTATGGCCTGAATGAGAAAAATGATTGCGAAACTCACGTCCTCCACCTCAATTCAATGCCAGCGCAAATGCAACCCCGGTCCCAATCGCAAATGCAGTGAGTCCTGCTTCGGCTGATTTTGAGAGGCCGGATACCAGGTCGCCCGCCATGACATCCCGGACCGCATTGGTAATGGGTACCCCGGGCACCAACGGCATGACCGCGCCGATGATAATTTTATTGATTTCCATACCGATCCCGGCCTTGACGCTCGCCCAGGCAATCAGTCCGATCAGAATCGATGACATGAATTCAGAGAAAAATTTAACCCGTGTCAGCCGGTGAAAATATATGACACCGGCCTGACCGGCGCCCCCGGCAATAAAAGCAGGCAGCAGATCGTTCCATTTTCCCAGGAACATGAGAAGGAAACAGCTGCTGGCAATGGCTGCCGCTAAAATCTGCAGCCATTCCTTATAGCCTCTTGTCGACCGGTCGATCCTTTTTAACTGTTCATGAGTCGATTCCAGATCCGTTTTCCCGCCGGCAGCCAGACGAGAGAGGCTGTTGACCTCGGTGACTTTGCGCAGATTCGTCCCCCGGTGGGTAATCCGGACAACCTGCGTGACATCGCAGCCCTCAATCGCGAAAATGATGCCGGTCGGAGTCACAAAGCTCTGTGCCTCATAAACTGAGAAACTTCGTGCCAGCCGGTTCATCGTATCTTCGACGCGGTACGTTTCTGCACCATTTTCCAGCAGTATTTTTCCTGCCAGCATACAAACGGCCGTCAGTTCATGGACATTGGCCGTCGTGTTCCTGCCGTTCTGATTGACTTTGCGGAGACCATTCATTAGGACGCGTACTTCTCTCTTTGTTCGGCCCGGGAAGATTTGTCTGCAGCTGATTCCGTTTCAGTTCATGATAAAGAGAAACGGCAGTCGGTTCCGGAGCCATTTTTTAGTAGACCTATTATAATATGTCCATTCGGCTACGACAAGACTTTCACATTGTTTTAATAGATGAAAATGTCAAAGGTAAAAAAGCATGCTATAATTAATTGATGTGAAAAATCGCTGAACCGTCATTCTATGCCGCTTGGCGCCGGTGATTTGCTAATGGAGTGTATCTTCGGATCCGTCCGTCGTCTGAGAAAACACATCTGAAGTTTTTTTCAGGACAGGCCGGGGATACTAATGACGTTTTTTAAAAACTGGGAGGAGTGAATCAACCCGATGGTCAAACTCGTATTGATCCGTCATGGACAAAGTGCCTGGAACCTTGAGAACAGGTTCACTGGCTGGACAGATGTAGATTTAACTGAAAAAGGTGAACAGGAAGCCACAAAGGCCGGCGAAATTCTGAAAAAGAACGGCTACACTTTCGATCTTGCCTTCACGTCGGTTCTGACACGTGCCAACCATACGTTATGGAATGTGCTGCATGCACTGGACGAAACGTATATTCCGGTGGAACACACATGGCGTCTGAACGAGCGTCATTACGGCGCACTGCAGGGCCTGAACAAAGCCAAGACAGCAGAAAAGTACGGTGCCGAACAGGTACATATCTGGAGGCGTTCCGCTGACGTACAGCCGCCTGCACTGACTAAAGACGACGAACGGTTTACCGCTCAGCTTCATGATCCCCGTTACAGCGAACTGACGGAAGATGAGCAGCCGCTGACAGAGAACCTGCTGGACACGGTTGCCCGTGTCCTTCCTTACTGGAACATCAAAATTGCTCCGGAAGTTAAGGCAGGCAAGAAAATCATCATCGCCGCTCACGGCAACTCGCTTCGTGCTCTTGTCAAACACCTGGACAATCTGCCGGCAGAAGTTATCATCAACCTGAACATTCCGACTGGTACACCGCTTGTTTACGAACTCGACGAGAATCTCAAACCATTGAACCGTTATTACCTTGGTGAAAACGGTCCTCTGGACAAAGAAGTTATTCCAACTGCTGAAAAGAAATAAGGTTTATCATGAAGAGGCGTTCTCCCTGGCGAGAACGTCTTTTTTTGTAAGCAACGAACAAAACTCAGAATTATAAAAAAATGACCTCCGACATTTTCCGGAGGAACACCGCGTTTCACATCTTTCACCAACTGCCTGGTGAAGGGTGTAAACGTTCGATAAAAGCTGGGTTATTACAAAGTGCAAAGAATGAATAATGGGCTTATTCACTTCGTTCAACAAGATAATTGTAAACCCTTACTTCATAAATGTAAAGGCTGTCATTTGCTTTTTTAATCATTATCGGGACAAAAATTTTGTCAGGTTCTTTGCCGGTCATTCTTCATTCATTCAGCGGAGGGCGCCAGTGTGCGTATCCTGAGAAGTGTCTCTACCCACCGGGCAAACTGAAAAAGTTTCCGGTCGTCCAGACGCCGGCAGATGCACTGCATACCAACAGGAAGTCCTGACCTGGTAAAGCCGATCGGCACGGAACAGGCCGGCTGTCCGGTCAGGTTAATCGGGCTGGTCATCATCCATTCGGATTCCGGATCAATGTGCCTTCCGTTGACTTCCTCCGGCCCTTCGGCATCAGCCGTATAAGCCGCCGCGCCAAGTGTCGGGGAAACGAGAATGTCAAAATGATTCAGCTGATCCTGAAACATTTTCCATAAATAAGTCCGGTAATGGTTCATGTTGAGATATTCATCAGCTGTCGCGTGTTGTCCGCGTTCAATCATTGAAATCAGCGTATCCGAGAGCTCACTCCGGTGCTCCCGGACAAGACGATCCATACTTACCGCCAGGCCAATCATCCACAGTCGGTTAAAGAAATGAACATAGCCGTGCAAATCCTTACCCATCTTAATTTTTGCAGGAGCCACGCTCGCTCCGCCCTCCTCCATTTTTCTCAGTGCCCCTCGAAAAATGGTACCGATTTCTGCGTCAACCGGATAAATCCCAAAATTTTCAGTAAAACCGACACGAAAGGGCTTGCGACGATCCGTCAAGGTTTCAGAAACTGAAGGAACCAGCCTGTCCAGTGAATAGGGATCGCGCAGGGATGGCCCCTGAATGGCATCGAACATCAGTGCCGCATCGGCAACCGTACGGGCCATTGGACCGTGACTGATGAACGGTACCGTGTCGCCAAACAGATTATCCGGATGATTATCCGACGGCACACGGCCGAAAGTCGGCTTGAACCCATAAATACCGCAGAGACTTGACGGAATCCGAATGGATCCTCCTCCGTCACTGCCCTCAGCAATCGGGCAGAATCCCGCGGCAACGGCAGCAGCGGATCCGCCGCTTGAACCGCCTGTTCCATTCCTCAGATTCCATGGATTCTTTGTCGCGCCAAAGAGCCGGTTGCTGGTCGTTCCCTTATGACCGAACTCCGGCGTGTTGGTTTTCCCGATGATTATGGCACCGGCCGCTTTCAGACGGCGGACCACCGTCGCATCCTCACCCGGGATATAATTCCGGTACACCAGACTGCCGTAAGTGGTACGGATACCTTTTGTGTTCGTCAGGTCTTTGATCGCAACGGGCACTCCGTCAAGCTGCAAACTGTTTCCCTGCCGATACCGCTCCTCTGAAAGTTTCGCCTGCCGGAGCGCCTGATCTTCATTCAGTGTGATCAGCGCATTAATCGACGGATCCAGCTGTCTGATCCGCTTGAACGCCTCTGTCGTTACGTCAACCGGGCTGAGCTTATGCGTACTGTATAGCCGAATTAATTCAGTTGCATGAAGCGATGTAAGTTCAGGCAAAGTGACCGTCCCCCTTTTAATTTATAGTTAACCTAATTATACATTATGTTAACATAAGATCCATATACAAAAGGGTCCGGCGGTTACTTTAAAGATCGCTCAGACAGGTTCCTTTTTTTCACCGCAGTGACAGTCCTTTTGTCCGCATGCCTCTTTAATCGCACATGTGGCACATTTTCCTTGCCGGCTAGTCCGGATGAACCGGATCATCATCCAGCCTGCGTAGCCGAAAATCAGGAAACCCAGAAGAATACTGATCACCATACCCATTCCTGTCACCCCTCCTGTTTCATGACGTTAAAATCCTGCCAGCAGTCCCAGACGGTACACAATAAATGAAACGGTGTAGGCCAGCGCGACACAATAACCCATCGTAAACAGCGTCAGCTTCGTTGAGCCGACCTCATGCTTAATCGCCGGGACGGTCGACATACAAGGAATATACAATAGTGTAAAAACCATAAAACTGTAAGCCTGCAGCGGTGTGAACGATTGTCTGATCGATTCCGTCAGTGATCCTGCCGCCGCAGTATGATAAACCATACTCAGCGTCGATACGACCGATTCCTTCGCCATAAATCCGGATATGAGCGCCGATGCAGCCTGCCAGCTGCCAAAACCAAGCGGCGCCACAAGCGGCGCCAGAAAACCGCAGATCATGGCGAGAAAGCTGTGATCCAGCGGAACGTTTGCTCCGGCTGTACCGAAATAAGAGAGCGCCCAGACGAGAATCGTCCCGCCGAGAATAAATGTCGTGGCTTTTCTGACAAAACCTTTTGCCTTATCCCATGTACTTCTCATGATCGTCCGAAGATTTGGGAGCCGGTACGGGGGAAGCTCGAGAACAAATACAGAGGTTTCCTTCTTCATAAACAATGAGAAGAGTTTGGCCATCAGCATGGCCAGAACAATGCTCAGCGCATACAAAGACAGGACAACGAGTGCCTGATAACGGGCAAAGAAAACACCGGCGAACAAACTGTATACAGTGAGCCTCGCCGAACAGGACATCAGCGGAGAAATCAGCACGGTCAGCAGCCGCTCTTTAGGCTGTTCAATCGTCCGCGCCGCCATGACGCCCGGAATATTGCATCCGAACCCGATAACCAGCGGTATGAACGCTTTCCCGTTGAGCCCGACCAGCTGCATCAGCCGGTCCATGACCAGAGCGACGCGTGTCATATATCCTGAATCCTCAATCCATGAGAGAAAGAAAAAGAGGACAAATATTTGCGGAACGAATACGATCACCCCGCCGACTCCGGCAATGATCCCGTTCAGCACGACGTCACGGATCACCGTGGCCACGCCGGCAGCATTCAGCGCCTGACGCGTCCAGTCGGTCAGCGGTCCGGAGAAGAAAGCATCAAGCAGATTGGATAACGGATTCCCGATCCATTCAAAAGTGATATGGAAGATCAGATACATAATTCCCAGAAACAGAGGGATTCCGGCAAATTTATTGGTAACCAGCGCATCAATCTTCGTCGACAGCGCCGTCTGATTCATTTCCTCACGATGACGGACGACCTGGCGGATAATTTCGTGAATGTACTTCTTCCTGATCTGGTAAAACCAGTCGGAAACGGTCTCTGCCTGACCGTTTTCCTGAAGCGCTTTCCGAAGATCACAGCTGGCCTCAATGGCATCATTCCGGTCTGTTTCCGATTGAATCCGATTCCGGGCATCCTTGTTTCCCTCAAGTGCCTGAATCGCCAGCCAGCGTCTGTTTACCCCGGATTCAGGAAAAAAGAGGCTGAGCCGGCTGATCGCGCGCTCCGATTCAGAACCATAGTCGATTCGGAAGGTGTGCGGCCTATCCGCTGCTGATGCCGACAGCGATTCGGAGACCAGATGACAGCCTCTTCCGCTTCGGGCAACAATCGGAATCACCGGAACCCGGAGCAGCTTCGACAGACTCAGGCGATCAATCTCCATCCCGCGATGTTTCGCGACGTCCATCATATTCAGCGCAATGACAACCGGTTTGCCAAGCTCGAGTAATTCGATCGTCAGCTGCAGATTTCTTTCCAGTTGCGAGGCGTCCACGATATTGACGATCTGTGAGAAATGATTGTCGATCAGAAACCTGGATGTCACGGATTCATCTTTGGATAAAGGAGCAACCGTGTATATTCCGGGAAGATCAATAAGCAGACCGTCACGGTTTTTCAGCCGTCCCACTTTTTTTTCGACCGTCACGCCGCTCCAGTTGCCGATTAACGCATAGGAACCCGTCAAATAATTGAAAAGAGATGTTTTTCCGGTGTTTGGATTCCCGATCAGAGCGACTTCCAATGAGTGTCACACTCCACATCGATGGTCTCCGCCTCAGCGCGGCGAATACCGATACACTCACCACAGGATTCGAAACAGCACGGTCCGCCCAGCGGCATAACCGACCTGAGACAAATCAGTGTGCCTGCCGTTACGCCTAAATCTCTCAACCTTTTGTTGACCATCCGGTCTGTCTTTGACAGATCGGTAATCACCGCATGCACACCTGGTTTCAGTTCAGCAAGGTTCATGATGTGCCTCCTGAATCATTCTGATAATGATAATTGTTATCAGTTAAAGTTTAGCGCATTTGCAGTGATCTGACAATGAAAGTCGCCAAAAACTTTTCCCGTATTGATCGACAAAATATCTGCAGTCAGCCAATGAGCCATTTTTCGTCATAGATTCGCCATTTTCGCATATAAGTTTACAAATGTGGTAATTAAAATTATTATTTGATTTGGGAGGCAATACCATGAGCGGAAACATCCGGGAAGCGTCACATTTTGATCAAATCATCGATCTTGTCTTCGATGCCGTCCTGATTATCGAAAAAGGACGAATCATCTTTGCCAATCACTCGGCAAATGCACTGTTGGCAGGCCATCCCGGCACATCCGTTACCGATGCCTTTGTTTCGCAGTTCCTGGATGCACCGTCATCCGACGAACTGAAGCATCAAGCTGCAGCTTTGTCTGCGGACACGGAAGAAAGCAGCAATGCTTTTTATCTGACCGTCCACAACTCAGACGGTGTGACGCGGTTTACCGAAGGACGGGTCAGAAGACTGCCGGGCCGGAATACGTCGACAGTACTGTTGATCCTTAAAGATTTGTCGGACCAGAAAAAGATCGAGGATCATCTGCTCCAGGCATCGAAATTATCGATGATCGGCGAATTCTCTGCAGGGATTATTCATGAAATTAAAAACCCGCTGACGGCCATAAAGGGATTTCTGCAACTGATGCAAAAAGAGCCGGTCATCAATCGAGAGTATCTTACGATTCTTTTAAAAGAAGTCGAAAACATTGAAAAAATTACCGGAGAATTGCTTTATTTTGCCAGACCCAAGACCGGTTGCTTCGAATTACAGAATCTGAAAAGTATTTCAGGAGAAGTGATTCACCTGTTTCAGTCACTGGCTGCGGAAAAAAATATCCGCCTGATTATTCAATATGACAATTCACCGCATCAGATTATGGGCGACCGGACCAAGTTGAAACAGATGTTTATCAATCTGATCAAGAATGCCATTGAGGCTTCTTTTGAAAACAGTTCCGTACACGTAATCCTTAAGGGAAACGGTCCGTCTGAGTCGGTCAGCATCCAAAACCGCGGCCGGATCATCCCCGAAGAGATTCAGAAACATCTGGGCCGGTCTTTTATTACAACGAAAGAAACGGGAACCGGTCTGGGTCTGATGATGATCTGCACGATTGTCCGGGATCATCACGGAAAAATCAATGTCGTAAGCAACGAGACATCCGGAACCCTGTTCACGCTGACGTTTCCCCGGGCGCACTAACAATAAGCGGGCAACCAGAAAGAACGGCTGTCCGCTTATTGTTTACCTGTTTTATTTAATACGTACAATGCGCAATGATCCCCAGTTGCTCATCCATTTCCAGTCTTAATGCGGCCGCAAAAGGATCCGCCCCCTGCTCATGCTCCAGCCAGAATCGGATCGCGTCAATGATATTTGAAGCAATGTACACTTGCTTCCGGCCGGCTGCGTAGACCTCGGCAGAAAAGCCGTAATCATCATCGTAGATCAATTCCGCCTGCACGTCCTGCGGCTTGATACCCTTCCGGTCGGCGGTATAGAGGCAGATCACATTGATCAGATCCTGTTCGCCAATAATTATCTCTTCCATCGGTCAGATTCCTCTGCCCTTCTCCGCCTTGCTCTTTCGGCGAAGCTGACAAACAGATACCGGATCAGCGCAATAATGGCAAGAATGGCCACAATATTGATCAGGAACCCGGCGATCATGCCGAATCCTCCAAAGTGTGACAGCAGACTGCCGAACAGCAGACCGGACAAACCTCCGAAAATCATCCCGCGCATAAATCCGCCGCCGCTGAATCCACGGGGAAATCCATTTGTTGCCGTATTCGTGTTGTTTCGCTGACTCTTGCTCTTAAAGAATGAGTTGAAGCTATTGCTTTTATTCGGTGTAAATGATTTGATTCCTGTGCGGTACCCTTTTGCACTGACTTGAGTATCCTGATGAAAAACAGTGTCCCCGAGCGGTGAAAAGATAAGTGCCAGGGCAACGAACGCGGCAAGCATTTTCTTTAACATAAATGAATTCCTCCAATTAATTTTTCAACCATGCCTTTACCATTAACCAGTCATCTATAATTTACGGATCAGAACAGCAACCGGTTCCCTTTAATCCGGTAAAGCGTCAGCGTGCACGAACGGCCTTTCTGAGCCTGCCCATGGCCTGAAGGACAAGCGAATGCGGGCAGGCAAGATTGAGCCGGATAAACCCATCGCCTTCTTTCCCGAAAGTATCCCCGGGATTGACAGCCAGTTTTGCCTGATCAGTCATAAATTCCCGCAGCTCGTTCTTATCAAGGCCAAGACGGCGGCAGTCGATCCATGCCAGATAAGTGCCTTCAAGAGGCACGAGAGACAATTCAGGCAGATCATTGTCAATATAACTTCTGACTGTATCGGCATTGCCGCCGATATAGCCAAGGCATGCTTTCAGCCATGAAGAACCATAACGATAAGCAGCCTCAGCAGCCGTCACACCTAAAGTATTCGGACTTCCAAGGCTGAAACGACCGAGCTGCCGCAAATAAATCCTTCTCAATTGCGGATCTGGAATGATGATATTCGAAATCTGCAGCCCGGCCAGATTAAACGTCTTACTCGGCGCTGTGCAGACCACAGAGTGTGACGCCGTGTAGGCCGACAATCCGGCAAACGGGATCTGATGATGCGCCCCATAGGTCAGATCACCATGAATTTCATCCGAAACAACAAGTACATGATACTTCTCCGCAAGCCGGGCTACCGCCGTCAGTTCATCAAGCGTCCACACCCTGCCGACAGGATTATGCGGGGAGCAGAGGATCATCATCCTGACTTTCGGATCCGCCAGCTTCACTTCCAGGTCGGAGAAATCCATATGATAGCTCCCATTCTCATAGATCAGCGGATTGGTCACAAGCTCACGCGACTGGTGGCTGACCGACCGGCGGAATAGCGGATAAACCGGGGGTTGAATCAGCACTTTGTCGCCCGGCTGCGTCAGACCGTCGACCAGCAAATTCAGTGCCGTCACGACGCCCGGACTGTGGCAGATCCACTCCTTCCGAACCGTCCAGTCGTGGTGCTCCTTCATCCATGCCCGGACGGCATCGAAATAGCTCTCGGTCCGAAACGTATAACCATAAATGCCGTGCCGGATCCGCCGCTCCAGCGCCGCGGTCACCTCCTGCGGCACCTGAAAATCCATGTCCGCAACCCACATCGGAAGCAGATCGTGCCCATGAAACAGTTTGTCTGCGGCGTCCCATTTTTCAGAAGCGGTTCCTTTCCGGTTCTCTAACCTGTCAAAGCCATCTGTATCCATTCTACCCATCCTTTATTGCAGGTATGAAAACAGCCTGCTCATTCAAATGAAACAGGCTGACTGATGCATGTTTTGCTGCCTTTGCCTTGCGGATCAGACAAGATCGCACGCCTCACCCGGCATCCAGTGAGCGTCCTTGCCCTCCCACTTGACATTGCAGCCGATCGGGTTCGTGAGTTTTGTGCTTACTTCTTCACCACGTGTCAGCTGTGCCAGCGCATTGTCCAGATCATTGACCGTCGCCTTCTCCGGCTGTCTCGGATTATCCAGTTCTCTGCCGGTATAGACAAGCTCGCGTTTCTGGTCGAAAACAAAGAAATGCGGTGTTCGCAATGCGCCGTATGCCCTTGCCGTATCCTGAGATTCATCCCGCAGATAAGGCCACGGATAGTGCTTGTCATTCATTTGCTCCACCATGTGACGGAACGAATCCCCGGGGTGCGTGTGCTCGCTGTTTGCATTGATCGCGACAAATTTTACCCCATTTTTCTTATATTTCTCGGCTGTTTGTACGGTAACCGGATTCGACCCCAGAACAAACGGACAATGATTGCATGTAAAAAAAACAACCAGTATTTTTGCATCTGAAAAATCGTTCATAGAATATGTTTTTCCATCTGTCGCCGGCAAAGAGAAATCCGGTGCAGATTCGCCAATCTGAAGTGTAAATGCCATTTGCCAAACCTCCGGGAAAGTATTTGTCAGAATATATTCTAACATCACCGAAGCAGTCCGTAAAAAATTCTGCCTGTACCGGAAGCGGTATGAACGCAGCGTTTGTTTAACTGAATTTCTTGACGCTGTCCCGTCCAGAGCATATAATAGCTATACTTAATATGAGCGTTGACAGGGATCAGTAGGTACTCAGACGCACAAGAGAGCGGTTTTCCAGGCTGAAAGAAATCGCGGCATGACTGATACTGAACCTACCCTTGAGCTGTCCGGCCAATAACCGGTCCGTCTGCTTCACGATACGGAGCTCCGAGAGAGCACGGCATATCAGGCTGTGCTAACAAAGGTGGTACCGCGGGTAAAGCCTCTCCCCGTCCTTTTAAACAGGATGGAGAGAGGCTTTTTTTGCGGAAGGAAAAAAGTGATGGAGTCAAAACGAATCGTCATTAAGATCGGCAGCAGCTCACTGACCGACACCCACGGCCAGCTGGACACGAAAAAACTGGAACGACATGTCGAAGCGGTTGCCCGATTGAAAAGGGCAGGCCATGAAGTCATCATTGTCTCTTCGGGAGCGGTTGCGGCCGGCTATTCCGGACTGGGCTATCCCGCCCGTCCGGTAACGATTGCCGGAAAACAGGCGGCGGCGGCAGTCGGCCAGGTCATGCTGCTGAAACATTATGCCGATGCGTTCAGCCGCCATCAGATCGCGATCGCCCAGCTGCTGCTGGCACGGCAGGATTTTGAACGTCGTGAACAGATGAGTCACGCCTACTCAGCATTATCTGAACTGCTCCGGCGTTCCGTCATCCCGATCATCAATGAAAATGATTCTGTGTCTCTTGAAGAGCTGACTTTCGGCGACAATGATATGCTCTCCGCACTGGTCAGCGGACTGGTTCATGCGGATTTTCTGGTGATTCTCACCGATGTCGACGGTCTTTATAATAAAAACCCGACATTATATCCGGATGCCGTCCGCTACCATCAGCTCGCAGCGGTGTCGGACCAGTTGCTCGAAGAAGTCAGCAGCACATCCGGATCTAAGGTCGGCACCGGCGGCATGAAATCCAAACTTCGTGCAGCGAAAGTGGCCGTCTCTCTTGGTGTCAGGGTATTCATTGGCAAGGGCGGTTCGCCTGAGACGCTTCAGGCGGTCGTTGAAGGAAGCGGCGACGGTACCTATATTGGCGGCGCCGACCTGAAGCCCTCCCTCAAAGTATCCAAACAGTGGATTGCCCTGCATTCACGGGTATCCGGGAAAATTGAAATCGACGACGGCGCGGTACATGCGTTGATGGATGAAGGCAAGAGCCTGCTGCCGGCCGGTATCAAAAAAATATGTGGCCGCTTCTTTGCCGGCGAAGTGATCCAGATTGTCGACCGTCACCATCATGTACTTGGCAAGGGACAGGTCAATTATTCATCCGAGCAGCTGAACGAAATTAAAAGAATGCCCAGTGACATGGCAATGAATAAAGCAAACGGAGACCGTCCTGAAGTTGTGCATCGCGATAATTGGGTGCCATGGACAGTACGGATTCAGCCGATCAATATCTTTCAAAAGAAAGGACGATGAACCATGAATCAGAAGATCAAAGCAGATGATCTATTGTCTAAAGGAAGAAAGGCAAAGAACGCCTCTCAGGCACTGGCAGCCGCTTCATCAGATCAGAAGAATACGGCACTTCTCGAAATCGCGGCAAACCTTCGCCGCCAGAGCGGAAAGATTCTTTCGGCAAATGCACAAGACGTTCAGGCAGCCAAGAAAGCGGGTACGACGGATGCGTTAATCGACAGACTGACGCTTACCGACGACCGCCTTTCGTCGATGGCCGACGCGCTGGTACATCTGACCAAACTCAAGGACCCGATTGGTAATTGCCTGACCACCTGGACCCGTCCGAACGGACTGCGTATCCGAAAAATCAGTGTACCGCTCGGTGTCGTCGGTATGGTCTATGAAGCAAGGCCGAATGTCACGACAGATGCGGCCGGGCTTTGTCTCAAAACCGGCAATGCCGTGTTTCTCAGGGGCAGCGGTTCAGCCCTGAACGCAAATAAAGCTCTGGTTTCAGTCATTCAGGAAGCACTGACGGCCGCTCATCTCCCTGCCGACGGAGTCCAGCTGCTTGAAGATACGCGTCATGAAACTGCCGATCGTTTTTTCCGGTTGAACGGGTTGATTGATGTTCTGATTCCGCGCGGCAGTAAAAGGCTGATCCGGAATGTTATCGAAAAGGCCAGTGTTCCCGTCATCGAAACGGGTGCAGGCAACTGCCACCTGTTTATTGACCGGTCAGCTAAGCCGGAGATGGCCATCAGCATTGCACTGAACGCCAAAGTACAGCGCCCTTCCGTCTGCAATGCCATTGAAACGATCATCGTGGAACGCAACTGGTTCAATCTTCATGGTCATGATCTGATCGATGCGCTTCAGGTTGCAGGTGTTACCTGCCGGATTGATCCGGAGGCAGCCGATCAGTATCCGGAATTGCGCGCAGCGACGGAAGACGACTGGAAAACCGAATATCTGGATAAAATTGTCGCCATCAAAATTGTCGGCAGCACCGACGAAGCGATCACCCACATTAATCGCTACGGAACCGAGCATTCGGAATCCATCGTTTCTGAAACACCGGAGCATGTCGCACACTTTTTTAAATATGTTGATGCATCGACGCTTTACCATAATGCTTCGACACGTTTTACTGACGGCGAAGAATTCGGATTCGGCGCCGAAATCGGCATCAGCACGCAGAAACTCCATGCCCGTGGTCCGATGGGACTTGACGCACTGACAAGTATTAAATATCTGGTCGAAGGTGACGGTCAGATCCGTGAGTGACCATTCTAAGAAAAACAACATAATTTCAAAAGAGCATTAATATGAGAAAGGTCGCTGATCTAACGGTCGCTGACAACGACGTAAGCCACTTTGACCGGGCCGTGCACGCCGACGACAAGCCGCATCTCAATATCGGCGCTGTTACTTGGACCCGAAATAAAGTTGATATAATGCGATATTTCTTTACCGTCAGCAATGTCGCTCTCCACCTGCTGCATCGCCTGTGTCAGCCTTGGAACGATCACACTGGCCGGAACAATAACGATGGAAGCAACCGGCAGCAGACTGACGCTTCTTGCCTTATCCTTGTCATGGTACAGGCCTGCTGTAGCCGATTCAGCAAGCATCACATCGCAGACAGACAGTCCGATATTGGCCTGAGCGGCACGATCAATGTTCTTGTGGCCCTCAGCAACATTCCAGGTCTCAATGTGATATTTTTCAAAAAGACTATTTAATCCATACTCCGTAAATCGCCCGTCTCTCGTTGCGATTGCCGGAGCGCCGCCATATTCCTGAATGACCTGATCGAGCTGATCGGGTAATCCCGCAGCATCCGTTTCAAATACCTTTGTGTATACTGCTTCAGCAGCATTTTTCAGGACATCGGTCAGTTCTCTTCGTGAGGCCCCCCGACGGACTCCGAACTGCGGCTGATGCGTCCATTCAGGTGTTTTTACATATTCTCCGGCTTTGCGGTTCAGTTTCGAAGCAATGTTCTGAAGAAATGATTCCCGATTTTCGATCGTTCCGCTCATTGCTGTTCACCCGTTTCGTGATTTTTACCCGTCATTTCAGACTGCTTGTGTTTCCGAAACCAGGTCCTGAAGTCTTCCTGACTCGGCTGCGGCAAATCGCGTCCGTGTGTCCAAGGTTTCATCGGACCCGGTCCCTTCTCAATCGCGCCGTCATGTACCAGTGGTTTCAGGATAAACGGAGCGGTTTTCATCCCTGCCCGATAGAGCCGCGGCGAGCTTGCACCGATGCTGAACGTCTTCATGCCTGCTTTTTCAGAGAAAGGCGGTTTCCCGCCGCCTTCAACATATTTCTCCCTGTGCCGGATCAGCAGTTTATGGAGCGGAATTCGGACAGGGCAGGCCTCGGTACAGGCGGCACACAGGCTCGACGCGTAAGGCAGTTTGCCATATTCCTTATAACCGCCGAGGATCGGTGAGAGCACAGCGCCGATCGGACCCGGATAAATCGAACCGTAGGCGTGGCCGCCAATATGGCGATATACCGGACATACATTGAGGCAGGCAGCACAGCGGATGCATTGCAGCGCTGACTGAAACTCCGTTCCCAGCGCCCTTGACCGTCCGCCGTCAAGTATGACGAGATAATAATCTTGCGGACTGTCCACCGTATCCGGCTGGGCTCCGGGTGTAATATCCGTCACATAAGTTGTGAGCCGCTGTCCGACAGAACTGCGGCACAGTAAGGTGACCAGGACATCGAGTTCTTTCCAACTGGGTACCAGGCGTTCCATACCCATAACCGTGATCTGCGTTTTCGGGAAAGTCGTTACCATATTGGCATTGCCTTCATTGGTCACCAGACAGATACTGCCGGTTTCGGACACCGCAAAATTACATCCGGTAATCCCGACATCCGCATGCAGAAATTTTCCACGTAAAGTTTTTCGGGCGAATCCGGCGAGTTCTTTGGGCTCATCCGTGCCGGTGTACCCGATCTTCCGGAAAGAATCACGTATTTGCTGCCTGTTCTTGTGCACTGACGGGACAACTATATGTGACGGCCGGTCATGGTCGACCTGAAGGATAAATTCTGCCAGATCCGTTTCGAGCACGTCACAGCCCTCTTCTTCAAGCGCCTCGTTCAGACTGATTTCTTCAGTTACCATTGATTTGGATTTTACGATGTTTTTGGCCTTTTTCTTCCGGACGACCTTTTTTATGTACTCACGCGCTTCTTCGGCCGTTTGTGCAAAAAACACATGACCGCCGCGTGCGGCAAATTGGTCGCTGAGCTGTTTCAGATAATAGTCCAGATGATTGAGTGTAAACTGGCGGATTTCTTCTCCCGCATCACGCCAGTCTTCCCAGTTTCCCAGAGTCGGGTCGCCGGTCGTCGCTTTCCGCTTCTTCTCTCTCAGACCGTCCTGTGCGGATGACACGGCATTAACCATGAACGTATTGTGAATTGCCTGATCCACACCCTCAAAGAAGGGTAGATTCCCGACTTTCATCGGCATGATGATCACCCCCTTCTGTTTCAGGTCTGCTGTTCAGAATTTGGGCAATATGCAGCACTTTAATCGGCTTTCCCATTCTTCTGAGGCGCCCGCCGATATTCATCAGACAGCTCGCGTCCGCACCGATTAATACATCTGCCTTTGTTTCTTCGATATGCCTGATCTTCTCGTCAACCATCTGTTCGGAAATCGGGAACATTTTGACTGAGAAGGTACCGCCGAAACCGCAGCAGTCATAATTATTCGGCAGTTTAACCAGTTCAAGGCCTTTCACATGGCTCAACAATTTATAATGCGATTCTCTTTCTCCGAGAAGACGCGTCATATGACACGAGGTATGCAGCGTCGCACGGGCATGATACTCTGCACCGACATCCTCAACACCCAGGACATGTACGATAAACTGAGTAAACTCATAAGTTTTTTCAGCAATTGCCACTGCTTTCTCATGCCATACCGGATCGTCTGCAAAAAAATCCGGATACTCGTGAAACATGGCAGCACAAGAACCGGAGGGACAGACAATATATTCCGAATTCGAGAAAGCCCGGATCATTTGCTTAGCCGGACCCCTGGAATCTTCAATGTAACCGCTGTTAAATGCCGGCTGGCCACAGCATACCTGACCTTCAGGAACATCAACATCGCAACCCAGTCTTTCAAGAACCTCGGTGACATCCTTTAAAACGTCAACATAAAAGAGTTCTCCCAGACAGGTGGTAAACAATGAAACTTTCGTTTTCATCATCCTCTTCCCAATCTCCATTATACTCTTACACTAGCTAACTTTTTTCAGTCGGAAACAACCACTTGCAGTGCTTCGGATCTTGATGAAATTTCGTGAAAATGGATGTTCACAATTTATCCTTTCAATTATCACATTTTAGACGTACTTTGACAAATTGCAACTTTTTCAGCTCAATCCATAAGCTTATTCATTTGTTGCCCATTGATTATTTAACGAGCTCTGATGAACCGGGCTGTTGTTTCCCGCTGCAGGTATTCGCTCTTCTCGTTATATTGCGCAGGGCCAGATGAAGCGCTAATCCTGCGGGAATCTCACATCTTCCGATGTGCCAATTGATGACATGAAAAAGCAAAATTATTTAAACCGGTTCATAGGTTAAAAAAAGAGACATCCTCCATTTCTGGAAAATGCCTCTTTATCTTTTGCCTGGCAGTGACCTACTCTCACAGGGGGACAGCCCCCCACTACCATCGGCGCCGAAGAGCTTAACGGCCGTGTTCGGGATGGGAACGGGTGTGACCTCTTCGCTATAACCGCCAGACGTAAACCCGGCCTGGACCGAGCCTTCAAAACTGGTAACGAATGTTTTGCCATGTCGATCTGCCTGATCCTTAACCCTTCCGGGTTAAGCCCTCGGCCGATTAGTATCTGTCCGCTTCACGCGTCACCGCGCTTCCACT
>NZ_KB899045.1:0-162479 GCF_000377985.1 Sporolactobacillus vineae DSM 21990 = SL153
TCAGCAGAATATATCGCCCTTCGCGAAAAAATATCGACGCTCAGCAGAATATATCGCCCTTCGCGAAATATATCGACGCTCAGCAGAATATATCGCCCTTCACAAAAATATATCGACGCTCAGCAGAATATATCGCCTTTCACGAAAATAGACAATGGTGGATTATGAGCGAACGGAATAATCAGTTTTTCTTTTTCTGTAATGTAAAAATAGCCGCTATATAATAGAAGAAACAGTCAGAAACCCGAATGCTTTTTCTAAAGGCTTTGTTTATTTGGCTGGTTCCGTCTCTTTGTCCGGCTGTTCGGTCCACGACTCCGGCAGACGCATGACGCCGCCTGTATGAGCGGATGTGACCAGAGCAGCGTAGCGTGCCAGATAGCCGGTCCGGACTTTCGGACGGAACGGTGTCAGCTGCTTGCGCCGCTCTGAAAGTTCGGCGTCGGAAACAGCAAGATGAATGGTACGATGCGTCAGATCGATCGTAATTGTGTCGCCGTCTTTGACTAAAGCGATCGGTCCGCCGGAAGCGGCTTCCGGGGAGATGTGACCAACCGATATGCCGCGTGAAGCTCCTGAGAACCGGCCATCGGTAATCAGCGCAACGTCTTTGCCCAGCCCGCGGCCGACAATCGAAGAAGTTGGCGCGAGCATTTCCGGCATGCCCGGTCCGCCTTTCGGCCCCTCATACCGGACGACCACCACGTGCCCTTTCTGGACGGTATGATTGTCGATGGCTTCGACGGCTTCGTCATGAGAATTGAAGCAGATGGCTTTGCCGGTAAAGACTTTGACTGACGGATCGACGCCGCCGACTTTGATCACGGCCCCTTTCGGCGCGAGGTTGCCGAACAGCACGGACAGGCCACCGGTTTTACTGTAGGCCCTTTCCAGCGGATGGATGACTTGAGGATTTTTGACGGAGGCATCTGCAACATTCTCCCGAAGCGTTTTTCCGGTCACTGTCGGGCGATCAGGATGAAGAACGCCGCCCATGTCGACGAGACTCTTGATGATGGCGGAGATACCGCCCGCTTCGTCGACATCCTGCATCGAATACGCGGAACTTGGTGCGATTTTAGCGAGATAAGGCACTTTTTCAGCAACCTGGTTGATCCGGTTCAGGTCGTAATCGATGCCTGCTTCAGAGGCAACAGCCAGCATATGGAGTACGGTGTTCGTCGATCCGCCCATTGCCATATCGAGCGCGAATGCATCGTCGACGGCCTCGGCAGTGATCAGGTCGCGCGGCCGGACGTTGTTCTTTACCAGGTCCATCAGCCGGAAAGCGGATTTGCGGACCAGTTCGCGCCGTTCTTCAGAAATGGCCAGTTTCGTTCCGTTTCCGGGGAGCGCAACACCGAGAACTTCCATCAGGCTGTTCATCGAATTGGCAGTGAACATTCCGGCACAGGAACCGCATGTCGGACAGGCAGAGGCTTCGATATTGAGGAACTGCTCCTTTGTGATCCGTCCTTCTTTGTAGGCGCCGAGACCTTCGAAGACGGAGGACAGAGTCAATGCCTTACCTTCTGCAGACAGCCCGGCTTTCATCGGGCCGCCGGAACAGAAGATTGCAGGAACATTGGTCCTGACAGCGGCGAGCAGCATGCCCGGGGTGATTTTATCGCAGTTCGGCATAAAGAATACACCGTCGAACCAGTGGGCATTGATCATTGTCTCGGCGGAGTCGGCGATCAATTCGCGGCTGGGGAGGGAGTAGCGCATCCCCATATGCCCCATGGCAATTCCGTCGTCCACAGCAATCGTATTGAATTCGAACGGGACACCGCCGGCCTCCCGGATCGCCTGCTTTGCTACTTCTGCCAGCTTTTTCAGATGGACATGGCCGGGAACAATATCCGTGTATGAATTACATACGGCAATAAATGGTTTCTTCATATCCTCCGAATTTCTGACGACTCCGGTTGCTCTCAGCAGGCTTCGTGCCGGCGCTCTGTCCAGCCCTTTCTTGATTTCATCACTTCGCAACTTCACTTCATCCTCTCTGTTTTTCTGTATGTGTATATAGAAAAGAGCTCCCGTTTCCTGATTGAACGGGAGCTCTTTCTTGCCGGGTCCCCATTCATACAAACCAGGACCCGGACAATCGTTAAGTTTTTCAGCGATTGCCAAGGCCCTAGCTAATAATCAACACATTCACGACTCGATTGTTGAATGGGAATAACATAATGCGAATACCTCGCTTGGAACATTGTTGTTTTGAATTTGTATCGCAAGTATAAAGCCGCTTCAGGTGTATGTCAACCGCTTTTGCAGACAAGTTTTTCTATTTTTTGATTATTTGCATGCTTTTGAACAAATAATCCGGTGTTTGATACGGTGAATAGCGGGACTGCACTTCCGGAAGACCGTAACAAAAACAGCGGCATAAAGGGTGTACAAAGTGTTGGCGAAAAAATTTCTTTTGCCTTGTGCTGCAGCAAATTGCTTCATAAAGTGGCGGCGATTTTCAACGTACTAATTTTCAAAAAAATGAAAAACATGGGGTTGACTGATTTTTGTAAGCGTACTAAGATTTGTGTCACTCCCGCAAGCGACGGATCCTGAATTTCTCAGAATCCGAAAAAAGTATCCGGGAGTCGAACACGGAAGGCATCATCCGGAGCGCCGGATGCAGCCGGACCGGAATAGCAATTGCCATTGAATTTTGAGAAAGGAGGAGAAATGGTGTGACACTAATCACGAAAGCAGAGGATGAACCGATGTCTGCCTGTAATACGGGGGCGGATCTTCTGGTCCAGTCAATTCTAAGAGAGGGTACGGATGTCGTGTTCGGGTATCCGGGCGGGGCTGTTCTTCCCTTGTACGATGCGCTTTACCGCCAGAAAGTCAGGCATATCCTGACCCGGCATGAACAAGGCGCCATCCATGCAGCAGAAGGCTATGCGCGGATCTCCGGAAAACCGGGCATTGTGATTGCGACAAGCGGACCCGGTGCGACCAATCTGGTTACCGGTCTGATGGACGCATACACGGATTCCCTGCCAGTTGTTGTTTTTACGGGTCAGGTTACCCGGGCTGTGATCAACACGGATGCTTTTCAGGAAGCAGATGTTATCGGAATCACGGCATCGGCGACCAAACATAACTTCCAGGTGAGGGATGTACAGGATTTGCCGCAGATGGTTCACGAGGCGTTCTATATTGCGGCGACCGGCCGACCCGGCCCTGTCCTTGTTGACTTGCCAAAAGATATCTGTAAGGCGCAGCCCGATCCGCAGGCAGAAGAACCCGCGATTCATCTTCGGGGTTATCACATTCCCGGAGAGGTCAGTGAAGCGCAGATCCGGAACCTGGCCGGTGCCATAGAAAAATCAGTGCGTCCGGTGCTGCTGGCCGGGGCAGGTGTCCAGCATGCCATGGCCAGCGAACGACTGCGTGCTTTCGCACAAAGTCAGCAGATCCCGGTGGTCAGCACACTTCTCGGACTGGGCAGCTTTCCGGCATCGCATCCTCTGTTTCTCGGTATGGGCGGGATGCACGGCACGTACACGGCAAATATGGCAATTTCGGAGTGCGATCTACTGATCAATGTCGGCTCGCGCTTCGATGACCGGCTGACTGGCAATCTGACACGGTTTGCTCCGGGCGCAAAGATTGCCCACATCGACATCGACCCTTCGGAAATCGGTAAAAATGTTCCGGTTGATTATCCGGTTGTCGGTGATGCGAATGCCGCTCTGGGAAAGCTTGAAAAAGCGATGATCCCCTGCAAAGACCGGAGAGACTGGCTGGCCCGTCTGAGCGCTTATACCCGGAAGCATCCGCAGCATTATGACGACACCGCCGGGGATGAGACCATTCCGCCGCAGCTTCTGATCGAGCGGATCTGCCACTATGCCGGACCGGACGCGATTGTGACAACCGATGTCGGGCAGCATCAGATGTGGGCGGCTCAGTATTATCGGTTTGAACGTCCGAATCATCTGGCCAGTTCCGGCGGACTCGGTACGATGGGCTTCGGTTTTCCCGCAGCGATCGGTGCGCAGGTTGCCGAACCCGGGAAGCAAGTCATCGCGATCGTCGGTGATGGCGGATTTCAGATGACTCTGGAGGAACTGGCTGTGGTGCGGGAGTTAAATCTGCCGGTTAAGATCATTATTCTGAACAATCATGCGCTCGGCATGGTCCGTCAGTGGCAGGAAGCCTTTTACGGACAGCGCTATTCGCATTCCCGGTCGTCTTTCCAGCCCGATTTTGTCCGGCTTGCAGAAAGCTACGGCATTGACGGACGGAGAATCGGGAAAAAGGCGGATATCGATCCGGCTCTGGATGCGGCCATGCAGACGCCCGGGCCCGTCCTGATTGACTGTCATGTCCGCCAGATGGCAAATGTGTATCCGATGGTGCCGCCCGGCAAAGGGCTGCAGGAAATGACGGGGGTGTGAGGTGATGAAACGAAACATTATTGCCATTGTCACGACGAATTCCGGTGTGCTCGGGCGGATCGGAAATCTGCTGTCACGGGCACAGCTGGATGTTGACGGCCTGACAATGCAGAAGCTTCCGGGAAAGGGCATGTCCGACATCAGCATGCTGATCGATACGGATGATGCACACAAGGTTGACCACTTTATTAAACAGATGGACAGGTTCGTTGACGTGATTTCGGTTGCCGATATGACCTGAACAATACAAAACAGAAAAGATGAAGGGGATAGAGAAATGACAGCTACAGTTTATTATGACAACGATATCGACGAAAACGTACTCCGCAATAAGAAAATCGCCGTTTTTGGCTATGGTTCACAGGGCCATTCTCAGGCTCAGAACCTGCGCGACAGCGGCTTTCAGGTAGCGATCGGTGCACGGCCGGGCAAATCCTGGGACAAGGCCGTTCGTGACGGATTCGACGTGAAGTCGGTCAAAGAAGCCGCTGAAGAAGCAGATGTCATGATCATGCTGCTTCCGGATGAAAAACAACCGGCTGTTTATTACAAAGAAGTTGAAGCAGGCCTGAAGCCGGGCAATGCGATCGCTTTCGCTCACGGGTTCAACATCCACTTCAAGCAGATCGTTCCGCCGGACTTTGTCGATGTCTTCATGGTTGCGCCTAAAGGTCCGGGCCATTTCTGCCGTCGTGAATATCTCAATGGCGGCGGTGTTCCGGCATTCTACGCAGTACAGCAGGATGCCACCGGAAACGCTGAAAAAATTGCGCTCGCCTGGGCAAAAGGCCTCGGTGCCGCCCGCGCCGGCGTTCTGAAGACCACCTTCAAAGAAGAGACGGAAACCGATCTGTTCGGCGAACAGGCCGTACTGATGGGCGGCATGACTCATCTGATCGAAGCCGCTTTCGACACGCTCGTTGAAGCCGGCTATCAGCCGGAAAATGCCTATTTTGAAACTTGTCACGAAATGAAAATGCTGACGGATCTAATCTATGAAAACGGACTTACCGGAATGCGCTACTCTTGCTCGGATACGTCCAAATTCGGCGACTTCACCGTCGGCCCGTATATCGTTGATAAAGGCGTAAAGGAACGCATGAAAAAAGTCCTGGAGAATATCCAGTCCGGCAAGTTCGCACGCGACTGGCTGCTTGAAAACAAGGTTGGCAGACCGATGTTCAATGCACTCCAGGAAAAAGAAAACAACTCTGAACTTGAGCGGGTCGGCAGAGAGCTTCGCAAACTTATGCCATTTGTTAAACAAGGCAAGAAAGACAGCGAAGACATCACCGCCAACGTCGCACAATAACAAAATAGATACACAAAAATACTAAAACACAAGAAGATGTCTGTCAAATCATCTTCTTGTTTCTCTTGTCTAAAAAAATGGGTAAAAAACACTATGGGAGTGTGAACAGCTTGGGGATTCCCTGCAGCTAAACAACATACAGGACGCGATGCAGCGTCTGGCACCGGTGGTTCACCGGACGCCGATGACGGAATCAACGACATTTGATACGATGACCGGTGCTCATCTGCATTTTAAACTGGAAAACCTGCAGCGTACCGGATCATTTAAATTGCGCGGCGCCTATAACAAAGTTTCTCACTTATCCGTGCAGCAGGCAGAAAGGGGCATTATCACCGCCTCGGCCGGCAACCACGCCCAGGGTGTAGCTCTGTCTGCCGCCAGACGAAATATCAGGGCAAGGATCTATATGCCGGAAACGACACCGAAACCCAAGGTGCAGGCAACCGCTGCATACGGCGCGGAAGTTGTTCTGGCCGGCCGATCTTATCAGGACTCGTATGAGGCTGCGCTCCGTGACCAGCAGGCATCGGGCGCAACGTTCGTTCATGCGTTCGACGACGTGCAGGTGATGGCCGGACAGGGTACGATCGCTGTCGAAATGCTGGAGCAGTGCCCGCAGCTTCAGACAGTGGTTGTACCGGTCGGCGGCGGCGGACTGGCATCCGGCGTGGCGACCTGCGTGAAGTCGGTGCGGCCGGATATTCGTGTGATCGGGGTGCAGTCCGACCGGGCGCCGGCAATGTACAACCGGTTCCACCATTATGCCGGGAACCGGGACCGGAAGTTCACCGGCGGCATCGCGGAAGGAATTCTGGTTAGAAAACCTGGGGAACAGACTTTCCCGATTCTGCATCGCTATCTTGACGACATCGTGACCGTTACCGATCAGGATGTTGCCGGTGCAATGCTTCTCTTGCTTGAGCGGAGCAAACTGCTCGTGGAAGGTGCCGGCGCGGCGGCGCTTGCTGCCGTACTCTCCGGCCGCATTCAGGTGCGCGGCCGGCACGTCGGGCTGATCGTCAGCGGCGGGAACGCCGACCCGGATCGGATTCCGCTTCTGAATCAGCTGGTTTCCGGATCGATGGAAAAGTATGGAACATAATGACAGACATTGGCTGCGGGGCATCAGGGAGGTGAAGCAATGATTATCGATGCGACTCATATTAGCTGGAAAAGAAAAAACAAAGTGGTGCTCAGAGACGTTACCTGGCAAGTCCGCAAGGGGGAACACTGGTCGCTTGTCGGTCTGAACGGGTCGGGGAAAACGACGATGCTCAAAATGATTAACGGCTATATCTGGCCGACGAGCGGCACATTGTCGGTACTTGACCACCCGTTCGGCACGGTCGACCTGCGCCTTTTGCGGCGAAAAATCGGCTGGGTCAGTTCGGCACTGGCAGCCCGGCTGTCTTCCGGTGACGATCCGCTATCAATTGTCCTGAGCGGGAAGTTCGCGTCCATCGGTTTATATGACAAGCCGACGGATGACGACAGAAACAAAGCTGCGGAACTGATGGAACGCCTGCAATGCAGCAGCTTCGTCGGCCGGGATTATTCTACTCTGTCCGAAGGGGAAAGGCAGCGTGTACTGATTGCGCGTGCATTGATGGCGTCACCTGAATTACTGATTCTGGACGAACCGTGCAACGGGCTCGATATATTTGCCAGGGAACACCTGCTTTCGCTGATCCGGCAGTTGGCATCATCGCCCGAAGCCCCGACAATGATCTTTGTCACGCACCACGTCGGCGAGATCCTGCCCTGCTTCGAGCATACCCTGCTGCTGAAAAACGGGGGTGTATATCAGGCCGGTTTAACCCGGGATCTGATGACGCCCGAGAAGATGACACAATTTTACGGCGGCGACGTCATCGTGGAACGTCATGGGACGCGTCTTTCGCTTGCTCTCCGGTCGTAAACTTGCCGGATGCATCTGAAAAAAAGATTGACAAATAATTTTCAGAGTGTAACATGAAATTCACCGATAGTTTTTAAAATTAAGAAGACGGCGGACAGCTGATCCGTTCGCCGCGAATAAACCGATGACGAGGATTAAATCATCGGGACCGCTGCTTACAGAGAGCCGGAACACGCTGAAATCCGGCAGCATATCCCGATGATGAACTCACCTCTGAGCGTCCGTCCGAACTCATTAGGCCGGGCCGAGTGTTCCAGACACTTGTTAAAAAAAGACATCTTTGTTTGAAAAAATAAACAGATGCCGATGAGCTGATATTTCGAAAGATCTATCAGAAGTTGGGTGGTACCGTGAAAAGAAGCCTTTTCGCCCCTGCAGAACCGATCGCAAGACCGGGTGTGGGGTGAGAAGGCTTTTTTTATATAAAAAAATATAAAGCACCGGCAAAGAGGCCGGAAAAACGAACAGGAGAGGAGTACGAAAAATGGAAAAGGTTGAAATTTACGACACAACACTGCGCGATGGCGAACAGTCTCCGGGCTGCAGCCTGAATGATGAAGAAAAAATGCAGGTGGCAGAGCAGTTGGAGCGTCTCCATGTCGATGTCATTGAAGCAGGATTTCCGGCTTCTTCGCTGGACGATTTTAAAGCTGTTCAGGATATCGCGCATGAGATTAAAGAAAGCACTGTAACCGGACTGGCGCGCTGCGTGAAAAGCGATATCGATGCCTGCTGGGAAGCTCTGAAAGACACAGAAAGTCCAAGGGTACATGTGTTCATTGCCACGTCGCCGATTCATATGGCGTATAAGCTGAAAAAGACGCCGGACCAGGTTATCGAAATGGCCGTTCAGTCCGTGAAATACGCCAGAAAATTTTTCCCGCAAATTGAATTTTCCGCTGAGGATGCTTCCCGAAGCGATCTCGATTTTCTGAGTCAAGTAGTTGACGCGACGATTCAGGCCGGCGCAACGGTCATCAACCTTCCAGATACGGTCGGCTATTCGACGCCTGTAGAATTTGCCAACATGTTCCGCTATATCAGGAATCATGTTTCTGATGACAGCCGAGTGCGTTATTCCTGCCATTGCCACAACGATCTCGGGATGGCGACGGCGAATACGCTGGCTTCGGTTGAAGCCGGTGTCCGTCAGGTTGAGTGTACCGTCAACGGGGTCGGCGAGCGGGCCGGCAATGTCGCGCTGGAAGAAGTCGGTGCGGCGCTGCATGTCCGGAAGGATGTCTTCCATGTCACAACGCAGCTCAACATGAAAGAGATCAAAAAGACGAGCAGTATGGTCAGCCGGCTGATGCACAGCCCGATTCAGGCCAATAAAGCGATTGTCGGTGCCAATGCCTTCGCTCATGAAGCCGGCATTCATCAGGACGGCGTACTGAAAAATCCGAAGACCTATGAAATTATGTCGCCGTCCCTGATCGGTCTGGATAAGACGGAACTGGTTCTCGGAAAGCATTCCGGCCGCCACGCCCTGATTGCCAAGGCCTCTGAACTCGGTTTTCATCTCGAGGAGAATGAGGTGAACCACTGCTTTAAGGCATTTAAGGAAATGGCCGATGAAAAGAAAACCATTTCAGATACTGATCTGGTTAATTTTTTCAAGCATGAGCAAGTATCCATCTGACGGGATGAAAAAGGAGCAGAACCATGTCAAAAACAATCACCGTTCTGCCGGGCGATGGAATCGGCCCGGAAGTGACGGATTCAGCCGTACGCGTGCTGGACTATCTGTTTAAAAAGTTTCACCATGATGTCCATTTTGTAAAGGCGTTGATTGGCGGTGCGGCGATCGACGCCGAAGAAACGCCGTTGCCGCAGAAGACGATCGACCAGTGCAAGGCGAGCGATGCCGTTCTGCTCGGCGCCGTCGGCGGGCCCAAATGGGACCGGCAGTCAATGACCGTACGTCCCGAGCAGGGGCTGCTGGGGATCCGAAAGGCGCTGGAGCTGTTTGCCAATATCCGTCCGGCGAAAACTTTTGCACCGCTGATCGATGCGTCACCGTTGAAAAGAGAATATGTCACATCGGTCGACTTTGTGATCGTCCGTGAACTGACCGGCGGCCTCTATTTCGGCAAACCGAGCGAGCGCCGCGGACCGCACAAAGAGGATGTCGTCGACACATTGGCCTACAGCCGATATGAGATCGAACGGGTCGTCGATAAAGCTTTTCAGATGGCTGAGAAACGCCGGAAGAAACTGACATCGGTCGACAAGGCGAACGTGCTGGAGTCAAGCCGGATGTGGCGCGAAGTGGTTACGGAAAAAGCGCAGGACTATCCGGATGTCGAAGTCAATCATGCTCTGGTCGATTCCACGGCGATGCAGCTGATCCGGAACCCGTCGCAGTTCGATGTGATCGTGACCGAGAATATGTTCGGCGACATTCTGAGCGATGAGGCATCAGTAATCACCGGTTCGCTCGGCATGCTGCCGTCGGCGAGCCTGCGTACCGACAAATTGGGGCTCTATGAACCGGTTCATGGATCAGCACCGGATATTGCCGGTCAGGGCAAAGCCAATCCGCTGGCCACAATCCTGTCGGCGGCTTTCCTGCTTCGCTATTCGCTGGATTTGGACAAGGAAGCCGAGCTTATTGAAACCGCAGTTCAGCGTGTCCTCGAGCAAGGTTACCATACACCGGATCTGCAAGTGAATGCGGCACAGACGACATCGGTCAATACCGCGGAGATGACGGATCAGGTCATTGCCGCGATCGCTGCGCAGATCCCCGAACAAGTATAAAGTTCCAGCCCGTCCGGTAGTCGGCTACTCCGTTTAACAAGACTTTGCGGTGCCACAGCATGGCCGGGAAGTTAAAGGGGCGTTCCGCTGAAACAGTATGAACAAGGAGGAAGCAGCATGAAACCAAGAACTATTGCCGATAAAATCTGGGAAAAACATGTGGTGCACAGGGAAAAAGGAAAACCGGATTTACTCTATGTCGATCTGCACCTGATCCACGAAGTGACGACACCTCAGGCGTTTGGGGGATTGAGGATGAACCGCCGGAAAGTCAGACGCCCCGATCTGACATTTGCAACGGTGGATCATGATGTACCCACATCGGAGAATCGGGAAACAAAAGACCCGATTTCCAAGGTGCAGATCAGCACACTGGAGAAAAACTGTAAGGATTTCGGCATCCGGATGGCGGATATCTATAGCCCGATGCAGGGCATTGTCCATGTGATCGGACCGCAGCTCGGCCTGACTCAGCCGGGAAAAACGATTGTCTGCGGCGACAGCCATACGTCGACGCATGGAGCATTCGGTGCTCTGGCGTTCGGCATCGGCACGAGTGAAGTCGAACATGTTTTGGCGACCCAGACCATCTGGCAGAAGAAGCCGAAAACGATGGAAATCAAAGTGAACGGCCGGCTCGGATTCGGCGTCGGTGCCAAAGATCTGATTCTGGCGATCATCGCCAAATACGGCATTGCTGTCGGAACAGGCTGTATCGCAGAGTATACCGGGGAGGCTGTCCACAGTCTGTCAATGGAAGAACGGATGACGGTCTGCAACATGTCGATCGAAGCCGGTGCCCGGGCGGGACTGATCAGTCCGGACCAGACGACCATTGACTATGTCAAAGACCGACCATTTGCGCCAAAGGGCGCGGCGTTTGAAAAGGCGGCGCGAGAGTGGCTGTCTCTGGCAACGGATAAAGGTGCCGTCTATGACAAAACGATTGAAATTGATGCGAATGAAATCAAACCGCAGGTGACCTGGGGAACGAATCCGTCGATGGGTGCCTCGATCGAGGATACGGTGCCGGACCCGGATTCGTTTGCCACAGAAGAGAAGCGTGAGTCAGCCGCCAAAGCACTGGCATATATGGATTTGAAATCGGGCACACCGATCCGCGATATTCCAATTGATGTCGTGTTCATCGGATCGTGTACGAATTCCCGGATCAGCGATCTCAGACAGGCTGCCCAGGTTGTCCGCGGCCATCACGTTGCCAATGGGGTGCGCGCCCTTGTCGTTCCCGGTTCTCAGCAGATAAGGAAACAGGCGGAGACAGAAGGCCTGGACACGATTTTTACCGATGCCGGATTTGAATGGCGCCAGCCGGGCTGCAGCATGTGCCTGGCGATGAACGATGACATCGTGCCGGCCGGAAAGCGCTGCGCGTCAACGTCGAACCGCAACTTTGAAGGACGGCAGGGTGCAGGATCGCGAACCCATCTCGTCAGCCCGGCGATGGCTGCGGCAGCGGCGATCAGCGGACACTTTGCCGATGTCCGTGACCTTGTCGAAACAAAGTGAGGAGGGAATTCCATGCAACCATTCAACACATTTGAAGGGCTCGTCTGCCCGATTGACCGCATCAATGTGGATACCGATCAGATCATTCCAAAACAGTTTCTGAAGCGTGTGGAGCGCCAGGGATTCGGCCAGTTTCTTTTTTACAACTGGCGTTTTGATCAGGACGGCAAGAAAAATCCGGATTTCATTCTGAATCAGCCAAAATATAAAGGTGCATCCATTCTTGTGGCCCGGGACAACTTCGGCTGCGGTTCGTCGCGTGAGCATGCGCCGTGGGCCCTGCAGGACTACGGCTTTAAGGTTATTATTGCACCGAGTTTCGCCGATATATTTTACAACAACTGTCAGAAGAACGGGGTTCTGACGGTGATACTGGATCCCCGGAAGGTCGACCGGCTGATCCGGGCAAGCCAGGAAAAATCTTTGAAACTGACAGTCAGCCTTGAAAATCAGGTGATCACCGGCGGCTTTGAGGAGCACTTCGACATCGACCCGTACAAAAAGAAGATGCTCATTCAGGGCCTGGATGAAATTGCTGTGACGATGTCCTATGAGGACGAGATTGCCGCCTTTGAAAAACAGCGCGCCTGAACAGCTTCGCTCCCAATATTGGAATGGAAATTAATTTAAAATGTGACATTATTAGTAATCAATTGTAAAGTCATAACAACGCTTAAGAACAAAAAGAAAGGTCGTTTTCAGATGTCTATCAGCCGCCGGTTGCAGAATCTACTCGTTGAACGTTTGCAGGAATTGCGTCGCTTGCCCCTGCTTAATTTCATTCACTAGTAGAACACAGCAATCGCCGGTAATTTCATAAATCGCTTGCGTGTTCTGTTCATGAACGTAAGGATACGCATTGAAATCCTGTTCGTTGATGAACAGGATTTTTTATATTTTAAGGAAAACAGTGTGGGCAGAAGATTCTGCTCTTACATAGAAAAAGGAGAGAAATTGTATGGATGCAGAAGGCGTGATGACGAATCAGAGAGTCAGAACCAGGGAGTCGGAGGGCGGTCATGAGACTCACAACGATACGGAACAGGAAAAGCAAAAACTTGAAGCGCGGATCAATAATCTGCCGGTAACGCGGACGATGTATAAAGTCTTTGCCCTGATTACGCTCGGTATGATGCTGGATGGCTTCGATGTCTATCTGGCCGGCGGTGTGCTCGGACAGCTGGTCAAGACAGGCTGGTCGTCTGTCACATTAAACGCCACATTTATCTCAACAACGTTTATCGGACTGTTCATCGGATCCATTGTCACCGGATTTGTCGGCGACTGGAAGGGGCGTCAGTTTGCCTATCAGATTAACCTGCTCATTTTTGGTATGGCATCGCTGGCCAGCTTTTTTGCACCGAACATGATGACACTGATTATTCTAAGAGGGATCAGCGGAATCGGGCTTGGTGCTGAAATCGTGACAGGTTTTGCTCTGCTCGGTGAATTCGTACCGGCACAATCGCGAGGGAAATGGGTCGCATCGCTTTCCTTCCTCGCCAACTGTACCGCGCCAATCACAACATTTATCGCCTATCTGGTGATCCCGACCATCGGCTGGCGCTGGATGTTCGTCATTGTCGGTGTCTGCTCCGTTATTGTCTGGTATTTCCGGCGCAATCTTCCGGAGTCGCCCCGCTGGAATTTTTCCAGGGGCAATTATCAGAAAGCTGAAGAAGTCGTGAATATTTTTGAGAATGAAGCTGAAGAAAAGTATGGAAAAGGTTACCGGGCTGACCATAACTATCAGGCCTCTCAATATCATCGGATCATGAAGCAGGAAAGCTTCAGCAAGCTGTTCAATAAAAATATGGTGATTCGGTTCATCCTTGCGTGTCTCATTCTGGCGGCAATCAACACAGCTGTTTATACTTTTGTTACCTGGGTTCCGACGTTACTCGTTAAGAAGGGCATTACCATTTCTCATTCCCTGATCTTTACCATGCTGATGATGTTTGGGGCACCAATCGGCGCATTTGTCGGCCGGGCTACTGTGGATAAAATCGGTCGTAAGTGGAACATTGTCGGGGCATTCATCCTGGCTGCCATTCTGGGTATTGGTTATGCGTTCCAGACAAGTCCAGTGATGATTATGATTCTCGGGTTTCTGATGACGATCTGTCTGTATGTCCTGATGGCCGTCGGTCTGGCCGTTTACGTGCCGGAGCTTTTTCCGACACCAGTTCGTCTGCGCTCAAATGGACTGGCTCAGGCATTCGGACGACTGTTTACAATTACAACACCTTATGCCGTCGCCTGGCTGCTGATTAACCAGGGTATTGTAAGCATTTTTGTAATAATGGGCATTTTCCTTGTTATCGTGGCCGTTTTCACGATGATTTTCGGACCGGAAACGAAAAAGCAGATTCTGCGATAAGTCTTATGGTTCGGCGGTTTCTTTGACACAAGAACAGCCCGCAGACAGGGATACTGACCTGTCTGCGGGCTGTTTATTATTTTATTGAAGATCTTTGGGCCGATGTCCGTCGCTCTGGAACGGGACGGGTGCTTCGGTCAGCCTGCATAATCCGGATAATCCGCGCAGTGCAGAAGACGTTCGGCATTGGCCACACGTTCGGCGGTTGGCGGCTCAATGCCTTCCAGACGGTAGCGGATGCCCAGTTCCTGATATTTGGCGACGCCCATCGTATGATAAGGCAGGATCTCGACGCGCCGGACATTTTTCAGTGTCCTGATGAATTGATCCAGATGTTTCAGATCCTCGTCATTATCCGTCCGTTCCGGAACCAGAACATGGCGGATCCATACGGGTTTGTCAATCTCGGAAAGATAGGCGCACATATCAAGGATGTTTTCGTTCGTGAAGCCGGTCAGCTTGCGATGCTTGTCAGGATCGATTTCCTTGATGTCGACGAGCAGCAGATCGGTCACGTCCATCAGTGCTTTGAATGTACTGAAAAAAGGTTCTTCCCGCGTAAACGGATTGCCGCTCGTATCGAGACAGGTATGGATGCCCAGTTTCTTCGCTTTACGGAATAAATCAAGTGCGAATTCCGGTTGCAGCAGGATTTCCCCGCCGCTCAGCGTAATCCCGCCCTTTTGCCCCCAGAAGCTGCGGTAGGGGAGTGCCTCGTTGAGAATATCCGTGGCGGTTCGCTTTGTGCCGACACGGGTTTTCCAGGTATCGGGATTATGGCAGTACTGGCAGCGCATTCTGCATCCCTGGACGAACACGACGAAGCGGATTCCGGGACCGTCGACAGCGCCGAAACTCTCTGTTGAATGAATATAACCGTAAACTTCCTGCTGTCCGGATAAGCTGCGTTCTTCTGTGGCCATGTCAAATCACCCTGCCTTTCGACAAAGAAGCAGGCAGAACCTCTGCCTGCTTCTTTGTTCTGATTCTGTCCATTCTATGGTGTCGTTCAGTTACATTCTGCTGTGGAAGGTACGGGAAATCACATCATCCTGCTGTTCCTTGGTCAGGTCGGCGAAGTAGACGCAATATCCGGAAACACGGATGGTGAGTGTCGGATATTTCTCCGGATGCTGCTGCGCGTCGATCAGGGTTTCGCGCTTGAACACGTTGATATTGAGATGATGGCCGTTCTTCTCCATATAACCATCGATCATGTGTACCAGCGTGTCTTTCCGGGTCTCGGAATCGGCACCGAGTGTTGATGGTGTCACCGCGAATGTGTTGGAAATTCCGTCGGTCGCGTACTTATAAGGAATCTTGGCAACGGACAGCAGGGAAGCCAATGCACCATTGGTTTCTGCTCCGTAATATGGGTTGGCACCCGGTGCAAACGGTTTGCCTTGCTCACGGCCGTCCGGTGTCGAGCCGGTGTTCTTGCCGTAGACGACGTTCGACGTAATGGTCAGAACGGAGGTCGACAGTTTTGCACCGCGATAAAGGTGATGACGCGCCATCTTTTTATAGAATGTCTTGATCAGCCAGACGGCAATATCATCGGCACGATCATCGTTGTTCCCGTATTTCGGATAATCGTGATCCGCTTTGTAATCGACCGCGAGTCCGTTCTCATCACGAACGATGCGGACATGGCCGTATTTGATCGCTGCGATCGAATCCACAGCCACGGAGAATCCGGAAATACCCGTTGCGAAAGTCCGGTTCAGATGGGTGTTCTTCAGCGCCATCTGTGCCGATTCGTAATAGTACTTGTCGTGCATATAGTGGATGATGTTCAGCGAGTTGACATACTGATCGGCCAGCCAATCCATCATCGGATCGAGCTTCTTCATAAATTCATCATAATCAATATATTCAGAGGTGATCGGCTCGTAAGCCGGGCCGACCTGAGCCTTGCCGATTTCATCGACACCGCCGTTGATGGCGTAGAGAACGGCCTTGGCCAGATTCGCCCGGGCGCCGAAGAACTGCATGCCGTCAGCAACCGGCTGAGCAGATACGCAGCAGGCGATGGCATAATAGTCCGTTCCCCACTGGGTGCGCATCAGTTCGTCGTTTTCGTACTGAATCGTCGAGCTGTCAATCGATACCTGAGTCGCATAACGTCTGAAGGCTTTCGGCAATTTGTCGGTCCAGAGCAGTGTGATGTTCGGTTCCGGCGACGGCCCCATGTCGGCCAGGGTATTCAGGAAACGATAGGATGTTTTCGTCACCATGTGCCGGCCGTCCATGGCCATGCCGCCGATCGACAGTGTCGCCCAGATCGGGTTGCCGGAGAACAGGGAATCATACTCCGGTGTACGGATAAATTCAACCATCCGCAGCTTCATCGTAAACTGGTCGATCAGTTCCTGAGCAGCCTGTTCGGTCAAAGTGCCGTTCTTCAGATCGCGTTCGATGTAGATATCGAGGAAGGCATCGACACGGCCGATCGACATAGCGGCACCGTTTTGCTGCTTGATCGAAGCCAGGTAGCCGAAGTACAACCACTGAATCGCTTCCTGGGTGTTTTTCGCCGGTTTAGAAATATCATATCCGTAGCTGGCGGCCATCTTTTTGATATCTTTCAGTGCGCGGATCTGATCGGATACTTCCTCACGCAGCTGAATAACATCATTCGACATTTCACCGTCGCCGATATTCTCGAAGTCTTCCTTCTTTGCTTCAATCAGGCGGTCGATGCCGTAAAGGGCAATTCGCGGGAAATCCCCGATCAGCCGGCCGCGGCCGTAAGCATCCGGCAGTCCGGTAATGATTTTATAGTGGCGGCATTTACGCATTTCTTTATCATAGACATCGAAAACGCCCTGGTTGTGTGTCTTGTGATACTCTGTGAAGATATGTTCAATTTCCGGATCCAGTTTCAGCCCATGTGCCTCGAGTGCTTCCTGAGCCATACGGATGCCGCCGAACGGCATCAGGGCTTTCTTCAATGGTTTGTCGGTCTGCAAGCCGACGATTTTTTCAAGATCTTTATCCAGATAGCCGGGCTTGTGAGAGGTGATTGTCGAGACCACTTTTGTGTCGGCGTCGAGCACGCCGCCTTCTTCGCGTTCTTTCAGCTTCAGGCTCATCAGCTTGTTGTTCAGTGCTGTCGTAGCTGCGGTCGGTCCGGTTAAGAATGATTCATTTCCGTCATAGGGTTTAAAGTTATGGAAAATAAAATCACGAACGTCAATCTCAGTTTGCCAGCTTCCGCTTTGAAAGCCCTTCCAAAAAAGGTCAGATTTCGTATCAACTGTTTGAGTTAATGCCATCTCTATCCCTCCAGTGTGTCTATATCTCATATCCTTGCCTTGTTACAAATATAGTTTAGCGCATTTATCGGCTTTAATGTACGATATCCAGTGATAGACACATAATGTTCATAAAGGCTGCGCTGTCATTGCTCCATATTTCACAGACTGGCAAACAACAGTTGATTTTTAAAAAGGTCTAAAGCTCAGAAGGGTCAGGCTCCGGTATCTTTGTTGCTGCCGGACATGGAGAAACTCATTCTGCAGGCCTGTCCGGAGCGGGTGAATGGGCGGTTAAAAGGGCACACGATATCCCACTTTCTTCTATAATATATTGTTCTCTTTTTCACATGAAAATTTTTTTGAAAAATCCGGGCAGAACGCTTGAACATCGATTCTTAGTGGTTTAAACTTCTGATTCTGAAGACAAGGTTAAGACACATTATTCAGGAGGATCAAAGAGAGAAATGACTGTTCAGCTGGCAGATTGCCGAAGATTGCTGAAGGCGTACGAGGCCCATCGTCCATCGATTCATGACGTGGAGAAACTGAAGTTCACCGGGGTTGGGGGTAAGGATGTCTACAATATTACGGCGGTGTTTTCAGATGGCGGGAAAGAACTGATTGCCGGCCGTGTGGAATCACGTGACAATGAACAGTCTGAAGTGGCTTTTTTTGAAAGGCACGGGGACTGCTGGCAATTGCTGAAAGACCTGCCGACTTTTTCACTGCAGGATCCGTTTGTGACCCGAGTCGACGGACTGCTGGTTTTCGGCGGCGTCGAAGTTTTCACTGATCATCAGGGACGGACCCTATGGCGGACGGTTCTCTATAAGGGGAAAAATGTGAAATCGCTGGTTCCGTTCTTCCGGGGGCCGGATGGGATGAAGGACCTGCGTCTGAGCCAGTTACGCAGTGGAGAGATTCTGGTGCTTACCCGTCCTCAGGGTAAAAAGGGCGGACGCGGGAAGATCGGCTTCCTGCTGCTCTCATCGCTGTCTGAACTGACGGTGAAGAAAATTGAGGATGCGCCGCTGATCGATGAACATTTTACCGGTGACGACTGGGGCGGTGCCAATGAGATTCATCAGCTGGAGAATGGAAAGGTCGGCGTGCTGGGTCATGTCGCCCGGTTCGATAAGACGGGGAAGCGCCACTATTATTCGATGGTCTTCATGCTGGATCCGCAGACCGGTCACCATTCGCCGCTCGAAATCATTGCGACACGCCGCGACTTTATCGACGGCCCGGCCAAACGTGAGGATTTAAAGGACATCGTGTTCAGCGGTGGTGCAATTCGTAAAGATGCAAAGCTGATTTTGTATGCAGGAACAAGTGACACCGAGGCGCAGCGCATTGTGCTGAATGACCCGTTTGAAAAATATGAGCGTGAAGATGAACCGGTTGCTGTCGGCGACGGTGAGTTTTAATAATGCCGCACACAATTAAATGAACGAGGATATAGGAAGGGAAACACCGGCCGGAAGCCGGGCGTTTCCCTTTTGCTTTTATTATTTGGAAAAATCAGGAGAACGGAGATAAAGTGAGTATTCAATCATGATATAATCGGACTGTATCAATGAACTTAGGAAGAGAGGATCTGTCCATGTATTGCAGGTATTGTGGCACGAAAAATCCGGATCACGCTAAATTCTGTTTGCGGTGCGGAAAGCCTTTATTGCCGGCTGACGTCCGGACATCCGGGAGGACGGAAGAGGCAAATCCGGTTGAAAAGAATCCGGTATCCGGCAGTGAACCGGGCGGCAACAGGGAACGAGAAGGAAATGAAGGACATACGGAGGACGAAGCGTACATTCCCGGCATTCCCTCCGAATACGTCAGTCCGGCAGCCCCCGCTCCGGCAGAGGACGGGACTGAAGCGGCAAACCGAAGCACTGCGATGTCGGGCAAGCAGCCCTTTTACAGGAAAAAAAGATATATGATTCCGCTGGTTATCGTGCTGGTGCTGCTTGTGGCGGCATACTTTTCCGGGAAATATATGACGTCACCGGTTCGCACAGTGGACGCATTCGAGCAGGCGGTCCGCGATCAGAATACCGGAGTATTGAAATCGCTGATCCTGCCCAGTGAACATACGCATGTGAATGACGCCCAGATTAAAGCGATGCTGGCTTTATTCAAGAGTCACCCGGGGATCTATTCACAGGTTGTCAGCGATCTGGCCGCATCGGCGCATCATCCAGATCGTACAGCGCTCAGTCATGCATTATATTACCTTCAGAAAGACGGTAAGAAATATCTGGTTTTTGATAACTATAAGATCGGCACGACGCCGATCCAGGCGAAAATTTTGACCAACCTGAAAGGGATGTCCGTCGGGATTAAAGGTGTCGGCCGGGCCCAAACGGCAGCCCAGGCGGATGATCAGTCGCCGCAGTCGCTGACTGTCGGTCCCGTGATCCCCGGTGAATATGGCTTCTATGGGGATTCGGACAAATTGAGTACGGCAAAAACGGCGGATCTGACCCGCTCGGGGAAAACCATTGATTTTTCCGGAGTGTACCTGACGATTCAAAGCAATCTCAATGGTGCTGAGTTATATGTGGATAATAAAGATACCGGCGAAACCGTTTCGGCGGCAAAAACCTACGGGCCTTTCAAGAAGAGCGAAACGCCGGTGTTCTATGCCAAATATACAGTTGGCGGAAAATCCATAAAGACGAATTCGGTCACAATTGTTCGTGACAGTGCCATGGACAGTGGCGACGGAAACCGCATCACCCTGAGTGAAGCCGAAAGCAGCGGCATCGATCTCGAATTCGACAACGTCGATCCTTCGAGTGATTTCTACGCGCTTGACGGCAATGATGAACAGTCGAACAGCCAGAACCTTAATGGTTATTTCCAGGGATTTTACGACGCGCTTTCTTCAGCCGTGTCGGACGACATGCCTGACGATTTTAAAACCTATTTTGTCAACGGATCAAGTTATCAGAAGGCTCAGCTGCAATCCGCGAAGAAGTTCTATGATCAGGGTATCACCGAGTCGATTCAGGATTTCACCGTCGATCATGTGAAGAAGATCGGCGACGGTTTATACGCAGCGACAACGGATGAGAGCTGGAGCGAATCGATCACAGACCCGGATACAGGTGATTCGAAGGATAAGGACTTCAGTTATACCAATACTTATCAGCTGCAGGAAACGGCACCGGGCGAGCTGAAAATTGTCGGTCAGAAAATCAGTCATCGACAGGATTCCGACGCATCGTCTGACAGTTCATATTAAGCTGTTGCCATAAGCAGTTCAGGCCACGGAGATGGCGCATTGACCTGCTGATTCCGGTCGTGCCGATGATGGGCGCGGAAGGCGAGCAGCAAGTTTTCCGACGGACACTTTTTCATTCGGAAACTTATGGAAAGTCCCCCTGTTTTGCGGTAAACTAGCGAATAGTATACTAGTGTAAGTGTAATTTTTTATCGGAAATTGACAGTAAAGGAAGAATCATAAGTAAATGAAAAAGTTCCTGCTTGGGGGATTGATCGTTGTCCTCATCGCCGTATCGGCCGGAGGCGGCTATGTCTGGTGGATGTGGCATTCTGCAACGGCGACGGCGAATCAGATGTATGAGACGAAGGGCGGTACTGGTGACCATCAGACCGTGAAAGCGACCAAACCGATCAGTCTGCTTCTGTTTGGCGTCGATGAACGAAAAAATGACAGCGGCCGGTCCGACACGATCATCGCAATGACACTTAATCCGAAGACCAATACGGTTCAGATGATCTCGATTCCCCGTGATACGCGGACGGAAATCGTCGGCCATGGAACAATTGATAAAATCAATTCCGCCTATGCGTACGGCGGTGTTCAGATGGCCGAGAATACGGTCAGCAACTTTATTGGCAACATTCCCTTCGATTTTTACATCCAGATTAATATGAAGGGTATGAGCGATCTGGTCAATGCGATCGGCGGTGTTGAAGTGGACAACCCGATTGCCTGGACGGATGAGGGCTATTACAAGAAGGGCTATCAATTTAAAAAGGGTAAGATATTCCTGAAAGACGGTGCGATGGCGATGGGCTTTGCGCGGATGCGCCATCTGGATCCGCAGGGCGATCTTGGCCGCAATAAGCGTCAGCGCATCCTGATCATGGCGATTATCAACAAAATGTCCGGCGTTTCCTCGCTGACCCGTTACAACCAGCTTCTGCAGGCGATCGGCAGCAATGTGAAAACAAACATGACTTTTGACGACATGAAAAATGTGGCGCTGAACTACCGGAACACACGGAAACACACGATCAACTACGAAGTGAATGAATCACCGCAGAAGATCAATGGGGTCGACTATCTGGTCGCCAGCGACGCCGAGAAGCAGAAAATCCACAAGATGATTCAGAGCCAGCTTGGCCGGCAATAAGCGTATTTTACCGGGATCCTGACGGCAGGCGATGCCTGATGCACGTGGTCAGGACGGATCCCCTTTCTGTCCGCCCGCGGACGTCTGTGAAAAAGTTAAAAAAGGAGTATCCGGGAGTGCCGCAGTGCAGACGGCGCGTTCCGGATACTCCTTTTTAATAGGGGCGTAGCAGACCTTATAATGCCTTACCGTTTCTCAGCCTGAAAGAGGAGACCAGCTGATGCAGCTCATCGGCGACGGATGCCAGCGAAGCAGCACTGCCGGCAACTTCTTCGGCAGCTGCAGCCTGCTCTTCAGAAGCTGCGGAAATAGTCTGTGTGGATGAGGACGTTTCATTGGCAGAAGACTCCATGGCCCGATAGGCCTGTGCTGCTTTGAACGATACTTTTGAGATCGTGTTGACTTCGGTATCGACTTTGGCCATCTTCTCGCTTGTCTCGGTGACGAACGCTTCGATCTTCCGGAAGGATGCACCGCTGCGGGTAACGGTGGCCATTCCTTCATCGACTTTCGACACACCGGCAGACATCGACTGGGCGACCTGACCGGTTTCCGAGCGGATGGCAGCGAGAATGTCGTTGACCTGCCGGGCAGATGTAGCGGATTGATCGGCCAGTTTGCCGATCTCTTCAGCGACGACGGAGAATCCTTTTCCTTGTTCACCGGCGCGTGCGGCTTCAATCGACGCATTCAGTGCGAGCAGCCGGGTCTGGTCGGCAATGTCGTTAATGACGCGGATGATCTGATTGACGTCCTGCGTCTGCCGGTTCAGGTGATCGATCATCCCGGAGAGTTCGGTAACCGTCTGTTTGATCTCACGCATCTGCCGGGTCGCGTCACCCATCGCCTGCTCCCCTGAAAGTGCGGTCCGGACCGATTCTTTGGACGTGGCTTCAAGCGAAAGTGTGTCCATTGTAATCGCGGCCACCGACTGGTTAATGCCGTCATTCTCCTTTTTCGCTTCCATGACCCTCTTCAGATCCTCCTCCGTTTCCGTGGCGACCTTTTGCAGTGACCGGGCAATTTCGTCGGTTGTCGCTTTGTTTTCTTCTGAAGAAGCAGTCAGCTGTTCGGAGGAAGCGGCAACGGTTTCCGATTTGCGGCTGATCGATTCGATCATTTTGCGAAGCGATGCCGCCATGGCATTAAGACTCTGCCGCATCCCGGCAAATTCCCTGTTTGTTGCCACGGAGTCGTCCAGTACCTGGGAAAGATCATGATTTTTAATCGCCTCCAGACTTTTAATAAAATGGTCCATCGGCTGAAGAAATACAGCGCCGCAGACCAGCCAGACGAGAATGGCAAGGACAACGAGTGTGATCAGCACAATCAGTCCGATTTTCCCGACGAGCAGCCAGGCTGCAGATGCAATATGGGCACTGTTCAGCGGCCCGCTGTCTGCCGCCAGTTTCAGGACATCCGTGCGGACGAAAGCCATGATAACCAGATCAGGAATCAGGACAATCGCAAGGACAAAGGGAATAAACAGCGCGCGAATGTGAAACTTCGCGGTGATTTTTGTAACAGATTGAATCCATTTCATGTAAAAGCCTCCCGGAGCAGCGAAAAAATTTCTAGGTCGTACCTATCCATATTTCTCTATCGACATTTTTTGTCAGATCATAAAGCGTTTACATTAACTTTTTTTGCTGCTTTGCTGGTAAGACGACATCATGATCGTGTAAAATCAGGACATATGAAGGAGTGAACGTCCAACATGGAGTACGTGATTAAGTTCATCTACGGTTTTATGCTGCCGCCCGGATTGTTCGTCACGCTGACTGCAGCCGCCGCAGTGTGGCTGTGGAGGCAGAAGCGGAAAGCAGCCTGTTTCTGCGGCGCTTTTTCGGTGCTTCTCTACCTCTCATTCCTGCCGCTGACCGGAGCCCTGCTCGTTCATCCGCTGGAAAACAGGTACCAGCCGCCCGCACAGGTAAACGGTGATGTGATTGTCATGCTCGGTGGCGGCGCCACAGAGGGCACGCCGGATCTAAACGGGACCGGTCAGCTTTCCGGCGATGCAGCGAACCGGCTTCTGATGACGTACCGTTTATATCAGAAGACCGGACTGCCGATCATCGCCTCAGGGGGAAAGGTGTATCCGGACAGCGGGCGTGAGGCGGATATTGCCAGGCGGGAGCTGATTGCTCTCGGTGTACCGAAAGGAAAGGTCATCGCCGAAAATCAGAGCCTGACGACACGCCAGAATGCGGTCAATACGGAAAAGATTCTGAAGCAGCGCCGCTTTGTCCGGCCGGTGCTGGTCACCTCCGCGTTCCACATGCCGCGCGCTGTTCGAAACTTTCAAAAAGTCGGTGCCCAAGTGATTCCGTACCCGACCGATTATCTGGTCAGCAAACGGATCGCCCTTTACCCGGCGCAATTCGTCCCGTCCGATGCCGCAACAGCGGCGACTGCGCTTAAAGAATACGCCGGTCTGCTGGCAACACTGTTTTAAAATAAATGATTATTCATTGTCTCTTCCCGTGAAGGGTGATCTATTCTTTCCCGAATGAGTTGAAAGGATAGGCAACTTAAAAAATGACCGGTGAAAGGGATCCGCGATGCTCATATTTGTTGAAGTGATTCTGCCTGTATTTCTGATCTTTGTCAGCGGGTTTATCCTGCAGCGGGTCTTCCTGCTCGATATTAAACCGATATCGACACTCGCCGTATATCTGCTCCTTCCGTTCCTCGTGTTCGAAACATTTTATACAGAGCCGCTGGATATGAATTTTTTCTATATTGCGCTGACGTCTGTACTGATTATGGCCGTGCTGATCGGTGCCGGTGTTGTGCTGTGCCGGCTGCTGCATTACGATAAGAGTGAAACCAATGCATTTCTCCTGTCCACTGTTTTTCCCAACAGCGGGAACTACGGCATTCCGATTGTGCTCTTTGCATTCGGCAGACAGGGTGTTGCGTATGCCATGCCGCTGATGATCTGTCATGCGATTCTGATGGGCGTTATCGGAATCTACATTGCCGCAAACGGTCGCGGCGGCGTGAAGGTATCGCTGAAGACCGTGCTGAAGCAGCCGATGAACTATGCGATGATTGCGGCGGTGATTCTGCAGCAGCTGCATATCTCGATCCCGGGTAATTTTCTGAAAAGTATTGAGCTGGTCGGTAATACGGCAATCCCGGTCGTCATGATCATTCTCGGCATGCAGCTGGCTAATGTGACCGTGAAACAGATCAACTGGGGGCAGATCGGTCTTGCATCCGTCCTTCGTCTGATCATTTCCCCGCTGATTGCTTTAGCCGTCTGCCTGATGCTGCCGGTCGGTCCGCTGCTGAGAAATGTCATTGTTGTCATGGCCGCGATGCCGAGCGCTGCAAACACGACGCTTTACGCCATTCAGTTCAACGCCCGGCCGCAGTTTGTCTCCAGCTGTACACTGATTACGACACTGCTCAGTGTGGTGACGCTAACGGTTTTACTTAATTTTGTTTAATTTTTTTCATCTGGCTTGTGCATCTGAGACACCAGGTGTGCACAGACTATGATGATAACATTTACATACCACTGATCAGGAGCAATGTGAAGAGAGGGGTGAACGTATGATTCAGATTTTGCCATCGATTCTGGCAGCGGATATGGCCAGACTTGCAGAAGAAATTCATGAAGTGGAGCAGGATACAGACTTCATTCACGTCGATGTGATGGACGGCCATTTTGTTCCGGAGATCGCGATGGGCGCCCAGGTCGTCGCTGCTGTTAAGCAATCCTGTGATGTGTCGGTCGATGCGCATCTGATGGTCGAAGAACCGATTCACCTGCTGCCCTCCTTTCTGAACGCAGGAGCGGAGATGATCTCAGTCCATGCCGAAGCCTGCAGGCACCTGCACCGTGCCGTCCAGATTATCAAGAATGGGGGCGCGAAGGCGGGCGTTGCCTTAAATCCGGCAACACCGGTCACAGCGATTGAACCCATCTTAAGCGATCTTGACTGCCTGCTGATCATGACTGTGGATCCCGGCTACGGCGGCCAGGTATTTCTGGAAACGATAACGGAGAAGATCCGGAAAGCTCGGCGATTGATCGATTCCAGAAATCTGCCGGTTGTGATCGAGGTCGACGGCGGGATCAATGCAGAAACGCTGCCTGTCTGCCGGAAAGCCGGGGCTTCACTGTTTGTCGCCGGCTCGGCGATCTTCGGCCAGACGAACCGGCATCTGGCGATCGAGACACTGAAGCAGTCGGCACGATCCGTTAATAAATAATAAACCGGAGGGACCATCATGAGAAAATCTGTCGATCAGCTTGCTGTTGATACACTCCGGATGCTGTCGCTAGATATGATCAGTCAGGCAAATTCCGGCCATCCCGGTCTGCCGCTTGGCGCCGCTCCGATGGCCTATACCCTCTGGTCGCGCTGTATGACTTTTAATCCGGACAATCCGCACTGGTTCAACCGCGACCGTTTTGTGCTTTCTGCAGGGCATGGCTCGGCATTGCTGTACAGTCTGCTGCACGTTTTCGGTTACAGCCTGACGGTGGATGATTTGAAGGCCTTCCGAAAACTCGGGAGCCGAACGCCCGGTCATCCGGAATATGGTCTGACACCCGGCGTTGAAGCGATGACCGGCCCGCTCGGTCAGGGCTTCGCTATGGCAACAGGTATGGCGATCACAGAAGCGCACCTGGCCGGTCAGTTTAACCGGCCCGCCTTTCCGGTCGTCAATCATTTTATCTATGTGCTCTGCGGCGACGGGGACTTGATGGAGGGAATCACTTCAGAGGCGGCTTCCCTCGCCGGTCATCTGAAGCTGGGCAAACTGATCGTACTGTATGATTCGAACCGAATCACGCTGGATGGCGGCAGCGACCGGTCGTTCACAGAAAATGTGCAGGATCGGTTCCGGGCTTACGGATGGCAAACCTTAACGGTGGAAGACGGAAATCGTCTGGATGACATTGACGAAGCGCTGCGAAAAGCGAAAGCGGACAGCCGCCACCCGTCGCTGATCGAAGTGCATACGGTGATCGGTTACGGCGCGCCGGACATTCAAGGAAAGCATACGGCACACGGTGCACCACTGAGTGCAGAGGAAATGACATTGACGAAGAAGGGCTACGGCTGGACCCACGAACCCTTTTTCGTGCCGGATCCGGTCTATCGCAGATGTGCTGAGAGCGGTGCACGCGGACGGGCTGAGGAGGCCGCATGGACTGAACTCTTAAAAGACTTTGCCGCAGTGTATCCGGACGAAAACCGGGCGCTGAACGAAGCAATCGAAGGAAAAATACCGGATGGTTACGATGCAGCGCTTCCCGACTATAAAGTCGGTACACAGGCGGCGACACGCAAGCTGTCCGGCGACATTCTGCAGAATCTGGGCCGGAGTATTCCGTTCCTGTTCGGCGGATCGGCGGACCTGTTTTCATCGGTGCAGACGTATCTGAAAGGGGAGGGCGACTTTCAGCCGGACAGCTATGCCGGGCGCAATATCTGGTTCGGCGTGCGGGAATTCGCCATGGCCGGAATCGTCAACGGCATGACGCTGCACGGCGGCGTCAAAGCCTATGGATCCACATTTTTTGCCTTTTCCGACTACCTCAAACCGGCGCTGCGGGTGGCCGCACTGATGAAAATCCCGTCGATTTTTATCTTCACCCATGACAGCATTGCCGTCGGAGAAGACGGACCGACGCATCAACCGGTGGAGCAGCTGGCCGGGCTCCGGGCGATGCCCGGTCTTCAGGTCATACGCCCGGCCGATGCGGCCGAGACGCGGGAGGCGTGGAAACTGGCTGTTGAAAGCACACATCGTCCGACGGTGCTCGTGCTGACCCGCCAGAGTACGACCACGTATGAAGGTGAGGTGTTCGGTGCCCCGAAAGGCGTAAGACGCGGCGGCTATATTGTATCGGCAGCCGACCCGGCAAAGCCGGAGGCGGGCATCCTGATTGCGACGGGTTCCGAAGTGGGTCTAGCCATCGAAACGCAGAAGCGGCTCGCTGCGGAACACACCAATGTCCGCGTCGTCAGCCTGCCGTCATTTGATCTGTTTGATGCTCAGGGTCAGGCTTACCGGAACCATGTACTGCCGCCGGAACTGACGGTGCGTGTCGGTATCGAGATGGCCGCTTCATTCGGTTGGGATCGTTATGTCGGTCCGGACGGCGGTATGGTCGCCGTCGACCGGTTCGGCGCGTCGGGAAAAGGCACGGACGTGACCGCTGCATACGGCTTTACCCCGGAACATGTCGCTGACGTATTCATGCATTTCCTGAAAGCGGCAAAATGACCGGTCTGTGCTGTTTTCTCGGGCCATTACGTTCCTTTTAAAAAATATAAATTCAGAGTGAACCCGGATTGCTTTTTATCCGGGCTTTTTGTGCCTTCCCATGCAGGAAAATGATTACAATGCGCACAGCGTTTTTCAAAACCGCGTGAAAAAGACGGTATTAATTGTCTGTGTAAGCGCTATTACAATGTAACTGTAGTCAGAGGATGACAATAACCAATGGATAAAGGAAGGCGTTTGAGGATGACTGAATCCTGGCTTGGATTAGAGAAAAAAGTAATTGTCGTAACGGGCGGTGCTTCAGGGATTGGCAAACATATTGTCGCGACCCTGGCAGCAGCCGGCGCACAGGTCGTTGTCTGTGACATACATGTGAAGACCGGAGATCAGAGTGAGAATGGCGTGTACTATGTACAGATGGACGTCACCAGCAAGGAAAGTGTTGAGAACATGGTTTCTCACGTCGCGGCAAAGTTCGGCGGAATTGACGGACTAGTCAATGATGCCGGCATCAATCTGCCGCGCCTGCTTGTTGATTTTCGCGGTGAAAAGCCACAGTATGAACTTAGTGAAAAAGATTTTAATCTGATGATCGGTGTCAATGTGAAAGGCGTGTTCCTGACCTCTCAGGCAGTGGTTCGTCAGTTCCTGAAGAAAGGTTCCGGCGTGATCGTCAACATTTCTTCTGAAGCCGGTATGGAAGGTTCGAACGGCCAGAGTGTTTATTCGGCAACAAAGGGCGCCGTGAACGGGTTCACACGTTCCTGGGCCAAAGAACTGGGCAGCCACCATATTCGTGTCGTCGGTGTCGCACCGGGGATTAACGAGAAAACCGGACTGACGACGGATACTTATAATGAAGCGCTGGCGTATACAAGAAACATTTCCGTCAGCGAACTCGGCACGGATTACTCGAAGGCCATCCCGCTCGGGCGCCCCGGGAAACTGGACGATATCGGTAACCTGGTCACTTACCTGCTTTCCGATCGTGCCGCATACATCACCGGTACAACCGTCAACATCACCGGCGGAAAGTCCAGAGGCTGACTGACGCCGACCCGACCGTTTATAACAAAAGACGCGGAGGGATTAAATGGTCAAACTGGCACAGAAAGACCGTCTTTCAGCAATACTGAAGGAAAGCCGGTCGATGAACGAAATCAATTTGAAGCAGCTGGCCGGAAAACTGTCTGTTTCAACGCGAACGATCCGCAACGACATTCATGATCTCAACCGGGCGCTGAGCGGCATTGCCCAGTTTCAGCTGGTCCGCGGAAGTTACTGGCTTCATCTTGATGATGAGGCGCGTTACAGAAAGTTTCTTGCCGACCATGAACTGACTACTGAATCAGAGGATTCGTTAAAAAAACGTGATCAGGATCTTGCGCTTAAACTGCTGCGGGCAACAACAGCCCTGAAAATTGATGAACTGGCAGAATCGCTGAATATCGGCAGAACGACATTGATTGAGGATCTGAAACGACTCAGGGTGACTTTTGACAGCTTTGATCTTGAAATCAAGGGAAAGCCGAACGAAGGCATCCGTCTGTCCGGGAGCGAGTGGAAGAAGCGCATCTACATTTTGCAGAACAAGATTGATGTGCCGGAAGAATGGGGAAATGGCCTGGAAGGCTTGATCCGGACATTCTCCGAACGGTTCTTCCTGGAACAGCAGACCGAGACCGAGTGGAAACGTTACATTAAAGTCATGCTCCGGCGCATTCGCGACGGGCATCCCCTGTCCTGGGACGGCATTCCGGATTTTCTGACCGCAGCTCAGGATTCGCCCGAATTCCGGCAGGTCGGTGTCTTCTCCGATCAGCTCGAAAGTGCAACCGGTGAAAATTTTTCCGTGCTGGAACGCCTGTTCATCACGGTGCCGATTCTGGGCAGACGGTCGCCGGTCAATGTGCTGGATTTGACGAGCGTCCCGGTTTCGAAAAGCATAAAAAAAATGATTCGTGATATACAGAAGCAAGTTCAAAAAGAACTGAATATCTCCTTCTCCCTGGACAAAGTGGCGAAAGAGCTCAGCTATCATCTGATGTTCATGATGAACCGGCTGGTATTCGGCGTGAAGCTGCATAATTCACTGATTACGGAAGTCAAAAAGAAATATCCGCTCGCATATGAGATGGCAGAGATTGCTTATGATGTGATCTACCGTGACTATCATATTAAGGTGACGGACGCCGAACTTGGCTATCTGGCCTATTATTTCGGCATTATGCTGGACGAGCAGAGCAATCCGCTCATGGGTCTGCGGACCGTCGGCATTGTCTGCGATACCGGGCACAGTGCCGCACGTATTATTGAAGTGCAGCTTAGCAAGATTCTGACCGGTAAGGTTGAAAAAAAGCTTTTTTCATCCAATGCGGTGCAGGCCGGCGAGTTGAATCAGCTGGATCTGATCTTCTCAACGGTGCCGCTTGATTCGGCTGTACGCACGCCGGTCATTCATATCACGGACATTTTCGATGAACGGCTGCTGATGAAGAAGATCAATCAGCTTTTCGAACTGAAGCAGCTGGACGTAGCGCCGGATGAAGAACACTTTTCAATTCTGGGCAATCTGCTGGCAGAGGATCAGTTTTTCATCCTTGATGAACAGAAGTCTTATCAGGAAAATGTCGGGATGATGATCGCCGACCTGACCCGGAAGCAATATGTGGATGCAGGCTTTGCCCGGAGGATTGCTGACCGTGAGAAGAAGAGTCAGATGATTTTCAATCATGAAATTGCTTTTCCGCATGCGGTGAACAAAACGTCGCATGGGATCGTCCTGGCGCTGGGAATTTTTCATCAGCCGATCCGCGTCGGCCGGAAAGATGTTCGTCTGGTCTTTCTTCTCGGTGTTCCGGAAGAAAACAGCGATGAGAAGCTGCTGATTGACGTGTATGATGAAATGATTGTCTTATCCGGTCATCCGGAGTGGATCAATCAAATTTCCCGGGTAACCAGTTATCCGGAACTGAAGCGATTCTTCCGGACGGAATTCAAATAAACCGCAGGATTGAAAAGAGGTGGGGTCGTCATGCTGTTCTTCACACTGATGCTGTTTATCGGCGGTGCGTTTCTGTTGCAGATTTTTCTTGGTTATTTTCAGATGAGGCATATGTCCCGCGTCTTCATCGTTATGAGACGCCAGGGGCGTGTGGCGATCGGCCGGAAGCGCGGAAATTTACGCGCCGGAACGATTGTGTTTCTGGCCATCGATAAGAATGGGAAGATTCTTGATGCGCGAAAGATGCAGGGCGTGACGATTCTTGCCCGCTTTCGTGAACTGAAACCGCTGATCGGCGAACAGATCCAGTCTATTGATGAGAAAAAAGTAAGCGTATACAACAAATTGCTTCGTCAGGCAATTGCGGATGCCGTCACTAATTACCGAATTGTTGCCGAGGGTGGAACGATTGAGGAAAATCGCAGCACACCGCTCAGCACAACCCTGATCGGGATTAAATCCGTATTTACAGGAAAATTTCATTCAAAAAGACAAAAGGGGTGAACAGAATTGGATATACTTGTCTTTCTGGCCAAAGGCTTCATCGGATTATTCCAGTACGGTGCAAAAACCTTTATCTCCTGGATGAGCGGCATCGTACCCGTTGTTTTGATGTTACTTGTCGCCATGAACTCATTGATTCGCCTGATCGGACAGGACCGGATAAACAAACTTGCCGCGAAATCATCTAAGAATCCGCTGCTTCGTTACATGGTGCTCCCGTTTCTCGGGGCCTTCATGCTGGCGAATCCGATGGCACTGTCGCTCGGACGGTTCCTGCCTGAGCGATATAAACCGAGTTATTATGCATCGGCCGCGTACTTTTGCCATACGAGCAACGGTATTTTCCCGCATATCAATGCCGGGGAGCTGTTCATCTGGCTGGGCATTGCCCAGGGCGTTCAGAAACTCGGCCTTGATACGACGCCCCTTGCTTTAAGGTATCTGCTGGTCGGGCTGGTTGCCAACTTCTTCTGCGGCTGGATCACCGACTTCACTACACCATGGGTCGAGAAGCAGCAGAATGTCAAACTGAGTAAAGAAATAGAGATTAAATCATAAACCGGGGCAGGTGAATTAAAATGACAGAATATAAATCAGCAAAAGTAGTCAGAGGACATGGTGGTTTCGGCGGCCCGTTGATCATCACGCCGCGTGAAGGCAAAGATAAAATCGTCTATATTGTCGGCGGCGGCAACCGTCCGGCAATCGTGGATAAACTCGTCGAACTGACCGGAGGGGTTCCGGTCAATGGATTCAAAACCAGTGTTCCCGATGAAAAAATAGCAGCAATCATCATTGACTGCGGCGGGACACTGCGCTGCGGCATCTATCCGAAAAAAGGAATTCCGACGATCAATGTGATGCCGACCGGAAAGAGCGGCCCGCTGGCTCAATATATCACGGAAAAGATCTATGTATCGAATGTTACAGTTGATCAGATTTCCGCTGCTGCCGGTCCGGCTTCGAATGAATCCGAACAGGATGCAGGTGCCGGAGCACAGCAGCGGCAGTTCAAATACAGTACAGACAAAACGATTTCGAAAACGAAAGCAGCCAGTGATCAGCAGAGCGTGCTGACCCGGATCGGGCTGGGTGCCGGGAAAGTCATCGATACCTTTTATCAGGCCGGCCGTGATTCGATCCAGACGATGTTAACGACGATCCTGCCGTTCATGGCCTTTGTGGCGATGCTGATCGGCGTCATTCAGGGGTCCGGAATCGGCACGCTGTTCGCAAAAATCATGACCCCGCTTGCCGGCAATATCTGGGGGCTGCTGCTGATCGGGTTTGTCTGCTCACTGCCGTTCCTGTCGCCGCTGCTCGGACCTGGCGGCGTTATCGCCCAGATTATCGGGACACTGATCGGCGTTCAGATTGCTCAGGGGAATGTACCACCGCAGCTGGCCCTTCCGGCGCTGTTTGCCATCAATACACAGAACGCCTGTGACTTTGTTCCTGTCGGTCTCGGCCTTGCCGAAGCCAAACCGGAAACTGTTGAAGTCGGTGTTCCATCGGTTCTCTATTCCCGCTTCCTGACCGGTGTTCCGCGTGTTGCTCTTGCCTGGCTGTGCAGCTTCGGACTTTATGTGAAATAAAAAGATTAACAGATACGATTCTGAAGGAGGGCAGATGGTATCCGTACTTAAATCAGCGGACACCGAAATAAGATGAAAACCATTTATGAAAATCATGTAAAAAGTATCGGGAGTATGGCTCATGATTTTTTACAGGAGAAAATGCTGATTTTGTTCGGTGATGAAGCACCGGCAGGACTGAAAGACTACTGCTACGCGGTAGATCTGAATCCGATCGACGGAAAGATCACCACCGATGATCAGGTCGTATTCAATGACCAGGTCTATCGGATCACTGCCGTGGGTAACCTTGTTCAGAAGAATCTGGTTAACCTGGGCCATATCACGATGAAATTCGACGGCAGTACCAAGGCCGATCTGGCAGGTACACTCTATCTCGAAGATAAAGAAGTTCCCAACATTCAGGTGGGTACGAAGATCTGCATACAGGGATCTGAATCCGACAAGAAAGAAGACGGTGTTTCCGCCTGAAACCGGATGAATTACAGAGACAGGGGGGTCCATAATGGGCTCCTCTTTTTTGCCGGTCACATAAACCGGGTACCGGTGTCATACCCTCCGGAAAGGGAAACTGTTTTCAGGGAGAGTGGCAAAAATGGATCTGATTCAGCCGACAGAAACAATCGAACTCATTCATGAGAACGGAAACTGGCAGCTTGGACGGGGAAAGGGGTTCTCGCCGGTTCAGTTGGTTGCGGCCTCGGCGGCTGCCTGCAGTGCCTATGTATTTGAAGAATTACTGGATCAGCGGCAGATTTCCTACCGATTGGTCCAGGTATCGGTGGATTACACAGAGAACCCGTACCCGCCGAATCCGATTGCGCAGATTGATGTCCGGCTGCTGCTTGAGGCGGCGCGGCCGGTGCAGGAAGCGGTGAAGCAGATTTTTTTAGAGATTCCCGGCCATTGTCCAGTGATTCAGTCATTGAATCCGAATATCCGGAGCAATGAATCGGTGTATTTTACCTCCTAAAAAGGCATGAAAGCAAAAAACGACCTATAATTAAGTCGTGAGGGCCTTTTGAGAAAGATGCAAAGGCATGATTCGCGCAATTTTTGAGAAATACGCGCAGTTATCTTGGAATGCGCGCAATTTTTGAGAAATACGCGCATTTTTTCCGATTTGCGCGCGATTTCCAGCAAATGCGCGCATTACCAGGGGGGAGCGGAACGGTGAAGGCGCAGACGGAATTTTATTATGGCGGCGACTATAATCCGGAGCAGTGGGATGAATCGGTATGGGCAGACGACATGCGGCTGATGAAAAAGGCGGGTGTCAATTTCGTCAGCATTAACATATTCAGCTGGGCGCTGCTGCAGCCTGATGAAGCAACCTACGATTTCCACACGCTCGACCGGATCATGGACATGCTGGCGGCAAACGGGATCCACGCCGATTTGGCTACGGCGACCGCCGCGCCGCCGGCCTGGATCGCGCGGGACTACCCGCAGTCGCTGCCGGTGGACATCAACGGTGTGCGCCTGCTGCCCGGATCCCGGCAGCACTACTGTCCGAACAGTCCGGATTACAAGCGGCTGGCTGCCGCGCTGGTTGAGCGACTGTCCACGCGCTACAGCAGCCATCCGGCACTGACGATGTGGCACGTGAATAATGAATACGGCTGTCATGTCAGCGCCTGTTACTGCGACACGTGTAAACTTGAATTCCGGCACTGGCTGCAGCTGAAGTACCAGACGATCGACCGGCTGAACCGCAGCTGGTCAACTGATTTCTGGAGCCAGCACTATTATCACTGGAACGAGATCAACCTGCCCGGGAAGATGCCGACGCATCACAATCCGAATCAGCAGGCAGACTACATGCGGTTCATGAATGCATCGATCCTGAATCTTTTTAAAATGGAACGGGCCATCCTCAGAAAAAATGCGCCGGGCATTCCGGTGACGACGAACCTGATGGGTCTGCACAAGCCGATCAACGGGTTCATGTGGGCAAAATATATGGATCAGGTCTCCTGGGACGCCTATCCGGATCCCTTCTGGAACGTTCCCTATGACTATTTTATGGCACACGATCTGACGCGCGGCCTGAAAAAGAAGCCGTTTCTGTTAATGGAACAGGCGCCCGGCGCGGTCAACTGGCGCGGCGTAAACGGGGTGAAGACGCCGGGCCGGATGCGGCTGTGGAGCTATGAAGCGGTCGCTCACGGCGCGGATGGCGTGATGTTTTTCCAGTGGCGCGCATCACGTGGCGGCGCGGAAAAGTTCCACAGCGGTATGGTGCCCCACTCCGGCGATGAGAACAGCCGCAGTTTCCGGGAAGTCGCGGCGCTGGGGCAGGAATTGAAGAAATGCCGTGAACTGGTCGGTGCCGCCAATCCGGCCCAGCTGGCGATCGTCTTTGACTGGGAGAATTGGTGGGCCCTCGAAATGGATTCGAAGCCTTCCAGTCTGGTGCGTTACACAAAACAGCTGGGCAGTTACTATCGGGCACTGCGCGAACTGAATATCGCCGTCGATTTTGTCCATCCCGATGAGGACTTGTCCGCCTACAAGGCCGTATTTGCGCCGGCAAGCTATCAGGTCTCGGCGGATTTCGCTGAAAAAGTGAAAACATATGTCCGGAACGGCGGTGTTTTTCTGACCCATTTCTTCAGCGGGATTGTCGACAGTAATGACCGGGTTTACCCCGGCGGTTATCCCGGAGCCTACCGGGATGTGCTCGGTATTTCTATCGAAGAGTTTGCACCGATGCCGAAAAATCAGGTGCATCAGATCCATACGCCGGAAGGGGACGCGGAGATCCGGATCTGGGAAGAGTGTATCCATCTGAAAGGTGCGGAAGCTCTGGCCACTTTCAAAAACGGCTACCTCGCCGGGCATCCGGCGGTGACGCGCCATACATACGGACAGGGCGCTGCTTATTATGTCGGCACGCAGCCGGACAACGCGTATTTGCGGAAACTCTTCGGCGATGTGCTGGAGGAAGCGGGGGTTCAGGCGCCGCTGACTGTGCCGGAGGGTGTCGAAGTCGCGCTCAGGCAGAATCACGGGTATGATTATTACTTTGTGCTGAACCATACCGGCCGGCAGAAAATGTTTGTCGTTTCCGGCAGCTATGAGGATCTACTGAACGGCAAGCCTGAAGCCGGAATGATCACCCTTCCGGCCCGCGGCGTAAAAATTTTAAAGAAACAGCAACAATGAAGAGGCGTGACTGATGGTTACGGTAAAACGTTATCAGGAGAATCCTCTGATCCGCCCGGAGGATGTACCGCCATATCATGACGGTTTTGAAGTGATCGGTACATTTAATGCCGGCGTGGCGGACTATCATGGTGAAATTTTACTCCTTCTGAGGGTTGCGGAACGGCCGCTGTCGAAGGAATCGTCCCGCGTGCCTTCTCCATATTATGACTTTGACGCAAGGAAAACCTCGGTTCGCTATTTTAACAAAAGGGATCCGGCGTACCAGTTTGGTGACAGCCGGATCGTCGGTCTGTCCGCTCATCCGGATCAGTTTGCCGGGCTGACGTCGCTGTCCTATCTTCGTCTGGCGAGAAGCCGTGACGGGCGGCATTTCACGGTCGATCCGAAGCCGTTTATTTATCCGGCGACGCGTTACGAGACATTCGGGATTGAGGATCCGCGGATCACGCAGATCGGCGACACGTATTACATCTATTTCAGTGCCGTGTCTCCGCTCGGCATCGGCATCAATCTGGTGACGACGAAAGATTTTAAAACGTATGCGGATCACGGTCTGATCTTTTCGCCTGAGGATAAGGATGCGGTCATTTTTCCGAAAAAAATAGGCGGCCGCTACTATGCGCTGCACCGCCCGTCGCTGAAGAGTGTCGGCAACCCGGATATCTGGCTGGCGGAATCCGACAATCTGCGCTACTGGGGGCATCACCGCCACCTGCTCGGCGTGCGCAAGGGATTCTGGGACAGCGCACGAATCGGCAGCGGGGCGGTTCCAATTCGGACAGCGGACGGCTGGCTGGAGATCTATCACGGCATGGATGCGCAGAACAGGTATTGTCTGGGTGCGCTGCTGCTTGATCTGAAGGATCCGGCAAAAATTCTTGCCCGGTCGGCGAAACCAATTCTCGAACCGGAGGCAGACTATGAAAAACACGGCTTCTTCGGGGCGGTGGTGTTCACCTGCGGGGCCCTGGTTCACGGCTCCGTACTGCAGCTCTATTACGGCGTCTCGGACCGGGCGATGGCGGGGGCCGAACTGGATCTCGGGCAGATTCTGGCGGGGCTGAAAACAGAGCGCATCTGATCCTGCCTGGCAAAATGACCGGCATGCACGCGAGACGTCGGCCGGCCGGCCGCACCTTTTGACAAAAAACGCCTGAATCAGAGCTTGATGACGGAAAATCTGACAGGATAATGTGCTTTGGTTGGTGTAATTCGGCCGACCTGTTAAAATAAACGTATATTCTGAAGGTGCAGTTACTGTCCCTGGAAACTGGGGGGAAGAATCATGAATGTCCTGTTTTGTGTCGGGAAGTCTTATTTCCCGATTTATCCGTCGATTGTCCGCCGGCTTGAGGCGCTCGGTGCGCATGTGACCTGCCTGATGTACGATCAGGCGCGGGATAAACAGAACATCGTCCGGGCGATCGGCGGTGCGGCCGTTTACATCACGGCGGTGGCGCCGGCGGATCGTGAAGTGATCGATGCGGCGCCCGGATTAAAATATATTCTGAAGACCGGCACGGGTCTGGATAACGTCGACATTGAGTATGCGACGGAGAAGGGCATCTTGGTCAGCAATGCGCCGGGGGAGAATGCGATGTCGGTTGCCGAGCTGGCGATCGGGCTGATGGTGGCGATTTCGCGGCAGATTCCGCAGCTTGACCGGCAGACGAAGGAAGGCACCTGGTTCCACAGCAACGGGTTTGAGCTCAACGGCAAGACGCTCGGAATTATCGGTTTCGGCACGATCGGTCAGAAAATAGCGAAAATCGCCGGGGCGTTCGGGATGCACCGGATCGCTTACGGCGCCTATCGGGACGATGACGCGGCTGCGCGGCTGAACACGCGATTTGTCACGCTGGATCAGGTGCTGAGCGACTCGGATTATCTGATGATCAGCACGGCGCTGAGAAAGACCAATTACCATCTGATTGATGCCGAAGCGTTGAAGAAGATGAAACCATCGGCCTTCCTAATCAATATTTCCCGCGGCGCGCTGACGGATGAACAGGCGCTTTTCCAGGCACTCCGGAAAAAGGCGATCGGCGGTGCGGCACTGGATGTGTTCGAGCAGGAACCGCCGGAGGAACCGCTGCCCTGCCTCGATAATCTGATCACAACACCGCATATCGGTGGAACGACGGAAGAAAGTGTCGAGCGGGTCGCCCAGGTGACGATCGACAACATCCGCCGGTTCATGCACGGCGAGCCGCTGAATCATCTGGCAAACGGGAATGAACTGAAAAAAGCACATCATATCTAAAACCAGGAGCTGGCGCTGCGGTGCCGGCTTTTTTTGTCTATCGGGCGGCACATTTCGCGGTGCGATCACAATACTCAGGCAGTTTATTTGGTCCGGGAGCGGTTGTTCGTGTATGCTGAAATTACAGCGGTCAGGACTAAATTATAAGCGCTTTCTTAAAAATGGGGTGAAGCAATGAGCAGGACGGATGAGATCCTGGATAAAGCACCGAAGCAGTTGTTTATCGGCGGACAGTGGGTTGATGCTGAGAATGGTGAAACGGATGCTGTGGTGAACCCGGCGACGGGACAGGTTATTGCGCATGTTGCCCGCGGCGGTGCTGCGGATACGGAAAAAGCCATTGATGCTGCGGAAAAAGCGTTCCCCGGCTGGGCGGAAACAGACCCGGATCAGCGGGCGGCGATCATGCGGCGGATTACCGATCTGATCGTCAGCCATGCGGACGAACTGGCGGTGCTGATGACTTTGGAGCAGGGCAAGCCGGTCGCCCAGGCACGGGGTGAAGTGCTGATCGGCGCGGAGAGCGTGCGCTGGTACGCCGAAGAGCTGCGCCGGATTTACGGTGAGACGGTTCCCGGTCCGAACGGACAGCTGTTCCTCGTTCAGAAGGAACCGCTTGGCATCGTCGGTGCGATTACGCCCTGGAATTTTCCATCATCGATGATTACACGGAAAATTTCCCCGGCCATCGCTGCCGGAAACACCGTTGTGCTGAAGCCGTCTCCTGAGACGCCGCTTTCGGCAACGGCGCTGATGGCGCTGTTTAAGGAAGGCGGGCTGCCGGACGGCGTGGTCAATGTGGTTACCGGCGATGCCCGCGCGATCGGCGGCGTTCTGACAGGAAGCGACCGGGTAAAGAAGATTGCCTTTACCGGATCCACGGCAGTCGGCAAGCTCTTGTTCGGCCAGTCTGCCGATACGGTGAAGAAACTGTCTCTTGAGCTGGGCGGGCATGCCCCGTTCATCGTACTTGCCGATGCTCCGGTGGATCGTGTAGTTACCGAACTTGTTGCAACAAAATTTCGCAATAACGGCCAGGTTTGTACCTCACCGAACCGGATCTTTGTTCAGCAGCCGATTCTGGAGGAGTTTACCGGTAAACTGATTGCGGCTGTTAAAAAAGTTAAAGTGGGCAACGGGCTGGACGAAGGCGTCGACGCCGGACCGCTGATCCGGGAAGACGCCATTGCCAAGATCGACGGACAGATCGCCGATGCCGCCAAAAAAGGGGCGACGGTCGCTACTGGCGGTCACCGGCTGACCGATGGTGCGTTTGCCGGCGGTTACTTCTATGCGCCGACCGTGCTGACCGGCGTCACACGCGCGATGAACATCTTTTACCAGGAAACTTTCGGTCCGGTTCTCCCGGTGATCCCGTTTCATACGGTTGATGAAGTCATCGACCTGGCAAATGACACGGAGTACGGTCTGGCAAGCTATTTCTATACAAAAGATCCGGCAACTATAGGAAAAATGAGCCGGAAACTGCAATATGGGATGGTCGGCGTGAACAGCGGTGCCGTTGCCTTTCCGCAGGCACCGTTCGGCGGCATCAAGCACTCCGGCCTCGGCCGCGAAAACGGACGCCAGGGTATTGACGGCTATGTCAATACGAAGTTTATTAACTTGAACTACGAAGTCTGAGTCAATCATATAGGTTCAGCCTGAACAAATGGTGTTCAGGTGACGGTTTGTTTGGAGAAATATGCCAATTGACTGACCAAGGCCTAAATTGACTTCGGACGAATCGTGAATCCAACAGGAGAGGCACCCGGACATCCGGGTGCCTCTCCTGTTTGGGGTGCGGCGTCAACTTTTGAAATATTTACTGATGATTGTCTGCAGCTGATTTTTATCGAGAATGATCTGTGCATTGTCGGCATTCAGAACGTCGTCGTGCATCCGTACGCTGGTGCCTTTCACCTGCCGGTAACGGATCTGTTTGGCAGGGTTGAAATTACCCTTGGCACTGAGGCCGGCACTGAGCAGGTCTTCGGAAGATAAGTTGGTCGCTACAAGGAACTTGGAGAGAGAACGGGACAGCGCCGGAAGCTTAGTGACGTTAGAGGGCTGCATGACTTTCTTCGCAATCCCCATCAGCGCGGCCTCCTGCAGCTGCTGGCGGCCGTAATCGGTCCCCGGCAGGGAGTAGCGTTCATGAACCAGTTCAGTCACGGTCGTACCGTCAAAAGAATGAAGGCCGGCCGGGTATGTCTTACCGGTAAATGATTTGTTCCAGGGATGCGTCAGGGTTACTTTAAACGGCAGGTTCATCTCGATACCGCCGAGCGTATTGATCATATCCCGCAGTCCCCAGTAGTTTGTTTCCGCATAGAAATTGATCGGCACGCCGGTCAGTCCGGATACGGCGCTGACCGCATCAAGAATCCCCTGCTGCTGCCCGTTCTTCATTTGCGATACGTACTGTACACTGGTCAGTTTGGTATACCCATAGCCGTTCATATAGACGCGCGTGTCGCGCGGGATACTGATCAAATCATACGTATGTTTCTTCAGATTGGCATGGATCAGGACCATTGAATCTGAGTGGCTGGCTGTATCGCCCTTTCGCGCATCGGAGCCGATCAGCAGCAGGTTGAATGTTCCGGAGGCGACCGGAGCCGAGCTGTTTCCACCAATGACTTTCAGATGAGCAAAGCGGTTCTCCGGGTTCAGCCGGTGTACTTCAAACGCTGTGAAGCCTGCGGCAATCGCAAGGATGAGTACGAGCAGAACCACCAGTCTGCGGAACACGCGGTGGCGCTTCTGATGTTTTTTGATTTCTTGCCTTGATTCATTTTCACTGTAATTACGCATGGTTTCGGGTCCTTTTAATTGATTCGGGGGGGGCGTGTTGCCCGGCCCGCCATATCTTCATTCTACACGTGACTGGTGTTGGTTTCCATCCGGCCCGGCAATTCCGGCTGCTGCGGAGGCCGTCAGAACATCGCGTTCCAGGTTAACGGTCCGACGATTCCGTCCGGCTTCAGTCCGTGCTTTTTCTGCCAGTTGCGCACTGCCTGCCGGGTCTGAGGTCCGAAAAGACCATCCTCAGCTGCACCGGCGATGTGCTGAATCCGGCGAACAGCATCACCGCGGCTGCCCTCACGTACCAGATGTCCGGGATAAGGAACAGATCCGGACGATATATTCTTTTTCGCGGCGGGTGCGGCTTTTCCGGGGATACGTGTGCTGCTTTTGTTCTTTCCGGTATCCGCCGGCCAGATTCCGTCCGGCTTTAAGACGAGATCGTCATCGACGCGGACGCCGCTCAGGATCCGGTCATTACGATACTGATAGATATGCGCGCAGGCGGATAACCGGCCTTCCGACCAGGCATAGGTTTGATAGAAGAAGTCGGCGGCTTTGGCACGTGAAACGGCCTCGACGACACGGAAGGAACCGTAGGCACCGATTCGGTACCGGATCCCCCGGATGCGGCGAAAATAATTGATGATGGTGCCGAGGTCTTCCCCGCCGGCATTATAGTCCACGGTAAAGTAAATGGGTGTGCCGGGAGGCTGTCCGATTGCCGCTGCATAGCGCTCGGCTGCAGCGGCATCTTTTTTCGCCTGGGCTTCGGTAAAATACGCACGTTTGACCGGATTGGTTTCCCAGATACTGAAAAGACCGAGTCCGGCCGCTAAAATGACCTTTGCCTCCTGATTGTCGACGGATTTCCAGGAATGCTCCGGTCCCAGATAACGGCCGATGGCCCCGACGCCGGTTTGCCGCAAACGTCCGATAGCGTCTTCAGTCAGTTTCGTTGCACAGTCAATCGCTTTCATCTGCTCACTCCTCTCTCATTTCAGGAAGACCTCTCCCATAGTAAATAGATAGTGAGCGAAGCAAAAAACCGGTCAATTACTCCCGGTTTTTCAAACTTGCTGTTCTTTCAATCGATGTGCGCCCTGCTTTTTCCCGGTGGTCTGCGGATTCATCCGTCGTACCGATATATATGCATAGAAAAGCAGCATCAGGAGCGGCACGGTGAGCAGACTGAAGTAGATCCGGGTGCTCAGATAAGGCTTTTGATCGACATGGTATACTTTGAACTTCAGATCCTGTTTCTTTGTGATATTGCCGCTCTGCAGCAGCCGGCCACCGGGATAGAGATCGCGCTGATCATATCCTAATCCGCTTTTTTGAAGTGCCAGAACAGATCCCGGCCGGCCAGCCACTTGGGTAAAGGTCAGCCGGTAAGGTAGCGATACGTCGGGGACAGCCGGCACACGGAAAGAGAGCGGCTGATTCTTTTTCATGCTGCTGATCCGCAGATCTCTAGAAAAAATGATTTTCCCCGTATGCAGGTTTGTCAGCGACACTGAATAGACAGCCCGTCCTGTTGCCCGGTTGGTGTACACAGTGATCCGGTTGAAGGTTCCAAGCGACCGGAATGTCTGGGTGACCACATGTGACGGGTCGACACGTGCACTCTTTTTGCCATTGATGTACGGCTGGTCGACGCTGTACTGATATTGGCTCGCCTCTGTCTGAGTCAGCGGGTGGTATCCTGCTATACCGGTGACGAGCACGGCCGCCGCCAGCACGGCTGCCAGCGCAAGACGCAGCGTGCGTCCGCGGACTGCATCTCCGGCCGGTGCGGCACTTCTCGCGATAAGGTCATTCAAGGCTTTGAGCCCGTACACATCGCTGATCAGAATAAATGTACTGAACAGCAGACTGTATCGTGGTTCCGCCTCCCAGACAAACGTGTAGAAGAGAAAGTTTCCGAACAGGCAGATCTGAATAAGCAGATTGAGATCGGCTTTGCGCGTTCTGAAATAGTGTACGATGGAAAAAATCATCAGGAACAGATTGACCATATAAAATATCTGAATAATCAGCAGCATCAGGCTCTTACGGCGGTTCAGCAGATACTCATAAACGGTCGTCGGTTTCGCATTTAAGTGCGTGTACCAGAAGTAGGCGTGGGCCCCGGATGACCAGGTTCGCACCGCCTTTATCGCCGCAAGATGGGTCAGCCCGGTCAGGCCGTAACGGCTGAGACGGTCCCTGATCTGCTGCAGATCCGTCTGTTTCTTCGCCGCCTGTGTCGGTTGTTTCAGAGTCCGCTGCATGTCGGCATTGTTATAACCGCCGTTCGGCGACAGGCCGAGCGCCATCCAATGGACAGTCGGCGTCGCCAGTGCCGGATTCGGTACATAGCCGTAATGGCGTTCCACCGGTACAGCCGAGAAACTGATCAGACCGACAATGGCACTGATCACCAGGCTGTTGATAATCACCTTTTTCCAGTTCAATACAAAGAACATATAGATGATCAGGGCAGGAAGAAAGAGAATCAGGTTCGGCCGGATCAGATAGCCGATGCCGACCAGCAGTCCGATGAGCAGCAGATAACCTGCTTTTCCGGACTGCCGGTACTGATACCAGCAATACAGGAGCAGTACCGGAAAAGCGATAATCGTTGTGTCGGTATAAAAATATAAGGTGTAGAAGAACAGCGGCAGACAGGTCAACGTGAACAGCAGAAAGAAACAGCCGCCGCGCTCATCGGTCAGTTTGCGCACCAGTTTCCAGCCGAAGAAAATGCCCAGATCGAGCATCGCCGCACAGAATGCCCAGTCGATGACCATATAGCTGGACAGATGTACCCATGAGAAGACCTGGTAAATAAAATAGCGGAGCAGAGTCACCGGAATATTATTCGGGTAGATCTGAAAATAAGGCAGCCCCGACGCATGATGATGCGCCAGCAGATACAAGGCTTCGGCATAAGTATGGCCGCCATCGACATGCGGCGGAATCAGCGTGTGAAAAGCCAGGATCAGCCAGACCTCAAAGCCTCCCATGACGGCCATCAGGACCAGTGATATGCGCCGGATTACAGCGGCTGAAAGTGAGTCCATCCAGCGGTACAGGGCCAGAAAAAACAGCAGGACGATGATTGAAAACAAAGCCAGTGCCAGTGCTGCGGAAGTCAGGTTCCAGTCAGATAGTTGAATGAATGGATAAATAAAACCAGCGGCCCAGGCCGCAAAAAAACAAAGCGCAAAAACAATACTGAATACGGACAGTAATCCGTGTTTCCACTTTAAAATTGCACCCACATCCCATCCAGGTGGTAAACTGTGCGGCACTGGTGACCGCAGTTTGCGTATTTGTCGTCATTTCACTGCAGAACGCTTTACAGCGCCCGTCTCGTAAACGCGGTATGCTGGTCCGCCAATGTCTGTTTCTCGATGGTATAACGGGGGCGATGCTTGGTTTCCTTGAAAATCTTTCCGATATATTCGCCGATCACACCGGTCGCAATCAGCTGCAGACCGCCGATCAGCCAGATGGACAGGATCACGGACGACCAGCCGGTGACCGTATGCCCGAGTATTTTCTGAATGACGGCGTAGAGAGCAGCCAGGAAACCGATACCGGCAACGCCCATGCCCAGATAGGTTACCATCCGGATCGGGGCAATCGAAAAGGAAGTGATGCCGTCGATGGCGAAATTCAGCATCTTTTTCAGCGGGTATTTCGATTTTCCGGCATAGCGCTCGGCACGATTGTAGTATACTTTGGTGCTCCGGAAACCGAGCAGCGGGATCATGCCGCGCAGGAACACATTTTCTTCCTGATATTTGACGAACTCATTCAGTACTCGGCGGTCGAGCAGACGGAAGTCGGCATGGTTCGGGACCATTTTCACACCGAGTTTGTCCATGATCCGATAGAATAGCAGTGCGGTATTCCGTTTGAAGAAAGTATCGGTGTCCCGTTTATCCCGGACGCCGTAAACGATGTCGTAGCCTTCCTGATATTTTTCCAGAAACTTGGTGATTGTATTCACATCGTCCTGCAGGTCCGCATCAATTGTGACCACACAGTCCGAATAGGGACGGGAGGATTCGATACCGGCAATCAGGGCATTCTGATGCCCGAAATTCCGGCTCAGTTTGACCCCGGTGACATCGGCATAGTCGCGGATAAACCGGCTGATCAGATCCCAGGTCCGGTCTTTGCTGCCGTCGTCGACGTACAGAATCGTGCTGCCGTGGGCGGCAAGATGGTCATGGACGGCGTGCTGCAGCACGGCACGCAGCCTTTTATTGGTTTCTTCAAGTACTTCTTCCTCATTGAAGCAGGGGACGACAATCGTCAGAACAGGTTCATTCATCTGTTTATTCCTCCTGATCTATCGGTCATAAGTTCGCGGCGGGATTGTCTGATGCCCGTCCGTCTTTCTGTTTCCACTATCCATGATAGGGAGACCGTGTTACCGGGTAACCAATATTTGGTGAAAATAAGATTAGAATTTCTTAATAAAATTCTCATCCCTGTGCGTGCACGGACCGACTATAATGGAAGTTGGAAGGAAATGGGATTACCCGGCTTTTGGTACAGCCGTCATGCATCGTCTATAATCGAAAATGACAGAAGATCTGCCGGCATGGAGCCGGCGTTAAATGGAAAGGGCAGGCTGTTTCTATGGCACAGATAAACATTTTGCTGGTCGAAGATGAACAGAGTGTGGCTTCCTTTGTGGCCACAGAACTGAGCTTTGAAAATTATCAGGTGACCGAAGCCGGTGACGGAGAGCAGGCACTGAAGCTTTTTTTCGACGATGAATCAAAATGGGATCTGATCCTGCTTGACTTGATGCTGCCGAAGCTGAACGGGCTGGAAGTCTGCCGACGGATCCGGAAGAAGAGTCTGGTGCCGATCATTATCATGACGGCCAGAGACTATGTCGGCGACAAGGTTGCCGGGCTCGACGGCGGGGCGGATGATTATATTACGAAGCCGTTCGAGATTGAGGAACTGCTGGCCCGTGTCCGCGTGGCCATCCGGCGGCGGAAAAAATATATGGAGGGACCGGCATCGCATATTTATCAGACCGGGGACCTTGTTCTGGATACCGAAAAGCGTTCCGCCGCGCGGGGCGGAAAGTCGGTTGAACTGACTCAGCGGGAGTTCGATCTGCTGGCGATGCTGATGAAAAATGAGGGCAAAGTGATGACCCGGGATGAACTGTTGTCTAAAGTCTGGGGCTTCGACTATATGGGGCAGACCAATATTGTCGATGTCTACATCCGCTACCTGCGCAGCAAGATTGATCCGGGTCCGAAAAACCGGCTGATTCATACGGTCCGCGGGGTCGGTTATGCGCTGAGGGTGGATGAATGAAGAACTGGATGAGAACGTTCCGGCTGAAAAGAAAGACAACGGTGTTCCAGATGAACTTCTGGTACCTTCTGATTTTGCTGCTGACCGCCCTGTTCATCGGCACTGCGGCCATCATTATTGTCAGTTATTCTCTCTATAAAGGGACGGAGCAGGAAGCGGAATATGTCGAGTACGAGCTGATCCACGAGTCCAAAGAGGCTCATCCGAACTGGGATCAGGCCATTAATACGATTCTCTATAATCAGCATCCGAATTTTTATCTGCACATTCAGACACCGAATGGAAAACAGATCTATTCCAAGGGCAGTGAAAGCATCACGGATCAGAATGCGTACCGGATCACGCTGTCGGTGTTTTCCTCGATATCATTCAAGAAAAAATTCGTCCCTATTTATGAATATCAGTTTATGTATAACGGCTATAAGTTCAAACTGTTCATTCGGATGGTCAGCATTCACCGATTTATCGTCTTAATGCTCAGGGTCATGTCGCTTGTTGTCCTGTCGGGTATTTTGATCGGTGCCCTGGCCATTTACCGACTGTCACGGCGGCTGAACCGGCCGCTGATGCAAGCCACCGGAATGATCAATAAGATCACGGAGACCAACGATCTGAAGCGCCGCGTTTATGTTCCGGAGTTGCCGAAAGAAGTGCACGACTTGGCGCTGGCTTTTAATCAGCTGATGGATCAGCTCGATAAGCAGATTGAACGGGATCACCGGTTTGTCTCTGATGCGTCCCACGAGCTGAGAACGCCGCTGGCTGCGATCCGCGGCCATGTCGAACTCATTCAGCGCCATGGGGCAGGGCACCCCGAAGTGATTGAGCAGTCGATCCATTTTGTCGATCAGGAATCCAAACGGATGCAGCGGCTGATCGAACAGCTGCTGATGATCGCCCGTCTGGACCGGCGATCGGGGAAACTGGGACCTGTCAATCTTTCAATGGTCGCCCGCAATGTAATTTCCGATTATACAGCCAGTGTAACGCAACGATTCACTGCCGATGTCACCGATGACGTTTACGCGCTGGCAAATGAAGATTATGTGCACCAGGTCATCGTCTCGCTGCTTGGAAATGCACGTAAATACACACCGGAGGACGGAGAAATCCGGATTATCGTCAACCGCGATGCCAGGTATGCCTGCATCCGCGTGCAGAATTCCGGGCCGCAGATTCCCGATGCGGAGAAAGAGAAAATTTTTACCCGCTTCTACCGGCCCGATCAGTCCCGATCCAGCGCTGCCGGCGGTTCCGGCCTTGGTCTGGCAATTGTCCGTCAGCTGGTTGAACTGGACAAGGGCGCGATCTGGGTACGGAACATTGTGCCGGCGGGTAATGAATTTGTCGTCCGTCTGACGGGATATGATCCGGATAAAAAGGAGACCGGTGCTCCTGAAAGTGAATAATGGTTCGAGCACCTTTTTTGCGGAAGATTTTTTAAAGGAAAAAGGCGGCCCCTGTCGAATTTATGATCATGTACCTCCCTGGTTCGATCATCTGTTGACGCCCCGATTTAAAATCAACCCATTGAACTTCTGCAGACTGAGGTGGCCTATGTTTGACCGCAAATTTACAATTCCCTTCCATGTCCGTCAGCTTGAGGCGGCCGTTCACCGGTTCAGCGGAGACCGAAAAAAGAAAATGGAACTCGAAGAACAGCTGAAAAATTATTATGCCGGCTGCAGAGGAGAGTCCGCCGTAGATTACCCGCTCAGCCTCCTGCAGGAGAGAGAATTCCGGATTCTTCACTCGCTCCGTTTGCCGAATGGCGTGCATCTTTTTCAGATGGACTGCCTCTTGCTTACAACTCGTTTTTTTCTCCTTCTGGAAATAAAAAACATTTCAGGAACACTTCATGTCGATTCAAAACTCCATCAGTTTTTTCGTGAAAAGAAAGAGCAGGTGCAACGCTTCTCTGATCCGTTCGTACAGGCCGAACGGTTGATCCGGCAGTTTCGCGTATGGCTGGGCGGGAGCAAGTTTGCTCACATGCCGATCGAAAAACTGGTCGTACTGGTTTCACCCAATGCGGTACTCTTGCCGGAGTCGGCAGATTCGAATTTTTATCGGTCCGTAACTTTTGTCGACCGGCTGGCGGAACGGGTTCTGGAAATCAGCCGTCTTCATGCTGAGCCATTAGTAACACCGAAAATGCTGCGTGCGTTTTCGAAAAAGTTGTGTGCTGCTCATCAGGAACTTGAACAAAATGTTTTTGCTGCTTATCACATTGATCCAAACCAAATCCGGCACGGTGTCTGCTGTCCGGAATGTGGTACTTTTCCGATGCAAAGACTGAAGGCGCGCTGGTCCTGCGGGTCCTGCGGCGGTGTGTCAAAAGATGCGCATATTCAGGCGCTAAAGGATTATCGGCTGATCTTCGGACCGAAAATCACAAACCAGCAGTGTCGTGCGTTTCTGCATCTGGAGTCACGCGACTTGGCCAGAAGACTATTAAGTGCGGCAGGTGCATCCCCATCCGGAACGGGAAAGGCCATTGTTTATCACTTGAATTTTAATTGATCATCCGGAAATGCGCGCATTTCTGAAAAATCGCGCGTATTTCCGGAAAAATGCGCGCAAATTGAAATAAATGCGCGCATTTCGCATAAAATACCATAATGTGGAAAATAAAGGAGACATTTTATACCTGAATGGTAAATTAGTCTCTTATTTTTTTACAAAAATGATTATCGGTCTTTACAAGCGCTTCAAGTTGGCGCGGTAAACTCATGAGAAGGGTATGAAACGAGCCTTGCCAGGATAGTTTATTCATAAAGGATAAAAATGCGAGGAGTGGCGGTATGAGAATCGCTGTGATCGGAACGGGGTATGTAGGTTTGGTTACGGGTGTCGCCCTTTCAGACATTGGCCACATCGTGACATGCATTGATATCGACCCGGAGAAAGTGAAGACGCTGAATCAGGGCGTGCCGACGATTTATGAGCCGGGGCTTGAGGCACTGATGCAGAAAAATATGCGTGCGCGCCGGCTGTCTTTCACGTCCCATCACCGGACAGGCGTGGAGGAAGCTCGGGTTGTCTATATTGCAGTTGGAACGCCGCAGCGGTCGGACGGTTCGGCCAATCTGGACTATGTGATGCAGGCTGCCCGTGATGTTGCAGCTGTCATCACCCATCCGGTGATCGTCGTCATCAAGAGTACGGTTCCGGTCGGGACGAATGAACGGATCCGTCGACTGATGAACGCGATCACAAAAGACGGAATCCGGGTTGATATTGCATCAAATCCGGAATTCCTGCGTGAAGGCTCGGCCGTCGAGGATACATTCCACGGCGACCGGATTGTGATCGGTGCAGACGAACCGGGGGTAGCGGATGTCCTGGAAGAAATCAACCGGCCGTTCGGCATCCCGGTCCTGAAAACCGATCTGTATAGTAGTGAGATGATCAAATACGCGTCGAATGCTTTTCTGGCCACCAAAATCAGTTTCATCAATGAGATCGCCAATATCTGTGATCAGCTCGGGGCGAATGTCGATGAAGTTGCCCGCGGCATGGGGCTGGATCACCGGATCGGCCGCCAGTTTCTGAAAGCCGGGATCGGCTATGGCGGTTCCTGTTTCCCGAAGGATACGAAGGCGCTCGTTCAGCTGGCCGGCAATCATCACCATGATTTCAATCTGCTAAAATCGGTCATTGAAGTCAATAATCATCAGCAGGTGATTCTGCTGGAACGCATGCTCGGCCGGTTCGGGTCGCTCGAAGGGAAAAAAGTGGCGGTGCTTGGCCTGGCCTTCAAACCGAATACCGATGATCTGCGCGAATCGCCGGCACTTGCACTGATTCCGAAACTGAACGCACTTGGCGCACAGATTACGGCTTATGATCCGATTGCTGCGGGGAACGCAAAGAAACAGCTTGGCTCCGCGGCCGTTTTTACGGAGAATATCAGTGATGCCCTGCGCGGTGCAGACTGCGCCCTGATCATCACCGACTGGCCGGACATAAAAAAGATGGATCTTGAAACCTATGTCCGTCTGATGGCTGCGCCGGTTGTTTTTGACGGCCGGAACTGTTACAGTCTCGATGCTGCAGCTCGTGCCGGGATTGAGTATCATTCAATCGGACGGCCGAGCTGTTTGCCGGAACTGATTCGCTGACCGGTTCCGACGGGCAGAGCATTCGATTTTCTGAGGCTCTGCCTTTTTTCATGATGAGTGACAAAATCGTCGGATCAGCAAACAGAAACGATGAAGTGAGGAACATAAGCAATGAAGATTCTTTTTTTTGTCGGCGAATTTCCAAAACTTTCGCAAACATTTATCTTAAACCAGATAACCGGATTAATTGACGCCGGGCACGATGTAAGAATCATTGCTAAAAGAAAAGCGCCGGGGCAGAAAGTTCACGATGATGTTGCGAACTACCGTCTGGACGAGCGGACGATATATTACGATGCAGCCGGCAGCAACAGCAAATTGCAGAAGGCTGTTCATTTTGCAGCGGCACTGGCGTCCGTATCAATAGCCCGGCTTTTTGAGAAAAAAGACTGGAAATCATTTTCTTACAGAGATTTATTCCGCCAGCCGAATCTGGCCTTCCTGATCCGCACTCTGAGCCGGATCAATTTGCGCGGCTGCGACGCGGTTCTCGCCCATTTCGGTCCGAACGGCCTGCTGGCCCGAAAATGCATCGACCTGGGATTGCTTCAGGGCGATTTGTATATCGCATTCCATGGTTACGATATGCTTCGCTATATCAACGAAAAAGGAGAAAATGTCTATCAGGATCTTTTTGCATCCAGATCCACACTTCTCCCGATCAGTGAATACTGGAAACGCCGTCTGATCGTTCTTGGCGCGGATCCGGACCGGATTATCGTCCACCATATGGGCATCGATCTGTCACGGTTTACTGTCTGTCCGGCCCGGCCGGCAAAAGAAACGGTCATTGTCTCCGCAGCCCGGTTTGTTGAAAAAAAGGGTCTGGAATATGGCATTAAAGCGATTGCCGAAATGATTTCACACGGTTATCCGGTTCGCTACGATCTGGCCGGAGACGGCCCGCTTGCTGCAGAGCTTAAGGAACTGATCGACAGACTGCATTTAGGCGGCCATGTCCGTCTGCTCGGGTGGAAAACTCAGGAGGAATGGATTTCGCTCATGAAAGGGGCGCAGATCGTCCTGGCTCCGAGCGTCACTGCGCGAAGCGGGGATATGGAGGGTATTCCTGTTCAGCTGATGGAGGCGATGGCGATGGAAAAACTGGTCGTCTCGACAAATCACAGCGGTATTCCTGAACTGATTGAGGATGGTGTGAGCGGCTTTCTGGTTAAAGAAAAGAGTCCGGAACAACTGGCACAGGCGATGATGCGGATTATCGACACACCTGAAAAATGGGACCGCATTACCCGTCAGGCACGCTGGACGGTTAAACAGCAGTTTAACCGGGACGTGCAGAACAGACGACTGATCGAGATGATGGAAAAAGGTACGGCAGACTGATCGGCATCCGGCTAGTCTGTCGTTCCGCTTTTTGATGAGAACTCGTCGATCAGCCAGTCATGCAGCCTCTTCGCCGCATTTTCCCAGGAGTAGTTTTGAGCCTGAAGCTGTCCTCTTTGGATCAGATCCCTGCGCAGTCCATTGCTGGTCAGGACATCGGCTATCGCACCGGCAATCCGGTCTATGTCAAGCGGATTGACCAGGACTGCGGCATCGGCGGCTACCTCCGGAAGAGAAGATGTATTCGATGTGATCACCGGGACGCCGGCAGCCATCGCTTCAATCACCGGTATGCCGAATCCCTCATACAGGGAAAGGAAAAGATTCAGGTCCGCCATTTGATAGATGGCAACCTTATCTGAAGCAGCAACACGACCGATGAAACGGATATATTGCTGCATTCCGGATTCGGATGCGATCTGTTTCAGCGATTCACTGGCATTGGTAATCACAAGATGATAGGCCTTCCGGATACGCTCCGGGAGCCGCATATAAGCCTGAAGCAGAGACACCACATTTTTATGTTTTCTGGTTGAACCGAAATAGAGAATAAACCGGTGAGGGAGCTGATATCTTTCACGGACTTCATTTCTCTGTTCAGGTCCTACCGGGGAATTGAATGCCGCATAATCGACACCGTTCGGAACCACGAATAACTTGTTATCCTGAAGATTGAAACAGGACATCAGATCTCTCTTTGAATGCTCCGATACCGTCAGAATCCGGTCAGAACGATTAACGGCATCCCGGACCCGGGCCAGATAGCGCGCTTTAACCGACTGATTTTCCATTTCCGTTTTCAAGGGAATCAGATCATGTATCGTTGTGACCACTTTCCCCCTGAACCTTACACGCGGCAATTTATAGTTAAAGAACAAATTCACTTCGCTTTGCCTGCGGCAGATGCTGTCCATCGTCACGGGTAAAAGGCTGAAATGCGGATTATAGGCAAACCTTGCCGGCAGCCAGGAAATTTTTACAGGAAAATTGAAACGGTTCAGATCGGACCGTTTCAGTCCCGGCGTGTAAAAAATATTGCCGCAGCACTTAAGATCGGGATACTTCATAAGTTCCAATATCATCCGGTTATTGAACACTCCGATACCAGTGCTGAAATGATTGACTTCCTGCATACCGAAATTGATCCGCAGCATCGTCTTCCTTCTTTCCTGTTATTAAATCAATTCTTGCCGATTCCGGCTACCTCCCGGCGACGAAATCGCAGCCAGATCTGATGGATTGCCGGATATTGAATAAGCAGAACCACGAGCAGCAGTCCGATATTGAGCAGCGTGACGGTTTGCCAAGGCAATAAGTTGAGGAAGGCTCCGCCGAACAGCAGCAAGAAGACGCTGTAGTGTCTCAGGACCGGGAAAGCCAATCCGTTTTTTGCCGAGAAGTAAGTTCTGGCGGCAAAAAAGAAGATATAGGAAACTGCCGTCGCTGTGGCCGCACCGACAGCGCCGAACAGGGGTACAAGCAGAAGATTGATGATGATGTTTGGAATCAGGGCGATCAGGCCGACCCAGATTCCCAGATAACTTTTTTTCGAAAAGACAATCCCAAGGCACGTCGTCTCACTGACGGTGAAGATAATCGGCGGCAGACACAGGAAACCGATAATATAGCGCGCGTCCGCGTAACCTGAGGAGAGCAGCGCCACGATCAGATCTTTAAAAATCAGGATGAACACGGCGATAGTGGACATACCAAGCAGGATGGCATCGCTGACCATCTGATAATATCTGATCGGTTTGCCTTCTGAATACCAGCGATAAGCGGTCGGTATCCAGAAACTGGTGAAGCTGGTCTGAATGATTGACAGGGCTGCAGCAATCTTCAGTGTTGCCGCAAAAATCCCGATCTGGTAGAAACTGCTCCACGCCCGTAAGGAAAACTGGTCCATCGAATTGAGCAGGCTGGACAGGGACGTGGCCACCACGACGGGCAGACCGAATGTCAGCATTCCTTTAAGCAGCCGTCTGTCGACGGTAAAGTGGTTCAGCTGAAAAAGATTTCTGTACCGGAACAATAAATACAGATCCCCTAGAATTTGTCCGAATACGGCGGAATAGACAACGGCAAGAAAGTCGCGACGGATAAACAGAACGAATATCAGTGTCAGCGTCAGAACCGCAAATTTCACAAAAATATTAAGCAGAGAATACGCCAGTGCCTGTTCGCGCATTCGGATGGACAGGAGAATAAACCTTTCGAGAACCATGAAGATGATCATGACGCCAAACAGCACGGCCGATCCGCCATGGTGAGAAGTACCAAACAGAATCTGCGATACCCGTCCGGGCATGGTCAGCGTCAGAATGAGTGTAAGACAGGCAAGGATCAGTGGGATCAGCAGTGCATTCTGGAAAAGGCAGCGTTTATCCTGCTGTTCATGATATACCCGGGTATAGGCCTGATCGATCCCGAGGAACAGGAAGGTCGCAAAGATCATCTGAACGAGCAGAAACATACTCGCTTTTCCGTATTCGTCGGGACGGATAAAGTAAGTGGTCAGCGGAATCGTCACAAAGGAAAGAAGAGCGCCGACAACCGGACCTATCGAAAAGCCGATAAATTTTCTGATGAATGTGTTCATAGCCTGATCCTTACCCATATTGCTCTGATTGTTCCCTTAGTATAGTCAGTAAGTCCGGCGCGTAATCCAAAGTACCGGTTAACGACATTGTTACCACACAGGTCTCCATGCATTCCGCTAGATGTTGCTCTCCAAAATTTACCGCAATCACTATTTCCGTGCAATAAAGTTGTCGGATTCTCAACAAATTTTACATTAGATTCATAAAAACCGAGGAATGCTCTATCCATTTAATCCAGGTTTCACGTATGACCCGGGACAAATTTGTAAAACCTAATACCATACCGTCATTAATCCAGGATTGTCAGCTGTTGTCAGACATAAGATTTCGGCTCTGCCCGTTCACCTGTGGTATTTTTACACAATCTTCACCCGCTTTATACAGAAGCTCTATAAACAGCTCTTATACTTTATTCATGGACTTTAAATGACCTATAGAGCGGAGAGGTGGCTTTCTGTGAATGCAGAAAAACAGATCAAATCATTTCCTGACTATCGGCTGATCAGCGGGAAAAGGGTTGTCCTGCCGGACGGCATTGATGCCTATCTTGTGATTAAAAGAGGCTTTGATGTAGTCTTCTCAGCGATTGGAATCGTCCTGGCGGCACCGATCATTCTGCTCTTTTCAGCCCTGATTGTTCTTGAGACGCCGGGTTCTCCTTTTTATGAGCAGGAACGCGTTGGTAAGGACGGGAAACGATTCATTCTTGTGAAACTGAGATCGATGCGCAGGGATGCTGAGAAACTTGGCGCACAGTGGGCGCGGACGGATGACCCCCGCATCACCCGGGTCGGACAGATTATACGGAAAACGCGAATTGATGAACTGCCGCAGCTGATCTCTGTGCTGAAAGGGGACATGTCCCTGATCGGTCCGCGTCCCGAACGGCCGTTTTTCACCGAAAAATTCAACCGGGAAATACCGGGCTTTAAGCAGCGTCTGATGGTCCGTCCCGGCTTGACGGGGCTGGCTCAGGTGAGCGGGGGGTATGATCTGACACCTCAGGAAAAGCTGATCTATGACCTCGATTATATCCGCGGGCTGTCTCCGGCACTGGAACTTCTGATTATGCTGAAAACCATCCGTGTGCTTCTCACCGGTGAAGGCGCGCGCTGACATGTTCTACTCAGTTGTCGCGCCCTGCAACAATGAATTAGGTTAAATCGGAGGACGTCTTATGAAAAAAGTACTGGTTACCGGCGGAGCCGGATTTATTGGTTCCCATGTCGTTGAAGCCCTGATCCGAAAAAAATATGAGGTCGCTGTGATTGATAATTTTTCTTCCGGGCGTCTTGAAAACATTTCGGGATTGCCGGTCGACCTGTATATTTGCGACGTGACTGATCCTTCTGTGATTAATCTTGTTCAGTCGATCAAACCGGACTGTATCATTCACCTGGCAGCTCAGATCAGCGTTGCCAAATCGGTTGCTGATCCGCTGGCCGATGAGCGTATCAATGTCAGAGGATCGCTGAATGTGATTCAGGCGGCACACCAGGCAGGGGCTTCACGTGTGGTTTTCGCTTCTTCGGCTGCTGTTTATGGTGAGCCTCAAGATCTTCCGGTGACTCCGGAACAGCCTGCTGCTCCGGAATCACCATACGGACTGGCCAAACTGACTGTAGAAAGTTACCTGAAAATGTTTCATAAATTCTACCACCTGTCTTACAGCATTCTGCGCTTCAGCAACGTGTATGGGCCGAGGCAGGATGCGGAAGGAGAAGGCGGCGTTGTATCGATTTTTGCAGACAGGATTCGCAAGGACACACCGCCGATGATTTTCGGAGACGGTAACCAGACGCGTGACTTCATCTTTGTCCGTGATGTCGCTTCTGCGGTTGTCCTGGCACTTGAACCTGCAGAAAGTCTTTGCGTCAACGTCTCGTCGGGAGCACCTCTGTCTGTCAATCAATTGTTCAGCATGATGAAGAAAGTCTCCGGCTCCCCGATCCAGCCATTCTACGGACCGGAAAGAGATGGTGACATCCGGGACAGCGTGCTTTCCAACGAAGCGGCCAAAACGCTGCTGCACTGGAAACCGGTGACCAGTCTGTATGACGGCCTCGGTGAAACAATCGGCAAACGGCAACACAGAAAGCGTGTAGCGCACTGAGCGGAAACGAACATCATGAGAGACAGGAGTGCATGTTATGGGCGAAAACATCCGGGCCGCCAGTCGGGTAACGGCAATCCTTGCTGTTCTTCTTGCGGGATTTGTCGGTGTCATCCAGATCAATCCGGTTCCGGAGAGATTATATCTGATTCTGATCTGGATATGGGCTTTGATTGCAGCAAGCCTTTTACTAAAAAGAATGAAGGACGGCAGCCGGATTCTTCCCGCGGGCATGTACCTGCTGATCGCTGCAACATTTTTAAATCAATGGTTATTGCGTATCGAAATTGGTGGGTTCTCACTGTTTATTTATCGGCTGATGCTGATTGCCTGTCTTCTTCTGTTCCTGAAGCATCTTGCCGCGAACGAGGGACTTGGAAGGGAATGGACGCAGCTGCAGGTTAAGGGAACGATTTGTTTCCTGCTTGCCTGGCTGGCTTATGGTACCGTTGCACTCATCTGGTCGGATTCGGTGTCGGAGGGGATCAAGTATCTCTTTCTTGTCGCGATGGGCATCCTGTTTGTCCTTATGTCTGTAATCGTGTTTAACCGGACAGAACGGCTTGTTGTGTTTCACAGCATCTGGATGACGATGAGCGCAGTGCTGATCGCACTGGGACTGGTGAATGTCATCGGTCACATTCAGCTGCCCACGTCGACACTTTACGAAGGGCCGGATTATAAGCTTGGCTTTCCGACGGCAACCTTTACCAACCAGAATGATTTTGCCGCCATGCTGTCCCTGTCCTTCTTTTTTTATTTGTCCTGGCTGAGGGCACATCTGAGCTCTCGATGGAATGTGACCCTTTTGATGCTTACGATACTTTCACTTGCTCTGATCATTCTGGCCGGCGCCCGGGCAAGTGTGGCGGCCGTGATTTGCGGACTGGCTTTCTATTTGTATCTGTTAGTGCCGAAATTCTGGAAGAAAGCAGGGCTTTGGTCTGCCGGACTGATGCTGATTGGAGGAATCGCCGCTTTCTCGATGACGCTGTCCGGCAAAATCAGCCGGTTTATGGCTGTTCTTGCTTACTATTCTCCGTATGAAGCACCGGAGTCAACCTCAGTCCGGCTGCATTTGCTCCAGAGTGCACTGAGCAGTCTGGCGGATACATTCGGTTTCGGCCTTGGCCCGGGAAACATTTCGTATGCCCTGGAAACCCGTCCTTTGTTCAATACAGATCATATATACGAAGTACACAACTGGCTGGCGGAAATCGCTGCAAATTTCGGCATTTTGATCGCTGCCGGGTATCTGATTATGTACGTGGTTCTTTTTGTCCGCCTCTGCCGGCTTTACCGTTTCTGCTTCAGCAAGGAGCAGCGCATGCTGGCTGAAGCCTGTATGACCGCTCAGATCGCCTTTCTTTTTTCCAGTATCGGACCGAGCTCGATCAGCAATCTCTATTTTCACTGGGTATTTCTTGGCTTTATTATAGCGTGCGTATCGGTACTCAGTAATGAAATCAGCAGGCGTCGCCTGGAAAAACCTGAAGGAGCGTAGTGAACACATGAGACACCGAATTGCCGTCAGGGCAAAAAAATATCTTCTATTAATTGTGGCTGTACCGTTGATTCTCGGCTTGCTTGGCTGGTTCGTTCCGGCGGGGAAAGCGCCCTCCAGTTACAAAGCAACGACGACCATCGCTCTGGGAAACTATGATGACCCCGATTATAATTACCGGTCACGGGTCAGCGTCTATCTGATGAGTCCTGAATTTTATCAGGCGCACATGCCGGACGTCTGGAAGGCATACAGAGCAGATCTCTTTCCGCGGCTGACAGTGACTCAGGGGAAAAGTCCGCTGATTCAGGTCACTTTCACCGGGCCGTCAAAAAAAGAGGCAGCGCTCGGCGCGAATCAGATCGCATCCGGCTTTTTAGCAGCTGACAAGGTGCAATACCAGAAACACGTCGCCGTTGTCGACGAGTCAATTACACGCGCACAGATGACTAAATCTGATGCTGCCGCCCGGGCGGAAAGTGATTCTTTGATTTACACGCTGAAGATGAAGAAACTGTCTTTGAAGCCGGCACAATTGATGGAAGCCGCGGATCCATCGCGGAGCAGCGGCAGCACGGTGTTTACATCGAAGAAGCGTGCGCTGCTCGGCATCATGCTCGGCCTGACGCTGGCACTGGCCTGGCTGGCGCTGCCGGAACTGGTCCGTCCGGGAGAAAAAGATCAGGAGGTGCGTTCATAGTGCTGGAAGGTCCCGAGGTTTCAATCATCATGCCGGCTTATAATTCGGAAAAAACGATCGATGCAGCGATTTTTTCTGTGCGGGAGCAATCCTTCTCTGACTGGGAACTGATCGTCGTCGATGACCGGTCTGCCGATCGGACACGTGAAAAGATCGCCTCCTGGGAATTCGTCGATGAACGGATTCATCCCGTGTTTCTCAACCGGAACAGCGGCGCTGCGGCAGCACGCAACGCCGGGCTGGATATGGCCACCGGCCGCTATATGGCCTTTCTGGACAGTGATGACCGCTGGAAGCCGGAAAAGCTGGAAAATCAGCTGGCTTTCATGAAAAATCATCATTATGCATTTACGTTCACGGGATACGAGTATATTCTGGCCGACGGAACGGCAACCGGGAAGAAGGTTGCTGTTCCGGAATGCGTTTCATACACGGATATGCTGAAAAATACAATTGTCGGCTGCCTGACGGTAATGATCGACCGCTCACTGACCGGACCGTTCCGGATGCCGCCGCTGCGGGCGCGACAGGATCTGGCGACCTGGCTTGCTTTACTGAAGAAGGGGATCTGTGCTTACGGGCTGGATCAGTGTCTGGCTGAGTACAGGATCAGCGGCAAGGGGTCCGTGTCCGGGAACAAGTGGAAGTCGGCGGAAAAAACCTGGTATGTCTACCGGAAAGTGGAGAAGCTTCCGGTGCTGAGTGCCTGCTGGTATTTCTGCAACTACGCGGCAAATGCCGTGTTGAAAAGATTGTGACACCGAAATGTTCAGGGCTTCGGACATTTTTCATACAGATCTATAATAGGTGTTAAAGGGTAAACTTCATGCTGGGAGCAGAATGGCTGATGAAACAAAACATACATATTATTGTCGCTGCGGCAAAGTGGACCGGGGATCGTTTGAAGTACAGGCGCCACCGTCTGGCCGAATATCTTGACCGGCTGCCGGACACGGACGGCGTAATCTGGGTCTGTCCGTCGCCTGAAGGAGAGGATCCGGAATTTACCGATTTGCGTAATGGGATCAGTCAGTGGGCAATTTCAGATCTGCTGCCGCAGAAATTCTTTCGTTTCGGCCGCTATCTGGATCTTTTTTATCAAAAAAAAACGGGCCTTTTTGCGAAACAGCTTGAGCACATGGAGGGCAACTTTCACTTTTTTCTCTGGTACACCTGCCCGATTTTTCCGAAACTGGCCGAACAGTTCCCATGGACCAGGGTCATCTACGACTGCAGTGATCTGTGGGCGGCTCCGATCGGCGGCGGGCATTCGCCGCTGTCTGTGCTGCGCCGGAAACTGATTGCCCGTTCGGAGCAGCGTGTGATCAATGCCGCCGATACACTTTTCTGCACGTCGGATTACTTGCATGACCGTGTGAGCGAACGGGCGGCCCAGGCGAAGCAATCGCGCATTTTTACGATCGAAAACGGCGTATCGTTCAGCCGGTTCTCGGAGATGCGGAGAGCGACGCAAGTTCTGCCCGAGCACTTTCAGGGCACCATTCTCGGTTACATCGGCGGGATCAAACCGAAACTGGATTTTGCCCTGATCCGGGAGGCTGCACGCCGCAAACCGGAATGGCTGTTTCTGTTTGTCGGTCCGGACGGAACTGGCCCGGACAGTCTGTTCAAAAAGCTGCGTGAAAAGAAGAATGTCCTGTGGACGGGCAGTGTGTCACCGGAAGAAGTACCGCAGTATACTCAGCTTGTCACAATCGGTATTATGCCATATAAGCCGTCAGTTTATAATCAGGCGGTTTTCCCCCTGAAACTGTTTGAATTTCTTGCGGCAGGCAAGCCGGCCGTCGGACTCCATCTTCCGTCGACAAAGAAATACGATCAGGCGGGCGTCTACCGTGAACTGGAAGACGGCGATACCGCCGCATTTATCAAGGTCTGCGAAGAGATGGAGCAGGCGGCAGGAATGGAAACTTTTATCAGGAAACGGCAGGAACTGGCCGGGACAAAGGACTGGAATGCGCTCTTCGCCCGGATGGACTCTTTGATTCAGCAGGATTATTGGGAACACTGACCGCCCCTTCTGCGAGGAGGCTCGCGGGTCGTCCGGCCTGGAGCGGAGATCCGGAAGCGGATGCTGAAACCAATGCAGAATTTAGTAAAATTGACCCTGTAAATACAGGCGTTCCTGCGGGGGCGGGCCGGCTTTTTACGGTTGCCTCGTTTCGGCTTGACTAAACCCTTGATCCATATATAATGAGTATAGAATTTTGCAGGCAATGGATAAAAACTCTGTGTCACCTGACCGGATTCCATCCGGTCGCTATCTTTATTTTCTTCTGAATTTCCTGACTGGTCGTCCTGCTGCGAGATTCCGATTATTCAGAAAGGCTGTGAGGACAGGGTTGGAAAATAAGCTGAAGCTGTACGGCTTTAACAACCTCACAAAGGCGCTGAGCTTCAACATTTACGATGTGTGCTATGCGAAGAGCGAGCGTGAGCAGCGTGACTATATATCTTATATTGATGAGCAGTACAATTCGGAGCGCCTGACCCATATTCTTTGCAAGGTGACGGAAATGATCGGTGCCCATGTGCTTAATATCAGCAAGCAGGACTATGATCCGCAGGGTGCCAGCGTCACGATTTTGATCGCCGAACAGGAATTTCCGAAAGACAAGATCGACAAGTCCTGCAATCTCGGCCGGATCGGGGACAATTACGGACGTGATACGGTCCTCGGCCATCTGGATAAAAGCCATGTGACCGTGCACACGTATCCGGAATTTCATCCGGGCAATGCGATTGCTACGTTCCGCGTCGATATCGATGTGGCGACGTGCGGCGAGATCACACCGCTGAATACCCTGAACTATCTGATCGGCAGTTTCGACTCCGACATTATTACGGCCGACTACCGCGTGCGCGGCTTTACCCGCGACGTCAATGGCAGGAAGCTGTTCATGGATCATGAGATGACCTCAATCCAGAACTATATTGATCCGGAAACCCTTGAAAAATATGATGCGGTGGACATTAACGTCTACCAGGCAAATCTTTTCCATACAAAAATGCTGATCAAAGAACTGGATCTGCAGAACTATCTGTTCAACCGGGATGTTCTGGAAATCCCTCCGAAAGAACGGCTGAAGATCAGCACCAGTCTTCGCCGGGAAATGATTGAAATTTTCAGCGGTGCCAATATTTTTGACTGAAAGCGGGTGAGACGACAAAATTGAAGCAGGATACAGATAAGAACCGACTTTCACAGGACAGGGCACCCGTGCTTGAAGCGTTGCAGCGCTACAAGTCGATGCGGGTTGTCCCTTTTGATGTACCCGGACACAAGCGAGGCAGGGGAAACCGTGAGCTGACCGATTTTCTTGGGGAGAAGTGCCTGACCGTTGATGTTAATTCCATGAAGCCGCTCGATAATCTGTGCCACCCGGTTTCGGTGATCAAGGATGCCGAAGCGCTCGCAGCCGAAGCGTTCGGGGCGGAACATGCGTTTTTTATGGTCAATGGAACGACGTCTGCCGTCCAGAGCATGGTGCTGAGTGTCTGCAAGCGCGGGGATAAAATCATTATGCCGCGCAATGTACACCGCAGCGCGATCAACGCGCTGATTCTCAGCGGTGCGATTCCGGTTTACGTGAACCCGGGGATGAATCGTGAACTGGGGATTTCACTCGGTATGTCGCTGGATGACGTGGCCCGGGCGATTGCTGAAAACCCGGATGCTAAAGCGGTGCTGGTCAACAATCCGACGTACTACGGCATTTGTTCCGATCTGAAGGCAATCACGGACATGGCACATGCACACGGGATGCGCGTTCTTGTCGACGAGGCACATGGCACCCATTTTTATTTCGGGGCGCATCTGCCGCTGACGGCGATGGCTGCGGGCGCCGACATGGCTGCGGTCAGTATGCATAAGTCGGGCGGCTCGCTGACGCAGAGTTCGCTGCTTCTGATCAGCAACGGGATGAGTGAAGGCTATGTCCGTCAGATCATCAATCTGACGCAGACGACGAGCGGCTCCTACCTGCTGATCTCGTCGCTCGATATTTCACGGCGCAATCTGGCACTGCGCGGGCAGGACATTTTTCAGAAAGTCAGTAACATGGCCGAGTACGCACGCGCAGAGATCAATCGGATCGGCGGCTATTATGCCTTCTCAAAGGAACTGGTGAACGGCGACACGGTCTTCGATTTCGATGTGACCAAGCTCTCCGTGCACACGCGTGACATCGGCCTGGCCGGAATCGAAGTCTACGATCTGCTTCGCGATGAGTATGACATTCAGATCGAATTCGGCGATATCGGCAATATTCTTGCCTATATTTCGATCGGTGACCGCCGGCTTGATCTGGAACGGCTCGTGTCGGCCCTGTCTGAAATCAAGCGGCGCTATATGAAGGATAAGGCGGGTATGCTGAGCCAGGAATATATCCGGCCGCAGGTAGAGATGGCACCGCAGACCGCTTTTTATTCAGAAAGCGAATCGGTGCCGCTGGATGGGAGTATCGGCCGGATCTGCAGCGAGTTCGTCATGTGCTATCCGCCGGGCATTCCGATTCTCGCTCCGGGTGAAAAAGTGACGCCGCAAGTGCTGGAATATATCCATTATGCCAAGGAAAAAGGTTGTTTCCTGACCGGCACGCAGGACAGTCAGGTGAACCGATTACAGGTGATCAGGGAGGGGTAGGCTTGGAACTTTGGTTTACGGAAAAACATACGGACCACGTCCGGTTCTCAATTCAGGTTGACCGCCAGCTCTATTCCGGGCAGAGCGAGTTCCAGCGGATCGACATCTTCGACTCTCCGGAGTTCGGCCGGTTCCTGACGCTGGACGGTTATATGATGCTGACGGAGAAAGATGAATTCATCTATCACGAAATGATCGTCCATGTACCGATGGCGGTTCATCCGGCAGCAAAAAAAGTGCTCGTGATCGGCGGCGGTGACGGCGGCGCGGTCCGCGAACTGACCCGCTATCCGGGCATTGAGCAGATCGATCTTGTAGAGATCGATCCTCAGGTGGTCGATGTCTGCAAGAAATATCTGCCGCAGACCGCGGGCAAACTGGATGATCGGCGGGTACGGATCTTCTATGAGGACGGCCTGAAGTATGTGCGCGCGGAAGAGGACGCGTACGATCTGATTATTGTCGATTCGACCGACCCGTTCGGACCGGGTGAAGGACTGTTTACCCGTGAATTTTACGGCAACTGCTTCAAGGCATTGAAGGCGGACGGTCTGATGGTCAATCAGCACGAGAGCCCGTTCTACCCGGTCGATGCAGAAGCGATGCAGCGCGCCCATAAGCGGATCGTTGAGTCGTTTCCGATCAGCCGCGTCTATCAGGCACACATTCCGACTTATCCGTCAGGGCACTGGCTGTTCGGCTTCGCGTCGAAGAAGTATCATCCGGTGCGGGACTTCGATCCGCAGGCGTGGCTGGCGCTGGGCCTGAAAACCCGTTACTACAATCCGAAACTTCATGTCGGCGCGTTTGCATTGCCGAACTATGTGAATGCGCTGCTTGAAGAAGAGGAGAAAGGGTAAGTGGATCATCCAAAATATGGAATTTGGCTGAATCCCTTCTGAATTTGGCTGAATAAGCTGCCGAATTGGCTGGATAGAATGAAAAATCGATTGACATATTAGAGGAGGCGTTCATTAATGGGTAAAGCGTTGATTATCGGAGCCGGCGGTGTGGCAAGCGTCGCCATTCATAAATGTTGTCAGAACCCGGACGTATTCGAAGAAATCTGCATTGCGAGCCGGACAGTAGCGAAGTGTGAGGCGCTGAAAAAGAAATTGGAAGGCGGCAGGACGAAAATTCAGACGGCACAGGTTGATGCCAATAACGTGTCGGAACTGGTCGCGCTGATCCGTAAATTCCAGCCGGATATCGTCATCAATCTGGCGCTTCCCTATCAGGACCTGACGATCATGGACGCCTGTCTCGAGACGAAGGTCGACTATGTCGACACGGCGAATTACGAACCTGAAGACACGGCAAAGTTCGAATACAAATGGCAGTGGGCCTACAGAAAACGTTTTGAGGACGCCGGGATCACTGCACTTCTTGGGAGCGGATTCGACCCGGGTGTTACCGGTGTTTTCTCGGCCTATGCTCAGAAGCACTATTTTGACACGATCCGGCAGATCGACATTCTTGATGCGAATGCCGGCGACCACGGCTACGCGTTCGCGACCAACTTCAATCCGGAAATCAATATCCGTGAAGTTTCCGCGAAGGGCAGCTATTATGACAACGGCAGGTTCATCGAGACCGATCCGATGTCGATCAGGCGTGTCTATGAATTTCCGGAAATCGGTCCGAAGGATATCTACCTGCTGCACCACGAAGAGATGGAATCGCTCGCACTGAATATCAGGGGTATTAAGAAGATCCGTTTCTGGATGACGTTCTCGCAGAGCTATCTCGATCACCTGAGAGCGCTTGAGGATGTCGGCATGACATCGATCGAGCCGATTGATTTTGAGGGAAAGAAGATCGTGCCGCTGCAGTTTCTTAAGGCAGTGTTGCCGGATCCGGCCTCGCTCGGACCGCGAACCAGGGGCAAGACCAACATCGGCTGCATCTTCCAGGGTGAGAAGGACGGCAAACCGGTCACTTATTATCTTTATAATGTCTGCGATCATCAGGAGTGCTACAGAGAGGTCGGTTCACAGGCCGTCTCTTATACTACCGGCGTACCGGCGATGATCGGTGCATCGATGGTCCTGACCGGGAAATGGAAGGTGCCGGGCGTGCACAACATCGAGGAGTTTGATCCGGATCCGTTCATGGCGGCACTGAATCAGTTCGGGCTTCCGTGGCAGGAGAGTTTTGCACCGGAACTGGTCAAGTGAGGGCGCCCTATGAATCTTGATTTCAATGAGGTGCCGTCACCGGGGTATGTCGTTGATGAGCGCCTGCTGGTGAAAAATCTCAAACTGCTGAAATCGGTTCAGGACCGGACCGGCTGTAAAATTTTGCTTGCCCAGAAGGCTTTTTCGATGTTCGCCCTTTATCCGCTGATCGGACAGTATCTGAGCGGCGTTGCGTCGAGTTCCCTGTACGAGGCACGGCTCGGCCGCGAAGAGATGGACAAGGAGGTCCATGTCTATGCCCCGGCATTCAGCGACAGAGATTTTGACAGGATACTCCGCGTCGCCGATCATCTCGTCTTCAACTCGTTCAGTCAGTGGGACCGCTTCAAAGACCGGGTCAATCATGCATCACGGCACATCGAATGCGGGATCCGCGTGAATCCGGAATACTCCCAAGTGGAAACCGGGCTGTATGATCCGTGCGCCCCTTTTTCAAGAATGGGTGTCACGGCGGCTAATTTTCAGCCCGATGACCTGGACGGGCTCAGCGGTCTGCATTTTCATACACTGTGTGAGCAGAATTCGGACGCGCTCGAACATACGCTGCAGGCTGTCGATCAGAAGTTCGGCCCTTACCTGAAAAAGATGAAGTGGATCAATTTCGGCGGCGGGCATCATATCACGCGGTCGGATTATGACGTGGAACGGCTGATCCGCTGCATCCGGTTCATGCAGAATAAGTACGGCCTGGATGTCTATCTGGAACCGGGTGAAGCCGTGGCGCTGAACACCGGTTATCTTGTCAGCACCGTGCTGGATATTACCGAAAACGGTATGGCGAACGCCATTCTCGATACATCGGCGACTTGCCACATGCCGGACGTACTGGAGATGCCTTACCGTCCGAAAATCATCAGTGCCGGCAAGTCCGGTGAGCTTCCCTACACGTACCGGCTGGGCGGGCCGACCTGTCTTGCCGGCGATGTGATCGGCGATTACTCTTTCCGTGAGCCGCTTCATGTGGGTTCCCGCCTTGTGTTCTGTGATATGGCGATCTATTCGATGGTGAAGAATAATACGTTTAACGGTATTGCGTTGCCGGCAATCACGACTTTTAATGCAAAAGACGGACTGCAAGTCATCCGTGAATTTAATTATGACGATTTCAAAAACCGGCTCTCATGAAATTTTAAAATCTGAAATAAAGGACTGTCCTGATGGGCAGCCTTTTTATTATGGATGATGATAGGGGGATGTCGTAATCATCGGTAGTCCGACGAATTTTTAAGTAGTACAGAAATATTTTTTCATTATGCGGATTCCAACCCTTGAGGAGGAATGAATCATGAATCACTATGCTTTTTATGAAGAATTTGACGGGCATGCGTCACGCCCCGTTTTGCTCGGCCGGCCGGGTTTCACGCTGCCGGCGGAGACGATGCTGACAGCTATCCGCCAGTTCGCCGACCGGAACAAACTTCGGTTAACACACTTCGACGAGCTGGATGAGGGGTCGATGCGGGCTTTTTATTCACGCAAAAAGTTATTTCATCACGCTCAGGAGGTCATTTATTATGTTTGTGCGGCAGATGACGCGGATTCTGATGCAAAGTCCGGCAGCTCGCCCTCAGAATGATGTAACGGTCCGGAGCGGTATAACACTTATTCTGTTTTGTTCAGCAGCTGTTCAGCAAGTGCAGCAAAGAAACGGGCACTTTTGCCAATCGCACGCTCATCGACGACCAGATCCGCATGATGAAGCCCGCTGTTGCCCGAAACGCCCATAAACACAAACAGAGATGACATCTGTTTCTGATAATAGGCAAAGTCTTCGCCAATCGTTGTCGGCTCAGGATCAACAACCTTAAGGCCGGTTGCCCGGGCCGCTTCTTCCGCCAGGTCCGCCAGTTGCGGGTTATTGACGATCGGCGGACCCTGACGTAAATAATGCACTTTCCCGGACACGGAAAATGCCCCGGCAATCCGGGTTACCAGTTCATTCATCCGCTGCTCGATTTTTCCTCGCGTCTGCTCTGTAAATGTCCGAACCGTCCCCTCAAGCTGCGCGTGATCCGGCATGACGTTCCATGTGTTGCCGGCCGTTATCCGCGTCGTGCTGATTACTGCCTGATCAAGCGGCGACAGGTTACGGCTGACAATCGACTGCAGTGCGGAAATGATCTGTGCTGAGACGACAATCAGATCGTCCCCCTGTTCCGGGACGGCACCGTGAGTTCCTTTACCGTTGAGATCAATAATAAAGTGGTCCACTCCGGCCATCAGCGGCCCGGATTTGATGCCCACCGTACCGACTGGCAGACCCGGCATAATATGCATGCCGCAGATTGCCTGGGCATCATCGAGGAGGTGCGTCTCCAGCACGCGCCGGGCACCCTCACCGATTTCTTCCGCCGGCTGGAAAATGATCTTCACCGTCCCGTTCAGTTCATTTTCCCGTTCTTTTAACAGAAGCGCGGCACCGAGCATCGACGTCATATGCAGGTCGTGCCCGCAGGCATGCATTTTTCCCGGCACCTCCGACGCAAAGGGCAGTCCGGTCTGCTCGGCAATCGGCAAGGCGTCGATGTCCGTCCGAAGCGCAATCACCGGCCCCGGCTTTTTCCCTCCGATCACCCCGAGCACGCCGGTCTCCAGCGGCAGATCGGCCAGTGTGACCGACGCTGCGGTCAGCCACGATTTGAGCTTCGCGGTCGTCTCCTTTTCTTCAAAAGCAAGTTCCGGATGCCGGTGGAGCTCCCTGCGCCGTTCAATCAGCATCTCATCCAGTGAATCCGTTTCCTTTATGGTCATCGCCCTGCGCCTCCGCTTTTGTCACACATCTGTCTTTACTTTTCTTTCTTCACTTTTCTGTCATCACGTTACTGTTAGAATACATGATTCATGAACCGGGGACAACCATCGCCGGGGCCGGCCTCCACGATGCCGGTGAAAAGTTTTCAGGATCACGGGCATACTAACGTGATTGCATTATTCCGGAGGAGGCGGTCGATTGATGGCGGGGAACACGCGTCATTTTATGAAAAATGTCCTGATCTGGACGGGTAAGGCCACATTCTGTTTCGTTCTGTTCTTGTCTCTTACGGTGACAGCCTCAGCGGATGCAAGCCAGGGCCCGGGTTCTGAACGGGTAATGATGCCTTCCCGGGCGGCTCTGACAGGCGCAACGGAATCTTTTCCCGTCAAGCCGCCGGATCAGCTGTTTCCCGCAGCATCGGTCAGCAGGAAGGTTGCTTTCCCGCTGTTCACGGGCGTCCATTCCATTGATTTTACACTGGGCGTGCTCCCGGATACTCAGGCTTACAGCAAGTCTCTGCCGGAAATCTTTCCAAAAATGAATCAGTGGCTCGTGGCTAACAGAGAAGCACTGAATTTAAAATATGTATTTCACCTCGGGGATATCGTCAACAATCTCGACCAGCCCTATCAATGGCATACCGCTTCACAGGCAATGCACCGCTTCGATGCGGCCTCAGTGCCGTACGGTGTTATTGCGGGAAACCACGATGTCGGCTACAGCATCGACTATCAGATCTACAGTAAGTATTTTGGCGAAAAGCGATTCAGGGACCGCCCCTGGTACGGCGGGTCCTATAAGGACAACCGCGGACATTATGATCTGATCGATGCCGGCGGCAAGAAGTTCATCATGATCGGCATGGGCTGGGGGATCGGCCGTGAAGAAGTGGCCTGGCTCAATCAGACGCTAAAACACTATAAAGACCGGACCGCCATCCTCTGCGTCCATGAATACCTGAATGGTGAAAGCCAGCGCTCGATCGAGGGAAACCTGGTCTATGAAAAGGTGGTCCGGACAAATGCCAATGTACGGATGGTACTGAGCGGCCACTTTTACGGCGCAGCCAGGCGGGTGGATCAGATCGACGACAATCTGGACGGCCGGCCCGACAGAAAAGTGATTCAGATTCTGACCGACTATCAGTCCCTCCAGGGCGGCCAGGGATTTATCCGTGTCATGGGGTTTGATCTGTCCCATGGCCGCGTGTACGTGCGTACCTATTCACCGCTGAACGGGAAAACCCATGTTTTCAGGAACGATCAGGAAAACTTTACAGTATCGCTGGAAATGCATGAAAAATAGACAGTTTTTAACCAACAATCCTGACGTTGTTTTCCAGGAATTAATCTTGAATATGCCTAAGCGGATTTTTCTCGAAGGACATAACTTTAGATTTAGTTAAAGTGTGGTAATCTTTAACAGACATAAGGTTTAGTCGAAGCATATCCGCATCACTAATCTGGACGAGATAAAAGACAGTCTGAGGAATACAAAAAACATCCGATGAACAATCTCTCAGACTCGATGAATCGTTCAATGGCCGGTGATTTAAAATCATTAACCAAAGGCGGCTGTCTTACAAACATCATTACCCTGGTTGTAATTATTATCTTTGTCGGCGGGGGATTACTTATTCTTTCTCAATGTACCCGTTAAATTCTTTTCCGACCGACTTGACCGCTGTGAAGCAAATAGTGTAACATTACTATGTTATTGACTCGGGCGGGCTTAAAGCCTTGCGATGGGGCATTAGCTCAGCTGGGAGAGCGCTTCGCTGGCAGCGAAGAGGTCAGCGGTTCGAGCCCGCTATGCTCCATAAATGTATAGCATCATGAAGTGTGTGACCCTCTTCCTGGGGGTCACATTTTTCTTAGGGACAAAGATTTGCATGAGACACTCAGGGCACAAAATTTCCACAAAATAGGATTTGGCTGAATGACCCCTTGATTTGGCTGGATTTTCCAGCAGGGCACGTATGCACCTATGCACCAGTCAAGGGTAATCACTGATTACTTGCTCCTTATGTCACAGTTCCTGCATCCCATTTTCACAATTTTTTAACAATCAGAAAACATGACGAACATCATGGCTTAACTTGTCCCATCTATCATAAACCTGTGAGTTAAATCACTAAAATAAGGGAGAGAAGAAGGCATGATTCGATTGAAAAGAGAGAAAAAATGGACGGCGGGGCTGCTTGCGCTGCTGCTTGTCGCAACGTGCAGCACGCTTGCACTGCCGGGGACACAGACGACAGATGCCAAGTCGGTGACAAAACACGCCTCTAAGTATTCGGTAATCCGGTCACAGTCGGCCACGACCACACCGATTAAACATGTTGTTGTTCTTTTCCAGGAGAATATTTCATTTGACCACTATTTTGGTACGTATCCGAATGCGAAGAATCCAAAAGGGGAACCGGCCTTCCATGCGGCTCCGAACACCCCGACGGTAAACGGACTCAGCGGGGCGCTGCTGACGAATAATCCGAACGGTGTAAACTCGCAGCGACTGGATCGCAACCAGGCGGTGACCGGCGGCAATGACCACAGTTATACGAATGAACAGAAGGCGACCGACGGCGGACTGATGGACAAGTACGTTCAGTACGGCGGCCACGGATCGACCAATGTGATGAATTACTATGACGGGAACACGGTCACGGCGATGTGGAACTATGCTCAGAATTATTCACTGAATGATAATTCGTTCGGGACTGTCTACGGGCCGTCCACACCCGGGGCTTTGAATCTCGTATCCGGGCAGACGCACGGCTCTGTTGCCTATACGGCCAATTCGACGGCAGGCGGCCAGACCATTCCCGGCAATGTAATCAGCGGCTCGGTGAACAGCAACGGGTCAACCTATGGTGACCCTGATCCTTACTATGACAAGGCCTCAAAAGGAAAGACGGTCGCGCTGACCGGCAAGAACGTCGGCAATATGCTGAACGATAAAAACATTACCTGGGGCTGGTTTGAAGGCGGATTCCACAACGCGGCCGAGCAGCACAGCAATGTCGGCGGTGCCAAGTCGACCGATTATATCCCGCATCATGAACCGTTCCAGTATTATCAGTCCACCTCCAATCCGAACCATCTGGCACCCTCTAAACCGTCGCTGATCGGCAAGACCGATCAGGCCAATCATCAGTATGATCTGACCGACTTCTGGACGGCAGCCAAAGCCGGGAATCTGCCTGCCGTCAGCTTCCTGAAAGCACCGGCGAATCAGGACGGCCATTCCGGCTATTCTGATCCGCTCGACGAGCAGACCTTCCTGACCAACACGATCAACACTCTGGAGCAGCTCCCGTCCTGGAAAGACACCGCGATCATCATCGCTTATGATGATTCGGACGGCTGGTATGATCATGTCATGCCGCCGGTTGTGAATGGGTCGAATGATCCGCAGGTTGATGCCCTTAACGGCCAGGTCAAACCGGGTGCCTATCTGGACCGTGCGGGGTACGGGCCGAGACTGCCGCTGCTGGTCATCTCACCGTATGCGAAAGCCAATTTTGTCGATAACACGCTGACCGATCAGACATCCATCCTCCGGTTCATTGAAGACAACTGGAAGCTGGGACGGATCGGCGACCAGTCGTTCGACGCGATGGCCGGATCGATGGAGAATATGTTCGATTTCTCAAAGCACGGCGGCAACAAACCGCTGTTCCTGAATCCGGATACCGGCCTTGTTGAAAGCAAGCAGGCGGCGAAGAAGCAAGGCGCAGCCTATCTGAAGACCCTTTACAAAGAAGCCGGGGTCACTGCTCCGGCGAAGTGAAATAAATCTTTTTCATCCTGATTTTTGCAGACAGGCCGGAGAGTTGCTTCTTCGGCCTGTTTTCGGTGCGCCTTTCAGAAGTTTCCGATCGATGCACAGTTGAAATCGCATCCAGTTCTCCGATAAACTGGTAACAGAGGCACTGCTTTCCGACAGAAGGTATCACTCACCGGGTCGAAAAAGTCAGACTAGTTTTGTTCTGTTTGGCAAAACTAACCGGAACAGGATCGAAACCGGTACATTCGGAGATTGGGGCGATCGGCTATGGCATGGTTTTCCAGACCGGCAGAAGAGGTTTTTTCAGAATATAAAGTGACTGCCGAACAGGGACTTTCCAGTGATGAAGTGCAGCGGAGACTGGCGGAATACGGAGAAAATAAGTTAAAAAGCAAACCGAAAAAAAGTGTGCTGGCCCTGTTCTTTTCGCAGCTCCGGGACATGCTGATTTACGTGCTGCTCGGAGCGGCCGTGATCACACTGGTGATCGGCGAATACGCGGATACCGTGATTATTCTGATTGTGGTTGTGTTGAATGCTGTGATCGGCGTCTTTCAGGAATTCAAGGCGGAAAAGGCGATGGAGGCGCTCCAGAAAATGACGGCGCCGAAAGCACTGGTCCGGCGCGATGGCGAGATCCGGGAAGTGGAGGCCAGGACGATTGTGCCCGGGGATGTGGTGGTGCTTGATGCCGGACGTTATGTGCCGGCTGATCTGCGGCTGACTGAAAGCGCTAATCTGCAAATTGAAGAATCGGCACTGACCGGTGAATCCGTACCGACGGAAAAGCACGCCGGCAAAACTTTTGACAATGAGAAGACACCGCTTGGGGATCAGGCAAATATGGCTTTTCTGTCCACACTGGTGACGTACGGACGCGGCGAAGGGGTAGCGATAGCCACCGGTATGCAGACGGAGATCGGCAAGATTGCCAAAGTGCTTGACGAGGATACGGAAGAGCTGACGCCGCTGCAGAAGAAGCTGGCGGAACTCGGGAAGATGCTCGGCTATGTCGCCATCGCGATCTGTGCGGTGATTTTCATCGTTGCCCTGATTCAGAAGCGGGATCTGTTCGAAATGTTTCTAACGGCGATCAGCCTTGCTGTGGCCGCAATTCCGGAAGGGCTTCCGGCGATTGTCGCGATCGTACTGGCCCTTGGCGTGACGCGGATGTCACGGATCCATGCGATCGTCAAACGGCTCCCGGCTGTGGAAACGCTCGGTTCCGTCACCATCATCTGTTCCGATAAAACCGGAACGCTGACACAGAACCGGATGACGGTCCTGAACACGTACACTTATAAAAATCTTGACGATGTGCCGGAAACCGGGAATCGCGCGGTGAAGCGTGACGATCTGAAAGACTTGATCCGCTCCCTGGTGCTCTGCTCCGACGCCACTTATGAAAACGGCGAGAGTACCGGTGACCCGACAGAAGTTGCGCTGGTCGTGCTTGGCGAAAAATATCAGCTGACAAAAAAAACACTCGAAGCCGCCTGCCCGCGAGTTGCGGAAAAGCCGTTTGATTCGGACCGGAAGCTGATGTCGACTGTGAACCGGGAGGGAGACGGCTTCCGGGTCAATACGAAAGGGGCCATCGACAATATTCTGAAGATCGCTACCCGGGCACGGGTCGACGGACAGGTTGTCCCGCTTACCGACGACCTGCGGCATGCGTATCTCGAAACTGCTGAAGCGCTGTCCGACAAGGCGCTGAGGGTACTTGGTGCAGCCTATAAAGATACGGTGGAACCGGTCCGGGCGGAGGACATGGAGCAGGATTTGATCGTGCTCGGCCTTGTCGGGATGATCGATCCGCCGCGTCCCGAGGTCCGGGAGGCGATCGCCAGAACGAAGGAAGCAGGTATTACACCAGTGATGATTACCGGCGACCACCAGCATACCGCGCTGGCGATTGCCCGGGATCTCGGGATCGCCGATACTCCGGATCAGGCGATTTCGGGCAGTGACATCGATGCGATTCCGGATGATGCGTTTCAAAACGAAATCAATCGGTACCGCGTCTTTGCCCGCGTCTCCCCGGAACACAAAGTCCGGATCGTCAAGGCCTTTCAGGCGCAGGGCAATATCGTGTCGATGACCGGAGACGGAGTGAATGATGCACCGTCGCTGAAAAGGGCGGATATCGGCGTGGCGATGGGGATCACGGGGACCGATGTCTCCAAGGGTGCGAGTGATATGATCCTGACCGATGATCATTTTACGACCATCGTCGCGGCAATCGAAGAAGGACGGAATATCTATAACAATATCCGTAAATCGGTGGTTTTCCTGCTGTCCTGCAATCTTGGGGAAATTCTGGCCATCTTCATTTCCGTTCTGTTCTTCTGGCCGGTACCGCTGATGCCGACGCAGATTCTGTGGATCAACCTGATCACCGACACGCTGCCGGCGATCGCCCTCGGCATTGATCCCGGCGATGCGGAGATTATGAAGCGCAAGCCAAGGAGTCCGAAAGAGAGCTTCTTTGCCGGAGGCGCCGCTGTACGTGCGATTGTCGGCGGGTCGCTGATCGGCCTTCTGACCTTGATTGCTTTTTATTTCGGGCTGAATGAATACGGCTACAGCATGTGGTCGAAAGGAATCCCGGGACATGTCCTGAACTATGCGGAAACGATGGCCTTCGTCGTGCTCGCAGTATCGCAGCTCTTTTACTCGCTGGCGATGCGCCATCCGACGCAGTCGATTTTCAGAATCGGATGGTTTTCAAACCTGTATCTGACCGGTGCCATCGTGCTCGGCATGGTGCTGCAGTTTCTCGTCATTTCGATTCCGGTGCTGGCCGGTGCATTCCATGTGCAGATGTTGAGTCTCCGTGACTGGGTGATCGTTGTCGCCTTTTCTCTTGTTCCGCTGGCCGTCAATGAATGCGTCAAAATCGGACTGAGAATGCGGCAAAAGGCTTCGCGCAGCTGATTGAGTATCATCCTGCCGGAGGATGAGAAAAAAGGGATATTGACAAACAGCAGTTGTGGTGTTTAAATGATGAGTAATCCTCATAGAAGGGAACAGATCCGATGAAACGAATCGCAGTGGCTTTTACTTACTATTATCGCTTTTACTACTTTAGGTAGCGTTCGTATCCGCTCCGGGTGCGAACGCCATGCGTTTTAGCATCTGGAGTTGGGAAGCGACAATAGCGCAACCAACTAGAGATGATTGTTACATCCTAATTGGTCGCCACTACGATACGGATCTTGCAATAGATTTCCTGTTCAAAGCAGCCAGCCGGATATAACAATCCGACTGGCTTTTTCAATAACTCTGTTATATCTGGTGCTGTTTTCCGTTGCAGGCGCTCGCTTTTCCCGCAGGAGATTCGTGCCTTCCGCTCGAAACGATCGAGTGAGAAAAACAACATTATTTTTTAGACAGAGCGTTTTCAATAGAAACAGAAGGGGTGTTTGGGAAGGATGACGAAATCAAACAGAATCAGGCTGAGTCTGGTCCTCTACATGAATTATTTTATTCACGGGATCGGCCTGCTGATTCTGACACAGAACATGAAGGCGCTGAGCGGCGTGTGGGGAACGCCGCTGGCAACCGTTTCTTACGTCATTTCCGGTGTGGGGATCGGCAGGCTTCTGGCTTATTATCTGTTCGGCAGTCTGTCGGATCGATACGGCCGGAAGGTATTTATTGCAATCGGCATGGTCAGCTACACAGTCTTTTTCATCGGCATTGTCCTGACCCGGGATTTCCAGGTGGCTTACCTGCTGGCCATACTGGCAGGTATCGCCAACTCGGCGCTGGATTCGGGAACCTATCCAACTTTTATGGAAATGGGCGGGAACAATGGGGCGGCAAATATCCTGATCAAGGCAGCCATGTCTGTCGGGGAATTTATCCTGCCTCTTTTCATCGGGCTGAATGAGAATCTGGGCGGCTGGTACGGTCTCAGTTTCGTTCTTGCTGCAGCCATTCTTCTCGTCAACTGTCTCGTGCTCATCCGGACACGGTTTCCGGAACAGTCGCGTCCAGGCGGGAAGGCAGATCACCGGCTGTTTGAAAAGGGTACGGTGACCGCCCGAAAAATCGTACTGCTTGCCATTCTGTCTTTGTACGGTTACACGTCGATGGCCCTGATGATCCTCTATACGCAGTGGATCACGCTCTACGGGATTGGCGATCTGCACATGAGCAATATGCAGGCTCATTTTCTGCTGTCTCTGTACAGTGCCGGATCGATTACCGGTGTTCTGATCACTTTCACCTTGTTGAAACGCGCCTTGGTGAAGGATGTTCATCTGATTCTGACGCTCAGCGGACTGGCTCTGCTGGCGCTCCTGGTGATCTGCTTTTCGGCCAATCCGCTCGTCGTCAGCGCGGCTTCATTTATTTTCGGCATAACGGCGGCCGGCGGGATCATGCAGGTCGGTCTGAATATTTTCATCTCCCTGTTTCCGAAAGCCAGGGGCCGCGTGACCGGCATCTTCTTCTCGTTCGGCAGTCTCGCTTCGTTCACGGTGCCGATCTTCACCGGGATGCTGTCGACCCTCAGCACGGTCGCAGCACTGCGCAGCGATCTGATTATCGCCGCCGCTTCCTGTATTCTCTGGCTCATCGGTTACCGGCTGATGCGCCCTTCAACAGAGAAGAATGTGAGTTATCGCAAAGAACGGAGCCGGATCAATCTGATCGATTTCCTGATTCTCAGGCTGCTGCAGTGGCGCTTCCGGATGGTCCGTATCATCGGTGTTAAAAAACGTGACCAGGAGGGGCAGATTCTTGATCGGGCACGCGAGCAGGAGATCATGGACCGGATTCACCGGCAAATCAGGGATCATGAAAATGTTGCTTATTATCAGGCGATTTTCCAGACCATTCTGATCAATTCGAAACGCTATCAATCACAGATACAGGAGAAAGGAAGGATCCGATGATTTACTTTACAGCAGGTGAGTCGCACGGCCCGGAACTGACGGGACTGATCGAGGGGTTTCCCGCCGGTCTGCAGCTGTCGGCCGATCAGATCGATCAGCAGCTGAGTGAGCGGCAGAAAGGTTACGGACGCGGGTACCGGCAGAAGATTGAAAAAGACCGGGTGAAGATCACATCCGGGGTGCGTCACGGCATCACTCTGGGTTCGCCGATCACCCTCCGGATCGCCAACATCGATCATAAACACTGGGGTGAAATTATGGATCCGGTCGGTGAACCGGATCCGGAAACGAATATGCGGGAAGTGAAGAATCCGCGTCCGGGCCATGCCGATCTGGTCGGCGGGATGAAATACGGGCATCGGGATCTGCGCAATGTACTGGAACGTTCGTCGGCCCGGGAAACGGCGATGCGGGTCGCCATCGGTGCGGTTTGCAGCCAGCTGCTCAATCAGCTTGGCATTCAGCTTGCCGGATATGTACGTCAGGTCGGGCCGATTGACGCGGATGCCGGCCGGCTGCTGACGCCGGCAGAAATTGAGCGTGAGATCAGTAAGAATGATCTCCGGATCGTCGACCAGGATCAAGTCCTGCCGATTCACGAGCTCATTGACCGGACGAAAAAGGAAGGTGACACCCTTGGCGGGATCATCCGGGTCGTCGTGCAAAACGTTCCGGCCGGTCTCGGCAGCTACACAAGCTGGAATGAGAAACTGGACGCCAAAATTGCTGCCGCAGTGATCGGCATCAATGCGATTAAGGGCGTATCTTTCGGCGACGGCTTCGATCTGTCCGTCCGTCCCGGAAGTAAGGATATGGATCAGATCTACTGGGATAAGGAGCACGGCTGGTACCGCAGCAGTGATCATCTCGGCGGGTTCGAAGGCGGCATGACCAACGGGATGCCGATCATCGTCAATGCGGCGATGAAGCCGATCCCGACTCTTTACAAACCGCTGCACAGTGTCTCGATCGACAGCAAGGAAGAACATAAAGCCAGCATCGAACGCTCCGATGTGACAGCGATCGTTCCGGCGTCTCTCATTATCGAAGCAGTTGTCGCCATCGAACTGTGCAAGGCCATACTGGATACGTTTGATTCGAGCAGCATGGAACGGCTGAAAAAGCAGTATCAGGACTACTGTGAGGAATTAAAAAATTACTGAGGAGATTCTGACCGGTGATCATTCATACACTTGGACCTGAAGCAACCGACAGCAACGATGCGGCGGATTATTATCTGAAAAGAGAAACCGGAATCAGTCAGGTTGTGCTTCACGATTGTTTCGAAGACATTACCGATCATCTCGGGATATATCAGGGCGACTGTCTGCTGATTCCAGCCGCGTTCAAGTCGTTTCGAAACCACACGGACTGGGCAGATTTTCATTACGGACATGTCGCCCAACTGACCCTGATTGACTGCTTCCGCCATCCATTGAATCGTCTGGTCCTGATCCGTCGGCTGAACGCGGTGCAGGATGCGGCTTATACCCATCCGTCGACTTCGGCACTGCTGAAAAGTTATCTGAAATCGGTCGGTGCCTGCCCGAAAGTTGAGTATGCAGACAGTAAATATCTTGCGTACCGGAAGTATCAGGAAACGCAGGCACGGTTTGTCCTGACGAACGAGCGGAATGTTCATCTGACTTCAGGGGAAGACGTGGAGCGATCGTGGACGCCTGACATGGTCTGGTGTGTCTATCAGATTAAATCTAATGAAGAGAATCGGGTGAGAGGGCATGAAAATTTTACATACAAATCTTCGGACAGGATTAACCGGTGAACTTGCGGTGCCGGGTGATAAAAGTATTTCACACCGCGGGGTGATTCTCGGCGCAATCAGCCGGGGCACCACGGAACTGACACATTTTCTGCTGTCGGAGGATTGTCTGTCGACGATCCGCGCCTTTCAGGATATGGGCGTTGCGATTGAACGCAGGGACGACCACGTGCTCGTTCACGGGGCCGGACTGAACGGACTGAACCAGCCGCGGCTTCCGCTGAACATGGGAAACTCCGGAACAACGACGCGCCTCTTGCTCGGGCTGCTGAGCAGACAGGACTTCACGACCGAACTTATTGGCGACGCGTCCCTGAGTCGTCGGCCGATGCGGCGGGTCACCGAGCCCCTGACCCAATCGGGTTCGGCCTTTAAAGTCAGTGCCCGCGGAACATTGCCGATCACGGTCTGTGGACGGCCGCAGTCTGCGCCGATTCATTACCGGCTGCCGGTGGCCAGTGCTCAGGTGAAAAGTGCGCTGATTCTTGCAGCATTGCAGGCGGACGGGGTATCGACGATTGTCGAGAAGCAGCCGACCCGGAATCATACGGAATTGATGCTCCGCGCTTTTGGTGCGGAGATTGAGCAGCGGGGTCTGGAAATAAAGGTCAGCGGTCGACCGGAGCTCGTCGGCCGTTCCCTGAAGATCCCCGGAGATTTGTCTTCAGCGGCTTTCTTTATTACTGCGGCCACTTTGGTCAGGGGCAGTGAAATCCGACTGGCGAATGTCGGGCTGAATCCGACGCGTACCGGCTTCCTGGACATTCTCAGGCGAATGGGCGGCGACGTGACTGTTCTGAACAGAAGTGATGACGGCGAACCTGCCGGAGATCTTCTCGTTCGCCATGCCGGCCTTCATGCGGTGTCGCTTTCAAGCCAGGACATTCCGGGAGCGATCGACGAACTGCCGTTGATCGCGCTGCTGGCGACTCAGGCGGAGGGGATCACGGTGATTCACGGCGCGGAAGAGCTGCGTGTCAAAGAGACGGACCGAATCGCCGTTGTGACGGAAGAACTGAGAAAACTTGGCGCGTCGGTCACTGAACTGCCCGATGGCATGACGATTCAGGGACCAACGCCGCTCAGTCCGCGGGAGACCCATGTTGTCGACACACACGGCGACCACCGGATCGGCATGATGCTTGGGGTCGCAGCGCTGCTGAGCAGGCATGAACTCAGGCTGCGCGGGGAGGATGCCGTCGCCGTTTCCTATCCGGAATTTTTCAGCGATCTGGATCAATTGCTGTCTGCAGGAAGGCCGGTGCGGCCATGAAAACCATCGTCGTTGACGGACTGGGATTGATCGGCGGGTCTCTGGCCCTGGCGATCAGGAAAAAGTGGCCGGATCACCGGATTTATGCCGTTGATGTGAATCAGCAGCTGCTGACTTTTGCTGAAAACCGCGGCATGATCGACGGCGGTTTTGCACAGCTGCGGGATATCGCTCCGGCGGCTGATGTGATTGTACTGGCAGCCCCCGTCGGAACGATTCTGGCACATTTGGACCGGCTGGCGGAACTTTCACTGAAAACAGATGTCCTGGTTACGGATGTCGGCAGTACCAAACAGGAGATCACGGCAAAAGCGCAGAGACTGAGCGGCCGGGGCGTGATCTTTATCGGCGGTCATCCAATGGCCGGCTCGCATAAAACGACCGTTCGTGCCGCCCGCGCCGACCTGTTTCAAAGCGCCTATTATTTTCTGATTACCGATACGATAACGGATGAACGGCACCGCCGTGCGGCCGATGAACTGCAGACTCTGCTTTCAGGAACGCATGTCAAGTGGCAGCTCGTGTCGGCCGCCGAGCATGACCGGGTGGTCGCCCAGATCAGCCACCTGCCGCACCTCATTGCCTCCGGATTAGTCAATCAGTCGCAGACGGAGTTCAGCCACTCGCCGCTTTCTTTAAAACTGGCTGCCGGCGGTTTCCGAAGCATTACCCGGATCGCCTCCTCCGACCCGACGATGTGGACGGATATCCTGTTAAGCAGCAAAGCGACAATCGTTGCCAGAATGGATGGCTTCGTCCAGGAATTGCAGCGCCTCCGGCAGGCGATCATCCGGTCCGACCAGGAAGCCATCCGCAATTATTTTCTGAAAGCCAAGGTCACCCGGGACGGCATTACCGATGCTTCCCGTGAACATGTTCCCGGTTTTCATGATCTGTTCCTGAATATTCCCGACCGGGTCGGAGAAATCGCTAAAGTCACACGAATTCTAGAAGAAGAACAAATCAATCTGATTAATATCCATATCCTTGAGATCAGAGAAGAAATCGACGGCGTCCTGCAACTGTCGTTCTCGAACCGCCAGGATCTGATCCGTGCGAGAAACGCGCTGACCCGATACGGATTTACAGCAGTCAGGAGTGATTAAACATGACAGAATTTGTGTTAACCGGTTTTATGGGCAGCGGGAAAACAACGATCGGCCGTTTAATGGCGGAAATGCTGCACTGCCCGCACATCGATCTTGACGAAGCGATCGTTGCAAAGGCCGGGAAGTCCATCAGCCGGATTTTTGCCGAAGAGGGGGAGCCCTATTTCCGGGACCTTGAAACGCAGCTGCTTGCCGCAGCAGTCGCTCGGGCGGGGATTCTCTCAACCGGAGGAGGAACGCCCGTACGAATGGAAAACAATCTGCTGCTGCGCCGGATCAAGACGCCGGTCATCTTTCTGGAAACGTCTCCGGAGATGATCCTTGAACGGCTGAAAAATGACCGGAACCGTCCGCTTGTCCAGGCACTGGATCCGGACAAACTACTTCAGCTGTACCGGGAACGGGAAAGCTGCTACCGGCAATCGGCGGACTTCAGGATCTCCACCGACCGGAAAACGCCGATCGAGATCGTTCGTGAGATTATGGAGCGGGCACACATTTCCGCTGAAGATGGGATGCACTGAATTCTGTTTTCTTTTTTAACGGGCTCTGTTAAACTTGTCCGTAGTTTTTTGCGGCAGGCTAATAGGATCAACTTGAGCCCGAATAGGATCAAGTTTTAGCGAAATAGGAGCAACTTTGTCCTGATTAGGATCAAGTTTTCCCTAAATAGGAGCAACTCTCCGATTCTCTTCATTTTCACTTACATAATAAGAAATCCACTCTGCCGACGTCAGAGTGGATTTCTTATTAGACAGGAAACTCAGTTTTCTGTACCGGCAACACAGGAAATCTCCAGCTTCGCCTGCTTCGGCAGGGCGCCTACCTGCACTGCCGAACGGGCGGGGAGCACGCCGCCTTTGAAATAACCTGCGTAGACCTCATTGACCGCGGCAAAGTCGCTGATATCCGTCAGAAAAACGGTTGCTGTGACCACATGGGTAAAATCAAGACCGGCCTCATTCAGAATCGCACCGATATTTTTAAAGATCCGTTCTGCCTGGGTCTTTACATCACCGGCAACAATCGTGCCGGTTTCCGGGTCGAGCGGAATCTGTCCGGAGACAAACACGAACCCTCCCGCTGCGACAGCCTGTGAATAAGGACCGACGGCCTGCGGAGCAAGCCTGGTCGCAATCTGCTTTTTCATTCTGTCCTGCCTCCATTTTATGTATGGGCGCAAGTGCTGAAGGGCGGCCTCACGCCGGGATTAGTCCTTATTTTAACACAACGGCGGGCCGAGTCCCCACGAAAAAAAGAATTCCGGCACCGTTTATCACCATTTTCGGGAAGAATCTCCTACCTGATAGATGTAGGAGGTGATGATGATGGCCAACAGTACGATTACAGCATCTGCCCTGGTGCTGAGCTTTGACGGCGGCCTGGATCAGAACGGCGACCCGGTCGTTCTGACGAAGACGTTCCGCAACATCAAGGCAGCTGCGTCCTATGACGCTTTGCTGGCAATTGCCGGCAAACTGGCACCGCTGCAGCAGCATCCGCTGGTAACCGTCGAGCGCGACGATACAGCGACAATCACGGCCTGATCCGGTAAAACGGATCAGGAAATCATGACAGAAAGGAGGAACAGTTAATGAAGAAACTGAATCTCGTTTTTCTCAACGAACAGGGGAAGTCGGTCACACTCTCGCTCAACGATCCGATTGAGCCTGCAGATCCTGTTGCAGTAAAAGCGGCAATGGACGAAGTTATCGCGCAGAATGTGTTCGTGTCGACTGGGGGCCTACTGACACAGTTGAAATCGGCACGTATTTCTGAAAATAATACCACGCCGATCCAGATTGTCTGAGCTGCGTGAACTGAATGAAGAGGGCCGAAGCTTCATATCGTTCGGCCCTTTTTAAATGAAAGGAGGCGGATCAGATGGAGGTATGGCTGCCGATGATCAGGGATATCGGTTTTCCGGCTGTCGTCACCTTTTTCCTTCTGTACCGGATTGAAGGAAAACTGGATGAGCTGATTCAGTCGGTTCGGGCGCTGCCCGGCGTCACGGCGGCCGGCCGCCCTGAAGAGCCGGCAATCCGGGAAGTGAAAAAGCAAGGATAAATCAGAACAGAAAGGCGGAGCACCTGCCACATCGGCGGGTGCTTTTTACGTAACAGGAGTAAAATGACAGTATGAAAGGAAATGTTGGCACAGAACTGCCGAAAGGAAGTCTCACACTTTGAAAATTGCCGATATCCGAACCCGAATGCTGTCCATACCGCTGAATAAACCTTTTAAAACGGCGCTGCGGACCGTGACCCATCTGAACAATATCCTGGTTACCGTCATCTGTGATGACGGGACAACAGGCATCGGCGAAGCGCCGCCGACGCATGTCATTACCGGGGACAGTCTGGAAAGTATCCGTTATGCCGTTGAAAAAGTTATCGGGCCGCAGCTGATCGGTCTTCAGATCGAACAGAAAGCGAAAATTGACGCGGTACTTGAGCGAGCGATGGTTCATAACGTGAGCGCAAAGGCAGCAATCGATATGGCGGTGTATGACTGTCTGGGGAAATGTACCGGCCTGCCGCTCTATCAGCTGCTTGGCGGGTACAGGAATCAGCTGTGTACCGATTTTACGGTCAGTGTCAACGGAACCGATGAGATGATTGCCGATGCGCTGGAACTGGTTCAGAAGGGCTATGACACATTAAAAATCAAGGTTGGCAATTCCACGGAACAGGAAGATCTCAAACGTGTCTCCGGAATCCGCCGGGCTGTGGGTCCGGACATCAAGATTCGTCTTGATGCCAACCAGGGCTGGTCGGTGAAGGAAGCGATCTCAGCCATCCGGAAAATGGAGCATCTCGATCTGGATATCGAACTCGTCGAGCAGCCGCTGCCCGCCTGGGATTTTTCCGGAATGAAGCAGGTCACCGAATCGGTCGTTACGCCGATCATGGCGGATGAGAGTGTATTCAGCCTCCATGATGCGGCACGGCTTCTGGCGATGCACGGCTGCGACATCCTGAATATTAAGTTAATGAAAGCCGGCGGGATCGCCAATGCGGTCAGGATCTGCCATATCGCCGAAGCTTACGGAATAGAGTGCATGTGCGGCTGCATGATTGAATCGAAAGTATCGGTCACAGCGGCGTGCCAGTTTGCCGCGGCAGAACGCAATGTCACACGCTGCGATCTTGATGCGCCGCTGATGCTGGCCGCCGATCCGGTGGAAGGCGGCGTAAGTTATCAGGGAAAACGGATTTTCCTGCCTGAACAGCCCGGTCTCGGCATTACGGCTGTTCATGCTGACGACTGAATAATGGAATGGGGCGATGAAGATGCTCGTTAAAGAAGTCCGTGTGCCCGTGGCAACCGTCTGGACCGATCCGGATTCGGTGCGTCCGGTTGATGGGCCGGCGGCTGCTGCCGATCCGGATATTCCCGGATGGCTGGCTCAGATGACCCGGAAGCAGACGATCGATCTTTGTGATGAGAAACGCGTGCAAACACAGGTCCTTTTCGGGGACAAAGTGATCGTTGGCTCGATCCGGGACGGCTGGGCCTATGTCATGGTGCCCGCTCAGATGTCGGCGAAAGACAGCCGCGGCTACCCAGGCTGGATGCCGGCCGGACAGCTGACCGCACCGCACGCGGCGGCAGGCGGTGAAAAGGTGATGGTTCAGAGCAAACTGGCGCCTTTTTTTGATCGGCATCAGACGCCTGTGCTTACTCTCAGCTTCGGTACATTTCTGGATTTTCTTGGTGGTGAAGGGACTCGCGTGAAGGTTGCCAGTCCGTCCGGGAACGGTTACCTCAATTCGGAAGATGTGATTTTTCCGTTCCGTCGTCCAAAGGACACCGGTGAAAAAATCGTCGCCAACGCGATGCGCTTTCTAGATCTTCCCTATCTGTGGTCGGGGATGAGTGCCTACGGGTATGACTGTTCCGGGTTCAGCTATTCCATGCTGCGCGCCGGCGGCTACCTGATCCCGCGCGACGCTGATGACCAGTCGGTCAAGGGCCGGGAGATCGCAAAAGCGGAAATGAAACCGGGTGACCTGCTCTACTTTGCGTATGAACAGGGCAGGGGCTATGTCCATCATGTCGGCATTTACGCCGGTGATGGAAAAATGGTCCATTCACCGACACCAGGTAAGATAGTCAGTCTGACAGAACTTGCCGGAACGATCTTTGAAGAAGAACTGTGCACGGTCCGGCGCTATTGGAAGGAAAACTGATTTGATCGACTGAAAGGCAGGCTGGTGATGATGGATAAAACGTACCAACAGAAGAAAGATGCTCTCGCCAGGTCTCTGGAAGATCTGTCTGCGCCGTTCGGCAAACAAATGGCTGTCCGGGCCGCTGGCACTGACGGTTTTTATTTTTCGTTGAATGCATCTCAATCGATGCTGTCGGCGAGTCTGATCAAATTGCCGATTCTGCTCTGTGCCTGCGAACAGGCGTCCCGCAACCCCGGGCTTTTCCAAAATCAGGTACAATTCACCGATTTGGAAATTGTCGGCGGTTCCGGAGTCCTTCAGATTCTGAGTGGCCGGACGTGGTCCGTGCGCGACTTGCTTGCACTGATGATCAATGTCTCTGATAATACAGCTACCAATTTACTGATCGACTACCTCGGGAGCGATGTGATTCAGAACTGGATACGGAAGAATGGATTCACTGGCACTGTACTTGGCAGAAAATTAATGGATGAAGCAGCGGAATCGGCCGGCCGGAGGAACAGAATCAGTGCTGCAGATGCCTGTGCCATGGTTGAACGAGTGATGACGATGGAAGGTCCGTTTTCAGATGACGTTCGACGCTGGTTTCTGCATCAGCAGTTCCGGGGGAAGCTTCCGGCCCTTTTTGATGAACTGCCTTGCCCCGTGGACGTGTACAACAAGACTGGCGAGATGGAGGAAGTGGATCATGACGCAGCCTGTTTTGTCTGCGGGGAACATCGGCTGACAATTGCCGTTCTGTCAGAAGGGGTCGAAGACAGGCAAAAAGTACTGGCCGCCATACAAACGATCGGCCGGAAAACCGCCGATTATCTGCTCAGTCTCTGAAAATCAGGTTAACTGATCGGTAATAGGGCAGATGCCTCGTGTCTTCTGAATCAAAAACAGGGTCAGGATTTTTTACAAAATGGATTGTTATAACCGATACATATGGTTTTTAATTCCATAAATCGCTATAAAATAGATACATGAGATGACTGGCATACAGTTTATGTAATAAAATCTAACAAAATGATGATTGGAAGCATTGACTTTTATTTGTCTGAATAATATTATAATTATAATATTCCTTTGAACATGTTTACATGATTCAAGTATCTGCAATTTCCCATTGCCAGCCCCTTGAGTCACCTGAAATAAGCATAATGAAGGAAATGTACTATGTTCAGTAAAAATACGATTTTCGTTATCGGAGATTCGAAGTCAAGTAGAAATAACCCGATTACACTGCGGTACAATCAGTTCTTTCTCGGTCTGGTGATCGATATGTCCAGCGGCCGGATAGTGGATGCCGAGTGTTCCGCAACCATCGGGCTGACAAACCGGTTCATCCATTCGCTTTTTGTGGATCAGCTGATGGATGACCCGGCGATTCTGGAAAATATCAGCAACCGTTATTTCGGTTCATCACAGAAGGCACTGATTGTTGCCTATAATGACGCTCTGAAAAAATATAATCAGATTTCCGCCGCTTTATCTAGTAATCAAACCTAGATAAAATCCAGCCCTTATGATCAGGACTGGATTTTATTGTTTTCGGACAGTGTGAGCCATGATGCCGCCGGTACACTAAAACAGAGGAGTTAAGGCTATGGCAAAATACATACTCAAACGGTTTCTTGAGATGCTGCTGACGATCTGGGTGATCGCCACACTGACATTCGTACTGATGCACGCGATCCCCGGCTCACCATTCAATACGAGCAACGGGAAGTCTATCAACGCTGTGGCGATGAAAAATCTCGAGGCCCATTATCATTTGGATCAGCCACTTCCTGTTCAGTACCTGATTTACCTGAAATCGATCATCACATTTAATTACGGCCCGTCGATCAGGCAGCCGACACAGACGGTCAATGATCTGATTGGACAAGGCTTCCCCGTTTCGTTTGAGCTGGGCATGTGGACATTGATTGTGGCGATTATTTCGGGTATCGCTCTGGGTGTTGTCGCTGCATTGAAACATAATGGCATCATTGATTACCTGGCCATGACGATCGCCGTTCTCGGTATTTCAATTCCCAATTTCGTGCTGGCGACACTTTTGATTCAGGAATTTGCCGTCAATCTCGTATGGTTCCCGGTTGGGACATGGCAGGGTGTCAGTTATATGGTGCTGCCTGTAATCGCTCTGGCAACCGGTCCGATGGCGATTATTGCCCGGCTTACTCGGTCGAGTATGCTGGAGATACTCAATCAGGATTATATCCGAGTGGCGGAAGCAAAGGGGCTTTCTCCGGTATTGATTGTTTTCAAACATGCGCTCAGGAACGCACTGCTCCCGGTCGTCACTGTTGTCGGTACACTTGCGGCCGGCATTCTGACCGGAACTTTTGTTATCGAAAAGATATTTGCCATACCGGGAATGGGCAAGTACTTTGTTGACAGCATCAACTCCCGGGATTATCCGGTCATTATGGGAACAACGGTCTTCTACAGTACGATTCTGATCATCCTTCTCTTTCTTGTTGACATTATTTACGGATGGCTCGACCCAAGGATTAATCTCCATTAGGAAGGAGGGAAAGCAATGAGCGCAGATGACGTTTCAGAATCCCGGCTTCAATCCGCTGTCGTCCAGCCCATTCCGGACGACTGGTTCCGGCCGCGGAGCAGGAAAAAACATGGTGCGGAACGGCTGGTACGGCCGAGCACATCATACTGGAAAGATACATGGATTCAGTTCAGAAAGAATAAACTCGCGATGGGCGGCCTTGCTTTCCTGATTATGCTTGGGATCATGGCTGTGATCGGCCCGCTGCTGTCCCATTATAATGTTACGGCCCAGAATCTTGTTATGCAGGATCTCGCACCGTCCCCGGCACATTGGTTCGGTACGGATAATCTGGGCCGGGATGTCTTTGTACGAACCTGGTACGGCGCTCGCATTTCCTTATTCATCGGTATCGTTGCAGCACTGGCTGATTTGCTGATCGGCGTGGCTTACGGTGGCCTGTCAGGCTATAAGGGCGGGCGGACAGATAATGTCATGATGCGGATCGTTGAAATTCTGTACGGGCTTCCGTATTTACTGGTTGTCATTCTTCTGATGGTTGTCATGGGTCCGGGCCTGCTGACGATTGTGGTCGCCCTTTCGGCAACCGGATGGACAGATATGGCGCGGATTGTCCGCGGGCAGGTGCTTCAGCTGAAAAACTATGAATTTGTGATTGCGTCGAAATCCTTCGGCAGCGGCACTGCCCGGATTATCCGGAAGAGTCTGGTGCCGAACACGATGGGTCCGATTATCGTTCAGGTGACACTGACCGTCCCGTCTGCCATTTTCTCGGAAGCTTTTCTCAGTTTTCTGGGACTTGGCGTTCAGGCACCGTTTGCCAGCTGGGGCGTGATGGTTAATGATTCGCTGTCAGCGATTCTTTCGGGTTACTGGTGGCAGTTGTTCTTTCCCGCCTTGTTTATTTCGCTGACGATGTTTGCTTTCAATATCGTTGGCGACGGACTTCAGGACGCGCTGGATCCGAATCTGAGGAGCTGATCTGATGAGTGATCAAGAACCGTTGCTTCAAGTCAGTCATCTGCATGTGACTTTCAAAACGCATGGCGGCCGGGTCAGTGCGGTGCGCGGTGTCGATTTTTCCGTCAACCGCGGTGAGACTCTGGCAATCGTCGGTGAATCCGGCTGCGGAAAAAGCGTGACGTCCCTGTCGGTGATGGGTCTGCTTCCGGCTTCCGGAAAAATAACACAAGGATCGATCAGGTTTGATCATCAGGAACTGACCCGGCTGACGAAGAAACAGATGCGCCGGATCCGCGGTGTCGACCTTTCAATGATCTTTCAGGATCCGATGACGTCGCTGAATCCGACGCTGTCCATTGGTTCTCAGATGACGGAAGGACTGGTGCATCAGAACAAAGTACCAAGGAGCGAGGCCAGAAAAAGGGCCGTGGATATGCTGAAACTTGTCGGTATCCCGAATCCTCAGGAACGGATGAAAGAATTCCCGCATCAATTCAGCGGCGGGATGAGGCAGCGCATCGTCATTGCCATGGCGCTGATCTGCCAGCCGAAACTGATCATCGCCGATGAACCGACGACCGCTCTGGATGTGACGATCCAGGCCCAGATTCTCGAGCTATTCGGACGGATCCAGCGGGAAACAGGGGTCGCGATGATCATGATCACGCATGATCTTGGCATTGTGGCGAAAATAGCCGACCGTATTGCGGTCATGTATGCCGGTGAAATTGTGGAAACAGGGAATAAGCGGGATATCTTTTACCATTCCCGTCATCCATATACGAAAGCGCTGCTTGATTCCATTGTCCGGATCGACCTCCCTTCGGATGAACTCCATCCGATTGAAGGGGCGCCGCCTGATCTGTTCTCTCCTCCGGCAGGTTGCGCCTTCAGCGACCGCTGCCCATTCGCGATGGAAGTGTGTGATCATGTTCAACCGCCGACAACCTGGCTCGATCTTCATCATCGTGCGGCTTGCTGGCTTTTAGATAAAAGAGCGCAGGCTGTCAGAGAAGCGGTTGAAAAATAGAAATGAGGGGGAATTGCCTTGAAGAAGTGGTTTAGCCGAGTTTTGTTTGTGAGTCTTTCATTACTCCTGGTCTTTGTGTTCAGCGGCTGTACCGCCCGTCCGAATGCGTCGGCTGGCAAGTCCGTGCTGAAACTGAACAACGGGTCGGAACCGACAACATTTAATCCTGCCGTAGCTTTTGACTCGTATTCTCTGAACCCGTTGAACAACCTGCTTGAAGGGCTGACCCGGCTGGATAAGACGAATAATCCAAAGCCGGCGATGGCGCAAAGCTGGACCGTGTCCAAAGATCAGAAAACGTATACGTTCCACATCCGTCAGGACGCAAAATGGACCAATGGCGATCCGGTGACAGCCGGGGACTTTGTGTATTCCTGGAAACAGCTTCTGAATCCGAAGACGGCATCACCGGCTGCCTTTCTCGGCTATCTCATTCAAGGCGCTGAGGCTTATAACGCCGGCAAGGGTCCGGCAAGCGGCATGATGGTGACAGCCGCGGGATCGAAAACACTCGTTGTGAAACTGAAAGCCGCACAATCTTATTTTACCAACCTGATTTCGAACCCGGCTTTCTTCCCTGTTGACGCAAAAGTGGCACAAAAGAATCCAAAGTGGTTTGCAAACGCCAAAACATTTGTCGGCAATGGCCCATATAAACTGACTTCCTGGAAACATAACGCCAGTATGGTGTTTACGAAGAACAATACTTATTGGGACAGCAAGTCAGTCAAACTGGATCAGATTGACTGGGCAATGGTGAACAATCCAGATACGGAATATCAGATGTATAAGTCCGGGCAGCTTGACAGTTCAGGCGTTCCGGCCGATCTGAGTACAAAATTGTTCCAGTCCGGGAAGGTCAAAGTAGCGCCGCAGGGGGGAACTTTTTTCATCAGTATGAACGTGAAAAAGGCGCCGTTCCAGAACATAAATATTCGTAAAGCATTTGCGTACGCTGTAGACAATAAGCAGATCACAGATTATGTCCTCAAACAGAAAAATGTCCCGGCCTACGGCTTTGTTTCTCCGGGTTTCAAGGACCCGAGCGGTCAGGATTTCCGTGCCCATAACGGCGATCTGTATAAGTATGATCCGACACTGGCCAAGAGCCTGCTGAAGAAGGGCATGAAGGAGGCCGGGTATAAGACACTGCCGAAAATCACGCTGACATACAGTACGGATCCTCAGAACCAGGCAGTCTGCGAAGCCATTCAGGCGATGCTGAAAAAGAATCTCGGCGTCTCCGTCGGTCTGGCAAATATGGAGTGGAATGTCTATCAGTCCCAGCAGAAGGCAGGCAAGTTCCAGCTTTCCAAAGGCTCGTTCCTGGCTGATTTTGCCGATCCGATTGATTATCTGCTCAACTTCCAGACCGGCAATCAGATGAACAGCATGCAGTGGAGCAACAAGCAGTATGACCAGCTGACGAAAGAAGCATCGACGGAAGCGAACAACACCAAGCGTTACAACGCAATGTATCAGGCGGAGAAACTGCTGATCAATCAGATGCCGCTGTTCCCGGTTTACTTCTATAATCAGGCATATCTGCTCAATCCGAAAGTCTCCGGTATTGTTTATCATCCGGTCGGCTATATGGAACTGAAATGGGCAGCAAAAGCGAAATAACCGGGAAATAAATGATCAACGACAGAAGGCCGCTTTCCTCAGTCCAGGAAACGGCTTTTTATCCGGCTGTACATCGCTTCTGCCTGAAGCGAACCGGACAGGGAAAGAGGGTTAAACATGACGGACAGCGCATTTCTGGAAGTAAAACATTTAAAAAAGTATTTCGATCTCGGCCATGACCGACTGCTTAAAGCTGTGGATGACGTGAGCCTGAACATCCGGAAAGGGAAAACACTGGGCATCGTCGGCGAATCCGGATGTGGAAAAACGACTTTCGGACGAACCGTTCTCGGCATTTATGAGAAAACCGGCGGCAAAGTCGTATTTGACGGCAAAGACACGGATGCCATGAGTGAAAAGGAACATTTTCAACTCAAGAAACGTATGCAGATGATTTTTCAGGATCCTTATGCGTCACTGAATCCGCGTTCCACGGTTCTCGACCTGATCGCCGAACCGATGGATATCCACCATCTCTGCAAAAATGGCCGGGACCGCCGCGCCCGTGTGGAGAAGCTGCTTCAGGAAGTCGGTCTGAGTGCGGATTTTCTCAATCGTTATCCGCACGAATTCAGCGGCGGTCAGCGGCAGCGGATCGGGATCGCGCGGGCACTGGCACTGAATCCGGAATTTGTCATCGCTGATGAACCGATTTCTGCACTTGATGTATCCGTTCAGGCGCAGGTTGTCCAGCTGCTGAAACAGCTTCAGAAGGAAAAAGGGCTCACGATGATGTTTATTGCTCATGATCTGTCGATGGTGAAATACATTAGCGATGATGTGGCCGTCATGTATCTCGGCCATCTTGTCGAACAGACATCGAGCCGGGTTCTCTATGACCGGCCGCTTCATCCATATACACAGGCACTGCTTTCGGCGATACCGATTCCCGATCCGGACGTGGAAGAGAAACGGAAAAGAATCATTCTGTCCGGCGATCTGCCGAGTCCGATTAATCCGCCGAGCGGGTGTGTATTTCGGACACGCTGTCCGCTGGCGATGGCGGCCTGCGCGTCGGAGAAGCCTTCTCTGAAAGAGGTTGCTGAAGGTCATTATGTCGCCTGTCACCTCCATCCCAGTGCAAAATCAGGCCACGCGGCACGCATGAAGCAGGTTTTCAATAAAGAGGAAAACCGGCCGTTCCAGTCGATCTTCCCATATCTGAACCACGCCCTGTACTTTTAGTGCAGGGCGTGGTTCAGACCAGAAACTTATTAACTAAATATTTAAGGTGTTGTTATTTGATGACCAGCAGTGTATTCACGAAACAGAGTGAAAAGCTTGTAGCTATGGAAAATGTCTCGAAAAAAATAACGATTTATCCCTCCTATTACCTGCAAAAGCTCCCGGGAACCTCGCCGCTGCTTTTTCTCCGGGAGGGCGTTGCCGAAAGAATCATCCGGCTGGCAGACCGTCTGCCCGGTCAGTTGTCCCTGGTTCTGATTGATGGCTGGCGGTCCTATGAAACGCAGCGGTGTCTCTATGACCGGGCAGCTGCCCGTTTCCGCAAACTCGGACATACAGAGCAGCAAGTCAAAGAGGAGATGACCGGGTTTGTCGCTTTCCCTTCCCGGGATCCAGCCTGTCCGGCTCCGCATTATTCAGGATCGGCCATTGATCTGACCCTTGCGGAGGGGCAGGACTGGCTGGAGATGGGAACGGATTTTGATGACTTTACTGACAAAGCCGGACTCACCTATTATGAAGGGAAAGAGGGGTTATCCGGAAGTGCACTCCGGGCGCGGAACAACCGGCGAAAATTAAGGCACCTGATGGAATGTGCCGGATTTGTACCGAATCCAGCCGAGTGGTGGCATTACTCTTACGGGGACCGGACATGGGCAAACGCGAATCATACCATCCCCCTGTATGGCGGAACGGAGAAGTGAATGTCTGACGGGAAAGGGGAACTGTGCCATGCATAAATCAAAACCGGCGCGTTCATCCGGTCCCTCTGCCGAAGCAGAGAAAAACAATCATGAACCCGTTGTGGCGCGTACAAAAACGGGATTGCGTACCCGGCAGATTGTCGCCGTCATAGCCGACGGCAGTACCGCGCAGGTGACATTCTGGCAAAATGAAAACGGGATCTGGCGCAACACACTGGCGACCCGCGGCTATGTGGGTGCGAACGGTGTCGGTTTAACAAAAGAAGGCCGAAAGACAACACCCGTCGGTGCATTCCCGCTCGGTCCGGCGTTCGGCACGGAAAATCCCGGAACTGAACTTCCGTTCCGGCAGATTACGCCGCGCTCCTGGTGGGTGGAAGACAGCGCGAGCCCGGATTATAATTCCTGGCAGGAAGGAGATCACTTCAATCCGCCCAGCGAGCATCTGGCTGACTATCCGGATGCTTACCGCTATGCGGTGGTGATTCAGTACAATAGGTCGCGAACGCCTTATGCCGGCTCGGGTTTTTTTCTCCATTGCGCAACTGGCGGGCCGACTGCCGGCTGCGTCTCTGTTCCGGCCGATCAAATGCAGCGGCTGGTGCGGCTGCTCCGTCCCGGCGCATACATCATCAACGGCACCAGTGAACAGGAGGTCGGCAGGTTCTGAATTTCCGGCAGAAGACGTGAACTTCTGCATTTCATCGTATGGCCGCCTCATCTGCAGTTTTTGGGAGATGAGACGGCCTTTTTTTGCAGACAGTGCCATCCCGGTTCTGGGCGGTACCGGAAAAAGAACAGACCGGGCACGGCATAGCTCGTTTAAGCTTTGTCTCTGGCACCATGACAAAGTTAGCATTAGTAACTGTTGTTTCCCCCGTCCGGCCGTACCTATAATAAAGGTGTAGAAAGAAAGCAGGGCAATAGTGAGAACGCTTACTTTGAAAGCGCAATCATTTCATCATTCATTCCCGTGCTTTTCAAACTGGAGGAGGATTTAACATGACAGAGACAAAGGGCCTTAAGCTGGCGGTACAGAAATTCGGCAACTTCCTGAGTTCGATGATTTTGCCGAACATCGGTGCCTTCCTGGCATGGGGCATTATAACAGCGTTGTTCATTCCAAATGGCTGGCTGCCGAACAAAGGCTTAGCTCAGCTTGTTACGCCGATGGTGACCTATCTGCTGCCGATTCTGATTGGCTATACCGGCGGCAAACTGATTAACGGCCATCGCGGCGGCGTCGTCGGCGCGATCGCAACACTTGGCGTCATCGTCGGAACCAATATTCCTATGTTTCTTGGCGCGATGATCATGGGACCGCTTGGCGGCTATGTCATCAAAAAATTTGACCGGTCGGTCGAAGGAAAGATTAAGACCGGTTTCGAAATGCTGGTTGACAATTTCTCAGCCGGCATTCTTGGCGGCATTCTTGCGATCATTGCCTTCTTTGGTATCGGACCGCTTGTCGATATCGTCAGTGTGGCAATGGCAGACGGTGTTGAATGGCTAATCCATACGGGCCTGCTTCCGCTTGCCAGTCTGTTCATTGAACCAGGGAAAGTCCTCTTCTTGAACAATGCGATTAACCATGGTGTATTAACACCGATCGGAATCGAACAAGTCAGACAGTATGGCAAATCGGTGCTGTTCCTGCTTGAAGCCAACCCCGGACCCGGCATGGGCATTCTGCTTGCCTACTGCTTCTTTGGTAAAGGCAACGCAAAACAGTCGGCACCCGGTGCAGCGATCATTCACTTCATCGGTGGTGTTCATGAAATCTTCTTCCCGTATGTACTGATGAAACCAGTACTGATCATCGCAACGATGCTCGGCGGTATGAGTGGTGTCTTCACACTGGTTACACTGAAAGGCGGGCTGGTCGGGCCGGCTTCCCCTGGCAGCATTCTCGCCGTACTGGCAGCAACACCGCGCTCCGGGACCGCTTTCATGGCCAATATGCTCGATGTGCTGATTTCAATGACCGTAACGTTTGTCGTTGCTGCGTTCATCCTGAAAATGGATAAGAGCGAAGCAGAAGCCGGAGACCTGGAAAAAGCCACGGCACAGATGGAAAGCATGAAAGGGAAAAAGAGCAGTGTTTCCGGAACTCTGACCGCTTCGAAGAACTTAAATCCGGCCAAAGTCAAGAAAATCGTTTTCGCCTGCGATGCCGGCATGGGATCAAGTGCCATGGGTGCCTCGCTGCTGAGAAAGAAAGTCAAGGCAGCAGGACTTGATATTTACGTCACCAACTCGGCAGTCAGTGCGATTCCTGAAGATGCCCAGGTGGTCGTCACGCAGTCCGGACTCACGGCGCGTGCGAAGGACAAGGCACCGAATGCGTATCACGTTTCCGTAGATAACTTCCTGACCAGTCCGGCTTATGACGCACTGATCAACGATCTGAAGAAGGGTGCAAAACATGAATCGGCCAAGGCTGCGGATACCGGTGAGCCGAAGACGATTCTCAACGATGAAAAGGTATTAAAGAAGGAAAATGTCTTCCTGAATAAATCGTTCTCAAGCAAAGAGGAAGCAATCCGTTTCGCCGGTCAGGCGCTGGTCGACGGAGGTTATGTCAATCCTTCTTATGTTGACGGGATGATTGAACGTGACAAGGATATGTCGACCTACATGGGCAACTCGATTGCGATTCCGCACGGCACAGAGAAAGTGAAAAAGGAAGTCATTGCTTCCGGTGTCGTCATTGTCCAGGTACCTCAGGGGATTGACTTTGACGGGAATAAGGTTCGCCTGATCTTCGGCATTGCCGGCAAGAACAACAGTCACCTGGCCATTCTGTCGAAAATCGCGGTTGCCTGCGCAGAAATGGAAAACGTTGAAGCGATGGTTCGTGCCGGATCCGTTGATGAGCTGCTTCAGGTCATCAATCAGGCGATTGAAAAGAATTCATAAGCGGCGGATCAGTCAGCCGGAGCAGGTGCAGCAAGTTACCGGATGTGTTACGGTAAAGAAAAAAGGTAAGGTTGGTTGATTCCATGTTTGTCACCAACAGAGAAAAAACGATTATCGAGCTGCTGATTAAGACAAGCGGGCGCCATACACCTTCGTCGATTGCCACTTATCTTCGGGTCAGTGTCCGGACCGTGCACCGGGACTTGAACAAAATCGAGAACACTTTGGAACAATTCGATCTTCAGCTGGTTCATGAGGACAATAACAATCTTCATATTGAAGGCTCGGATCGATCGATATTCAAGCTAATTCAGACACTGGCCAAAGTCAAACCGATGGATCTTCCGGTAAAAGAAAGGCGGCTGTGCCTGCTGCTTCAACTGCTGGACGCCAAAGGTCCGCAGAAAACCGTATCGCTTGCCAGTGATCTGACCATTTCAGTGGCGACGCTGCTCAGTGATCTCGACGAACTGTCCGGCTGGATGAAAGAGTTTCAGGTCAGCCTCAGCAGAAAAAGAGGCGTCGGCATTCAGATTGAAGGCGCTGAAAGTGATCGGCGTATTGCCTTGGCTAACTATTACCTGCACTACTTTAACCAGGAAATGATGGATGCGATCTTTCACCTGCGCGATGAAAAGGTGACGGAAGACCGGCTGATCCTTCACTACTTCCGGCAGGACTATCTGTGGGAAGCAGACCGGGCGATCCGGCAGAATATCAAGGATATGTATGCAGAACTTGCGGACAATGACTATATGGGTTTTCTGACTCAGGTGTGCATCACCCTGCAGCGCTATCACGGCGGCAATCCTCTGACACTGCCCAATGCCCGGAAATTCGGGCAGCAAGGCACGCAAGCGATTCTGCCATTTGTCGACAAGGTCAGTACCATTATCGGTGAGCGCCTGTCGATTCACTTGCCGGCTCAGGAGAAAATGTTTCTGAGCATGATTCTGAAGGGGTCGCGTCTCAGAAGTGAAGAATCGGTCCATTTTGACAGTGCGGCGACAGGAAGAGCGATCCGGCAGCTGATCCTGCAGGTTTCAGCAAAAGTAAATGTGGATCTGACGGATGACTTTTCCCTGTTTCAGGGGCTGATGGCACACATTGAACCGTCGCTGTTCCGGATCAGAGAGAAGCTCCCGGCATTCAATCCGCTGACCGAACAGGTAAGAGACCGCTTTCCGGATCTTTTCGCCATCATTGCGGAGTGCCTGAAACAGGTGTTCAAACAGGTTTCTTTTCCCGATGATGAAATCGCTTATGTTGTGCTCCACTTCGGTTCGGCACTGGAGCAGCGAAAGCAGGATGTGAAACTTCGTGCTCTGGTTGTCTGTCCGACAGGCATTGGTGCGTCAAAAATGCTGGCATCACGGCTGAGGAAAGAGTTCCCGGAATTCTTATCCGTTTCGGTTTCGTCGATCAGCGAGATGAAACGACTTGAACTTGAACAGTACGACCTGATTCTGTCCACCGTTCATCTGCCCAAACAGGTCATCCCGTGCATGTTCGTTAATCCGCTGCTCAGCAAAAAAGATGCCGACGACATTCATTCAACGACCCGGCACCTGGTAGCGCGGAAGAAGTTAATACCGGTCGTCCGGCCGTCATCTGAGCCGGCGCTGATGAAACCGGCTGCAGATGAGGGACCGGCTCCGTCACTGGAACATTTTATGGATGCCGTGGATCATGTTCAGCTTGCAATCCGGGAGATCATGGCTCATTTTACTGTCTACCGGCTCAAGGCGCAGGAAAGTAAGGAACAGGTCATCCGCAAGGCGGCGGAACTGCTGCAGAGCCAGGGCGTCGTGTCCGATGCGGACCGGATTGCCGCTCGGCTGCTGGCGCGGGAGAAGCTGGCAGGTCTCGCCATTCCCGGAACCACAATGGCTCTGTTTCATTGCCGGGATCAGGCGGTAAAATCGCTGACCTTTGAAATTGTCCGCTCGGACCGGTATTTCGTCCTGAACGGCATGGATGAAGAAAAACTGCCGGTGAATAACTTCCTGATTCTGCTGGCACCGGAGCCGACAGACCAGTTCGGAAATGAAGTCATCGGCAGAATCAGCGCCTCACTTGTTGAAGATAAAGAAAGCATACTGGTTTTTACTTCAGCGAACGAAAAAGTCGTTCGCGAGAAGCTTGAAGATATTTTCTACCAATATCTACTAAATAAATTCTCAAAGGACTGATCATTATGGCAAAGGTTGTACATTTTGGTGCAGGAAATATTGGACGGGGTTTTATCGGCGGACTGTTCTCAGAGTCCGGTTATCATGTCACTTTCGTAGATCTGGCAGCACCGATTATCGATGCATTAAATGAAAAGGGAACCTACACTGTACGGACCGCATCCGATCCGCAGCAGGTCTTCCAGATTCATAATGTATCGGGAATCAACAACAAGGAACATCCGGAACAGGTCATCGCTGCGATTAAAGAAGCCAGGTTCATCACCACGGCGATCGGCCCGAAAGTGCTCAAGTTCATTGCACCGCTGATTGCACAGGGTCTGACGGAACGGCTTAAGACGACCGACGAAAAGGTGTATGTCATCGCCTGCGAGAACCAGATTAACGCAACGGATCTCCTGAAGGGTTATGTGCTCAGCCATCTTGATCCGGAAACGGTAAAGAAACTGGACGGCAGGGTCTACTTCCTGAATTCGGCCGTCGACCGCATCGTGCCGCTGCAGCATAATAAGGAACTGCTGGATGTGCTGGTTGAAGACTATCATGAATGGATCGTCGAATCGTCCGAACCGGTACCTGAAGTCAAAGGCATGCAGACGGTTCCGGATCTGGCCCCTTATATCGAACGGAAGCTGTTTACCGTTAATACCGGACATGCGGTAACGGCCTATCTCGGCTATCTTGCCGGCAAGGAGAAGATCCACGAAACGCTCAAGGATCCGGAAATCTATAAGGATGTTAAAGGGGCCATCGAAGAAACCGGTGCCTATCTGATCAAGAGATACGGGTTTAAGCCGGAAGTTCACGAGGCCTATATTGAAAAAATTCTCCATCGTTTCCAGAACCCGAAGCTGAATGATGATGTCACTCGTGTCGGCCGTGCCCCGCTGCGTAAGCTCGGCGCGCAGGACCGGCTCGTCAGACCGGCCGTTCAGGCGGAGAAGCTGGGCCTGAAGTACGACTATCTGGCCAAAGCCATTGCGGCCTGCCTGCACTTTGACGCCGAAACCGACAAAGAGGCTGTGGAACTTCAGAAGAAGTTGAAAGAAAACGGCCTGATTGCGGTTCTGCATGAAGTATCCGGACTGGAAGAATCCGATCCGATCACCCAGGAAGTGGTCAGCCAGTACAAGCAGACCAAAACCGTCAGCAAATAACATCTGTAAAAAAATTCAGGTATATGAAAGAAAGGTATCTGCAGTCGCCAGGCGGCGTGCAGATACCTTTTTTGTCTGACCAAAAAGAGCAGGCAGCTGAATCTCAGCTGCCTGTTCCTTATCAGATTCTGGTTTACCCCTTTAACGCCTGGCGATAGACGTCAACCAGTTCTTTGACGAGAGGGCATTTCGGATTGGTGATCGTGTATTGGTCGCCCTGAGCACGATCCGCCATATCGTCGATGACCTTTTCCAGTTCTTCTTTATGGATACCGACGGCTTCGAGGCTCATCGGCTCCCCGACATCGGCCGCCAGCTTCTTGATCGCGCGGATGTAATTGTCCACGCCATCGGCTGTAGTTCTTCCGGGTGCGTCAATGGCTTTCGCCAGTTCCGCATAACGTTTGTCAGCGATAAAGTATTTGTATTTCGGGAATTCGGCGAACTTCTCCGGTTTCTGAGCATTATAGCGGACGACAACCGGCAGCATGATCGCGCAGCAGCGTGCCTGCGGGAGCTTAAAGGTCATACTCAGTTCGTGAGCCAGACTGTGGGTGACGCCGAGGAACGCGTTTGAGAACGCCATTCCGGCAAGTGTCGACGCGCTGTGGATCTTTTCCAGCGCCTGCTGATTTCCACGGTAAGCATTCGGAAGGTTCTGGAAAACAAGTTGAATGGCTTTCACGGCAAGCCCGTCGGTAAAGTCATTGGCCATTACGGAAACATAGGCTTCAGTGGCCTGGGTCAGCACGTTGAGTCCGGTGTCGGCGACTTCACGACCGGATACCGGCTGAATATACTGCGGATCCAGAATGGCCACATCAGGGGTGAGCGCATAGTCGGTCAGCGGATAAGCATTTCCTTTCTTATCGGTAATTGCTGCGAACGGCGTGACTTCCGAGCCGTTGCTGCTGTGCGTCGGAATCGCGACAAATTTGGCTTTCTTGCCGAGTACCGGGAATTTATAGGCACGTTTCCGGATATCGAGGAAGGCCTGCTTCATGCCGAACAGATCTGCATTCGGGCTTTCATAGTAGAGCCACATGCCCTTGGCGGCATCCAGGACGGAACCGCTGCCTAAGGCGATGATGACGTCCGGTTTGAATTTGTTCATCATAGCTGTCCCTTTTTCCAGGGTTTCCGGCGACGACGGTGTGACATCGGAGAAGATTTCCGTGCGAACCAGATGCGGCCGTGTGCTGAGGGCATAGACGATCCGGTCAGTGCTCCCGGACTGGACCTGATCCGGGCTGGTGACGATCAGTGCCCGTGAGATGTCCGGCATCTGTGTCAGATAGTGTGTCGCATTTTTTTCAAAATAAATTTTCGGCGGAATCTTAAACCACTGCATCTCATTCTTCCGGTTGCCGATCGTCTTCACGTTGATCAGATCGGCGACGCCGACGTTATGCGAAACGGAATTGCCGCCGTAGCTCCCGCAGCCCAGCGTCAGTGACGGGAGGAAGGCGTTATACAGATCGCCGATGCCGCCCTGCGAAGACGGTGCGTTGACGATGATCCGTCCGGCGTGCATACGCTTCCCGAAGGCTACGGCAATCTCGTGATTGGTCGTATGGATCGCTGCGGAGTGGCCATTGCCCCCGAAATTAAGCATCTCTTCAGACCGTCTGAAGCCTTCCTCAGTCGAATTGACTTTATAGCAGGCGAGAACCGGACTCAGCTTTTCTCTTGAGAGCGGGTCGTCCGGACCGACGCGCTTCATATCGGCAATCAGGACCTTCGTGTTTTCCGGTACGGTGAGCCCGGCCATCTTGGCGATGGACGCCGCCGTCTGGCCGACGACCTTCGGATTGACGGAGCATTTTTCCTCGTTGATGACGACTTTCTGAACCTTTTTCTTCTCTTCACTGTTCAGAAAATAGCAGTTATTGGCCAGCAGTTCTTTTTTCACAGGTTCGAAGATTTCTTTATCAATGATCGCTGCGGATTCCGACGCGCAGATCATACCGTTGTCGAAGGTCTTGGACATGATCAGATCGTTGACGGCTTCTTTAATATCGGCCGACTTCTCGATATAGCAAGGCACGTTGCCGGGGCCGACGCCAAGAGCCGGTTTGCCGGAACTGTATGCTGCTTTGACCATTCCGGGACCTCCGGTAGCCAGAATCAGGGCGATTCCGGGATGGTGCATCAGTGCCTGGGTTGCTTCCAGCGACGGATGTTCGATCCACTGAATGCAGTTTTTCGGTGCGCCGGCTTTGACAGCCGCATCAAGAACAATTTTTGCCGCGGCCGAACTTGATTTTTGCGCGAAAGGATGGAAGCCGAAGATGATCGGATTCTTTGTCTTCATGGCAATGATCGATTTGAACAGCACGGTGGATGTCGGATTGGTTACCGGTGTGACACCGGCGATAATGCCGACAGGTTCGGCGACTTTGATTGTTTCATCATAAGGATTTCCGGAAATGATGCCGACCGTCTTGTCACGTTTGATGTGATGGTAGATATATTCAGTGGCAAAGATGTTTTTGATGATCTTGTCTTCATAGACACCGCGCCGGGTTTCTTCAACGGCCAATTTTGCGAGCTGCTTGTGCTGATCCAGTCCGGCGATCGCCATCTGTTTCACAATTTCATCAATCTGCTCCTGGTTCAGCGGCTCGAAGTCCTTGATTGCCTGACGGGCATTGTCGACCAGCTGATCGACCATTTGCTGTACGGTCTGTCCCTTTTTAACTTCGCTTTCTTTAATAGCCATCATCAAAAACCTCCTGGTGTGATTGATATTTCACAGAGCGGACTTTTTATGTGAATTAGTTCACATAAAAGACTAACCTGCTTTAATAATCGGCCGCTCTGTACGGTATTCGTGTTGCCGACTTACCAACTGAAAGGATAAAGATCTGCACATCTTGCTGCTGCTTTCCTGTCACCTCGGTTAAGTGCTATGTAATTAAATGGATCAATAATAAACGTGAAATATTTCACATACTATTGTAAACCCTTTGGCCTCAGATAGCGCACTAAATTTCTGAATTCACAATTTGTTCAAAATTTCCGTCTGAAATCATAAAAGCCTTAATCCAATGATATCGGATGATTCTGTTTCAGAAGGAAGTCCTTGAATGCGTCCGCTGCGGGACTCATGAAACTGTGTTTCAAATATGCGAGATAGATGATCCGGGCAGGAATCTTATTCGTGATCTTCAATATTTTTACATCAAATGTGTCAAGCATCTTCATTTTCGGGATGATCGCAATCCCGTAGTTAATCGACACCAGTCCGGCCATTGCCTGATCTTCCTCAACAATACAGGCAATCTTCGGCTGGAGCCGAAGTGAACGGAAGGTGTCGCGTATATATGGATAGAGTCCGCTTTTTCGATTAAACAGGATATAGGGATAATCGGTGGTTTGTCGGAGATCGATGCGGTCGTATTTGGCGAGCGGATGATTTTTTGACGTGATCAGCACCAGTTCTTCCCGATATACTGGGGTAAAACTAATTTCCGGATGGCCTTCAGCATAGGAACAGACAGCAAGATCGCAAGATTCGTCGATAAGTTTATTCGTAACATCCTGAGTTGTCCCTTGGTGAAAACTAAAACGGATTCGGCCATATACCGGCTTGTCCGAGAACTCACGGACCATTTTAGGGACAAATGCAGCACCCATTGTATAGATAAAAGCCAATTCTATCGTGCCTGAATGAGGATCAATCAGGGTATCAAGTGCTGCCTTTCCTTTTTTCAGTTCATCAAGCGCTTTCCGTACATAGGTCAAATAACATTTTCCATAATGGGTCAGGTGAACATTCCGTCCCTGCTTTTCAAACAGTAATACACCCAGTTCCGACTGAAGCAGGGAAATGGCATGACTGAGCGTCGGTTGCGTAATGGTCAGCCGATCTGCCGACAGTGAATAGTTTTCTGTCTCTGCCAGGTCACGGAAATAATAAAGTTGTTTCAAGTTCAACAAGAATCGCCTCTTCAATTAAACTATAGATAAAATCAATAGATAATGGATGATAATTTTATTGTAATCAATGTAAGCGAATTCTACAATAAATTTGTGAATGAATTAACAATCTTTTTATGATGACTGTCCAGTCATTTTACAACAAATCAATTTAATGTGAATTACATCACAAAAAGAAGAGGAGTGACTGGTAATGGTAACTGACTATCCATTGCTTTTTAAACCACTGACGGTTAAAAGAATGACAATTAAGAACCGGATCATCATGCCGCCGATGGGTACCAATTTTGCCAATCTGGATGGAAGTATGAGTGAAGATCATTTGTCATATTATCGTGACCGGGCCAGGGGGGGTACGGGCCTGATTATTCTTGAAAACGTCTGTATCGACTACCCGATGGGCACGAATGGAACAACACAGCTGCGAATGGATAATGATCAGTTTATTCCAGGCCTTTACAAATTTACAGAAACGATGCATGCATATGGCACTTGTGTTTCCGTCCAGATCAACCATGCCGGTGCTTCAGCTTATCCCGGACGCCTCAACGGAGCCCGGCCGGTTTCCTCATCTGAGGTTCCATCTAAAAAGGGAGGATCTGTGCCTCGTCCGCTCAGCCGGGAAGAGATTCTTGCGATTGTCAAAAAATACGGTGAAGCAGCTCGGAGAGCACAGCGCGCCGGGTTTGACTGTGTCGAAATTCATGCCGGCCATTCCTACCTGCTGAGCCAGTTTCTATCCCCGTATTACAATCAGCGTCACGATGAATTCGGCGGCAGTCCGGAAAACCGTGCCCGGTTCACCCGAATGGTCATTGATGAAGTTCGCCGGCAAGTCGGTCCGCACTTTCCGATTGCGCTGCGCTTCAGTGCCGATGAGTTTGTACCGGGCGGCAATTCACTGGAAGATACGTTGGCACTGCTGGACTTTCTAAATAACCAGATTGATATCTTCAATGTGTCGGCGGCACTGAATGATTCAATTCAGTACCAGATCGATGAAATGTCACTGAAGGACGGCTGGCGTGCGTATATGGCAGAAGCTGTGAGGAAAAAGTTTGGAAAAGTTACTGTGACTTCAGGGAATATTCGTACTCCTGCAACAGCCGAGCAGATTCTTGAAGACGGACAGGCAGATCTCATTGCTCTCGGCCGCGGGCTTCTGGCGGAACCCTATTGGGTCAACAAAGTTCGGAATGGTCAGGAAGACCTGCTTAGAAAATGTATTTCCTGCAACATCGGCTGTGCCGACAACCGGATTGCCCAGTGCAAACCGATCCGCTGCACGATTAATCCGGATCTGATCCATGGCGATGACTACAAGCTCTATCAAGTTGCCCATCCGGTTCGTGTGACAGTCATCGGCGGCGGTACGGCTGGACTGGAAGCCGCCTGCACCGCAGCAGAAGTTGGCTGCGACGTTCAGCTATTCGAAGCCAAGCCATATCTTGGTGGGCTTGCCCGCGAGATTTCCAGACTTCCTGATAAGAAAAGAATTGCAGATTTCCCGGATTATCTGGAGAACAGAGCAAGGCGGCTGTCCAATCTGAGTATTTCTCTGAACCATCGGGCTACTCTCAACGATGTTGCACAGATGCGCCCGGATATTGTCGTGACAGCCAGCGGCGCTACACCGCTCCTTCCGCCGATTACCGGTTTGCATGAGGAACTGGATAAAGCTGACCGGAAAGTATTTTCGGTCTTCGATCTCCTGGCGGACTTGAAGAGGTTCAGTCCATTTACAGGTAAAAATGTAGCCATTGTCGGCGGCGGAGCAGTTGGCCTCGATGTGGCGGAGTATTTCTCCAGTCGAGGTGCAGGTTCCGTGTCTATCATTGAAATGCTGCCGGTTCTGGGTAAAGATCTTGATCTGGTTACTAAAGTATCAATGAAGGCGATGCTCAGGAAGTACCACGTCAATCAATTCACGAATACCGCTTTGGTACGTGTTGCGGCAGACCATTTCGATGTCCGCGCAGAGGGAGTCGAGCGTTCGGTTAACTTTGATTATGGCTTTATCTGCCTTGGAATGCGGTCATTCAATCCGATGGGCAAAGAACTGACTGATTTCTGCCTTTCTAATAAGATTGAACAGATAACTATCGGTGACAGTAAGGCAGCTCGCCGGTTGATTAACGGCACTCAGGAAGGAAGAAACATTCTTAAAACGATTGAGAAAGTTGACAGTCTGAAGAGTGGTTTTCCTGTTGCTGTCGGGATAAAGTGATCTATGGATCGCTGTTTCCGGCACGACATCAAATAAATCTATTAACGATCAGGAAGGGAACGATGACTTATGACTGAAAGAATCACTGGACACACTGAATTGATTGGACTAATTGCCACACCGATCCGGCACAGCCTTTCGCCGACGATGCACAATGAGGCTTTTGCAAAACTGGGACTGGATTATGTTTATCTGGCTTTTGAAGTAAACAACCAGGAATTACCTGACGTCATCAAAGGTTTTCGTGCACTCAAACTACGCGGCTGGAATGTTTCCATGCCGAATAAACGTCTGATCGGCAACTATCTTGACAAACTAACTCCGGCAGCTCAACTTGTCGGTGCAGTAAATACGGTCGTCAATGACCACGGTGTTCTGACCGGTGACATCACTGACGGAACGGGCTATATGAGAAATCTGAAAGAAAACGGTGTGGACATTATTGGCAAGAAAATTACCATTGTCGGAGCAGGAGGCGCCGCGACGGCCATCTGTGTACAGGCCGCACTCGATGGCGTCCGGGAAATCTCAATTTTTAACCGGAAAGACGAGTTCTATGAAAATGGTAAAAGGACTGTGGAAAAAATCAATTCAAAGACCTCCTGCAGGGCAACCCTGTTTGACCTTAATGATACGGAACGTCTGCGGACAGAAATTGCCGACAGCGTCCTATTCGGAAACGCCACCGGAGTCGGCATGAAACCTCTGGAGGGGCAGAGTGTGATCAAGGATCCGTCAATGCTGCGGCCCGATCTTATTGTTACTGATGTTGTTTACAGCCCGAGGCAGTCGAAATTGCTCCAGATCGCTGAAGCACAAGGATGCCGCTTTTTTAATGGACTCGGCATGATGCTCTGGCAGGGGGCACGGGCATTTGAAATCTGGACAGGGAAACAAATGCCGGTCGATTATATCCGGTCATTACCATTCCTGGCCGACGACACTAAGAAAGGTTCTGCCTCATCTGCCAGGTGATAAAAAAGAGAGCAATTGATGCTCTTACATTCGTATGTGAATTAAATCACATTTTATCCTGCGCTTTTGTCATAGACAGGCATCATGTGTTTGCTATCCTGAATTCACTTTCTAAAAAGAGGGGTTGTCTCGGATGAAAAATAAATATTTTCCTACTGTACTTGGCCTCTATATCAACTACTTTGTTCATGGCATGGGCGTGATCATTCTGGCACAGAATATGGATGCGCTGGCGAAACAATGGAATACAAATGTCGGCGGTGTCGCTATTGTCATCTCTGCCCTGGGCATCGGACGTCTGCTGGTCTTGTTTGTTTCCGGAATTCTGTCGGATAAATTCGGCCGAAAACCATTTGTATTTCTCGGCCTGACGACTTACATCTGTTTCTTTGTCGGTATCCTGATCAGTCCGAATATTGCTGTTGCCTATCTCTTCGGCATCCTGGCCGGTGTGGCAAATTCATTTCTGGACTGCGGAACGTATCCTGCCCTGATGGAAGCCTATCCGGAATCGGCATCAACCGCGAATATTATGCTGAAGGCATTTATTTCCGGCGGTCAGTTTCTCCTTCCACTGATCATTAGTCTGTTTGTTGCAGCAAATATCTGGTTCGGCTGGTCATTTCTGATTGCAGCGATCATTCTTGCTGCCAATGCCATTTTCCTGTTCCGCCGGCCTTTCCCGCCGATGCGGCAAAAAAGCCAGAATGATGGCGGAGCGAGTCAGGCTGCAACGATTCACTTTGTCGAAAAACCGAAATTTTGGATTGAAGGCGTTTGCTTTTGCCTGTACGGTTATATTTCACAGGCAACATTTTACCTCGTCAGTCAGTGGCTGACGAAATATGGGAGCAGCGTCGCAGGAATGAGTGATACATCTTCGCGTGCACTGATGAGTTATTACGCGATTGGTTCCATCATCTGCGTATTCGTCACGGCAGTACTTGTAAAAAGATTTCATACGCTGTTCTTTCTGGTTGGTTACACATTCATTTCTATGATCGCTCTGCTGACACTTGTTCTCTTTCCCGATCCAGCCGTTTGTGTTGCTTTCTCATTTGTAATCGGTTATTCGGCGGCCGGCGGTGTGATGCAGCTGGCTCTTGTCCTTATGGCGGAAGTATTTCCCAAAGGGAAGGGAACGATTACCGGCACATTTTACACACTGGGCAGTATTGCCTCATTTACGATCCCTTTAATTACCGGCAGTCTGTCCAACACAAGCATCGCCAGTATCATGGTTTTCGACACGTGGATTGCAGCAGCCGGATTTGTGCTGGCACTGATCATTGCGTATCGTTATCATAAGGTCATCCGCATTGTCCCGGACGCTGAAGAAAAAGTTTCATAAAGAAAAAGCGGGCAATGGCGCAGAGCCTCAGTTTGTCAGAAGTAATCCGGGAGGCGTAGAAGGTGAAGAGAAAAGACGGCTATACTTTTTCGGCAGTTTGCTGTTACAGCGCATATTTTGCATTTGGTATGGCTTATATTATGCTGGCACAGAACATGAGCTTTCTGCAGGCGCAGTTTCACACAGACGCGGCTGGAATCAGTTTCATGATTGCCGCATTCGGACTGGGCAGATTGTGTACGGTATTTATCGACGGCATGATTGTCGACAAAATCGGCCGCAAAGGAATGATTATGATTGGAACGATATTCATGGCTGCTTTCCTTTTCGGTGTTCCACTGGCACCCAGCTATTTTGTAGCACTGTGCTTTTCAGCATTCGGCGGGCTGTCGATCGCCTGTCTGGATACAGGCACTTATCCTTCACTCATGGAGTTTTTTCCAAAGTACGGCAGCTCTTCAACGGTAATTCTGAAAGCAATTATCTCTTTCGGTTCGGCACTGCTGCCGCTGCTGATTATCTTCCTCAATAAAGAGAATTTGTTTTACGGACTGGCTTTCTTTTTGCCCGGACTGATCTATATCACTTTATTTCTGTTATTGATCAGAGCGCCTTTTCCAAGAAAAGAATCTGCGGTAGTTTCCGGAAAGACGCCGCCGCATGTCCGTTTTAAAAAGAAACCAAAATTCTGGCTGGATGGAGCAGCATTTGTTCTGATTGGATTTACAGCACCCGGGTTGCTCTATATTATGGGAACATGGCTGCCGACCTATGGGCAGCAGGTGACCGGTATGGAGCTTGGCCAATCACTGAAGCTTGTCAGCTATTACAATATGGGTGCGATTCTATCGGTTGTCTGTCTGGCATTATTGCTGATGAAGGTGCTGAGGCCGGTGACAATCCTGGCCGTGTTCCCGGTGGCATCCTTTTTGTCGACCGTGCTGTTTATGATCACCCGTTCCTTCGCAGTCGCTGACTTTGCAGCATTTTTAATCGGTGTGTTTACCGCCGGAGTCTTTCAACTGTGTATTGCCGTTTTCTGCGAATTTTTTTGGAATCGCAAGGGGACCGTTACCGGTACAATCGACACTGCCACAGGAATTGCCCAGGCAGGAATTCCGTTTGTCACCGGACTGATCCTGCGAAATACGGATATTCAGGGCGTTTTCTTCTTCTCCCTGGCGGTTAACGGAATGGGCATACTGCTCGGTTTACTGGTCAACTATCGTTACAGGAGATTGCTCGCCGGCAGAGATGATGAACTGGAACCGAAGTCTGCAGAAGCTGTGAATCGGTAAAGAGAGTGGAGTGAGACATATGAGAACTGTAAAAGTAAAGAACGTGGAAATCGGCGCGGGAAGTCCGAAAATAGCAATTCCAATTGTCGGGAAAAAGCTGGCCGATTTGAAGAGAGAGGTTTCTCTGGTTCGGAATCTTCCGGCTGACCTTATTGAATGGCGGGTTGATTTTCTTGAAAAAGGAGACGATCCCGGCATTGTCGGGCAGGCGGCTGAGAAGCTGCGGACATGGATTCCGGATCTTCCGGTTCTGTTCACTTTCCGCACGGCAGATGAAGGAGGAGAGAAGGCGATTCTTCCTGAAAACTATGTGACGCTGAACCGAAAAATGATCCGGAGCGGGCTTATCGATCTTGTAGACGTCGAACTGTTCCGCGGTGATGCCGTTGTGCATAAAATTGTTGAGGAAGCGCATCAGTACGGTGTGAAAGTGATTCTTTCCAATCATGAATTTCATAAGACGCCAAGGGTAGAGGAGATTATCCGTCGTCTTTGCCTGATGCAGACGCTCGGTGCGGATATTTCGAAAATAGCGGTCATGCCTGAATCAGCAGATGATGTTCTCGTTCTGCTCCGGGCAACCAATCTGATGCGGACTACATTTGCCGATCGGCCGTTCATAACGATGTCTATGTCCGGACAAGGCGTGGTGAGCCGGTTGACGGGCGAGCTTTTCGGATCGGCACTTTCTTTCGGGTGTGCGGAAAAACCGTCCGCTCCCGGTCAGGTCCGCGCCGATCAGCTGGCCGGACTGCTGAACTTTTTCCATCAACAGTCGGCGCGATGATCGCGAAGGCATTAAAAAGCAGTGGCTGAACCCCAATGGTTCAGCCACTGCTTTTTATAAAGGTTGCCAGCGAAGAAAACCTGGCTATTCATTGCCGGGATAAATCCGCGCCCGGGCAATCCGGAAACTTTCGGCAAGTTAATCTGCGGACAGCGCATCAATGGGATTAAGCCGTGAAGCGCGTCTTGCCGGGAGGAGTGCGGCAATAAATGAGATCAGCAGCGCGATGATCACGATTGAGACAATATTGGCTGCTGAAATCTGAACCATGTTGAATTTAACAATTTTATAGAGTATGTGGTTGAGCAGCATGCTGAAGCCATAAGCCAGGATAAGCGCAAGTCCTGCTGAAAACAAGCCGATCAGAATCGATTCAGCCGTAAACAATCGGCGTATATCCTTTCTGCGTTCGCCGAGTGCGCGCAGAATACCGATTTCTTTTGTTCGCTCAGACACTGACATATACATAGTTACGATGATCATGAGTGCAGAAACGATGAGCGAAATGCCGGCAATCGCTGAGAGGACGATTGAGGCAATCTGGACATATTGATTCACCGTATCGAGAATATTGCCGACTGTGATCGCGCCGTAGGTGTATTTACCGTTATCCTTTAATCCCTGGATCGTCTTAGCCACCTGTTTGACATAAGTTGACTTCGTCACATTAACGGACACATAGTTTGCCTCGGTCACACCATTCTTTTTTTCGATCATCCGGCGCATCGTATGATAGTTGGTCGCTGCCGGCAGCGTCTGGGCATTGCTTGTGAATCCGACAACTTTAAGCTTTCCGGTAATTTGAACAGGCTGGTTTTTCTTGTTGATCCATTGCATCGTCAGCCGGACTGTTTTCCCACGAAGCTGTTTATAGGTTTTGGCGCTGGAAAGTGCAATCGCCTGATTCTTATTGATCACAATTTCGTTGTCTCCGGGGATATGCCCGTTCTTTACGGTGTCGCCGGCAAAGCCCTTGGTCCATGTCTGGATCCCCGAGCCGTTTGAATTCTTCCCATTATAAGAAACGGTATAAGTACTTAGCTGATAACCAGGCTCGACCTTATTGACGTGTTTTAAGTGGCGCAGGCGGTTTACCTGATTGTCGGTAAGCAGAAGTTTGGACGGATCACTGGCAAACTGCTGCATTGATTGCTGCAATTCAGTGCTGCTCATTTTTTTACCAGCGGGGTTCTTTAGTACAGTTACCGAATCGGGATTGACCATTGAGTTGATTTGATCCTGGAGGAAAGCATTAATCCCATTGCCCAGACCGCTGAAGCTCAGCACCGCGAACAGCCCGATGGCCGTTCCCAGCATGATGATCGAATTGCGCCAGAAATTAAATGTGAGGTGTCTGAACGCATTGGTGTAACTCGCTCCGGCAGAAAGAGGCTTTGACCGGAATCCGGACTGAGCTTCTCCTGCAACGGGATAGGCCGGTTTCAGGCGCTTGTCGCCATCGATTTTTCCGTCGGTGAGATGGACGATACGAGTCCCATGGTTAGCCACCTCCTGGGAGTGAGTCACGGTGATGACCAGTTTTCCCTCCGCTGCGATCTGGTCCAGAAGTTTAAGAACCTCTGCGGTGTTCCCGGAGTCCAGAGCGCCTGTAGGTTCATCGGCAATGATGATTTCAGGATCGCCGGCCAGAGCACGGGCAATGGCTACACGCTGCTTCTGGCCGCCTGAGAGCTGATTCGGTCGTTTCTTTAATTGATCGCCCAGACCGACCTTCTTGAGCAATGAGATTGCCCGTTTCTTTCGCTGGCTTCCGGTGAGTGTCGTCATGTCCAGGGACATTAAAACATTTTCAACGATGTTTAGATGGGTGATCAGGTTATATGATTGGTAGATGTAGCCGATCGTACTGCGACGGTAGTTGTCCAGCTGTTTTTCTTTAGTATGATCCAGCAGTTTTCCCTCGACGGTTACCTTACCGGTGAATTTACGATCCAATCCGGCAATGATGTTCATCAAGGTTGATTTGCCGCCCCCGGATTCACCTAAAATCGATACGAATTCACCGCGATCCAGCTGAAGATCAATACCTTTCAGGACAGGGAATTCTTCTTTTCCTAAAAAGTACGACTTGTGGACATCTTGCAATTCGAGAAAGGGCATAAGTCTCCTCCTATTTCAGTATCTCGGATTAATATACGAAAACTAAAACTTTAAGTCAACCTTGTTTTAGTTTTTTTGACAAAATGCAAGATTGTTTTTACAATTATTTTTACAAAGAAAGAATGAGAAATGAGAATAGAAGTGCGGAAGTGAGCAGATATGAAACGAAGCGAGCGAAGGGACATGATGCGCGAACGCATTTTACAGACCGCTTCTGAACTGTATTTAAAGACAGATCCGGAGAAAGTCAGAATGCGTGAATTAGCGCGCACTATTGGCATTTCATCGGCAACGCTTTACAGCTATTTTTCAAGCAAAGACGAGTTATCAAGGGCAGTGGTGATGCGAATACTCACCCGGTATCAGAAGACGATTATCGATGATTTAAATGATCCGACGCGGACATTCCCGGAGATCCTGCAGCGTATGCAACGTTTTTCGAGACGAGCACGCAATAATATGAATATGAAAACGATGGATCTGTTCTTTAAAATATATCAGGACGACAATCATGAAATGAACCGGCTATTTGACAGTCAGAGCCGTTTCTGGCGGCGGTTTGTTGCACGCGGACGGGCGGACGGCTACATTGCCGAGGATCTAAGCGACACTGCGGTTTTTATTTACATAGACATGTTCTCCCAATACTTTCGCAATCAGGAACATATGGATAAGTTCAGGATGACCCCTCAATTATGGCAGAAAATAGATCATGAACTGGACAAGATGTTTTTTCGGGGACTGCTTGGTATCGGCAATGATTGTATTGGGTGTAAAACAAAGCCTGAGAAAAATTCTGATTGAGTTTGAAATCAGCGAGGATGATCAAGTTGTAAGTGTTAACCGCGATCAATACATTGCAACATCTCTTAAATTGATCTTATATGTACCTTTAAAAGTCAGCTCCGGATTCTGAATCATATGGATATTCACAATCTCGCTGTTGGATATCCGGATGAAGTCACTTGGATTCAGAAGGTTTTCCAATTGATTACAGACGTTTGCGGATTTCATAGACGTGTTCCATTGTTTGTGCCCGGACTCGTTGGTTGTCCGTAAAAAAACGAATAATTTCGTCAGGATCCAGTGGAGTCAGCTTTTCATGATCATAGCCGAAAATTGGCAGTTAATGATTTAATCGCCTCGTTCACTTCTCCGGTTATTGACGATATATGAATCACGGCATATGGGAATGGAGCATCATGATCAATTCGGACATCAATTTTCATAAGATCATCACCTGCTCTTCTTTATGACTGTAACATTTTTAACCCGAATGAACATTAGATTCAGGATAAGTGGTTCGGTACAGAAGACAAATGGTGATCAACGCAGTACATCCGGAGAAAAGCATTGATGAGAAAATATTTTGGGTGTGCTTGGCATAATAGCGGAGGCTGATTCTCCAGGCAGAGTTTCGTGCGCTTGCATTTTACGTATTCAGCGTCAGTTCCCATCCTCTGGATCGGGGCGTGAGCCCTGCCGCCGCCCTTGCGAGTGTGTCGGCGGCGAGGTTGCCGCGGTTCTGGTGAGCCGGTACTTTGATGAAATGGATGGCGAGCTCCTTTTCCAGCTGGCGCATACGGTAAGTGTAAGCGACCGTTGCCTTTGTCGCAGCATTCCAGGTGCCGGTTGCCCAGCCGGCGATGCCGTCGTAGTCGTGGTAGATGGTGAGTGCGGGGTAGCCGCAGTCGGCGGCAAGTGTGGCTGCGTGAATGACGGCCTGAAGCTCGCCTGCGATATTGGTCAGATTGGTCCAGTCGGGGTCTTTGATGGACAAGCTGAGCCGGTTTATATCACCCTCCGGCGACACGATCAGGACCCCGGCGCCGTAAGCCCTGTTTCTGGGATCGTAACAGCCGTCGACAAAAGCGGCGGCTGAGCCTTCTGCAAGATTGGGTTCACTTTCAGTCAGGAGCCACAGGACAGCGTCGCGTTTGCGGTCGAACCGCCGCCATTCGGCGCTGCGGATGCCGCGAATTTCGCGTTCCGTCTGGTGCCAGGTTGAGAAGAGCCCGGCTCGTTTTCCACTTTGGATGGCGTAAATAGACATGACGGATCAGATCCCTTCTTTAGAGGTTATGAAAGGTGTCTTTGTCCGTATTTTATTCAGAGGTGTTTTTTCTGTATGGGCGAATGGATGGGGTATTTGTGAAAAGGGAGCATATGAGCATTTTGCTTTATCGAGCAGCTGATCCCTTGCTCTTCTGCGACTGACTGGAGGTATTCCGACGTAAAAAAGGCTGACATCCGGATGGATTCGTTCGGATGTCAGTCTTTAGCATTCCATAGAGAAGAGCCCGAAAGCCTTGATATATCAAAGCTTTCGGGCTCTTATGCGATTACCCCATCTGGATTCGAACCAGAACATCACGGCCCCAGAAACCGTTGCCTTACCGTTTGGCCATGGGGTAATGAATCAGAACAAGAAATAGTATACCCAGAAATAATGAATAATGCAACCTTATTTCTTAAAGACGCAAAAATCAATGAGTTCTGAATTCTCTTAACGGAGAAAATAGAACTGCCCGATCCATTAAAAAATCCCGCTATGATCCGCTTTTCCGGGTGCAGGTACCTGATTTTTTCCGCCGGTGATAGAATGAATAGATGAAAATAACATTTTGAGATAACAGAAAGGCAGGGTCCGGATGGTGAATGAACTGCCGGATACAATCGATATTTATCACGCAAAAACTCATAATTTGAAAGATATTACGGTCCATGTGCCGCTCCATGAACAAGTGGCGATTGCCGGTGTATCGGGATCAGGGAAATCCTCGCTGGCGATGGGAGTACTTTATGCTGAAGGAAGCCGCAGATACTTAGAGGGTTTGTCCGCCTTCACCCGCCGGAAGATTCATCAGGCAGAGCGGGCATCGGTGGAAAGGATCGACTTTCTTCCGCCGGCCCTGGCTTTGCGCCAGTGTCCGCCGGTTCCCGGGCGCCGAAGCACAGTCGGGACAATCACAGAAATCTATAATCTTCTCCGGCTGATTTTTTCCCGGCTGGGGACACACCGTTGTCCGAATGGTCATGCGGTGCCGCCTTCCCTTCAGGCAATTATGGAAGAACGCTGTATCTGCCCGGAATGCGGGGTTTCATTTAAATTGCCGAGTGCTGAATTTTACTCATTCAATTCGGCCTTGGGCGCTTGCCCGTCGTGCGGAGGACTCGGTGAACGGGCGGAAGTGGATCCGTCAAGGGTTGTTCCGGATCCTTCAAAAACACTGAAGCAGGGTGCGGTTGCCTCTTGGCGATCAGCCGGCCGCGGCTATATGATCCGTCTGGCAGCGCTGCTCGGTGTGCGGCTTGATGTGCCGTGGAATAAGCTGACGGAGCAAGAGAAGCACATCGTGATGGAAGGCAAGCGGACACGGCGCCCGCTGATTTTCCACAACCGGGATACCGGTGCTGAATATCCGATCCTGTTTACCTACGAAAATGCGCTGGATTCGGTACGTCAGGCACTGGTCGGCGACAAGAACCAGACGCGTTTTGCAAAGATGAAAAAATTTCTCAGCATCCGTCCGTGTGAAACCTGTCACGGTGTCCGGCTCCGTCCGGAAGCATTGCAGACTACCGTGGCCGGAATGACGATCGCTGAGGCGGCGGCACTGCCGCTGGAAAAAATTGACCGGCTGGGTGACGGCCTGGCCCGCGCGGTGCCGGAATCGGTACGGACAGTTGCGGAAAAGCTCAGTTCCGGACTCCACGAGGAACTGGAACCGCTGCTCGGACTGGGAGTAGGCTATCTCACACTGGATCGCCAGGGGGCGACGCTGTCCACCGGGGAACGCCAGCGTCTGGAATTGTCGGCAATGGCCCGGGGCGGTTCGACAGGCATTCTCTACATTCTGGACGAGCCGTCGGTCGGGCTGCATCCGGCCAATGTCGAAGGGCTGGAAAATGTCATGCGGCGAATGGTCCGGAACGGCAACAGTCTGGTAGTGGTCGATCACAACCTGGAGATTATCCGCCATTCAGATTATATGATTGAAATGGGTCCAGAGGCCGGAGTGAACGGCGGGCGGGTTGTTGCAGCCGGCCGGCCTGAAGATGTGGCTGAAAAAGGAGCAACACTGACCGGACAATACCTTTCCGGCGTCCGGCAGGTCAGGGGCCGCAACCGGCGTCCGGTGCCGCATGACGATGCCGCTTTTATGAGGATCACTGTTTCCAGAAAGCACAATCTGGACCATGTTGCCGCAGCGTTTCCGTTGAACCGGATGACCGCTGTGACCGGTGTTTCCGGTGCGGGAAAGACAGCGCTGATTCTGGACAGTCTCGTTCCGGCAGTGAAAGCCGAGCTGATCGGCAGGCCGCTTCCTGCTCACGTCGCTGCGTTGACAGGCGCGGATCCTATCCGCCGCGTCCTGAAAGTTGATGCCGCGCCGATCGGGCGAAATTCGCGGTCCACTCCGGCTACCTATACCGGCCTTTTTGATGAGGTCCGACGGTTATTTGCCGCAACGGAAGAAGCGAATCGCAGAGGCTGGGATGCCGGACATTTTTCCTTTAATGTCAAAGGAGGACGCTGTGCGGTCTGTGAAGGCCGCGGCGACATGGCTCTGGACATGCAGTATCTGCCGGAGCAGCATGTCCGCTGCCCGCATTGCGGCGGCACCCGCTATGAGCCGGAAACTCTTGAGGTCCGTGTCCGGGGAAAGTCGATCGCCGATGTGCTGGCGATGTCTGTGGACGATGCACTTGACTTTTTTACGGATGATCCGGGACTGGCGGCGCAACTCCAGATTCTGCACGACGTCGGTCTCGGGTATCTTCGCCTCGGGGAACCGACACCTGGTCTGTCCGGCGGCGAAGCGCAGCGGATGAAGCTGGCCGGCGAACTGGTTCACCGGCATCCCGGAACGTTGTACGTGCTTGACGAACCGTCGACCGGGCTGCATGTTCATGATCTTGAACTGCTGATCGGCGTTCTGGACCGGCTAATGGGTGACGACTCGACCGTCATTTTGATCGATCATGATCCGGATGTGATTGCCTGCAGCGATTACGTAGTCGACCTCGGGCCGGGCGGCGGTCCGGAGGGCGGACACATTGTTGCTTCGGGTACACCGGCACAGGTCGCGGCGAATCCGGACAGCCTGACGGGGAAATATCTTGCCGGACACGGCAGTCTGTGACAGGGTGTCCCTTTTTCCTGCAGGCCGCCCGATGATCTACTAGCCAAGTATGTGAATTTAGTGGCATAATAGAGATAACGCAAATAGATCGTTATAATTGGCTATAAATGACGGGGAGATATGAACTATGCACCTAGTATTACTTTCAGGCGGTTCAGGCAAAAGACTCTGGCCGCTCTCAAATGATGCACGCTCCAAACAGTTTCTGCGCGTGCTTCAGGATCGTCAGAATCATCTGCTGTCGATGGTTCAGCGGGTCTTCGGGCAGCTGAACACCATCGGTCTCGGCGGGTCGACGGTGATCGCGACCGGGAAGAGCCAGGTCGAAACGCTGCAAAACCAGCTGGGTACCGATGTGCCGCTGATCGTCGAGCCGGAGCGGCGCGACACTTTTCCGGCGATTGCGCTGGCAGCTTCCTATCTCTATTCGGTTATGGAAACGGACCCGAACGAAGTGGTCGCCGTCCTGCCGGTAGATCCTTATGTGGATGCCGGATTCTTCAAGCGCATCCTGGATCTTGAACCGCTTGTTCAGAATACGGATGCCGACCTGGCTCTGATGGGTGTCCGGCCGACTTATCCATCGGAAAAATACGGCTACATGGTCCCGGACAAGAGCAGGACCGACGGCTATATCAAAGTGGATCATTTTACCGAAAAGCCGAAAGAGGAACTGGCAAAGCAGCTGATTGAAAAATCTGCACTCTGGAACTGCGGTGTGTTCGGTTTCCGTTTGAAATATATGATCGACAAGCTGCAGGCACTTGGCCTTCCGCTCCATTATGAAGGCCTGAAGAAGCAGTACCGCAAACTGCCGAAGATCAGTTTTGACTATGCGGTCGTTGAAAAGGCGAAAAACATTGTCGCTTTGCCGTATGACGGTTTTTGGAAGGATCTCGGTACCTGGAACACTCTGACCGAAGAAATGGCGACGCAGCAGATTGGGAAAGGGATTATCAGTGAGGATTCGAAAAATACCAATCTGATCAATGAACTGGATCTGCCGGTCACCGTCCTTGGCGTTTCCAACGCGGTCGTCGCGGTCAGCCCGGATGGCATCCTCGTTTCGGACAAGGATCAGAGTCCGCGAATCAAGGAAGTCATGAAAGGGTTCCAGCAGCGGCCGATGTATGAAGAGCGGCATTGGGGCTCATATCAGGTGCTTGATTATACGAGCTATACGAAAGATCATGAAGAAGTGCTGACGAAGAAACTGAAAATCAAAGCCGGAAGCAATCTCAGCTACCACTGCCATCATCTCCGCCAGGAAGTCTGGACGGTGATTCGCGGCCGCGGCCGTTATGCCGAAGACGGTGTGATTCGTTCGATCAAGCCGGGCGACGTTGTCATCGTTCCGGCCGAAACGCTCCACGCCATTATTGCCGATGAGCCGATGGAACTGATCGAAGTTCAGATGGGCAGCCAGCTGATCGAAGAAGACATTCTCAGAAAATATATGAGCTGGGCAGAAATCGAAGCCAACTGCTCATCAGTAAAAAGCTGAAGCAGTAATGTAAAAAGATCCGGACGCCGCAGCCGATGCGGATGCCCGGATCTTTTTTGACCTTCAGACTGAAGCGTGATGGCGCCAGTTCATTCGTCCGGATCTCTGCCGGCACATGAGAAACGCCGGAACCGGGGATCCTGATATGGTAAAATGAGGGTATACGTTCTGCACAATGAAAAAGAAAGAGGGACATGAACCAATGACTCAGAAAGTAACCGTCACACCGGATAGAGATGACTTTCTCAGGGATCTGACCGATCTCCTGTCGGTAAACAGTGCCAAGGATGCGGCCGCGGCAACGAAGGACGCACCGTTCGGCCCGGGTCCGCGCCGGGCGCTGGACAAAATGCTGGCACTGGCAGAAAAAGACGGCTTCCGTACCAAAAATCTGCAAGGCTACGTCGGCTATATTGAATATGGTCCGGAAGACGCAGCAGATTACATCGCCGTGCTCGGCCACGTCGATGTGGTTCCGGCCACAGGCCAGTGGACGCACGATCCGTTCACGCCTTACATCGAAGACGGAACGCTTTATGCACGGGGCGCGATCGATGACAAGGGCCCGACCATGGCGGCTTATTATGCGCTGAAGGCCTTGCGGAAATCCGGCTTGCCGATCCGGCACCGGATCCGGCTGATCGTCGGCACCGATGAAGAGAGCGGCTGCGAATGCCTCGTTAAGTACAATGAACTGGAACCGATGTCGCTGTTCGGTTTTTCGCCGGATGCGGAATTTCCACTGATTTTTGCCGAAAAAGGCCAGATTCGTATTCGCATCGATCTTCCGGAAAAGGGGGAAGCAGCACCTGTCCGGTTAAGTACATTTTATTCCGGCGAACGGATCAACATGGTACCGGATCATGCCTGCGCCGTGGTATCCGGACCGGAAGCGGAAAAAGCTGCGGCTGCCGCGGAAAACGATCTTAAAGCGAAAAAAATTGTATACCGTGCGGAAAAACTGACGGACGGCGTCAAACTGACCGTTAAGGGGAAGTCGGCGCACGGTTCCGATCCGGCCCATGGCGTCAATGCCGCTTTTTTGCTTGCTTCCGCGCTTCAGAAAGCACCATTTTCCAGCTCGGAACAGACGTTCATCAGTTTTCTGGCGGATACATTGAACAATGACTTTGCCGGCGAACGGCTCGGCGTTGCCTGCCATGATGATGTGTCCGGGGAGCTGACGGTCAATGCCGGTGTGATCCGCTATGATGTCCGGAAGGGCGGCTCGGTGTCGCTTGATCTGCGCTGCCCGGTCAAGGCCGATCTTGCGAAGATTGAAGCAACGCTGAAGGCTACCGTTTCCAGACTGGGATTGACAGTCGGTTCACTGGGTACGAGCGATCCGCTCTATATGGATCCGAACCACCCTGGGGTGCAGATTCTGAAAAAAGTGTATGAGGAGCATATGGGGCTCAAGGATGTGACTTTACTGACCTCCGGCGGCGGTACCTATGCACAGTATCTCGACGCCGGAGTGGCATTTGGCGCCTGCATGCCGGATTATCCGTATACCGGCCATCAGGTGGACGAGCACGTGCGGGTTGACGATCTGCTGAAAGCTTCTGAAATCTATGCCGATGCGATGTACGAACTGGGCAATTTGGCTAAATAACGGCCCATGCACGGCATGAAAGCCCATTAAACCCATAGGAAAACGAATCAACTGTTTGACGACGCAGGAAATCTCGCATATATTAGTTGTAAAAGTTGTACGTGCGGGAGCGATGAATATGGGAGAAAAACCGGTTATCGGCGTCACCACCGGATTTGCAAAAAGGAATGAATTCTCGCAGGGACCCTACGTCCATCAGGATTACGAGCAGTCCCTGTTTCTGACGGGCGCGGTGCCGGTACTCCTGCCAGTTGCGCCGGATGACCTGACCGGCCGATACCTGAGTTTATGCGACGGCTTCATTTTCAGCGGCGGCGGCGATGTGGATCCCCGGTTCTACGGCGAAGCGCCGTCACCCTTCATCGAGCCCTTCGACGCCGAACGGGACCGCTTTGAGATCACCTTGCTGAAGAAGGCCGTCGCAGCCGGCAAACCGGTGCTCTGCATCTGTCGCGGGCTGCAGGTACTCAATGTGGCCTATGGCGGTACGTTGATTCAGGATCTGGCTGCAGAGTGGAAACAGCCGATTCTGCATGATCAGAAGATTCCGCGTGTGCAGACAAGCCACAGCGTGCGGCTCCTTGGGGACAGCCGCCTGTGCCGGCTTTTCGACGGGAAAACGAGTATTTATGTCAACAGTCTTCATCATCAGGCGATCAAGGCGCTGGCACCCGGTTTCCGGGCTGTGGCTTATGCTCCGGACGGCGTCATTGAGGCTGTTGAGAGCGATACCCACAGCCGGGTGTTCGGCGTTCAGTGGCATCCCGAGTCGCTGACGGCCGGCGGCGATCCGCTGATGCGCCGCCTGTTCCAGACGTTTGTTACTGCCTGCGGTCTGAGCGACGAAAAGGTCAGATAGGTTAAAAAGAGCAAAGGCACAGTGCCCTTGCTCTTTTTAACAAATTGAACCGATTCAGAGAGATTCACCGCTAAAGTGCCGGTTGTCACAAAAAGTTGCGGATTTCCGGTTACTTTTTCCCATCAAAGCTGATAAAATGTGTTTACTGTAAAAGAACAGGCATAGGATACGAGAAAGACGAATTTCCCGGCGGATCATGCGGTTTCCGGTGACCGGCGGCATCCTTTGAAACAGATCGACACTGGAGTCGGTGAAAGAATGCAAACCGTGTTGGGGGCTTATTGACGTGTTGGCAAAGAGTATGGTCTGGTTGGTTGTGTCGGTGCTGCTGAATGCATTCGGGAATGCGCTGACGGTAAAGGCGGCCCTGGGATCGGCACCGTGGACGGCGGCAAGCCTGAATGTGTCTTCCGCTTTAGGGATTACGGTCGGTCAGGCGCTGATTATTGCAGGCGGGATCGTCCTGATTGTCGACGATTTCCTGCGCGGACACTGGAACCGGATGAAAGATCTGTTTAACTTTCTTTATGTCTTGTCTTTCGGCTATCTGATCGACGCCTGGCTGTTTGTGATGCAGCATATTGTGGTAAATGGTATGATTTTTCGCACTGCCGTCTGCACGCTCGGTATTCTGTGCGTCGGCTGCGCGCTGTCGATCTACTTCCGTATCAATCTCGTGCTCCATCCGTTCGACGACCTGATGAAGATTATGCGGGAGAAATTTTTCCATGGACACATCGTCCCGGCCCAGCGTCTGTCGCTGGGCATTCCGCTCGTCATCGGACTGACTGTAGGACTTATCCGTCATGATCTGATCGGCATCAGTCTCGGCACAGCGATCAGTTTTCTCTGCACCGGGTACTTCATTGTACTGTTCGATAAACTGGTGAAACTGCATCTGGATTCGGAGTGGCACATTTTTCTGCCGCTGCATCACGGACACCATGCACACAAGCTGGCTCATGCGACGCATCACTGAGTTGCGGAGAAGAACAGCTTGACTTTTTCTGAAAAGATGTCAATAATTAAACTGTTTCAAGTGAAACAATCATGATTTTCTCGTAAAAGCGATGAAGAGAAAAAGTAGAAGGCAGGCTTCTCCGCAGAGAGCTCCGGCAGGTGAGAGGGAGCAGAGGTGAACCTTCGAACATGGCCTCTGAGCTGTGCGGCTGAAAAGGGGACTTCATGTCCGAGTAAGCCGCAACGGATGGATTCCCGTTACAAAAATCGGAGTATAAGAGCTGCAAAACGGTTCCGTACTTGCTGAGGCCGGCAATGTAAGTTGTCGGTAAACTAAGGTGGTTACACGAATTCAAACCTCGTCCTTTATTTCAGGGCGAGGTTTTTTGCTGCCCCGGTGAATCCGCTCAGAAGCAGAATCGATTTTAAAAAAAGGGTGATCGGCATGAGCAATGCATTGGTATTTCAGACAGATTTCGGACTGGGTGACGGGGCGGTTTCCGCAATGTACGGTGTGGCGAATACCGTTGATCCGAACCTGCGTATTTTTGACCTGACTCATGATATTCCCCAATATAACATCTGGGAAGCCTCATACCGGCTGCGCCAGACGATTAATTACTGGCCGGAAGGCACCGTGTTTGTTTCCGTGGTTGATCCCGGTGTCGGCTCTACACGGCGCAGTGTCATTGCGAAAACCAGCCGCAACCAGTTTATCATCACGCCGGATAACGGCACGCTGACGCACATCAAAAAAGTTGCAGGTATCAAGGCCGTACACGTCTTCGATGAGAAAGCCAACAAGCTGCCGAGTGCAGGGGAATCCTACACATTCTATGGCCGGGACATTTATGCTTACACCGGCGCGCGGCTGGCGGCCGGGCTCATCGATTTCGACGTGTTCGGTGAAGCGGTCCCGGTGGAATCGATCGTCGAACTGCCGGTGATTCCTGCATATCGCGACGGGGAGCGGGTTGTCGGCATGATCGACGTTCTGGATGTGCGCTTCGGCAATCTTTGGACGAATATCGACCACAATCTGTTTCACGCGTTGGATGTGACACACGGCGACCGCCTGGAAGTCACCATCCGTAACGACACGCGCAATGTTTATAAAAATACAGTTGTTTTTGCCCGGTCATTTGCCGCGGTGGCGATCGGCGAGCCGGTGATCTACATTAACTCGCTGGAAAATGTCGGCGTGGCGATCAATCAGGGGTCATTTGCCAAGGCATACACCATCGGCACCGGAAGCAACTGGCATATCGCTTTTCAAAAGTTATAAGGTATCGGAAGAGGTGACCATGCGTTTCTCTTCCAACTACGATTAAGGCTATGTTAACGCAATTGTTGCCTTACGCTCCAGACGCTCGCTTTCCGCGGGCGCTTCGCGCGGCCTCCCCGCTGATCGAATGAAAGCGCTGCGGGGGCTCGCTTGGCTCGCTGTTCTCAGGAAAGAAATTCACTGTTTCGACGGAAAATACGGAAAAAATCAGCGGATAAACCAATATTAAACGTTAACATCGCCGCGATTAAAAATGACCGGCTCGCCGCGGAGTGGTTATCGCAGTGAGCCGGTCATCGTGTTTTTCAATCATGTCAGAGAAGGTCAAGCGGCACTTTATGTGACGGGCGCGGGAAGAGGCGATCCAGCGTCTGAAGTTCTTCAGCGGACAGGTGCACAGATGCGGCTTCCGCATTGGCGAGGACATGTTCCGGCCGGCTCGCTTTCGGGATTGCAATCACGCCGTCTGTCTCGGCGCGGCGGATGCACCAGGCAAGCAGCAGCTGAATCGGCGACACGTCATGCGCGGCCGCTATCTTTTTCAACGCCGGCTCAGTCGTCAGCTGCTTTTTCAGTGACCCGCCCTGGGCGATTGGTGAATACGCCATGACCGGCATGTGCTGCGCTTTCTGCCAGGGCAGGAGATCGACTTCGATGCCGCGCGACCCGAGATGATAGAGGACCTGATTGGTGGTACAGTGCGCACCGTCAGGACGATGAATCAGATTCTTCATATCTGCGGTGTCGAAATTGGATACTCCCCAGCGCAGGATCTTTCCACTCTGTTTCAACTTCTCCATGCCGTCAATGGTCTGTTCGATCGGGACTCCGCCTTTCCAATGCAGGAGGTAGAGGTCGAGATGATCGGTCCCGAGCCGCTTCAGGCTGCTTTCACAGGCACTGACCAGATTGCGGCCGCCGGCGTGGCTCGGCATGACCTTGCTGACGAGAAAGATCTGATCGCGGAGGCCGCGGATCGCTTCGCCGACGACGCGTTCGGATTTTCCATATCCATACAGTTCGGCAGTGTCGATCAGCGTCATGCCGAGGCGGATACCGAGCCTCAGTGTGTCGACTTCATCCTGATGATTTTCCGGATCGTCGCCCATATGCCAGGTTCCTTGTCCGATCGCCGGTACTTCGGTGCCGTCGGCAAATTTTACCTTGCGGCTGAGAACGGCCCGGCGGATTTTCTCTATTTTCTGGTCCTCTATCTGTAACAAGAAAAACATCCCCCTTATGAATAGCTGCGCCATTCAGATGCTGCGATTTGTCGCGGGAAAGTGCTGTTCCTTGCTGGAAAGCGTGCCCCGAGGTTTTTGAAACGCCCCGAATCCTGATCCGCCCTGCTGGTTCTGTGGCAGAAAAATTCTCTGTCCGACGAATGACTGTTTCATAGCAGTCTGCGGGCGGCTATTACCACGATTTGTCAGAAGGGTTCATTATTCTCCGTGTTTCGCATTTCATCTGAATCGTTCATAATAGAATTATAGTCGTTTTACCAGACTGCGCGAATAGTTATGCTTGATGAGGAGTCGTCTTTTCCATGATGCCGGTATACATAAAAAAACTAGTCCATTCGGGTTATCTAAAAGTGTTCCTGCTCTGTCTGCTGACTTCGGGCATCATGTTCCTGCCTTCGCTGATGGCGAATAAAGGGTTGTTTTCACTCGTCGGCGATTTCAATTATCAGCAGATACCGTTCAATATTCTGAGCAACCGGGCGATCAAAAGCGGAGACATTTTCTGGAACTGGTACACCGATCTGGGGAGCAGTTTCATCGGATCATACAGTTTTTATACACTGGGCAGTCCGTTTTTCTGGCTCAGCCTGCTCTTCCCGCCGTTCTTCTTTCCTTATCTTGTCGGCCCGATGTTTATGTTGAAATATTGCGTCGCCGGGATGACATCGTTCGCTTATATACGCCGTTATGTTAAAAATGAAAACTATGCGATGATCGGCGCACTGCTCTATGCCTTTTCCGGGTTCACCGCCGTGAATTTGATGTTCAATCATTTTCACGATGTCGTCGCGCTGTTCCCGCTGCTGCTGTTTGCCCTCGACCGGCTGATGATCGATCACAAATACGGCTGGTTTGCCATCGCCGTGGCACTGAACGCCACCGTCAACTTTTTCTTTTTCATGGGGGAACTTGTTTTTCTGATCCTCTATTACTGTGTCCGCTTCCTGGTCGGAAACTTCAGACAAAGTATTCGCCGTCTGCCGCTGATCCTTGGCAGCGGGCTGATCGGTATCGGTATGTCCTGCTTTCTGTTTTTACCGGCGATTCTTTTTACCTTGCAGAATCCGCGGCTGGATTCCTTCCTGTTTGGCCCGAGTGCGCTCGTGTTCGATGGGGCCCGCTATCTGGAAATCATCAAAGCTTTTCTGATGCCGGCCGATATCATGCCCTATCAGTCGGCCATCTACCCGTCGGACTTTACCTCAAGCGGTGCCTATCTGCCGCTTTTCGGTCTGTCCGCCGTGATCAGCTATATACTCTGGAAAAAGAAGAGCTGGATGAGCCGGATGACACTGGCTACAGCCGTGATGGCGTGCATCCCGCTGCTGAACAGCCTGCTCTACATGCTCAACGCATCCTATTACGCCCGCTGGTTCTATATGCCGGTGCTGATCATGGCACTGATGACCGCGGTGGTTCTCGAGCACCGGGAAGAAGTGCAGATCCGCGGTGGCTTGCTGGCCAGTGCTTCAGCAACCTTGCTGCTTGCGGCATTTTTGCTCTTCTATCCGTGGAGCCCGAGTGAAAAGAATGCCATCTTTCACTATGAGACATTCCTTGTCTATCTGGCGCTGGCACTGGCCGGCCTCGTCGGCACGTATTTTCTGGTCTGGCGTTTCCGCAGGGCAAAGCACTGGCTGGTGCTGACAACAGCAGCTGTTGTCCTGTTTGCCGGGATCGCGGGGCTCTTCAATATTACGGTGACGCATTCGGTATACAGCTATCAGGGTCCCGTTCAGACCTATAACACAGTGGTGAAAAGCGGTCAGATGCTGAAAAGGGCGCTGCCGAAAAGTCAGGATTACCGGATCAGTCTCAGCGACGGCGGATGGAATCTGGCGATGGTTGCCGGACTGCCGACAATTAATTCTTTTACCAGTATGGTTAACGGATCGATTTTCCAGTACTATCAGTCGATTGGTTCGCCGCGCGACGTTAAAACGATTATTCCGGCAAACGACGGCGGCATTAATCCGCTGCTGTCCAACCGGTTTTATGTGGATACGGTCCGCCGTCCGGAGCTGAAGCTTTACGCACAGTTTAACAACGGGACGAATATGATGTATATCTATGAGAATCCGTCGATTCCGCCGATCGGGTTTACCTATAACCTTTATATGACGCGGGCACAGTTTAACCGGATTCCCGATGAAAATAAAAATTATACGCTGCTTAAAGCCGTCGTTCTGTCGGACGGACAGATCCGTCAGGTAAAAGGAAAGCTGCAGCAGATCTCGGAGAATGCGCTGCTTTCTCTGGGCGGGAACAGCATTCAGCAGGATATCGCCCAGCGCCGTTCCGAGTCGTCGCTTTCATTCCGTCATGATGCGCGCGGTTTTGTCTCGAAGATTAAGGCGGACACCGCCAAATATGCCTTCTTCAGTGTACCCTATGACAAGGGCTGGTCGGCGACGGTCAATGGAAAACCAGTAAAGATTCTAAACTCAGACGGTTTCATGATCGTCCCGGTTACCTCAGGCGTCAACACGATCCGTTTTCACTATCAGACGCCCGGACTGATTCCCGGAGCGGCGCTGACCTTCGTTTCGCTGCTGATTTTTTCCGGCTGGATGGTGTTGGAAAAGGTGTTCAGACGCAGATCCGCTGTTCATCAGGCGGGCAGGGGCACCCCGGCTTTTTCTGAAAAAATCTGATCGGGTTCAGCAGCTGCGATCGGCAGTTTATTTTTCACAAAATACTTTAGTGATGAAACGCGTTCTATCGACAAAACAGATCAAAGCTGTTAAAATAGCAGGCACAGTACTTTTTCCTATATAGAGAGACTGCAAACAGGAGCGGAGGTTGTTAAGGTTTGGTAAAGGAAAAAATGACGGTGAAAGTGTTCGTCAATCATGTTCTGGTCGGCCATGCAGTCGGCATTGTTGCCGGACTGGTTCCGTCCGCACTGCTGGGCGAGCTGTGTAAAGCGCTGATGGGGCACTACCCATTATTCGGAACAATCTATCAGCTGGTGAGCATCTATATGCTGGCCGTTCCGCTGCTGATCGGTATGGCAGTGGCGTTTGAATTCCACTTCAGGCCGATCCCGATGGTGTGTGTGGCAGCGGCAGCCTGGATCGGTTCGGGGGCACTGACGTTCACGCCGAAAGGGGTCGTTCTCTCCGGAATGGGCGATCTGGTCAACATTCTGGTTACCGTCAGTATGGCGAGCGGTCTCGTGCTGATTGTCGGCAAACATCTGGGTTCGTTTGAACCGCTGCTGATGCCGCTGGTGATCAGTGTGATTGGCGGTGCCCTGGGACTGCTGACTTTCCCGGCTGTTCATGCACTGACGCTGGGGATTGGCCGGATGATCAACAGTTTCTTTGTTCTGCAGCCTGTGCTGATGGGCATTCTGGTTGCGGCCAGTTTCTCGGTCATCATGATTTCACCGGTCTCAACCGTTGCCATTGCGACGGCGATCGGCATGACGGGCCTGGCTTCCGGAGCCGGAAACCTTGGCTGCGTGGCGGCCGCAGTCGGCATGTTCGTCGGTGGCCTCAAAGTGAATACCATCGGCTTATCGCTGTCTGCGCTGATCGGGACACCGAAAATCATGATCGCCGCCATGGTCCGGAAACCGGCGATTGCTGTGCCGATCATGCTGAATGCGGCTTTACTCGGGACACTTGGCATCCTTTTTCAGATTAAAGGGACACCGATCAGCGCCGGTTTCGGATTTTCCGGACTGGTCGGGCCGATCAATGCGATGCACTTCATGCCTGCTGGATCCGGGTTCGGCAACCTGCTCGTGATTGGCCTTGTTTATCTGCTCGTTCCGTTCGCGGGCGGTATTTTCTTTGAATGGTTCTGCCGCCGTGTCCTGCATCTGTACACGCCACAGGATTATCGTGCCTAGTCAGAAATAATATAAATTGAAAAGGACCGCTGCGTCTGTTCCTATCGGAGCCGGAGAAATATCCGGCTCCGTTTATGTCTATCTTTTGAACAATTTGGTAAAAAGTATGATGACGGTTCTGTTTTTTGCTGTCAAAATATTGAATATAATTGTATTATTTGTATAATTATCCTATAAGATCTTATAGGTAAATATTTACCTGAACAAAATGCCTATATTGCATGCAATCCTCAGATTCACCAGCCAGTTTCTTCAGCACGTGTCCGTACTGCTGCCGGACCCTCATGATGCGGGCGCCCGTCATGTCGGGAACGGCGAGGGACGAAAATCTTTCCAAATCACTACACCTCATAGGAGATCGCAGATGGAAAAAAAGCAGTATGTGGTTAATGAAACAACGATTGCTCTTTTGCCTCATAACGCAGAGAACGGAAGTCTGGAGACCTTCGTCATTGAAGAAAACCGTGAATTTATTACCAGGGCCACACCGCTCAAAATTGTTCAGCAATCATGCGCTTATTTTGGTTCCACATATGCCGGCAGAAAGAAAGGGGCTGCGTATCTCGGCTATAAGAGCATGCCGCCGATCTGCGTCTGCAGCGAACTCAATCTCTACTTGTTTCCATTGAAATCCGAAGCGCACCGGGACAATATCTGGATCGCCCACTCGCATATCAGCACCTGGCTCCCGGACAGTAAGGATAAGAACAGTGTCCGAGTGCTGACGATTCATGGGGATATCATTGATCTTCCGGTCCGTATGAGCATTTTTGAGCGCAAAGCAATGCGGACCGCACAATTCAGAATCCAGTTGCGTGAACGGGTCAGTTCTTATCGGACAGAGAGGATCCATGAACTGCCGGAAGACAGGACGGGACGGCGCCTGGTGGTGAATGAATTCGGCCACTATATGATTGACCGGGGAAATCGGCTTACGGAAGGCGGAGCAGGCGGAGAAGAGAAAGACCTTTCCGTATGAACCGGCTTTACGTGACGCATAAGCTAACTTACCCGATTCTAAAAACCTGGCTGAACGGACGCAGACTGTCTGCAGAAGTTCAGATCAGGTTTTTTTCCCTTTTACGGGACAGAATGAACAGGTCATCAGTCCCTGAAAGTGTACAGATCTCTTGATTTTCCTGCCGGCCGGTTTAAAATGCTAAATATTAAATGAATTAACATCGATGACTTTCCGGCCGATAGTAAAAGTGATTATATTCTTTTCAGGGAACTGTGTGAGTCCTATTGTCCTGTGTTCCGATGATTGGCAAATGACCACTTAATTCGATGAATGGATCTGAAATTGTGAGCGATACACCAAAAAAAAGACATCAAAACCGCCGATTATCCATAGGGCGCATCACGGATCGGTTCATGCTTCCTGATGATACGGCACTGGCAACGGTCAGGATCGCCATTGCGGGCATGGTTTATCTGATTCTGGATGCACTGATGGTTTTCCTGATCCGCAATTGGGTAGTGACGCTGCTGCTGATCCAGGGGCAGCTTGCTGTAACAGTCTACCTGATCCTGAGATTCCGGAGGTCCGGCTTTCTGATGGCCACCTGCCTGAACGGACTGGCACTGATCCGCCAGATATATCTTGTCAGAACCGGCGGCAGCATCGGCGGGCTGAACGCGCGGATGGCCATGACTTTTTACATCGACGCGATCCTGGCAGGGTCACTGCTCGCTTTCTATGCCATGCGCAATGCCGGGAACTACGATGACGCACTGAAGAAGAAAGAGCTGATCACAAAGGCCTATTATCAGGCATCGGTTTCTGAAGAGCAGCTGTGGAAGAAAAACCAGGAACTTGAGAAATCCAATAAAATTATCACCGACGACCGGGAGCAGATGTACCGGCTGGCGTATATTGATCCGCTCACACAGTTGCCCAACCGCCGGAAATTTCAGATCGATCTCGATCAGATCGCCGCATCGTTCGGGGTAAGTGGCCGCCCGTTTGCTCTGGCATTCATTGACTTTGACAACTTTAAAAGTGTCAATGATACGCTTGGGCACCATGCGGGCGACGAACTGATCCGGTACACCGGTTTCCTTTTAAGCAAGCTCAAGAATACAGGTGATTCGCTCGGCCATATCGGCGGCGATGAATTTGTCCTGATTATCCGCCAAAAGATGACCAGGGAGGAAATCCGGACATACATCGACTATATCGGCAAGATGGTACGCCGGCCGGTCAGGCTTGGCGAAGCGACGGTGTCGGTCAGCGCCAGCTTCGGTATTTCTTTTTTTCCGGAAGACACGGATCATGTGCCCGAACTGATGCGCTTTGCCGACATGGCCATGTATCAGGCAAAAAAAAGCGGGAAGAATCAGATTCGCCTTTTCCAGAAATCAATGAATGATCAGCTGGTCAGAGAAACGCGAATCATTCAGGGACTTAAGGGAGCGATCGGTCGCAATGAACTGTTCCTTGTTTTTCAGCCGCAGTTTTTTGTTGAAAGCGGCGGGCTTCGCGGCTTTGAAACGCTCATTCGCTGGAAATCCGCCGAATTCGGGATGGTCTCTCCGGGGAGCTTTATCCCGCTCGCCGAACGGAACGGGATGATTGTCCAGATTGGCAAATGGGTGATGCGCACGGCCTGCAAAGTTTTTAAACAGGTGCAGGTGCAGTACGGGTTTCTCGGCAGACTGGCGGTCAATGTTTCTCCTGTCCAGCTGATGGATCCCGGATTTATTGATGATGTGAAACAGATATTGAAGGAAACGGCGTTCGACCCGAACTGCCTTGAGCTGGAGATCACCGAAACATCCCTGTCAAATTCAGTCTCGGTTGTCATGCAGAAAATGGACATGCTCAGGGAACTGGGCATCGTCATCGCTCTGGACGATTTCGGCACCGGCTATTCCTCATTAAGCTTTCTTCAGCAGATGCCGATCGATCTGGTTAAGATTGATAAATCATTTATTGATAAAATCAATCAGGATATGAAGAGTAATCAGTTTGTCAGTTCCATTCTGATGATCGTCCGTCAGCTGAACATCCCCTCACTTGCTGAAGGCGTGGAAAATGAATGGCAGCGAGATTTTCTCCGGTTGAAAAAGTGTGATATCATCCAGGGCTTTCTCTATGGCAGACCGGTAACAGCAAGCGGCGTGCTCCGTCTGCTGCAGCCGCCCGACGGAGGCAGCGCGCAACAAATGACCGGAGTCTCCAAAAAGTAAATTAACCGGCACGTTTTCCGGGCACACTGTGGAGTGTCCGTGATTTTCAACACTTAGACATATTGGCGACGCTTGCAGGACGGACATGGTTCGTCCTGCTTTGCTATACTGATAACTGTAATATAACAGATGAGATAAGGAGAATCAGTCGATGACCAAACGATTCCTGTTCATATCGGATTTTGACGGAACACTTTCTGAAAAAGATTTTTTCCATGTTGTGATTGACAACCATTTTCAGAAAGAAAGTGAGAAACTTTATTCAGACTGGGACAGGAAAGTGATGACCGATCTGGAGTATCTGAGCCGGCTGTTTGCCGCGATCGGCCGGGATCAAGCGGGCATTGACGAGGATATTGACCAGATTCCTTTTGACCCTGATGCCGGGAAAGTGATCGACCATGTCCGGCGTCTGGGCGGTGATTTTGTGGTCATCAGCGCGGGAACCGATTACTATATCAAACGAATTTTTAAGAAATACGGGATTCGGGATGTCCGCATTATTTCCAATCCCGGTGTGTACCGGGATCGCGGGATTCATCTGGATGTTGATGCCGACGGGCCGTACTATTCGCGGCTATACGGCGTGGACAAGGAAAAAGTCGCACGCGATCTGAGTAAGGACTACGATCAGGTCTTTTTTGCCGGCGACAGCCTGCCTGATCTGAAAGCGGCCATGCTTGCCGACACGGTTTTTGCCAAGGGTAAACTGCAGGGCCTGCTCGATGCTGAAAAGAAGGATTATGTTGCGATCACAAGTTTCGCTGATGTCGAGAAATACCTGACAGAGCATGAGGAGGCGCTGACCCATGGCAGTCGATAATCATCAGATTGTTGTTCCCACCCTGCTCGACGTCCGAAAGGGAAATTTAAAGGAAATCGGTCCGCTGCTCCAGCGGCATGAATTTAAGAAGGTGGTCATCCTGTTTGGTTCAGGACTGACCGAACTCTTCGGTGATCCGGTCTTCGGCTCGCTGAAAGCGTCCGGAATCGATGTGCTGAAGTCTGAGGAGGTCGCGGATATCGACATTGACGGCGTCGTCGACCGGGCGTTCCAGCTCCCTTTTCAGACCGAAGCGGTGATCGGCATCGGCGGCGGTAAAGCGCTCGACGCCGCAAAATATACGGCGCTGCTCAGAAAATGGCCGTTCATCAGCGTGCCGACATCGATGTCGAACGACGGCTTCTCCAGTTCCAATACGTCGCTGACGATTCACGGCCGCCGGATCTCGGTGCATGCCAAAATGCCGTATGGGATCATCATCGACATCGATGTGATCAAGAACGCGCCCGAGTGCTTTATTTATTCCGGGGTCGGTGATCTGGTTTCCAAAATCACGGCGGCTCAAGACTGGATTTTCGAAGAACAGAACGGCCGGACGAGAGTCGACGACTGCGCCCTGATGCTGTCGAAGAAGGCCGTTAACAGTTTCGTCCGTACCGACTTCGGGACGATCAAAGACGACTTGTTTCTCAAAGAGCTGGCGGATTCCCTGACGATGGCCGGGATCTCAATGGAGATTGCCGGCAGCAGCGCCCCGACCAGCGGCAGCGAGCACCTGATCTCGCATGCGCTGGATACGTATTCGCCGCATCCGCAGCTGCACGGCCTCCAGGTCGGAGTCGCTTCCTATCTGATGAGCAAGGTTCAGAATCATCGGTTTGAGCGGATCATTACCGTACTGAAGGCGACCGGGTTCTTCGATTTTGCCAAATCTGCAGGAATGACGACGGCCGACTTCGACATGGCGATCGATAAGGCACCGAATGTGAAGCCGATGCGCTATACCTATCTTCATGTAGCAAAATACCGCGAACGCGCGCATCAGATCCTGCATGAGGATCCGATTTTGCAGGACGTGCTCGGCTAAGCCGATTGCAGGAATGCTGCACCCGGCGTATAATCGTTAATGGTTCATTCATTGGTAAAAAAGTATTGAGAACGGATCGGAGTTTTTCACATGGTCACTTCACTGCAGCATCGGGCAACAGAAAGTTTTTAAAACAGCCTGTTTTCAGACTGTCGTCTTTCTTTTGCCCGAAAGTGTCTGACCATGTCTGACAATCTGCTGACTGACGCAGTCTGCTGAACCGGGCATGTATCTGTATGCCGGATCAGCAGGCTTTTTGTGCTTTTCAATCATGATGAGAAAACACGTTTGTTTCTGCCGGTCCGGCCCTTGATGAATCCGAAAAGACAGAGAGAGGTGAGGGCTTTACAATGAAATGGCGTGACTGGGATATTAATCTGAAAGTCCGTTTTATCGGGGAAGGTATTTTCAATCTGCTGTTCTGGATGTTTTTTCCGTTTATGGCGATTTATTTTTCCGACCACTTTGGGCAGACATCAGCCGGTATTCTGCTCATTCTGTCGCAGGTGATCGGTGCGGTGATCGGTCTTCTCGGCGGCTACTGCGCCGATCATTTTGGAAGAAGACGGATGATGATTTTTTCAGCTGCCGGTCAGGCGGTCTGTTTTGTCTTCTTCGCTCTGGCGAATTCACCCTGGCTGGACTCGCCGATGCTGACGTTCCTCTGTTTTACCCTGCTCGGTCTGTTCGGCCAGCTGTACTGGCCGGCCAGCAGCGCGATGATCGCCGACGTTGTCTCTGAAAAGGACCGTCCCGGTGTGTTCGCCATCTTTTATACATCGATCAATGTGACTGTCGTCATCGGTCCGCTGATCGGCGGTATCCTATTTTTTAACGACCGTTTTCTTCTCCTCAGCATCTGCACGGTCGTCAGTTTCATTCTTCTCTGGGCGCTGAATCACTGGATTCATGAGACCGTACCCGTCGTCAGTGCGGACAAATCCGCTGCACCGGAAACTTCCGGAAACTGGCTCTACTATCTGAAAAAACAGTTTGGCGATTACGGGATTATTTTAAAAGACCGGCTGTTCATGCTGTATCTCCTCGCCGGTATTCTCGTGGCTCAGACGTTCATGCAGCTGGATCTCTTGATTGCCGTATACACAACGAGTCAGGTGCCGCATCAGAATCTGCTGGCACTCGGCACCTGGACTCTGGCCGTCGACGGCAAACAGCTGTTCAGCATGATGGTCTCGCTGAACGGGCTCTGCGTCGCCCTGTTCACCGTCATCGTGACCAAATGGATGACCCGTTTCCGCGAAGGCAATGTGTTCATGGGTTCGGCCTTCTGCTACGGCGCGGCGATGATCATTATGGGAACGACGGTCAATGCCTGGGTACTGTTCCTGTGCATCGTCATGTTCTCCTGGGCGGAACTGATGCAGGTCGGACTTCAGGACAGCTTTGTAGCGAAACTGTCCCCGGAGCACCTCCGCGGCCAGTATTTCGCTGCATCCGGACTTCGCCTGTCCGTGGGGCGGTCGATTGCACCGGTCGCCATTCCGATGACCGTCTGGTTCGGCTATTCGCAGACCTTCTATATACTTGGCTTTGTTGCCTTCATCGGGATGGTCCTCTACGGCGTCATGTTCTCGCAATTTTATCGAAAAAAAGATCTTAATGTGATCAATAGCTGATCCTTCGGCAGTCCCCATGCCGGATCGAAGAACTGTGCGGAAGCACGGTTTTTTTTATATCAAAATTTGCAGTGCAATACGTGAAGAGGCAAGGCCGAAATTTTGAAGCGCTCGGAATCACGGAACCGCGCTCCGGCTGGATTCCGTACACGATTAAAAGTCAGATGCAATTAGCAGATAAATCAGAAAATGATCGTTTAAACAAACTTAGCTTATTTCAAAAAAGTCGCACAAAAGAAACTTCTGTCCGGCAATGAATCTGCTATAATAGCAGATGGGGAAACGCTTACACTATATTATCTGATCAAATCGTCACGAAAGGACATGTGATTCTATGTATCTGGGAGGCATTGAAGCCGGCGGGACGAAATTTGTCTGTGCAGTCGGCGATGAGTCAGGAAATGTTCTGGCAAAGGAACGGATTGCGACGAAAGATCCGGATTATACCATGGACCGGGTCATTCACTTTTTTAAAAATTTCCAGATTGATTCACTGGGAATTGCGTCTTTCGGGCCAATTGATCTGGACCCGGAAAGCGCTGCATACGGATCGATTACATCAACGCCGAAGCCGGGCTGGGCAAATTATCCGTTTGTCGGGACCATGAAGGATGCGTTGCATCTTCCCGTCGGTTTTACTACGGACGTCAATGGTGCAGCGCTCGGTGAATTGTATCACGGTGCAGCCAAAGGTCTTGACGGCTGCCTGTATCTGACCGTGGGCACGGGCATCGGTGCCGGGCTGGTCAATCGGAATCAGCTGTTCCAGGGTCTGTCCCATCCGGAAATGGGGCACATTCTGGTGCGCCGCTCACCGAAGGATCACTTCGAGGGCATCTGTCCATATCATAAAGACTGTCTGGAAGGCGTCGCTTCAGGCCCGGCACTTAAAGCCCGCTGGGGAAAATCGGCTTCGGAGCTGCCGGCGGATCATGAAGCCTGGCAGATGGAGGCAGATTACCTGGCTCAGGCACTGATGCAGTATATTTTGATTGTCTCACCGAAAAGGATCATTATCGGCGGCGGCGTTATGAAACAGAAGCAGCTGTTTCCAATGATCCGGCGGAATGTTCAGGAACTGCTGGCCGGTTACATCGACTTCCCTGAAGTCAGGGGCGGCATCGACAGTTATATTGTTCCGCCGGAGCTCGGCGACAACTCAGGCATCACCGGAGCGCTGATTCTGGCCAAAAGGGTATATAAAGCTCAGCACGAGTCACGCGTCTGAGAGATGGAAATCAAACGGAGCGGCAATACACTCATATTGAGTATTGCCGCTCCTTCATGTTCTTTGGCATCAGCGTTTCAGCCTGGTACCTTTTTCGGCCAATCGCCGACAAATTCAGGCTCATCATAGGCGAAAAAGCTTTTCAGATAATCCTGATGATCATCAGTGAAAAGCTGATCGGCCACTGCTGAAGAAATGGCAGGCAAACTGTATTTCATACCGGACAGAGCTGAAGCCGACAGACCGCAGCTGATCATTGCTGAATAATTGAAGGCGAACAGGCCGTGCAGCAGTTTTTTTCCCGGTTCATCGCGGCTGAGCAGGGCAAAACCGGAACTCATATAGGGATGGGCATCGAGTACCGGGCTGGCGATGTCTTTCGGTGCGTGATAGCGGTCGCGCCAGCGGGCAATATGGCTTTCAACAAGCTTCAGTTCGGGCCGCAGTTCAGGATCAGTACGCAGACCGGTGCTGATGATCAGATAATCGAAACGGAAAGTGCCTTGCGGCGTTGTGACGCTGGCAGCGTTGGCTCTTGCGCCGACATCGAGCCACGGTGATCCGAGATGGAGGTGGAATCCCGGCCGGGAAGAGGCGCGCCGGAATGTGTCGTTGGTCGGCGGCTGGTTAAGTTTGAAAAAGTGGGCCATCACCGCATATTTTTCCGCATCAGTCAGTGTGTGAAAGTGAGCGATCAGTCCGGAAGGCTCCATCTGGCGGATCGGGTTGACGCGTGGTAAATGGTTGCGCCGGACGAAGACGTGGACCTCGGCCGCGCCTTCCTGAAGGGCATAATTGGCATTATCAAAAGCTGAGGCACCGCCGCCGAGAATGGCAATCTTTTTCCCGCGGAGTGCACTGAAATCAATTTGCTCAGATGTATGAGCGTAAAGCGGCTTCGGCAGTTTTTCCCGGATCATCTTCGGGACATACCATTGGCCGCCGCCCTGAATGCCTGTCGCCAGAATCACTTTCCGAGCCAGTATGATTTCGCCGGATGCGTTGTTCCGGGTAATATGCAGACGATAGATCCCGTCATCCCGCGGTTCAATCAGATCGAGTCTGATCCGGTTCCTGACGGGAAGCCCGAGAATTTTCCGGTACCAGCACAAATAAGCCATCCAGTCCTCGCGCGGGATCTTATCGACGGCGGCCCAGCTCTCCGGGCCGAACCGGGCTTCCCACCACGCACGGAAAGTCAGAGAGGGCACGCCAAAGTCGATCGGTGTCAGCTGTTTAGGCGTCCGGAGCGTCACCATCCGGGCATAAGTGACCCACGGGCCTTCTGACCCCGCTTCGTTTTCGTCAATGATGAGAATATTGGTAACCCGCTCGCGCAAGAGTCCGAAGGCAATGCCCAGGCCGCACTGGCCGGCACCGACAATGACGGCATCATAGACGCGGCCCTCAGGATGACGCGCAGGCCGGACCCAGTCAGAACCCGGGAAACCAAGGCAGGAAAGGTCCCTTCTTACTTGTTCATTCAATGTTTTCAGACTCATGACGCACCAGCTCCTCTGATGTGAAGTCTTATAACACTATTTGTATCCATCCTACTGTTTTTAAAGAAGTCATACAAGACAAAATGATCTAAATATTCTTATTTATGTTAGCTGATATCACCAATTTATTGAGGCTGAAAGGAATGACGATCTTTTTCTGTAAGAAAATCAACCAAACAGCCGGGAAAAAATTGTAGGATCACCCATTCCGGTTTTATGGAAAACACGGTATTCTGTTACTAAAATGGGAAACGCCATCAGCTATCATGAAATTTTGATCATGGGGGATGACACGATGACACAGGATCCATTCGGTGCCTTTATTCAGGATCAACTGTTTATTAAACCGAAGAGCAGCGGTATGCTCGATCATCTGATTTTTGCAGCTAAGGATGTCTTTGCAGTGAGCGGGCACCGCAACAGTGCCGGCAATCCGGACTGGGAGAAGACGCACCGCCCGGCTGTCCGGAATGCCCAGGTGATCGACCGGCTGCTCAGGAGCGGAGCAACACTGCGCGGGATGACGGTCACCGACGAGCTGATGTACAGCCTCAGGGGAGACAACATCCACTATCCGCCGACGATTAATCCGCGGCTTCCCGATGCCTTCTCCGGCGGTTCGTCAAGCGGATCTGCGGTGGCTGTTGCCGGGGGCCTGGCGGATTTTGCGATTGGCACAGATACCGGCGGCTCCGTGCGCATCCCCTCTTCATATTGCGGCTTGTTCGGCATGCGGCCGTCTCACGGGTCGGTTTCACTGGACGGCGTGATTCCGCTGGCGCCGAGCTTTGACACCGTCGGATGGATGGCAGGGAGTTCCGGCCTGCTGCAAGAAATCGGCCAATGCCTGCTGCCTGAACAGGAGATCGGCACGTTCAGGCATTTCTATCTGCTGCGGGAAGCCTGGGATCTGGTGGCCTCATCGACGGTCGGAACGGTGCTGAATGAGGCCGTGTTCAGGTACTTTCCGTCTGGTCTTGAGGTATGTACACTCCCGTACTCCAGCCCTGAGCTGCTTTCGGAAACTTTCCGGATTCTTCAGGGAAGAGAGGCCTGGCAGTCTCACGGCGCGTGGATTGAGAAAAATCATCCGCGCTTCGGCAGCGATATTGCCGGCCGTTTTGAAGCTGCATCACAAATGAAACAAGACGACGTCTGGCGTCATGCCGCAGAGGTTAAGCGCCATTTTGCGGAAGCAATGAGCCGGCTGCTTGGGCAGGACGGCCTGATCGTTCTGCCGACGACGTTCGGCCCCGCGCCGGCACGCACGGATTCAGCGGCAGCAGGCGGCAGGGTGAGGGCGCAGACAATGAAACTGACGTGCATCGCCGGTGTTGCCGGCCTGCCGCAGATCACGATTCCCTTCGCCGATCAGGGCCGCCCGGTCGGCCTCTCCTTCATCTCCGGAGCAGGGACGGATCGCCAGCTGCTTGCCTTTGTGCATGATCTGCCTGCAAATGATGAAAAAAACAGCCGGGCATGAACCTGGATTCGCCTGATTATTGAATCGACAAAATAGTCAAAAAATGGTTCAATGGAACAAAGGCAGTTATCCATTCATGATAGAGGCGCAGGTATATGAAGGTTTCCGATCTGTTTCAAATACCGTTGTTCCATGAATTACGGCTTGTTGCCGGGGGAAAGGGAACAGACAGAGAAATTTGCAATGTGAACATGATGGACGCTCCGGATATTATTGACTATCTCAAGCCGAATGACTGGCTGATTACGAGCGGTTACCATCTGCAGGATAATCCTGATTTCTTTTATCAGCTTGTCAATCAGATGGCCGGGCGGGGGTGTGCCGCTCTGGGGATCAAGACACGCAGATTTATCGGCGGAATACCGGAAAGAGTCATCAGGCTGGCCAACCGTCTGTCTTTTCCGCTGATTGATCTGCCCAACAGCCTGGCACTTGTTGACATTGATAACCAGACGCTATCGATGATCCTCGATGCACGGACCAAGGAGCTTCAGTTCGCGATCGATACCCACCAGCAGTTTACAAGACACATCATGAGCGGTGAAGGCATCGGCCGTCTGCTCAGTCAGTTGTCCGATATGATCGGCTGCCAGGTTGTTTTACTTGATGCCTATTTTAAAAGAATCGATGCATCCGGCCGTGAACCGAAAGGCCTTAAAACGGCAGAACAGATTCCCGCCGCTGATCAGTCAGTCTTCCGGAAGCAGCGGGCTGCTTATTCAGCGTTTTCCGTTATTGGGACGCATCGTACATTTTCGCTGTTTGTGCTTCACACCTATAAAAAGAAACGGTATTTTTTACTCATTGAGGGTTTGGTGCCGCAGACGGATCGCCTATTGACCCTGACGGTTGAGCAGGCATTGAATGTGCTTGCCTTTGAGCTGATGAAGGATGAGGCATTGCGGCAAACAGATCGCAAAGTCCGGGATGCCTTCTTTTCCAATCTCGTGCTTGGTTCCTTTTCGACCGATGAAGAGATTGTCAGCAGGGCGACAGAATTCGGGCTCCGGGACGGCCAGACCCTGGTATGCGCGGCCGGTGAGCTTGATACGGTCCGGGAACCGATTAGTTTTATTCATTATCAAATGGAGACGAATGAGATCTATGAATATATCGAAGGGGAAATCCGGGCCTTCCCTTTCCCGGCTCATTTGTTCGTGAAAGACCATATCTGTGTTCTGATTGTGGAAATGATGGCCTCTGAGGAGAACAGCTATCGTTTTCTCAAGCCCTATTTACTGAATGTCCAGAAGCAGGTCACACGTTTTTTCCCGCAGACCCTGTCTTTTGGACTGAGTAATATTTTTACGGATTTGTCGGGAATCCCGTCGGCCTATCAGGAAGCGGTCGATGCCCTGCACGCCGGCATGCAGATCGGCCGGCGGTCTTTTATCCAGGCGTATCAGGCGCGCGGGATCGCGGATCTGCTGCACCGGGTTCCGGCTGAAGATCTGCGTAAATTGTATCAGGATACACTGCAGAGTCTGGCTTTTCCGAAGAAGGAAGAAAACCGGGCGCTGCTGCATACACTCTATGTTTATCTTGAATCGAACTGCCAGATTTCGGAGACGGCGAAAAAGCTGTATGTCCACCGCAATACAGTGATCTACCGGATTGACAAGTGCGAACAGATGCTGGGAAAAGATCTGAAGGATCCCGACATAACGTTTCAGCTTCGCTTTGCGCTGCGGCTGAAACCGCTGATTGATGAAACCGGAACAGCTGCAGGCAAACGGAAAAAGTGATGCAAAAAGGCAAAAGAGGGGCGAAAAGGGTGAACATTGAAACGCTGAACGCAGCGGACCGTGAGTGGTGTGTGAACCAGCTTGGCGGGATTTTTGAACATTCCCCGTGGATTATCCGTGAGGCGATGAATAGCCGGCCCTTCCTTTCAAAAGATGATCTTTTTCAGACGATAAAAGCGATTGTCCTGTCGGCGACCGCGCAGCAGAAAGAACAGCTGATTCTGGCGCATCCCCGGCTCGGCGGTGCCGGGAAACTGACCGGAGCGTCGGACCGGGAACAGCAGCAGGCGGGGCTTCGCCGCATGGAGAACGCTGAAGCGGCGGACCTGGCTGCATTGAACGCGGCTTACGAACGCCGCTTTGCCTTCCCGTTTATCATCGCCGTCCGCGGACGCAGCAGGCAGGAAATCGACCGGGCGATTCGCAAGCGGCTGAACAACAGCAGGCAGAATGAATTTGATACGGCAATCCGGGAAATCGTCAGGATCGCCCGCTTCAGATTCGATGACCTGATGGAATCATAGCGATAGCGGACACAGGCGGCGAGAAATCGTCCGTCATAGGGGGAAAATGCTGTGGGGGCGTTAACAACACATATTCTGGACCTGGTCAACGGCCGGCCGGCGGCAGATGTCAGAGTTGACCTTTACGAAGTGAACGATGCACGGGCAACATTTGTGTGCAGCCGGACGACGAACAAAGACGGCCGGATGAGCGAGCCGCTGATCCATGCCGGTAAGCTGCATTCGGGAACCTATGAGCTGCGGTTTCATATTGGCGATTATTTTCGGGAGTCGGTCTCAGTGAAAGGCGCGCATCCTTTTCTGGACATCATCCCTGTTCGCTTCAACGTGGCTTCGCCTCTGGAGGATTACCACGTTCCTCTGCTCGTATCTCCTTACGGCTATCAGGTGTATCGCGGCAGTTGAACAGAACACTAAAGCGGCGCACGGATAAAAAAATTCGTGTGCCGCTTTAGTGAATAGAGATAATTTCACTGCCCCATGATTTGGAACGGATGACGATTCTGCAGCACAATCGCAGTGCCTGTGAGAAACGATCCGTTCACGATTTGGTTGCGCTCGTTTCCGCCACCATCTGTTTGGACAATTTGGTTACGGATTCTTTTTCAGGATGCCGTCCGACATTGAAAACCAGATTAAGAATAAGAGCGGTAAGACTGCCGGAGACGATCCCGTTATTGGTCAGGATCTGAACGAGCGTCGGGAATTTGGCAAATAGCTCAGGCTGGACGGTGACGCCGAGACCGACGCCAACCGAGCAGGCGATGATCAGCAGATTTTCCTGACGCTTGAAATCGACCCGGCCCAGCATCTGCACACCGGAAGCGATCACCATGCCGAACATTGCCAGTGTGGCACCGCCAATCACAGCATTTGGAATCAGAATGGTCACCGCGCCGATTTTCGGGATCAGCCCGAGGACGATCAGGCTGATGCCGCAGACAATCGTTACAGCTCTTGTTTTGACACGGGTCATCTGGACGAGCCCGACATTCTGGGAGAAGGTCGTATACGGGAAGGCGTTGAACAGGCCGCCGACGAGAATCGCCAGACCTTCTGCCCGATAGCCATGCTGCATATCTTTGTCGTTAATCGGCTGATCGCAGATTTCGCTCAGTGCCAGATAAACCCCGGTTGTCTCAATCATGCTGACGATGCCGACGATCGACATGGCAATGATCGCGTCGAGATGGAACGTCGGCAGACCGAAACTGAACGGACTGATCAGGCTGAACCAGCCGGCGCTGCCGACCGAAGAGAAATCGACAAGACCCATGAACCAGGCGACGATCGTACCGGCAATAATGCTTACCAGAATCGATATCGTCTGCATAAATCCTTTGAAAAAACGGTTCATCAGAATGATCAGCAGAAGCACGCCGAAGCCCAGCAGCAGATTCTGCGCGCTGCCGAATCCTTTGGCACCGACGCCTCCGCCAAGGTTGTTGATGGCGACCGGAATCAGCGTGATGCCGATGATCATGACCACCGAGCCGACAACGACCGGCGGGAACAGAGTGACAATTTTACCGAAAAAGGTGGACATCACCAGGACGACCAGACCGGCAACGAGAATCGCACCGCAAATTCCGGGCATGCCGTATGATTTTCCAATGACGATCATCGGTGAGACAGCGGTAAATGTACAGCCCATGACGATTGGCAGACCGATTCCGGAAAAGCGGTTTTTCCAGGCCTGAAGCAATGTGGCAATTCCGCAGGCGGCCAGATCAATCGAAATCAGCAAAGCGAGCTCGGCGCCCTTTAGACCTACGGCACCGCCGACAATCAGCGGAACAATCACCGCGCCGCCGTACATCGCAAGCATGTGCTGAATACCGAGAGAAAAAATTTTCCCGGGTTTGTGCGTCGTTTCCATGATGAATCACACTCCTGTTCACAAAAATTCAGAATCAAGAACTTCTTCTTTTAACGGATTGCCGTTGAACGGCGTGCCGCTCAGTTTGATTGATTCACTCGGACAGCCTTCACAGGCATCGATCACATCATCGAGACTGTCTTCCGGAATCGCTGTTGTCCCCTGATTGTTATCGAGCAGGACATGTGAAATCCCATCATCGTCATAACCGAAAATAGCCGGTGCCGCGCAGCCGCATGCCCCGCAGGCAATGCACGTCTCCTTGTCGACAATAACATATTTCAACGCATGATACCTCCTTATTCTAGCAGAACTCCGGAGCCGCAAACGCAGAATTTCAGCTTGTGTACTGCTTGCCCAGTCCCATCTCTTTAAGCAGCCTGCGGTAAGCGATCGACGTTTTATCCGCCATGATGTGCGCTTCAGTCTGCAGATCCAGAGGCAGTTCTTCCGGTTTCTGATTCTCAACCATTTCCCTGTCTTCATTGAAAATTCTCAGATTAAATGCACAGGCATCTTCGACGGACAGCGTCTTATCGAAATTCTGGCTGATCGGACAGAAGAGACGGGTCTTTCTGGCGGAGACCGGACAGACCGCATTCAGGATCCACAGCTGTTTCTCATCCGGAAAATGGACGACCAGCCGGGCGGTAAGCGGCGGATAGACGTCATATTCGCGCAGCCATTTAAACCCGGCGGGAGATGGATCTTTCATTCCTTTCGGATAATTGCTGACAGTGCTCAGATAGTCGGTGTGAATCCCGCTGCCGGTACGGGTGACCTTGTAACTCGGTACAAAGGCATTATGACGGTCAGCAAAAGTAGCTGTATGCACCCAGGCAAAATGGGCAACATCGAGGAATCCTTCAACCTGACGTCCGGCTGATCCGTTGATGTCGATGACCGGGGCAATGAACGAGACGTAGCCCGCATCGCCCCACTTTGGAAATGGCGGAACCGTCTCTTCTTCACCGTTAAGCGTCGTCCAGATCAGTCCGTAGCGATCAACAGAGGGAAAAACAGTCAGACAGAGGCGGGGAGAAATTTTAGCCTCCGGATGAGCGGGTATGGCGACACACTGACCGCCCGGGGCATAGCTGAATCCATGGTAGGGACAGACAATATTCTCACCGTCCATCCAGCCCATGCTCAGCGGGGTACCGCGATGGACGCAGAGATCACGGGCCACCACTACCTTGTCGCCGGCCCGGTAAACAACCAGTTCCACATCAAGCAGCTTCACAGGCAATGGTTTATTCATCACATCTTCACTTTTGGCTACAGGATACCAGTACTTTGCCAGGACATTCCAGTCTGTTTCAGTAAATGTACATTCTGTCGGACAGGATGTGCGCTTTTCCGTAAACGCCATTGCCATCGCCATTCCCCCTTGCTCAATTGAGGAAATTTTATAACAAATCTGAAAACAAATGAACACATACGTCAGAAAATCTCACAATAAATGGTGATTTTTGTAGGTAAAGTTTAAGGACAAGAATTCCTTTGTAGGATGTGACGAAAATGTGGCTATTGTTTTATATCATGAATTTTAGCCATTCTGACTAATGTTCATGGAGAGAATTAGATCATTTGCTGATGGTCGGTAAAAAGTTGTTTGCTAAAATAAAATTATTCCTTTCAAGAAATGTTAGATGATCTAACGGAGAAAGCAGGCGAGGAATGATGATCGATCAGACCTCAATGACTTTAAAAAATGAACTGCATGATTTAATCGAGTGGCTTTCCATGTTCGGGAAAACCAAAAATGGCGGTGTCACCCGGCTGTTATATGATGCAGCATGGCAGAAAGCACAGTACGGACTGAAGCAAAAAATGGAGGACATGGATCTTGAAACCCGGTTTGATGATGCCGGTAATCTCTTCGGACGCGTTTCCGGCCGGGGAGAAGATAAAAAAGTCATTCTGACCGGTTCACATGTGGACACGGTTGTTGACGGCGGGAAATATGACGGCGCTTATGGGGTCCTTGCCTCGACAATGGCTGCCAGCCGGCTGTTTCATCTGTATGGCCCCCCGAAGCAGACGATTGAAGCGGTCTCGCTCTGCGAGGAGGAAGGCAGCCGTTTTCCCCTCTCTTTCTGGGGATCGGGAACGATCACAGGCAAATATAAAATGGAAAGTGCGGCCGGTTTGCTTGACCGATCAGGGATTTCTCTGGCCGAGGCAATGCAGTCAGCCGGATTCGGGAAGGGAAATTATCCTCAACCGGTCAGGCAGGACATCGCCTGCTTCCTTGAAACACATATTGAGCAGGGGCGGACCCTGGAACTGGAGCAGAAAACGTGGGCGCCGGTCAGCGCGATCGTCGGCCAGCGCCGCTATACGATTTCACTGACCGGGGAAAGCAATCATGCCGGGACGACGCCGATGAACAGGCGTCATGATGCGGTTTTTGCCGCCTCTCTGATGATCGCTCATGCGATCCAGGAAGCAAGCCACCAGTCGAACGGACTGGTGGCAACGGCCGGGCGAGTTGAGGCGGATCCGAATGTGCCGAATGTCATTTCCGGGAAATGCCGTTTCTCACTGGACGTCCGCCATCATGAACTTAAAGTTATGGATCACTTTTGTGAACAGGCATTGGCTTTCTTCAAGGAAACCGCAGACAATCTGGGTATCCGGATCCACGTTTCTAAATGGATGGATGCGGCTCCGGTGAAGCTTGATCCCAGGCTGACACAGATGAATCTGAAAATTGCGGATCATGCCGGGATTCCTTTCAGAAAAATGATCAGCGGTGCCGGACATGATTCACAGATCTTCGGGACGTATTGTCCGACCGCTCTGATGTTTGTCCCAAGCCATCTTGGCATCAGCCATTCGCCGTCTGAATATACCCGGCTTGCTGACCTGGAAGTCGGCGTACGGATGTTAATGAAAGTACTCTATCAGCTGGCCTATTAAAAAAGAAAGAGAGTGAGATTGCATGACACAAAGTCTCGTCAGTTCGTATGCTCTATCTGTACCGCCGCGCACGATCATGTCTCCCGGACCTGTAGAGGTGGATCCCCGCGTCCTGCGCGCGATGTCGCTGCCGATGCTTGGCCAGTTTGATCCGGCTTTTACCCGGATCATGAACGAGAACATGGCGATGCTGCGCGACGTTTTCCAGACGAAAAATCACTGGGCCTATCCGATCGACGGTACATCGCGGGCCGGAACGGAAGCTCTGCTCGCGGCGCTGATCGAACCGGGCGATAAAATGCTTGTACCGATCTTCGGCCGTTTCGGTGATCTGTTTGTGGAAATCGGTGAACGCTATGGTGCTGAAATTCACACAATGTCCTGCTCCTGGGGGACCGTGTTTGATCAGGACGAGATCATTTCCGAAATTAAAAAAGTGCACCCGAAAGTCGTGACTTTGGTGCATGGCGAGACATCGACGGGAAGGATGCAGCCGCTGGATAAGGTCGGTAAGGCCTGCCGCGAACTGGGCGTGCTGCTGGTCGTTGATGCGGTGGCGACCTTCTGCGGTGTGTCGATCCCGACCGATGCGTGGTGCATCGATGCACTGATCGGCGGCGCACAGAAATGCCTGTCGATTCCGTCGGGCATTGTGCCGATCACGTACAATTCGCGCGTGGAGCAGCAGGTGCTGAAACGTAAGAAAGTGGAACGCGGCATTGCCAGCGATGAAGACCGGAGAGCCGCCGAGGGCCATGTGCCGATCCGCAGCAATTACTTTGATCTCGGCCAGCTCCAGGATTACTGGAGCGAACGCCGCCTCAATCATCATACCGAAGCGACATCAATGGAATATGCTCTGCACGAAGGCCTTCATCTGGTACTCGAAGAAGGGCTCGAGAATCGGTTCGCCCGTCACAGAGTGAATGCACAGGCACTGGCTGCCGGAATTGAAGCCATGGGCCTGGAACTTTTCGGTGATCCGTCCTGTGCGATGCCGACGGTCACCTGCGTCACCGTTCCTGAGAATGTGGACGCCGATGAAGTCCGCAGTGTTCTGCTCAAACATTTCGGCATCGAAATTGCCGGATCGTTCGGTTCATTGCAGGGAAAAATCTGGCGAATCGGTACGATGGGCTACAGCTGTCGCCAGGATCATGTTCTGGCTGTGCTGACCGGACTTGAAGCAGCACTGATCCGCTGCGGCGCTTCAGTCAACCACGGCAAAGGTCCTCAGGCGGCGATGGATGTGTACGATCAAAACAGCTGAAGACCGAAAGTGCACTGCTGAAGACCGAGAGTGAACTGCTACATCATTTTAAGCAATGAAGAAAGGATGCGACTGTCGATGTCTTTTGATCTTCTGGTGAAAAACGGAATCGTTGTGCTGACTGACGAAGTCCGAAAAGCAGATATCGGGATCCGTAAAGGTAAAATTGCCGCTATTGGTGAAGGGCTGTCCGAACCGGATGAAAAAGTCATTGATGCAGCGGGCAAAACCATTTTTCCAGGCATGATCGACATTCATGTTCATTTCGATGAGCCGGGCAGAACCTTTTGGGAAGGCTTTGAAACGGGTTCATCGATGCTGGCGGCAGGCGGGTGCACGACCTATTTTGATATGCCGCTGAACGGCATCCCGTCAACGGTCAACAAGCAGGCATTTACAGAGAAAGTAAGTATTGCTGAAAAAGAGTCCCATGTCGACTTCGGCCTGTGGGGCGGACTGGTTCCGGGCAATCTTGCTGATCTCGAGGATTTGAACACGTGCGGTGCGGTCGGCTTCAAAGCTTTTCTGTCGCCGTCCGGGAATCCGGAATTTGAAGCGGTTGACGACCGCTCGCTCCTGGCCGGGATGAAAAAAATTGCAGCGCTGGGCGGAATCCTCGCCCTGCACTCGGAAAGTGCGCCCATCGTTACGTTTCTTCAGCAGGAAAAGGAAGCTCAGGGACTCACCGATTTTGACGCATACGCAGCATCAAGACCGCCGCTTGCCGAGGCTGAAGCCGTTTCCCGGGCACTGATGTTTGCTGAACTGACCGGATGCCGGCTGCATTTTGTTCATATCAGTACGATCGAGGCTGTAAATTTAATTCAGAATGCGAAAAAGAACGGACAGGACGTCACACTGGAGACGTGCGCCCATTATCTGCTTTACAACCATGATGACTTCCGCCGCCTCGGGGTGGTCGGAAAATGTGCCCCGCCGCTGCGCTCCGAATCCGAGCGCGTTGGTCTGGTCGATAAACTGATCCATGATGAGGTGGATATGGTGACGTCCGATCATTCGCCGTGTGAATGGAAAGATAAAGAAACCGATTCGGTATTCACAGCATGGGGCGGCATCAGCGGCGGCCAGTTTACGTTACAGAGTGTCGTTGAGGTCGCTCTGAAACATCATCTGCCCCTGACCCGGGTTGCTGCCTGGACAGCCGGCCACCCGGCAAAACGATTCGGACTCAGTCCGGAAAAAGGCGAGATCAGACAGGGCGCTGATGCGGATCTGGCGATACTGGATTTGCACAAACCGGAAAAAGTCACGAAGGAGCACCTTTTCCAGAAGAACAAATTCAGTCTCTATGTCGGTCACACATTTCCGGCAAGCGTTGCGGCAACGATCAGCCGCGGACATCTTGTCTATTCAGAAGGCAAAGTGAATCAGGCGGCAAAAGGTCAGTGGCTCCGTCATCATACAGACAGAGCCCTGTCGGCAAGGCACTGAATTTATCGCAAACAACTGAATCCATCCAAATCCCGTATTCGATGAATACGGGATTTGTCATATCTTCTTACATATAGGAACTGCTATTTAGTTATTTTATTGCATTCATACAGTGAGTTTTGTCCATTCTGGCTAATGACATAATGGAATGCCAGAATTATTATAGTATTCGTAATCATTAATAACATTATATGTCATTATTCAGGACAAAAGGTTCATTACACGTGATTGCGAGTCCCTGGACAGACAGATTGAGTCAAGCTGAAAAATAACGAAGGAAGGTCATTGACATGGAAAGCGGAAATCATGATATCTTTACCGGAACAATTGAAAATGGCAGCGAGCACCTGTATAACAAGGATCTTGCTCCTGCAACGGAACGCCGTTGGAATGTCTACAGTCTGCTTTCGATGTGGATGTCTGACGTGCACAGTATCGGGACGTACACATTTGCTGCGGGGCTGTTCTTTCTCGGACTGACCGGCTGGCAGGTCCTGATCGCCGAAATTATCGGTGCATTTGCCGTCTGTTATCTGACCAATCTGACCGGGACGGCGGGAACGAAACTGGGTGTTCCATATCCTGTACTGTCCCGCATTTCATTTGGTGTATTCGGCGGGAATGTTCCGGCAATGATCCGCGGATTTATCGCCGTGTTCTGGTATGGGATTCAGACGTATCTGTCGTCTGTTGCTGTTGTGGCTATTCTGCTGCTGATTTTCCCGGGAATGAAAGGCATGATGGGCACCACTTTCCTGGGCTTGTCCCTGCCTGGATGGATCGGATTTCTGTTCCTCTGGTTTCTGCAATTCCTGATCTTTCGATATGGCATGGAATTCATCCGGAAATTTGATAATCTTTGCGGGCCGGCTGTTTATGCAATGATGCTGATTCTGATCGGCTGGATTGCTATAAAGGCAGGTGGCAAAATCAACATTGGCATCAGTCCGGTTCACGTCGCTCCGGGACAGGCGATTTTTGAATTCTTCAGTGCGATTTCTCTTGTTATCGCTTATTTCTCGACAATTATGCTTAATGTCAGTGATTTTACACGCTTCTCTCCATCAACGAAAACAACGAAATGGGGCAACTTCTGGGGGCTTCCGGTCAACTTCACCGCTTTTTCATTAGCCAGTGTAGTCATTACAGCGGGGACAATTACTGTCTTCGGAAAAGCGATCACCGATCCTGTACTGCTGATCCAGAAAGTGAACAATCCGTTCTTTCTGGTCGTCGGCGCGATTGTCTTTATTATTGCGACAATGGGCGTTAATATTGTAGCCAATCTCGTTTCACCGGCCTATGATTTTGCTAATGCCGCACCGAAGCATATTGATTTTCGGCGCGGTGCGATGATCACATCGATTCTCGCAGTCGTCGTCATGCCATGGAAGATTTACAGCAGCCCGATTGCGGTTAATTATTTTCTGGGCGGGCTGGGCGCCTTTCTCGGACCGATCTTTGCCATCATCGTCGTTGATTTCTTTCTGATAAAAAAACAGAAAATCAATGTCTCCGCTCTGTATCAGGAGGGCGCGGAACATGACTACTGGTATACAAAAGGATACCATGTGAAAGCATTTGCTGCGTTCATCATCGGCATAATTATCACAGTACCTCTTGCCCTTGTTCCGGCATTTTCACTAGTGGCCCCCTTCTCATGGCCGATTGGCGTAGCGATAACCAGCATTGTGTACGGCGCACTGGTTTGGAACGAGCAGGCAGCTGTTCAGTCAGAACTTGAGCCGAAGACAGTTCGATAAAATTTTTGCAAGATCATTTTTGATTCAGCCTGTTTCCCCAGGGAAGCAGGCTTTTTTAAATCTGAAAAACGGGATTGATTTTCCATAATATGGATCACGGCTGGATTTTAGGCCGTGACGGCCGGATTTTACGCTGCGACGGCTGGATTTTTACCATTAACGGCTGGATTTTGCTCCGTGACGGCTGGATTTTCCCCGCCGGTACTCCGCGACGTTCAACATATTGGTGGCTTATCAAAATCCCTCCGGAATCGATGTCTATAATAGAAGTAACGGGGGTGATCGTGTGAACCATCCGAAAGACTGCAATCTGCTGCTGGCGGAGTATGACCGTCATCACCCGGTCCGCCATTCAGTGGAGAAACTGCACTTCACCGGAACGGGAAAACATGATGTTTACAATATTACCGCGCCGTTTCATGACGGCAGCAAACTGTATATCGCCGGCCGTGTGGAGACACGGAAGAGCGAAGACTCGATCGTCGCCTTTTTCCAAAAGGATGGAAGGTTCTGGAGACTGGATGAACGGCTGCCGGTGCTGCCGCTTCAGGATCCGTTTGTGACGCGGATCAACGGGCGGATCGTTGTCGGCGGTGTGTCTGTTTATAAGACCGGCACCATGACGCGGACCTGGCGGATGGTTTTTTACACCGGTGAATCATTGCAGTCGCTCCGCCCATTTTTTCAAGGGCCGAAAGGGATGAAGGATGTACGGATGATGCAGCTGCCGGACCGCCGCATGGTGATACTTACCCGTCCGCAGCTCGGGCACGCCGGACGGGGCAAAATCGGCTGGTGCATAGTCAACCGGCTGGACGAACTCAGCGACCGGAGACTGATTGATGCGCCGCTGTTCCAGGGCCAGTTCTCTTCTGACGAATGGGGCGGCGCCAATGACCTCCATCTGCTGCGGAACGGGCGCATCGGCGTGCTCGGCCATATCGCCGAATTTGACGGAAAAGGTTTCCGGCACTATTATGCGATGCTGTTTACCTTCGACATCAGGACCGGGCGGCACACGCCGATGGAAATCATCGCGACACGGAAAGATTTCCTCCCCGGTCCGGCCAAACGCCCCGATCTGAAGGATATCGTGTTCAGCGGCGGCGCGGTCCGTTCGGGGAAAAACCTGATCCTGTTTGCCGGAACGAGCGATGTCGAAGCGCAGATGCTGGTCATGGATGATCCGTTTCTGAAATATGAAACCGGTTAAAACTTTTCCCGGATCGGGCAATGGTATAATAGGGGTGTATAGAGAATTAATGACAGAACGGGAGAAGTGACGATTATGGATCAGACACCTCTGTTTCTGAAACCTGCCCTGCATGAGAAAATTTGGGGCGGAACGAAACTGCGTGATCAGTTCGGCTATGATATCCCGAGTGAACATACCGGGGAATGCTGGGGAATTTCGGCGCATCCGAACGGACCGGCTGTGATTAAGAATGGCACGCTCGCCGGCAAGACACTGGCTGAGGCCTGGACGGCGCACCGGGAACTTTTCGGCAACTATAAAGGAGACCATTTTCCGTTGCTGACGAAAATTCTCGATGCCCGGACCGACCTGTCGGTTCAGGTTCATCCGGATGACGCCTATGCCCAGGAGCACGAGCATGTACCGTTCGGCAAGACGGAATGCTGGTATGTGATCGACTGCGATCCGGACTCGGAAATTGTCTACGGCCATACGGCGCCGACGCGCGAAGCATTTGCCCAGGCAGTACATGAAAAAAAGTGGGACAGCCTGCTGCGCCGCGTCAAAGTGAAACCCGGCGACTTTTTCTTCGTCCCGAGCGGCACGATCCATGCGATCTGCGGCGGCTGCGTCATTCTTGAGACGCAGCAGAGTTCCGACACAACGTACCGCGTTTACGACTACGACCGTCCGGGTATCGACGGCAAGCCGCGCGAGCTGCATATTCAGCAGTCGATCGACTGTGCCAACTGCCCGCATGTCGATCCGGAATTAACCTATAAGGTGCTGCAGAAAGCCGAAGCGAAGTTCACCGAACTGCTGCGCTGCGACTTGTTCACTGTATCGCACTGGGAGATCCGCGGCCATGCCGATCCGATCAAAAAAAACTGGCCGTTCCTGCTGATGAGTGTGCTCGACGGAGCGGGTTCGCTAGTCATCGGTTCAGAACGCTATGATCTGAAAAAAGGAGATCATCTGGTTGTGCCGTCCGCCGTTCCGGAACTGGCGCTCGACGGGACATTGGATCTGATTGTGTCCAATCCTGTCTGAGATGAATCTGCGTGAATGAAACCAAAGCCGACGCTCACGATTATCGGGCAGCAGCTGTTCAGTGATGAGCAGCTGTCTGCTTTCAGCACACAAACGAAAAATATTCGGTCCCGGGGAATCACAGTCGTCGAGCAGCCGGACTGGCTGGTCGTGCTGATTCACGGCACTGATCATGGCATGACGCAGCCGGACATTGGCGCAGCCGGCAAATGGATTACCCGGAGCCGCGTGATTCTGCTGCTGCTCGACGTCCCGGTCGGCATCATCCGCAGGGTCACCCGGCTGGCACACCGCCGAGCGAAAATTCTTGTCGATCCGGCCCCGGCTTTGGCACTTTCGGAAAAAATTCAGCGGGCGATCCGGCTGTTTCCGGCCGCTCAGCGCCGTTTCCGAAAACGCAGCCTGCGCTCATACAAGAATCGGAAATTTAAAAGGTAGACTTTGTTTATATGTGGCGGCAGTTTCCCGCTTCAGGTGCTCGCTTTCCGCGGGCGATCCGTGAGCGATCCGTGAGCCTCCTCGTTCGTTACCGCCTGCGAGGCCAGACGGCTCGCTGATCCCGCAGGAGTCTCGCACCTTCCGCGCCAAATGATTAGGGTAAACAACAAGCCGTATTCCGGTTGCACCCGCGACCGGAATACGGCTTGTTTTGTCAGCACTTATTTTTTCAGAAAGTCATACATCTCGGCGAAGTCGTAATCGCCCTTGCCTTGCTGCTTGATCAGTCCGTAGAATGCTTTGACCAGATTGGACAGCGGCAGCGCGAAGTTGTGCGCATAGGCTTCCTCCGAGGCGAGTTCCAGATCCTTGTAGATGCTGGCGACCTTGAAGTCGGCGTTCGCAAAGTCACCGTCGATGATTTTCTGCTTTTTAAAATGAAGCACGGGGGCTGCAGTCGGTCCGGCAAACAGCGACTCAATCACGCCTTTCTTGTCGAGTCCGAGACTTTCGCCGAACGCAACTGCCTCGGAGAATGCGGCGACCGACTGGCCGAGCATCAGGTTGTTGACCAGTTTCATCGCGGTTCCGCTGCCGTTCGGACCTTTATAATGGACGTCCTTGCCCATGATGTCCAGCAGCGGACGCGCCGTCTCCAGATCTTTCTGATCCCCGCCGACGAAGAAGAGCAGCTCGCCTTTTTCCGCCGGAGCCGTCGAGCCCGCAACCGGTGCGTCGAGGAAATGAATCCCCTTTTCCGCTGCCGCTTTTGCCAGTTCAACCGACTTGCCCGGGTTGATCGTGCTGCTGTCGACCCAGAGGCTGCCCGGTTTCAGTCCGCTGAGCAAACCGTCGTCCCCATAAGCGACGGCTTCGACCGCCTGAGGATTGGCCAGCATTGAGAAGACGATGTCCGCTTTTTCGCCGACCTGGCGCGGGGTGTCCGCCCACTCAGCACCCCTGGCGACGAGCGGATCCGCCTTGGACTTTGTCCGGTTATAGACAACGAGCTTCTTCCCGGCGTTCTGCAGCCGGCCGGCCATCCGGCTGCCCATAATTCCAATTCCGATAAATCCGATCATCTGATTCGCTCCCTTAATCCGGTTTCAGTAAAATGTATCCGACGTAAGCATAGCACATCGCCGCGCCGATTCGAAAAATATTGCCTTGAGAGAAGACGTACAAAGCAGCGGGGGACATGGTATAATGAAAAAGCTGAAATGACGCAGGATACGGAGGCTTTTTTTGTGATCAATCTCATTGCAACGGCGGAATCGGAAAATCAGGCAGAAGCCCTGCTCGAGGCGGGCGTCGACACACTCTATGTCGGCGGCCACCCGTTCGGGCTGCGCCTGCCGCGTCCGCTTGACCTGGACGAGATCGAAACGATTGTCCGGATGGCACATGAACGCGGGAAAAAGGTCACGGTGGCCTGCAATGCGATCATGCATAATGAACAGGTTTCCCGGCTGGGCGGCTATCTCTCGCGTCTGGCGGAAATCAAGGCGGATGCGATCACCATCGGGGACCCGGGTGCCATTTTTACCCTGGAACAGATGCGTCTGCCGCTGCCCTATATCTATGACGCGGAGACGCTTGTCACGTCGGCGGAACAGATCGCCTTCTGGGTGAAGCGCGGCGCGGCCGGTGCGGTGGCGGCGCGCGAACTCACACTGACTGAACTCGAGGAGATGCAGCGGAAGCTGACGGTGCCGGTCGAGGTGCTCGCGTACGGCCCGACCTGCATCCACCAGTCCGGCCGGCCGCTCCTGACCAATTATTATCACTATACCGGCCTGAAGGAACGGGCGGACAAGGACCGTGGACTTTATCTCCGTGACCCGAAAAATCCGGACAGCCAGTATCCGATTTTCGAAGATGAGGACGGGACACATATCTTCTCTACTGAAGACCTGTCGCTGATGGATCAGCTGCAGGAACTCGACAAGGCCGGCCTGCATACCTGGAAGCTCAACGGTGTCCTGCTTCACGGGGAAAAATTTACAGCGATTGCCCGGCTGTTTGCCGCGGCGCGGGACGCGGTGGAAGACGGCACGTTTGAGCCCGCCGGTTTCAGCAATCGGCTGCGCGCGTTTCAGCCGGCGTCGCGTCCGCTCGGCACAGGGTTCTATCTGAAAAACCCGGATGATGTAAAATAATCGTGGATATGGCTTGATGAAGGCGAGCCGGTACGCGGTTTCGGCGGCAGGATGCTGATGGAAGGCCGGATCCGGTGAGGAAGTATCAGGCTGCGCAGAAACTGACTGGCCGCGGACTGATCCGGCGGTTCACCACACTTTTTAACGTAACTGTTGAAAGGAATAGAAAATGAAAATACAAATAAAAAAACCGGAAGTGCTGGCTCCGGCCGGCAATCTGGAGAAACTGAAAATGGCGATTCGCTACGGCGCCGACGCCGTGTACATCGGCGGCCAGGCCTACGGGCTCCGCTCGCGGGCCGGCAATTTCACATATGACGAGATGCGTGAAGGCGTGCAGTTCGCGCATCGCCGCGGCGGCAGGGTCTATGTCGCCGCCAACATGGTGACGCACGAAGGTGATGCGGCCGGAGCGGATCAGTTTTTCAAAACGCTGCAGGCGATCGGCGTTGATGCGGTGATCATCTCCGATCCGGCGATGATCACGATTTGCTTTGCTGCCGCACCGGGTCTGCCGATTCACCTGTCGACCCAGGCATCGACGACTAATTACAAGGCGCTTGAGTTCTGGAAACAGCTCGGCGTGGCGCGGGTGGTGCTGGCGCGCGAAGTCGGGATTAAAGAAATCCGCGAAATGCGCCGCCACACAGATGTCGAGATCGAAGCGTTCGTCCACGGTGCCATGTGTATCGCCTATTCCGGGCGCTGCACGCTCTCCAATCACATGGTTAACCGTGATGCCAACCGCGGCGGCTGCGCCCAGTCGTGCCGCTGGAAGTATGACCTGTTCGAAATCGACGGGAACACGGCGAAGAGCCTTATTCCGGAAGATGAGGAACCCTTTTCGATGAGCGCCGTCGATCTGTCGATGCTCCATCACTTGCCGGATATGATCGAGGCAGGGGTCAACAGCTTGAAGATTGAGGGCCGGATGAAGTCGATCCATTATGTGTCGACGGTGTCGAACGTTTATCGCAAAGCGGTGGATACGTACTGCGCCGATCCGGAACACTTCACGTTCGATCCGGCGTGGGACGACGAGATCTGGAAGGTGGCGCAGCGCGATCTGTCGACCGGATTCTACTATCAGGTGCCGACCGAGAAGGAGCAGCTGTTCGGCAAACCGCGCAAGATTCCGAAGTACACCTTTGCCGGTCAGGTGATGAGTTACGATCCGGAGACGAAGATCGCCACGCTGCAGCAGCGGAATAATTTCGGCGTCGGTGAAGAGGTCGAGTTCTATGGTCCCGGATTCGTTCACTTCAAACAGACCGTCCGCGATCTGTGGAACGAAGATGGTGAGCCGATCGACCGGGCGCCAAACCCGATGATGACCGTGACGATGCACGTTGATCAGCCGGTCGAACCTTACTTTTTAATGAGGAAAAAATGAACTTCGCTCGCTTTGAGCGGAGTTTTTTTTAAATGGGAGCGGTATGAACTGTTTTTCCGGTAATATCTGTCAAGCGGCTGAATAGGGGCCTGATTTGACTGAATGACACCCCAAATTGGCTGAATCCGGCAGCAGGCGGCGTAAAATTTTTACTGACGGATCCCTGTATTGTGCACCTGTTCACAATCTGTCAAGGTGTGACCTTGAAATTTTCTGACAATAGCGCTACACTATTGTTAGCAGTCAGACGTGTTGAGTGCTAATTTTTAACTATTCCTGATAAGCCAAATGAGAGAGTAAAATCAAAAGGAGTGCGATTCATTTTGCGCAATCAGGTAGCCTATGTCAGTACGTATCTTCCCCAGAAATGTGGTATCGCCACTTATACATGTCACCTCAGACAAGCCGTTCAGAAAGCCAAGCGTGATACACTCGATGATCCCGTTGTTGTGATCAAGGATAAAAATATTGTCTATCCGGACAATCCTTTTTTTAAATGGTCGATTGACAAGCAATGCCGCAGCGATTATGGAAAAGCGGCCGAAGCGCTGAACAAGAGTTCCGTTTCCGTGGTATCCTTGCAGCACGAATTCGGGATCTTCGGCGGTAATGCCGGCATCGATATTCTCGATTTCGTCCGTAAGCTGAAGAAGCCGCTGGTCACGACCTTCCATACCGTTTTTGAGAAGCCGGTTGCACCCTACGCGCCGATTCAGAAGGAAATTGCCGAGCGAAGCGACCGGATCGTCGTCATGAACCGGAAGGCCATCTCCTATCTGAACCGGGCATTCCACATTCCTGAAGAAAAAATTTCATTCATTCCCCATGGCACACCGGTTCCGGATCTGAGAGGCCGGGAAGCATTCCGCCGCAAACTCGGCTGGTCGGACCGCAAAGTGATCATGACATTCGGTTTTATCAGCCGGAACAAGGGCATCGAAGCCGTGCTGAAAGCTCTGTCTAAAGTTGTTAAAAAAGTTCCGGACGTCCTGTACGTGATTGCCGGCCAGACACATCCGAATGTGAAGGCCGTTGAGGGCGAATCGTACCGCAATTTTCTCAAACAGATCATTGCCGACGAGAAGCTGCAGGATCACGTGCTGATGATCGACAAGTTCATGACCGAACAGGATCTCGCCCGTTACATCACGGCCTGCGACCTGTATATCACGCCGTATCCGGGCATGGAACAGATTACGAGCGGGACGCTGGCTTATGCTGTTGGTCTCGGCCGCCCGGTGCTGACAACGCCGTATCGCTATGCGCAGGATCTGCTGAAGGGCAACGAAGAATTGTTCGTGCCGTTTGACAACCAGACGATGTGGTCGGACCGGATCACGACGATGCTGTCGGATCCGTCAACGCTGAAGACCTATCAGGAAAAGATGAGCCGGATCGGCAACCTGATGAGCTGGCCGCATGCCGGACGGAAATACAGCAGGATTTTTGAAGAAGCGGCTTCAGGAAAAAAAGCAGTAGCAAACGTCATTGACCTATCGGAGGCGGATAAAGTTGCCGGCGAACCCCGTTGATTTTACCCATCTGGAACGGATGACCGATGATACCGGACTTCTGGAACATGCCTTTGGCGCCGTTCCCCGACGGGCCGAGGGCTATACGACCGACGACAATGCCCGGGCGCTCTGGACCGTGGCCGCATGGCACGACTGCCTGAGCCGGCAGAAAAATGTTCCGGCGGACATGCTGAACCGGCTGATGCGTCTGGCGGATATCTATCTTGCGTTCCTGATCTGGGCGCAGGAGCCGGACGGCCATTTTTACAATAACTATTCCTACGACCGGCATAAGGAAAACGAAGCGCCGTCCGACGACTGTCTGGGCCGCACACTCTGGTCGTGTGTTCAGGCCTGGAAGTATCTTCCCGGCGCGGACCGGAAATATCCGCTGTCGGTGCTTCTGGAACGGGGCTTTGATGCGGCCGCGTCGCTGAAACATCCGCGCGGCTTTGCCTATACACTGGCCGCCGCTTCCGAACTGTGCGCATCGGTTGCAGACGATGCCTGGCTCCACCGGATGAAGCCGCAGCTTGGTGTGCGCGTTCATCAGTTTGAAGCAAAACTGATCGCCCTGTATCAGGAAAATGCCGATTCGGACTGGCACTGGTTCGAACCGGCCGTCACCTACAGCAACGGCATCATTCCCTGGTCGCTCCTGAAGTCCTGGAAAGTGACCGGGAATGCTCAGGCTCGGACGATTGCGAAACAGTCGCTCGATTTTCTGATGACAAAAATGACCGCACCGGCCGGATACCTCCGTCCGGTCGGTAATAAAGGCTGGTGCACCCGAACACAGCTGGCACAGTGGGATCAGCAGCCGGTGGAAATCATGGCGCTGGCACTGGCAGCCGATGAGGCAGCAAGCTCACTTCCGGTTCCAGACCGATATTATGATCTGATCCGAAAATGTCACGCCTGGTTCCATGGCGCCAACGATCTGCATACGGTGTCCTGCACCGCGGAGGGCGGCGGCAACGACGGACTCCGCCGCAACGGCATTAACCGGAATCAGGGCGCAGAATCCACATTGTCGTATCTGCTCACCGAACTTTGGTATACGGAAAATCACAAAAACATTGAAAAGCTTACGAAACAGACGGTCTGAGACGACCGTTTTTTTGTCACCTCGGTTTCCAAAAAATGGATCACGGCTGGATTTTATGCTGCGACGGCTGGATTCTTCGCTGTGACGGCTGGATTTTTGTCCTTAACGGCTGGATTTTGCGCTCCGACGGCTGGATTTTACTCCGTGACGGCTGGATTTTTCGTTTCAGGCATTCGAGTGTGGAAAAATCTATTTCGCGTATAATCGATATTGATAAGCAGGGAGGCTCCTTTTACAATCAATAGTGTAGGATGCAAGCCTACATTTCATTGATGACAATGTATGAGGCAGACATAAACTGTTAACTGTGTTCTGGAGAGAACTGGCCGGAATCCTTGCTGCTTGTACCAAAAAATTTGAGGTGATAAAGACGGCCATGGAAAAACCGACGCCCAGAGAGCAATTGATACGAGCTATTCTGGAACTTCCCGACGACGAAATATGGAAACTTCAGCATCAGGTTAATAATTTCAAAAAATCAAAAATTCCCTTTGAAGATGAGGAATTGACCGAAGATGAAAAAAAGCGTTAAAGCAATTTGAAAGCGGAAAAATGAACTTCGAGGATGCCGTTCTCAGGAGGGAGGATTGATGACCAGTTATGTCCTGAAATGGTCTCATCTACACAGAACCTTTTGAAACCGTTATATAATATAAAGGAAGAAAATCGTCTTAAAATTTGTAATCTGGAGGGATGAATGGATGGAATACGTTACTGTTGCCGATGACCTGAAGTTCTCTAAAGTGATTGCCGGAACGATGCGGGCGAGCAGCGAAGGATTGAGCGGCAGCAAGATGGCCGATTTCGTCGACCGCTGTCTCGATACCGGGGTGACGACCTTCGATCACGCCGATATTTACGGTTACTACGAAAGCAGCCGTTTGTTCGGTGAAGCGGTGCTGCAGGATCACCCGGCGCTGCGCGACAAGCTGCAGATCGTCACCAAGTTCAACATCATCCTGCCGCGCAAGGAAAACGGCTATGCGCACTACTATGATTCCTCAGTGCAGCACTTAAATGAATCACTGAACAAATCGCTCGAAGTCCTGCACACCGATTATGTCGATGTCCTCCTGATCCACCGGCTCGATCCGCTGCTCGATCCGGAAGAACTCGCCGAAGGACTGGACAGCCTGATCAAACAGGGCAAGGTTCGCCATATCGGAATCTCCAACGCCAGCTACACCTATTTTGAAATGGTCAGCAAATATGTCAAAACGCCGCTCGTCACCAACCAGATCGAAGTCAATCCGCTCTACACCGACACCTTCTTCAATGGCGTCATGGACAGCGCCTTAATTCACAAGATTCCGTTGATGGCCTGGTCGCCGCTCGCCGGCGGAAAGCTTTTCCATCCCGAAACCGGCCAGCAGTTCCGCGTCCGCGAAATCCTCCGGCAGATGGCGGAGAAATATGGTGCAGATTCGATCGACAAAATCGCCTACGCCTTTATCAATAAACTCCCGGCGACGATCTGCCCGATTGTCGGCTCAACAAAATTCGAACGGATCCAGTCGGCGATCGATGCCCAGAGCATCAGGCTGACGAATAAGGACTGGTTCAAGATTCTCGAAGTGTCGCGGGGGAGAGAGGTATTGTGAGTTGTAAGATCATCGATTAAGAATTGAAATGATCCCTATCAGTGAAGGTACTTAACATCATCTTCCTGGTAGAGATCATTTTTTTCTTTGGTTTCAGGTGTGAACGCAGGCAACATTTTCGCTAAAAGGTAGT
>NZ_KB899045.1:163029-181021 GCF_000377985.1 Sporolactobacillus vineae DSM 21990 = SL153
ACTACCTTTTAGCGAAAATGTTGCCTGGAAAACCCAGAAATTTCCTGGCCGTTTACTGTTTTTACTTGAACAATATCTTTTTAAATTCTTATTTCACGATCAAGGAATGGAGTCCTAATGCCGGTTGGTATGAACTATTCGTCTTCACTTAAGTCCTTTGCCCTGCTATTTACAGAATTAAAGAATCTTTGCATGTTGCGTATGCAAGGACTCAGTGACGCGGATCTAAATGACAAAATTCTTCGTGACAACTTGTTTCAGGTTGCTTCGGAATCGCGGAGAAAGGAACTGAAGTCTGTCACGATGAAACGGATGCGTGCACTTGATCCCTATTTAATGAAGAAACTTGTGACAGGTGACCTGGCCACCGGGAGAGTGATTGCTCTGTATGCGTTGATCATGACGGATCGGTTATTCAGGGAATTCATGGTTGAAGTCGTTGCGGATAAATTTGCGATACGTGACGATCAACTCACTAATACAGATTTTGACCATTTTTTTGAAAGAAAGAGGCTGCTGAGTATGCGAGTGAACAAATGGACGGATTATACGTTTTACAAGATGAGACAAGTCATGATCCGGATCTTGTTTGAATCCGGATTCTTGAAGATCAATAAGTCTGCCCGTTATCTGGTACGACCAATTATCGATCCGGACGTTCGCACATATCTGGCGGATATCGGTCAGCCGGAAATTATAGCTGCTTTGGTAGGTGATTAAGATGCGGACTTTACAAGACAGGCTGGATGATTTGCTGCCAAAAATCCAGAGCGCGGATTTCTTAAAAGGGCATGGGTTAGCTAACCAAGCAAACTATTACATATTCTCGTACGATCCGAAATACGAAATGCTGGTCCGGGATCATGTTCGCTATTTAGTACATCGGATCAATGATGATCCGGCTAATTCCCAGCATGTTGTGGAATGTGACCTCTATGAAATCATGTTGAAGATTCTGGAAGAAAAGGGATATCTAGAAAAAAGCTTTGCGATGGAGAAAAAATATGGCAGCGGAAGGATCTTTGAGGCAACAAGGCGCACCTTGCGCCTAACGCAGGATGATGACCAGGTAATTGAGTATATTCGGGAGCACGTGTCGCCTGGCGACATCATCCTCATCACCGGCGTCGGCAAAGCGTTTCCCTTAATCCGCTCCCATACTGTTTTGAACAATATTTTTAAAGCATCCGACCATTCTCCGGTCATTTTGTTCTTCCCTGGCGCCTATACAGGGCAAGAGCTGGTGTTGTTTAACGCGATTCAAGATGAGAATTTTTACCGCGCGGTACCGATTGTTCAGGATTAATTGAGGGGGATCTTGAAAATGCAAATACGTGATATGTTCAAGAAAAAGATCGACCGTGAAATTGAAGGCGTTGTGAAGATCGGTCAGGAAGACGATGCACGTGTCAGGCAGGAGCTTGATGAATACGTCGTCACCAATGAATTGGCCGGGCACCTCAGTCGTTTCTTTTCAACTTATAAAGACAGTATTCATCATCCGACAGAAAAGATTGGGGTCTGGATCTCCGGCTTCTTTGGCTCCGGAAAATCGCACTTTCTCAAAATTCTTTCCTATCTGGTAGAAAATCGTGAAGTCGACGGCCGACATGCAGTCGATTTTTTTGAAGATAAGATCAATGATCCAATCGTGCTGGCTGATATGAAAAGAGCAGCAAACGGTGATACAGACGTCATTCTGTTCGATATTGACGCCAAATCGGAATCCAGTATAAAAACAAAAAAAGATGCTGTCGTGAATGTCCTGAACAAGGTATTCAATGAGAAACAAGGCTTTTGCGGCTCCATTCCCTGGATTGCCGACCTCGAGCGGCAGATGACACTTGACGGAAAGTATGATGACTTCAGGAAAGTCTTCCATGAAATTTCCGGACGGGCTTGGGAAGAGGCACGGGACGACTTTTACTATGAAGAGGATGCCATTATCAAGGCGCTGAGCCGGTCGACTCAGATGAGTGAAACCTCAGCACGTGGCTGGTTCGACCATGCGGAAAATGACTATACGATCAGTATCGATCGCTTTGCCAAACGGGTAAAAGAGTACATTGATCGAAAAGGGAACGATCATCATGTCGTCTTCTTCATTGATGAAGTGGGTCAGTATATCGGTGACAATTCATCCGCCATGCTGAATCTGCAAACGATCGTTCAGGAACTCGGTCGGCAATGTCATGGGCAGGCATGGGTGGTTGTCACCAGTCAGGAAGACATCGACTCCGTCGTCAAGGTTAAGGGCGATGACTTTTCGAAGATTATGGGCCGGTTTACCCGGCTCAGCCTGTCCAGTGCATTTGTTGATGAAGTGATTAAGAAACGTATTCTGGAAAAAACGCCGAAGGCCGCGCTGCTCCTGAACGACGTCTTTGAGAGTAAAGAATCGATCCTCAAGAATCTCCTGACTTTTTCAGATAAAGGCGCCGAAATGAAAAAATTTAGAGATGCTGAAGAATTTGTGGCGGATTATCCATTTATCCCCTATCAGTTTAATTTACTGCAGCATGTCTTTACCGGAGTCCGGCTTCATGGCGCATCGGGGAAGCATCTTTCTGAAGGGGAACGATCGCTGCTCAGTTCATTTCAGGAAACAGCGGTCCACTACGCCGATCGGGAGGAAGGACTGCTTGTTCCGTTTTCTGCTTTTTACGATACAATTAAGGGCCTTCTGGATTCGATCATTACCAATGTGATTGTCCGGGCTTCAAACAATGAACGACTGACACCGGACGATGTCGACGTTCTGAAACTTTTGTTTCTGATCAAATATGTGAAAGAAGTTCCGGCCAATCTGGAAAACCTGGCCACGCTGATGGTTCGCTCGATCGATGAAGATAAAATTGATCTCAAAAAAAAGATTTCTGTATCACTCGGCCGCTTGATTCATGAAACGCTCGTTCAGAGGAACGGTGAAGAATATGTTTTTCTGACCAATGACGAGCAAGATGTCAATAAAGAAATTAAGAACATGCATGTTGAACGTTCAGAAGTGATCCAGCAGATTGGTGAAGATTTATTTCATTCCATCTATCCTACGAAGAAATATCGTTATTCTGCCCATTATAACTTCCCATTCAACACAATGATTGATGATCGTCCGGTAGGCAGCCAGTCTGCAGAGATTGGCCTGAAGGTGCTGACACCGGACTACGATGCTGAGAACGATCTGAATGATATGCAGTTGAAAGCTATGTCGATGCGTGAGAATAATGTCATTTTACATATGCCGGCGGAAACCGATTATCTTGATGAAATGGAAGAAGTTCTGAAAATTCAGGCTTATCTGAGGCTGAAAAGTGGTATTTCCGTGTCGCAGACGATTGAAGATATCAAAACCCGCAAAACGCGTGAAGTCACCGACAGGAAAAATCGAATCACTCTTTCCCTGAATAACGCTCTTGAAACGGCGGACATCTATGTTTATGGAGAGCCTTTAGCCATTAAGGAGAAAAATCCGGTCGACCGAATCAACGAAGCATTCCATTCATTGATCCGGAATCTTTATCACAAAATCGATTACGTTACCAAGTTTACTGAAAACAAAGAAGAACTGCTTCAGTTACTGAAGCACCCGGAAGAACAAATGACTGCATTCGATGAGGATGTCCCCAATCATTTGGCCCTTCAGGAAGTCGATGCCTATATTTCCCGGATGGCTGCCCGTCATGAAGATGTGACCGTGAAAAGTGTCATCCGTTATTTTGCCGGAAAACCGTTCGGCTGGATGGATCTGGATACCGAAGCACTTCTGATTCGCCTTTTTCTGGGTCAGTCGATTAAACTGCTGCTGGACCGTGTCTACCTGCAGCCAAACGATCGTCAATTAGCTGATGCCTTTACCCGACGCGATCTGATCGATCGAGTGATTGTTGCGAAGCGGGAGAAGATTTCTCCTGTCCTGCTGAAAGCAGTGAAAGACCTCTGCCAGATGCTGTTCGATCGATCTGCTGTGCCGACCGATGAGGATGGTCTGATGCAGGCGTTCAAACACTTGCTTAATCAGGAATTACAGCATCTTAATGCCATGCTCAACGTCTACCGGGACCATACCGAATATCCGGGCAAAGATGTGGTGATTTCCGGACAGCAAGCGATGCAGAGTCTGGCAGCTCTTGGTGATGCCGGGACGTTCTATAAGCAGGCATATAAACTGAGGAATACGTTTGAAGATTATGCAGACCGGATCAAAGATGTCAAAGGCTTCTTTGGCAACCAGCGTGACAAATTTGATTCTGCCTATCGACTGATGAAAGTTTATGAAAAAAATAGAACGTATATCACAGAATCTGATTTGATCGAGACTGAAAAAGAAATCGAACACATTATTGAAAATACAACGCCCTATGGACAGATTCAGAAGTTGCCGGTCCTTTGTGATGCGTTCCGCGACTCCTTTATGAACCAAATCGAAAAAGAAAGTAAACCGGTCGAAAAAAATATCGATCATGACTACCAGGATGTACTGGCCGAATTGGAAAAAGATCCGATCTCAAAAGAAAAGTTTGCGACGACATTTCGTCAAGAGTTTCTTGATTTAAAAGACCGGTTACTGAAAGCAGACAGCATCATTGAAGTGATTGCCGGACGAGAGGAGAGCGACCGGCTTAAACTGCGCTGCATGGATCAAATTGAAGATGAACGGGAGCAAAGAGTGACGGTGCCCGTTGGACCTGATCCGGATAATACAGGAAAACCACCGGTCGTGAAAGAACGGCAAAAAAAGACGAAAACGATCAGTAAACATGTAATCATGCGCGGTACACAAACAATTTCGTCTGAAGCTGACTTAGATCAATTTATTAATGAACTGAGAAAGAAACTGGAAGCAGAACTTGATGAGAACACGATCATCAAGCTTGTGTGATTGAGGAGGACAAGCATGATGACAGAACAGACCAAAAATGATCCTATTGATAAAAAGGCTATTAAGAGCTTTGCCGTTGCAGCACGCAGAAAACTGATCGAAGGTGTGGAACAGAAAGCCTATGCGTTTGGCATTACCAAGCAACAAATTCAGAATGCAGATTCTGTGAAGATTAATGGCTTTCCGATGGATGAGACGCAGCAGAAGCAGCGGAAACATCTCGTTGAAAAAATAAAACATTCTGGATTCAATGAGGTTATTGAAGAAGTTGCTTATACGTGGTTCAACCGTTTTATCGCCTTGCGATTCATGGAAGTGAATGATTATCTGCCCAGTGGTATCCGGATTCTCTCATCGATTGATGGGAAACGTGATCCGGATATTCTGAGCAATATCGAACTCGTCGCTGATGAACTGCAACTTGATAGGAACAAAGTTTATGATCTTCAGGATCGGAACGCATTGGATCAATTATTCAAATATATCCTGATTCATCAGTGCAACGAGTTGAGCCAGATGATGCCGAGCATATTCGAACCGATTGACGATGCAACCGAGTTGCTCCTTCCTGATCATCTGCTAAGGGAAGGATCTGTCATCCGGAAATTGGTTGATGAGATCAAAGAAGAAAATTGGAAACATCAAATTGAGATCATCGGCTGGCTGTATCAGTATTATATTTCAGAGGAGAAAGATCAGGTCTTTGCCCGACTGAAGAAGAATATCAAAATTGGTAAAGAGGATATTCCGGCTGCCACACAATTGTTTACACCCAAATGGATTGTGCAATATATGGTAGAAAACTCACTAGGCAGACTGTGGCTGGAATCACACCCTGATCAGGAAATGCGTCAGCAGTGGCCTTATTACCTGGATGAAGCACAACAGGAAGCTGAAGTGCAGAAAAAAATTGATGCACAGAAAAATCATCAACTCAGTCCGGAATCAATCAAATTTCTGGATCCGTGCATGGGGTCCGGACATATTCTGGTTGATGCGTTTGATGTTTTCTTTTCGATTTATCAAAAAGCAGGTTATTCGGTTCGGGACATCCCCAGACTCATTCTTGAGAAGAATCTTTATGGTCTAGAAATTGATGAACGTGCCAAGCAGCTTGCTTATTTCTCATTAATGATGAAAGCGCGGCACTATGATCGACAGCTATTTCAAAAGCCGGTTCATGTGCATGTGTATGCCATTCAGGAAAGCAATTCAATCACTCAAGATGAAATCGATCTTGTTGCAGGAGACAATTCAGATCGAAATCAGGTTGTCGCACTAGTTAACCTGTTCAAAGATGCCAGATTATACGGATCAATCCTTAAGGTCCCTGGTGAAATTGATCTCGACCTGCTGCGATCGAGATTGAAAGCTTTACGTGAGGATAAAAGTCATAATCTGTTTATAGAGGAATTTCAACAGCGAAACCTTAAATTGTTTGAAAATATGCTAGAGCAGGCTACGATGCTTTCCATGAAATATGATGTGGTTGTGACAAATCCACCGTATATGGGGCGGAAGGGGATGAATGATAAACTTTCGATTTACATAAAAAAACATTATCCCGATGAAAGTGCAGATTTATTTGCTGTCATGATGGAAAGATGCAGATGCTTTTCAGAGAAAAAAGGATTTATCAGTATGATTACTCAGCAATCCTGGATGTTTCTCTCATCATTTGAAAAAATGCGCATCCACCTATTAAATCAAGAACAAATTTATTCCATGGTTCATCTTGGTGCAAGAGCATTTGCGGAAATCGGTGGAGAAGTTGTCCAAAGTACAATGTTTGTATCTCATCATTATTACATTCCTAACTACCAAGGCACTTTCATTCGTTTAGTTGATTTCAAAAGTGCTAATGAAAAGCGCAAACAATTTAATAATAACAGGTTTTATTATACAAGATCTCAATCCGCTTTTTCAGACATCCCCGGTTCTCCGATTGCCTATTGGGCAAGTGATCAAGTTAGAAAAATTTTTCGAGAGAATCCAAAATTAGGAGACGTAGCAGAACCTAGGCAAGGAATGGCAACTGCGGATAATAATCGCTTTTTGCGATTATGGCATGAAGTTAATTTTAATAGAATTGGATTTAACTATAAGAGCCGGGAAGAAGCACTTCGATCAAAGCAAAAATGGTTCCCATATAATAAAGGCGGAGCCTTTCGGAAATGGTATGGGAATATGGAATATGTTGTGAATTGGAAAAATGATGGAGAAGAGATAAAAAATTTTGTCATTAAGCGGTATCCATATTTGAATGGAAATTATGAATATGTTGTGAAAAACATGAAGTATTATTTTCGTGAAGGAATCACATGGACTGCGATTTCACGTAAACATTTTTCAGTTCGATATGTAGATAAGGGTTCTATTTTTAGTAATGCGGGTATGATGATTTTTACACGTAACAAAGTTGAATTATTATTTTTATTAGGGCTAGTTAATTCAAAACAAGCCTTCATGTTAATTAGTCAGCTCTCGTCTACATTAAATTTTGATCAAGGCGTGGTACGACGCATACCAGTCAATGAGGGTAATAGCGATGCGGTTATAAATCTCGTCAATAAAAATATAAATATAGCTACAATTGATTGGTACTCCTTCGAAACGTCCTGGGACTTCAAGCAGCATCCCCTCATAGAGTTCCGTAATGGTGCCGCGACTATTGATGAGGCATACAATAATTGGGCTCGCGAAGCAGAGCGACGCTTTACAACACTGAAAGCAAATGAAGAAGAATTAAACCGGATTTTCATCAATCTGTATGGTCTGCAGGATGAACTGACATCGGAAGAGTCGGATGATGAGGTAACGGTCCGGCGAGCGGATCGCGAGCGTGATGTGAAGTCATTTCTGTCCTATTGTGTGGGCATTATGTTTGGACGCTATTCGCTGGGCGAAGACGGACTGATTTTTGCCGGCGGGACGTTTGATCGGAATCGTTATCGGACCTATAAGCCGGATAAGGACAATGTGATCCCTATTACGGATGAAACTTATTTTGAAGATGATATAGTCGGCCGTTTTATTGATATTGTCAAACGGATTTTTGGCGAACAGACATTGGAACAGAATCTTGATTTTATTGCTGAATCGCTGAAGAAAAAGTCGGGGGAAACCGCGCGTCAGCGGATCCGCCGCTATTTTCTGAAGGAGTTTTATAAAAACCACGTGCAGATCTATAAGAAGCGGCCGATTTACTGGCTGTTCGACAGCGGAAAAGAGAATGGGTTTAAGGCACTGATCTATCTGCACCGTTATGAACCGGGGCTGGTTGCCCGAGTACGAACCGATTATCTGCATGCCATGGAGCGGAAATATGAAGAAGAGATGCAACGTCTGGATCTGCAGATGGAAGCTGAGGCACCGGAACGGGACAAGGTACGAGCAAGAAAGCAAAAAGAGAAACTGCAGAAACAACTGGAAGAGTGCCGACAGTATGATCAGGTGGTGGCTCATGTTGCCAGTCAACAAATCCCGCTTGATCTGGATGACGGTGTGAAAGTGAACTATGCCAAATTCCAGAATATTGACGTGCCGGGGAAGAAAGTCAAGGTCAATCTGCTGGCGAAGATCTGAGACGGATGGAACTTGGGGAGATTTGTCATGAAACTGAAAGAAGTACAGCGTGTCCTGAATGAGACGTTTCATAAACCGCTTCGCTGGGGGCAAAAACGCCACCTGGTGTTCTGGTATGATCCGGCAGGCGAATTCAAAGAGGATATCCATGATCTGCAGCTGGATCAGGTACACATCTGGGAATTAACCCCTGATAATTTCTTTGCGACCAAGTATGAACTGGAGAAGAAGGACCCTGAATCTTCATTTCTGATCTATGCACCAATGGCGAAACCGGCACCGCAGGAAGACTGGCTCTATGATCAGTTGAAAATGGGTGTGGAATTCTCCACGGATAAAACAACAGCCATCATGCGTGAACTCGGTGTCTCCGACGATGGACTCCGTAAAGTGTTCCATCGTTATATGAAATTTTTCAATAATAAGCAGCGCTTTGCGGCATTTCAAGCATTTGGGATTCAGAACTACGATCCGGAAAAAATAGATGTTGCGGTGCTGGCTGTGCTGACCCATAACGCGATCAATAAACTAGATGAAGTCGTAGAAGTGTTGATGCGTGAAACGGCAGCGGGCGGAAACCGGTCCTGGGAAATGATCGGAAAATTCGGCGACATTGATGCTTTTTGGCACCTGGTCGAGAAAGCGTACGGCTATACCCGGGGAGAAAAATCCCTGCCGGATTTGATCACTTTTTTCATGCTGACATATCTCGTCTCCACGGCACCGGATCTGAACCTGCCGGAGGACTGGAAGGCTTATCTGGCGGTGCGGCCGATGAATGTGGTGGTGCTGATGAGTCAGTTCATGAACCAGCCACAGGATCGGGCAGCATTCCAGAAATTGTCCGGGATGGTGGCCAAAACGATTCATCTGGAGAGCCATTTGAAGGCATGGGAGGTGCAGAATTACCTCAAGGCCGATGCCTTTAAAGAGTTTGATCAGTCATTGATTCAATACATCATTACTCAGCTGACATCCGGTGTCGGACAGTTTGACACCTATCAGAGTATGTTGGATGCCCGTCGGACATTGCACTGGTATCCGGATTACGTTGATGCATATGAGGCAGTGGGACAAGCCATTTGTCTTTTTCAGCTGGACGCGGAGCAGCAACACTTCATACCTGAGTCATCTGCCGGTCAGATGTTTCAAAAATACACAGATGATTATTACCGCTTTGACCAGGCATATCGGAAATTTTATATGACCTACGATCGCTGGCAGCAGGATGACAGCCTGATCCCGCTGCGTCGGCAGGTTGAGCACGCGTACACTAGTGGCTATTTGCGTGAACTGTCAGCCAAATGGACACAGAGTCTGAACAGGCGGGCGCCGGATCAATGGGCGATCACCGGTGTGCCGCAACAAACACGTTTTTATACGGAGTGTGTGCAGCCCTATGTGACACGAGGTGAGCGGGTTTTCGTGATCATTTCCGATGCGTTTCGCTATGAGGCGGGTCAGGAACTGACCGATCGGCTGAATCAGGAAAAAAAAGGTTTGGCTGAACTCTCGGCCATGCAGAGCACCTTGCCCTCCTATACGGCACTGGGTATGCCGGCTCTGCTACCCCATCATTCGCTCAGCTATCAAGGGAACTCGCAGAAGGAGCCTGAAATTTTACTTGATCAGATGACAACAATCGGGACATATGCCCGAAATCTGATTTTGCAGAAACGAGTGAAGGAGAGCCTGGCGATCCAGGCACAGGATCTGCGCGACATGCGGCAGCAGGAGATGCGGCAGAAGTTTCAGTCGTTGAAGGTCGTCTATATTTATCATAACCGGATTGATGCCAGCGGCGATCACCCGGCATCAGAAACGGAAGTATTTGCGGCTACGGAACAGGCTATCGATGAACTTATTGCCTTAGTTAACAAACTGGTGAATAACGTCAGTGCATCCGCGGTGATTGTCACTGCGGATCATGGGTATCTGTATCAGCGCGATCCGGTCAAGCCAAGTGGAAAGCTGCCTAAGGCTGACGGAATGGTTCTGGCATTGAACCGCCGTTTTATGCTCAGTGAAGAGAAAACAGATGCGGAGGGAACACTGCAGTTCTCAACAGAAGGGGAACTGGCTAATGATCCGCCTCTGATGATTACCATACCGAATGGTGATGAACGGTTTATGGTTCAGGGCGGCGGTGCCAATTATGTGCATGGCGGTGCGATGCTTCAGGAAATCGCCGTGCCGGTGGTCGCATTTCGCAGCCGCCGCAATGACGTTTTACGTCAGGTCAATGTGAAATTGATGAGCAGTACACGGAAGATCACAAATATAATTACATTCCTCGAATTTTACCAGACGGAGCCAATGGCGGAGAAGGTGCATCCGCGTCGCCTGAACCTCTTCTTCACGGATTCAGACAAGGAAAAGATGTCGAACGAGGTTCACCTGCTGGCCGACCGATCTTCCGAAAAGCCTGCCGATCGGGTCTTTCGTGAGAAATTTGTTTTCAAAAATAGATCTTACGACCGGCACGCAACCTACTATCTGGTTCTGGAAGATGAGGATCAGACGGTCGAGAAAATCTATGAACGGATTCCGTTTACGATCGATATTGCATTTGCTGATGACTTCGGATTTTGAGGCGGGGGATGAACCGGATGGATGATCTGGATCAGAAATTATATGAAGCATTTCCAGGAAAAGTCGTTCGCAAGGACCTGACGAAGAAGATTAAAGAAGGCGCTAATGTGCCGGTGTACGTGCTGGAATACCTGCTTGGCATGTACTGCGCGACAGACGACGAAGAAGGCATTGAGGACGGTGTGAGGCAAGTGAAAAAGATCCTTGCCGAGAACTATGTCCGGCCTGATGAGGCGGAGAAAGTAAAGTCGCGGATCCGCGAGCTGGGGCATTATACCGTGATCGATCGAATTACTGCCCGGCTTGATGAGCGGAATGACCTTTATAAGGCAGAGTTCTCGAATCTGGGGCTCTCCGATGTCGTGATTTCCTCTAAATATGTCAAGGACTTCGACAAATTGCTGACCGGCGGGATCTGGTGCATTATCCAGATGGCTTATTTCTTCGATGAAAATGATAAAGCATCAAGCCCGTTTACGATTGAAAAACTGACCCCGATTCAGATGCCGAGTATGGACTTGAAGGAACTTTTTGCTGCCCGGAAACGGTTTCATAAAGATGAATGGATCGACATTTTGATTCGTTCGATCGGGATGGAGCCGACACAATTTGAACCGGCCGTCAAGTGGCACCTTCTTGAGCGGCTGGTACCGCTGGTCGAAAACAATTACAATCTTTGTGAACTGGGCCCTCGGGGTACAGGCAAATCCCATGTCTATAAAGAAATTTCGCCGAATTCCATTCTTGTTTCCGGCGGGCAGACGACTGTTGCCAATCTGTTTTTTAATATGGCGACGCATCAGATCGGCCTTGTCGGCATGTGGGATACGGTCGCTTTTGATGAAGTGGCCGGCATCAAATTCAAGGATCAGGACGGCATTCAGATTATGAAAGATTATATGGCTTCCGGTTCATTCGCCCGTGGCCGTGAGGAGAAAACGGCTGCGGCATCGATGGTTTTCGTTGGCAACATTAATCAGAGCGTCGATGTGCTGTTGAAGACATCCAATCTTTTTGAACCCTTTCCTGAGGTGATGGCTGCGGATTCAGCCTTCTTCGATCGGATGCACTTCTATCTGCCGGGGTGGGAGATTCCCAAAATGAGGCCGGAATATTTTACGAATAATTATGGTTTTATCACCGACTACCTCTCCGGGTTCATGCGTGAGATGCGCAAACGCTCGTTCTCCGATGCCATTGATCACTTTTATCATCTCGGGAACAATCTGAATCAGCGCGATGTCATTGCCGTGCGCAAAACCGTTTCCGGTTTGATCAAACTCGTGTATCCTGACGGTGTGTTTAATAAAGAAGAAATAGAAGAAATTCTTCGCTATGCACTGGTCGGCCGCCGGCGCGTAAAGGAACAGCTGAAGAAGATCAGCGGGATGGAGTTTTATGATGTCAACTTCTCCTATATCGATAATGACTCGATGGAAGAACAGTTCGTCTCGGTTCCGGAACAAGGCGGAGGAAAGATCATTCCTGAAGGGCTGGGGAAACCGGGTCATGTTTATACCGTTTGCCGTGGGAAGACCGGGATGATTGGGGCCTACAAGATTGAGACAGAGATGACGTCAGGCAACGGAAAGTTTGAGCGTGCCGGATTTGGCTCAGATTCAGCCGCCAAAGAAAGTGTTGATACGGCATTTCATTTTTTTAAGTCGAATGGCAAGTCGATCAGCGGCAAGATCAGTACACAGAAGAAGGATTATCTGCTGCAGATTCAGGATATCCATGGCGTCGGTCTGAATGATCAGTTATCCTTGGCGGCACTCGTTGCGTTGTGTTCTGCAGCTGTCGGTCGGCCCGTTCAGAGTCAGCTCGTGATCCTCGGATCCATATCGATCAGTGGAACCATCCAAAGAGTAGACGACCTGGCTAGTGTCCTGCAGATCTGTCTCGATTCCGGCGGTAAGAAAGTCTTGCTCCCGATGTCGGCTGCTGCAGATCTGGGTACGGTTCCACCGGAAATCTTCGCCAAGTTTCAGATCATTTTCTATCAAAGTGCTGAAGACGCTGTGTTCAAAGCACTGGGCGTGTCGTAAATCGGATACATACTCAAATGAAAGCGCAACAAAAAATGTTGAAAATAGCCGAAAAGGTATTGACAAGATGTCCTATGAATTTTACATTATAGGTAAGCGATTTGGGGAAATCGCCGTATCACATGTATCGTATCAGATCAAGTTTTGCATGGTTTGTATGGTAAAGCATTAAGCTGTGGCGTTAGGGATCGCCTCCCAAAAGGGAATTCCCTCAATTAAGTGACTAGGCCTTGGGTTTAGTCATTTTTTTGTATCAGATATAACTGAATGTTTAAAAATATATAAAATTAATTTCGTCTGGGGCTGATTTTTATGAAATATAGTATCGGGCTTGATATTGGTATCTCTTCCGTCGGCTGGTCGGTGATCAACCTGGACAGAGAACGGATCGAGCTTATGGGCGCCCGGCTATTTGATGCGGCAGAGAATCCAAAGAATGGATCTTCTCTGGCAGCACCGCGGCGTGATGCCCGTTCGGCGAGGCGGCGTCTCAGGCGGCGCCGTTATCGCGTCGGCAGAGTTCGCCATTTTATCATCGACCGCGGATTAGTGACACGTGGTCAGGCCGATCAACTCTTTGACTGGAAAGACGGTGACCTTGATATCTGGCTCGTTCGGGTCAATGCTCTTGAACGGCTGCTGACTGATCGCGAGTTTGCCAGAGTACTCATTCATATTGCCAAGAACAGAGGCTACCGGTCGAACCGGAAGAGCGAGGCTAAATCCGGAGAAAACGGGCAGGTGCTCTCCGCAATAAAGGCTAACAAGGAACTGATGGAGGAGAAAGGCTACCAGACCGTGGCCGAAATGCTGGTCAATGAACCGGAAACTTTTGCCGGACGAAAGCGGAACCGTGGGGGAGAATATACACATGTCATTGCCCGATCGGAACTGGAGCACGAGATTCGGCTCATCTTTACCAAACAACGCGCTTTCGGCAACCGGTTTGCCACCGAAGAGAATGAAAATACATATGTAAAGATTTGGGCAGCACAGCGCCCAGTTGCGACGAAAGATGATATTCTGAAGAAAATCGGTGACTGCACATTCGAGAAAGGTGAAAAGCGGGCGCCAAAAGCTTCTTATGCATTTCAATACTTTCGCGCTTTGGATAAATTGAACCGGTTGCGGATTCTGTCGGTTCGTGAGCCTTCGCGGAATCTTACAGATGATGAGAGAAATCTCATTGTTCCGGCATTGTTTAATCATGACAAGCAGAAATACTCTGATTTAAGAAAAATTCTGCAGCTTCGGGACGATCAGAAATTCAATGAACTGTTCTACGATCCGGGTAAATCTTTGAAAGAAAATGAGAATAAAACTTTTTTATCACTTGCGGAGCAATATAAGATTCGCAAGGTCATTAGGGACGTACAAGGAAAAGATGGTCTGCTCCAGTATCGGCCACTGGATATAGATACGATTGCCTATGCATTGACGGTTTTCAAAGATGATCAGGATACAAGAGATTATTTGTCGAACACGTTTGTGAATGGAAATGGAAAACAGGTTCTCAATCTGGCAAATCGGGCATTCGATGCCGAGCTGATCGATGGCTTGCTCAGCCTCTCATTTGCTAAATTCGGCCATTTGTCTCTAAAAGCACTTCATAAGTTGATTCCTCATATGGAGCAGGGATTGTCCTATTATGATGCGTGCAAGAAAGTTGGTTACCACGATAACGAACAGGTCGGGAAGAGCAAGCAACATTTACTGCCAGTAATCCCAGCGGATGAAATCCGTAATCCGGTTGTTGTACGTTCACTCTCACAGACAAGAAAGGTCATTAACGCAATTATTAAAAGATACGGTTCGCCAACCTTTATGTATATTGAACTCGCCCGGGAGATGGGGCGGCCATATAATGAACGCAGGGATTTGGAGAAACAATACAATAAGAACAGAACTGTGAACGATAGTGCTATTGAGCAAATTCATGAATTATATCCTGAGATTGGTGCACCACGCGGTCATGACATTCTGAAATACAAACTTTGGCAGCAGCAGGATTGCAAATGTGCTTACTCATTAGAAAAGATTCCTGCTGAGAAAATATTTGAACCCGGTTATGCGGAGGTGGATCATATCATCCCGTATAGTCGAAGCTTTGATGACAGTAATTCCAATAAGGTGCTGGTTCTTTCACGAATGAATCAGGAAAAAAAGAATCGAACACCGTATGAATGGTTTGGTGGCGATGAACATCGCTGGAATAAATTCGAATCTTACGTCAATGCACTTAAAGTCAATCGGAAGAAAAAGTCATTACTGACCAAGAAAAATATGGATACTGAAGAGGAAGATACCTTTAAATCCCGTCATTTGAACGACACCAGGTATATTACTCGGTTTATTAAAAGCTTCGTCGAAGATAATCTGCTGTTCCGAGAGATAGAAGGGGCCAAGCAGCATGTCTTCACTGTAAACGGAGCATATACTTCTTTGATGCGCAAACGCTGGGGATTCAATAAAAATCGGGAAGAGAGTGATCTGCATCATTCGGTAGATGCAGTAATTATTGCGGTAAGCCAGCCATTTCGTAATGAGGTTAGCCGGTATTTCAAACATCGTGAAATCAGTCTTCCGCAGTTGCTGAAAAGAACATGGGACTACTTCCCGGAACCGTGGGAAGGCTTTGTGAAAGAACTCAGAGCCCGGACCTTGCAGGATCCGGAGAAATTGAAACTAGCTTTGGAGAGCCTCGATCTGGATAGCTATGATCCAGAGTTTATTGATGAGGTAAAACCAATCTTCATTTCCAGAATGCCGAAGCGGTCAATTAAAGGACAGATTCATGACGAGACACTGCGGCGAAATAGAGGAAAGACAAAGGATGGTTTTGTTAAAATAGTCACCCGCACGCGGCTTGAAAATATTAAGTTTGATAAAAATGGAGATTTCCCGATGTATGGTAGAGAATCTGATCCAAAAACCTATCAGGCGATTAAGCAGCGGTATCTAGAGAACAATAAAGATAAGAAGAAAGCCTTTATCGAACCGTTATATAAACCTGCTAAGAATCCGAATAATGCATCGCTAATCCGTTCGGTTAAGATTGAGGACAAAGCTAATCAGATCGTTCCTTTAAGAGATGAAGCGGTTGCATATAATGCTAGTATCGTGCGGACAGAGGTATACCGGAATAAAGAAACAGGGAAATTTTATCTTGCGCCAGTGTATGTGTCGGATGTGTTTGCAGGGAGAGAACCAAGAAGGTTCATTCGAGCTAATGTACCCTATGAACAATGGGTCAATATTACAGATAAATTCACGTTCCTCTTTAACCTTTATCCAAATGATGTAATATATATAAAAATGAAAAAGGTAAAGACTACCAAATCAAACATTAATAAAACTATTTCATGGCAGGAAAGTTACTTTTACTTCAAAGGAACTGATATTCATACTGGGGCAATCACAATAATTGATCACATGAACAGCTTTACAGATCGTGTTGGAACGCAAGGCCTTCAGCTCTTTGAAAAATATCAAGTTGATCCGCTCGGAAATTTATCAAGGGTGCATGGGGAGACACAATATGGCGTACCGGCACTTAGTCATTCGTAATCCATCAAAGTTGTCAACGAAGGATGAACAGCTTCTGATTCATCAGGAAGAAACGATCCGCATTCCATTAGAGGATATTTGTACAATTACGTTGGAAGATCCGTCGATTACGATCACTAGTGCTCTACTAAGCAAATGTACGGAATATCAGGTTGAAGTGATTCTATGTGACCATAAGCGAATGCCCAGTGGGATTATTCAAACCTTTAATCAACATTCTCGGCAAAAAGAAGTTCTGGAGATTCAGCTCAAATTACCAAAGCCCTTTATCAAACGAATCTGGCAGAAGATTGTCATCCGAAAATTGGAAAATCAGGCACATTGTCTGGAGCTGTTAAACAAGGGAGAAGAAGCAAACCGGCTTTTTTCAATTAGTCGCAGTGTTGAGTCCGGAGACCGCAGCAATCGTGAAGCGTACGGAGCAAGGGTTTATTTTATGGCTGTTTTCGGAGATAGATTTCAGCGACGCGAAGAAAACACGCGGAATGTAGCATTAAATTATGGATATAGCATTATGCGTTCACTGGTTGCCCGCGCGTTAGTTCGTTACGGATTTAATCCTTGCTTCGGTGTGTTTCATGATAGTCAAACGAATGCTTTTAATCTGGCAGATGACTTCATGGAGACTCTGCGCGCCTTTGTTGATGTTATCGTTGCAGTGAATGTGAAGGAGAATGACGAGTGGGACGCAGACATCCGAAAGAAATTATTTGAAGTGCTGAACATTGAAGCAGTTTGGAACGGTGAAAAACAGAGTATTACGAACGGGGTGGATCAGATGGTGAAAAGTTATGCAACTGCATGCCGGCAGACAGATGCTTCACTTTTGCTTCTCCCTGAATTAGTTAATGTGCATATTCATTCGTATGAGTAAGTTTATGAGAATCCTGGTATTCTTTGATCTGCCGGTAACGTCGATCCGTGAACGGAAAGCCTATAGCCATTTTCGAAAATTTTTACTCAAGGATGGCTATACCATGCTTCAATTTTCTGTGTACACACGAATCTGCAATGGAGAAGATGGGGTCACAAAACATATGAAACGGCTGAAAGAACATCTTCCGCCGGTAAATGGTGCAATCCGTTCAATGAAAATCACTGAAAAACAGTTTGAAAATATGGACATTCTGCTTGGAGAGGATACTCCGGAAGAAAAATTGGGTGCAAATAAAACGGATTTTTTTTAGAATTGAGGGTTGCTTTTTTAGCAATCCTCTTATTTTTTTACATAGATCGCATTAAAAGAAGAATAGATAGGCAAAAAAGCAACGCTTTTGCGCTGCTTTTTTGAAGTGAGAACTCCCTGAAATGGGGATGTATC